>NZ_JBQUYZ010000015.1:0-855 GCF_056314105.1 Xanthobacter sp. DMC12 | reverse complement strand
GCAAGCGGTACGCACGCATTGCGGCACCTGTGGCAGCCCATTGACTTTCACATTCGATTCGGACCCCGGAACCATCTGGATCACAGCAGGATCTTTGGACGACCCCAACGTCTGCCCGCCATCGGAGAACTGGTTCATCCACGACAAGCTGTCGTGGACCAGGCTGGACGACCAAATCAAGGCTTGGGCTGGGGCACCACCTGAGGGCTGACCCGCCTCGTCGATCCTAATAGCTTGCACGCCCGGCGCTGTGCCGTAGCTTTGGCCCATGTGCAACCTCTACAGCCACACGTCGAACGTCCAGGCGATCATCGACCTGGTGCGCGCGACGCGAAACCTCGCGGGCAACCTGCCGCCGCAGCCCGGCATTTTCCCGGACTATGAGGCCCCCATCGTGCGGAGGGGCGCCGACGGTGTGCGCGAGATTGCCATGGCGCGATGGGGCATGCCGTAGTCGCAGCTGGCGCTCATGGAAGCGGCGAAGATGCGGGCGGCGAAACTGGAGGCCAAGGGCCAAGCGATCGATTTCAAGGAGCTGCTGCGCCTGGAGCCGGACAGCGGTCCGACCAACATCCGCAACACGGCGAGCAAGCACTGGCAGCGATGGCTCGGGCCGGAGAACCGCTGCCTCGTGCCGTTCACGAGCTTCAGCGAATTCAACAAGGCCGCCGGCGGGGACGTGTGGTTCGCCTTCTCGGAAGCGCGCCCGCTGGCCGTGTTCGCCGGGATCTGGACGCCGGGATGGACCTGCGTCCGCAAGATGAAGACGGGTGTCGAGACCGCGGACCTGTTCGGCTTCCTCACCACCGAGCCGAGCGAGCCGGTCGCCAGCATTCACCCGAAGGCGATGCCGGT
>NZ_JBQUYZ010000014.1:0-904 GCF_056314105.1 Xanthobacter sp. DMC12 | reverse complement strand
AGGTTCGAAGGAGAGCAAGATGGCTTCGCTGCGACAGATCGCGTTTTACGGCAAGGGTGGCATCGGCAAGTCCACCACGTCCCAGAACACGCTTGCGGCCCTGACCGAGCTTGGTCAGCGCATCCTCATCGTGGGCTGCGACCCGAAGGCGGACTCGACCCGCCTGATCCTGCACGCCAAGGCGCAGGACACCATCCTTTCGCTGGCCGCCAACGCGGGTTCGGTGGAAGACCTCGAGCTCGAGGACGTGATGAAGGTCGGCTACAACGACATCCGCTGCGTGGAGTCGGGTGGCCCGGAGCCGGGCGTCGGCTGCGCCGGCCGTGGCGTGATCACCTCGATCAACTTCCTTGAGGAGAACGGCGCCTACGAGGACATCGACTACGTGTCCTACGACGTGCTCGGCGACGTGGTGTGCGGCGGCTTCGCCATGCCCATCCGCGAGAACAAGGCTCAGGAAATCTACATCGTCATGTCCGGCGAGATGATGGCCATGTATGCGGCCAACAACATCTCCAAGGGCATCCTGAAGTATGCCAACTCCGGCGGCGTGCGCCTGGGCGGCCTGGTGTGCAACGAGCGCCAGACCGACAAGGAGTACGAGCTGGCGGAGTCGCTGGCGAAGAAGCTCGGCACCCAGCTGATCTACTTCGTGCCGCGCGACAACATCGTGCAGCACGCCGAACTGCGCCGCATGACGGTGATCGAGTATGCGCCCGATTCCGCGCAGGCCCAGCACTACCGGAACCTTGCGACCAAGGTGCACGGCAACTCGGGCAACGGCATCATCCCGACCCCGATCACCATGGACGAGCTCGAAGACCTGCTCATGGAGCACGGCATCATGAAGACCGTCGACGAGAGCCAGATCGGCAAGACCGCCGCCGAACTCGCCGCCGGCTGA
>NZ_JBQUYZ010000013.1:0-1074 GCF_056314105.1 Xanthobacter sp. DMC12 | reverse complement strand
AGCAGCAGGTTGAAGGCGCACGCGAACAGCGCGAAGCACATCACCTTCATCAGGAACACGGGATAGACGCCGAACGGCGCCACCAGCAGCACCGCCACGGCGGCGATGCCGAACAGGAGCATGGCGTTCGAGCTGGCGCCGGAGGTGGCCGGGGCGGAAGCGGGATGGGTCGCGGAGCTCATGTAGCAGCCCTCACTTGGCCGTGCCGAACAGGCCGGCGGGCTTCACCATGAGCACGATGGCCATGATGACGAAGATCACGGTGGACGAGGCCTCGGGATAGAAGACCTTGGTCAGGCCCTCGATGACACCGAGGCCGAAGCCCGTGACGATGGCGCCCATGATCGAGCCCATGCCGCCGATCACCACCACCGCGAACACCACGATGATGAGATTGGAGCCCATGGTGGGGCTCACCTGGTAGGCCGGGGCGGCGAGCACGCCGGCGAGCGCGGCGAGGCCGACGCCGAAGCCGTAGGTGAGCGTGATCATGCGCGGCACGTCGATGCCGAAGGCCTGCACCAGGTCCGGCCGCTCGGTGGCGGCGCGCAGGTAGGAGCCGAGCTTGGTGCGTTCGATCACGAACCAGGTGGCAAGGCACACCACGAGGGACGCCACCACCACGAAGGCGCGGTAGTTGGGCAGGAACATGAAGCCGAGGTTGGTGCCGCCCGGCAGGGGATTGTTATAGGGCAGGCCCGAGGAGCCGTACTGACGCCGGAACAGGCCCTCGAGGATGAGGGCGAGGCCGAAGGTGAGCAGCAGGCCGTAGAGATGATCGAGATGGTATAGCCGTTTGAGCAGCGTCCTCTCGATGACCATGCCGATGATCGCGACGATGATCGGCGAGAGCACCAGCGCCCCCCAGAAGGGGATGCCGGCATAGTTCAGCAGCATCCACGCCCCGAACGCGCCCATCATGTACTGCGCGCCGTGGGTGAAGTTGATGACGTTCAAAAGGCCGAAGATCACCGCGAGCCCGAGGCTCAGCATGGCGTAGAACGCGCCGTTAATCAGGCCCAGCAGCAATTGCCCGAACAGGGCCTGGGGGGGAATGCCGAGAAGCTCGAACAT
>NZ_JBQUYZ010000012.1:0-1238 GCF_056314105.1 Xanthobacter sp. DMC12 | reverse complement strand
GCGGTGGTTCACATCGACCACGCGCCGGTGAATGCGCTGTCTCGTGGCGTGCGGCAGGGGCTGCTGGATGCGGTGCGGGAGCTGGAGGCGGATGCGTCGGTGTCGGCGCTCGTGCTGAGCGGTGGGGCGGGGCGGTTCATCGCCGGGGCGGACCTCAAGGAGATGGCGCTGCCGCCCGATGAACCCTTCTTGCCCGAGGTGGTGGGGGCGATCGATGCCTCAACCAAGCCCGTGGTCGCGGCGCTGGATGGCGCGGCGCTGGGCGGGGGATGCGAGATCGCGCTGGCGTGCGACCTCAGGCTCGGGTCGGCGAAGGCGCTGGTGGGGCTGACCGAGACGCGGCTCGGCATCATCCCCGGTGCGGGCGGCACCCAGCGGTTGGTGCGGCTGGTGGGGGTGGCGCAGGCCATCGGCCTCGTCTGCGAAGGGCGGGTGCTGAAGGCCGGCGAGGCGCTGGCCCTGGGCCTCATCGATGCCGTGGTGGAAGGCGACCTCCTCACTGAGGCCATCGCCCGCGCTCCGTCGGTGGCGAAACGCCGGCTATCGGAGATGCCGGTGCCGGCAGGTGATCCGGCCGAGGATGCCGCGGCTGCGGCCAAGGCCCTCAAGGGCGCCAAGGGCGTCCCGGCCATCGCCGAGGCGATCCGCGTCATCAAGGCATCGCGGGAGGGCGACTTCGCCGCCGGCCTCGCCACCGAGCGCGCGGCCTTTCTCGCCCTGCGCGAGAGTGCGGAAGCGAAAGCCCTGCGCCACCTCTTCCTCGCCGAGCGCGAGGCGGTGAAGGTGCCGGGGCTTGAGGGGGCGAGGGCGCGCTCCGTCTCGTCGGCCGCCGTCATCGGCGCCGGCACCATGGGCGCGGGCATTGCGGTCGCGCTGCTGGATGCCGGATATCCGGTTACGCTGGTGGAGCGCGATGACGAGGCCGCTGCGGCCGGTGGCGCACGCATCGATGGCCTCTATGCTCGGCAGGTGAAGAGCGGTCGCATCACCGAGGCACAGAAGGCCGAGCGGCTCTCCCGCCTCGCGCCCGCGTCCGACTATGCCGCGCTGGCGCAGGCCGATCTCATCGTCGAAGCCGCGTTCGAGGATCTGGCCGTGAAGACCGACATCTTCCGCCGCCTCGACGGGGTGGCGAAGCCCGGCGCGGTGCTGGCCACCAACACCTCCTATCTCGACCTCGACGCCATCGCCGCCGCGACCTCCCGGCCGCAGGATGTGGTGGGCCTGCACTTCTTCGC
>NZ_JBQUYZ010000010.1:0-39226 GCF_056314105.1 Xanthobacter sp. DMC12 | reverse complement strand
ACCAGGATCGACGGGCCGGCCCCCGCCGGCCCGTTCCCCCGACGTCCGTCCCCGCGGCTCGCCGCGCCTATTTGAACGGGGCAGGGCGTGACCTTTGCGAATACGCCTTTTCACACACCGTACGCTGAAGACTATTTTAGGTTCCGGTCCCTCGCCGCAAGGCGGGGGACCTTTTGCGAGAACCATCCAGCGACCGCCCCCAATACTTCAAAGTCTTCGGTCGAGCGCAGCGGCCTCGTTGCCCCCACCTCGCCCTCGGCCCACCGTCCGCTCTCCGACACATCACAGCATGACGCGCCACGTCGCATTCACGACGCGTCGGAGATGCGCGCAAGGCAACATGGCGCACGCGACACCACCCGGCCTCCATCTGTCACCTTCCCGACACGGGCATGGACCTTTCCTTAGTATTCGTCTGTCGTCGAGACCCGACAATCGGTCGATCGACATGATAAATCGCTGAAAATGCGAGCGATTCACATGTGACGCCGGCTTGGCACGCCGTTTGCCAGTCATCGCTCAGGAGCCGTTGGGTTTGGCTCGGAGCGAATTCATGCACATCGTCGTCTGCATCAAACAGGTTCCGGATTCGGCGCAGATCCGCGTCCATCCCGTCACCAACACGATCATGCGGCAGGGCGTGCCGACGATCATCAACCCTTATGACCTGTTCGCGCTGGAAGAAGCGCTTCGCCTGCGCGACAAGTTCGGCGGCGAGGTCACGGTGCTCACCATGGGCCCGCCCTCCGCGGAAGATTCCCTGCGCAAGGCGCTGACCTTCGGCGCCGATCGCGCGGTGCTGCTGACCGATCGCTTCTTCGCCGGCTCGGACACCCTCGCCACCAGCTTTGCGCTGGCCACCGCCATCACCAAGGTCGGCCAGACCTGGGGCGCGCCGGACCTCGTGTTCACCGGCAAGCAGACCATCGACGGCGACACCGCCCAGGTCGGCCCCGGCATCGCCAAGCGCCTCGGCCTGATGCAGGTCACCTATGTGGCGAAGATCGCCGAGTTCGATCCCGCCGAGCGCACCATCACGCTGGAGCGGCGCGCCGAGGGTGGCACGCAGGTGCTGAAGTCCAAGCTCCCCTGCCTCGTCGCCATGCTGGAAGCCACCAACGAAATCCGCCGCGGCACCATGGTGGACGCCCTGCGCGCGGCCCGCGCGGAGATCGTGAAGTGGAACGCCAAGGACGCCGGCGTCACCGACCTCAACATGTGCGGCCTGAAGGGCTCGCCCACCATCGTCAAGCGCGTGTTCGCGCCGAGCGCGCGCTCCGAGAAGGCCAAGTTCATCGAGGCCGGCGAGGGCGGCAACATCTCCGAGGCGCTGATCGCCGAGATCTTCTCGCGCCAGCCCAGCCTTGAAGCCGACCTGACCACGCTGGCGCGCGGCTTCTGACGGCCTCCGCCGCAGAGCCCGCGCGCCCTTCGTTGCTCCAAGATCAATGAGCCGACCATCATGAGCGAGCCCAAGACACCCCCAGCCCCCGCCGCCGGTGGACGCGCGTCCACCAAGAAAGAGCTGCCGGAACACTTCAAGGCGTACAAGCACGTCTGGGTGTTCATCGAGCAGGAGCGTGGCCAGGTCCATCCCGTGTCCTGGGAACTCATGGGCGCGGGCCGCAAGCTCGCCGACAAGCTGGGCGTCGAGCTGGCGGCCGTGGTGGTCGGCGCCGAAGGTGAGACCGTCCGCGGTGCGGTGGCCGAATCCTTCTGCTACGGCGCCGACCTCGCCTATGTGGTGGCCGATCCGGTGCTCACCGATTATCGCAACGAGGCCTACACGGCCGCGATGACCGACCTCGTGAACACCTACAAGCCGGAGATCCTGCTGCTGGGCGCGACCACGCTCGGCCGCGACCTCGCCGGCGCGGTGGCGACCACCCTGCTCACCGGCCTCACCGCCGATTCCACCGAGCTGGACGTGGACGCCGACGGCTCGCTCGCCGCCACGCGCCCCACCTTCGGCGGCTCCCTGCTCTGCACCATCTACACGCTGAACTATCGCCCGCAGATGGCGACGGTGCGCCCGCGCGTGATGCCCATGCCGATCCGGGTGGAGAAGCCCATCGGCCGGGTCATCGAGCACAAGCTCGGCGTGGTGGAAGCCGACATCGTCACCAAGATCCTCAACTTCATCCCCGACCGCGATTCCAACAAGGCGAACCTCGCCTATGCGGACGTGGTGGTGGCCGGCGGCATGGGCCTCGGCTCGCCGGAGAACTTCCAGCTGGTGCGCAACCTCGCCATGGCCATGGGCGCGGAATATGGCTGCTCGCGGCCGCTGGTGCAGAAGGGCTGGGTCACGTCCGACCGGCAGATCGGCCAGACCGGCAAGACCATCCGTCCCCGCCTCTACATCGCCGCCGGCATCTCGGGCGCCATCCAGCACCGGGTGGGCGTCGAGGGCGCGGACCTGATCGTCGCCATCAACACCGACAAGAACGCGCCGATCTTCGACTTTGCCCACGTGGGCATCGTCACCGACGCCATCCGCCTCCTCCCGGCCCTGACGGAAGCCTTCGCCAAGCGCCTGTCGGCCCACTCCAGCGACAAGCTCGCCAGCTGAAAGCCAGCGAAAGGAACATCCGATGATCGACGAGAAGTTCGATGCGATTGTCGTCGGCGCCGGCATGGCCGGCAATGCCGCCGCCTACACCATGGCCTCCCGCGGCCTGAAGGTGCTGCAGCTGGAGCGCGGCGAATATTCCGGCTCCAAGAACGTGCAGGGCGCCATCCTCTACGCCGAGATGATGGAAAAGATCATCCCGGACTTCCGTGAGGACGCGCCGCTGGAGCGTCACCTCATCGAGCAGCGCTTCTGGATGATGGGCGAGAATTCCCACACCGGCCTGCACTACCGGTCCGACGACTTCAACGAGGAGAAGCCGAACCGCTACACCATCATCCGCGCGCAGTTCGACAAGTGGTTCTCCTCCAAGGTGCGCGAGGCCGGCGCCCTGGTGGTGTGCGAGACCACGGTGACCGAGCTGGTGCAGGACGCCTACGGCAAGGTGATCGGCGTGAAGACCGATCGCGGCGGCGGCCAGATCCATGCGGACGTGGTGGTGCTGGCGGAAGGCGTCACCGGGCTGCTCGGCGCCCGCGCCGGCCTGCGCAAGATCCCCAAGCCCACCGAGGTCGCGCTGGCGGTGAAGGAGATGCACTTCCTGCCGCAGGAAGTCATCGAGCAGCGCTTCAACGTGAAGGGCAACGAGGGCGCCGTGATCGAGGCCGCCGGGACCATCTCGGAAGGCATGACCGGCATGGGCTTCCTCTACACCAACCGCGAATGCGTGTCGGTGGGCATCGGCTGCCTGGTGTCGGACTTCCAGAAGAGCGGCGAGTCGCCGTACACGCTGCTGGAGAAGTTCAAGCGCCACCCCTCCATCGCCCCGCTGCTGGAAGGCTCCGAGGTGAAGGAATACGCCGCCCACCTCATCCCCGAGGGCGGGTTCAAGTCCATCCCGCAGCTCTATGGCGAGGGCTGGGTGGTGGTGGGCGATGCCGCCCAGCTCAACAACGCCATCCATCGCGAGGGCTCGAACCTCGCCATGACCTCCGGCCGCATTGCGGGCGAGGCCATCTTCCAGGTCAAGTCCCGCAAGGACCCCATGACCGCGGCGAACCTCTCGCTCTACAAGAAGATGCTCGACGACAGCTTCGTGATAAAAGACCTCAAGAAGTACAAGGACATGCCGCAGCTTCTGCACATCCAGTCGCAGAACTTCTTCCTCACCTATCCCCAGCTGGTCAACAAGGCCATGCAGAACTTCGTGCGTGTCGACGGCACGCCGAAGAAGGAGAAGGAGAAGATGACGGTCAAGTCCTTCACCTCCGCGCGGTCGTGGGCGGGCCTTTTCGGCGACGCCTTCAAACTCGCCCGCGCCTGGCGCTGAAGGGCTTTCAGCTCAGCGCATCCTGTTTTCCCACCTTGCGCGGCGGGCTTCGCCCGTCGCCGATTTCCGGGAGATTTTTCATGGCCACCGAAACCGCCTTCCGCGTCGAGGACAAGCTTTTCCAGAACCGCTACCTCGTGGATGCCGGGCGCGCCCACATCAAGGTGCGGCCCCACACCACCCCCTCCGCAGCGCTGCGCACTCTCCTCACCACCTGCCCGGCCCGCTGCTACGAGCTGAACGACAAGGGCCAGGTGGAGATCACCGCCGACGGCTGCGTCGAGTGCGGCACCTGCCGCATCATCGGCGAGCCCTCGGGCGACATCGAGTGGAACTATCCGCGCGGCGGCTACGGCGTGCTGTTCAAGTTCGGCTGAGGCTTTCGGCCCCAGAGGTAACGAAATAGCGATCGGAAGCCGGCGCACGGCTTCCGATACGCCATCTGGCATCAAATCGCCTTCGCCCCTAGATTAGGGGCTGGGAGGACGATTTCATGTCCGCATTTTCGTCAGGATCAACGGCCGGAGAGCCGGGGTTCGCCCAAGGTTTCGCAGCCGACGGGCTCGCGTCCGAGTTCGCCGTCGAGGCGCTGGACTGGCAGGGCCGGCCGCTGCGCTGCCAGGATTGTCCGCACGAGGACATCAAGGCCGAGGGGCGCTGCGACCTCGGCAAGGCGTGCGTCCTCGACCGGCGGCGCAAGCGCATCGATCGCTTCTTCGCCAACAACGCGGCGCTCGCCGCGCGCTATCTCGACCACCCCTATTTCGAGGTGCGGGCGCTGGCTGCCCGACATGCCAGCGTATTCCTCATCACCCCGCTGAAGGACGATCCCGAGCCGGACGTGCGGATGGTCTGCGCCGAGCGGCTTCCGCTTGCCCGCATCCGGGACATGCGGTTCGACCCCGAGCCGCGGGTGCGCATCGCCGTCGCCAGCCGTCTGGAGGGCAGCGATCTTGTCGCCCTCATGTCGGATGTGGACTACAGCGTGCGCATGGCGGCCGCCCGGCGCGCGCCGGCGGATGCGCTGGTCTATCTGATGCACGACACCGAGGTGGACGTGCGGCGCATCGTGGCCGCGCGCCTGCCGCAGGTGCCCCTGGCCCGCATGGCCGATGACCCCGATCCGCTGGTTCGCGTGGTGGTCGCCGAGCATCTCGATCCCGAACGCCTTGTCGCGTTGCGTGGTGATCCCGACATGCGGGTGCGTTTCGTCGTTGCCGAGCGGATCTCCCCGGCCCTGCTCGCCCCGCTGGCGCACGATGACGTTCCCCCCATCGCCGAAGTCGCGCGGGAACGCCTCGCCTCCGCGTGATCCGCATTCCGCCTGACGATCGGACGGCCGGCCTCTCCAGGGCCGGCCTTTTTATTATGCGCGCGTGATGACGCGAATGATTTGCGTTTTCGAAGTCGTTTTCTGCTGCGAAGCATTATTTACTTGACGCAGACGCACAAAACGCACCGCGCCGCACGTATTTCCCGTTTTCTGGCGCCCAATTTGCATGTCGAAGCTGTTTCAGACTGGCAGAGCGAGCGGCCCTGCCCCTATTCAGCCGCTCGGAAATCGAGGATGCCATGGTCGAAGTCACAGCAAGCAACGTGAAATTCTCCGCTTACCGGGCTGATCCGGAAGGCGCACCCAAGGGCGCCGTGGTGGTTCTGCAGGACGTCTACGGCGTCACGTCGGACATCCGGCAGATCGCCGACGGCTTCGCCGCCGCCGGCTATGTGGCCATTGCGCCCTCCTTGTTCGACAAGGTGAAATCCGACATCGAACTCGACGCCGCCGCGACGGACGAGGGCAAGGCCCTCACCGAAGAGGTCGGCACCGACTGGTCTTTGGAGGCCATCCAGGCCACCGTCGATGCGGTGAAGGACGCCGGCAAGGTGGCCCTCGTCGGCTATGCCTGGGGCGGCTTTCTCGCCTACACCGCCGCCAACAAGGTGAAGGGCCTCGCCTGCGCCATCGGCTATCATGCGCAGGAGGACATCCTCGACGGAATGTCCGAGAAGCGCCGCATCCCCACGCTGATCCATTTCGCGGAAGCTGATCCGGCCATCCCGGAAGCGGACAGGGTCCAGTTCCGCGCGCGCCGGCCGGACGTGTCGGCCTTCTCCTATCCCGGCGCCAGCCGCGGGTTCACCTTCAAGGCGAGCTCCGCCTATGACCCCGCCGCGGCCGATCAGGCCATGGAACGCACGCTGTTCTGGATCTCCCAGTACGTGATCGGGCAGGGTCCGGTGCAGCTGAAGAATGCCGGCGCCTATGCCCTCGCGAAGACCGAGAAGAAGGGCAAGAAGAAGTCCGGTGGCGACGACATGGGCCCGCCCCTGGACTGATGCCCGAAGTCCAACGGCGGCTTCCAAATCCGTGTGCCGGCGCGCGTCGCCCTTGACGCGCCGCCGGCCCGGACGTTTCATCTTGCCGACGAAGTGTCGGACTTGAGCGTGATCGAACATGAGCGTGATCGAGCATGATTTCGGGGCGGGCAAGCGGCGCACGGAAAAGCGCTTCCGCGACCTCCTGAACCTCGACGCGCTGCACGAGCAGAACGTCCGCGCCAATCCCCTGCCCTATCTTGAGCGGGCGAGCGAGCGCATCTACCAGCTTGAGAAGACCATCTTCGAGGCCGCGCTCGCCGCCCGGCCGGCCTTCGGCGCCGAGGCGGACGACAAGGGCCCGACCGTGACCCTCAGCAAGGCGGAATACGACCGCCTTCTCGCCTGCCGCGCCGTCGTCGATTCCGCCCTCGCCGAGATCCAGGCGCGGCCGGACGAGCAAGAGCCGCGCTGAGGCGCCGGCCCGAAAGGCCGTGAGCGCGCGGACGCGCCCACGGCGCCGTGGTCAGTTATGGACGGAGGGCGGCGGGGTCCACTGATAGAGATCGCCCCAGCCATTGAGCGCCTTCACCTCGTGGGTGAAGCCGAGGGTACCCAGCGCGGCCGCGAAACCGAGCTGCTCGCCGCTCTTCACGCTGGCGAGCAGCGGCACCTTGCGGCCCTGCAATTCGCCGAGCAGTGCGGGGAGCACCTCATCGCCCTTGGCGGCCGGCGCGACGGCGGCATAGGTGACATGGATGGCCTCGCTGTTGCGGAAGCCCCACTCGAAGGTATCGCGCCGCGCGAGCAGCGCGCCCACGATGCCCTTCTCATGGTCCACCACCACCGGCGACAGGCCGGAGGTGCAGCAGGCGACGAGCTCGGACAGGAGCGTTTCCTGATCGGCTTCGTCTTCGGCGTTGAAGGGAACCGCGGCGGCGGCCTGCCGCAGCAGCCCCCATAGGCCCTGGACGTCGCTGAGGGACGCCATACGGCGGGTCAATTCAGTCATGAAATGTATCTCCGGGGCAGACAGAAAAACAACGCCGATATCTTAGATCAAAGACTAGTAATTTCAATAATTACCGCTCATCATCCCACCTCAAGTCGCTGCTTTCATCTGGTCGAATGACAGTGTCATGAAGCATACGCCCCCATTCGGCAGCTGTGCGATGCGCGACACCCCAGCCGGCGCGCCGCCGCAGACGCGTCTTGGCAAGAACCTTGCTGCGCGCAACGCGCGGGGGCAGTCGATCGCCCCGCCAAACCTGTTTGGAGCCCCGGCCTCCGGAAAGTCCTTTCCCGGAGCGCGTCCTTTGGAGTGAGGCATGTCGACGAGCGAAGGTTTCTTCATCGACTGGGACGGCAACGCCCGCAGCGTCGATGATCCCGGCGGCGGATATCTGTGTGAGACCGACCGTGTCGCCAAATACGTGGCGGTCACCACCAAGACCGGCACGCTGGTGCACGAGGGCACCTTCTACAAGACCATGGAAGACATCGCGAAGGCCGGCATCAAGGCGGGCTTCGTGCCGGGCTCCCATCCGTGGGGCTCCAAGGAGGACGGCTTCTAGAGCATATCACGCGAAGTGAAGTTCGCTTCGCGTGAAGACCATGCGTATCGTCAAGAGCGCGGGCATCCGTGCCCGCTCTCCCCCCACACAGCACAGGAGAATTGGCGATGCTCCCGACGACGATTCTCATCGACGAAACGCCCCGCTGCGTCGTCCGTCCCAACGACACCAAGGCGCTCAACCGCTTCCTGCGCAACGCGAAGGACTTTCTCCTCGCCGAGAAGCCGGAGGGCAAGATCACCCACCGCGCCGCGTCGGACGACGAGGTGGCCAAGTGGAAGAATGCCCTCGCTTTGCACCAGGCCTGGGGCGGGTCCGACGAGGATTTCTTCGGCGTACCGCTTTAGCCCCGCCGCCGGGGGTCAGAGTCAGGGCCGCGCGGCGTGGCCCACGGTGTCGTGCGGATTGCCGGCGGTGTTGCGCATCCAGTCGGCGAGCTTCGCCATGGCGCCATAGATATCCTCGCGCGCAGCCGCATCCGCCACCGTTTCCTCCAGCGCGCCGCGCATGCACAGCAGCCACGCGTCGCGCTCCGCATTGCCGATGGAAAAACCCATGTGCCGCTGCCGCAGCCGGGGATGTCCCTTCTCGGGCGAATAGAGCTTGGGGCCGCCGGTCCACTCGCTGAGATAGCGCTTCAGCACCTGCTTGGTCTGGCCGAGGTCGTCGGCATGGATGGCGCGGATCCCCGCCGCCTCCGGCAAGGTGTCCATGCGCGCATAGAAGGCCTCCACCAGCCGATCGATGACGACGGCACCGCCCAGGCGCTCGAACATGGTTGTGGTCTCGGCGACATCCGACATGATCTGACCCCTATTCGTCCATGTTGGGCAGGAGAATGACCTCGGCCGGCGCGCCAGCGCCTTGCGCCGCGACAAAGTCGAGGGCCGACACCAGGGAAAGGCCGCCGTCCGCCTCCATCAGCACCACGGCGTCCGGCGGCATCCTGCCGAGCGCCTCGACCAGCTGAGCCACCGTCATCCGTCCTGCCCTCCTGTCGGCGCCGGGCTATTCCGGCCGCATCGGCGATCCCGCCTCGTCGAAGGCGACCACCACCGTGTCCTCATCCACCATCCGCACCTCGGCGCGCTTCAGCGCGCCGTTGCCGTGATAGCTGTAGCGATGCGCCAGCTCCACCTCGCCATAGACCATCTTGTCGAAACCGGTGAGCTGGCCGGACGCATCGAACCAGGCCCGGATGAAGGTGTTGCGGTGGGTGAGCTGGGCCTCGGGGATCGGCTCCACCAGCCGGAACGGCATCTTCACGCCGGTGTAGGTGATATAGAAACGGCATTCGCCGGACATGTCCGGCGGCACCGCGCTGGCGGCCTCTGCACTCATCTTGCCTCTCCCGACACCTGCGCCGTCTCCATCATGCCTGCCGATCAGTCGGGGGAAATCATGATTTCCATGGTTTCGTCGAAATCGTCATAGGGAAAGCCCGGCACGTCGGCTTCCACCAGCGGCACCCCGCACAGGCACACATCGGCGCCGACGATGGCCACCGCCACCGGTTCCAGGTGCGCGCCCTCGCAGTCGCCTTGCGTGCAGGCGCCGCTCTCGATGTCGAACAGCGCACCATGGCGGCCGCAGCGCAGATGGGTGCGCTCGGAATTGAAGAACTGGCCGCCGCCGATGTTGAGCCATGCACCCTTGTGCGGGCAGGCGTTCACATAGCCCACCACCTCGCGCGCGCCGGTGCGCACCACAACGATGCGGAATGGCCGCGCCTCTCCTTCCGGCGTCAACCGCGAGAGATCGAAGGCCTTCGCCTCACCGGGCGGCAGCTCGTGCGTCCCGCAGATGGCGAAGACCTCGATCTCGGCCCCGGCGTCCTGTTGCTCGGCAGCTTGTTCGGCAGACATCACTTCTCCGCCCGCCCCTCCCGGAGGCGCCGGCCCCTGTCGCAAATGAAACACCCCATGTCCGCCCGCGGCAGCATTCCCACGGCCGGCGCGAAAATGTCCCGAGATTTGCATGAAGCGTGCCGAGATGCCGCCGCACCGCACGCAGCGCCGAGGACGCCCCATGCCCGCAATGAAGCTCTACATGACCCCCGGCTCGTGCTCCACGGCCATCCACATCATCCTGGAGGAGCTGGAGGAGGTGTTCGAGGCGCACATCGTGAACCTGCCGGCCGGCGAGCAGTTCAAGCCGGCCTACATGGCGATCAACCCGAAATCCACCATTCCGGCGCTGGTTCGGCCCGACGGCAGCGTGCTGACGGAAATGGTCTCCATCGCCTACTGGCTGGGGCGGACCCGCGGCCGCGGCCGGCTCTGGCCGGAGGATGCGGAGGCGGCGACGCGGGCGCTCGAAACCATGGTCTATGTGGTGGCTACCGTTCACGGCCAGGGCTTCGCCCGCCTGTTCGCCGGGCCGACCTTCGCGGCCGCCGTGGACGACCGCAAGAAGGTGGAGCAGCTGGGACGCGACATCGTGCGCCAGGGCTTTTCCATTCTCGATGGGGTGGTCGCCGCCCGGCCCTACGTGGCCGACACGTTTTCGGTGGCCGACCCTCTGCTGTTCTACGTGGAGTTCTGGGCGGACAAATCCGGGATTGCTTTGCCGCCGCATCTGGCGGCCCATTACCGGCGCATGCTGGAGCGTCCGGTGGTGCAGCGGGTGCTGCGTGAGGAAGGCTACAACATCACCCTCCTCGGGGCGGCTTCCACACGCCCGAACTGACACCGCACGCTTCTTGCAGCGCCCAGCGCGTAGCGACGGAGGCGTTCATGTCCGAGATGTTCGTGGTGACGGAAGAGAACCGGGACGACATGTCCCGGAAGGCCGGAATTTTCCTCTATTCCGACACGCAGCTCTGGCTCGACGGCGATGTGGTGCATCGCACCGACGGCCCCGCCATCGTCTCGCCCGACGGCGTGGAACGCTGGTATGTCGCCGGCACAGACATCAGCCGGGCGGTGAAGAACTTCTTCCTCGCCAACAAATGGCCGCTCAAGGTCGGTCTCGACAGTGCGGAGAAGCAGACGCTGTTTGCGTCCGAATTCCTGCGCTGACGGCGGGCCTGGACCGGAAGACGGACAAGAAAGAAAATGGCCGGCGCAGGCCGGCCATGATCCTGGCTTGGCGGCGGGCTCAGAGCAGCCCGAGCTCGAGCTGGACCTCGTCGCTCATGCGCGACTTGTCCCATGGGGGATCGAACACCAGCTTCATCTTCACGTCGCTGACGCCGGGCACGATCACCACCGCTTCCTGCACCCAGCCGAGCATCTGCCCGGCGACCGGGCAGCCCGGCGCGGTGAGCGTCATGTCGATCTCGACGGCGCCATCTTCCTTGACCTCGATCCGGTAGATCAGGCCAAGGTCATAGATGTTCACCGGAATTTCCGGATCGTTGACGGTTCTCAGCGCCGCGACGATGCCTTCCAGAAGAACGGCATCATCCTCGGCGAACTCTTCAAAATTGCGCACCTCGCCATGGACGATCATGGTCGTCGGTGCGGCAAGACCCTGGTCCGTAGGCTGAGTCATGTGACCGATGCCTCCTGCCCCCTCATCGTACCCGATACGTAGCAAGCACGATGCCAACGATGGGCGGGACGTTCAATCCAGGCCCTCGGCAAGGGCCGCGACAACTGGCCACCCCACGGCACCGGTGGGATCAAGCACCTTGAGCGCCGCGAGCTTTTCCAGCGCAAGCTCCGGCTGGTTCTGCCGCAGGTGGATGAAGGCGAGCGCCTTCAGCGTGTAGAGGGCGAAGCGTCCCGGGCCGTCAGGCAGAAGGTCGTAAGGCACCCATTTGCGCCAGTCCGTGTCCCAACCCGCCTGGGTCGCCGCCTCCACGAGCCCGCCCCGCGCCGCGGCCTCCGCCTCGTCGAGATTGCCCTGGTAGGTGTGGATCTTGTAGAGGCAGAAATAGACCGGCAGCTCGGACGGTGCCGTGGCGAGTGCCTGGCGGAACAGCTCGTCGGCGCGCCGGCGGTCCTTGCGATAGGCGATGACGCCCTGCTGTAGCAGGGCGTTCACCGGTCCGGACACCTCGCCGAAATTGATGACATCGGTATTGGGGAAAAGATCGACGCTCACGTTTCTACCCTTCGGTGGGGCGGGCGAAGGGCGCCGCTTTACTTGACCAGATGCGGGTTCGGCGTGGCTTCGGTGAGCCGGGCGCCGCGGAAGGTCAGCGCCCGCGTGACCGCCCTGGCGATGACGAGGGCGCGGGCGTCGAGCCCGGTCCAGTCGGCGCCGCGGCCGCGGGGATCGATCTCCAGCAGCTTCACCCCGGCAGGAACTTCGGTGCCGTCGCGCACCACGCCGCGCACCACGCCGTCGAAGGGCGCGCGGATGGGCTCGCTGCCGAGGAAGCCGATGTGGAAATCCTTGTAGACGCGCGTGCCAATCTCGATCGCCGTGTGCCAGCGGCCGGGCACGCTCGAATGCACGAAGCGCTCGCTGGTCACGCCGCCGAGGTCGCGGGGCATGTGGTCTGGCTCGTCGGTGGGGCCATGCTGGATCACCTGCCCCTCCTTGCCCGGGCGCGTCTCGATGGCGAGATCGCAATTGGTGCCGCCGCCGAAGCCCGGCCCGAGGCCGATGGTGAGGCGAGCCAGCCGGCGCAGGTCCGGAGTGACCTGATACTTGTTCATGCGGGCATCGACGAGAAGCTCGATGGGGCCGAGGACAATGAGATCGAGCAGGCCGAGGGGAGTCACCAGCACGTCGCCGCGCGCGAGGCCCTTGCGGACATCGACCCCGGTATCGGCCCGCCAGGCACGCACGCCATCCACCCGCACGTCGTCCTCATAGAGCGCGTCATGGAAGGCCATCTTGCGCCGGATCACGGGCGGGGCCGGATCATGCGACAGCACGACGCCATAGCCGCTGCGATGCAGCTCGACCGCGACAGCGGACGCAATCTCGTTGGTGCCGAGTATGGTCGCAAAGCCGTTGCGCGCCGCACCGCGTCCCTGCTGTAGCAAATCGCTCATAACGGTTCTCGTTTTCCCGGGGCGACAATGCGTAAGCAAGAGACAGGCCGTTTGGAACGCCTGCAGGAAGAGGGCAACGGACATGCCTTGCAACCCTCCCTTGCGGGCGGGCTCGGCTCGCCGCCGCTGGCGCTGTCAGTTTTGCGACAGGCGAGGTCCGCGTCCTTGCCCACAGGCCGGGATCGCAAGTGGTGCCACCCAAGTGGTGCCAGCCTTGCATGGCGGCGTTGCACATCGAAGGAGACAGCGCGATGGCCATGGCCGCAGATGAAATCGAGCGCCTCGTGAAGGAGGCCCTTCCAGACAGCCAGGTGGTGATCATCGATCTCGCCGGCGACGGTGACCACTATGCCGCCCGCATCACCTCGGAGGCCTTCAAGGGCAAGAGCCGGGTGCAGCAGCACCAGATGGTCTACGCCGCGCTCGGCGAGCACATGGGCGGCACGCTCCACGCTTTGAAGCTGGAGACGCTCATTCCCAAATGAAATCATCCGCAGCGCGCCGCGCCGGGCTCGGATCAATTTCAGTTTCAGTTTTCATCCGCACGTTTCGATCAGGAGATTGTCATGGCCACCACTGCCGAACGTATCGAAGACATTATCGCCTCCAGCGATGTGGTCCTGTTCATGAAGGGCATTCCCGCCGCCCCCCAGTGCGGCTTTTCGGCCGCTGTCGTGCAGGTCCTCGCCGGCGTCGGCGTGCCCTATCGCGCCGTCGACGTGCTGCAGGACCCGATGGTGCGCGAGGGCATCAAGGCCTATTCCAACTGGCCGACCATTCCCCAGCTCTACATCAAGGGCGAGTTTGTCGGCGGCTGCGACATCGTCCGCGAGATGTTCCAGGCCGGCGAGCTGACCCAGCTCCTGGCCGACAAGGGCGTCGCCGTCACCGCCTGACGGGCAAACCCACAAAAAAAGGGCCCGGACGCGAGAGCATCCGGGCCCTTCTGCTGCATTATGGAACGATATTGAAAACACACCGGGCCGGATGAACTGATCGGCCCTCAAGTATTCCGCAAACACAAACGCGCGATACGTCCGGCGTGTCTCACGCCGCCTTGGTGGTCGCCTCGACCTTGAAGGCGTCCACATCGGCCCGCGTCAGGCGAAATACGCCGCGACCGCCGGCCAAAGCCTGATAGGTGAGCGGAACTCGGTAGGACAGGAAGTCGAACCATTCCTGCGGGTTGAGACCCTGGGGACGCTCGCTGATCTCGGCGATGGTTCCGTTGGCCGCAAAGCGGGCGTGAACGATGACTGCTTCGTCGCTCATTTCATCTCTCCTCTCAACGTTCTTCACTGGCGCGGGCCGGGAGCGAAACCTACGTTCCACGCCAGCCACGCACGACGACTTGATTACCCGGCACGCTTTTTGTTGAACTTCCGGCAGCGTGCCACCGGAAGCCTTGTCTCTAGTCGCGACAGGAAGGCTCCGCCCTTCCCGCCGCCGAAGGTCCGGGCGCTCCCGCGGGAGCGCCGCCGCACTCAGAAGCCCGAGAACTCGCCGAGCAGCTCGATGGTCACGTTCTCGGTGCCGAGCACGGTCACGTGCTTGGCGAGGCGGGACTTGGAGCCGACACCGACGATCGCGTCGAGGCTCTCGTTCTCCTCCTTGGTGGTCTTGGAGAGACCCTTGCGGCCTTCCTGCACGAACACGTGGGACGCGCTGCCATCCTTGTCGCTCTTCTGACGGTCGGCGAGCCCCGGCTCGACGGTGATGAGCGCCTCGAGGAGGTTCGTGCCTTCCGCGACTTCAATGGTCTTGCCCATGGGGAGGACCTTCAACGTAACCGTGGACATCAACTGCTCCTGTCGTTTCGTCTTCGTGTTTGGGGTGCGATCTTGTTGCGCTTCAGTAGATGGCGGCGCCCGCCCCTACGTTGACCGAGGCATCCTTCATCGTTGCCACGATGAACTCGATCTCCTCCTCGCTCAGGTGGGTGTGGAACGGCAGCGCCACGGCGCGGTCGGCCACCTTCTCCGTCACGAGGAAGTCGCCCCGGCGATAGCCGAGGTCGAAATAGTGCCGCTGCACGTGCAGCGGCGTGCTGTAGCCGGCGGATTCGACTTTCTCCACCTTCAGATCCTCGACGATGGAATCGCGGCTCGACTTGGAGAAACGGGTGCCGAGATGGACCACGTAGAGGAACCAGTTCACCTCCGTCACGTCCGGCCCGATGAAAGGGTCCTTGATGCCCTCGAAGGACTGGACGTACTTCTGGTAGAGGTGCTCCACCGTGCGCCGCTGCTCGAGGATCTCCTCGAGCCGGTGCAGCTGGGTGAGGCCCAGCGCGGCGGTGATGTCGCTCATGGCGCCTTGGAAGGGCGCGCTCATGCTGACCACGACGGAGGACCGCTCCTCCAGCTTGTGGGAGCGGAAGCGCCGCAGCGCCACGGCGACGTCGATGTCGTCCGTCACCACCATGCCGCCCTCGCCGCACACGATGGGGAAGGGCTGTGAGAAATCGAACACGGACGTGTCGCCGAACGTCCCCACCAGCGCGCCCTTGTAGCGCGAGCCGATGGCCTCGGTGGAATCCTCGATCAGCGCCAGCTTGTGCCTGCGGGCCAGGTCCTGGAAATCGGTCCAGGGCGCCGGATGGCCGTTGGTGTTGCCGGCGACGATGGCTTTCGTCTTGTCGGTGATCTTGGCCTCGGCCTTGGCCGGCACTAGGGTTCCCGCCCAATAGTCGATATCTGCGAACACCGGGCGCGCGCCGGACAGGCTGATGGCGTGGACCGTCTCGCGGAAGGAATAGGGCGAGGCGATCACCTCGTCCCCCGACCCGATGCCGTAGGCCTTCAGCGTATAGAGCAGGCCGAGAGTGCCGCTCGGCACCGCGACGGCATATTTGCGGCCGAGATAGGCCGCGAACTCCGCCTCGAACTGCTCCGCCAGAGGACCGCTGGAGAGGCGCGGCGCCTGCATGGCCTCGGCCACGGCCTGCAGCTCGATGACGGTGATGTCGGGATCCGACAGGAGGATGGTGGTGGCCTCGCCGCCCTCGCCTTCCCCGAGGTCGAAATCGTCCAGGAAATCCGCGTCGCTCATCACGCGCTCCGCCGTGCGAGGATCACGCCGGTGGCGGCGCCGGGATCAGAGGTGACATGGGCGCAGTGATCCGCAGCATCGAGCAGATGGACGTCGTACTTGGGATAGGTCCGGAACGGCGCCTCGGTGACGTCGGAGGCGTCGCACTGGGTCCAGGAGAGGGCCGGAAAGCGCTTGCGCAGCTCGGCGAAGACCGGGCCAGCCAAGTCTTCGGCGGTGAGCACCTTCTCGATCTCGGCGAGGTCGCTGTCGCTCAGGGCCATAACCTTACTCTCCCGTACCGGAATGAGACACGACCGGCGGCTTTGTCGCGGTCCGTCCCATGCCATGCAGGATCATTGCCAGTTTGGATCACTGCCAAAATCGACGTTCGGTGTCGTCGTTCAGAAGCTCCAGCAATTCCTTCAGACGCTCGTGAATACTGTCGAGCTCCCAGAGGCGCTTGCCGTGGTTCTTGCGGAACAGCTGCCAGGCGGCCTGCTCCGGATCGAAGATCATCAAGGCGATGTCGACGACCCCGCCCTCGGGGTCAATGTTGCGCGAGCAGCACGCGCTCTCGATCCGGTAGCCACCTTCGGTGGCCACGACCCGCGGCGTGACATAGCGATAGCGCTTGCGCGCCCTTATGGCGCGCTCGATGCGCTTCCTGTCGAGATCGTTCGGATGAGCGGGCAGCCTCATCGTCCTATCTCTCACGGCTGTGTGGCGCGCGCGGCCGGCGCCGCGCGGCGGAGGATCAGAGCGGCTGGATCTCTTCTTCGAGGCAGCCCACCACCAGGCGCTCGTTGAACTCGATCAGGTAGATGGGGGTGTTCGTGTCCGTATGCTGGCCCACCTGCACGATCTCGCCGACGGTGCCGACGCCGACGAGCAGCCCCTCCTCCGGCATGTCGGGATAGGACCCGTCATTGTAGAGATCGATGAGGGTCTTCACCTTCATGCCCCAATCATACTTGGGCAGGCGCGGTTCGAGCATCATGGCCGTCAAACTCCGGGGGCGGGGGGCAGGGGGATATCCTGTTCTTCGCGCGGAATGGCGCTTTCCAGTTCCTTGCGCTTCATGCCGACGCGGTTGCCGCTCTCGGTGAACTCGACGCCATAGATGTAGAACTGCTGCAGGAAGGTACCGATGGAAACCACGTAGCCGATCTCGCCCTTCTTCGCGAGAATCTCGCCGATCTCCTTGCCGGCATAGGTTCCGTCGTTGCGGATGACCCGCTTCGCCTTCACCTTCTCGCCGAAATTGAAGTAAGGCGGCTCGGAAATCTCCACCACGTCGCTGTCACGGACGATGTTGCTCATAGCGGCATCTCCCTCAAGAGCTGCCCGCCCGCCTCGATGCGGGAGCGGGCGACCTCGCGCACGAACTCGTCGTCATCTTCCAGGAACCGGGCGAGCTGGGACGGCGCCACCCGGCCGGCAACCTCGTAGCGCACCCGCCAGTCCGCATCGGCGGCAAGCGCCGGCAGGAGGTCCGGGGCGAGGCGCTGCGCCACTTCCAGGCGGACGGCGGCGCTGCGGTCGCCGGCCATGCACATCAGCCATTCCGCCGGCAGCCGCTGGGCCACCACCTTGCGCACCTCGGGCTCGGGATCGTCCACGAGGCGGGAGAGCAGCGGCGGCGCGATGCGCCGCGCCACTACGAGGCGCACGTAGTAATCGTCATCCGCCAACATGGGCGCGAGTTCCGCGTCCTCCAGCAGCGAGACGATGCGAATGCGCACCTCGCGATGGGGATCGTTGCGCAGAGGCAGAATGAGCCGCTTGGGCAGACGGCGCGCGGCGTTCCAGCGTACCGTCTCCTCGGGATCGTTGAGGAGCGGCTTCAGGAAGAACACGTCGGCGTGCTTCGCCGCGATGGCGCGGACCTCGAAATGTTCGTGGCGCACGTAGGAATTGGCGAGCGCCGGGTTCCAGTTGAAGAAGCGGTCGATGCGCCGGGCGTAGCGGTCGTTCACGCAGGCGCGCCGCAACTGGCACTTGCCCACCGGCAGGAGGTCGCCCGCATGGGCGCAGCTCCGGCAGTCTACGTCTTCGCCGAGCCAGGTCTTGGCATCCTCGATGTCGTCGTCAGTCTTCATCGTCCTGCCCCGCTCTGTTCAGCACGTCGAGCAAGAGCTTCGCGCCGATCTTGTCGGACGGATCGAGCTCGAGCAGCTTCATCACCGCGGCGCGCCCCTCGTCGAGATTGCCGAGGCGCATGTTGAGGTAGGCGTAGCCCTTCAGTGTGAACAGGAAGAAGCGCGGCATCAGGCGGTCGTAGCGGGAGAATTCCGCATCTTCCGCCCGCACCTCCCGCCAGTCGGCCGGGAGGTTGGTCTCCCGCTGCGCCTTGGCGAGGCATTCCCGCGCCACCCCCAGGCATTCCCTGAGGCGGCCCTTGTAGAAGTAGAAACGGTAGAGGCCGATCAGCACCGCCGCATGGCCGGGCGCGATGGCCTCCGCCTTGCGCAGATGCGCTTCGGCCACCTCGTCCTGCTGGTAGGAGAGACCGGCTTCCCACAGGTGAAACTGTGCGTCTTCCGGCAACCCTCCGCCCATTACTGCGCTCGCAAGAAGCGCTTCTGGAGTGAGGACGTCGGGCTCGCCAAAGACCTGCGCGGAACCCTCCATCCCCTCCATCCCCTGTCTTCGTTCCGTCCTGATGCCGGTGGAAATCCGGCCCGGAAGATCCGGGGCAGCAAGGCCGCCCCGGATGATCGTCGGATGACGCTGCCCTTCCCCGCCTCAGTGGGCGTGGGAGGAGCAGGTGGTCGCCTTGGGATCGTTGAAGACGAGCCCGGTCTTGGCGGCCGTGTCGGTGAAGTCGATGGTCACGCCATCGAGCAGCAGGCGGCTTTCCGCCGGCAGGAACAGCTTCACCCCGTCCTTTTCCACCACCACATCGCCGGGCTGCGGTTCGGGCAGCACGGAGATGTCGGCGTTGAGACCGGAGCATCCGCCGGGCGTCACATGCATGCGGAAGCCGGCGGTGGGACCGCCGTCCGCCATGATCATCATGCGCATGAAGCGGGCGGCGGAGCGGGTCATGGTGAAGTTCATCGCGCAGCTCCTCAGGCGGTGGGCTGATAGCGGGGATACGCGTTGTCGATCACGCACGTATCGTCCACCGGGCAGACCGCCGCGCACTGCGGCACGTCGAAGTGGCCGATGCACTCGGTGCACTTCTTCGGATCGATCACGAACGTCCCGTTCTTCTCCGAAATGGCCACGTTGGGACATTCCGGCTCACAGGCCGAGCAGCTCGTGCACTGCGACGCGACGATTTTGAGGGTCATGGCGATGCTCCTTTACTTCGCAGGTCAGGCCGCGTTGATGAGCGCGCCCTGCCGGATCTCGGCGTCGCCGCGGACGGTGTGGACGACCTCGCCGGTCTTCACCTTGTTCAGATATTCCTTGAACCAGGTGATCGCCGACTTCTCGATGAACTCGTGCGCGAAGGTGTCGACGGGCTCGATGCCGGCCTTGATGAGGTCCGCCTTCGGGCAACCGCCGATCTTCGCCACGAACACCGCATGGCAGTCGTTGATGGCGCGGATGATGGTCTCAAGGCTGTCCTCCTCGCCATAGCCGCCCTGGCAGTACAGGTCGACGCGGCGATGGCCGACGAACTTGGCGCCCGCCGTGGAGAGTTCCCACACCTGGAACTCCTTGGCGTGGCCGAAGTGCTCGTTAATCAGGCCCGAGCCCTTGGTGGCGACGGCGGTGAGCAGCTTGATGTCGCTCTGCTCGCCGGCGAGAGCCTCCAGCTCCTCCTGCTTCGCCGCCACCTTGGCGACGCGCTCTTCCTCGACGAGGGCCTGGTAGGCCTTGCGGCTGTCGAGGTCGTAATTGACCTCCATGGCCATGATCTTGTCGGTGGTGAACTCGGCGGAGCGGTCCTCGCCGAGGAGGCCCACGGCGTCGGCGCGGCACTGGCGGCAGTGGCGCATCATGTTCATCTCGCCCTCGCACTCGTCCTGGAGCGCCTTGAGCTCCTGGGCGGTGGGGCCACGCTGGCCGTTGAGGCCGAACACGGTGCCGTGCTCGGGGGAGGAGATGAGCGGCATGATGTTGTGCAGGAACGCGCCACGCGACTTCACGGCGCGGTTCACCTCCACGAGGTGCTTGTCATTGATGCCCGGGATCATCACCGAGTTCACCTTGCACAGGATGCCGCGCTCGGTGAGCATCTCGAGGCCGAGCATCTGCCGGTCAGTGAGGAGCTTGGCCGCCTCATAGCCGGTGTAGCGCTTGTGCTTCCAGAACACCCAGGGATAGATCTTCGCGCCGACCTCGGGGTCCACCATGTTGATGGTGATGGTCACGTGGTCCACGTTGAAGCCGGCGATGGTGTCCACGTGGTCCGGCAGGGCGAGGCCGTTGGTGGACAGGCAGAGCTTGATGTCCGGCGCGGTGCGGGCGATCAGCTCGAAGGTCTTGAAGGTCTTTTCCGGATTGGCGAGCGGGTCGCCGGGGCCGGCGATGCCGAGCACGGTCATCTGCGGAATGGTGGAGGCCACCGCCAGCACCTTCTTCGCGGCCTGCTCGGGCGTCAGCTTCTCCGAGACCACACCGGGGCGGCTCTCGTTGGCGCAGTCATACTTGCGATTGCAGTAGTTGCACTGGATGTTGCACGCCGGGGCAACGGCAACATGCATACGCGCATAGTGGTGGTGGGCTTCTTCACTGTAGCAGGGATGGTTCTTCACCTTCTCCCAGATCTCGGTGGGCAGGTCGCCCTGGCCGGCCGACGAGCCGCAGCTCGCCTTGCCCGAACCACCCGAGGTGCCGCAGCCCTGGTGCTCGGCCTTGGCCTGCATGACCTCGGCCAGCTTCTCGTCCATTCCGACGGCGTTCATGCCAACCGCGTTTTCTTGCTGTGTCGACGCGTGCATCTATCTGCTCCTCGCTTGCAGCAGGATCCCGATAAATCCTTGGCCCTGTGAGGAGCAACAGCCGTGCCAGCGCGGCGACGGAGAAATCGTGTCGATATTTCAATGAATTACAGACCGAAAAACACGCTGTCGGCTTGTCAACATCGAGCCCCGACACGACGGACATGTTGGAAAAGTTACATGCTCCGCAGTCGAATTGTGGCATGGTCCGCCGCGCTTTTGATCGAGATCAATGCGAGGCCGGAAGGGCCTTGCGCCGCAGGCCGCGCGGATAGCCGACCCAGCAAAAGCAAGGGGAGCATGCCCGGCGTCGGACATGCTCCCCTTCGATCTCTCGCCCGCAGGCGCAGTCCGCGTCAGGCCGACATGATGACGTCGAGCGCCTTCGGCAACGGCATGGCGATGGGCGTGATGGCGTGGCCGAGCAGGAAGCGCAGCTCGTTCTTGGTGAGCGTCGCCTCGTCCACGATGGCGAAGTGCGGCGCGCGCGACCGCTTGGCGATCTGCCGTGCGTAGGTGCGCAGCATCTGGTCGTGGAAGCGACAGCCGAGAAACAGGAAGCTGCGCTCGGTGCGGCGGTTCTTCACCACGTCCGGGATGGGGGTCTGGATGTCGATCTCGGTGAGGACCTCGACATAGTCCGCGTCGGAGATCAGCCAGTTTTTCGCCGGGGTCGCGCTGCCGTGCGGCTTGTAGAGCACGGTCTTCCAGCCCTCGGCGGTGGCGCGGTCGCTCTCGGCGCCGGCCGGATCGTAGAAACGATACCAGCGGTCCTCGCCGATGCCGGCGCGGGTGATGCCCTGCGCCTCGCCCCAGTCCGAGCGGCCGGCGAGGGCTGCCCGCATCGAGCCGTCGTACCAGGTGTCCACGATCAGCGCGAGGGGCAGACCCGCGAGGAAGGTGTGGAACGGCAGCGGCGGCACTTCAGGCCCAAACGCTTCCGCCATGAGGGCGGAGACGGTGTTGCGGTGCTTCATGCTCTCGATGTGCTGGGCCGCAGCCCAGCAATTGCCCTTGGCGCGCTTGGGCAGGGCCACCTTGGTGCCGAAGAAGACCGAAAGATCTTCCGGCGTCACCGGGATGGGGGGCGTCCCGAGGGCGAGAAGGCCGGGCCCGAGGTAGGGCACGACCTTGTCGGCGCGCAGCTCCGCCGCCACGTCCTTCAGGACGGCTTCGGCGTCGGCGAGCTTCAGCGTCTCGATATTGGCGACGGAAATGTTCATCTCAGCTCACTCCTCCTCGCCACGCTTCTTTGCGTTGACGGTGATGGGCAGGGTGGTGCCCTCGGCCATCTCGGGCAGGTCGAGCACCCAGCCGTTGGCGATCTTGATCCAGCCACCCCACAGGGACTCGTGCTCGAACTCGACGATCGGCTCCTCCAGGTCCTTCTT
Source organism: Xanthobacter sp. DMC12 (assembly GCF_056314105.1). Taxonomy (NCBI): domain Bacteria; kingdom Pseudomonadati; phylum Pseudomonadota; class Alphaproteobacteria; order Hyphomicrobiales; family Xanthobacteraceae; genus Xanthobacter; species Xanthobacter sp. DMC12. Next base: position 17,163 of record NZ_JBQUYZ010000010.1, on the reverse strand, counting down.
GGGGACGTAGATGGACAGGCCGATTTCCGGGGAACGGCGAATCATGACTTTCATTTATTGGCTCCTTGATCGGGCTTTACTCGCCGCTGTGACCCGGCAGGACCGAAGCCCGAACGGGGACGCTGGTGATGCGCGCCGGGCGCGGGGCACCGCACGGAGCACGAAAGTGAGTGGCACCGAGCGTCGGCGCTCGGCATGGCCGCGGTCAGACATGATCGGCGACGGCAGAGGCACCGCCCGTGGCCGCCGTCCAGGCCGGCGACATGGCACGCAGGCGGGCCACGATGTCGGGCAGAACCTCAAGCACGCGGTCCACGTCCTCGCTCGTATTCTCGCGCGAGAGAGACAGGCGGAGCGCACCATGCAGCGCGCTTGCAGGCAGGTTCATGGCCCGCAGAACATGGGAAGGCTCGGTCGAGCCGGAGGTGCAGGCCGAGCCGGTGGAGGCCGCGACGCCGGCCTTGTTGAGATTGTGGAGCACCGCCTCGCCGTCGAGATACTCGAACGCCACATTGGCGGTGTTGGGCAGGCGGTTGTCGCCGTCGCCGTTGAGGAGGGTATGGCTGACCTGCTGCAGGATGCCCTGCTCCAGCCGGTCGCGCAGCGCCTTCACGCGGGTGCGCTCCTCCTCCATGTGGGCGAGGGCGAGCTCGGCGGCAGCGCCAAGGCCGATGATGCCGGGCACGTTCTCCGTGCCGCCGCGCCGCCCGCGCTCCTGATGGCCGCCGCGCACCAGCGGACGGAACTTCACGCCCTTGCGGACATAGAGCGCGCCGATGCCCTTGGGGCCGTGCAGCTTGTGTCCGGAGAGCGATAGCATGTCGATCTCCGTGGACTTGAGATCGATGGCGACCTTGCCCACCGCCTGCACCGCGTCCGTGTGGAACAGCGCTCCCACCCCATGGGCCTGCCGCGCCAGGTCGGCCACCGGAAACAGCGTGCCCGTCTCGTTGTTGGCCCACATGACGGAAACCAGCGCCGTCTTCGGCGACAGCGCCGCGGCGAAGGCATCGAGGTCGAGCCGGCCCTGGCCGTCCACGCCGATGAGGTGGACCTTGATGCCGCGCGTCTTTTCCAGATGGGCGACGAGGGTGAGCACCGCCGGGTGCTCCACCGTGGTGGTGACGATCTCGTCCCGCCCCTCCTGGGTCTCCAGCGCGGAGAGGATGGCAGCGTTGTCGGATTCCGTTCCGCCCGAGGTGTAGATGATCTCGTGGTCGAACTGAGCGCCGAGGAGGCCCTGCAATTGCTTGCGGGCCTTCTTCAGCGCCTCGCCCACGTGCTCGCCGAAGGCGTGGGTGGACGAGGCGTTGCCGAAATGCTCCGAGAAGAACGGCAGCATCGCCGCGACGACGGCGGGGTCGGTGCGCGTCGTCGCGTTGTTGTCGAGATAGACCGGGCGCACGGCACTCACCCCTCGGATCTGCTGCGGCGTCTTGCTGTGTGGGCAGCCGTCAGCGGATGGGAGCCGGCGTCGCCGGGGCGGGAACCGCCGGGGCCGCTGCGGCAGGCTTCGGCGCACCGGGCTTCGGCGCGGCGGACAATGCGGGGCCCGGGCCCTTCAGGCTCACCAGCGGCTTGTTCTGCGCACCGGCGACGGGGATCAGCCGGATCAGTTCACCAAGCCGCTCCACGATCTTGGACTGGATGCCCTCGATGGTCTCGCTCGCCAGCTTGCAGAACACGCAGGCGCCGGTCATCTTCACCATGACCTTGGTTCCGTCGATCTCCACCAGCTCGCAGTCGCCGCCGTCGCGGATGAGGTTGGGGCGGATCTCCTCGATCACCTCGCGGATGATCGCCTCGCGGCGGGCTTCACGGCTGAGCGGGGCGGACGCTTCGGTCTCGGCCAACATCGCAATATCCTCTCTGTGTTCTCTGGTCTGCCGCCCGTCAGAGGACGGCGCGCGGATGGCGGTCAGCCGAAGGATTTGCCGCAGGAGCAGCTGGAGGTGGCGTTCGGGTTCTCGAAGGTGAAGCCGGAGCCCTCCAGGGCCACCACGAAATCGATGGTGGTGCCGGCGAGCAGCTCGTGGCTCTTGTTGTCGACGAAGACGCGAACGCCCTCGCGCTCGACCACGGTGTCGTCGGGCTCGGCGTCGCTGACGAGGCCCATCTTGTACTGGTAGCCGGCGCAGCCGCCGGTCTCGACCATGATGCGCAGGCCGCTGACGGGCTGATCGGCATCATGGATCGCGTCGCGGACCGCATGAAGTGCGCTGTCGGTCAAATTGATCATTGCTCGACCTTCGCTTGAAAGACTGGTCTGGCAGGACATCAGCAATCCTCATGCCAGACAGCAACGAACTGATTTCTTTCGATTTTCAGGATCGAAGCTGTTGCCTTTGCGACGCGTGTCCGGTTTCGGACAAGCGCGCGAGCCGCTGTTGCCGGCCAGATGGGGCGCGGAGAACCCGCGAAGCGCCCGCCCGCCGCGGGGACCGGCCATCGGCCCGCAAGCCCCGCGTTTCCACGCCCTTCCGGGCTTGGCGGGCCCCGCCGGATGCCCTCGGCCGACGTCCGCATGGGGGCTGATTGTCGCGATGACGCGCTTTCGGCGCGGACGGAGGACGAAGCGGCAAAGGGCTTGCATGAAGCGCAGCGCCTGCCCCTGCGCGGGTGGCACGCCGAACACCTTCGGCGAAGGGCGGCACGCCGGCCCCGGATTCTCCTGTCCGGGACGCGCATGCCGGTCGCGCCCGTGTTGAACCCGAGACCCGTCTGAACAGTCGTGTGCTGAACCGGAGACCTTTTTGATGACCGCGATCGAGAACACCCCCCTGGGCCGGCTGGATAAAGAGGGGCGACTCCTGAATGCCGTGCTCAAGCAGCCCACCAAGCCGGGCCGCTTTGATTTCCGTGGCGACATTGCGCTGAAGTTCCAGCAGCAGGTCGCCGACGAAAAGCGCCCACCGGAATACACCATGGAGCAGGTGCTGACCTTCGCCGAGGAAGGCAAGCCCACCATTCCGGTGCTCGCCGGCTATCTGCAGAACTTCGCCTTCCTCTCCGACGTGGTCGACGTGCTCGGCGACGCGCTGGCGCCCGACGGCAAGTATTTCCTGTTCTGCAACAACATCGACCTCTTGGCGAAGTACCGCGTCACGCACAACGGCAAGACGTTTTACGTGCTGCCCTGCGACGAGAGCACCGTGTGGAAGGAGATGACCGACCTCCTCTCCATCGACAAGAACGACATCAAGAAGATGGACACCGGCGGCAAGACCGACGTGGTGCTCGACGCCGCCGCGGCGTGGCATGAGGACTACGAGATCATCACCTATGAGAAGGGCGTCTCCATCATGGAGCCGGTGAAGAACCGCAACGAGAACCGCCCGGTCTGACCCGAGCGCGTCCCCGCACCGCCCGGCGAGGCCGGGTGGCGCGCAGGATGGTCTTCAGCGGCACGTCGCGACACAAGAAAATGGCCGGGCAAGCCCGGCCATTTTTATTGCGACCGTCAGCGCCCTCAGACGCCCCCGCCCTCGTCCGAGCAGGAGGTGATCTCCTCCTCGTCGTCGTCATCGATCTCCTCGGCCAGCGTCACGCCGGTCACGCAGATGTCGTTGTCGAGCACGGTGAGGGCAACAGGGATGAGGCTCTTGCCCTTGCACGGCCCTTCCAGGCACACGCCGGTGCCAAGCTCGAACAGGGCGCCGTGCTTGCCGCACATCAGGCGGATGCCGTTGGGATCGAGGAACTGGTTACGCTCCCAGTCCAGCTGCACCTGGTCGTGCGGGCAGCGGTTGATATAGCCGAACACCTGCCGGCCCCAGCGCACCACCACGATCTTGAACGGCTGCTCGGTGCCGTCCTCCGCCACCTGCATCAGCTCGAAGCCCCGCGCCCGCTGGCTGGGGATGTCGCTCATGGAGCAGATGACGTAGGCGACGGCGGCCGCCTCGTCCGGGAGGGCATCCTGTGGGGCCTCGTTGTCGATGACGGTCGGTTCCATCTGATCCTCGTTCACGATGCACGCGTCAGGACCGGGCCGCTGGCGGCACCGGAGGGAAGGGGGGCGCCGGCCTCGGCCTTCGCCAGCAGGCGCCGGTTGGCGGCGAGGCAGAAGTCGCGCCAGGCGGCGGCGACGTCGCGCAGGATGGTCTGCACATAATCGCGCGAGAGGTGATGCTCGCCGGGGAAGTTGGAAAGCGCACAAGAGGTGCGGTTGAACGCGACAACGTCGTCCAGCAGCGTCTGGATGAAGTCGCGGAACGGCAGCTGCACGTCGCTCATCAGGGCCGAGCGGCCTTTTTCCACCGGCACGTCGGCCATGTCGAAGGGCAGGGTCTCGATGAGATCTGCCGCGCGCTCATAAATGTCCTCGATCGCCCCCAGCATGGCCCGCTGGGTGAGCTGCTCGCGATCCTGGCTGGCGAGCGCACGGTTGAGGCGGATGCGATAGGCCTCGAACGCCACATCGTTCTGGCCGGCCACCCAGTTGGCGAACCGCGCAAGACTGGCGGCATTCACCGGCAGGCCTTCGGGAATGGCGATGCCCGCCTCCTCCGCCCGCTCCCGCGACAGGGCACGGTCGATGCGGCGCGCCGCCTCCAGTGCGCCCTCGAGGTAGCCGGCGCCCTGCGTCGCCGTCTCGGAGCTGCCGAGATGGAGCCGCCCGTCCCACAGGGGACGCCGCAGGAGCGGATTGGAGAAGGCGACGTGCTCGCCCCGCGGCTCCGCCTTGTCGCGGGCCGAACAGGTGAAGGCCTCGCCCGCCCAGTCCTGATAAAGCTGCTCTCCGCCTTCGGCCGCCGAACCGAACACCTGCATCATCTGGCTGTCCATCAGCAGCGACAGGCCATCGGCGAAGGCCTCGCGCAGATCGGGAGGAAAGCTCAGGAAGCCGCCGAGGGCCGCCTTGGCGCCAGTCACGTCGCAGGCGTCGAAGATCTCGCCGACCACCGCCTGCTCATGGGTGACGAAGGCGTTGCCCGACTGGCCGGCGACCCGCCAGAAGGCGGACGGATAGGCCATCACCACCTTGGCCTGCTGCGCCATCCAGGTGGGCGCGGCGCCCATGGCCTCGAAGGTCGCGCTGTCGAGTTCCGGAATGAAGCGCACCGTCTCGGCGACGAGGCGCGGCGGCAGCGCCACCACCACATGGCGCGCCTCGACGATGAAGAAGGCGTCGTCCACCCGGAATGTCAGGACCACGTGGTCGCCCTTGTCCTCCACGCTGTGGAGCACATGGTTGAGGCGAAACTGATCCTCACCGACGCTCTCGGCCAGAACCGAGACCAGGCGCGCCATGCCGCCCGCCACCCGGCGCGCACCGCCGTGAACTTCCTGCGCGAAGCCCTGGGGGGTCTTGTCGGCCTCGGTGAGGTGCAGCACGGTGCCTTCATCGTGCTGGGGAAAGGACGCCAGGCCGAGTTCCGCGACAAAGGCGGCGATCAAGGGCTGGGTGTCGGGCCAGAACCAGGTGGGGCCGAGATCGAACGCCGCACCGTTGCTGGAGGCCACCGCCGACAGGATGCGCCCGCCGAGCCTCGGGCGCGCCTCGAACAGGGTGAAGCTGCGGTCCTGCTTCTTGAACTGCCGCGCCAGCGCGAGCCCGCAGAGCCCGCCGCCGATGATCGCCGTATCCAGCATGGAACAGTCCTCGCAAATCTTGCTGATTGGAGCCCTTGCAAGATTCGCGCACAGTCCCGGAAAATATAGGCGCGCGGGCCATCCGACCGCTCTCAGGAAGCAGGCACGGCCTTCTTCACGCCCCACCCTGTGGGATCGCCCACCTCGGCAGCGTCGGATTTCCCGCGTGGCGCGACGGATTTCCGACATGGCATTCCCCGCCGGCTGCGTCGTCTCCGCCGCCTCCCCTTTCCCGCGTCGGCGGCGAACCCCTGCCAGCACAGAGGTTTCGGGACGCCTGCACGGCGGGCGAAAGGCGTCGCACACCACCCCGTCGGCGGCTGGCACGAAACTTGATCCCCTTGAGGGACAGTTCGTTTGACCGTTTGTGCCCCGGAGATTGGAAATGCTCGTCGCGTCCGAATTCGCGTCGTCCTCGCTCGACGACATCAAGGCAGCCCTCGCGGGCGGCACCCTGACCTTCTATTCCGTCGCCCGCCCGGTGAGCGCCGACCACGCCGTGGACCGGAGCGGCAAGCTCGCCGCCTTCACCTTTGCCACCCCGGCTTTCGGCACGCCTTCCGAGGACGGCTCGGAAGTGCCGAGCTTCGTCGATGCGGCCGTGAAGGCGTCTGAAGTCGGCACTCCCGGCTTCGCCCGCGCGCTGACCGCCGATGGCAAGACCGTCGCCGACTTCTCCGTCGGCCCCGGCGCACGCGAGATCAAGCTGGCGGAAGTGTCCTGCTCGCCCGGCGCCCCGGTGAAGGTCGTCAAGTTCACCGTCAATCCCGAGGGCGGCTGGCCCGAGCGCCCCGACTATTACGACGCCCATCCGCGTCCGGGCTACAGCCTGCCCAAGGTGCGCTGAGCCATCTGACTGCGTCCCGGGGCGCCGCGCCCCGGGATGCGCCCCGAAGTGACGACCGCCTGCCCATCGTCCCGCAGCCACAGGAGAGCCTTGCGTCATGTCCACCGTTCTTCCCGGACCGCTGGTGAGCACACAATGGCTGGCGGACCATCTGTCGGCCCCGGACGTGAAGATTCTGGACTGCACCTGGCTGCATGAAAGCTCCAACATGGACGGGCGCACCCAGTATCGCGGGCGCCATCTGCCGGGCTCGGTGCATTTCGACATCGACGCCGTGGCAGACAAGACCAATCCCCTCCCCCACATGCTGCCGCGGGCCGCGGAGTTCGCCAAGAAGGTGGGCCTGCTGGGCATCGGCGACGGCGACAAGGTGATCGTCTACGACCGCATGTGCGGCGGGGCGGCGGCCGCGCGCGTGTGGTGGATGTTCCGCACCTTCGGCTATCAGGACGTCGCCATGCTCGACGGCGGCTACGGCAAATGGGTGAAGGAGAAGCTCCCGTCCGACATGTCGCCGGTACGGCCCGAGCCGAAAACCTTCACCGCCGTTCTCAATACCGCGCTTGTGCGCTCCCTCGACCAGATGCTGGCCAATGTCGTGTCAGGCACAGAGCAGGTAATCGATGCGCGCGGTCCCGCGAAATTCGCTGGCAGCCAGGACGACGTCTTCCCGGTGAAGAAGAAGGGTCACATCCCCGGAGCCATCAACCTGCCCTGGGGCGACCTGATCGTCGAGGAGAGCGGCGAGCTGGTTCAGCCCGACGCCATCAAGGCGCGCCTGGCCGCTGCCGGCGTCGACCTCTCCAAGCCGATCGTCGTCTCCTGCGCCTCCGGCACCATCGCCTGCGTGGTCATGCTCGCCCTCTACCTCATCGGCAAGACGGACGTCGCGCTCTACGACGGCTCCTGGGCCGAATGGGGCCTGAAGGACGAGACGCCCATCGCGGCGGCAGCCTGAGCGGGAGAGCGCCATGGCGACCGACGACCTCACGCTCCTCGGCGACGGCGACGAATTCACGCTGCACGGCGCCGGCGACCAGACCCATTTCGTCCTGCGCTTCAAGCCGGACGGCATGGTTGCGGACATTTCCGGAGAGGACGCGGAACGGTTCCGCGGCGACTATGAAACGGTCCGGGCCCAGTATCCGGGCTGGAGTTCGGACCAGGTCCTGGCCCAGCTCTGGGATCAGGGCGGCTACAGCTGGCTCGCATCGCCGGAAGGCTGAGGGCAAGGCCGCGCGCGGATGAAATTCGGCGAAAGCCAACGGGAGACCAACATGGCGACCACGCTCATCAAGACCACTTCCGACGGCCGCAAGCTCGAGGTCTCCGGCCTCGCGATCCTGTTCGACGGCCAACTCGAAGCCTTCGACCTCACCGAGGTGAAGATGCATCCCAACCGCCGCAAGATCTGGGAGGTCCACCCCGAGGCCACCCACATCGCCGGCCGGGTGACGCTCACCAAGGAAGAGGCGGAAGCGGTGGAAGCCGCGTTCAAGAAGGCCGAGGCCGAGATCCTCGCGAGCCCGGCCGCGATCAACGAGCGCTTCCGCATCGCCATGATGTGGCGGGCACGCAGCGAAGGCATCGAGTGAGGGGCCGACGCTCGATAGCGATCCGGATGAGGTGAAGACGACAAGAGCCCCGGCATGCCGGGGCTCTTGTCGTTTCCTGGTATCAGCGAGGTGTCTGGAACCGCCTATTCCGCGGCCTCCGGAAGGGCGATCGGATCGTTGGCGTTGGCAGCTGCCCGGGCATTGCGGGCGAGGCGGGATTCGCCATCTTCGGCGCCGAAGCAGATTTGGAATTCATCGCAGTCCGAGCACACCGGGGCTGCGCACAGGGTGAAGCCTTCCGATCCGCAGACCATGCGGTAAAGGAACTTCTTCCACTTCATGTCCTGACTGTTCTTGCGGGCGAGGGGCGCGAAGCGGCGGGTCATCAACTCGCGCAGCTCGGCGCGGCTCCTCAGCCCCAGATCCTGCCACAGGTGGTGGGGGGATTGGCAACGCCGCGCGATCATCGCGATGAAGTGCGTCTGCAGCCGGCCGGCATCGGAAGAATAGATGCCGAGGATGTCGCGCACCGACTGCTCTTCAGGCGTCACCTCGATCGCCCGCGGATCGACCTGCGCGGCCAGCACCGCGGCTGAGGCCGGAAACAGGATGGCCGCGAGATCAAGGAAGGCCGCGCGGTCGAGGCCCACGGCCTCGAGCCTGTCCCTGCCCTCCTCCTCCGCCTCGGCGAAGGCGAGGCCGATGACGGAGGCGGCCACGTGGACGTCGAACGCATCCGCAGCCGAAGAGGACGACGAGGCAATCAACCAGTCATAGACCTCTTCGGCGCGCATGGCGGCACTCCTTGAAGGGCACGCGCGGGCCGAAAAGGTCCGCACTCCGGCGCATCCGCCTCAGGCGGCGGCCTTCTCCAGGCCGTGGATCTGGCAATTGGCCGGGCAGACACGGGCGCACGCACCGCAACCGATGCAGGCGCCGATATCGTTCATGACCATCACCTTCTTCTCGACCTCATCGTCTTCGTCGTCATCGAGCGAGACCACCTCGCCATCCTCGTTGATGCCCTTGAGGGTCATCACGTCGCGGCCGCAGACCTTGTAGCAGCGGCCGCAGCCGATGCACTTGTCCTTGTCGATGTCGAGCAGGTAGTCCGGCTGCCAGGCTCGACCATCCCTGGTTTCGTTAGACATCTGAAAATCGCCTTTCAAAAATGCCAGAGCGCGATCCGCGCGGATCAAATCGATCCGCTCGGTGAATCGCCCTCCAAATTAAAGAAAGAGAACGCGTGATCCGATCAGATTGCCATGCAACCTGATCGGCGCGTACTCTAGGCGGCCTCGAGTCCCTTCAAGTCCGCGCGCTTCTTCTCAAGTTCGGCGAAGGCGTCGTGCGCCTTCTTGGCGACAACCATGATCTGCTCCCAGTTGATCGGGAGTTCTTCGGACAGGTCGTGGAGGTCCATTTTGGACTGCGTCGCCTTGGCGGACAGCTTCTTGATCTCGGCCTTGAGTTCGTCCACGTCGCTCATGGGTACACCCTGGATCTGGTCAGTATTTCGCCACTTCGGGGAACTTGTTGATCATGTCCACGCCCTGCTGGACGAACTTCGTGCCCTCTTCGGCGAGCTTGCCGAGATTGTCGAAGCCGAAGCGGTGGACGTCGCGCAGCTGTTTGTTGACGACGATCAGCCGGCCGCCGATGAGCACCATGCGGCCGAAGCCTTCGTGGCTCATCTTGAGCATGGGCGAGATCATCACCCGCGTCTCCTTCTCGATCATCAGGCAGATCGCGTTGAAGAACAGCTCCAGCCGCCAGATGGTCTCGGGATCGGGATCGCCGATGAGAGGGAGCGCACGGCGCGCCTCCTTGTCGACAATATAGGGCTCGATCAGGTCGAGATCGGCCTTGCCTTCCCACGCGCCGTGGGTGTCCTGGGCGCGCCAGACCTTGATGAGTTCCTTGATGAACGGGGAGTCAGCGGCCTGCGACGGCTCGATGACTTGCGCTGCTTCGGCCATGACTATCCCTCACTCGTCGAAATCGAACTTGCGCTCCTGGCCCTTCGACATGACCTTGCGCAGCCACGGGGGCGGATTGCCCTGAAGAACCACCTCCAGCTTGCCGATGAGATCTGTGATCTCCTCGGGCTGGTTGACCTTCATGGGGTGAATGTTGTTGGCGACCACGCGGGCGGCACCGGAGCCGCCGATGGCGGCCACGTAGAGGATAGCGCAGTCCTTGATCGCATCGATCTTCGGCGCCAGCTTGTCCTCGTTGCCGTCTTCCTTCAGGTCGCCGTCGAACTCGATGGCCTCGACGAAGTGGTGGCCTTCCGGGCCCACTTCATAGATGGCGATGTTCTTCGCCCAGCCGAAATGGGCATCGACCCTTTTGAGATCCTGGGTTGCGAATGCGACTTTCATGGAAGGCTCGCCTCTCTCGCGGTCTCGGTCCTTGCGGACTTCAGTGGTGGGCGGTGCTGGGTGTGGGTCCAAGATCGGGCGCGCCGGCGGGGGTGGCTGCATGGGGCGCACCATGGCCGTGGCCATCGCCGTCCCACGGGTTCTTCCACGTATCGGGCGTCGCGTCGTGATTCTGCTCGTGGTCGGCGATGCACATGTTGGCCAGCGTGAACATGAGGTCGCGCGTGCCGCGATAGCCCACCGTCATCTTGTGGCCGGAGCCGATGCGGTCGAACATGGGAATGCCGATGCGATAGAAGGGGATGTTGAGCCGGTCCGCCGCCTGGCGGCCGTGGGAATGGGTCAGCAGCAGGTCGCAGCCGCGCTCCTTCGCCAGCGTCTCCAGATCCTCGAGATCGCCCAGCAGCACCTCGTCGCACGGCAGCTTCTCGAACACCGGCGATTGGGTCGTGGTGACGGCGGCGGTGATGTGGGTGCCCATCTCGTGCAGAGCGGAGGCGACATCGAACAGAAGATCCGGCTCGGCGCCCATGGCGAGCTTGCGGCCGCCGAGATGGAAATGCGCATCCAGCATAGCATCCACCAGCTGGCCCCGCTGGCGGCGATAGCGGCGCGGCACCTCGCGGCCCGAGATCTCGCTCAGGAACATGAAGAATTCGTCGTTCGGCCCAAGCCCGCAGAGACGCTCGAACAGCCGATAGGGCGTGCCCGTCTTCTTCTGCATCGCCTCGGCCGCCGCCTTCATCTGCGTGCCGATGGCGATGGTCCAGGCCGCCTCGCCCATGGTTGCGATCTCGTCCACACCGATGCCACCGATGGTGGTGGGCGTGAAGTCGTCCGGGATGTGGCCGTCGAGCGAGCCGGCGAGGTCCGGCAGGAAGGAGGGCTGAAGACCGAAATCCTCCAGGATGCAGCGCAGCTCATCAAGATCGCCGGGCTGCAGGTGGCATCCGGGCAGCACGTTGATGCGCTTCGGATTTTTGGGCGCATCCGGCTCCGGCTTCTTCACCAGCACCTCGACGATCTTGGCGACCGTCTTTTCCCAGCCGTCTTGGAAGGCGTCCTTGAAATCCGGCGTGGACACATAGACCATCGGGAAGTCGGCAAGCTGCGGATACTTGTCCCGCACCATCTTGATGTAACCGTCCACGTCGTCGCCCTTGGTCTCGGTGACGCCGGTGGAGCAGATGCCGATGATCTCGGGCTTGGTGCGGTTGTAGATATTGAGAATGGCCTGCTCGACATTGTCGTAGCCGCCCAGAACCGTGGCGACCTCGCTCATGGCCGTGGTCTGGAGCGGGATCGCCTCCTTGAAGTGCCGCACGAACAGCACGAGGCCGAACGAGGTGCAACCCTGCGAGCCGTGGAGCAGCGGCATAGCACCCCGGAGCCCCATGAAGGCGAGCGCGCCGCCGATGGGCTGGCTCATCTTCAGCGGATTGACCGCGCAGCTCTTCTTGCCCTGGACGAACTTGGCCATCGCGCCCTCCTACTCGGCGGCCACGAGGGCGGCCGGCGTGCCGAGCGGGGCGACGAGTTCGTCCAGCATGTCCTCGATGCGCTCGCCGCACTTCCCGCAGCCGGAGCCGGCCTCGGTGCGGGCCGTCACCTGGGCGAGGTTCGCGGCGCCGGCGGCGACCGCATCCTCGATGGCGCCGACGGTGACGCTCTTGCAGTTGCAGACCTTCTTGGCGCGGCGGGCGGCCTCCGCGAGCACCGGATCAGCCGGCACCGGCTCCGCCACGCCGAGCGCCTCGAAGATGTCCTCGATGCGGCCCGAGCAGGCGCCGCAGCCGCCGGAGGCGTTGGTGTGGGTCTTCACGCCCTCGACCGTGGTGAGGGCGTGGGCCTTGATGGCGTCCTCGATGGTGCCGAGGTCCACGCTCTTGCAATTGCAGATCTTCTTGGCGCGGCGCGCCTTCTCGGCAGCAACCGGATCGGCGGCGAGGGCGGCGGCCTCGGCCTCCATCTGGGCGATGGCGCGGTTCTGCCAATTGTTGGCCGGATTGTCCCACGGGGCGGGCTTGCGCACCTGCTCCCAGATGGGGTTGTAGAGCGCCTTGTCGATCTCCTCGACGAGCTTCACCATGCCGACGTAGCCCATATAGGCGTGGTGGCGCTCCTGGTTGATGTCGAGCCAGGGCATGGCGGCCTTGAGCGCGATGAACTGCGAGCGGCCGCCCGAAAGCATGATGTCGGCCTTCGCGTCCTTCAGCATCTTGTACATTTCGCGGGGCGTCATGTCGTCGATCATGTGGGCGTCCTGCCCCATGAGCTCCTTGATGCGCTCCTTGTCCTCCTTGGTGGACTTCTTGACCGAGGTGCCGACCAGCTCGAGGCCGGCCTCCTGCAGCGCCGCGACCACCGACCAGGACTTCACGCCGCCGGTGATGAGCAGGACCTTCTTGCCCTTGAAGCGGTCCTTGAACTTGGCGATCGCCGCCCAGGCCTTCGCCTCCTCGCGCTCGATCAGCGCCTCGGTGCGGTCCATGAGCTCGGCATCGGCGCCGCGCTCGATGAGCATGCGGGCGATCTCGCGCAGCGAATCCGAGGAGTCCTGGATGCCGTAGAAGGAGCCCTCGAAGAAGGGAATGTCGTAGCGCTCCTCCATCTTGCGGGCCACGTTGATCATGGCCTTGGAGCACACCATCATCGCCGCCTTGGCGCGGTGGGAGGAGGCGACATCCTTGTAGCGGCCGTCGCCGGAGATGCAGGCGAGGATGCGGATGCCCAGCTCGTCGAGCAACGGCTTCACCTGCCACAGCTCGCCGGAGAGATTGTATTCGCCGATGATGTTGATGTCGTACGGCGTCGTGTACTCCGGCTCCTCGGTGCCGATGACATGGTCGAGGATGGCCTCGCCCGCCAGCTTGTTACCGAGGTTCTTCGGGCCCACGAAGCCGGGCGAATTGATCGGGATCACCGGCTTCCCGAACTTTTCCTTCGCCGCCTTGCAGACCGCGTCGATGTCGTCGCCGATCATGGCGGGCACGCAGGTCTGGTAGACGAAGACGGCCGGCGGGTCGTACTTCTCGATGATTTCCTTGATGGACTTGAACAGGCGCTTCTCGCCGCCGAACACCACGTCCGTCTCATTGATGTCGGTCGTGAAGCCGGTACGCCAGATCTGGGAGCCGGAAGAGCGCGCGCCGCGGTTGTCCCAGCTGTTGCCCTCGCAGGCAATGGGGCCATGCACCAGGTGCGCGACATCGGTCAGCGGCTGAAGGGCGATCTTGGCGCCATCGAAGGCGCAGCCGCCGGCGGCGCCGCCAGGCTGAAGCTGCTTCGTGCACCCCTTCTTCTTTTCCGCCTCCGATTTGTTCTGGTTCTTCGCGCAGCCGGGCTCGTTGAACACTTGCTGGATCGTGGCGGAAACCGAGCTCATGGATCTCTCCTTCGGCGGACGGGCTGTGCAAAGATCGCGGGCGCGAACATCACATGGGAGCGGGCATCAACTGGGGGCGGACTTCACTCTCCCTGTCGGGCCGGCCCGGGCGGGGCCCCGGGCCGGATCGATCACTTCACCTATGCGATCAACGGATGATGTCGAACGAATAGTCGGTCTTCGCGGGCACGATCGTGTTCTGATCGATGGTGTCGAAGATCTTGTCGAGGATGGTGATCAGGACGTTCATGCCGCCCTGATAGCCCCACACCGGACGGCGGTGGTGGTGGTGACGGTCGAACACCGGGAAGCCGATGCGGATCAGCGGGGTGCCCGTGTCGCGCTCGAGATACTTGCCGTAGGTGTTGCCGATCAGGAAGTCCACCGGCTCGGTGAAGAGCAGGGAGCGCATGTGCCAGAGGTCGCGGCCGGGATAGACGTTGCAGTTCTGGCCGAACGGCGAGCTATCGAACAGCCGCTGAACCTTGTCCGCCCACTTCTGGTTGCCGTTGGTGGCAAGGACGTGGGTGGGCTCGGCGCCGAGCTCCAGCAGGAAGCCGGCGAGGCCCAGGCAGAGGTCGGGATCGCCGTAGATGGCGAACTTCTTGCCGTGGATATGGGCGTTCGAGTCGGCGATGGCGTCGACCAGGCGGCCGCGCTCCTTGGCGAGCTCCTCGGGGATTTCCTTGCCGGAGATCCGCGAGATCGCCATGAGGAACTCGTCGGTGCCCTTCACGCCAACCGGGTGGTTGAAGGCGACGACTTCCTGGCCGTGGTTGCCGATGAACGGCAGGGTCTTCTCGGTGCAGTATTCCTGCATGGAGATGGTGGCCTTGGCGTGGACGGCGTTGGCCGCCTCCTCCAGGGTGGTGCCGCCGTCGTACATGCGGAACTCGCCGTCGGTCGGCGTGTCGAAGACTTCCGAATTGTCGCCGAGGATGGTGTAGTCCACGCCCATCAGGCCGAAGATGCGCTTGACTTCACGCAGGTTGCCGACGGTGTAGCCGTCGAAGCCGCCGATGAAGTTGATCTTCTCGTTCGGCGCGCGCTCCAGCTTGGGGGCGGTGCCGGCCTTGCCGTCCCAGAAGTGCTCCAGCACGCCCTTGATGGCATTGTCGTAGCCGGTGACATGGCTGCCGACGAAGGCCGGGGTGTGGGCGAAGGGGACGTCGTACTCCTGCGGAACCGAGCCCTTTTCCTTCGCCGTCTTGATGAAGGCGTTGAGGTCATCGCCGATCACTTCCGCCATGCAGGTGGTGGAGACGGCGATCATCTTGGGCTTGTACATGCTGTAGGTGTTGGCGAGGCCGTCAATCATGTTGTTGAGGCCGCCGAACACCGCCGCGTCTTCCGTCATGGAAGAGGACACGCAGGAGCTGGGCTCCTTGAAGTGACGGGACAGGTGCGAGCGGTAGTAGGCGACGCAGCCCTGGGAGCCGTGCACGAACGGGATCGTGTGCTCGAAGCCGACCGCCACGAACACCGCGCCGAGCGGCTGGCAGGCCTTGGCCGGGTTCACCGTCAGGGCCTCGCGGGCGAAGTTCTTTTCCTTGTACTCGGGAGTCTTGGCCCACTCGCGAATGCGCTCGACTTCGGCGGGATCGCGGGGGTTCTCGAACATCTTCTTCTTGTTGGCCAGCATCTGCTGGTACTCGGGACCGCGGAACAGCTCGAAGTGATCGAGCACGTTATCTGCATTCTGTGGCATCTCGAACCCCTAATATGTGGGTCAAATATGGGAGCCCGTCCCGGGTGCCCCTCCCCGCGAAGGGAGGGGCGTCTGGTTCAGGCGCTCGAAAACCCGCCTCACTCGGCGGCGAGCAGCCCAGCCTGGCCGGGAGCCTGCTTCCACGGAGCCTTGGTCATCTTCCAGACGGGGGAATTGATGGCCATGTCCATGTCGCGGGCGAAGATGGCGAAGCCATCGTAGCCGTGGTACGGGCCCGAGTAGTCCCAGGAGTGCATCTGGCGGAACGGCACGCCCATCTTCTGGAAGACGTACTTTTCCTTGATGCCCGAGCCGACCAGGTCCGGCTGGACCTTCTCGACGAACTTCTCGAACTCGTAGCCGGTCACGTCGTCATAGATGAGCGTGCCATCCTTGACGTAGTGCTGGGCGGTGCGCTGATAGTCGTCGTTGTGGGCGAACTCGTAACCCGTGCCCACCACTTCCATGCCGAGATCTTCGTAGGCGCCGATCACGTGACGGGGACGCAGGCCGCCCACGTACAGCATGACGGTCTTGCCCTCGAGGCGCGGACGATACTTGGCGATCACCGCGTCCATGAGGGGCGCATACTTGGCGATGACGCGCTCGGCGCCTTCCTTGATCTTGTCGTCGAAGTATGCGGCGATCTTGCGCAGCGACTCCGCGATCTTGGAGGGGCCGAAGAAGTTGTACTCGCACCACGGAATCCCGAACTTCTCTTCCATGTGGCGGGAGATGTAGTTCATGGAACGGTAGCAGTGCAGCACGTTCAGCTTCGCCCGGGGGGTGTTCTCGAGCTCGGCGAGCGAACCGTCGCCCGACCACTGGGCGATCACGCGCAGGCCCATCTCCTCAAGGAGGATACGGGAGGACCAGGCATCGCCACCGATGTTGTAGTCGCCGATGATGGCAACGTCATAGGGCGACGGCTCGAACGGGGGAGCCTTGTTCGGGTCCAGCTTGTCGAACACCCAGTCACGCACCGCGTCGTTGGCGATGTGGTGGCCGAGGGACTGCGACACGCCGCGGAAACCTTCGCAGCGGACGGGAACGATGGTCTTGCCGTCGTATTCCTTGGACTTCGACTTGGACACGGCCTCGATGTCGTCGCCGATGAGACCGATGGGGCACTCGGACTGGACGGTGATGCCGTTGTTGAGCGGGAACAGTTCCTGGATTTCGTCCATGATCTTGGCGAGCTTCTTGTCGCCGCCGAAGACGATGTCCTTTTCCTGGAAGTCCGAGGTGAACTGCATCGTCACGAAGGTGTCGATGCCGGTCGTGCCGATGTAGTAGTTGCGGCGGGCGGCCCAGCTGTACTGGCCGCAGCCCACCGGGCCGTGGGAGATGTGGATCATGTCCTTGATGGGACCCCACACCACGCCCTTGGAGCCAGCGTACGCGCAGCCGCGGATCGTCATCACGCCCGGGATGGACTTGATGTTCGACTTCACGCCGCAGTCGGACTTGCCGGACTCGTGGACGTTGAGGTGCTTCGCGCGGCGCTTCGCGGTCTTCTCGGGATAAACCTTGAGGACTTCCGCGACGAGTTCCTTGTTCCGCGCCTTGATTTCAGCAACGCTTTGCGGTTGGGCCAAGCTCATTTCGCAATCTCGCTCTCGTTGGGTTGCCGTTTGGCAGGCCGGCCCCGCAATTGAGGCCGGCCTCGGGTCATGCGACGCGGAGCG
>NZ_JBQUYZ010000009.1:0-166014 GCF_056314105.1 Xanthobacter sp. DMC12 | reverse complement strand
CGCACCGCATCCAGCAGCCCCTGCCGCACGCCACGAGACAGCGCATTCACCGGCGCGTGGTCGATGTGAACCACCGCAACAGGTCCGTGGCGGGTGGTCGTCACGGGAAGGTTTCCGGCATGCGGGGGCGCGCCGCGCGGGGCCGCGGGCGGGTGGTCGGTCATGGGGTGCTCCAGAGGCATGGCGTGGGATGGCCGCAGCGTCGCGGCGGCGGCAATTCAAAGACTAATCGATCGAACTATTATTTCCAAGTCATCGCAACGCTAGGTCGTCGCGAGCGGCTGGCCCGTCACTCGCAGCCGTAGCGGCCATGGGGCTCGTTGCCGGCGGAAGCCATCGCGATGGAGGGGCTGCTGAGCGCGCCCTTCACGGTGAAGCTGTGGCCGGGCGGACCATCGGGCGCCGTGATCGGACGCGGTGCCACGCGCAGGTCGATGCGGTTGCGCACAAGGTCGACCGTGCCGCGGGCGAGGGCCTGCACATGCTCGGTGTTCACCACGATCACCGGATTGGTGCGGCCCACGCCCTTGTGGAACTGGAGGGGCACCTTGGCACAGCGCAGCACGCTTTCGCCCTTCTGCACCGAGGAGGTGAAGATGCCGGCGAGGATGCCCACGCCGGCGAGGTCCAGAAGCCCGGTGCCGATGCGGCCGCGGCCGACGCGCCCGGTGAGGGTGCCGCCGAGGGTGGCGATCGGATTGTCCGCATCCATCCGGGTGGTGAGATCGAAGACGACGCTCAGCGTGCCGGACACCGAGATGGGCGCGCCGCGCCCGAACAGGGTTGCCAGCGGCCAGCCCGTCCCCGACCCCTTGGTGCGCAGCACGGAGCGCCCTTCGCTCGCCATGACGGCGGAGATGACGCCCCCGCGATAGCCGATGCGCAGCGGGTCCACGCGCAGGGTGCCGTTGTTCACCACGAGACGGGCCTTGACGCCGGTGGCGCTGTCGCCGCCGCCCTGCAGGCGCGTGGCGGAAATGGCCACATCCGCGTCCGTCGTGCCGATCAGGTCGATCTGGCTTCCGCCTTCCGGCTCCCGACTGCCGATCACCTTGACCGCCTTGCGCCGCCGCTGGCCTTCCGGACGCATGAAGGCGAGAAGCTCGTCGGCATAGACCAGCGGCGAGGTGATGCTGCCCTTCACCACCGACCGGCCTCCGGGCGCGGCGAGACTGGAGAGGGTGCCGTCGATGCGGGTGCGGCCGATATCGGTGCGCCCCTCCATGGTCAGCGCATCGGTGGTGCCGCTCAGGCGGCCCTCGAACGTCACCTGCCCGCGGAAATCGGAGGTGTCGCCGAAGGCGGCGGCGAAGGCGGAATAGTTGGGAACCTTGAGGCGCGCGTCCACCTGGGTGGTCACCGCGACGCCGGGCTTGCCGAGGTCGTCGAGCACGAGCGCGAGGCTCGCCGAAATCAGGTCGCTACCCTCGATGCGCGCGGCGAAGGAATCCACCCCGAGCCCGGCCCCGGCATCCGATATGGAGAGGCTGCCGACGATGCGGCCGAGCTTGTCCTGGGCCTCGGGCGGCAGCGCGAAAACGCTGGCCACCGGGATATCGACTCCGCCCGCAAGCTCCACGCCGCGGAAGGCGAGAATGTCGTCTACATTGCCCTGCAGCCGGGCAATGGGCCGGTCGGCCGGGCCGGCGATCACGGAGATGCCACGGAACGCCACATGCCCCTCGGCATCGCGCGTCACCGAGCGCACGTTGATGGGGCCGATCTCCCGCAGGCTCTGGTCGAACGCATTGGTGGAGATGAGGACCTCGTCCAGCATCATGCCATCGGCGCGGCTGCGGAAGTCGCCCGTCAGGCGGGTCACCACGATCTCGCGCACGGAGACCGCGGCAGGGGCTGCGGTTTCGAGATCGGCAACCACCTTCAGGTCGGCTCCGGCGAGGGTCGCGAGATCGTCCGCCTGGCCGGTGACGGAGATGTGCTCCCCGTCCGCGAGCGTGAGGCCGAGGTCGAGATCGTGGAAGCTCAACCGGTCCGGCTCGGCTTTGAGACGCGCGCTCACCTTGCCGGTGCCGTCGATGGACGGCGCGATGCCGGCGAGGGTCAGCCCCTTGGCGAGGCTTTTGGCATCGGCCTCGAGCTTCATCACCAAACCGTGGTCGAACCGCCTTGTCGGCGCGCGCACGTCAAGGCGCGCCGAAAGGCCGGGGGCATCGGGCCCGCCGGCGGTGGCAAGGGTGATCTGCGCGCCATAGGGGCGCTCCCGCTCTCCCTTTTCCACCTCGAGGTCGAAGGCGAAACCGAGGGTGAGGGGCTGGCCGTTCAGTGCGGCGTCGGCGACAAGTACGTTACGCCCCGCCTCGGCCGCGCTCCTGAGATCCTTCACCTTCAGCTCGAACAGCCAGCCGTTCATGGTGTCGGTGAAGCGGACCACGGTGTCGCGGATCGCGAGGTGCGGCAGCAGGGACAGCACGTAGATGGGGGATTCGAGCAGCGATCCGGGGCTGGCCGCCGCGCCGCTGTCGAGCGGCACGTCGAAGTCGCCGCCCTCCACCGCGAGGCTGTAGCGCAGCCCATCGCTCACCAGTTCGGCATAGGGCGGGATGGCGACGCGGAGATGCGCGGTGCGGGCATTGGCGCCGTCGGCGCCGTGCGCCTCCACGTCGTCCATTTTGACGGCCGCGCGGGGCCACAGGGTGACGGCCACCGCCCCGCGCACGCTCACCGGCTCGCCCCACAGATGGGTCAGCGCCTGCTCCGCGAGCGAGCGGCGCAGCCCTTCCGCCTGCGGCAGGTTTACTGCGAGCGCCAGCGCGAGGACCGCGGCGCAGGCCAGCGCCAGCAGGACCGCCATTGCCCGCAGCGCGAAGCGCACCATTCCCCCCTCCGCCTTGCCCGACCGGCAGCGACGCAACCGCCCCGTGTCAACATAGCGATCGCGGCACCATCCGACAGGCGAATTTTGCCGCAACCCCGGCTCAATCCGATCCGCCGCCGGCACGGCGGACATCGTCGATCATCCGGCCGGTGAGGCGCTCCAGCGCCTCCGCCACGATGCGGCCGACCCGTGTCAGGGGCTTGCGCCCGTCGATGGCGATGGAGACCATCTGCGGCTCGGCGCCCTTGTCCCGCACCGGGCGGAAGACCAGCGTGCCGGCGATCAGTTCCGGGGCGGCGTCCAGCTCCGAGGTGAAGGCCACATAGCCCTTCTCGCGGGCGAGGATCTTCACCAGCTGGAGCGAATTGGTCTCCAGCGTCTTGCGCTCCTGCGTGAACAGCCAGCCGTGCCGTGCCTCCAGATAGCGGCGGATCATCAGGGCGCGGCTCTGGAGCACGATGGGATGGGCCACCGCCTCCTGCAGGCTGATTGAGCCGCGCCGCGCCAGCGGATGGTCCGGCGCGATGACGCAGCCGAAGGGCAGCTCCGCCGACCACAGCACATGGATGTCGCGCCGGGGCGAAAGATTGAAGATGGCGGCGATGTCCGCGTCCCCGGCCATGAGGGCGGCGACGGCGGCGTCCGTGCTCGCCACCTCCACGTCCAGCGAGATGCGCGGATGGCGGGCGTCGAGGTCGGCGATGAGGGCGGGCAGGATGCCGTTGACGTGGCTGTCCATGGCCACCACCCGCACATGGCCCTGATCCACCCCCTGAAGCTGGCGCAGCTCGGCGGCGGTGCGCCGTTCGTCCGCCATCCAGCGGCGCGCGAGGGTGACGAGGGCGTCCCCGGCAGGGGTGAGGCGCATGCCCTTCGCCACCCGCTCGAACAGGGGTACGCCCAGCGTCTCCTCCAGCTGCAGCACCTGCCGGTTGATGGCCGAGGCGGCGACGTTGAGATCCTTCGCGGCGCGCTGGATGGAGCCGGAGCGCGCCACCTGCTCGGCATAGCGCAGGGCGGCGGGAACGAGGGATGCCGGCACCACTGCCTCCATACGCATTTTGCGTATGGAAAAGTATCAAATCTGCGATGGACGGCAATGGGCGCCGGGGCGACTATCTTCAGCGCGGGGGCGATGGGGCGCCCGATCCGATGCACCCTTGAGGCTTTCACCATGAGCCAGTCCGCCGGGCACGCGCTGACGCTGAGGGGCATTTCCCACGCGTTCGGGCAGGTGGTGGCCGCCAATGCCATCGATCTCGATATACGCCCCGGCGAACTCGTCTCGCTGCTCGGCCCATCGGGCTGCGGCAAGACCACCCTGCTCAAGATCATCGCCGGCTTCCTGCGCCAGACCTCCGGCGACGTTCTCGTGGATGGCGCCTCCATCTCCCATCTGCCCACCAACCGGCGGCGCATCGGCATCGTGTTCCAGAACTATGCCCTGTTCCCGCACATGAGCGTCGCGCAGAACATCGCCTACGGCCCCATCGCCGCCGGCCGGCCGAAGGCCGAGACCGATGCCGTCGTCAGCGAGATGCTGGACGTGGTGCAGATGGCCGCCTTCCGCGACCGCCTCCCGCGCGAACTCTCAGGCGGCCAGCAGCAGCGCGTGGCCCTTGCCCGCTGCCTCGCCATAAGGCCGAAGATCCTGCTGCTGGACGAGCCGTTCAGCGCCCTCGACAAGAATCTGCGCCTCGACATGCAGATCGAGATCAAGCGCCTCCAGCGTCAGTCGGGCATCACCACTGTCATGGTGACCCATGACCAGGAGGAGGCGCTCGGCATGTCCGACCGCATTGCCGTGCTCTCGCGCGGCAACCTCGAGCAGTTCGCCCCGCCCTCCGATATCTACGATCGGCCGGCCTCGCTCTTCGTGAACACCTTCGTCGGCACCGCCAACCTGCTCAAGGCCACGGTGGCCGGCACCTCGGCCACGGGCGCGGCGGTGCGGCTCGCCGATGGCATGGTCATCGAGACCGGACGCGAGACGGCGCTGCCCGTGGGCGCGGCCGTTCTCGTCGCGGTGCGGCCCGAGGGCATGCGCGTGAGCGCCACCGGTGGCCCGGGGGCGCTCGGCGCCGAGATCACCGCCGTCATGCCCATCGGCCCCGCCCTCATCTACGAGGTGGCGCTCGTCGACGGCTCGTCGGTGAAGGTGGTGCAGGAGCGCGCGGCGGATGCCCCGCTGGCTGGCCCGGTCTTCCTCCACCTCAAGCCAAATCGCATCACCGGCCTGTTCCCGGACCATTCGGGCGACACCCACAAGAAGGGGAATTGAGCATGACGTTCGAAATGTCCCGGCGAGGGTTCCTCGCCTCCGCGACGGCGGCCGCCGGCCTCGCCCTCACCCCGCGCGGCGCCTTCGCCGCGGACGAGCTGGTGGCCGCCACCTTCGGCGGCACCTGGGCCAATGTGCAGAAGCAGATCCTGGCGCCCTATTTCGTCAAGCGCACCGGAGCGAGCGTGGTGCAGTCGCCCATGCTGGCCACCGAGCAGATCGCCAAGCTCACCGCCGCCAAGGGCAACCAGCCGCCCTTCGACGTGGCCATGCTGGACGAAGGCCCGGCGCTGGAAGCCATCGATGCCGGCCTCATCGCCAAATACGACCCGGCCAAGTCGCCCAACTTCACGGCGCTGAACCCGAAGTTCCAGGGCGCGTTCGGCCCCGCCATCACCATGCAGGCCATCGGCATCGCCTATAACCCCAAGACGGTGAAGACCCCGCCCACCTCCTGGGAGGACCTCTGGAAGCCGGAATACAAGGGCCGGGTGGGCATCACCTCGCTGGCCTCCACCCTCGGTCTCGCCTTCCTGCTCGACATCAACCGCCTCGCCGGCGGCACCGAGGCGAACATGGAGCCCGGCTTCAAGAAGCTGAAGACGCTGCTGCCGAACCTTGCCGCGGTCTCCGCCAATTTCGGCGCGCACGGCGCGCTGTTCCAGCAGGGCGAGATCGACATCGGCGTGCAGAACTTCAATTTCGCCGAGGAGCTGAAGGCCAAGGGCGTGCCCATCGAGTTCGTCCGCGTCAGCACCGGCACGCCGGCCTGGAAGACCACCATGCACATCGTCGCCGGCGCGCTGAAGCCGGAGCTGGCCTATGCCTATGTGGACAGCCAGATCTCGCCCGAGGTGCAGGGCGAGATGCAGAAGTCGCCCTGGAACGTGATCCCGACCTCCAGCAAGGTGCCCTATGCGGGCCTCGTCGCCCAGCAGATCGCCTCAAGCCCGGCCGACCTCGACAAGATGGTGTTCTTCGACTGGGCCAAGGTGAACCAGAACCGCGCCGCCTGGACCCAGCAGTTCAACCGCGACATCCGGGTGTGACCATGGCGGGCGCCCTCGATCCAAAACCCAGGGACTGGGCGCTCGCACTGCCGCTTGCGGCCTTCTTCGCCCTGTTTTTCGTCGCGCCGCTCGGCCTGCTCGTCGCCATCAGCTTCGAGACCGAGCGGCAGATGACCGGCACGCTGGGCCTCGGCCAGTACGCCGCCTTCCTCACCGACGGGCTGAACCTCGCGGTGCTGCGCGACACGCTGCTGGTGGGGGCCAAGGCGACCCTCCTCTGCCTCCTGTTCGGCTATCCGCTGGCCTGGCTCTCGACGCGGGTCGCGGCCCGTTGGCAGGCCGTGCTGATCTTCCTCGTGGTGCTGCCCATCGTCACCAGCGTGGTGGTGCGCACCTTCGCCTGGATCGTCATCCTCGGCCGCCACGGCATCGTCAACGAGGCGATCCTGGCGCTGGGCCTGTCGGCGCAGCCGCTCAAGCTGCTATTCAGCGAGACCGGCGTCGTGATCGTGCTGGCGCAGGTGCAGATGCCGCTCATGGTGCTGCCCCTCATCACCACGCTCCAGCGCATCGATCCCAATCTGGAAAGCGCCTCGCAGGCGCTGGGGGCGGGGGCCTGGCGCACCTTCTTCAAGGTCACGCTGCCCTTGTCGCTGCCCGGCATCATCGCCGGAACGATCCTCACCTACACCGCCTGCGTGACGGCCTTCGTCACCCAGTCGCTCATCGGCGGCTCGCGGCTGCTCTTCATGCCCATGATGATCTTCCAGCAGGCCATGGATTTGCAGAACTGGCCCTTCGCCGCCGCCGTCTCGGTCATCTTCATGATTTCCGTGCTGCTCATCGTCGCCATGCTGGTGGCGCTCTCGCGCAGCCGCGCGGCCCGGCTCTACAGCTAGGAGGACGCCATGCTCCGCGACTGGCAGACCCTCTCCTTCAACGCCGTGTTCGGCCTCCTCTCCCTCATCTCGGTCATCGTGCTGGCGGGGCCGACGCTGGTCATCCTGATCCTCTCCTTCACCGGGGAGGAGGCGCTGCACTTCCCGCCCGCCAGCTATTCGCTGCGCTGGTATGCGGCGCTCATCGACGCCAACGAATTGCAGGCCGCCCTGTGGGTGAGCCTGAAGGTCGCCGTCATCAGCGTCACCGCCTGCGTGGTGCTGGGGGTGGCCGCCGCCCTCGGCATCGCCCGCAGCAGCGGCCCGGTCGCGCGGGGACTGGAGACGCTGTTCCTGTCGCCGCTCATCCTGCCGGCGCTGGCCTTCGGCTTCGCGGCGCTGATGCTGTTTTCGATCTTGGGGATGCGGCCCTCGACGCTGACGTTGGCCATCGGCCATATCGTGGTGTGCGTGCCCTTCGTGCTGCGCACCACGCTGGCGAGCCTCGCCCAGCTCGATCCGGCTTTGCTCGACGCCTCGCGCAGCCTCGGCGCCTCGCGCCTGCACACCTTCCGGACGGTGACGCTGCCGCTCATCAGCCCCGGCGTCGCCTCCGGCGCCTTCATCGCCTTCATGGCCTCGTTCGACAACGTGCCGGTGTCGCTGTTTCTCCAGGATGCCCGCACGCAGGTGCTGCCCATCTATCTCTGGGACATCATCCAGAACCAGCTCGACAGCCGGGCCGCCTCCGCCTGCGGCGTCATCATCATCGCCACCGTGCTGATGATGGTGCTGATGGAGCGCGTCGCCGGCTTCTCACGCTTCATGAAATGACCGGGAGAGAGACATGACCGGCCACCTCCTGAGCCTCGACGCCCTCAACGCCATGTCCGCGCCGGACTTCGCCGCCGCCCTCGGCCCGGTGTTCGAGAATGCCCCCTGGGTGGCGCAGGGCACCGCCGCCGCCCGCCCCTTCGCCACTCTCACGGCTTTGCACAGGGCCATGCTCGCCGGCATCGAGGCGCTGCCCGCCCCGGCGCTGGCGGATTTCCTCAACGGCCATCCCCGCCTCTCCCCCGAGACCCTGCGGCGCGGCACCACGGCGGAATCCACTGCCGAGCAGACCGCCCTCGGCCTCGATGCGCTCGACGCCGAGATCAGCGCGCGGCTGGACCGGCTCAACGCCGCCTATGAGGCGCGCTTCGGCTATCCCTTCATCCTTGCCGTGCGCAAGGCCTCGCTGGAGACCCTGTTCGCCACCTTCGAGCGGCGGCTCGCGGCAAGCCCGGAGGCGGAGCGCACCGAGGCGCTGGCGGAGGTCGCGGCCATCTCCTGGATGCGGCTGCTCGACCGCGTGCGCGCCGCGCCCACGGGCAGCGTTTCCACCCATGTGCTCGACACGGTGCGCGCGGCGCCGGCCGGGGGCCTCGGCGTGGAGCTGTGGCGGCGGGAGAGCGACGGCGGCATGACGCGCCTCACCTCCTTCGTCACCAACGACGACGGCGCCTGCGACCACCATCTGCTCGGCAACGGCGACCTGGCCGCCGGCACCTACGAGTGGCGCTACGACACGCCCACCTATTTCGCCCGCCACGGCTATTCTACGACCGCCCGCGCCTATCTCGGCAAGGTGCGCGTGGCCTTCACCGTGTGGAATCCGGAGGAGCATTTCCACGTGCCGCTCCTGCTCTCGCCCGGCTCCTACACCACCTATCGCGGCAGCTGAGGACGATCTGGCGCGCAATGTGCTTCTGGGCTGGCAATGTCGATTTTTGTCGCATTTCCAATGACCAGCCCGACAGGAGCGTATTTTGCCGGCATTGCAGGAAACCCGCACCAGCGTGACACTGGCCCCCGCCAAGCCCACCGGGCTCGCCGACCTCGGCGTGCTGCCCGCCGATGGCCTCGCGGTGAAGAAGGGGCGCGTGCATGAATTCCCGCAATTGCTGGCGGACGGCACCATCGGCCGGCGCTTCCAGGACCTGAAGGTCATCGCCATCAAGACGGAGGAGGCCGGCGCGCCGCTGGTGCGGCTTGTCGTGCAGTTCGAGGTGTTCGGCGACAACACCGCCGCCGCCGAGGCCGGCCCCGGCTTCGAGGCGGTGCTGAAGGCGGGCGACGCGACGCTCGCCACCTTCACCTCCGGCAGCCTGTTCCTGCCCTTCGGCAATTTCTGGTACGCGAACCGCTTCGCCTTCGCGGTGCCCGTGGCGGATTTCGACGCGGCGGACAGGCTGGACTTCGTCGCCAAGGCAGAAGAGGTCCGGTCGCTCTGAGCGCTGAGGACTTCGCCATGAGCTTCCCGCAATGACCGACCCCGGCGTCCCCTATCCCTTCGTCCGGCGCGTGTCCCACCGCCTGCTCGGCGACATGCTGCGCATGACGCTGGGCGCGGCGCTGCACTACGACCTGACGCTGGAGGAGGGGCGCACCCTGTCGCGCGCCTTCACCGCCGTCGCCCACGACTGGCGGCGCACGGATTTCCTCTATCTCAGCCCCGTGGGCATGGATGGCGACTTCTCCGCCGCCGTCCATGCGGAGGGCGTGGACGTGGACACCGGCGGCGCGCCCCATCGCCTGAGTTGGGACGACGTGCGCGAACTCGCCGAACGCCTCGCGACGGAGTGAGGGTGGCGCGAGGCACTGGCGCTGCGGCAATGCCGCATGTCAGGTCCGGTGCCGGCATGGTAGTTCAGGACCATGCGGATCATCGTCCTTGGCGCCACCGGCCTCATCGGCTCCGCCGTACTGGCGCGGCTGGCGTCGGCGGGGCATCAGGTCGTCGGCCTTGCGCGGAACATCGGGACGGCGGCCCGCACCCTGCCACAGGCCCGCTTCGTGGCGCTCGACCTCGGCACCGCGACGCCCGAGCAGCTCGCGCGTGAGCTGGAGGGGGCGGACGCGGTGGTGAACGCCGCAGGCCTGCTTCAGGACGGGCCGGGCGAAAGCGTCGCGGGCGTGCATGTGGCCGGGATGGCGACGCTGATCGCGGCCTGCCGGCTCGCCGGTGTGCGGCGCGTGATCCATATCTCCGCCATCGGCGTCGATACGGGCGCGCCGTCCGATTTTTCCCGCACCAAGCAGGAGGGCGATGCGCTGCTGGCGGCGAGCGGGCTCGATCATGTCATCCTGCGCCCGTCCGTGGTGCTCGGCCGCAGGGCCTATGGCGGCAGCGCCATGTTCCGCGGGCTTGCCGCCTTGCCCGTCTTTCCGCTGTTTCCGGACACCGCCGACCTGCAGATCGTGCAGCTCGACGATGTGGCGGAGACGGTGGCCCATTTCGTCAGCCCAGACGCGCCGGCGGGCGTGGAGCTGGACCTCGCCGGGCCGGAACGGCTGCCCCTCAAAGCGGTGATCGCCACCTATCGCCGGTGGCTGGGCTTTGCGCCTGCGCGCACCGTCAGCGTCCCCGGCGGGATCGCCCATCTCATGTACCGCATCGGCGACGCGCTCGGCCGCCTCGGCTGGCGCCCGCCCCTACGCAGCACGGTGGCGCGCGAGATCGCCCGCGGCACCACCGGCGATCCCGGCCCGTGGATGGAGATGACCGGCATCCGCCCGAAATCCCTCGCCGATGCCCTCGCCGCCGAGCCGGCGGGCGTGCAGGAGCGCTGGTTCGCCGCCCTCTACGTGCTGAAACCGGCAATCTTCGTGGTGTTCGCCCTGTTCTGGACCGTCACCGGGCTTCTCTCCCTCGGCCCCGCCTATGATGCGGGCGTCGCGCTCCTGACGACGGCGGGCGCCGGCCCTCTCGCCGCTCCGCTGGCGTTCGGCGGCGCGCTGGCGGACCTCGCCATCGGCGTCGGGATCGCCGTGCGGCGGACCACACGCACGGCCCTGTGGGCCGCGCTCGGCGTCTCCCTGCTCTATGTGGTCGCCGGCACGGCGCTCCTGCCGTCCCTGTGGACCGATCCGCTCGGCCCGCTGGTGAAGATCGCGCCCGTGATGATGCTGAACCTCGTCGCCCTCGCCATCCTGAGGGACCGGTGATGGCCTATTTCGTCCTGAAGTTCCTGCATGTCATCGGCGCCACGGTGCTGCTCGGCACGGGGGCGGGCATCGCCTTCTTCATGGTGATGGTCCATGCCACCGGCCGTGCTGCGACGGTGGCGGCGGTGGCGCGCATCGTGGTCCTCGCGGATTTCCTCTTCACCGCCACCGCCGTGGTGCTGCAGCCCGTCACGGGGGCGCTGCTGGCGCAGACGGCCGGCTATCCGCTCACCGAAGGCTGGATCGTGCTCTCCATCGCCCTCTATCTCCTCACCGGAGCGTTCTGGCTGCCGGTGGTGGGGATGCAGATGCGCATGCGCACGCTCGCCGAAGCCGCCGCCGCGGCGGGCACAGCGCTGCCTGCCGCCTATCATCGCCTGTTCTGGACCTGGTTCGCCTTCGGCTGTCCCGCCTTCGCGGCGGTGCTCGGCATCTTCTGGCTGATGATCGCGCGCCCGGACCTGCCGGCCTTCACCCTCGGCTGACCGTCAGAAATCCCCGGCCTCCTCCGGCGCGATCACCACCACCATGCCGTCCAGCGCCGGTTCCAGCTTCAGCTGGCAGGCGAGGCGGGAGGCGAGGGTGCGGTTCTGGCTGGTGGCGAGCATACGGCTTTCGCCGGGGCTGATCGGAGGCGCCGTCACGCCCTCCGGCAGGGAGACGAAGACGTGGCAGGTGGCGCAGGCGCAGCCGCCGCCGCACTGGGCGGTGAGTTCCTCGATGCCGGCCTTGCGGATGGCCTTGAGCAGCGTCGCGCCGTCGCGGCCGGTCACGTCCTGCCGGTCGCCGCTGCGGGTTTCCACGGTGAAGCGGGGCATGGATCAGGCGTCCTTCGGCCGGCTCGTGGCTGGTCTCATGGCAGGATCAGGGACGCGAGGTCCGCCACCGCCGGATGCTTTCCGCCGTCGCCGCCGTCGCGCGCGATCCGCACCGTCGCGAGACCGGCGGACGCGGCGGCGTCGAGTTCGTCCATATTGCTGGACAGAACGAGAATCTGCGCCGGAGCGACGCCGATCTCCTGGGCGATGGCCTTGTAGGCCTCCTCCTCCAGCTTCTGGCCCATGCGGGTGTCGAAGAAGCCGTCGAGCAGCCCTGCCGCCTCCGAGCCGGCGGACGAGAGCCACAGCCTCTGCGCCAGTTCCGACGAGGAGGAGAAGGTGAAGAGCCGGAGCCCCTGCGCCTTCCAGGCGGCGAGGCTCGGCCCGGCATCGCCATGCACCTGCGCCATGAAGGCGCCCGCCGCATAGCCCTCCTGCCAGATGCGGCCCTGGATGATCTTGAGCGGCGTCGGATTGCGCCCCTGCTTCATCCAGCGCAGCAGCAGGGCCTCCGCCTCGCGGGGCGTGAGGGAGAAGCCGCCCATGAGCCGGCCGGCCTCGTCCAGCGCCGCCTCGATCTCCTCGTCCTCCTCGCCATGCTCGGCGATGAAGGCGCCGAGCCGTTCGCGCGCATGGGGCAGCAGCGTCTCGTCGAGGAAGGACAGGGGCCCGAGAACGCCCTCGATGTCCATCAGCACCGCTTCTATGGCCATGGATGCGCCTCTGCCTCTGCGGGCCGCCTGTGTCGGGAAGGCGCCAGAACCGGCCCCTCCGGACAAGGCAAGCACCGGCCGTGCCAGTCCCATCGGCCTGAACCGGCGCGCGCCTGCAGCACGACCGAGACAGGCGCAGATTGGCGCTTGACTCAATTTTTATAATTTCCATAAAATTACTAGATTGATTCAACTCCTAGCTTCCCGCGCACGGCTCTCGCGTGCGCCCCGTTCTTCCCGATCACAGCCGCAGGCGAGACCAACCGATGACAGATCAGCTGATCGAGACGCCCGCCATCGCCGGCGTTCCGCGCCGGCGCTCCCGCGATCACGCGGAGCGGGTGCCGCTCTGGCACACGGGGCTGGCGGCCGGCGTCGTCTGGCTCGGAGCCGCCGCCTATGCCGGGCTCGTGCCGGATGCGGACGACTTCGCCTATACGCGGGAGTTTGCCTTCGGCCTCGCCGGCATCGGCGGGCTCATTCTCCTCGCCGCGCTCGCTGGCCCGGTGGCGGGGCTGCGGCTGAAGGGACTGCGGCACTGGGGGCCGTGGCTTCTCGTGTTGCCCCTTGGCCTCATCGCCTGGGAGGCGGTGACGGCGAAGCTGGAACTGCTGCCGCGTCCTTTCTTCGTGCCGCCGCAGGCGCTGCTGGAAGTCTATCTCGATGATTGGCCGAAACTCGGCCTCAGCGTCGTCGCCTCCCTGAAACTCCTGGCCTGGGGCTATGCCATCGGCGCTGCCGTGGGTGTCACGCTCGGGGTCTCCATCGGCTGGTGGCGCATCGCCGGCTACTGGGCGCATCCGGTGCTGCGCTTCATCGGCCCGCTGCCGGCGACCGCCTGGCTGCCAGTGGCCTTCTTCCTGTTTCCCTCCTCCTGGAGCGCCAGCGTGTTCCTGCTCGCGCTCGCCACCGGCTTTCCCGTCACCATCCTCACCTGGTCGGGCATCGCCTCGGTCAACAAGGATTATTACGACATCGCTCGCACGCTCGGGGCCAGCCAGTGCTTCCTGGTGCTGAAAGTGGCCATTCCCGCCGCGCTGCCGCACGTGTTCGTCGGGCTCTTCATGGGCCTCGGCACCTCGTTCGCGGTGCTGGTGGTGGCCGAGATGCTGGGGGTGAAGGCGGGCCTCGGCTGGTACCTGCAATGGGCGCAGGGCTGGGCCGCCTATGCCAACATGTATGCGGCGCTGCTGGTGATGGCGCTGATGTGCTCCAGCCTCGTCACCCTGCTGTTCCGGCTGCGCGACCGGACCCTCGCCTGGCAGAAGGAGCTGGTGCGGTGGTGAGCGCGGCCCTCTCCCCCCTGCCCGCACCCGCGACCGCGCCGGGTCTGCGCCTCGACGTGGAGCATGTGAGCCACGCCTTCCAGCTGGAGGGCGCGCCGCTGCCCGTGCTGGACGATGTGAGCTTCTCCGCCGAGCCCGGCTCGTTCGTCGCGCTGCTCGGGCCCTCGGGCTGCGGCAAGTCCACTTTGCTGCGGCTCCTCGCCGGCCTCGACCAGCCGGTCTCCGGCCAGCTCGCGGTGGACGGAACATCCATCACCGCGCCCGACCCCTCCCGCATCCTCGTCTTCCAGGACCCGACCCTCTATCCGTGGCGCACGGTGGAGGCCAACGTCTCTCTGGGACTGGAGGCGCGCGGCCTCCTCAAGGCGCAGCGACGGCGGGTGGGCGAAGCGCTGTCCCTCGTCGGCCTCGCTGGCTTCGCCAGCGCCTATCCGCGCCAGCTCTCCGGCGGCATGGCCCAGCGCGTGGCGCTCGCCCGCGCGCTGGTGAACGAGCCGCGCCTGCTGCTGCTCGACGAGCCCCTGGGCAAGCTCGACAGCCTGACGCGCATCACCATGCAGGGCGAGATCCTGAAGCTGTGGCAGGACGCCCGCTTCACCGCGCTCCTCGTCACCCACGATGTGGAGGAGGCGCTGTTCCTCGCCGAGCGGGTGATCGTCTTCTCCGAGCGGCCGGCCCGCATCAAGGCCGACGTGACGGTGGATGTGCCCTATCCGCGCCATCGCGGCGACCCGCGCCTCGCCGAATTGCGCCACCACCTGCTCGGCCTCCTCGGCCTCGACGCCACCTGGTGAGCCCTTTGCCCGAACCCCATTCATCAGCCCGATTTCAGGAGTCCGCCATGACCGACGATACGCAGACAAACGGCCGTGATGCCCCCCGCGCCACCTCCCGCCGCAACCTGTTGCGCTACGGCCTCGCCGCAGGAGCCGCCACCATCGCCGGGGCCGCCGGCGGGCGGGTGCTCGCGGCCAACCTGATGCGCCCGCCGGCGAGCAGCGTGCCCGATTTCCCGCTCTGCCTCACCGCCGCGGAGGGCGCAGCCCCCGCCGGTCCGCTGCGGCCGCTCAAGCTCGCGTGGAATGCCAGCGCCATCTGCACTGCCGCCGCCCCCGTGGCGAAGGAGACGGGCATCTTCGCGCGCCACGGCCTCGATGTGGACTTCGTCAATTTCGGCAGCTCCACCGAGCAGCTTCTGGAAGCCATCGCCACCGGCAAGGCCGATGCCGGCATCGGCATGGCGCTGCGCTGGCTGAAGCCGCTGGAACAGGGTTTCGACGTGAAGATCACCGCCGGCGTCCATGGCGGCTGCCTGCGCCTGCTCGGCGATGCCAGCGCCGGCGTCACCAAGGTGTCGGACCTCAAGGGCAAGACCATCGCCATCTCCGACCAGGCTTCGCCCGGCAAGAACTTCTTCTCCATCTACCTCGCCGAACATGGCGTCGACCCGTTCAAGGACGTGGAGTGGCGCCAGTATCCGCTGGAGGCGCTGCCCCTCGCCATCGACAAGGGCGAGGCGCAGGCTTTGGCAGATGCCGATCCGCGCACCTGGATCTGGATCAAGGACTCCAAGGGCAAGCTCACGGAGCTCGCCACCAACCTCTCGGAGAAGTACGTCGATCGCGCCTGCTGCATCATCGGCGTGCGCGGCAGCCTGATCCGCGACGAGCGGCCCGTCGCCACCGCCCTCACCCGGGCCATCCTGGAAGGCGCGCACAAGGTGGGCGCCGACCCGGAACTCGCCGCCCGCACCTTCTCCGGCTATGGCGGCAAGGGCTCCATCGACGACCTCGTGGCCATGCTGAACAGCCAGGACCACCACCACGCGCCGGTGGGCGCCGACCTCAAGACCCAGCTCGCGGCCTACACGGACGAACTGAAGCTGGTGCAGGTCATCAAGCCCGCCACCAACTCGCAGCGCTTCGCCGAGAAGATCTATGCGGACGTGCTGACCGTCTGAGGGCGGCACATCGGGACCAAGAGGGCGCCGCCCGCTTTGGCGGCTGCGGCGGGCCATGTTACCCTCCGGCGCAGCCCTCCCCCGATCCATGAGCCGTCCCTTGCCTGCCGGTTACCGTTGCCTCCTCGCCGGGCTGATCGCCTGGACCCTGGCCCTCACCTTCGCCGCTTCCGCGCCAGCGCAGGCGGCGGATGCCGCCTTCACGCGGTTCATCGCATCCCTGTGGCCGGAAGCGCAGGCGGCCGGCGTCTCGCGCGCCACGTTCGAGCGGGAGACGGCCGGCCTCGAGCCCGACTACAAGCTGCCCGACCTCGCCTTGCCCGGCCGCCCCTCGACGGGTGCCGGCGGACAGGCCGAGTTCGTGCAGGTGCCGGCGGCCTATGTGAAGGAGGCCACCATCGCCCGCCTCGCCGCCGAGGGGCAGCGGCTGATGCAGAAGTACAAGGCACCCCTCGACCGCATCGAGGCCATGTTCGGCGTTCCCGCGCCCGTGGTGCTGGCCATCTGGGGCCGCGAGACGGATTTCGGCCGCTACACCTCGCCCCACGACGCGCTCAAGGTGCTGGCGACGCAGGCCTATGCCGGCCGCCGCAAGGACCAGTACCGCACCGAGTTCATCCTCGCCCTCAAGATGCTGAACGATGGCGACGTGAGCCGGAAGGATTTCCGTGCCTCCTGGGCCGGGGCGACCGGCCTCACCCAGTTCCTGCCCTCCGATTACGTGAAGCACGGCGTCGATCTCGACGGCACCGGCCATGCGGACATCTGGCATTCCGTGCCGGACGCCCTCGCCTCCGCCGCCAAGCAATTGGCCGACAAGGGGTGGCAGCCGGGCGTGCGCTGGGCCTACGAGGTCTTGGCGCCGGTGAATGCCGACTGCACCATGGGCGTGCCGGAGTTCAAGCAGCCCATCGGCGAGTGGATCCGCGCCCGCTACGCCCCCGTCCGCCGCCTCTCCGCCACCGAGGTGGCGCAGCCCGCCTCGCTGCTGCAGCCGGAAGGCACCTACGGCCCGGCCTTCCTCACCACGGCGAACTACTTCGTCATCAAGCAGTATAATTTCTCGGACCTCTACGTGCTGTTCGTCGGCCACCTCTCCGACCGCATGACCGACCCCTCACCCTTCCGCACGCCGTGGTCGGCCTCCTCCCAGCTCAAGACGAAATCGGTGGAGGCCATGCAGAAGCACCTGGCGCAGCTGGGGCTCTATTCCGACAAGATCGACGGCAAGGCGGGCATGCAGACCCGCGCGGCGCTCGGCGCCTACCAGAAGTCTGCCGGGCTCAAGGTGGACTGCTGGCCAAGCGAGGCAGTGCTCAACGCCATGAACGCCGGCCGCTGAGGCTCAGGGGATCGCGCGGTCCTCGTCCGGCCGGTGGAAGGCAAGGACGAGGACCACGGACGAGAGCGCCAGCACCGCCATCAAGCCGAACCCGTCGGCGAACGAGCCGCGCAGGGACAGCACGAAGCCGGTGATGACGGGGGCGACGAAGCCGGCCAGTGCGAAGCAGAAGTCCATGATGCCGAGCGCGGTGGCCGCCTTCTCCGGCACGATGTCCACGTTCACCGCGAAATACGCCGCATTCGCGCCCATGGAGGCGGCGACCGCCAGCGAGATGCAGGCGATGGCCACCGGCAGGCTGGCGCTGAACGCCACCGGCACCACGGCGAGCGCCGCCACCAGTTGGGTCCCGGCGATGAGATAGGAGCGCGAGACGCGCAGCCGCCCGGTCGTCTTCAGCAGGTGATCCGACCAGCGCCCCAGCGCCCACAGCGCCACGGCGGCACAGAGCCACGGCAGCACGGTGAAGGCGCCCACGGCGGCAAGGTTCAGCCCGTAGGATTGCTGCAGATAGCTCGGCAGCCACGCCATGAAGAAGAACAGGAAATAGCCGAAGACGAAGAAGGCCCAGTAGTTCACCAGCAGCGTGCGGTTGGTGAGCAGCACCCGCACCTCGCTCATGCGCGGCCAGCGGCGGACCGGCGCAGCCTCTTGATTCTGGCCCGCGCGGATGAAGGCCAGCTCCTGCGCATTCACGTGGCGCGACTGGGCCGGGTCGTCGCGGAACAGGACGTACCAGAGCGGCACCCACAGCAGCGACACCACGAACAGCACGGCGAAGGTGCCGCGCCAGTCCAGCGCCGCCAGAAGCTGCGTCACGATCGGCCCGCCGCAGGCAAGCGCCACGGGCACTGCCACGAGGGCATAGGAGAGCGCGCTCGCCTGCCGGGCCGGCGGCAGCCAGCGCTCCACCGCGCCGGTGACCGCGGAGAAGTTCGGCCCCTCCGCCATGCCCAGCAGCGTGCGGGCGAGATAGAGGGTGAGGAAGCCGGAGGCGAGGCCGGTGAGGCCGATGGACAGGCTCCACAGCACCGCCGCGACGGCGAGCACGATGCGCGCGCCATAGCGATCCACGGCAAAGCCGCCGATCAGCGTGGTCACCGCGTAGCCGAGGCCGAACGCGCCGAGAATGGTGCCGGCAGCGGCCTTGGAGAGCCCCAGCTGCTGCTCCATGGCCGGGATGGCATAGGAAATGGCGGCGCGGTCGATGTAGTTCACCACCGTGATGGCGAACAGAAGGAAGATCACCACCCTGTGAAACCGCGTCGCCGCCATGGATCGCCCCCCTGCCGCGCGCTGTGAATCACCGGCCGGGCGCACCATGGCCAAGCTGGGCGGTCTTAATCAAGAGCCAAGCACGACCAGCGCGGACTTCGCTTCGCAGACCAGCGCCATCCATTCCCGCCGTCGCCCTCCGGCTTGAGCGGAGGGCCCATGTCTCCGCCGGGACAAACGGCCGGATGGGTGCTCCGGTCGAGCCGGAGCACGACGGCGGTGAGGCCACGGGGCCGCCGGCGCGAAGCGCCGGGCGCGAGGCGGAAGGATGCCTGCGCTGGCAGCTTTCACTCCGGCCCGTCGATGAGCGGATCGGGCCGCGCGAAGGCGGCCAGCGCGGAGCGATCGGCGAGGGTGATGACGGCGCCGCGACTCGTCACGCCGTGGGTCTTCAGCACGGCGAAGGCGCGGGAGAGGTTCTCCGGCGTCATGCCCAGGAGCGAGGACAGCACCCTTTTCTCGAACGGCAAGGTGATCCGCCCCGCCCCTTCCGCGTCGGCGCGCTGGAGCAGCCAGTTGGCAAGGCGCTCGGCCCCCGTGCGCAGCTTCTGGCCCTTCACCTCCTTCACCGCCCGGCGATAGCCGCGGGCAAGCTCGGTGACGACGGCGCGGGTGAAGGCCGGGTCGGTGCCCAGCGCATCGCGCACCTTCTCGGCCGGGATCATCAGCACCTGCGATTTC
The DNA here is from genome assembly GCF_056314105.1 of Xanthobacter sp. DMC12. Taxonomy (NCBI): domain Bacteria; kingdom Pseudomonadati; phylum Pseudomonadota; class Alphaproteobacteria; order Hyphomicrobiales; family Xanthobacteraceae; genus Xanthobacter; species Xanthobacter sp. DMC12. The sequence goes on along the minus strand of NZ_JBQUYZ010000009.1, from coordinate 146,944 downwards.
TTGAGGGTGCGGGCAGACTGGAGATAGATGCGCGCGTTGAGCACGGCGGCGAGGATGAAGGTGCCCACCGGCTCGACAATGCTCATGGTGGTCTCGCGCTCGCCGGAGGTGGCGAAAAGCTCCACCTGCCCTTCCACCACCACGTGCAGGAAGTCCGCCTCGTCGCTCTCGTTGATGAGCGTCACACCCGGCGGGAACCGCTGGAGAAAGGCCGTGCGCACCAGCTCCGCGAAGGTCTCCTCGCGGGCGTCGGCGAACAGCGGCAGGCTTCGGATCACGGCGGCGTCGTCGGGCCTCATGCGCACCTCTTATCGTCACCCCAACCAAGCCATCGCGCACGGATTGACAAATGTCAATCGCAACATCAAAACTTGTAAAACATAGAGCATAATAAAGACATTTACCTCCGACTCATCCAGTAAGTACCTCCTGTTTTCTGATGACCGCAGTCTATTACTGATACAGATCAAAGAAGCCACGGCGCCCCCGCCGCAGGTTTGCGACGCGCGGCCCGGCCGCGACTTTGCAACTGGCGGGTTGAAGCCATGCACACCCCTCTCGAGGCGAGCCAAAGCGACCAAAGGCGAGCCCTTTCCATGAGCACCCTCGCCTTCACCGTGTGCTTCGCGGTGTGGACGATCTTCTCCATCATCGGCATCCGCATAAGGCAGGATCTCGGCCTCACGGACACCGAGTTCGGCCTGCTCATCGGCACGCCCATCCTCACCGGCTCGCTCATCCGCGTGGCGCTGGGCGTGTGGGCGGATGTGTATGGCGGGCGCGTGGTATTCGCCCTCACCATGCTGGCAGCCGCGCTCGCCACCTTCCTCCTCACCTATGCCGCGACCTACCCGCAGTTCCTGCTGGCGGCACTCGGTGTCGGCATCGCCGGCGGCTCCTTCTCGGTGGGCGTCGCCTATGTCTCGCGCTGGTATCCCGCGGGCAAGCAGGGCACCGCGCTCGGCATCTTCGGCGCCGGCAACGTGGGCGCGGCCGTCACCAAGTTCCTCGCCCCCTTCGTGCTGGTCGCCTTCGGCTGGCAGATGGTCGCGCAGGTGTGGGCCGCCGCCCTCGTGGTGATGGCCGTGCTCTTCTTCGTCACCACCAAGGATGATCCGGTGCTGGTGGAGCGCCGCCGCCTCGGCATCAAGCCGAAGAGCGCGTGGCTGGAGCTGGAGCCGCTGAAGAACGTCCAGGTGTGGCGCTTCTCGCTCTATTATTTCTTCGTCTTCGGCGCCTTCGTCGCACTGGCGCTGTGGCTGCCCCAGTATCTCGTCAAGGTCTACGGCCTCGACATCAAGCAGGCCGGCATGTTCGCCGCCGCCTTCTCCGTGCCGGCGAGCCTGTTCCGCGCCTATGGCGGGCATCTCTCCGACGTCTACGGCGCGCGGCGGGTGATGTACTGGACCTTCCTCGTCTCCGTCCTCGCCACCTTCGTGCTGTCCTACCCGCCCACGGACTATGTGGTGCGCGGCATCAACGGGCCGATCACCTTCCACATGGAGATGGGCGTCGCCGGCTTCACCGTCACGGTGTTCGTGCTCGGCTTCTTCATGGCGCTGGGCAAGGCCGCGGTCTACAAGCACATCCCGGTCTATTACCCCAACAATGTGGGCGCCGTGGGCGGCCTGGTGGGGATGATCGGCGGCCTTGGCGGCTTCGTGCTGCCGCTTGCCTTCGGCGTGCTCAATGACCTCACCGGCCTGTGGACCAGCTGCTTCATGCTGCTGTTCGTCATCGCGGTCGGCGCGCTCGCCTGGATGCACCTCGCCATCCGCCACATGGAGAAGGAAGCCTCCGCCCCCGCTCTGGCCACCCTGCCCGAACTGCCGGAAATGCAGGGCATGCCCGTCCCCGCGCTTCCCGCCCGCAAGGCCGGCGCGGTGCTGACCGACTGGCGGCCCGAGGACAAGACGTTCTGGGCCTCCACCGGCCGCGCCATCGCCCGGCGCAATCTGTGGCTCTCCATCCCGGCGCTGCTCCTGTCCTTCGCCATCTGGCAGGTGTGGTCGGTGGTGGTGGCGAAGCTGCCGCTGGTGGGCTTCAAGTTCACCACCGACCAGCTCTTCTGGCTCGCCGCGCTCCCCGGCCTCACCGGCGCGACGCTGCGCATCTTCTACTCCTTCATGGTGCCGATCTTCGGCGGGCGGCTCTGGACGACGCTCACCACCTGGTCGCTCATCATCCCCGCGCTCGGCATCGGCTATGCGGTGCAGAACCCGGACACGCCCTACATCGTCCTGCTCATCCTCGCGCTGCTGTGCGGCTTCGGCGGCGGCAACTTCGCCTCCTCCATGGCCAACATCTCCTTCTTCTTCCCCAAGGCGGAGAAGGGCAACGCGCTGGCGCTGAATGCCGGCCTCGGCAATCTCGGGGTCAGCGTGGTGCAGTTCGTGGTGCCGCTGGTCATCACCATGGGCCTGTTCGGCAAGTTCGGCGGTGATCCGGCGATGGTGAAGGCTGCGGCGGGTCCGGCGCCTATGTGGCTGCAGAATGCCGGCTTCGTCTTCGTGCCCTTCATCGTCCTCTCGGCCTTCGGCGCATGGTTCGGCATGAACGACATCGCCGACGCCAAGGCCTCGTTCCGCGAGCAGTCGGTGATCTTCCAGCGCAAGCACAACTGGATCATGTGCTGGCTCTACACGGGCACGTTCGGCTCCTTCATCGGCTATTCCGCCGGCTTTCCGCTGCTCACCAACATCCTCTTCCCCGAGGTGAACGCGCTCTCCTACGCCTTCCTCGGCCCGCTCGTCGGCGCAATCGCCCGCTCCGGCACCGGCTGGCTCGCGGACCGCTACGGCGGCGGGCGGGTGACGCTCTTCGTCTTCGTGCTGATGATGGCGGGCGTGTCGGGCGTGCTGTGGGCTATCGGCATGCGGGCGGAGCCCTGGGCCTTCTCGGCCTTCTTCGCGGCCTTCCTCGTGCTGTTCTTCGCCACCGGCGTCGGCAACGCCTCCACCTTCCAGATGATCCCCGCGATCATGGCCAAGGAGATGGACCGCCTGATGCCCGCCGCCGACGCGGAGGCGCGCCGGAAGCAGGCGGAGAAGGAGGCGGCGGCCATCACCGGCTTCACCTCGGCGATTGCCGCCTTCGGGGCCTTCTTCATCCCCAAGGGCTACGGCACCTCCATCGCCCTCACCGGAGGGCCGGAGGCGGCGCTCTGGGCCTTCCTCGGCTTCTATGTGAGCTGCCTGCTCATCACCTGGGCCGTCTACACCCGCAAGGGCGGCCTCCTCCACGACATCGAGCGCGGGATCGCCCCGCGCGCCACCCCCCGTCCGGCTGCGGCCGCGTAACGGAAGGCACGATCATGTCCCATTTCCTCGACCGGCTCACCTTCTTCCGCCGCGAGACCGAGCCCTTCTCCAACGGCCACGGCATCGTCACCCACGAGGATCGCTCGTGGGAGGACGGCTACCGGAAGCGCTGGCAGCACGACAAGATCGTGCGCTCCACCCACGGCGTGAACTGCACCGGCTCCTGCTCGTGGAAGATCTATGTGAAGGGCGGCATCGTCACCTGGGAAACCCAGCAGACGGACTATCCCCGCACCCGCCCGGAACTGCCCAACCATGAGCCGCGCGGCTGCGCCCGTGGCGCCTCCTACAGCTGGTATCTTTATTCCGGCGCACGGGTGAAGCACCCCATGGTGCGCGGGCGCCTGCTGAAGCTCTGGCGCGAGGCCCGGGCGAAGCTGCCGCCGGTGGCCGCCTGGGCCTCCATCGTCGGCAACGCGGAAAAGCGCGCCTCCTACACCTCCATCCGCGGCCATGGCGGGCTGGTGCGCGCCACGTGGGACGAGGTGAACGAGATCATCGCCGCCGCCAACGCCTACACCATCCGCAAGCACGGCCCGGACCGGGTGGCGGGCTTCTCGCCCATCCCGGCCATGTCCATGGTCTCCTATGCGGCGGGGGCGCGCTATCTCTCGCTGCTCGGCGGCGTGTGTCTCTCCTTCTACGACTGGTATTGCGACCTGCCGCCGGCCTCCCCGCAGACCTGGGGCGAGCAGACCGACGTGCCGGAAAGCGCCGACTGGTACAATGCCGGCTTCATCATCGTGTGGGGCTCCAACGTGCCGCAGACGCGCACGCCGGACGCCCATTTCTACACCGAGGTGCGCTACAAGGGCACCAAGAGCGCGGTGGTGACGCCGGACTATGCCGAGGCCACCAAGTTCGCCGACATCTGGCTGAACCCCAAGCAGGGTACCGACGCGGCGCTGGCCCTCGCCATGGGCCATGTGATCCTGCGCGAATATCATCTTGACCGGCAGGTGCCCTACTTCGACGATTACCTGCGACGCTACTCGGACATGCCCTTCCTCGTGCGCCTCGTGGAGCGCGACGGCCGTCTCGTGGCGGAGCGGATGCTGCGCGCCTCCGACCTGCCCGGCGGGCTCGGGGAAGAGAACAATCCCGAGTGGAAGACCGTCGCCTTCGACGACGCCAGCGGCGATCTCGTCGCCCCCGTCGGCTCCATCGGCCATCGCTGGGGCGAGCAGGCGAAATGGAACCTGGAGGAGAAGGACGGCGCCGGCCGCACTTTGCGCCTGCGCCTCTCGCTGGAGGAGCATGCGGACGAGATCGCGGCCGTGGACTTCCCCTATTTCGGCGGCCGCGCCACCGAGCATTTCGTGGCCACGAACCATGGCGAGGTGCTGACGCGCAACCTGCCCGTCCGCCTCATCCAGGCCGCCGACGGCAGCGTGATGAAGGTCGCCACCGTCTACGATCTCATGATGGCCAATTACGGCCTCGACCGCGGCTTCGGCGGCGGCAACGTTGCCGTCTCCTATGACGAGGACGTGCCCTTCACGCCCGCCTGGGCCGAGCGCATCACCGGCGTGAAGCGCGACGCCATCATCACCGTGGCACGCGAGTTCGCCACCAATGCGGAGAAGACCAACGGGCGCTCGATGATCATCATCGGCGCGGCCATGAACCACTGGTATCACATGGACATGAACTACCGGGGGGTCATCAACCTCCTGGTGTTCTGCGGCGCCATCGGCCAGTCGGGCGGCGGCTGGTCGCATTATGTGGGGCAGGAGAAGCTGCGCCCGCAGACCGGCTGGCAGCCGCTGGCCTTCGGCCTCGACTGGTCGCGCCCGCCCCGGCACCAGAACGCCACCTCCTTCTGGTATGCCCACACGGACCAGTGGCGCTACGAGACCCTGACCGCCGGCGAAATCCTCTCCCCCACCGCGCCCAAGGGCGAGTGGGACAAGAGCTTCATCGACTACAACGTCCGCGCCGAGCGCATGGGCTGGCTGCCGTCGGCGCCGCAGCTGAAGCAGAACCCCCTCGCCATCGCCGCCAAGGCCAAGGCGGCCGGCCAGGAGGTGAAGGACTATGTGGCCTCCGCCCTGAAAAGCGGCGATCTGGAGCTGTCCTGCCACGATCCCGACCACCCGGACAACTGGCCGCGCAACCTCTTCGTCTGGCGCTCCAACCTGCTCGGCTCCTCGGGCAAGGGCCATGAATACTTCCTCAAGCACCTGCTGGGCACCCAGCACGGCGTGATGGGCAAGGACCTCGGCGCCGAGGGCGCGGTGCGCAACACGGAAGTGGCGTGGCACGAGGAAGCGCCCACCGGCAAGCTCGATCTTTTGGTAACGCTGGACTTCCGCATGTCCACCACCTGCGTCTACTCGGACATCGTGCTGCCCACCGCCACCTGGTACGAGAAGAACGATCTGAATACCTCGGACATGCACCCCTTCATCCATCCGCTCTCGGCAGCGGTGGACCCCGCATGGGAGGCGCGTTCCGACTGGGAGATCTACAAGGGCCTCGCCCGCACCTTCTCCGCCGTCGCGCCCGAAGTGCTGGGGGTGGAGACGGACACGGTGCTCACGCCCATCCTCCACGACACGCCCGCCGAGATTGCGCAGGCGCTGGATGTGAAGGACTGGCGCAAGGGCGAGGTGGAGCCCATCCCCGGCAAGACCATGCCCAGCGTGACCGTGGTGGAGCGCGACTATCCCGCGACCTACGCCCGGTTCACGTCCCTCGGCCCGCTGATGGAGAAAATCGGCAATGGCGGCAAGGGTATCAGCTGGAAGACCGGGCATGAGGTGGACGCGCTGAAGGCGCTCAACGGCACCCATCGGGATGGCGCGGCCAAGGGCCTCGCGAAGATCGAAACGGACATCGACGCCGCCGAGGTCATCCTCATGCTGGCGCCGGAGACCAATGGCGAGGTCGCGGTGAAGGCGTGGGAGGCCCTCTCCCACAACACCGGCCGTGACCACGCCCATCTGGCGCTGCCCAAGGAAGACGAGAAGATCCGCTTCCGCGATGTGCAGGCGCAGCCGCGCAAGATCATCTCCTCGCCCACCTGGTCGGGCATCGAGAGCGAGAAGGTCTGCTACAACGCCGGCTATACCAACGTCCACGAACTGATCCCCTGGCGCACGCTCACCGGCCGCCAGCAGCTTTATCAGGACCACCTGTGGATGCGGGCCTTCGGCGAAGAGCTGGTGACCTGGAAGCCGCCGGTGGACCTGAAGACCATCCCCGGCCATCGCAATGCCAAGCCCAACGGCAACCGCGAGATCGTGCTCAACTTCCTCACCCCCCACCAGAAGTGGGGCATCCACTCCACCTATACTGACAATCTCCTCATGCTCACCTTGAACCGGGGCGGGCCGGTGATCTGGATCAGCGAGGACGATGCCCGCGCGGCCGGCCTGGCCGACAATGACTGGGTGGAGGTGTTCAACGCCAACGGCGCGCTCACCGCCCGCGCCGTGGTCTCCCAGCGCGTCATGCCCGGCATGGCCATGATGTATCACGCGCAAGAGAAGATCATTAACACCCCCGGCTCCGAAATGACCGGCAAGCGCGGCGGCATCCATAATTCCGTGACGCGCACCGTGCTGAAGCCGACCCACATGATCGGGGGCTACGCCCAGCAATCCTACGGCTTCAACTATTACGGCACCGTCGGCGCCAACCGCGACGAATTCGTGGTGGTGCGCAAGATGAACAAGGTCGACTGGCTCGAGGATGAGCTGCCGGCCGCTTCCCAAAAGGAGATGGCCCAATGAAGATCCGCGCCCAGATCGCCATGGTGCTGAACCTCGACAAGTGCATCGGGTGTCACACCTGCTCCGTCACCTGCAAGAACGTGTGGACGAGCCGCCAGGGCGTGGAATACGCCTGGTTCAACAATGTGGAGACCAAGCCCGGCGTCGGCTATCCGCGCGAGTGGGAGAACCAGAAGAAGTGGAAGGGCGGCTGGCGCCGCAAGGAGAACGGCAAGATCGAGCCGCGCATCGGCGCCAAATGGCGGGTGCTCTCCAACATCTTCGCGAATCCCGACCTGCCGGAAATCGACGATTATTACGAGCCCTTCACCTTCGATTACGAGCACCTGCACACCGCGAAGGAATCGAAAGCCTTCCCCACCGCCCGCCCGCGCTCCCTCGTCTCCGGCGAGCGGATGGAGAAGATCGAATGGGGGCCGAACTGGGAGGAGATCCTGGGCGGCGAGTTCGCCAAGCGGCGGAAGGATGTGAACTTCGAGGGTGTCGAGGCCGAGATCTACGGCCAGTTCGAAAACACCTTCATGATGTACCTGCCCCGCCTGTGCGAGCACTGCCTGAACCCCACCTGCGCGGCGGCGTGCCCCTCCGGCGCCATCTACAAGCGCGAGGAGGACGGCATCGTCCTCATCGATCAGGACAAGTGCCGGGGCTGGCGCATGTGCGTCTCGGGCTGCCCCTACAAGAAGATCTACTACAACTGGTCTTCCGGGAAGTCGGAGAAGTGCATCTTCTGCTATCCCCGCATCGAGGCGGGCCAGCCCACGGTGTGCTCGGAAACCTGCGTCGGTCGCATCCGCTATCTCGGCGTGCTGCTCTATGACGCCGACCGCATCGAGGAAGCGGCGAGCGTGAAGGACGAGAAGAAGCTCTACCAGGCCCAGCTCGACCTCTTCCTCGATCCAAAGGACCCCGCCGTCATCGCCCAGGCCCGCGCGGATGGCGTGCCGGATGCCTGGATCGAGGCGGCGAAGGTCTCGCCCATCTGGAAGATGGCCATGGAGTGGAAGGTCGCCTTCCCGCTCCATCCCGAATACCGCACGCTGCCGATGGTCTGGTACGTGCCGCCGCTCTCGCCCATCCAGTCCGCCGCCACCGCCGGCAAGATGGGCATGGATGGCGAGATGCCGGACGTGCGCTCGCTTCGCATCCCCTTGCGCTACCTCGCCAATCTCCTCACCGCCGGCAACGAGGAGCCGGTCGCCCTGGCGCTGGAACGCATGCTCGCCATGCGCGCCTACATGCGGGCGAAGACCGTGGACGGGCGCATCGATGCCCGCGTCGCGACGAAGGTCGGCCTCACCGGCGCGGACATCGAGGACATGTACCAGACCATGGCCATCGCCAATTACGAGGACCGCTTCGTCATCCCCACTGCCCATCGCGAGGCGGGGGAGGACCCGTTCGATCTGCGCGGCTCCTGCGGCTTCTCCTTCGGCAACGGCTGCTCGGGCGGGGACAGCGATGTGAACCTGTTCGGCAGCCCCACCCACACGCCCGGCCGGCGCACCAAGACCCCGATGGAGGTGGAGTGATGGACGACAACCTCACCCTCAAGGCCCTTTCGCGCCTCCTCCTCTATCCCGAGGCGGCATTGCAGGATGCGGCGCCCCACATTGCCGACGCGCTCATCGAAGACGGCCGGCTCGATGCCGCAACCCGCCTCGCCCTCATGCCACTTCTGCGGTCGCTGGCCGGTGCAGACCTTTACGACCTGCAAGAGGCCTATGTGAGCCTCTTCGACCGAACGCGGCGCCTGTCCCTGCACCTGTTCGAGCATGTGCATGGGGAGAGCCGCGACCGCGGGCAGGCCATGGTGGACCTCGCGGCGCTCTACGAGAAGGGCGGCCTCGCCATCACCGCCAACGAGCTGCCGGACTTCCTGCCCCTCTTCCTGGAGTTCGTCGCCACTCGCCCGCTGGCGGAGGCCGAGGGACTGCTCGCCGACGTGGACCACATCCTCGCCACGCTGGAGGAGCGCCTCGCCGAGCGCGGTTCGCTCTATGCCGCCGTGCTCACCGCCGTGCGCCGACTTGCCGGGGCCGAAGCCAAAGCCATAGACACACCGGCGCCCGCACCCGCGTGCGTGGCCCACACCGAAGACCTCGCCGCCCTCGACAAGGAGTGGGAGGAGACCGCCGTCACCTTCGGCCCCGGCGATGCCGCCTCCTGCGGCGTCGATCGCTTCCGCACCCAGCTGCGCGCCGCCCAGCGCGATGCGCGCGACCCGGCGCGCCAGCCCGCGCCCCAACCTGCCGCCTGAAGGAGACGACCATGTCACAGGCCATCAATTCAGCCCTGTTCGGCTGGTATCCCTACCTCTGCCTCACGGTGTTCCTCGTCGCCAGCCTCATCCGCTTCGACCGGGAGCAATACACCTGGAAGACCGGCTCCTCGCAGCTCCTGCGCAAGCGGCAATTGCGCTGGGGGTCGAACCTCTTCCACGTGGGCATCCTCGTCATCTTCATCGGCCATGCCGGCGGCCTGCTGACGCCCATCTGGGTGTTCGATGCGCTGGGCATCTCGCACAGCTTCAAACAGGGCCTCGCCATCACGGTGGGCGGCATCGCGGGGGTGATGTGCTTCATCGGCATCGCGCTTCTGGCCCATCGCCGGCTGTTCGATCCGCGCATCCGGGCGAACTCCAGCTTCGGCGACACCGCCATCCTGCTGCTTCTGTGGGTGCAGCTCACGCTCGGCCTCTCCACCATCTTCGTCTCGCTGCATCACATGGACGGGCACGAGATGGTGAAGTTCATGAACTGGGCGCAGGGCATCCTCACCCTCCAGCCGGCGGCGGCCGCCTATGTCGCGGACGTGAGCCCCATCTTCAAGGCGCACCTCGTGCTGGGCATGACGATCTTCCTCGTCTTCCCCTTCACCCGCCTCGTGCATGTGTGGAGCGCGCCGGTCTGGTATCTCGGCCGGCCCGGCTATCAGGTGGTGCGCTCCCGCCGGCCCGCGCGCAAGCCCGTCGCCGCGCGCCCGCAGCCGGCGACGGCGGCAGTGCGCCCCGCCGCCCGTCCCCTCGGCAATCCGGCGGAGTGAAGGCCATGGTCGAGATCGTCAGCCTCTCCACTCCCCGCCCCATCGGCCGCCGGCCGCAGGAGATCCGCGTCGATGGCGTCGCCATCTCCCGCGCCGACATCGCCCGCGAGGCGCAGAACCATGCGGCGGCCGACCCCGCCGCCGCATGGCAGGCGGCCGCCCATGCCCTCGTGGTGCGTCAGCTGCTCCTCGCCGAGGCCGACCGCCTCGGCATCGCCGCCGTGCCCGAAGAGGACGACGAGGATCGCCGCGAGACCGAAGAAGAGGCGGTCATCCGCGCCCTGCTCGAGGAAGAGGTTAAGGTGCCCACGGCGGACGAGGCCACCTGCCGGCGCTATTTCGCCCGCAACCCGGCCCTCTTCCGCACCGGCGACCTCTATGAGGTGGCGCACATCCTCATCGCCGCCGATCCAGCCGACGCCGAAGCCCGGCAAGCGGCGCGGGAGAAGGCGGAAGCCCTGCTCCCCGCCCTTCTCTCCGGCGCCGTGGCGTTCGAGACCGCCGCGCGCGAGGCCTCCGCCTGTCCCTCCCGCGAGGTGGGCGGCAGCCTCGGCCAGATCGGCCGGGGCCAGACCGTGCCGGAGTTCGAGGCGGCGCTGGCGGACATGGCGCCGGGCGCCATCCACCCCGTGCCGGTAGAGACGCGCTACGGCTTCCACATCGTCCGCCTCGCCCACCGCGTGGAAGGCCGCGACCTGCCGTTCGAGATGGTGCGCGAGGCCATCGCCGGCCATCTGGAGCTGTCCTCCTGGCACGCCGCCATGCGCCAGTATGTGAGCCTGCTCATCGGCCGGGCCGACATCCGCGGCATTTCCATGGAAGGGGCGCAATCGCCCCTCGTGCAATAGGGGGCCGCCATGCTGCTCGGAAGCCTGCTGCGGCGCCTGCGCGATGAACGCTTTGCGCAGGAAACCCTCCTTGGCCTCGGCGATCTCTCCCTCGTCGCCCGCGCCGATGCGGCCGGCGCGCCCTATGGCGAGAGCGCAGCGGACTATGCCGCCTCCGCCTGCGCCCGCTTCGGCGACCACGCCGGCGACGAAGACTGGCTGGCGCTGATGACCGCGCTGGAGCGCAGCACCGACCCTGCCGCCACCTGCCTCAAGGCCATGACCGAATGGGCGCTGAAGGAGGATGCGGCGGCGGCAGCGCGGGAGGCCGAAGACGCCGCCCGTGACGGCGGCGGCTGTGGCTGCGGCGGGGGCGGCGGCTGCGGAGGTGGTGGGGGCCACGGTGGGGGGCACAGTGGAGGCCACCATGGGCACGGCTGAGCGCCCCCGCCCGGACGGCATCCTCGACGAATTGTTCGACAACAATCTCGCCTGGGCCCGGGCCAAGACGGAAGAAGACCCCACCTTCTTCCGCCGCCTCGCGGAGCAGCAGGCGCCGCGCTTCCTGTGGGTCGGCTGCTCCGACAGCCGGGTGCCGGCCAACGACGTGGTGGGGCTCGACCCGGGCGAGCTGTTCGTCCACCGCAACATCGCCAACGTCATCCATTCCAGCGACATGAACATGCTGGCGGTGCTGGAATTCGCCGTGGAGGTGCTGGGCGTGCGCCATGTCATCGTCTGCGGCCATTATGGCTGCGGCGGCGTACGGCGGGCGCTGGAGAACGCCGCCGGCGCGGGCGGCGGCGCGCTGGTGGACCACTGGCTCGCCCCCATCGTCGATCTCTACTGCCGCCACCGCCGGGAGATCGCGGCGGCGGGCGACACCGCCCGGCAGATCGACCGCATGTGCGAGCTGAACGTCGCCTTGCAGATGCGCCGCCTCGCCGCGACCCCGGTCATGAAATCCGCCTGGGCGCGCGGCCACCGCATCACCGTGCATGGCTGGATCTACGGCATCGGCGACGGCCTGCTGCGCGACCTCGGCACCACCATCTCCTCGCCCGAAGACTTCGCCGCCTTGCCCGCGCTCGACGCTCTCATCGCCGCCCCGGCCGAGCCCATGACCGCCGCCCGCCGGCACGCCATCGCCGCCTTCCTGGAGCTGGACGCGGAGGCCTTCCCCGAGCTTGCCGCCTGCGGTCCCGGCGCCTGTAGCTGCGGCGCCTTCCCCCCGCCATCCGCCCGCGCGGCGGAGGAGGCCTGACATGCCCACCCAGATCGCCCCCTGCCCCGTCCCCGCCTCCCCGTCCGCGTCACCGTGCACGCTCATCGACCTGTTCGGCCGCCGCATCACCTATCTGCGCCTCTCGGTAACCGACCGCTGCGATCTGCGCTGCGTCTATTGCATGGCGGAGGACATGACCTTCCTGCCGCGCAACGAGGTGCTCTCCATCGAGGAACTGGACCGCCTCGCCACCGCCTTCATCGGTCATGGCGTCACCAAGCTGCGTCTCACCGGCGGCGAGCCGCTGGTACGGCGGGGCATCATGGACCTCGTCGCCTCGCTCTCCCGCCACCTCGCCTCCGGCGCGCTGAAGGAGCTGACGCTGACCACCAACGGCACCCAGCTCGCCCGCCATGCGGACGACCTCGCGCGGCTCGGGGTGCGGCGGGTGAATGTGTCCCTCGACACGCTGGACCCCGATACCTTTCGCCGGGTCACGCGGCGCGGATCGCTGCCCGTGGTGATGGATGGAATCCGCGCCGCACTGAATGCCGGACTGACTGTGAAACTGAACGTGGTGGCACTCGCCGATTCCACACCCGGCAACGTGGTTGAACTCATCGATTTCGCCCATCGGCACGGCATGGACATCACCTTCATCGAGACCATGCCGCTCGGCGACGTGGGGGTGGACCGGGTCGACCAATATCTGCCGCTCGACCGGCTCAGAGGCTTGATTGAACAGCATTTTTCGCTCACCGACACGCCGGAGCGCACCGGCGGTCCGGCACGCTATGCCCGAGTGGCCGAGACCGGGGGGCGCATCGGCTTCATCACCCCCATGTCCCACTCCTTCTGCGAGAGCTGTAACCGTATCCGGGTAAGCGCGACGGGCGTCCTCTACACCTGCCTTGGTCAGGAAAATGCAGTCGATCTAAAGACTTGCCTGCGCACCGGCGGCGAAGCGGCCCTGACGGAGGCCATCGCCGAGGCCATCCGCGCGAAGCCCCGCGGGCATGATTTCGTCATCACCCGGGGCGGCGCCCCCACCCTGTCCCGGCATATGTCGGCACTCGGCGGCTGAACCGGAAATCCGTTTTATTTCAGGATTATAGCCATGCGCACCGCCGCAACATTCCGCGCCTTCACCGGCGCCGCCCTGCTGAGCCGGGGCTTCCGCCCCTTCTTCCTCGGCGCCGGCCTGTTCGCCCTTGCCGCCATCGCCGTCTGGCCAGCGGTTTTCCTCGGCGAAGTCATTCTACCAACGGCATTTTCCCCCGTCGAATGGCACGCCCACGAGATGCTGTTCGGCTATGGCGCGGCCGTCATCGCCGGCTTCCTCCTCACCGCCATCCCCAACTGGACCGGCCGCCTGCCGGTCGCGGGCAATGCCCTCGGAAGCCTTGTCCTGCTTTGGTTTGCGGGCCGCGTCGCCGTGCTCGTCTCTGCCCGCATCGGCTGGGCGGCAGCGGCGGTGATCGACGTGGCCTTCCTCGCCGTCTTCGCGCTGGTGGTGGCACGGGAGATCGCGGCGGGAAAAAATTGGCGCAATCTCAAGGTGGTAGGAGTTGTAGGGCTGCTCGGCCTCACCAATATCGCCTTCCATCTGGAAGCCCATTTTACCGGCGATGCCGACCTTGCCGGGCGGGCGGCGCTGGCGCTGATCGTCTTCCTCATCCTGCTGTTCGGCGGCCGCGTGGTGCCGAGCTTCACCGGAAACTGGCTGGCCCGGCGCCCGAATGAGCGCCGCCCGGCGCCGTTTGACCGCTGGGATGCCTATGCGCTCGCCGCCTCCGCTCTGGCCCTCGTCGCCTGGATCGCCTTTCCGGACAATGGGTTGACTGGCCTCGCCCTGATCGCCGCCGGCCTTGCGACCCTGGCCCGGCTCGCCCGCTGGCGCGGCTGGCGGACCGTCTCCGATCCGCTGGTTCTGGTGCTCCACGGCGCCTTCCTGCTGGTGGCGCTGGGCTTCCTCGCGACCGGGGCATCGGCGCTGGCGCCGGATCATGTGCCGGCCGCCGCCGGGCTCCATGTCTGGGCCATCGGCGGCATCGGCGGCATGACCTTGGCCATGATGACACGCGCCACCCTCGGCCATTCCGGCCAGGCCCTCGCCGCGACGCCCGGCACTGTCGCGACCTATCTCCTTGTCGCCGCAGCACTTGTGGCGCGTGTGGCCATGGCCTGCCTCCCGCAGTGGACGAGTCCGTTGATGCTGGTCGCGGCAGCCTGCTGGTGCGCCGCCTTTGCCGGGTTCGTCGCCATCTACTGGCCCATGCTCGCAAGGCGCGGATGACCTTCGCCAAGCTTGGCCTTACCCCGCAACCGCAGATACGACTTTAGTCGCAAGAGACAGAAAGGCGCTGGCCTTTACGGTACGAGACGGTAGCCTCCCTTTAACGATTTAACCAAAAGGGAGAACGCCCATGCAGCGCCTGTCCGCCGCAGCCAACCTGTTTCGGCCTGCCCGCTTCGCCGCAGCCGCCCTGACGTGCGCGCTCGCTTTCACCCCGGCGGCCGCCCGGGCCGAGTTCGTGAACGTCCTCACCGGCGGAACGTCTGGCGTTTATTATCCGCTCGGCGTGGCCATCTCGAAGGTGATCGGCGAAAAGGTGCCGGGGACCCGCCCCTCGGTGCAGGCCACCAAGGCGTCGGTGGAAAATCTGAACCTCATCCAGCAGGGCAAGGGCGAAGTCGCCTTCACCCTCGCGGACAGCCTGGCCGACGGTGTGGCCGGCAAGGAAGAGGCCGGGTTCAAGGCCCCGCTGACCAAGGTACGGGCGTTGGGCGGCATCTATCCCAACTACATCCAGATCGTCGCCTCGAAGGATTCGGGGATCAAGACCATCGCCGACCTGAAGGGCAAGCGCCTCTCCGTCGGCGCGCCCAAGTCGGGCACGGAACTCAATGCCCGCGCTATCCTCAATGCGGCCGGGCTGAAGTATGACGACCTCGGCAAGATCGAGTACCTGCCTTTCGCCGAATCCGTGGAGCTGATGAAGAACCGCCAGCTCGACGCCACGCTGCAGTCCGCCGGCCTCGGCGTCGCTTCCATCAAGGACCTCGCGAATTCAGTGCCCATCGTGGTGGTGGAGGTGCCAGGCACGGTCATCGACAAGATCGGCGCTCCCTATCTCAAGACCACCATCCCCGCCGGCACCTATGAGGGCCAGAGCGCCGACGTGGCGACTGCGGCGGTTCCGAACTTCCTCGTCACCCGCTCCGACCTGAAGGACGACGAGGTCTACGCCATCACCAAGGCCATCTACGAGAACCTGCCGGAACTGGCGGCGGCCCATTCGGCGGCCAAGTCCATCACGCTTGCGAATGCGATGAAGGGCTCACCGGTCGCCTTCCATCCGGGAGCGGAGAAGTTCTTCAAGGAAAAGGGCGTGACGCCCTGAGCCGACGAGCCGTCCGGCTTCCTCGCCTTGCCGGCGGCGCGCTTCAGCGCCGCCGTTCCCATTCCAGACCGCGCCAGACGCCGCGAGCCCTGATCCATGACCTCCTCGCTCCACACCCCGCAGACCGTCCCGCCGGTGAGCCACGACGTGAACAACCCCAGCCACGGCGCACCGGTGGTGGTGGACGACGCGCTGCTCGACCTCACCTGGGGGCCGGGCGCATGGGGTCGGACGGTGTTCTGGATTGCCGTGGCCTTCTCGACCTTCCAGGTCGTCACGGCCGCCTGGAGCCCATTGGCGAGCCAGATCGTCCGCTCCGTCCATGTGGGCTTTCTGCTGCTGGTGGTGTTCGCCATCGCCGCGAACCACAAGACAGGAACCGAGCGCCTGGTGTTGTGGGGCCTCGGCATCTTCTCGTTCATCGTCGGTCTCTATCATTGGGTGTTCTACGCCGCGCTGATCCAGCGGGCGGGCGACCCCTCCACCATGGACATCGTGGTCGGCACCATTGCGGTGGCGCTGGTGTTCGAGGGCTCTCGACGGCTGATGGGCGCATCTCTGCCGATCATGTGCGGCGGCTTCATCCTCTACGGACTGTTCGGTGAATACCTGCCGGCGCCCCTCGACCACCGCCCGTTCGATTATGTGCAGGTGGTGGACCAGATGTTCCTCGGCACGGAGGGCATCTACGGCACGCCCACCTACGTCTCGTCCTCCTTCATCTTCCTGTTCATCCTGTTCGGCGCCTTCCTCGAGCGCGCGGGGATGATCCAGCTGTTCAACGACCTCGCCATGGGCACGGTTGGCCATGCAAAAGGCGGCCCGGCCAAGGTGGCGGTGATCTCGTCGGCCCTGATGGGCACCATCAATGGCTCGGGCGTCGCCAACGTCGTCACCACCGGCCAGTTCACCATCCCGCTGATGAAGCGGTTCGGCTACAAGCCGGCTTTTGCCGGCGCGGTGGAGGCGACCGCCTCCATGGGCGGCCAGATCATGCCGCCGGTGATGGGCGCGGTCGCCTTCATCATGGCCGAGACCATCGACGTGCCCTACGCCACCATCGCCACGGCGGCGGTGATCCCGGCCTTCCTCTATTTCTTCACCGTCTTCGCCATGGTGCATCTGGAGGCCGGCAAGGACGGCCTCTCCGGCCTGCCGAAAGACAAGTGCCCGAACGCCTGGCTGGCGCTGAGGAATAACTGGTACCTCATCCTGCCGCTGGCGGCCCTCGTTTGGCTGCTGTTCTCCGGCTACACGCCTCTGTTCGCCGGCACGGTGGGTCTCGCGCTCACCGCGCTCATCGTACTCGGCGCACCTGTGGCACGGCTGATCGGGCCTTACGGGCTCCGGGTGGTGTTCTGGATCGTGCTCGGCCTGTCGGCGGCGAGCTTCCTGGAATACGGCATCAACGGCGTCGCCACCGTCATCGCCGTGCTGGTGGCCATCCTGTTTTTTGTGAAAGGCGGCCGCGAGACGTTGCGCATCAGCATCGAGAGCATGGCGGACGGCGCCCGCAATGCGCTGCCCGTAGGCATCGCCTGCGCGCTGGTGGGCACCATGATCGGCGTTTTCACGCTCACCGGCATCGCCACCACCTTTGCCACCTTCGTGGTGGAAGTGGGCAAGAATTCGCTGTTCCTGTCGCTGGTGCTGACGATGATCGCCTGCCTCATCCTCGGCATGGGGCTGCCGACCATCCCGAACTACATCATCACCGCCTCCATCGCCGGCCCGGCGCTGCTGGCGCTCGGGGTGCCGCTCATCGTTTCCCACATGTTTGTCTTCTATTTCGGCATCATGGCCGACCTGACACCACCGGTGGCGCTCGCCGCCTTCGCGGCAGCGCCCATTGCGGGCGCCTCGGGGCAAACCATCGGCTGGATCGCAACGCGCATCGCGGTCGCGGGCTATGTGGTGCCGTTCATGGCGGTCTATGCCCCGGCGCTGATGCTGCAGAACGGCGATCCCATGGCCGACATCATCGGCTTCTGGCCGGCGGTGGCCTACGTGTTCGTCAAGGCGGTCATCGCCATCATCCTGTGGGCCGCGACGGC
Source organism: Xanthobacter sp. DMC12 (assembly GCF_056314105.1). Lineage (NCBI taxonomy): Bacteria > Pseudomonadati > Pseudomonadota > Alphaproteobacteria > Hyphomicrobiales > Xanthobacteraceae > Xanthobacter > Xanthobacter sp. DMC12. Next base: position 129,332 of record NZ_JBQUYZ010000009.1, on the reverse strand, counting down.
GACGGGCTACCTGCTGGCGCCGCTCAATGTCGTGGAGCGCATCGTCGCCTTTGCCGCCGCGGCGCTGCTCATCCTGGCCCTGCCCATGACCGACGAGATCGGCTTCGCCGCCTCCGCCGCCTTCATCGGCTGGCACTACTGGAAGAGCCGGGCGCGTCCGGTCGCGGCCTGAGTGGCCCTCGCCTGCCTCGTGGCGGGGGCGACGGTGGTGCGGCTCGCCGCTGCCATCACCCTCGCCTGGACCCATTCCGTGCAGAAGAGCACGTGGCAGGAGGACTGGCGCGCCACTCCGGCCGGCCTTGTGCTGGACGAGGTGCACGTCCAAGGGTCGGGCGCCGGCATGGAGCCGCCGGAAGGTGCAGTGCTGGAGGGCGGCTTCTATGTCTCCCATCCCGCTCTGGCGCCACAGCGGCAGGTGATCCTGCGCCGCTCGGGCGCAACGGCCGACTGGCAGGTCTGCATCGCCAACACCTGTCGCCCGATGGCCGAATTCCTCCCGCCCGGGGCCGATCCGGTGACGCTCACCACCTGCGAATAGGCCCGGCCGCCTGCGCCGGCGCTGGACATGTGTTTTTATCCGGGTATTTTAGCGAGTAACTGGAATTGTCGCGTGTCTATGTCCCTCACCCGAATTTGCACCGCCTTCGCCGGATCGCGTCTTCTGCGAACCGGCTCCTTGTCCGATGTGGCGCTGGCGGTGAAGGCTGCGACGGCATCCGGAGACATCGGCACCGTGCTCGTCTTCGATGATGTCACAGGGCGGCTCATCGATCTCGACCTGCGCGGTGACGACGCCGAAATCCGCGCCCGCCTCGATGCTGCTGGCGCGCCGGCTGCCCCCGAGCCCGACGCGCCGGCCAAGGGCCGCGGCCGCCCGAAGCTCGGCGTCGTCGCCCGTGAAGTGACGCTGCTGCCCCGGCACTGGGACTGGCTCGCCGCCCAGCCGAGCGGCGCCTCTGCGACCCTGCGCCGGCTGGTGGACGAGGCACGCCGCCGGGATGCCCCGCAGCAGCAGCGGCGCGCCGCCCAGTCCGCAGCCTATCACTTCATGCAAGCACTTGCCGGAGACCTGCCGGGCTATGAGGAGGCCACCCGCGCCCTGTTTGCCGACGACCGTGCCGGGCTGGAGCAGATGACCGTCGGCTGGCCCCCGGACGTCCGCACCCACGCCTTGCGCCTCGCCTTTGGCACAGAAGGTGACGGCGCAAGCTGAGAACGCCGATCCGCGGCGTGCAACCTCTGCATTAAAGCCACGGCAACCCGGCGGGCGCAGTGTAGGGCAACAGCCGGAGCCACCATGTCCGACCCGACACACCAAGCGCCAGCCTCCACCTATATCCTCGCGATGGCCGTGCCCGAGGATCGGCCGGCCATGGCGCAGCTGTGGGTGGAGACCTGGGCGAAGACCATGCCCGACATCGATTTCGTCGCACGCCTTCCGTGGCTGGAAAGCCATCTGGATGCCCTGAGAGCCGACGGCGCGCTGATCCAGGTGGCGCGGGAAGGAACGCGGGAAGGGCGCGTGGCCGGCTTCGTCGTCATCCATCCGCGCACCGGCTATCTCGACCAGTTGGCCGTCGCGCCGCCGTTCTGGGGCAAGGGCGCTGCGGAGGCGCTGATGGCGGAAGCGCGCCGCCTCTCCCCTGCGCTCGTCGCACTGGATGTGAACCAGGACAATCCGCGGGCTGTGCGCTTCTACGAGAAGATGGGGCTGGCCATCGTCTCAGAAGGTGCCAATCCCATGTCCGGCCGCCGGACCTACCGCATGGAGTGGCGCGGCGCCTGAAATCTAGGCTGCCGCGTGGAACTGGAGCTGGGCGAGGCGGGCATAGAGGCCGCCCTTCGCAACCAGTTCCGCATGGGTGCCTTCGTCGACGATGCGCCCGGCCTCCATGACCAGGATGCGATCGGCAGAGAGCACTGTAGCGAGGCGATGGGCGATGACCAGCGTGGTGCGCCCCTGCATGGAATGCTCCAGCGCCGTCTGCACCAGGGTCTCGCTTTCTGCGTCGAGGGCACTCGTCGCCTCGTCGAGCAGCAGGATGGGCGCCCCCCGCAGGATGGCGCGGGCGATCACGATGCGCTGGCGCTGGCCGCCGGAGAGCGTCACGCCACGCTCGCCCACCATGGTGTCCCAGCCCTGCGGCAACCGAGCGACGAATTCGTCCACCAGCGCCGCACGCCCGGCCTCTTCCACCTCGGCGTCGGTGGCCTCCGGCCGGCCAAGCCGGATATTGGCCCGCACGCTATCGGCGAAGATGGCCACCTCCTGCGGGACCAGCGCCATCTGCCGCCGCACGGCAACGGGATCCGTCTCGCGAATGTTGATGTCGTCAAGGACGATGCGGCCGGCCTGCGGATCGTAGAAGCGTTCGAGCAACTGGAACACGGTGCTCTTGCCGGCTCCGGACGGCCCGACGAGAGCCACCCGCTCTCCCGGCCTTATGGAGAACGAAACGGAGTTGAGTGCCGAATGGTCAGGCCGCGTCGGATAGGAGAAAGACACTTCGTCGAAGCGGATGGCGCCGCTGACCCGCGCCGGCAGCGCCACGGGCTTCGCCGGCGCACGCACCTGCGGCTCCACCCTGAGCAGCTCACCGATGCGCTCGGCAGCTCCGGCAGCGGCGGACATCTCGCCCCAGGTCTCGGAGAGGTTGCCGAGGGAGGCTGCTGCGAGCACCGCATAGAGCACGAACTGGCCCAGCGCACCCGACGTCATGGTGCCCGCCAGCACCGACTGCGCGCCAGCCCACAGCACCGCCACCACCGATCCGAACACCAGGAAGATGGCGATTCCGGTGAGCCAGCTGCGGGCCTGCGTGGCCTGCCGGGCGGCATCGAACGCCTGCTCCACCGCCCCGTCAAACCGCTGCCGCGCCGCGCCCTCGGCGCTGGCCGCCTGTAGGGCTCGCATGCTGTTCAGCGCCTCGGCGGCATAGGCTGAGGCATCCGCAAGCGTGTCCTGCGCCTGCCGGGTCAGGCGTCGCACCTTGCGGCCGGAAGCCATCAGCGGCAGCACGATGACGGGGATGGCGACCAGCACAAGACCGGACAGGCGGGGGCTTGTGACCACCATCATCGCCACCGAGCCGATGCACATCATGAGATTGCGCAGGGCCGTCGAAGCGGAAGCGCCTACGGCGGATTTCAGCTGCGTGGTGTCGGCGGTGAGGCGGGAGGTGAGTTCGCCGGAGCGGGCCGAATCGTAGAAGGTGCCGTCCAGCGTGACGAGGCGGGCGAACACCGCCGTACGCAGGTCCGATACGATCCGCTCACCGAGAGTGGTAACAAGATAATAGCGGCAGGCCGAGGCGAGGGCGAGCACCGCGGCCACCGCCACGAGCACCCCGAAATATTGGTCCACAAGGCCCGCATGATCCTCGGCAAAACCAAAATCGATCATGCGCCGCACGGCGATGGGCAGCGCGAGCGTCGCGAGCGCAGCGGCAAGAAGCGCGCAGAGCGCGGCCGCGACCCGACCTCGATACCGCTTGAGGTATGGCGCCAGACCGGCGAGCGGCTTCAGGTCTCGCCTGCGCTTTTGAGCGTCGGCGCGGGTGTCAGAGCTGTCGACAGGGGCAGATGAGGTGTCGGCTTGTGTCAAGGCATCCACTCGGCTATAGACCCGCCACTTCCGTCAGGAACCGAAATTGACGCTGCCCTCCCTGGCGGGGCGGGCGTGGCGATAAAGGATTGAACCAATGAAGAGCGACATTCACCCCGATTACCACTTCATCAAGGTGGTGATGACGGACGGTTCCGAGTACACGACCCGGTCGACCTACGGCAAGGAGGGCGACACCCTTCAGCTCGACATCGATCCGCGCACCCATCCGGCGTGGACCGGCGGCAGCCAGCAGCTGATGGACCGCGGCGGCCGCGTGTCCCGCTTCAAGAACAAGTTCGGCGCGCTGCTCAAGGGCTGATGCCGCCGGGGCCTTCGGGCCCCGCTGCCGCTGCGGTGCTGCGCGCCTCCGCCGCAGCGACGCAAACGCACAACCGCCCTCCTCCGAGGTCGGAGACCCGTCAGGGAATGACAAGTTCAAGCCGCGGGCGGCCTTGCCGCCGTCGCGGCTTTTGCTTTTGGGCGGCTCCAGCGTCCCCCTCCGGGATCACCGCCAGCTGGGCGGCGACACCATCGGCGAGGGCGGCCAGATCGAGCGCGGCAAGGCGCGCGACCGCCGGCAGGCGCACCATCACATGTGCGGGAAGTGTCAGCGCCAGCGGCGCCGCGGCGGCTGCCACTTCCGAGCAGGACATGGACGCTTCCTCCCGGCCTAGCAGCAGCACCAGTCCCGCCGCGATGTCGGAGCGGAGGCGCGCCAGCGCTTCAGCATCGGCTGGCAGAAGCGTCGAGGGCGCCAGACGCGCTTCGGCCGCCGCGAGGCGTTCAAAGCCCCGCGCGATCCCGCCTCCCATGCCCTGCTCCTGATCCACAGCCCGCTCCGTCGAAGGAACCGGCATCAAGCGCGGAGCCGGTGCCCCCGTAAAGAGGAGCGGCTCCGATCAGACTGGGGATATCGGGGGCTGGCCAAAGAAGAGCCGCCTTACGGCGGCTCGAAGTCCGACAGGGAGAGTTGCCAGAAGTCCGGGGAGGATCTTTTCCGACGGACAACTCCAGGATGCGCGTGGGTTATTGACGCCGCGTTAACACGAACCCGCTAGCCGCGCCCGTCCCGCGCGAACGAGGCCGGCACGATCGCAGTCCGGCTGCCGGGCGCTGCCGCCGTCCCTAAAGCTTGAAGGCTGCGTCGGCCGCCGCGCGGGAGGCGCGCTTGGAGACGAGCGCCGCCTCCAGCCGCGCGATCTCCGCCTTAAGCGCGGTTATACGCGCCTCGATCTCGTCCACCGACAGGCGCGACACGTCCGCGCCGGCCAACGGATCGGCAGGCTTCGGCTTGATCTCCTCATCCATTGGCTTTGCTCCTCCCCTTCCCTATTCTCCGCGCGACCGCCGCAGCCTCAGGCGCGGTTGCCTCCAGTCTGATCCCCCTATTTTGCGCGCCGTGGCCGGGCTGGGAAGAGCCTCGTGCCGCCGCCCTTGCCGGAGCCTTCCATGTCCAGCGCCGCCGACCTGCCCGAGACCATGACCGCTATCACCGTCAGCACCCCAGGCGGCCCCGAGAAGTTGGTGCCCGGCCCCCGGCCGGTGCCCAAGCCCGCGCCGGGCGAGGTTCTGGTGAAGGTGGAGGCGGCCGGCATCAACCGGCCGGACGTGATGCAGCGCAAGGGGCTCTACCCGCCGCCCCCCGGCGCGTCCGACATTCCCGGGCTCGAGATTGCAGGCACCGTGGTGGCGCTGGGCGATGGCGCCAGCACCTACAAGATCGGCGACAAGGTGTGCGCCCTCGTCACCGGCGGCGGCTATGCCGAATATTGCCCCGCCCACGAGGCTACCACCCTGCCCGTGCCCGAAGGTCTCTCCATGGCCGAGGCCGCGGCCATGCCCGAGACCGTCTTCACCGTATGGAGCAACATCTTCGACCGCGGCGGACTGAAGGCCGGAGAGACCCTGCTGGTTCATGGCGGAGCGAGCGGCATCGGCACCACAGCAATCCAGCTGGCAAAGGCGTTCGGCGCTCGCGTGGTGGTCACCGCCGGATCGGATGAAAAGTGCGCCGCCTGCGTGAAGCTCGGCGCGGACCTTGCGGTGAACTACAGGACGCAGGACTTCGTCGCGGAGGTGAAGAGCTTGACCGCCGGCAAGGGTGCCAACGTCATCCTCGACATGATCGGCGGGCCTTACATCCAGAAGAATTACGAGGCGGCGGCGCAGGACGGCCGCATCGTCCAGATCGCCTTCCAGCAGGGCGCCAAGGCCGAGGTGGATTTCATGCGCCTCATGCTGAAGCGCCTCACGCACACCGGCTCCACGCTGCGCTCGCGCCCGGTAGCGGAAAAGGCAGCCATCGCCGCGGCCATCGTGGAGCACGTCCTGCCGCTGATCGCCGCCGGAAAATACCGGCCGGTGATGGACGAGACGTTCCCGCTCACGGACGCCGCTGGTGCGCACGCCCGCATGGATGCGAGCGCGCACGTGGGAAAGATCGTGCTGGTGGTGGGATAGTTCCAGAAGAGGCGGAGGCGCCCCCCGCCTCTGCCTTCACGGGCGCCAGTCGCGCGGGGGCACGCCACCCGAGCGCTGGATGGCCTCGATGACCTCCCGCTGGCGGCGGTCGGTGCGCTTCATGTGCACCGCGATGACCGCATGGGCGGAGGGCACCAGGAACATCAACGGGAAGATCAGACCGAGCAGGATGCACGGCACGATCATCACCAGATTGATGATGGCCGAGATAGGCTGCCCGTTCACCAGCAGGCCGACGGGCGGCAGCAGAGCGGCGAGAATGTAGATCATGGTCTTCCCGGGCCCTCCTTTGAGGCCCAACGTCCATATGGTGTGCCCTGCCCGTGCTGCAAGGATCGGGGCCGGACCATGCGCCGAACGCCGGTTGATCGGGGCGCCGCCTCCGCCTATTGCGGAGAAGGGGAAACGGCGAGGCCCGAACGGACCGGCCCAAAGGTAAGCTGATGCAGCTCAAGGCGCTCCCGCCTCAAGTCCTCATTCCGCTCATCGTCGCCTGCGCGCTCTTCATGGAGCAGGTGGACTCGACCGTCATTGCCACCTCCCTGCCCGCCATCGCCGCCGACATCGGCGAGGACCCGGTATCGCTCAAGCTGGCGCTGACCTCTTACCTGCTCTCCCTGGCCGTTTTCATCCCGGCCAGCGGCTGGGCCGCCGACCGCTACGGCGCGCGCACGGTCTTCCGCTCGGCGATCGTCATCTTCACAATCGGCTCGATCCTGTGCGGCCTGTCCTCTTCCCTGGCGGACTTCGTGCTCTACCGCATCATCCAGGGCATGGGCGGAGCCATGATGGTGCCGGTCGGGCGGCTCGTCATCCTGCGCTCCGTGCCGAAATCGGAGCTGGTCTCCTCGCTCGCCTGGCTCACCATTCCGGCGCTGCTGGGCCCGGTGTTCGGTCCGCCGCTGGGCGGCTTCATCACCACCTATTTCGACTGGCGCCTCATCTTCTTCATCAATGTGCCGATCGGCGTGCTGGGCGTGTTCCTCGCCACCCGCTTCATCGAGAACGTGCGCGAGGAGGACGTCCCGCCCCTCGATCTCAAGGGCCTGATCCTGTCGGGCGTGGGGTTGGCCGGCCTCGTCTTCGGCTTTGCCGTGCTGGGGCAGGAGGTGCTCGTGCCGCAATGGGCGGCGATCGCCATCGGCGTCACCGGGGCGTTCTTCCTGTTCCTCTACGTGCGCCACGCCCGAGTCACCCCGCACGCCGTGCTCGATCTGCGGCTGCTGCGCCACGGGACGTTCCGCGCGGGCGTCGTGGGAGGCTCCCTGTTCCGCGTGGGCATCGGCGCCATGCCGTTCCTGCTGCCACTGATGCTGCAGCTCTCCTTCGGCCTCTCGCCCTTCGCCTCTGGCCTCCTCACCTTCACCGCCTCAGCCGGGGCGATGGCCATGAAGTTCACCGCCGCAAAGCTGCTGCGGCGCATCGGCTACAAGCATGTGCTTATTGCCAATGTCTTCCTGTGCAGCGGCTTCATCGCGATCAATGCGGCCTTCACGCCGCTGACTCCGCACTGGCTCATCGCATCGCTGCTGCTGGTGGGCGGCTTCCTGCGCTCGCTGCAGTTCACGGCCCTGAACGCGCTGAGCTATGCCGACGTGGAGCCGGCCGAGATGAGCCGGGCCACTTCGTTTGCGAGCGTGGCACAGCAGGTCTCGCTCTCGTTCGGCGTCGCCGTGGCGGGCCTGGTTCTGGAAACCATGCGGGCCTCACGCGGCGAGGTGGCAGTGACCCAGGGCGACTTCTCCGCCGCTTTCCTCGTGGTGGCGGCGGTGAGCGCACTCAGCATCTTTTTCTTCGTTCCCCTGCCGAAGGATGCCGGCGCCTCGCTCACGGCCCGCAAGCCGGACCTGGACGATCCGCGCAGCGAAGTGCCGCCGGACTAGTCCTCCGTTTCGTCGGCCTCGTCCGTCTCGTGCTCCGCGGTTTCGACCTTTCCCCGGAAACCGGTTGCGAGCACATAAAGCTCGGCCGAATCGGCCCGGCTGGCGGCGGGCTTGATATGGCGCACCAGCGCGAAATCGCGCTTGAGATTGGCGAGGAGCGTGCCCTCGGTGCCCCCCTGAATGACTTTGGCGAGGAAGGCGCCGCCCGGCGCAAGCACCTGCCTGGCGAAATCAGCCGCGAGTTCCACGAGACCGACGATGCGCAAGTGGTCGGTCTTCTTGTGACCCGTGGCGTTCGCCGCCATGTCGGACATCACAAAATCCGCCTGCCCGCCGAGCATCTCCATCAGCCGCCCCGGCGCGTCGGGAGCGAGGAAGTCCATCTGGGCGAAGACGACACCGGGAATCGGGTCCATCTCGAGAAGATCGATCGCGACGATCTTGCCCTGCCCCTGCTCAAGGCCGATCTTCTGCGCCGCCACCTGGCTCCAGCCGCCGGGCGCAGCGCCGAGATCGACGATGCGCAGGCCACGCTTCAGAAGCTTCGCCTTTTCGTCCATCTCGATGAGCTTGAACGCCGCGCGGGAGCGCCAGCCCTCGCGCTTGGCGCGCGCCACATAGGGGTCGTTCAGCTGGCGCTGAAGCCATTTCTGCTGGGAGGTGGTGCGGCCGCGCGAGGTCTTCACGCGAACCTTCAGCGGCCGGCCGTCCGGCCCACGGGGTGGTGTGGTCACGCGGGGCGGCTTCCGGTCGGCGGGGTCGCGTGGAAGCCATCGGCCGAGCGGCCGTTCCGCCACACGCCGTCCGCCCGCATCATCTGCACCAGCATCCCCTCCCTCAGCCCGCGATCGGCGACGCGCAGTCGGTCGGCGGGAAATACGCGGCGCACCGCTTCCATGATGGCGCAGCCGGCGAGGACGAGATCCGCCCGCTGGGCGCCGATGCACGGATTGGCCACGCGCTCCTCGAAGCTCATGGTCATCAGACGGTCCACCACCTGCTCGATATGGCTGGCCCCGAGCCAGGCCCCGTCGACCCGCGCGCGGTCGTAGCGATCGAGGCCGAGATGGATACCGGCGACGGTCGTCACCGTGCCTGACGTACCCAGAAGGTGCAGCCGGGCGGGCGCGCGCACGCCCCAGCTCTGGCGCACGCCGTCGAGCATGCCGCACACCTCATCCACCATGGTGTGGAACACGTCCGGCGACACCTTCACGCCGCCGTGGCGCTCCGAGAGGGAGACGACCCCCACGGGCAGCGAGACCCAGGAGCGGATGCGGGCCCGCGGCGGGCCATCGTCGCCGGCCGAGCGGCGGCCGAGCCAGACCACTTCGGTCGAACCGCCGCCGATGTCGAACAGCACCGCGCCCTCGCAGGAGGGGTCGACCAGCGGTGCGCACCCGGTCGCGGCAAGCCCCGCCTCGGTGCGGCGGTCAACCACCTCCAGCGTCAGCCCGGTGCGGGCCTCGACCTGCGAGCAGAAATCCTCGCCGTTGACGGCGGAGCGGCAGGCCTCGGTCGCCACCATCCTGGCGCGGGTGACGCCGCGCAGGTCCATTTTGGCCGCGCAGATTTCAAGCGCACCCAAGGCCCGTTCCATGGCGCCGTCGCACAGGCGGCCGGACGCGCCAAGGCCTTCGCCCAGGCGAACGATGCGCGAGAAGGCGTCCACCACGCGGAAGCTGCGGGCGGTTGGCCGTGCGATGAGGAGGCGGCAATTGTTGGTGCCGAGGTCTATGGCGGCATAAATGCCGTGCGGGCTCGGCACCCGCGACTCGGTCCGGCGATCCTGGGACGGTGCAGACGCGGCGCACGGGGCGGCAGGAGGCTGGTCCTTCGGACCACCACCCATCTCCGCTCGCGGCGGAGATACCGTTGCCTCGGCAACGGTTCCGCTGCGGCAAGACTGCTCCGGACCCCCACCGGGCCCGTGCGTCTCGTCCCTCATGTCCTGTCCCTCGCCGCAAGGCGGTCCCGTGCGCTCAGGCCGCCGCGAAGGTCCACGGCCGGCTGCGCCTTGCGGCCAGTGTAACAGCGCGGCGCCGCTGCGCAATGCCGCGGCGTGCCTTGTTCGTGGTCAGGAGGCGATGGGACTCACTCGGCGGCGGCGCGGCCCTTGAGATCGAGGGTCAGGCCGGCGGCGAGGGCGTCGACGCGGAAGGCCTTCACGGCATCCAGAGACAGCTCGGCGGCGGTGCGGGAGCCCATGGCGGGCAGCTTCTTCAGCACGTCGGCGGGGGCGGTGATGATGTGGCAGCCCATCTCGTCCGCCTCGATCACATTCCACACCTCGCGGGTGGAGGCCCAGATGACCTCGACGTTCGGCGTGGCGCGGGACAGCTCGACGGCGCGGGAAATCGCCGGCTTGTAATCGATGCCCAGATCCGCCAGCCGGCCGGCGAAAACCGAGATAATTGAAGGCGCTCCGCCGGCCAGGGCCTTCACGCCCTCGTCCACCTGGGGGACGTCGAAGATGGCGGTGAGGTTGACCTTCACGCCGTCCTGCACGAGGTCGCGCACCAGCTCGTACAAGGTTTCGCCGCGGGTGGTGGAGACCGGGAGCTTCACATGCACATGCTCGCCCCAGGTGGCGATGACGCGGGCCTGGGCGCGGATTTCGGGGATGTCGTCGGAGAAGACTTCGAACGAGATATGCCGGTCCGGCACCGCCGCCACGAGATCTTTTGCGTAGGCTTCATAATCGGTTACGCCAGCCTTGCGCAGCAAGGAGGGGTTGGTGGTGAAGCCGGCGATGTGGGGCTGCTTCGCCATTTCCACGATCTGCGCCTTGTCGGCGCCGTCGGTGAACAGCTTCACCTTCAGGTCGCTCAGCTTCACGGACATCTCTTCGGCTCCCTTGACGATTTCGGCCATCCTATAGGCGGTTTGCGGCAAATTGGACACCGCCCGGATCGAGAATTCGAACCGGGTGTCAGCCTAGGTTTCCGGGTGGGATATCGGTGGCATTAAGGGGGTGTTCACCATGAGTCGAACGAGCCGGTGTCAGCTGGACCGGCGGCAACCTCCGGGAAAGAACCAGCGGGTCATCCTCGGTGCGGCAGTAGGGGTGGAGGCGCGCGACTCGCGCACCTGATTACCGCCTCACCGGAAGTTCAGGGCATCAAGAGGCAGGCATGGTCTCGACGGACATGGTGGAGCGGATGGCGCGGGCGATGCACGCCTATTCGCAGCAGCGTTATCCGCTGCTGGAGCCGTGGGAGGAGCTGTCTGCCGAACGGCGGGCCTACCAGCGCCAGCTCGCCGCCCATGCGCTCCAGGCCCTCACCCCTCACGACGTGATCGAGATCACCTCCCGCGCCGCGCCGGCCATCGTGGCCGTGCCGGTGGACCCGGCGCCCTGGGCGCTGGCCGAGCTGCAGGAAGCCGCCATCTCCGACAACGGCACCGCCATGGATGCCCGGCGGCGCTACCGCTCCTTCCTCGCCACCGCCTCCCTGCCGCTGGCGACCCGCCATGCCGAGGGGGCGGTCTAGGGACTGCGGACCGAAGCTGCCCCCTGAAGCCTATTCCGCCGCCAGCGCCGGCCGGTCGAGGCCGCGGCCGGAGCGGGTGAGGTAGCGGCGGCATTGCTGCTCGCGGTCGTAGCCGAGCATGGTCCCCAGCATGAAGTCCTCTTCCGCCGTCAGGGCGTTGAGCGGCCTTGTGACCAGCGCCCGCGCGACCGCGACGAAGGCATCGCGGCCGAAGAAGAGGTTGGCCTTGGCCGGGCTCACCTGCTGCACGAAATGGTCGATGCCCGCCCGCTCCAGCCGCGCCAGCAAGGGCGGCAGGTCCCGCGTCCCCAGCGTCATCAGGAACAGGGGCCGCACGCCCCGCCCCAGCTCGTAGAGATGATGGTGAAACAGGCGCTGCGTGGCGCCTGCCTCCTCCCCTGCCGCGAGGCGCACTGCCACGGCCGGCAGATCGCAGACGGCCTCTAGAGAATGGTGCTGAGCCATGCGGTCACTCGCTTGTCGGTGAGACCGGACTGGGTGTCCTGGTCGAGGGCGAGGCCGACGAACTTGCCGTCGCGCTCGGCGGTGGAATTGAGAAAGTCGTAGCCCTTGGTATCGGTGAAGCCGACCACCACCGCCTCCAGCGCCGTCACCTCGTCGTAGAGGATGCCCATGGCATCGACGAAGGAGCCGGGATAGCTCTCCTGGTCGCCGGTGCCGAACAGGGCCACCTTCTTGCCTTTCAGCCGGGCGCCGCGGAGCTTGTCGATATGCTCCTCCCAGTCGGTCTGGAGCGTGCCGTCGCCATAGGTGGGCGAGCCGAGGATGAGCAGTTCGCAATTCTCGAAATCGGCCGCGCTCGCCGTCTTGATGTCCACCGCGCGGCCCTGGCACTTCTTGGAAATCCGGGACGCAACGCCCTTGGTGGCTCCGCCGTCGGAGCCGAAGATCACGTTAACAATCATGTCCTCGTCTCTTTATGGAATGATTCAAAAGCACTCGCCGCAGACTTCGCAATTGACGAAAGCGGACGACCTGGGAAACGGCAATTGTTCGCGATGCAAATGCATCGCATGAACATCATGACATCAAGGTTTCGTTGAAGACAATGGGGATTGGAGACATTGGAATGTCTCGATGGTGGGCGCTGACCACCGTCGTCGGAGACCGACCGGGCATGACGAGCGGGGCGGCGGCCACGAAGAGCGACGCACACCCCATCGGGCCTTCACCGCCGTCATGGCCGGGCTTGTCCCGGCCATCCACGTGGATCGGCCGGGAACAGCTCGGGGACACCGTCCCCTCGGCACGACGTGGGTGCCCGACACAAGGCCGGGCATGACGGGCGGGGTGACGACCTCGAAGAGTGACGCACACCCATCTGGACTTCACTGCCGTCATGGCCGGGCTTGTCCCGGAAGTCGGCTGCTGCCGACTTCCGTCTCAGAGAACGGAACCCGCAAACATGCGGGTTCCGGCCATCCACGTGGATCGGCCGGGAACAGCTCGCGGCACCGTCCCCTCGGCACGACGTGGATGCCCGGCACAAGGCCGGGCATGACGACAGGGTCAGGCCGCGATCTCGTCGGAGAGATCACGCCATTCCGGGTTCATCTCCAGAATGAGGCCAATTTTCCAGGCCCGCGACCAATGCTTCATCGTCTTCTCGAGCTGGATCGCGAGCGCGATGTCGTCGTATCGCTCGAAGTAGACGAGGCGCGTGAGGCCATGACGTTTTGAGAAGCCCTCGCCGTCACCCCGACGATGCTCGAAGGTCCGTCGCACCAGATCGTTCGTCACGCCGACATACAACGTGCCGTTCGGCCTGTTCGTGAGGATGTAGACCCAGCCGCCGCGCATGGGAGTTCAGTGAACCAAATCCCTGCTGGAGCCCCCTCACCTCAGCATGAAGCCGATCGCCAGCGCGTTCGCGATGTCGATGAAGAAGGCGGAGACCAAGGGCAGGATGATGAAGGCGATGGGCGCGGGGCCGTGGGTGCGGGTCACGGCGGTCATGTTGGCGATGGCGGTGGGGGTGGCGCCGAGGCTGATGCCGGTGAAGCCGGCGGCCAGCACCGCCGCCTGATAGTTCCGGCCCATGGCGGGAAACACCACGAACAGGATGTAGGCCACCGCCACCAGCGTCTGCAGCGCCAGCACCATGCCGAGCGCCGGGCCGAGGCCGCCGAGGGTCCAGAGCTGCATGCTCATCAGCGACATGGCGAGGAAGATCTTCAGCGACAGGTCGGACACCAGCGCCAGCGCCGGGGTGCGGGCCGGCCACGGCAGGCGGGGCGCGACCCTGGGCAGGATGTTGGTGATGACGATGGCCACCAGCATGCACACCACAAACATGGGCAGCTTCAGGCCGGTCTTCTCCACCACGCCTTCCAGCGCATAGGCGATGATGATGACGAGGTTGAGCGCGAGGATGGTGACGAGGATGTTCTTGTAGTTGACCGAACCGCCCTCCGGCTCGGCCGGAGTGTCCGGAAGGCCCACCATGGGGGCGTCGTCGCCGCTGCCGCGCAGGTTGAAGCGGGAGATGAGCAGGCCGGCCACCGGACCGCCCACGAGGCTGGCGATGACGAGGCCGAGGGTGGCGCTGGCGATGCCGATCTCCAGCGCGTTGGGCAGATCGAACCGCTGCGCGATCAGCGGCGCCCAGGCGATGGTGGTGCCGTGGCCGCCCACCAGCGACACCGAACCGAGCAGCGGCCCCACCCCATAAGGCAGGCCCAGCGCCGCCGCCCCGCCCACGGCGACGACGTTCTGCAGCACCAGATAGACCACAGTGAGCAGCAGCAGGATCACCAGCGGCTTGCCGCCGGTGGCGAGGTCCGAGACGCGGGCATTGAGACCGATGCCGGTGAAGAAATAGAGCAGCAGCAGGTCGCGGGCGTCGAGATCGAACGTCACCGCCAGACCCAGCACCTTGTAGGCGAAGAGCGTCGCGAGGGCCGCGATGATGCCGCCGGTGACGGCTTCGGGGATGTTCCAGCGCTTGAGCGGGGTGATGATCTCGTTGAGGCCGGCGCCGAGGAAGTAGACGAGGATGGCGATGGTGAAGCTCAGCAGCCCCGAAACCTCGAACGTCGCTGGCATCTGGCTTCCCCCTGCGCGGCCCTGTCTCGCCCCACCTGTAGCCCATTCCGGGCGGGGCTGAAACGGTCAGGCGCCGAGCCGTCGCAGGGCTTTTCCGGCGAGCACGTCCGTCTCGATGTCCTCCAGCTCCTTCTGCCGGGTCTCCGGCACGTAGGCGAGGGAGATGAAGAGGGAGGCGACGCACACCACGAGGAAGATGCCGATGGTGGCGGCAAGGCCGATGCCCTCCACCACCGAGAGGAAGCTCGCCGCCACGATGGCGTTGAACAGCCAGCTCGTCGCCGAGGCGGCGGCGATGCCCCGCTCGCGGATGGCCGAGGGGAACAGCTCGGACATGAGCACGTAGGGCAGCGGCCCGAGGCTCAGCGCGAAGGCGACGATGTAGGCGCAGAGCCCCGCCAGCGCCACATAGGGCCAGTCCGCCAGCGCCGCGACAATCACCACGGCGAGGCTCACCGCCATGGCCGCCGAGCCGGCGATGAGCAGCGGACGGCGGCCGAGGCGGTCCACCAGCATCATGGCCGCCAGCGTCGCCAGCACGTTCACAAGGCCGAGGCCGAAGGTGGCGGCCAGCGCGGCGACGCCAGCCGGGAAGCCGAGTTCGGTGAAGATGTGCGGGGCGTAATAGAGGATGCCGTCGATGCCGGAGAAGTTCTGCAGCACGAACAGCACGCTGCACAGCACCAGCACCGCCTTGGTGCTGCCGGTGCCGAGCACGGCGCGCCAGTCGCCGGCCGGCGTTGCGCCTTCCGCATCGGCGGACGAGATCTCGCCGGCAAGGCCCAGCCGCACCGCCGCTGCCTCGCCCTCCGCGATGCGGCCGCGGGAGAGCAGCCAGCGCGGGCTTTCCGGCAGCAGCAGCACCGCGCCCGCGCACGCCACCGCGATCAGGGCGCCGCCGCCCAGCATCTGATCCCACGAGGCGCGGCCGGTGAGCGCGAGGGGCACCGCATAGCCCAGAAGAATGCCGATGGTGACGGCGAGCTGGAACAGGGACACCACCGCGCCGCGATGGCGGGCGGGCGTCACCTCCGCCGCATACATGGGCACCACCATGGAGGAGAGCCCGACCCCGAGGCCGATGAGGATGCGCGCCACCACCAGCATCCCCACCCCCGGCGCCATCGCCTGCCCGAGCGGCACCAGCGCGTAGCCGGCGAAGGCGAGCGCCGCGGCGAGCAGGCAGGAGGGGCGCCGGCCGATGCGCTGGGAGATGGGGGCGGCGAGCACCGCGCCCACGAAGCAGCCCGCCAGCAGCGACGTCACCATCATCTCGGTGGCGCGCGTAGAGAGGGCGAACGCTTCGGAAATGGTGCCGACCACGCCGGCGATGGACGCCGTGCTGAAGCCGAACAGCATGCCGTTGAGGAGCACGAGGCCCGCCGTGAGGAAGAGGGTCGTCATTTCATCCCACGGGTAGCTGGGTAGAGCGCGCTTCAGGGCAGCGCGCGGGGGCGTGTATGCAGGGCTTGTAAGCGTGACCTGCAGTGGAGCATAAGTACAAAAAACGAGCGGCGATAGGCCCGGCATCTCGCCGGAGCGGCCGCAACGGAGGGCGCCCAGTGACCGTTTCCGTGGCAACCCACGAACACGCCAATCGCCTCGCCATCGAGGGCGGCGAACCGGTCCGCACCAAGCCCCTGCCGTGGGAACTGCCCGGCGCCCACTGGATCGGTGCGGAGGAGCTTGAGCTCGTCTCCCGCGTGGTGCGCGCCCAGAGCCCGTTCCGCTTCTACGGCCCCGACCTCCAGCACATGGTGGACACGCTGGAGAAGGAATGGTGCGCCGCCTTCGGCCACAAGCACGCGCTGGGGGTCTCTTCCGGCACCGCCGCGCTGACCATCGCCATGTCGGCCCTCGACATCGGCCCCGGCGACGAGGTGCTGGTGCCCGGCTATCTCTGGGTGAGCTGCGTGGCCGCCGTGGTGCGGGCGGGCGCCATCCCGAAGCTGGTGGACGTGGACGACTGCTTCACCCTCGATCCGGCGGACGTGGAGCGCAAGATCGGCCCCAACACCCGCGCCGCTTTGATGGTGCACATGAGCGGCGCGCCCGGCCGGGTGGCCGATGTCGCCCGCATCTGCCGCGAGCGCGGCATCGCCCTCATCGAGGATTGCGCGCAGACCGCCGGCGCCAGCCAGAACGGCAAGGCCGTGGGCACGTTCGGCGACATCGGCATCTTCTCGTTCCAGCTCAACAAGAACATGACCTCCGGCGACGGCGGCATGGTGGTGACGGAGCGGGACGACCTGTTCCGCCGCATCGTCGCCCTGCACGACCTCGGCTATCCGCGCAACGAGAAGGGCCGGCTCGACACCTCGGACGAGAGCTGCCAGCTCTGGGGCGTCGGCGCCCGCATGTCGGAGCTGACGGGCGCCATGTGCCTCGCCCAGATGCGCAAGCTGCCGCAGATCACCGGCAACATGCGCTCGTCCAAGTGGCGCATCCGCAATGCCCTCGCCGACATCCCCGGCCTCGGCTTCCGCACCGTGCCCGATCCCTCCGGCGACACCGGCCCCTTCATGCTCATGACCCTGAAGGACGAGGCCACCGCCCGCCGCTTCGTGGACGCCCTGCGCGCCGAGGGCATCGCCGGGCCGGCCGGCTCGCTGGCCTGCCTCGCCATGCGCGAGTGGGGGATGCACTGGTATTCCAACATCCCGAGCCTCGTGAACAAGCGCTCGGACAGCCGCGACGGCTTCCCCTGGACGCACCCGTCCAACGCCTTCGGCCAGAGCTACAGCTACGCCGCCGGCGCCCTGCCGAACTGTGACGACCTGCACGCGCGCGGCGCGCTGCTCACCATCGCCTCCACGCTCACGCCCGAGGACGAGGACGACATCATCGCCGCCGTCCGCAAGGTGGCGCGCGTGGTGCTGGCCTGACGCCCGGACACCGGGCCTTCACGACACAGGGGCCGCGCCGCCGGGCTGTCCGGCGGGCGGTAAAGCGCGAAGGGAAGCGCCATGATCTATCTGATCGCCGCCATCGCCGGCCTCGCCGGGGCGCTGTTCGGCTTCGACGAGGGCGTGATCGCGGGCGCGCTCGCGCCGCTGCGCCGGGACCTCGGCATCGATCCCGTAGCGGAAGGGATGATGACGGCGGCGGTGCCCTTCGGCGCCTTCATCGGCGCCATCGTCGGCGGGCGGCTCGCCGCCGCCGCGGGACGCCGCAAGCTGCTGCTGTGGTCCGCCATCCTGTTCATCGGCGGAGCGCTCCTGAGCGCGCTGGCACACGGGCTGTGGACCCTGACCCTCGCCCGTCTCGTCATCGGCCTCGCGGTCGGCGTCGCCGCCATGATGGCGCCGCTCTACATCTCGGAGAGCGCGCCGGCCAAGGAGCGCGGCATGCTGGTCTCCATCTACCAGCTCGCCATCACGCTCGGCATCCTCGGCGCCTATGTGGTGGGCTACGCCTTCGACGAGAACTGGCGCTGGATGTTCGCCATGGGCGCTGTCCCGGCGGTGCTGCTGTTCGCCGGCATCTTCTCCCTGTCCGACACGCCCCGCTGGCTCGCCATGCGCGGCCGCAGCGCCGAGGCGAAGGCGGCGCTGGCCCGCATGCGCGAGAAGCCGGAGACCGACCCCACCGTCGCCGCCGAATATGAGGAGATCCGCGCCGCCGCGGCCGCCGACGAGGGCCGCAAGGCGACCTTCGCCGATCTCGTCTCCCCGCGCGTGCGCCCTGCGCTCATCGTCGCCATGGGCCTGTTCCTGCTGCAGCAGCTCTCCGGCATCAACGCGGTGATCTATTACGCGCCCACCGTGTTCGAGCTGTCGGGCTTCAGCTCCACCACCACCCAGATCCTCGCCACCGCGGGCATCGGCGTGGTCAACGTGCTGATGACGGTGGTGGGCATGATGCTCATCGACCGGCTCGGCCGGCGCCTGCTGCTGCTCATCGGCTTTGCGGGAACGGCGGTGTCGCTGGGCGCCATCGCCATCGCCGCCGCCACTGGCAGCCCGTCGCTGGGCGTGCTCGCCCTCGCCGGCCTCGTGCTCTACATCGCCTCCTTCGCCATCGCCATCGGCCCGCTGCCGTGGGTGATGATGTCCGAGGTGTTCCCGCTGGACTGCCGGGCGCTAGGCATGAGCATCGCCTCGCTGGTCAACTGGGGCTTCAACTTCATCGTGGTGTTCAGCTTCCCGGTGCTGGTGGCCGATTTCGGCCTGGCCGGGGTGTTCGGCCTCTATGCCGTGGTGTGCGTCGCCGGCCTTGCCTTCACCCAGTGGCTGGTGCCGGAGACCAACGGCGTGAGCCTGGAAGAGATCGAGCGCCACCTGAGGAGCGGGCGGCCCCTGCGCGAGCTCGGCCGCCTGCGCGCGGCCTGAGGAGACCCCATGAGCGAGACCCCTCCCGACGCCCCCCTCGATTTCGAGGCGCTCGTCGTCGCCCTCCTGCCGCTTGGTCCCTACCACGCGGCGCTGGAACCGATGGTGGGCGACCTCGCCCGCATCGCGGCACTGAACACCCAGCTCAACGCCGCCTTCCGCCGCATCGCCGGACGTGCCGGCTTCCCCGGGGGCGACGTGCGTCGCGAGCACCTCGCCGAGGATGGCGAGGCGGTGGCCACCTTCTTTGAATATGTGCATTTCGCCTCGCCCAGCTTCCTGGGCTCGGTGGGGGAATGGCCGCTGGTCGGCGGGCGGCCGCTGGCCGGAAAGGCTTCGGGAGACGCGCATGGCTAAGGCATCGCACTGCGACGTGATCGTCGTCGGCACCGGCGCCGGCGGCGGCATGCTGGCCTATGAGCTGGCGAAAGCGGGCCTCAACGTGGTCTCGCTGGAACAGGGCGGGCGCCTCGCCGACGACCACTTCAAGCGCGTGGACCCGCCGGGCACCCAGCTCGACTTCGGCATCCGCTCCAACACCGTGTGGCCGGCGGAGCCGCACGACAGCCTGTTCGTCCATCCCTTGTTCGAGAAGGGCGCGGACGGCTCCACCGGCTGGCCGGACAACAACTTCCACCACTACCAGATCCTCGCCGTCAACGGCCTGCAGAACCTCTGGAACGGGGTGAGCGTGCGCTTCTCCGCGCGCGATTTCCGGGACTGGCCGATCTCCTATTCGGACCTCGCCCCCCATTACGAGGCGGTGGAGCGGCGCATCGTCGTCTGCGGCACCGAGGAGCAACTGGAGGAGCTGCCGGACGGCGTCTATGTGCCGCCGAAGCCGCTGCGCCCCGCCGACGTGATGATCGTCGATGCGGTGAACGCGATGGACGAGCCCTATTCGCACGCCATCCCCAACCGCAAGGCCATCGACACCCGGCCGGACAGCCCCAACGCCTGCGTCTCCACCGGCATCTGCACCTCCGGCTGCCCCACCGGCGCGGTCTACAAATTCACCGCCCGGCTGCTGCCGGAGATCGAGAAGCTGCCGAACTACGAGCTGCGCCCCGGCGCCAAGGTGGTGCGGCTGCTGCGCGAGCCCGGCACCAAGCGGGTCATGGGCGTCGAATATCGCGACATGGCCACCGGCGAGGCGCGCGTCCTCACCGCCGATCATGTGGTGCTGGCGGCGGGCGCCATCGAGAGCCCGCGCATCCTGTTCAATTCCGCCGACGATGCCGCCCCCGAGGGCATGGGCAACACCACCGGCCAGCTCGGCCTGCGCCTGCAGGACAATCCCAAGGCCGTGCTCTCCACCTCGCTCTGGAAGCTGTGGGGCAAGGGGCGGGATTTCGACATCGGCTATGGCGACCTGCTCATCCTCATGTCGCGCGGCCGGCTGCCGGACGGGGAGGAATTCCCCTTCATCGGCCATGCCATCCACGGCGTGCCGGACGTGCCGCATTATCTCGCCGGCATGAAGCGCTTTCCGCCCTTCATGAAGGAGCGGCTCGCCCGCTTCATGTTCCATTCCTACGTGACGCTCGGCCTGTTCTGCGCTGGCGAGCCGACCCCCGCCAACCGGGTGCGGCCGGGCGCGACGCGCGACCGCTTCGGCGTGCGCCATGTGGCCGTGGACTTCTCCGCCACGCCGCGCGCGGAAGCCATGATGGAGGCCATGAACGGCTGGGGCCGCCAGGTGCTGCGCCACGCCGGGGCGACCTCCATCTATCCCTCGCGGGACAACACCGGCACCGGCATCCACTATGCCGGCACCACGGCGACCACCGCTGACCCCGAGCGGGGCGTCGTGGACGCGGACCTGAAGCTGCACGACCTCGACAACGTCTATGTCTGCGACGGCGGCGTCATTCCCGTGCTGCCGGACAAGCACCTCACCCTCACCATCATGGCGCTGGCCCACCGCCTCGCCGGCCATCTGGTGGAGAAGGCGCGCAGCGGCGCGACGGTCGAGGGGGAGCGCGCCCTCGCCTGAGGCTGAGAAAGGCGCGGTCAGACGCCGCGCGGGCAGCCGCGCGGCCTCACCCCTCGAGCACGGCCCCGGCCATGATCGCGCCGGCGAAGCCGTTGATGCGGCCGAAGGCGGCGCGGGAGAGGTCTCCTGCCCGCATCACCGCCTCGTGGCAGGCGCCGGGGTCCTGATTGAGGTGCGCCACCAGCGCCGCCGCCAGCTCGCTCTGGCCGATGGCGAGGGTGCGCAGGCCCAGCAGCAGATTGTCGAGATCGGCCCGCGTGAGGGTGAGCCGCAGCGGCGCGTCCTCGGGCAACCCTGTCCAGCGCGCAATGGCCTCCGGCGCAAGCTGCGCCGGCTCGCTGTGATCGGTCATGAAAATCCCCGTCTGAAATCGTCGGCCGGCCCGAAAAGGGCCGCTTCCGTCAGTCTACACTCTGGCCCTCCGGTGCCGAAACCGTGTCGCCCGCGTTGACGGGCATCAATGCCCCGCCGTCACCGGACCAATATTAAAATACCATTGGGCAGCCGCGCATGCGGCCCGACGGAAAGGCAGGAACGCCATGGCCGATACCCTCACCGATCCCCTCTCCCCCGCCGCCTACGTGGAACGCCAGCGCCCCGGCCGCGCCAAGATGAAGGCAGCCGTCTTCGTCGAGAAGAACCGCATCGTGCTGGATGAGAAGCCCATCCCCGATGTCGGCCCGCTGGACGCGCTCATCCGCATCACCACCACCACCATCTGCGGCACCGACGTCCATATCCTCAAGGGTGAGTATCCGGTGGCGAGGGGCCTCACCATCGGCCACGAGCCGGTGGGCATCATCGAGAAGCTGGGCTCTGCCGTGGAGGGCTTCGAGGAAGGCCAGCGCGTCATCGCTGGCGCCATCACGCCGTCCGGCTATTCCAATGCCTGCCTCTGCGGCCAGTGCTCGCAGGACGGCCCGCGCACGAAGCACGGCTTCAAGGCCATGGGCGGCTGGCGCTTCGGCAACACCATCGACGGCGCCCAGGCGGAATATCTCGTGGTGCCCGACGCCATGACCAATCTGTCCCCCGTGCCGGAGACCCTCTCCGACGAACAGGTCCTCATGTGCCCGGACATCATGTCCACCGGCTTTGCCGGCGCCGAGAGCGGCAAGGTGAAGATCGGCGACACGGTGGCGGTGTTCGCGCAGGGGCCCATCGGCCTGTGCGCCACGGCGGGCGCCAAGCTCATGGGCGCGACGCGCATCATCGCGGTGGATCGCGTCGCCGCGCGGCTGGAAATGTCCCGTGCCATGGGCGCCGACCTGGTGGTGGACTTCTCCAAGGTCGATCCGGTGGAGGAAATCCTGCGCCTCACCGACGGGCGAGGCGTGGACGTGGCCATCGAGGCGCTCGGCCGGCAGGAGACCTTCGAGGCGGCGCTGCGCGTGCTGCGGCCCGGCGGCACGCTCTCTTCGCTGGGCGTCTATTCGGGCGACCTGAGGATTCCGCTGGACGCCTTCGCAGCGGGGCTCGGCGACAACGCCATCATCACCTCCCTCTGCCCCGGCGGGAAGGAGCGCATGCGGCGGCTGATGGACGTGGTCGCCTCCGGCCGGGTGGACGCCCGCGCCCTCGTCACCCACCGCTTCAAGCTGGACGAGATCGAGGCCGCCTACGACCTCTTCGCCAACCAGCGCGATGGGGTGCTCAAGGTGGCGATCACGCCGTAAGCTGCGCGCCGCCCCCACCCTGCGGGGCGGCTTCCTTCCGGTGCGAGGCGATCATGACGGCACCGCAACCGCCCCAGAAGACCGCCGGCGACCATGTGGTCGCCGATCAGGGCGCCGTCTTCGCCCTCCTGGCCGATCCCGCGACCCATGGGCTTGCGGAGAAAATCGTCCGCATCGACACCCACGGCGCCGCCGTCTTCCTAGCCGGGCCGTTCGCCTACAAGGTGAAGCGCGCGGTCTTCTTCCCCTTCATGGATTTCTCGACGCTGGAGAAGCGCCGCGCCGCCTGCGCCGCCGAGGTGGAGATATCGGGCGCGGGCGCGCCGGGCCTTTATCTCGACGTGGTGCCCATCGTGCGCACCGCCCATGGCCTCGCACTCGGTGGGGACGGCGGGGCGGTGGACTATGCGGTGAAGATGCGCCGCTTCGATACCGACCTCACCCTCGACCGCATCGCCGGTCGCGGCGGCCTCACGCCCGAGCTGGTCAAGGCCGTCGCGGCCATGGTGGTCAACGCCCACGCCGCCGCGCCCGAGCGCCGGGGCTTCGACACGGCCGGCGCGCTCTCCACTTATCTCGAAGACAACATCGCCGAATTCTCCGCCCGGCCGGACCTCTTCCCGCCGGATGACGTAGCGCGGCTCGCCGAGGCCTCTCGCGCGGCGCTGGCGCGGGTGCGGCCGCTGCTGGCGGCGCGGTCGCAGGCCGGCTTCGTCCGCCGCTGCCATGGCGACATGCACCTGCGCAACATCGTGCGCCTCGATGGCAGGCCGGTGCTGTTCGACGCCATCGAGTTCAACGACGCCATCGCCACCTGCGATGTCCTTTACGACCTCGCCTTCCTGCTCATGGACCTCTGGCAGCGCGGCCTGCGGGATGAGGCCAATGCCATCTTCAACCGCTACCTTTGGGCCAGCGACGACGCCCACATCGAAGGCCTCGCCGCCCTTCCGCTCTTCCTCAGCCTGCGCGCGGGCATCCGGGCGAAGGTGGAGGCGGCGGGGTTCACGCATCTCAAGGGCGACGAGCGAACGGAGGCGGAGGGGCGGGTCGCCCATTTCTTCCGGGAAACGCTGGCCCTCCTCGGCGGCACGCGACCCATCCAGCCCACGCTCTTCGCCGTGGGCGGGCTGTCGGGCAGTGGCAAGAGCACGTGGGCGGCGAAGGCGGCGGCGGGCCTCGGCACGCGGGCGCCCGGCGCGGTCATCGTGCGGTCAGATATCGAGCGCAAGCGCCTGTTCAACGTGGCGGAAACGGAAAAGCTGCCTCCGGAAGCCTATGCGGCCGAAGTGAGCCCGCGCGTCTATGAGCGGCTTCGGGCGCTCGCGCGGCGGGTCCTCGGCAGCGGATATTCGGTCATTGTGGATGCCGTCCATGCGCGCCCGGAGGAGCGGGACGCCATCGAGCAGGTGGCCAGGGACGCCGCCGTGCCGTTCGCCGGCATCTGGCTCGACGTACCGACGGAAGAATTGGTGCGGCGGGTGAGCGCCCGCACGGGCGATGCGTCAGACGCGGACGCCCCCGTGGTGCGCCACCAACTCGGCTACGACCTCGGCGAAATCCGCTGGATGAGGCAGGAGCCGCGCGTCAGCACTTCCCCTGCGGCTCCGGCTTCGGATTGACGCCAGAGACCGTGTCCGGCTGGCGGGTGGGCGATGCCGGCGTGCCGGCGTGGGGCGTGAGGCCGGTATAGGAGCCGCCGGTGCCGCCGCTCCAGGCGGTGGAGCCTTCGCTACCGGGCTTGGTGCCGGAATCCGGCCCGTGCGCGGGGGGCGTTGCAGCGGTGTGGGGTGGCTCCTCACAGGCGCCGGTCTGCGCCGCAGGCGCGGCAGTCTGGGCCGAGGCCGGGGCGGGGACGCCGGAGGCCAGAAGAAACATGATGCCGCCGACGATGGCCGTGGCGCAGATGCGCGCCGTGCGGGGGGACGGCAGCACGACGGGAGACGGGCGCCGGGGCGCCGCCGAATAGGCGTTCAAGGCGTCGGAATAGGGCATGTCCGTTCTCCTTCCGCCGGGAGAACGACCTGCCACGCCGCATGGTTCCTCGATTCTTGCGCCGGCAACCCGTCGCGGCTCCGCTGGTCGCCTCAGTCGGCGATGCGCACCCGCCCCGGCCCGGCCTCCACGCGGCCGATGCGCGCTGCCGCCGGATAGCCCGCCGCGCGGATGACGGCGCGGAGCCGGTCGGCCTCTTCCGGCGCGCAGGCCACCAGCAGGCCGCCGGAGGTCTGCGGATCGGTGAGGAGGTGGCGCTGCCAGTCGGGCGTGCCTTCGGGAAGATCCACCTCGGCGCCGTAGCTCGCCCAATTGCGGTGCGAGGCGCCGGTGACGAAGCCCCGCTGCACCAGCGCCTCCGCCTCCGAGAGCCAGGGCAGCGCGGCGCGCTCGATCACCAGCGTCGCGCCCGAGCCGCGCGCCATCTCCAGCCCGTGACCGAGAATGCCGAAACCTGTCACGTCGGTCATGGCGCTCACCGCCGCTTCCTTGCCGAGGGCCGCGCCGACACGGTTCAGCTTCGTCACCGAGGCGATCATCTCGTCATAGGCGGCGGCGGAGAGCGCCTCCTTCTTGAAGGCGGCGGAATAGACGCCGACGCCCAGCGCCTTGGTGAGGATGAGCGCATCCCCCACGCGCGCCGTGGAATTGCGGCGCAGCCGCGCCTTGGGCGCCCGGCCGATGACCGCGAGGCCATAGACCGGCTCCGGGCAATCGATGGAATGGCCGCCGGCCACCGGAATGCCGGCCTCGGCGCAGATGGCCTGCCCGCCGGCGAGGATGGCGCGCACGGTGGCGGTGTCGATCTTGCCGAGCGGCATGCCGAGGATGGCAAGGGCCATCAGCGGCTCGCCGCCCATGGCGTAGACGTCCGAGATGGCGTTGGTGGCGGCGATGCGGCCGAAATGGTCGGGATCGTCCACCATGGGCATGAAGAAGTCGGTGGTGGCGATGATGGCCGTCTCGCCGTCGAGATCGTAGGCCGCCGCGTCATCCCCCGTCTCGGTGCCCACCAGCAGCCGCTCGAACGGCCCGCCGGGCGCCTGCCCCGCCAGCAATTCCTGCAGCACGGACGGCGCGAGCTTGCAGCCGCAGCCGCCGCCATGGGCGAGGCTGGTGAGGCGCACCGGCGCGGGCTGAGCGGGAGAAGCGTGGGGCACGTCGAGCATGGGATGGGTTCTCGAAGAAGGAGATCGGCCGCGGGGCCGGAAACAATGTCCCCGCCGGGCGGCGCTGAGCGCCGCCACGGCGAGGACCACGCCCTGACCGGCGTCTGGGTCACACCGCGATTTCAGCGGCGCGAATGGTGTATTTGAAATTGTCCGGGTCGAGGCAGTCGAGCAGGCCGCCGGCGCTGACGGCCTGCGGATACATCAGGAAGCCGAGATGCGGCCCGTCGAAGCCGGGCAGCGCCACGTCGTGCGCCGTGTTGTAGGCGAACCAGTTGCCCTCCCACGATCCGAACAGCGCCTTGCGCGCGGCGACCACCTTGGGATCGTCGATGGCGAGCTTGCCCGGGGGCTCCTCCAGCACCACCTTGCGCACGTCGGCGGGGTCCATGGGGGTCCAGCCGAACTCGGAGAGGAACACCTCGGCCCGGCAGTGCTGCGCCTTGGTGACGATCTCGGAATTGGCGCCGAGGCTCTTGTAGCCGAAGCGCGAGGGCACCACGCGCAGGCCGTAGACGTCGCGGGCCGGGATGCCCTGGGCCCGCACGAGGCCGACGAACAAGGCGTTGAGGTCCGCGCACTTGCCGCCGAGATCGCCGCTCTTCAGCAGCGCCGCGATATCACCGATGCCGCAGCCGCGGGTGGCGGGGTTGCGATAGGTGTTCTCGACGATCCACTGGAAGATCGCGCCCACCTTCTCCAGCTCGGTGGCCTTGCCGGCGACGATCTTGTCGGACGTCGCCTTCACGATGCCGTCGGTGGGGATGAGGTCGGTGGCCTCGGTGTTGCGGCGACGATCGTCGGCGGAAAGCGGGGTGGGCTTGCCGGGCTTCGTGAGGTCCACGGCGAAGTCGCGGGTGGTGGCGCGGCTGATGAGTTCCACCTTCGGCGCGGGCTCTCCCTCGGCCCAGGCGACATGCAGCATGTCGGCGCCCGAGCGGGCGTCGCGCACGATCTTGGCGCTCTTGGCATTGGTGGTCCAGCTGTTCTCGCCGGGCTTGAACCAGTCTGGATTGGAGAAGGAGGCCACCGGTAGCCAGGCCTGCACCGTGCCCGCCGGCTTCAGGATCTCCACCGTGGTGGTGATCTGGAAGCTGCGCCAATTGCCCACCGTGGGGGCGAACACGCGCGTCTCGGGAGCCGCCTGCGCGAAGGCCGCGCGGGGCAGGATGGCGGCAGCGCCGGCGAGCGCGCCGGCCTTCAGAAGATCGCGACGGGTGGTCATCGGGTCTGTTCTCCCTGGAACTCTTTCGGCTGGGTTCTTGTGGAGGCCCCCGCCGCGGCCGTGATCGCGGCGGGGGTTTCGGGATCGGCCCAGTCCACTTCGCCCTCATGGGCGAGCGCGAGACGGCCGGAGATCACGACGAAGCTCGCCGGCAGGAGGCTGACGCCCCAGCCCCGCGCCGCTGCGCGGTTCTGGTCGAGCAGGACCGGGCCGGGCGCGGCGCCGGCGCTTCCCTCGGCGAAGAAGCGGCGGATGCGGTCGGCGGGCTCGGCCACGTCCACCAGCAGCACGCGCACGCCGCTCAAGCGGGCGAAACCGGCGAGGGCGGGAAGCTCGGTGCGGCAGGGCGCGCACCAGGTGGCAAAGAAATGCACGATGGTCGGCGGCGCGTCCGCGGCGAGGCTCACCACCCCGCCGTCGAGCGAATCGAGGGCGAGCGCGGGAGCGGGCGGCCAGCCCTCGACGGTCGCCAGCAGCCCCGGCGGGGCGCGCTCCTCCTCCGCCGCAGGTGCGGCGCACAGGGGGGTGGCCACCAGAACGAGGGCGAGCGCCAGCGCCCCGCGCGCCGGGCATGGCACGACGGACCCGAGGCGCCGCATGCGATGCAGCGGCGCGGGAAGTCCTGTATCCGGATGGATAGATTGTGCGCCCCGTCCCGCGGGAGCCGATCCGACCTTCACGCGGGCACTCTGCGTCAGGGGCACGAGCGCGGTCAACGCTCCTTTCCGTGATGTCAGCCCCGCTTCGGCAGCGCACAATCAAGCTGAGCCGCAAACCCATATTCCGTTACGGAATGAGCGGTAGCATGGAAACGGCGCCTTCGGCATCGCAACATGCGACAACAAGGCGATTTTCGTTCAAACACGCGGAGTTGCGCGGGCCTAAATTGACATCATTCCAGTTCCAAAATACCGTCCGCTCACGCTGGGTGATCCAGCCCCCGGAGCGGCCCGAAGGCCGCCCGAAACCGTCCCCGGTCGGGGCACGAAAGGTCGGAGGTTTCCTTCGATGAACATGGAGCTCTCGCGGCGCCAGTTTTTGAAAACGGCGGGCGCGGGCGTGGCGGGAACGACGCTGGGCGCGTTGGGATTCGGTCCCATCGAGGAGGCCCTGGCCTCCTCCATCAAGCCCTTCCGCCTCGTCAACACCACCGAGGTGCGCAACACCTGCACCTACTGCTCGGTGGCCTGCGGCATCCTCATCTTCTCCAAGGGCAATCTCGCCAAGGGCGAGAAGGCGGACATCACCCATATCGAGGGTGACACCGACCACCCCACCAACCGTGGCACGCTCTGCCCGAAGGGCGCGGCCCTGCTCGACATCGTGAAGTCCGAGCAGCGCCTCAAGCAGCCCATGATCCGGCGCGCGGGCTCCGACAAGTTCGAGAAGATTTCCTGGGACGAGGCGCTCGACAAGATCGCCAAGGCCATGAAGGCGGACCGCGACGCCAACTTCATCGCCAAGAACCAGGACGGCGTGACGGTGAACCGCTGGCTCACCACCGGCTTCCTCGCCGCCTCCGCCACCACCAACGAAACCGCGTTCGCCACCTACAAGGTGGTGCGCTCAACCGGAATTCTGACTTTCGACAATCAGGCGCGCGTCTGACACGGCCCCACGGTGTCCAGTTTGGGCCCAACTTTTGGCCGTGGCGCGATGACCAATTCGTGGACCGATATCAAGAACACGGATCTGGTCGTCATCATGGGCGGCAATGCCGCCGAAGCGCACCCGTGCGGATTTAAGTGGGTCACGGAGGCGAAGGCCACCCGTGGCGCCAAGCTCGTTGTCGTGGACCCGCGCTTCACGCGCTCGGCCGCGGTGGCGGACTATTACGCCCCGATCCGGCAAGGCACCGACATCGCCTTCCTGCTGGGCGTCATCAACTACCTGATCCAGAACGACAAGATTCAGTGGGACTATGTGAAGGCGTTCACCAACGTCGGCTACATCGTCAAGGAAGGCTTCGGGTACCAGGACGGCCTGTTCACGGGCTATGACGAGATGAAGCGGGACTACAACCGCTCCACCTGGGACTACGAGATCGGCCCGGACGGCTATGCGGTCGTGGACGACACGCTCCAGCATCCCCGCTGCGTCTTCAACCTTCTGAAGCAGCACGTTTCCGTCTACACGCCGGAGATGGTCGAGCGCATCACGGGCACGCCCAAGGACAAGTTCCTGAAGGTGGCGTCCATGATGGCGGAGTGTTCGTCGCCCACCAAGACGATGACCTCCATGTACGCGCTCGGCTGGACCCAGCATTCCAAGGGCTCGCAGAACATCCGCTGCATGGCGATGATCCAGCTGCTCCTGGGCAATATCGGCGTGCGCGGCGGCGGCATGAACGCCCTGCGCGGGCATTCCAACATCCAGGGCCTCACCGACATCGGCCTGATGTCCAACCTGATCCCGGGCTATCTCACGATCCCGACGGAGAAGGAGCCGGACTTCAACGCCTACATGTCGACGCGCGGTTTCAAGCCGTTGCGTCCCAACCAGATGAGTTACTGGCAGAACTACAAGAAGTTCTTCGTGTCGTTCCAGAAGGCCATGTGGGGTGCGTCGGCGACGGCGGACAACAACTGGGCCTACGACTA
This sequence comes from Xanthobacter sp. DMC12, assembly GCF_056314105.1. NCBI lineage: Bacteria > Pseudomonadati > Pseudomonadota > Alphaproteobacteria > Hyphomicrobiales > Xanthobacteraceae > Xanthobacter > Xanthobacter sp. DMC12. Next base: position 99,809 of record NZ_JBQUYZ010000009.1, on the reverse strand, counting down.
CCTGCCGAAGCTCGACGTGCCGTCTTACGACATCCTGCGCGCGTTCGAGATGATGAAGCAGGGGAAGATGAACATCTACTTCTGCCAGGGCTTCAACCCGCTGCAGGCCTTCCCCAACAAGGCCAAGCTCGCGGAGGCGCTCGGCAAGCTCAAGCTCCTCGTGATCATGGATCCGCTGGAGACCGAGACCGCGCGCTTCTGGGAGAACCACGGCGTCTACAACCAGGCCGATCCGTCGAAGATCCAGACGGAAGTCATCCAGCTGCCCACCACCTGCTTCGCCGAGGACAACGGCTCGCTGGTGAATTCGGGCCGCTGGCTGCAATGGCACTGGGCCGCCGGGACCCCTCCGGGCGAGGCCAAGACGGACATCTACATCATGGCGCAGATCCATCTGCGCCTGAAGGAGATGTACAAGAAGGACGGCGGCGCCTTCCCCGATCCCATCGTCAACCTGACGTGGAACTACAAGGACCCGCACGAGCCCTCGCCCGACGAGCTTGCGAAAGAGCTCAACGGCTATGTGGTCTCGGACGTGCTCGACCCCAACGACCCCACCAAGAAGGTCCTTGAGGCGGGCAAGCAGGTCCCGACGTTCGGCGTGCTGCGCGACGACGGCACCACCGCGGCGGGCTGCTGGATCTATTCCGGCTGCTACACCGAGGCGGGCAACATGATGGCGCGCCGGGACAATTCCGATCCCGACGACACCGGCGCGTATCTGAAGTGGTCGTTCGCCTGGCCGGCGAACCGCCGCATCATCTACAACCGCGCGTCCGCCAACATCGACGGCAAGCCTTGGGACGACACCCGCAAGCTGATCTGGTGGGACGGGGCGAAATGGACGGGCTACGACGTGCCCGACATCGCCCCCACCGCCAAGCCGCAGGATGTGGGCCCGTTCATCATGAACCCGGAAGGCGTCTCCCGCCTGTTCACCCGGGGCATGATGCGGGACGGACCGTTCCCGGTGCATTACGAGCCGTTCGAGAGCCCGGTCGCCAACCTGATCGCCCCCAAGGTGCGGGGCAACCCGGTGGCGCGCGTGTTCAAGGACGACTTCGCCCAGTTCGCGGACGTGGCGTCGAAGGAGTTCCCCTATGCGGCGACCTCCTACCGGCTCACCGAGCACTTCCACTACTGGACGAAGAACAACCACGTGAATTCGGTGCTCCAGCCCGAGTTCTTCGTGGAGATCTCCGAGCAACTGGCGAAGGAGAAGTCGATCCAGAACGCCGGCTGGGTCCGCGTGTGGTCGAAGCGGGGCTCCGTCTTCGCCAAGGCCTACGTGACCAAGCGCATCCGTCCCCTGATGGTGGACGGCAAGCCCATCCACGTCGTCGGCATCCCCATCCACTGGGGCTTCGTCGGCGCCGCCAAGAAGGGCTTCCCGGCCAACGTGCTCACCCCGTTCGTGGGTGACGCGAACATCGAGACGCCGGAGTTCAAGGCGTTCCTCGTCAACATCGAGCCCTCCACCGGGCCGGTGGCGTAAGGAAAAGGAGAACCAGCCATGTTTCCTCCGATTCCGAACCCCACCACCGCCCCCGTGGCGCCCAAGCTGAGCGATGCGGACCTCGTCCGCCGCTCGGCCTCCGGTTCCCCCTCGCAGGTCGAGTTCAAGGAGCCGGTGGCCAAGCTCATCGACGTGTCGAAGTGCATCGGCTGCAAGGCCTGCCAGGCGGCGTGCCTCGAATGGAACGAGCTCCATGAGGAGATCGGCACCTTCAACGGCACCTACACCAACCCGCCGGACCTGACGCCCGCTTCGTTCACGCTCATGCGCTTCACCGAGTGGGTGAACCCCGAGACGGACAATCTCGAATGGCTCATCCGCAAGGACGGCTGCATGCATTGCGCCGATCCGGGCTGCCTGAAGGCCTGCCCGGCGCCCGGCGCCATCGTGCAGTATTCCAACGGCATCGTGGACTTCGACCACGCCAAGTGCATCGGCTGCGGCTATTGCGTGAAGGGCTGCCCCTTCAACATCCCGCGCATCTCGCAGGTCGATCACAAGGCCTACAAGTGCACGCTGTGCTCGGACCGCGTGGCGGTCGGCCAGGGTCCCGCCTGCCAGAAGGCATGCCCGACCCAGGCCATCGTCTTCGGCACCAAGACGCAGATGAAGCAGTGGGCCGAGGGCCGCATCAAGGATCTGAAGTCCCGCGGCTACAAGAATGCGGGCCTCTACGATCCGCCCGGCGTGGGCGGCACGCACGTGATGTACGTGCTGCAGCACGCCGACAAGCCCTCGATCTATGCGGGCCTGCCGGACAATCCGCGCATCAGCCCCATCGTCGAGGCGTGGAAGGGTGTGACCAAGTATGTGGGCCTCGGCGTCATGGGCTTCGCCGCCCTCGCCGGCGCGCTGCATTACCTCGTCAACGGCGCCAACAAGGTGTCGCCGGAAGACGAGGCGAACGCCGAGAAGCTGGCGGCTGAGAAGCTGTCGTCCGGAGGCCGCTCATGAGCGCACCCTACGATCTGGAGAAAGGCGACGCGGTTCATCCGGGTCGCCCGGTGCAGGTGGACCGCTACACGGTGGGCGCCCGCATCAACCACTGGGTGACGGCCATCAGCCTGATCCTGCTGGCCATTTCCGGCCTCGCCCTGTTCCACCCCAGCCTCTATTTCCTCACCGGCCTGTTCGGCGGCGGGCAGATGACGCGCACCATCCATCCCTGGATCGGCGTCGTGCTCTTCTTCTCCTTCGCCGGCATGTTCCTGCGCTTCTGGAAGGCCAACCTCTGGAAGAGCGAGGACGGCACCTGGATGCGCCGCATCCGCGATGTCATCGCCGGCCATGAGGAGAAGCTGCCGGAGCTCGGCAAGTACAATGCCGGGCAGAAGATGGTGTTCTGGGGCATGAGCCTGCTCATCGCGGTGCTCATCACCTCAGGTGTGGTGATCTGGCAGGTCTATTTCGCCTCCTACACCACCATCGAGCAGCAGCGCATCGCGCTTCTGGTGCATGCGCTGGCTGCGGTGGCGATCATCTGCGTGTGGATCGTCCACGTATACGCTGCCATCTGGGTCAAGGGCACCATCAGCGCCATGACCCGTGGACAGGTGACGGGCGGCTGGGCGTGGCGGCACCACAGGAAGTGGTTCCGCGAGCTGGTCGGCTCCCGCAAGTCGGGCACCCGCGGGACTCCCGCGGAATAGGTCTTGGCTCTATAATGGCCTCCCGGCCGCCGCGTGCGACCGGGAGGTTCATGCCCGTCCACGTGACCCGTGAGGTTCGTGAGGTCCATCATGTCGCGTACCTTCGGCCCCGCGTCGGCGCCCATTCCCGATCCCTCCGTGCTGGAGGGCGTGACGGCCCCGACCTTCGCCTATTTGCCGGACCCCTCGACCCTGTTCGCGCGCCGCGCCGCGCGCTTCCGGCATCTGGCGCAGAACCATCCCCTTTCGCCCTATCTCACCTTCCTCGCCGGCCTCAGCGAGGCGCAGCACGCCGCCGTCGCCGCGACGCCAGCGCCCGAGCCGGTGGAGGCCGCCCAGGTCGAGCGCGCCCGCGCAAACGAGATGCCGCCCCTCGACCGCAGCCATTTCACCCCCGACGCCGCCTTCGACACCCTGTTCGAGCGCGCGCTGGCCGAGGCGACCAAGATCGAGCAGCCGGAAGCCGCCCGCACCGCGCTGGAGCGGGTGCGCATGGCCTCCGACGTGGCGCGCGGCGAGATGATCCGCAACGTGCTCGCCTCCTCCATCCCGGAGGAGGCGCTGGCCGAGCACCTCTATGTGGCGGCGGCGCTGGAAGCCCATTTCGCCCGCCTCGCCTCGGAGCTTGAAGCCACAAGGCTCGTGCCGGTGGGCGATGGCGTATGCCCCACCTGCGGCGGGCCGCCGGTGGGCAGCCTCATCGTCAACTGGCCGACCTCCCACGGTGCGCGCTATTGCGCCTGCGCCCTGTGCGGCACGCTGTGGAATTTCGTGCGGGTGCGCTGCACCGCCTGCGGCTCCACCGCCGGCATCGGCTATCAGGAGGTGGAGGGCGGCAATGGCGCGGTGAAAGCCGAGACCTGCGACACCTGCCACGCCTATTCCAAGGTGTTCTATCTCGCGCAGGACGACGGCCTCGATCCCGTCGCCGACGACGTGGCGAGCCTCGCCCTCGACATCAAGCAGAAGGACGGCCCCTACCGGCGCGCCGCCTTCAATCCCTTCCTCCTCGGCTATTGAGGCCCGGGATGACGAACGCCCCGGCGGCCCTCGCCCCCGCCCCGCCTTTGCGCCTGCTCCCCTCGGTGGACCAGGTGCTGAAGGCGGAGGCCGCCCGCGCCGCGGTGGAACGGCACGGCCGGCAGGCGGCGACGCAGGCGGTGCGCGACGCCCTCGACGAGCGCCGCGCCGCGCTCAGGGCCGGCGCTGGAGCCCCCGCGACGCCCGAGGAGATCGCCGCCGCCGCCCTCGCCCGTCTCGATGCCGCCGCCGCGCCCAGCCTGAAGCCGGTGTTCAACCTCACCGGCACGGTGCTCCACACCAATCTCGGTCGCGCCATCTTCGCGGAGGAGGCCATCGAGGCCGCCACCCGCGCCATGCGCAACGCCGTGTCGCTGGAATACGACCTCGACGGCGGCCGCCGCGGCGAGCGCGACGACCATGTGCGCGGCCTCATCTGCGAACTCACCGGCGCGGAGGACGCGACGCTGGTCAACAACAACGCCGCCGCCGTCCTCATCGTGCTGAACACCCTGTCGCCGGGAAAGCCTGCCCTGGTCTCGCGGGGCGAGCTGATCGAGATCGGCGGCGCCTTCCGCATGCCGGAGATCATGCGCCGGGCCGGCGCGGAACTGGCGGAAGTGGGCACCACCAACCGCACCCACCCGCGCGACTATCGCGACGCCATCGCCCCCGAGACGGGGGTGATCCTGAAGGTCCACACCTCCAACTACCGCATCGAGGGCTTCACCGCCGAGGTGCCGCCCCGCGACCTCGCCGAGATCGCCCGCGCCGGCGGCGTGCCGCTGGTGAACGACCTCGGCTCCGGCACGCTCGCCGACCTCTCCCGCTACGGCCTCGTCCATGAGCCCACCGTGCGGGAGGCGCTGGCGGAGGGCGCGGACATCGTGACCTTCTCCGGCGACAAGCTGCTCGGCGGCCCGCAGGCCGGCTTCATCGTCGGGCGGCGCGATCTCATCGCCCGCATCAACAAGAACCCCATGAAGCGGGCGCTGCGGGTGGACAAGGTGCGCCTCGCCGCCATCGAGGCGACGCTGCGGCTCTACCGCGATCCGGACCGCCTCGCGTCCCGCCTTCCCACACTTCGTTACCTCACACGCGCGCGCGAGGATCTCGCCGCCCAAGCTGCCCGGCTGGTGCCGCACTTCGCGCGCACCCTCGGTGATCGCTTCACCGTGGAGAGCGTGCCCTGCCGCAGCCAGATCGGCTCCGGCGCGCTGCCGCTGGAGACGCTGGAGGGCGTGGGCCTTGCCATCCGCGCCCGCGACGGCAGCGGCGGCGCCATCGGCCGGCTCGCCGATGCGCTGCGCCGCCTGCCGGTTCCGGTCATCGGACGGATTGACGATCAGGCGCTGGTGCTGGATGTGAGATGCCTTGAGGACGAAGCGGCGCTTGTCGCGTCCGTGACCGCTTTGGAGGGGGCACATGAGCTGGCTTGACCGACTGAAGGGCAAGGGCGGGGGACCGGAAGACCCGGAAGGCCCGACCGACGCGCCGCAGGATCGCCCCGTTCAAGATCGCACGCCGCCCCGCCCCCCGCACGTCCATCCGCCCATGCCCCGGCTGCAACGGGCCAGCGAGCGCCGCCCGCCGAGCGAGGCCGAGGTGGACCTCGACGCCCTGCTCGGCGACATCGCGAGCGGCCTTGCGCCCACGCGCCCCGCCGCCCCGGAGGAGCGCCCCGCCGCCCCCGCGCCGCGCCGCCCCCGCCTCGGCGAGCGCATCTGGGAGGAGAACCCTTTCGCCCCCGTCTCCGAGCCGGAGCCGGCCGCGCCCGCCGTTGCGCCGCCTGTCGTCACGTCGCCCGCGCGCGAGCCGGAGGCCCCGGCGGTGGAGCTGAATTTCGAGGAGATCGTGTTCGCCCGCGCGCCGAGCACGCCGGCGGAAGAGCCGTCGCCGCCCGCCTTCGAGGCCCCCGCGCCCGAACCCGCGCCGCATGTGACGGCACCTCAGGTCGCGGCACCCGAGGTTTCGGCACCCGACTTCGTCGAGACCTACGCCGCCGAGGCAAGCTATGCCGCGGTCTCCTACACCGAGCCCGCCTTCACCGAGGCGGCGCCGGAAGAGCCGGTCGCCGATCCCCGCACACCCGAGGAGCTGATGGCCGAGGCGCTGGCGGCGGCCACCGCCGGCCAGTATGAGGCCGCGCTCAACATCTGGGAGCCGCTGGCCCGCGCCGGCAATGCCCGCGCCCAGAACAACATCGGCGCCTGCTTCGTGGACGGCCTCGGCGTCGATCAGGACCTCGACCTCGCCCGCCGCTGGCTGGAACTGGCCGCCGAGGGCGGCGATCCGGTGGGCCGGCGCAACCTCGCGACCCTGTTTTTCAAGGGCCAGGGCGTGGCGCAGGACTATGCCCGCGCCGCCGACCTCTATCGCGCCGCCGCCGAGGATGGCGATGCCCCCGCGCAGGACATGCTGAGCTGGATGCTGCTGGAGGGCGAAGTGATGCCCCCCGACGCCACCGAAGCCCGACGCTGGGCGATGGCCGCGGCGGAGCAGGGCATCGGCTCCTCCATGACGCGCCTCGGCATGATCGCCCACAACGCGCTGGGCACCGATCGCGATCCGGTGGAAGCCGCCCGATGGTGGCGCAAGGGGGCCGAGGCGGGCGACGCCGATGGGCAGGCCATGCTCGGCGCCGCCTATCATCTCGGTGCCGGCGTGCCGCACGACAAGATCGCCGCCTTCGCCTGGCTGCTGCGCGCCCGCGCGGGCCACAGCGCCCTCGCCGACCGCTTCTTCGATGCGGTGCAGGCCACGCTGAACCCGGAAGAGACCGCCGCCGCCCAGCGCCGCGCTGCCATTCCGCTGGGGGAGCTGCCCTAGGTGATCATCGGCACGGCCGGACACATCGACCATGGCAAGACCACGCTGGTGCGTGCCCTCACCGGTGTCGATACCGACCGCCTGAAGGAAGAGAAGGCCCGCGGCATCTCCATCGACCTCGGCTTCGCCTATCTCCCGGTGGGGGAAGAGGTGTTGGGGTTCGTGGATGTGCCCGGGCACGAGAAGTTCGTGCACACGATGCTGTCCGGCGCGGGCGGCATCGACTTCGCGCTGCTGGTGGTGGCCGCCGACGACGGGGTGATGCCGCAGACGCGCGAGCACCTCGCCATCCTCGATCTGCTCGGCATCGATAAGGGCATCGTCGCCCTTACCAAGGCCGACCTTGCCGATCCCGATCGCCTCGCCGCGGTAGAGTCCGAGATCACCGCCCTGCTCGCCCCCACCGGCCTTGCCGGCGCGCCCATCCTGCCGGTCGCGGCGGCGCGGGGCGATGGGGTGGAGGCGCTGCGCGAGGCGCTGGTGGATGCGGCGCGCGCCCTCGGCCGGCGGGCGGGTGGCGGGCGCTTCCGGCTCGCCGTGGACCGCAGCTTCACCCTGTCCGGTGCCGGCACGGTGGTGACGGGAACCGTGCTTTCCGGCGCGGTGAAGGTGGGGGACCGGGTGACGGTGAGCCCCTCCGGCCTCTCCGCCCGCGTGCGTTCCATCCGCGCGCAGGATCGCGTGGCCGACACCGGAGTCGCCGGCGACCGCTGCGGGATCAACCTCGCGGGCGAGGCCATCTCCAAGGACGCCATTTCCCGCGGCGACGTGGTGCTGGACCCGGCGCTTCACGCCCCCGCCGACCATATCGACGCCGAGCTGAAGGTGCTCGCCGGCGAGCCCCGCCCCATCGCCCAGTGGCTGCCGGTGCGCCTGCACCATGCCGCGCGCGAGGTGGGCGCGCGCCTCGTGCTGCTCGGCGATGCCATCGCCCCCGGCGGCACCGGCAAGGTGCAGCTGGTGCTGGAAGAGCCCATCGCGGCGGCGGCGGGAGACCGCTTCGTTATCCGCGACACCTCGGCCCAGCGCACCATCGGTGGCGGCCGCTTCCTCGATCTGCGCGGCCCGCGCCGCAAGCGCCGCACGCCCGAGCGCATCGCCCAGCTCGATGCGCTGGCGCAGCGCGATCCCGCCGAAGCTTTGGCCGGGCTTCTGGCCGTGCCGCCGCACTTCGCCGACCTCGACGCCTTCGCCCGCGACCGGGCGCTCTCCGCCGATGAGGTGGAGGCTCTGGTGGCGCGGCTCGAACTCGCCCGGCTCGCCGCGGGGGCCACCACGCTGGCGCTGACGCAGGCAACGCTTGCCACCTTCTCCGCCAGCGTCATGGCCGCCCTCGACGCCTTCCATGCGGCGAATCCGGACCTGCCCGGCCTCGGCCGGGAGCGGTTGCGCATGATGCTGGAGCCGCGCCTGCCGGCCGCCGCCTTCCTCGCTGCGCTCGCCGCCCTGCCCGCCGGCACCATCCGGCAGGAGGGCGCGTGGGTGCGCCGGGCGGATTTCTCGGTGAAGCTCGCCGCCGCCGACGAGGCGCTGTGGGCGCGCATCAAGCCGCTGCTCACCGGCGAGGAGCGCTTCCGCCCGCCCCGCGTGCGCGACATCGCCGGCCTCCTCGCCGTGCCCGAGCCGGAGGTGCGGCGGCTCATGAAGCTGCTCGGCCGCATGGGCCGGGTGGACGAGGTGGCCCACGACCACTTCTTCCTGCGCCCGGTGGTGTCGGAGATGGTGGAGATCATCACCCGGCTCTCCGGCGAGCGCATGAAGGACGAATTCACCGCCGCCGCCTTCCGCGACGAAGTGCAGAACGGCCGCAAGGTGGCGATCCAGATCCTCGAATTCTTCGACCGTCACGGCCTCACCTTGCGCCGTGGCGATCTGAGGCGCATCAATCCGTTCCGGCTGGACCTGTTCGCCGGAGCGGCGGACGATGCGCCTGATATCACCGCGGCGGCGCCGTCGCGGGGAAGAGAAGCGTCCCTGGTGGGGCGTCCGGACTTCAAATCCGGGAGGGGCCGCGAGCCGGTCCTTGGTGGGTTCGACTCCCACTCTCTTCCGCCAAATTCCCTTGCATCAAATTCCGCTGCGCCAAATCCGAAGCCCCCCGCGCCCGATGCGCGCCCCCGCAGCTACGGGAAGGGATCATGATCCCCGAGACCACATTGCCCGCCCCCGGCACCGAGGCCGCGCCCGATCCCGCCATCGAAGCGCGCGCTGCCGTGCTCGCCCGCCTTGACGCGGCGAAGGTCGCGGCCGACGTGGCCGAGACGGCCTATCGCGCCGAGGCCGCGCGCCGCACCGAGGAGCTGGCGCGCGAGCGGGCCCATGCCTGGCGCCGGGCCGATCTGATGCGGTCCCTCGCCGCCACGCTCGACGGCATCGGCGATGCTGAGATGGCGGCCGCCGCCGGACAGGCGCTGCTGCGCGCCCGGCTCGGCTGGTCCGACGACAGCGAGGCCCGCGCCGAGGTGCTTGCGCGCTTCGCCCCGGTCGCCGTGGCGCTGTTCGAGATGGAGAGTGCGGCGGCGCCGGAAGCCGCCCTTGCGGACTTCGAGGACTGGTACGCGACGACCCGGCAGAGCGCCTTCTGGTACCTGTTCGAGCATTATCTTCCCGACACGCCCCTCGTGGATTTCTGAAAGCCGATGGCCACCGATTTCGACGACTGGCTCACCCGCACCTTCGCCGACCACGGCAGCTTCACCGCGCTGGTGGTGCTGGTGCGCATCGCCGAGCCGGAGGTGAAGCCCCTCGCCTCCACCTTCCTCAACATCATCGGCGACGAGGTGGACTGGGCCGGCATGATCGCCCTGTTCGCCGGCTCCCGTCAGGCCTGGGACGGCGCCGCCTTCTTCGCGCAGGTGGAGGACGGCGGGCCGCTGGAAAACGCCGAGGCCCGAAGCCGTCTGCGCGCGCTGGAACAGCGCATCCGCGAGAACCGGCTGGTGCTGAACGAAGGCGATTTCTTCGACACCTTCGGCCGCCGCCTGAAGGTGGAGGAGATCGCGCCGAACTGAGGGCGACCCTCCCTACTCGATCGGGAAATCGAAATAGGTGTCGGGGAAGGGCTCGTCCTTCAGGGTGAAGTGCCACCATTCCTTGTCGAACGGCTTGAAGCCGTTCTGCGACATCAGCTCGGCGAGCAGCCGGCGGTTGGCGCGCTGGGCGGCGGTGACGGCGACGGAATCGGGCCAGGAGCGCGGGCTGAACAGGTCGAACGGCGTGCCCATGTCGAGGTCGCGCCGCGTCGCGAGATCGAACAAGGTCAGGTCCAGCGTCGAGCCGCGCGAATGGCCGGAGCGGGCGGCGATATAGCCTTCCGCGAACAGGTCCTTCTTGGCGACGTCGGGATAATAGGTGGGCTTGGTCTTCTCATCGGCGAGATCGCTCGCCCAGCGGGCGAAATGGGCGACGGCGCGGGCCGGCCGGTAGCAATCGAAAATCCTGAGGCCGAGCCCCTTCCTCTTCGCCTCCGCCGCCATCTTGGCCAGCGCCTCGGCCGCCGGGCGGGTGAGGAAGCAGCGGGCGGCGCCGTAGCCATCCACCCGCGTTCCCACGAAATTGTCGCTCGAGAAATAGCGCACGTCGAACACCGCGTCCGGCACCACGCCTGCCACATCCACGAACAGGTCCGGCCGGTCGGTGCGGGCGTCGGCCGCGAGCGGAAGCCCCGCTATGGTCAGGGCGAGGGCGGCGGGCTTCACCAGTCGATCCATCAGGGCTTTGGCCATGCTGCGTTGCATGGCTTCAGCATAGGGCGCGGGTCGGGCGCCCGCCAGCGCCGCCTCACCTCATGCGCGAGGGCGGTTCCGGCAGATCGATGGGATCGCGCAGCGGCGGCGGCTCCGGGATCGGGTCCTGGCGCGGCTCGCGGGAGGGGTCGCCCTCGGGCAGCGGGGGCAGGTCCGGCCCCGGCTCCGGAAACTCCGGCGGGTCTTCCACCGGATCGGGGGGCAGGATGGGCGGCTCGGGCGGGCGGCCGGGCTCGGGCGGCGGGAACGGGCCGCCCATCCGGGCGGCCGAGTCGAATTGGGCGCCGGAGCGCAGCGGGGGGACGCGGGCGGAAAGGTTCATCCCGGGCCAACGCCCGGGCGTCACCGCTGTTCCCGCGCCCCGCCTGCGCTCAGGAGAAGAAGGACGTGATGGTCTGCCAGATGCTCTTCTTGGGCGCGGCGGTGGCGCCGGCCTCGGCGGGCTTGGCATCGGTGGAGATGGTGCCCGGCGCGGCCTGCGATTTGGCCACCGCTTCCGGAGAGAAGACGCCGGCAAAGGCCGGGATCTTGGCGAGCGTGTCGGGGCCGGCCATGCCGTCCGCGTCGAGCCCGTTCTTCTCCTGGAATTCCTTCACCGCCTTGGCGGTGCCGGGGCCAAAGGCGCCGTCGGCGGCGATGCCCAGCGCGGTCTGCAGCTTCTTCACCGCCTCGCCCTTGGTGCCCACGGTCAGCAGCACCAGCTCGGGCAGGCCGAGGGCCGTGAAGGTGTCCGGCCCGGCGATGCCGTCCGCGGCGAGGCCGTGCTGGGTCTGGTAGGCCTTGAGGGCGGCTTCGGTGGCGGGGCCGAACTGGCCGTCCGCAGTCACGCCGAGCTTCGCCTGAAGGATCTTCACCGGCTCGCCCGCGAGCCCACGCTTGAGAAGTGCCATGACACACCCCGGTCGTTTTGCCCCGGCCTGAGGGCCGGCGCCTGACATTGGGGGAAAAGCGCCGCTGCGGCACCCTCAAAAATCAACCGCACAAAAGAAAAATGCCGGGTCCTGGAGGGGACCCGGCAAGTATCGCTGCAGAGCAGCGAACCTTCCAGAGGGGAACAGCTGATGCACCGCACAGGATGCGATCAGCGCAAGGCAAAGATGCTCCCCGAATAGGCAGAACGCAACGTATACTGATCGCATATCAGGCATGTGCCCAGCGCTTGGCTGGGCAATCTTCGCCCTACCATAACACCAGCACATGTCATAAATCAGTAATTCCAGCGCTGCGCCTTGGAAATCAGGAAGTCGCGGAAGACCTGAATCCGGGCCACCGAGCGCATTTCCTGAGCATATGTGAAGTATGCCTCCAGCTTGGGCGTCTCGCGATCGGTGAAGAGCTGCACCAGGGACGTGGAATCGTCGGAGAGATAATCCGGCAGGGTGCCGATGCCCACGCCGCGCTCCACCGCGCGCTTGAGGCCGAGCACGTTGTTGACCTCGAAGGCGGGAATGCGCGGGGTCGAGCCGTCGCGGCCGGCATGCTCCAGCCAGTTCAGCCCCTGGAAATAGGAGGGGATCGGCCCGCCGAGCAGCAGGATGCGGTGCTTGTCCAGCTCATCCAGCGTGCGCGGATGGCCGTGGCGCTTGAGATAGTCGGCCGAGGCATAGGCGTGGAAATGGACGGTGAAGAGCTTGCGCTGCACCAGGTCCGGCTGCACTGGCTGGCGCATGCGGATGGCCACGTCCGCCTCGCGCATGGCAAGGTCCAGCTCCTCGTCGGTGAGGATGAGCTGGATGCGGATGTCCGGGAACAGCTCCACGAACTCGCCCACCCGCGCGGTGAGCCAGTGGGTGCCGAGGCCCATGGTGGTGGTGACGCGCAGGTCGCCGTTGGGCTTCTCGCGGCTGTCGGTGAGCTGGGCCCGCGCCGATTCCAGCTTGAGGAACACCTCATGGGCGGTGCGGTAGAGCAGCTCGCCCTGCTCGGTGAGGATGAGCCCGCGGGCATGGCGGTGGAACAGCGGAACCTTCAGTTCCGCCTCCAGCGCCGACACCTGCCGGCTCACCGCCGACTGGGAGAGCCCCAGCGTCTCGCCGGCATGGGTAAAGGAGCCCGCTTCCGCGGCCACGTGGAAGACCTTAAGCTTGTCCCAATCCATCCGGCCCGAGCCCCTTGAGCATCACCGGCATCCGGCCGGCGAGGTGGCGCTGTTCTTTCGCTTGTTTCGGGAGAAGCTGCGGGCCCCCGCCCCGCGGCCTTCCTTGAACCCATTTAAATCCGCACCGGGCGTTCCCGCGCCCGGGCGTCCTATTCTGCCGCCTGCGCCACGCTGTGGTGGGCGAGGAATCGCTCCGCCTCCAGCGCCGCCATGCAGCCCCGCCCGGCAGCCGTGACCGCCTGGCGATACACATCGTCGGCCACGTCGCCGGCGGCGAACACGCCCGGCACGGACGTCGCCGTCGAATCGGGCGCCGTCCACACGTATCCGCTCTCCTTGAGCTTCAACTGGTCTTTGACCAGCTCTGTGGCAGGCGCATGACCGATGGCGATGAATATGCCGTCAGCGGGTAGCTCGGTGAGGGTTCCGGTCCGAACGTCGCGCAGGCGCGCGCCGGTGACCTTGGAAATGTCGCCGGTCTCTCCCACCACGTCGGCCACCTCGGAGTGCCACACCACATTCACCTTGGGGTTGGCGAACAGGCGATCCTGCAGGATGCGCTCGGCGCGGAAGGCGTCGCGGCGATGCACCAGCGTGACCTTGGAGGCGAAATTGGTGAGGAACAGGGCCTCCTCCACCGCCGTGTTGCCGCCGCCCACCACCACAACTTCCTTGCCGCGGTAGAAGAAGCCGTCGCAGGTGGCGCAGGCCGAAACGCCGAAGCCGCGGAACGCCGCCTCCGATTCGAGCCCCAGCCAGCGCGCCTGGGCGCCGGTGGCGAGGATCACCACGTCGGCAAGCCACGTGTCGCCCGATTCGGTCTCCATGCGGAACGGCCGCTTGGAGAGATCGAGGCTGTTCACGTGGTCGGCGATGATCTTGGTGCCCACATGCTCGGCCTGGGCGCGCATCTGCTCCATCAGCCAGGGGCCCTGTATGGGGTCGGCGAAGCCGGGATAATTCTCCACATCCGTGGTGATGGTGAGCTGGCCGCCGGGCTGGATGCCCTCGAACAGGACCGGCTCCAGCATTGCGCGAGCCGCATAGATGGCCGCGGTATAGCCGGCCGGACCCGACCCGATGATGACGACCTTGGCGCTGTGGGTGGTCATGACGTCCTCGAAAACCAGAAGCTCGAAATGGAAAAACCGCGACAAGAGAGGGGACGGGCCGTGGGGCGGCCGTCCGATGGCCGCAGCGCGAGCTATGCCCGAATGTAGGGGCTCCCTTCTTCCCCCACAAGGCGGCAGCTTCTGTCTCTTCGCAATGCAAACGACGCAATATTATTTCGTTGCGTTGCCGCATACGGCGACTAAGGTGCGCGGACGTTACGCCCCTGTCCGCCGCGTCTGCGCCCCCGTCCCGAAGGAGCCGTGCCTTGACCGTTCGCCTCGATGCTGTCGACTGGAAGATCCTCGACGAGCTGCAGCGGGACGGTCGCATGACCAACGTGGAATTGTCCCGGCGCGTGGGCATCTCCGCCCCGCCCTGCCTCAGGCGCGTGCGTGCGCTGGAGGAGGAAGGTATCATCGAGGGCTACCGCGCGCTGCTCGATGAGAAGCGCCTCGGCTACGACCTCATGGCCTTCGCCATGGTGCATCTCATCAGCCAGGCGGAAGCCGACCTTGCCGCCTTCCAGGAGCGCATCGCCGGCTGGCCGCTGGTGCGCAGCGCCTGGATGCTCTCGGGCGACGTGGATTTCCTGATGCTGTGCGTGGCGCCGGACCTGCGCACCTTCCAGACCTTCGTGCTGGACATCACCGCCGCGCCTAACGTGCGCAACGTGAAGACCGCCCTGACCCTCAAGCAGTCCAAGGACGCGCCGATCGTGCCGCTGGAAGCCGGGCTGCCGAAGGGGGCGTGAGGCAGTGATCGGGGCTTCACCGTTCCCCGGACAAGCGACACCGCAGGTGGAGCGCTGATCCGGGGTCCAGCAGAAAAGTCGGCGAAGCCGGCAATCGCCCGGAGCGCCTCAGGATAAAGCCGCCTTCGGCGACGCATTGCGCTGGCCCACGGCTCTCCTTCCGCTCCGCTCCAGTCGCCGAGGCACGAGACCGGCGAGACCCGAAGGCCGCTCAGGCCCAGCGCACGTCCGCGATCTCGAACGAGCGGGCGCCCTTGGGGGTGACGACCTCCACGGAAGCGCCCTTCTTCTTGCCGATGAGCGCGCGGGCCACCGGCGAGGAGATGGAGATGCGGCCGGCCTTGGCGTCAGCCTCGCTGTCGCCGACGATCTGCCAGACCTTCTCTTCCTCGGTGTCCTCGTCCACCAGCGTCACCGTGGCGCCGAACTTGACGATGTCGCCGGAGAGCTTCGACACGTCGATCACCTCGGCGCGGGAGATCTTGTCCTCCAGCTCGGCGATGCGGCCCTCGTTCAGCGACTGCTGCTCCTTGGCGGCGTGATATTCCGCGTTCTCGGACAGGTCGCCATGGGCGCGCGCCTCCGAGATGGCGTTGATGATGCGCGGACGCTCCACCTGCTGACGCTGCTTCAACTCTTGCTCGAGGGCGACAAAGCCGCCCGCCGTCATCGGAATCTTCTCCATGGGTCCTTGTCAGACCTCCTGAAACTGCTCGGTGCGCCGGAAGCCCACAGGTGGTGCCGGCGTCGAAAAGAAAGCCGCCCCGTGGAGCCTTTCGGCCCCCGGCTGCGGCGACTGTCCCGGCTCGGGCGCATGACGGCCCCCGGGCGATGCTCCCGTCCCGCGCCTTGAGACGCCGGACGGCCGCGACGAACGCGTCGAGGCCCAACGGCCCGCGCGATCCGGTGTTCCCTTGCGGGGTCAGGCGACGGAGGCCTCGCCCCGCGGGCTGACGCGGGCGCTGCCGCCCTCAGCACCGAAATAGCCCTGCAGCGGACGCACCGTCAGGTCGCCGCCCACATAGGCCTTGATCCCCTGCGCCGCAGCGATGGCTCCGGACAGCGTGGTGTAATACGGCACTTTCTGCAAGAGGGCGGCGCGGCGCAGCGAGCGGCTGTCCGCGAGCGCCTGCGCGCCCTCGGTGGTGTTGAACACCAGCTGGACCCCGCCGTTCTTGATGGCGTCCACGATGTGGGGGCGGCCCTCCAGCACCTTGTTGATCTTCGCCGCCGGCACGCCGTGCTCCTCCAGGAAGCGCTGGGTGCCCGAGGTGGCGATGATCTTGAAGCCGAGGTCCACCAGCATCTTCATGGTGGGCAGGATGCGGATCTTGTCGCCGTCCTTCAGCGAGACGAACACCGTGCCGGACTTGGGCACCTTGGTGCCGCCGCCCAGCTGGCTCTTGGCGAAGGCGACGCCGAAATCGGTGTCGAGGCCCATCACCTCGCCGGTGGAGCGCATCTCCGGGCCGAGCACCGTGTCGACGCCCGGGAAGCGGGCGAAGGGGAACACCGCCTCCTTCACCGCGATATGGCCGAGCTTGGGCTGCACGAGGTTGAAGCTCGCCAGCTTCTCGCCGGCCATCACCCGCGCCGCGATCTTGGCGATGGGCAGGCCGATGACCTTGGCCACGAACGGCACCGTGCGCGAGGCGCGCGGGTTCACTTCGAGCACGTAGATCTCGTCGCCCTTGATGGCGTACTGCACGTTCATCAGGCCGCCGACGCCCAGGGCCAGCGCCATGGCCGCGGTCTGCTTCTCCAGCGCCGCGAGGGTGTCGGGCGAGAGCGAATAGGGCGGCAGCGAGCAGGCGCTGTCACCCGAATGGATGCCCGCCTCCTCGATGTGCTCCATTATGCCGGCAATGAACACGTCCTTGCCGTCGCACAGCGCATCGACATCCACCTCGATGGCGTCGGACAGGTAGCGGTCGAACAGCAGCGGGTTCTTGCCGAGGACGGTGTTGATCTGGCCCGTCTTGTCGTTGGGATAGCGCGCCTTGATCTCCTGCGGCACGAGGCCCGGCAGGGTCTCCAGCAGGTAGTCGCCGAGCTGGCTCTCCTCGCGGATGATCTGCATGGCCCGGCCGCCCAGCACGTAGGACGGGCGCACCACCATGGGATAGCCCAGCTCCGCCGCGACGAGGCGGGCCTGCTCCACGCTGTAGGAGATGCCGTTGGCCGGCTGGCGGATCTTGAGCCGGTCGAGCAGCGTCTTGAACCGGTCGCGGTCCTCGGCGAGGTCGATGGCGTCGGGCGAGGTGCCGAGGATCGGCACGTCCGCATCCTCCAGCGCCTTGGCGAGCTTGAGCGGCGTCTGGCCGCCGAACTGCACGATGACGCCCTTCAGCGTGCCCTTGGTCTTCTCGCGGGCGATCAGCTCCAGCACGTCCTCGGCGGTCAGCGGCTCGAAATAGAGCCGGTCCGAGGTGTCGTAGTCGGTGGAGACGGTCTCCGGGTTGCAGTTGACCATGATGGCTTCATAGCCGGCATCCTTCAGCGCGAAGGCGGCATGGCAGCAGCAATAGTCGAACTCGATGCCTTGGCCGATGCGGTTGGGACCGCCGCCGAGGATGATGACCTTCTCCCGCTCCGAGGGCTGCGCCTCGTCGGCGAGCTTGCCGGCGAAGGGCGTCTCGTAGGTCGAGTACATATAGGCGGTGGGCGAGGCGAACTCGGCCGCGCAGGTGTCGATGCGCTTGTAGGCCGGGCGCACGTCGAGCGCGTGGCGCCGCGCGCGCACCTCGCCCTCGTGGAGGCCGGCGAGGGTGGCGAGGCGGGCGTCGGAGAAGCCCATGGCCTTGAGGCGGCGGAACTGGCCGGCCGTCTCCGGCAGGCCGAGCCGGCGCACCTTCTGCTCCATCTCCACGATGCCGCGGATCTCGGCGAGGAACCACGGGTCGATCTTGCAGGCGGCGTGGATCTGCTCGTCGGAGAGGCCGAGGCGCATGGCCTGGGCGACATAGAGCAGGCGGTCCGGGGTCGGCGTGCCGAGCGCGGCGCGCACGGCATTCTTGTCGTCGCCCTGGCCGAGGCCCTCGATCTCGATGTCGTCGAGGCCGGAGAGGCCCGTCTCCAGCGAGCGCAGGGCCTTCTGGAGCGATTCCTGGAAGGTGCGGCCGATGGCCATGGCCTCGCCCACCGACTTCATGGCGGTGGTCAGGGTCGGCTCGGCGCCCGGGAACTTCTCGAAGGCGAAGCGCGGGATCTTCGTGACCACATAATCGATGGTGGGCTCGAAGGAGGCCGGGGTCGCGCCGCCGGTGATGTCGTTCTCGATCTCGTCGAGCGTGTAGCCGACGGCGAGGCGCGCGGCGACCTTGGCGATGGGAAAGCCCGTGGCCTTCGACGCCAGCGCCGAGGAGCGCGACACGCGCGGGTTCATCTCGATGACGATGAGCCGGCCGTCCTCGGGATTCACCGCGAACTGCACGTTGGAGCCGCCGGTCTCGACCCCGATCTCGCGCAGCACCGCAAGCGATGCGTCGCGCATGATCTGGTATTCCTTGTCGGTCAGCGTCAGCGCCGGCGCCACCGTGATGGAATCGCCGGTGTGGACGCCCATCGGGTCGATGTTCTCGATGGAGCAGATGATGATGCAATTGTCCGCCTTGTCGCGGACAACCTCCATCTCATACTCCTTCCAGCCCAGCACGCTCTCCTCCACCAGCACCTCGTTGGTGGGGGAGGCATCGATGCCGCGCTCGATGATCTCGATGAACTCGGCCTTGTTGTAGGCGATGCCGCCGCCGGTGCCGCCCATGGTGAAGGACGGGCGGATGATGGCGGGCAGGCCCACCTCGTCCAGCGCCTCGAGCGCCTGCGGCAGGGTCTTGATCTGGCGGGACTTGGGCGTCGAGAGGCCGATCTTGGTCATGGCCTCGCGGAACAGCTCGCGATCCTCGGCCTTGTCGATGGCCTCGGCGGTGGCGCCGATCATCTCGACGTCATACTTTTCCAGCGTGCCCATCTTCTTGAGCGACAGCGCGCAGTTGAGCGCGGTCTGGCCGCCCATGGTGGGCAGGAGCGCGAAGCCCTTGGAGCGGTCGCCGCGCTCCTTCTCGATGATCTTGGTGACGATCTCGGCGGTGATGGGCTCGATATAGGTCGCGTCCGCCATGTCCGGGTCGGTCATGATGGTCGCGGGATTCGAGTTCACGAGGACGACCCGGTATCCCTCCTCCTTGAGCGCCTTGACCGCCTGCGTTCCGGAATAGTCGAATTCGCAGGCCTGCCCGATCACGATGGGACCGGCGCCGATGATGAGGATGGTTTCGATATCGGTGCGTTTCGGCATATCCGTCTTTGAGCCCTCGACCGCCGCCACCCGCGCCGCTCAGCCGGCGAGGACAACGGGATCCGTTTCCATCAGGAGCCGCCCCGTCGCGGCGCCCGCGCCTTCCTAGCGCCCGCCGGGCGCAAAAAAAGGGCCGCGGGTCACGCGCCCCAGAAAGGTACGAGCTTGGCCGGGGCCTGCTCCCAGACTTGCGCGCGGGCGGGAGGCAGCGCGGATGTCACACCTCACGGATGTCACACCTGCGCAATTTCCCGGGCCCTTGGCGCTGATGGGCTTCCTTAGACCATAATTTGCGGCGACGGAAGCCATGTCACCGAGATGACGCCGCGCCGGGAATACACATCCCCGCGGGGTGTCCGGCGCCTGCCCCGCGCCGCCTCGGCCTTGAGGATTCCTGTAAGCCTTCCTGCCGGAGACGCCTGTGCTGCCGCCTTCCCTCGCCCGGACGGTCAATGAATACCGCGCGCGCCATGGCGACCTGATCGGCCTGTTCGCCCGATTCGTCGGCGTGGGTCTCACCGCCGCCTTCGCCCATTTCTCCACCCTCGCCATTCTGGTGGAGATGGATGCCGTCGGCCCCGTGCTCGGCTCGGCGGTGGGGTTCGTGGTGGGCGGTATCGTGTCCTACGTCCTCAACCGCCGCTTCACCTTCGACGCCACGCGCTCCCACGCCGGGGCGGTGCCGCGCTTCATCGTGGTGGCGGGGGTGGCCTTCGTGCTGAACGGAACCCTGATGTGGCTGTTCGTGGACAAGGCGGGGCTGTTCTATCTGCTGGCCCAGTTCCTCACCACCGGCATCACCATGATGTGGACCTTCACCGGCTACCGCGTCTGGGCCTTCGCCCACCGCAGCGCTGCGCGCGGCTGAGGGGGCCGGCCGGCGGCCCCTATTTCCGGTGGATGCGCCCGACCACCAGTTCGTCGATTTCCAGCCGGCGGATGCGGGCGCGGCCGATGGCGAGGCGGCCGATGGCGACGGCCCCCACCGCGAGCGCGCCGAAGGCCAGCGCGCCGATGGCGATGGCGCCGATGGAGCCCGCCCCCATGGACCCGGCGCCCACGGTGCCCGCGCCCACCGCCCCGGCCCCCACCGCGGCCTTGCGGATGCGCCGCCTGCGGACGGGTGGCGCGGCGGGGGAAGCCTCATCCTGCGGATCGGCGGTCATCGATGGCCTCGGATCAGATTTCTTGCACCGAATGTCTCGGGTCACGGCACCAGGCTGTGGGCGTCCCAGTCCTGCCGCGGCACCTCGGACCCCAGCGTGTAGCTGAAGGCTACCACATCCATGCCGTCCGGGCTGGTCTTGCAGCGGTAGGCGAGATGGTACCAGTGCTGGCGGCTGCGGATGGCCGCGCCGGGGGCGGAAATGGCGGCGTCGCCGTGCCGGAAATCGCCGAGCTTGGGATCGGCGAAGGCGTAGGCCACCACCTCCTCCGGCCGCATGTCCTTGTGCTCTCGCCCCACCTCGCCCATGGCGCGGGCGTTGCAGCGCTGCTCGATGCGGGTGCCGGGGTCCACATGGAGCATCATGTCGTCGTGCCGGCTGGGGCCGGCGAATGCCGGCGTGAGGGGTGCGGCGGCGGCGAGGAGCAGGGGCAGAAGGAACGGGCGCAAAACGGGGCGAATCACGGCGGGGGCATCTCCGCGAATGGGGAAGCCGCCGCCCATAGGCCGAATCTGTGGCCACGATGGGACGAGATGGTGGCGCGGTAGGGAGCGGAAGCCTCGCCCCTCGCCGGGCGGACGTGTTATGGTGCGCACGATACAGCTTCGGCTGCGGGGCGCGCACGGTGAACGGCCGGAAACGGCGGAGCAGACGGATTTTCGCGATGACGGGGGACGAACGGCCGATGATCCTCGCCCTTCAGGGCGGCGACCGGGAAGCGATCCAGTCCTTGCTGGCGGAGGCGGCGCGGCGCCTTGCCGCGCAGGGCGTGCGCGTGCTCGGCGTGGTGGAGCACCTCACCCCCGGCTGCGCCCATGAGGATGTGCTGATGCTCGATCTCGTCTCCGGCGAGACCAACCGCCTGCATCAGGATCTCGGCCCCGGCGCGGCCGGGTGCAGCCTCGATCCGGCGGGCCTTGCCGCCGCCTCGGCCGGGGTGGAACGGGCCATCGCCGATCGCCTCGCCGAGGGCGGCGACCTGTCCGACACCGTGGTGGTGCTCTCCAAGTTCGGCCGGCAGGAGGCCGAGGGCCGCGGCCTCACCGCCGCCTTCCATGCCGCGGTGGCGGCCGAACTTTCCGTCATCACCTCGGTCTCACCCAGCATCACCGCCGAATGGGCGGGCTTCGCCGGCGACCTCGCCGAGCTGCGGCCGGCGGTGCTGGCCTCCATCGATGCGTGGTGGAACGCGGCCGTGCCCGAGCCGGCGGAATAGTCAATTCCCGATATCGTCGAGGCTGCGCCCGCGCGTCTCGATGCGATAGTGCCACGTCACCACCGCGCCCAGCAGTGAGGCGCCGATCAGCATAAGCAGCAGCGTGCGGGTGCCGAGGTCCGCGAGCAGGATCGGGAACAGAAAGGCGGTGAGCACCGCCCCGATCTTGGCGAAGGCGGCGGCGAAGCCCGCCCCCATGCCGCGGATGCGGGTGGGGAAGACCTCGCCGGCGATCAGGTAGGTCTGCGCGTTGGGGCCGAGATTGGTCATGAAGTTGAACAGCATGAAGCCGATGACCACCATCGTGACTGCGCGGTCGCCGCTGTAATAGGTGGAGAGCGCGGCCACCAGCAGCCCCGCCGCGCAGCCGACGAAGCCGGCGATCTGCAGCGGGATGCGGCCGATGCGGTCGGACAGCGCCACCGCCACCCCGATGCCCACGAGCAGCAGCAGGTCGATGAGCGCCGCACCCTCTGATGCGAGCAGGTCCGCGGAGACCAGATCGCTCAGGTTGCGCCCCGCGGCAGCCTGATGACCGAAGGCGGCGGCGAGGATGGTGGGGGTGAAGATGCCGATGCCGTAGGTGGACAGGTCCTGCAGGAACCACGGCACGGCGGCGAGGATGGTGGCGCGCCGGATGTGCGGTGTCCTGAAAAGCGCGGCCGGGGTGCGCTCGTGATCGTGGGTGGCGGCGCCGGCATGGCCGTGGTGGCGATGGGTCAGCTCGATGAATTTCGGATATTGCGGCGAGCGGGCGAGCAGGCGCTGCGCCGCCTGCTGGGCCTCCTCCACCCGGCCGTGGGCGAGCAGCCAGCTCGCGCTTTCCGGCACGAACAGCCGGGCCACCGCGACCGCCACCGCCGGCAGGATGGCCGCCGCGTACATGAGGCGCCAGGCGGAGACCTCTTCCATGTTGGACAGCACCAGGTAGCCAAGCAACGTGCCGGTGAGCGCGCCGACCGCCTGGAAGCCGAAGGCGCTGAGCACGAGCCGCCCGCGCGCCAGGGACGGGATGCTTTCGGAGATCACGAGATGGGCGGTGGGATAGTCGCAGCCGAGCGCGATGCCGATGCCGAACAGGAACACCACGGTCCAGACGAAGGAGGGGCTGACCGCCAGAAGCGCGAGGAAGATGATGAAGATCACCATCTCGGACACGAACATCAGCTTGCGGCCGAACTGGTCGGCGAGTCCGCCCAGCAGCAGCGCCCCGACCAGGATGCCGGCGAGGCTCGCCGCGCCCACGAGGCCGTGCTGGAAGGCGTTCATGCCGAACTCGCGGGCCATGAGGGGCAGCGTCACGCCCGTCATGAACACCACCAGCCCCTCGAAGAACTTGCCCGCCGCGGCCAGCCACCAGATGCGCCACTGCATGGCGGTCATGGGGGTGGCAGCCACCCGCGTGCCGTCCCGCCAGACGGGCGTTTCATCGATATAGTCCTGCACCGAGCGCTTGTGGTCGAGCCCGCGCAGGTCCCGCATCTCGTTCATCGACGTCTCCCCCGGCAACAGCGTGACAGAAAGCGGACGGCCCGTGAATTGCCGATGACGGCCCCGGAGACGGCTACCGCCGCAGGGGCTGGCGGGCCGAAGGGGGACCGGCTAAGAAAGATGTTCACCGGCGTGCTGCCCGGCCGTTCGCGGCCTCTCAGCGCAAGGCGCGCCCCCTCCCGTCCGGCGCCGCAGGTTCCCATGGTCTTTTCCCGCGTCTCTGCCCTGCCCCTCGCGGCCCTCTGCCTCGCCCTCGCCGCCTGCCAGGGCAATCCGGACAGCTGGGGCACCGGCGTGGTGAAGCAGACCGACGCCTTCGGCGACTATTCGGAGACGGTGGTCTCCATCCCCAAGCCCACCGCCGGGCCGCGCCAGTTCGAGTGCACGGGGCCCTTCGCGCCCAATACCACCGCCACCAACATCGCCGCCGACTTCGGGCAGGCGAACGTCATCACCGGCAACATCATGTCGCCGGACGGCAGCACCGCGCCGGGCATCATCCTTCTGCCCAACGATCCCGCCCTGAGCCTGGAGATCGCCTGGAAGGACCCGGCCAACATGGCCGCGCCGCGCCGCGTCGCCTTCACCGAAAGCTCGGCCTGGACCGTGAACGGCATCGGCATCGGCGCCAGCCTCGCCGACCTCGAGCGGGCCAACGGCAAGCCGTTCCGCATCCAGGGCTTCGGCGGCAACGCCGGCGGCGTGGTGGCGGACTGGCGGGGCGGACGGCTCGGCAACCTGGGTGGCGGCTGCGTGCTCGGGGTGCAGCTTGCGCTTTCGGCCACCGCATCCGACAGCGCGCAGGCGCGCATCTCCGGCCCCAAGGTCTATACCTCGAACGATGCCGGCATCCGCGCCGCCAACCCGAGCGTGGGCGTGTTCTGGGTCAACTACCGCTAGGGCAACGGGCGCCGGCCGTTGCGTTTTGCGAAACCAGCGCCGGCATTAAGATTAACGCTCTCTAAATACCGCCAAGCTTGCGCCGCCGCCTTTTCAAGGGGCGCAACGGTTGTAGAGTCCCCCTGCGCGTCGCGGACCCCACCGCCCGCGGGAGACACTTCCAATGAAACGCCTGATCCTAGGAGCGCTGCTGGGGGCCGTCTGTGCCGTCAGCGGGGCCTTCGCACAGGGGGCGCCCGCCACCGCCCCCGCTGCCAACGCCCCCTTGGCCGGCGGACCCGCCGGCGGCATGAGTGGCCCGCCCGTCAACATCGAAGAGCTGAAGGGCGTCCAGTGGCTGTTCGTGCAGGTGGCGGATTCCATCACCGTCACCGACAAGACCATCACGCTGAAGGGCGTCGCGCCGCAGGTCATCATGTTCGCCGACCGTCCCGAGCGGATCACCGGCGACGCCTCCACGGCGACCTTCATCAAGATCTGGAACGAGGGCAAGGACAGCTTCCAGAAGGACCCGCCCAACGCCACCCTCTCGGTGACGGTGAACGGCGAGCCCAACCTGTCGGTGGTCGAGCTTTCCAACCCGGTGCTCACCGGCGACACGCTGACCTACGACTACAAGCTCCTCAGCGAGGACAAGCCCCTCGCCGGCGCCAATGCGAGCCTGTTCATCGACTGGTGGCACTATCACCGCTGGTGGGGCCCCGGACCCGGCCGCTGGGGCGGCGGCGGCTGCTGGCGCGGCCCGTACGGCGGCCTGCACTGCCGCTGGTGAGTTCACGTTTGACCCTGTAACGCACGCCCCGCCGGGAACCCACGGCGGGGCGTTCGCGTTGGAGGGGGCCGCCGCCATGATGGCGCCGTGTTGCTGGTGCCGTTTCCCCAGCGTGTGGTACGACTTCGCTGCCACCGGCCGCCGCTTCTCGCAACCGTGAGAGACATCATGATCCGCCCCACCCTGCGCCCGCTGACGCTCGCCCTGACCTTCGCCGCGGGCCTTGCCACCGCCGGGCTCGTCCAGTCGGCCTTCGCCGACCAGCCCAACATGCAGCGCGCGCTGGAAGCGCTGCGCACCGCCCGCGCCTTCCTGCAGCAGGCGGAGCCCAACAAGGGTGGCCATCGCGAGCGCGCCATCGACCTCGTGGACCGGGCCATCGGCGAGACCGAGGCCGGCATCCAGTTCGCGCGCTGACCGCGTCGCCGTCCTGCTTTCGGAAAGTCCCTGATGGCCGATTGGATTTCGTTCTGGAACGGTAGTCACGCGATCTATGTGAATGACCGGCACAAGGCAGTGCATTACGCCGCCGTCGCCGCGGATCTGGTCGGCTTCCTGCCCGGGCCGCATGCCCGGGTGCTGGACTTCGGCTGCGGCGACGCCCTCGCCTCGGCAGAGCTGGCGCTGCGCTGCGCTCACCTGGTGCTCACCGATGCCGCGCCTGAAGTGCGCCGCCGCCTGAAGGGGCGTTTCGTCGCCGCCCCCAGCATCGACGTGATGGCCCCCGAGGAGGTCTCGGCCCTGCCAAATGGCAGCTTCGATCTCATCATCTGCAATTCGGTGGCGCAGTATCTCTCCCGCGAGCAGCTCGCCGGCTTCGCCCGGGAATGGCGGCGGCTGCTGGCGCCGGGCGGGCAGTTGCTCATCGCCGACGTCATCCCGCCCCATGTGAGCGCGCTGGCCGATGCCGAGGCGCTGCTCAGGCTCGCCGTTCGGGAGAAGTTCTTGCTGGCGGCGGTGGCCGGCCTCGCCCGCACCGCCGTCTCGCCCTACCGCAAGCTGCGCTCCCAGCTCGGCCTCACCACTTACGAGGAGGCCGATATGCTGGAGCTGATCGAGGACGCCGGCCTCGCGGCGCGGCGGGTCCAGCCGAACGTGGGCCACAACCAGCAGCGCATGGCCTTCATCGGCGAACGCAGGGCCTGAGCCGGCGCTGGTCGCGAGGGCTGCCGCCCTACCCCTTCCGTCTCCCGCCCTTGCGATAGCCCTTGGTGCCGGGATCGGGCCTCGGGCCGGGGCGGAAGCTGTCTTCGGAGAGAGGCACCGCGCGGTCGGTGCCCGGCCCCATGTCGTCCAGTGACGGCTTGTGCGCGCGAGCGGTCCCGGACCTCGGCGCATACATGGGCATTTCCGGCGGCGCATAGGGCGCCTGCCCCTCCCCCATGCCCTCGTCGTCGGACGGTGCCGCCCGACCCTTGGCGGACGATTTGCCCCGGCCCCGTGGCAACAGGCGCCCGGCCTCCTCCTTCGGCGGCAGGTTCGCGGCCTTGCCGTACTTGCGCGCCCCCTTGAAGCCGCCGGTGCGGTCGTCCACCGCCTCCTGCCGCGCCAGAGGATCGTCGGAGACGGCCAGCTCGGTGGCCTCCAGCCGGCGGATCTCGTCGCGCAGGCGGGCGGCGGTCTCGAAGTCGAGGTCGGCGGCGGCGGCGCGCATGCGCTTTTCCAGATCCGCCATGACCGCCTTGAGATTGTGCCCGAAGGCCGCCCCTTCCTCCGCGAGGCCCGCGTCCACCTGCACGTGATCGCGCTCGTAGACGGAATTGAGGATGTCGCCGATGGCCTTCTTCACGCTCTCCGGCGTGATACCGTGCTCGGTGTTGTAAGCCACCTGCTTCTCGCGCCGGCGGGAGGTCTCCGCCATGGCCCGCTCCATGGAGCCGGTGATGTGGTCCGCATAGAGCACCACCCGGCCGTCCACGTTGCGCGCGGCGCGGCCGATGGTCTGCACCAACGAGGTCTCCGAACGCAGGAAGCCTTCCTTGTCCGCGTCGAGAATGGCGACAAGGCCGCACTCGGGAATGTCGAGGCCCTCGCGCAGCAGGTTGATGCCGATGAGCACGTCGAACGCCCCGAGGCGCAGGTCGCGGATGATCTCGATGCGCTCGATGGTGTCGATGTCCGAGTGCATGTAGCGCACGCGGATGCCGTTCTCATGCAGATATTCGGTCAGGTCCTCGGCCATGCGCTTGGTCAGCACGGTGACGAGGGTGCGATAGCCCTTGGCGGCCACCGCACGCACCTCGCCAAGGAGGTCGTCCACCTGCGTGCGCGCCGGGCGCACCTCCACCGGCGGATCGATGAGGCCGGTGGGGCGGATGACCTGCTCCACGAACACGCCGCCAGTCTGGTTCATTTCCCACGGACCGGGGGTGGCGGAGACATGCACCGTCTGCGGCCGCATGGCCTCCCATTCCTCGAAGCGGAGCGGGCGGTTGTCCATGCAGGACGGCAGGCGGAAGCCGTATTCCGCCAGCGTCGCCTTGCGGCGGAAGTCGCCGCGATACATGGCGCCGATCTGCGGCACGGTCACATGGCTCTCGTCGATGAAGACGAGGGCGTTGTCCGGCACGTATTCAAACAAGGTGGGCGGCGGCTCGCCGGGCTTGCGGCCGGTGAGCCAGCGCGAATAGTTCTCGATGCCGGCGCAGGAGCCCGTGGCCTCCATCATCTCCAGATCGTAGCGGGTGCGCTGCTCCAGCCGCTGGGCCTCCAGCAGGCGGCCCATCTTGTACAATTCGTCGAGCCGCATCTTCAGCTCGGCCTTGATGCCGGAGATGGCCTGGATCAGCGTCGGGCGCGGCGTCACATAGTGCGAGGCGGCGTAGACGCGCACGCTCTTCATGTCGCCGCTCTTCTGGCCGGTGAGCGGATCGAACTCGGCGATGCTCTCCACCTCGTCGCCGAACAGGGAGACGCGCCACGCGCGATCCTCATAGTGGGCGGGGAAGATTTCCACGCTGTCGCCGCGGACCCGGAAGGTGCCGCGGGCGAAATCCGACTGGATGCGCTTGTATTGCAGGGCCACCAGATCAGCGAGGAGCGAGCGCTGGTCGATGCGCTCGCCCACCTTGATGTCGAAGGTCATGGCCGAATAGGTCTCGACCGAGCCGATGCCGTAGATGCACGACACCGAGGCGACGATGATCACGTCGTCCCGTTCCAGCAAAGAGCGCGTCGCCGCATGGCGCATGCGGTCGATCTGCTCGTTGATGGAGGATTCCTTCTCGATATAAGTGTCCGTCCGGGGCACATAGGCCTCGGGCTGGTAGTAATCGTAGTAGGAGACGAAATACTCCACCGCATTGTCGGGGAAGAAGCTCTTGAACTCCCCGTAAAGCTGCGCTGCGAGCGTCTTGTTGGGCGCCAGCACGATGGCCGGGCGCTGCAATTGCTCGATCACCTTGGCCATGGTGAAGGTCTTGCCCGAGCCGGTGACGCCGAGCAGCACCTGGTCGCGCTCCCCTGCCTCGGCCTGCGCGCACAGCTCCTTGATGGCCTGCGGCTGGTCGCCGGCGGGCTCGAAGTCGCTCTTCATGGTGAAGGCAACGCCGCCTTCCGACTTCTCCGGCCGCGGCGGACGGTGCGGCACCCAAGTCTGGCCGGTGACCTCGGGCCGCCCGGTCTCGATCAGCTTGGCCAGCGCCTGCACCGTGGCGGAGGCGCCGGCGGATTCAAAATCCACCGTGAGGTCGCCCGGGTTCAGACCGAGGGACTGTGCCAGGGAACTGGCGACGGCGGGATCGAGCGCCTGCTGGGGCGCCGGCTCGAAATGACGCTGGGAGCGCTCACCGAGCTTTCCGGGACGGGATGCTTTGGCCATGGGGGGAATATGGGGGCGATGACCCACCATGAAAAGGCGGCACCGACAACCCACGTGCCGGGTCTGCCGCACTGGACCTCTGGTGCAAAAAAGACACGCAATGATAGAATGATTAACAAACAACTACTTTTAATTGCAGATACCCCCCGTCCCTCCATCATGGGTGGAGGGGGAGGCAATCATGCAGATGGAATTCGGGCGCCGGGGCACCACAATTTTGATGTTCGTCACGGGCTTCGCCCTGACTGGATGCGAATCACTGCCAGCCGGGATGCGGGCACCCATGCGCCCCACCACCCTCGTGGACTACAACCTGCGACTGTCCTACGTGGACCAGCAGAATGGACGCACCGTCACTGCGCTACCAGCCGCTTCGGCCGCCGGTGAAACTGTCGCGCCACAGCCATCGGCATTTTCCGGTCGCTATGTCCCGCTGATCGACTGGGATATCCTTGATTTCGCCCAGCGCAGCACAGCGAACCGCGATTTCGTCCAAGATGCGCTGATGCAGCGGTCGGACGTGCTGTGCGAAGCCTTTATCGACGATCTCTATGTCCGGGTGTCGCACCGTAAGCTCTTCCTCGGCGAAATCGCGATGGTCGCCTCCACCGTTGGCGCATTTGCTGGCGGACAGGCGGCGCAGGCGCTCAATCTCGTCTCCGCCCTGGCCCAGGGCACCGATACGCTTAGCGACAGCACGTTGATGCAGAACCAATTGGTGTCGCTGATCGCCAACCAGATCCAGGCCAATCGCACCCGCATTCGCGACCAGATCATCGCCAATCGCAAGAACGCGACGCTGACGGACTATTCGGTCGCCCTGGCGCTGCGTGATGCGCAATCCTACCATCAGGCATGTTCTTTCATGTCCGGCGTGACCAGCCTCGCCGTGACCTCCAACAAGCCTGACGCGCAGGCAGCCAACGCGGCGTCAGTCACGCCGCAGGCGAAGGCGGCTGAAAAGCCAAAGTAGGCACGGCCCGCCGCCGCGCATTCCGTGCTAGACGGCGGATCGGTTCAGATCCGCCGGAACACAGCCTTATGCCCCCCCTGACGAACCTCCTGCCTCCCCAAATTCTCCCCATCGTCATGCTCGTGGCCTCGAACGTCTTCATGACGTTCGCCTGGTACGGACACCTCAAGCACAAGTCGGCGCCGCTCGTTCTCGCCATCGTCGCGAGCTGGGGCATCGCCTTTTTTGAATATTGCCTCGCCGTGCCGGCCAACCGCTTCGGCTCGGAGGTGTATTCCACGGCACAGCTCAAGACGATGCAGGAGGTCATCACCCTCGTCGTCTTCGCCGGCTTTTCGGTGCTTTACCTTAAGGAGCCGCTGGGCTGGAACCACCTGCTCGGCTTCGCCTTCATCTCGGCTGGCGCCTTCTTCATCTTCCACAAGTTCTGACAGCGTGGCGCCGGGGCGGGCGGACACAGCCCCCGCCCGGCGCCCGAGCGTCGCCAGAACCTCAGCCCAGCGCGCGGCGCACCAGTGCCTCGACGGCATCCACCGGTTCTTTCAGCCAGCCGTATTCGGCGGGGATCACCGCTTCGGCCAGTTGATCCGCGAAGCGCTCCACATGGCGGCGCGGGTCGGCGCGGAACTGCGGCTGGGCCATGAAGAACTGCACCGAGACGGTGGAGCACGGGTGCTTGGAGGCGGCCGAGAGATAGAGCGGCACCTTCTTGGGCGGCCACCAGAATTTTCCGAAGCGCCGGTCGGCGTGATAGTGCTCGAACAGGCGCGGATAGCCGTGGTGGTTCAGCGCACGGCCGGTGACGGCGTAGTTGTTGGTGTAGATCACCCGCTTCAGCGGCCGCAGCTCGATCAGCGGCACGGTCTGCGATTCCTCATAGGTGGTCAGCTGCGGACCAACCAGGATCGAGCCCCACCAGATGCCGTTCAGCGGGCGCGGGCAGGCCTTCTCCAGTTCCTCGAACAGGCCGGGGGAGAGCCAGTCGTCGTCGTCCACGAAGGCGATGAGATCGTCGGGGGCGCGCTTGGTCTCGCGCAGCACCTCGTGGGGGATCACCTCGGCGCCCCGCACGGCGGCGAAGCTCGCGCGGGAGAGCTTGGCGATCTCGTCGCGGAAGCTGCGGTAATCCACCTTCAGGTTGCTGTCCCACAGCGCCATGAAATCCACGAGCAGATTCTCGTCGATATGGTGGCGGCGCAGGAAGCGGCGGGTGTCGTCGTCGGTCAGGGCGAGCCAGTCGGGACTGTAGCGCACCGCGACGATGCGTTTGCCCATCGTCAACTCCGGACGGTCGTCTGCACAGGGCGGCGCCGTTTCCGGCACCGGGGCGGCGGGCCGCCAGCCGCCGCGGGTCGTCTTATCAAGCTGAGGCGAGACGCGCCAGTTCGGCGGCCATGGCGTTGTGCCGCGCAACCACGGCGGCAAGGTCCACGGTGAGGAGCCGCCCGTCGCGCACCACCACCCGCCCGTTGATGACGCTGAGCGACACATCCTGCGGCTGGCAGAAGATCAGCGCCGCCACCGGATCGTGCAGCGCCCCGGCATAGGCGAGGCGCGCCATGTCGAAGGCGATGAAGTCCGCCGCCATCCCCGGCGCCAGCGCGCCGATGTCGTCGCGGCACAGCACCCGCGCGCCGCCCAGCGTCGCCATCTCCAGCGCCGTGCGCGCGCTCATGGCGTCGGGACCGGAGGCGACGCGCTGCAGCAGCATCGCCTGCCGGGCCTCGCCCAGCATGTGGCCGCTGTCGTTGGAGGCCGAGCCGTCCACCCCGAGTCCCACGCGGATGCCCTCCGCGAGGAAGCGCTTCACCGGCGCAATGCCCGAGGCGAGGCGCATGTTGGAGCAGGGACAATGGGCGATGCCCGTCCCGGTCTTCGCGAACAGGGCGATGCCGTCGTCGTCCAGCTTCACGCAGTGGGCGTGCCAGACATCCGGCCCCACCCAGCCCAGCGAGCGCACATATTCGGTGGGGCCCATGCCGAAGGTCTGTTCCGAGAAGGCGACGTCCGAGTCGTTCTCGGCGAGGTGGGTGTGGAGGGTCAGATTGTTGTCGCGGCCGAGCTTCAGCGTCTCCAGCATGAAGTCGCGGCTCACCGTGAAGGGCGAGCAGGGCGCGAGCACGATGCGCAGCATGGAGTAGCGGTCGGGGTCATGATAGGCGCCGATCAGCCGCTCCGCGTCCTTCATCACGAAGCCCTCGTCCTCCACCACCCGGTCAGGCGGCAGGCCGCCCTTGCTCTCGCCGATGGTCATGGCGCCCCGCGCCGCATGGAAGCGCATGCCGATCCGCCGCGCCGCGCGAATGGAATCATCAAGTCGCGCGCCGTTGGGATAGATGTAGAGATGGTCGGACGAGGTGGTGCAGCCGGAGAGGATCAGCTCCGCCATGGCGGTTTCCGTCGCCGCCTCCACCATCTCGCCGGTGAGGCCCGCCCACAGCGGATAGAGCGATTTCAGCCAGGTAAAGAGTTCGCCATCCTGCGCCCGGGGCACCGCGCGGGTCAGGCTCTGCACCATGTGGTGGTGGGTGTTGACCATGCCGGGCATCACCACATGGCCGGACAGGTCGATCATCTCGTCGGCGCTCGCCGGCAAATCCTGCGGCCGGCCCACGGCGACGATGCGGCCATCCTCCACATAGAGCCCGCCGCCCGCGATCTCCCGCCGTTCGCCGTCCATGGTCACGAGCACGAGGGCGTTGCGGGCGAGCAGGGTCGAGGCCATGGGAACTCCGGGTCGGGTGCGGTGCGGCTGCGGCCGGCCGATCTTAGGTCGCTTTAGGGGTGGGAGGGAATCCGGTCAGCGGCCCGCCGGCACCACGCGCAGGATCTCGCCCGTGCTCTCGGCCGCGAGCCAGAGCGCGCCATCCGGCCCCATGCGCACGTCGCGGATGCGCTTGCCGAGGGGCAGCCGCTCCTCGCCGAGGACGGCACCGTCGCGCACCTTCACCATCACCAGCGCCTGACCCGCCAGCGCGCCGACGAAGAGCTGGCCACGCCAGCCCGGCAGCGCATCGCCGCTGTAGAAGGCCGCTCCCGAGGGGGCGATGGAGGGGTCCCAGTAGAACAGGGGCTGTTCCATGCCCTCCTTGGCCGTGCCGACGCCGATCTGGGCGCCGGAATAGTGCCGGCCATAGCCGATCACCGGCCAGCCGTAATTCTTGCCCGCCTCCGGCTTGTTTACCTCGTCGCCGCCGCGCGGGCCGTGCTCCACGGTCCACAGCCGGCCGGTCGCGGGCTCGATGACGCCGGCCTGCACATTGCGATGGCCGTAGCTCCAGATTTCCGGGCGCGCGCCGTCCTTGTCCACGAACGGATTGTCGGAGGGAATGGACCCATCCGGCGCGATGCGAACGACCTTGCCCAAGGTCGTGGAGAGGTCCTGCGCCTTGTCCATATAGTTGAAGCGCTCGCCGAGGGTGACGAACAGCATGCCATCCGGCGCGAACACCAGGCGGGAGCCGAAATGGTTGCCGCCGGACACCGCCGGCTGCTGGCGGAAGATCACGTCCACATCGGTGAGGCGGGTGAGATCGTCGGAGAGCTTGCCGCGCGCAACCGCGGTGGCTGCGCCTTCCGGCCTCGGCTCGGCGTAACTGAGATAGATCAGCCGGTTCTGCGCGAATTTGGGGTCCAGCACCACGTCCAGCAGGCCGCCCTGCCCGCGCGCGGCCACCTGCGGCACGCCGGAGATGGGCGCACCCACCTTGCCTGTCGCATCGATGGGGCGCAGCCGTCCGTCGCGCTCGGTGACGAGGAGATGGCCATCGGGCAGGAAGGCGATGCTCCAGGGGGTCTGCAGGCCGCTGGCGAACGGCACCACGCGGACCTGTTCACCGCCGAGCCGAGCCTCCACAGGTTGGGCGAAGGCGTAGGTCGCCGCTGCAAGCAGGATGAGGAGAAGGATGGAGCCGAGGGCCGCTCCACCCATGCCGCGCCGTCGTTTGGCGCGCGGCCCGGCGGCAAGCTGCGCCTCCGGCAACACGGCGTTCAGCGGGGACGGCGTGTGTCGAGACGCCGGATCAACGCGGCGCACGCGTCCGGGCTTCGCTGCGGGAGGTCGCGATACGAGAGGTCGCAAGGCGCCGGGCCGCGACAGCCGACAGGAGAACTGCACCGCCGACCGCGCCGAGGGACAGGAGGAAACCAGAAGAATCGCTCACGCTGCCGACGATAAGATCCCCTGCCATCGCCGCACGGCCGCCCAGCACCAGCGCCACGGCGCCGATGGCGACCATGAGGGCGAAGGTCAAAACAGCTTGCGCCAGCGCGTCGCCTTCCTTGTGGGCGCGCACGGCACGGGCCAGAAGCTCGGGATCCGCCGGCGACTGGCGCACGGCGCGGCGGGTCAGGGAGAAGTGCCCTGCTTCCATGGGACCGCCGACGTCACAACGTCCGGACATGATGGTCTCGCTCATTGGGGCAGCCTCCTCATCCCCTTGGGTCCGCGCGCTCTCAAGCAACGTGTCTCAGGGCGAATCAGTTCCGCCGACGCAAGGCAAGGTGGAAAAGAATCGTGGCGCCACCGCGGCTTAGCCTTCACGGATGATGGCAAGATGATGTCGGACGCTCACGGACGCGCGAGCCATCCCCGCTGTTCTGCCGCGCCATCGCGTCGCTCAGGCGAGGGCCGAACGGCCACCTCGGTCTCGGGCCGCCAGCCCATGTCCACATGCCCCGGCTCCGCCGCGACGCGGGCAAGCCAGTCGCGCACGGCGGGAAAGGCAGAAAGCGAAAAGTCGCCCTCCTCCGCCACGTGGGTGTGGGCGAACAAAGCGATGTCGGCAATGGTTAACGCATCGCCGACGAAATAGCGGCGCGTCGAGAGGTGCCGCTCCATCACCTTGAGCGCCGCGTAGCCCTCCTCCATCCAGCGGTCCACATCATGGGCGCGCAGTTCGCGCCCGCCGCGCACCTGCCGCAGCCAGAAGCGGGCGGTGGCGATGCCGGGCTCGTGGCTGTTCTGCTCGAAGAACATCCAGCGCAACACCTCGGCGCGGGCGAAGGCATCGGCCGGCAGAAGCGGCGTGCCCTCGGCGAGATAGAAGAGGATGGCGTTGGACTCGGCGAGGAAGCGCCCGTCCACATCGAGGAGCGGCACCCGCCCCTCCAGATTCATGGCGAGGAATTCCGGCGTGCGGTGCTCGCCGGCGAAGATGTCCACCTCCATGAGACGGAACGGCCGGCCCAGCTTCGCCAGCATCAGGCGGACCTTGTAGGAATTACCCGACGACTGCGTGGAATAGAGCGTCAGCACCTCAACCGTCCTCCCACCCCCGACGCTCCAGCATGTGGCGGCAGGCCCCGGCGGCCGCAAGCCCCGATGGCAGTGGCCTGCACCGCATGGCGATCCATCAATCCGGCGTGGCGCGACATTCACGATCCTTGCTTGTTCGCGGCAAGGCTCTGAACTAGTGTCCGCGCGCCGGCATCCGGCCGGCCCTCGACCTGTCATCGTTGCGCCCGTGCCGCGGCATCCGCTCCGCCCACGATCGCGCGTCCCGGAGCCCAAAGGCCATGAGCCTCCTCTCGTCCGCCCTCAAGCGCATCAATCCCTCCCCCACCATCGCCATCTCGAACAAGGCGCGGGAGCTGAAGGCGGCGGGGCGGGACATCATCGCGCTCTCGGCCGGCGAGCCGGACTTCGACACGCCCGAAAACATCAAGGAAGCCGCCATCGCGGCCATCCGTCGCGGCGAGACCAAGTACACGGCCGTGGACGGCATTCCCGAGCTGAAGGCCGCCATCTGCCGCAAGTTCAAGCGCGAGAACGGGCTCGACTACAAGCCCTCGCAGGTGTCGGTTGGCACCGGCGGCAAGCAGGTGCTGTTCAACGCCCTTCTCGCCACCGTGGATGCCGGCGACGAGGTCATCATCCCGGCCCCCTATTGGGTGAGCTACCCGGACATCGTGAACTTCTGCGGCGGCACCCCGGTGCCGGCGATGACGACGCTGGAAGACAATTTCAAGCTGCGTCCCGAGGTGCTGGAAGCCGCCATCACGCCCAAGACCAAGTGGCTGATCTTCAACTCGCCGTCCAACCCCTCGGGCGCGGCCTACAGCTTCGACGAGCTGAAGGCGCTGACCGACGTGCTGGTGAAGCATCCCCACGTGTGGATCCTTACCGACGACATGTACGAGCACCTCGTCTATGACGACTTCAAGTTCGTCACCCCGGCGCAGGTGGAGCCCGCGCTCTACGACCGCACGCTGACCATGAACGGCGTGTCCAAGGCCTATTGCATGACCGGCTGGCGCATCGGCTACGCCGCCGGGCCGGAGGCGCTCATCAAGGCGATGGGGACGCTGCAGTCCCAGTCCACCTCCAACCCCTCCTCCATCGCCCAGTGGGCGGCGCTCGAGGCGCTGGACGGGCCGCAGGACTTCATCGCCGCCAACAACAAGGTGTTCAAGGAGCGCCGCGATCTCGTGGTGTCCATGCTGAACCAGACCAAGGGCCTCACCTGCCCGAAGCCGGAAGGCGCCTTCTACGTCTTCCCGTCCTGCGCCGGCACCATCGACAAGACGACCCCCTCGGGCGTGAAGATCACCGACGACGAGGTGTTCGCCACGGAGCTGCTCAATGCCGAGGGCGTCGCGGTGGTGCATGGCTCGGCCTTCGGCCTCGGCCCGGCCTTCCGCATCTCCTACGCCACCGCCACCTCGGACCTCGAGGAAGCCTGCCGGCGCATCCAGCGCTTCTGCGGCTCCCTGGTCTGACCCACGCATCGCGAGCGGCACCCGCCGCTCGCGTTCGACCCGCCGGCACACCGGCCCGCCCCACCTCCCGCGAAAGTGACCTTTCGGCAGGGTGCGAATTGCAACAGCAGCGGGAAAACGGAACCTCGCGCCAACTGGAGCGTTGGCGCAGCGGTGAAGTCTGGGCTAAGGCTGCGCGGTCGTCGGGCGCCGGATTCGACCCGCCCGCTTCCCACAGGAGGAACGACATCATGAAGACTGTTCTCAAGGCCGGCCTCGCTGCTGCCGCCGTGCTCGTCGCCGGCGCGCTTCCCGCTTCGGCCCAGTCCCGCGTCCAGGTGGGCACGCTGACCTGCAACATGGCGCCCAACGTTGCGTTCGTGATCGGCTCGGTGCGCGAGATGAGCTGCGCGTTCCGTCCCGCCGTGCACGGCGTCAAGCGCGCCACCTATCAGGGCACTGTGCGCCGCTTCGGCCTCGACGTCGGCGTGAACGGCCGCGGCACGCTGGTGTGGGGCGTGTTCGCTCCGTCCGCCAAGGTTCCCGCCGGCGCGCTGCGCGGCACCTATGTGGGCGCCACCGGCTCGGCCTCCATCGGCGTGGGCCTCGGCGCCAACGTGCTGGTGGGCGGTTCGCAGAACACCTTCGCGCTGCAGCCGCTGTCGCTCGAAGGCCAGACCGGTCTCAACCTCGCCCTCGGCGTGTCGGACCTCACCCTGCGCTGATTCGGCCCGCCCTGCGGCAGGCCGAGCCCTCGGGCCGCCTGCCGCAGCGGAATCTGCCCCCATTCGCAACCTTGCCCCGCGCCCCCGGCCCAACCGGGGGCGCGAGCATTTTCAAGCCCCTGATTCTCCCGGCCCCGCACGATGAGTCCGCACGCGCCACGCCATCGGAACGGCGGGATTGCGCGAGACTCCGCCGCCACGTAGGTCTCTCTCGTCGCCATCCGGGGGATCTTCCATGCGCGCCACCATCGCCGCCGCCCTTCTTGCCGCCACGACCGTCCTCGCCGCCGCGACGCCGGCCGCCGCCCAGCCCCTCCCGCCGGTTCAGTTGCCGCCGCCGCCTACGGGTCCGCTGGTGCAGTCGGGCATGCTGGTGTGCAAGGTGGCGCCGTCCATCGGCTTCGTGCTCGGCTCCATGCGCGAGGCGGCCTGCGAATTCCGGGACAACGCGGCGCAGCCCTACGTGGTGCTGTCGCGCTACAAGGGCACCATCTCCCGCTTCGGCATCGACCTCGGCGTGCTCGCGACCGACACGCTGGCCTGGGCGGTGTTCGCCCCCACCGCCCGGCCCAGCCCGAGCGACATCGCCGGCAGCTATATCGGCGTCTCGGCCGATGCTGCCTGGACCATCGGCGCTGGCGCCAACGTGCTGCTCGGCGGCTCCAGCAACCAGATCGCCCTGCAGACCGTCTCGGTGGAAGGCATGGTGGGCGCGGACGTGGCGGCCGGCATCGCCGACCTCACCCTGGTTCTGCTGCCGAACTGAACGCTTTTCGCGGCCCACCACAAAAGGGCCGCAGCCTTCGTGGCAGAGTGAGCTTTGCCTCAGCCGGGACGGGCGTGTTCCGGCCATGGCGCCATCCCTGTGCGGAGGGGTTCGGCATGTCCAGTTTCCTGTCTCGTTCCGTGGCGGTCGCGCTCGCCGGCGCCGGCCTCGCCGCGACGCTGGCGTTGCCCCCGGCCTTCGGCGCCGGCCCGGCCATGCCCCAGATGGCGGCCGGGCTGCTGGAATGCCGCAGCGCCTTCGCCACCGGCTACGGCTTCGGCTCCACCCGACCCGTGAAGTGCGAATACCGGCCCTCCATGGGGGTCAATCACTATTACAGCGGCACCATGGAACGGGTCGGGCTCGACTTCGGCGTGTCCGACCAGGCCAGCATGCTGTGGGCGGTGATCGCCACCTCCCCGGCCGTGGCGCCCGGCGCGCTGGCGGGGCGCTATGTCGGCCTCTCCACGGGCTTCTCTCTCGGCCCGGGCTTTTCCGCCAACATGCTCGCCTCCGATGACGCCACCAAGCAGGTGACGCTTCAGCCGCTCAGCGTCTCCTCCGACAGCGGCCTCAGCCTCTCCATCGCCGGCGCCACGCTGACGCTCGAACCCTCCGCCGCCGCCCCTCAGTGAACGCCTACACGCCCGTGTGAGACACGTCGCTGTGACTTGCCCCTTCGTCGGCCCCCCACGATCTTGGCGCCGCGACGGAGGACACTGAATGCTCATCAGATCAAGGCGCGGCTGGGAACTTCCCGAATCGGCGGCGACGCCCGAGGACGTCTATCTCAACCGCCGGCAGGCCATGGGCGCGGGCGCGATGCTTCTCGCTGGCCTGGGTGCCGGGACCCTCGCGAGCCCCGCCGCGGCCCAGCGCGTCAGCGACGTGCCCGATCCCTCGGCCAGCCTTTATCCCGCGCCGCAGAATCCGCGCTACACGCTCGAGCGGCCGGTGACGCCGGAGGCGCGCTCCAGCCTCGTGAACAATTATTACGAGTTCAGCTACGGCAAGGTCGTCGGCCCCTCCATGACGCGCTTCCAGCGCCGGCCGTGGCTCGTGAAGATCGACGGTCTCGTGGACAAGCCCCAGGAGATGGGCATCGACGACCTCTTCAAGAAGGTGAAGTTCGAGGAGCGCCTCTATCGCCACCGCTGCGTCGAGGCGTGGTCCATGGCGGTGCCGTGGACCGGCTTTCCCATGAAGGACCTCGTGGCGCTGGCCGCCCCCACCTCGGGCGCGAAATACATCAAGATGGAGACCTTCCTCGATCCGAAGGTGGCGCCCAACCAGCGGGACTTCCGCTACACGTGGCCCTATGTGGAGGGCCTGACGCTGGAAGAGGCGACCAACGAACTCGCCTTCCTCGTCACCGGCGTCTACGGCAAGCCCGCACCCAACCAGTTCGGCGCGCCGCTCCGGCTGGTGCTGCCGTGGAAATACGGCTTCAAGTCCATCAAGGGCATCGTCCGCTTCACCTTCACCGACAAGCAGCCGGTGAGCTTCTGGGAGCAGCTGCAGGGCTCCGAATACGGCTTCTGGGCGAACGTGAACCCCAAGGTGCCGCATCCCCGCTGGAGCCAGGCCACCGAAGAGGACATCGCCACCGGCCAGCGCATCCCCACGGTGCTCTTCAACGGCTACGGCGAATACGTCGCCGACCTCTACAAGGGCCGCGAGACCCAGAAGATCTGGTTCTAGCGCGGGGGGCCTACCTCTCCACCCCGCCCCGCCGTTCC
The DNA here is from genome assembly GCF_056314105.1 of Xanthobacter sp. DMC12. Taxonomy (NCBI): domain Bacteria; kingdom Pseudomonadati; phylum Pseudomonadota; class Alphaproteobacteria; order Hyphomicrobiales; family Xanthobacteraceae; genus Xanthobacter; species Xanthobacter sp. DMC12. The sequence goes on along the minus strand of NZ_JBQUYZ010000009.1, from coordinate 60,523 downwards.
GGCTCTGCGAAGCCGTCCGGCGCCTCGCCGGCGTCGAACGGCGTCGTCACCTCCACGAAGGTGTCGGGATAAAAGCCGTTGAAGCGGGTGCGCAGGGAGAGGGAATAGGCGCCAATGTGGCCGATCTCGATCCAGTCGCCCGTGTCCACGCTCTCCGGCAGATAGAAGGGGCGTGAAAGCACATCCACGCTGTCGCAGGTGGCGCCATAGATGCGGAACGGCGCCATCACGTCCGGCCGCCCCGGCCGGCGGCGGCGGGCGGGATCGGGGATATGACGCACCGGCAGCAGGATCTTGCCGGTCCACGAATCCGACAAGGACGACCACACGCCGTCATTGATATAGAGCCGCTGGCCCTTCTTCAGCAGCACCCGCACGATGACCGAAAAGGCGCGGGCGACGATGACCCGCCCCGGCTCCGCCACCAGCGGGACGCCGGCAAAGCCATGCCGCTCCACCGCCCCCATCAGCCCGCCGACGATCTCATTGAGCGGCGGCATGGGCGGCACCGGCCGGCGCGGGTCCACCGCATAGGTGGCTGGAAAGCCGCCGCCCACGTCCAGCACCGAGATGGGCACCTTCGCCGCGTCGCGCACCTCGGCCGCGGTGGCGACGGCGCGGGCGTAGGTGTCCACGTCCTCCACCTGGCTGCCCACGTGAAAGCAGAGCCCGCAGCGGATGCCGAGGCCATGGATGCGCTGGAGCAGTTCCGCCGCATGGCCCGGCGCCGCGCCGAACTTGCGCGACAGCTCATAAGCCGCCTCCCCCTTGGAGGCGATGCGCACGAACAGGGTGAGGTCTTCCGGGTCGAGATCGAGCGCCCGGACGATGCGCAATATCTTCGCCACCTCGTCCTCATGGTCGAGGGCGGTGGCGCGGATGCGGTAGTGCTCCAGCGCGAGCCGGATATCCGACTGCGCCTTCACCGGGTGCATGTAGAACAGCTCCGCCCCGGGTGCCGCTGCACGGGCGGCCGCGAACTCGGCCGGGGAGGCCACATCGAAGGCATTGATGCCCGAGCGCGCCAGGACGTCGAGCACCATGGGCTCGCCATTGGTCTTCACCGCATAGGCCGTCTTGCCGGGGAAGGCCTTGACGAAGGCCGCGGCGTCCTCCGCCAGCACGTCCGGCCGGAAGCAATAGACCGGCTGGTCGGGCCGCATCTCCAGCGCCGCCTCCCGCCCGGTGGCGAAGCGCGGCAGGCGGGAGGGCTCAGGGTTGCTCCGGCCGGCGGCCACGAGATGGGGCGTCGTTTGCGGCATGGGGCTCCTCCCGCGCGAGTCGGATTGCGTGAGCTTGCCCATCTTTTCCGGCGAGAGCACGACACCCTCCACCGAACCGATCGTTCATTTTCTCTTAAGGTGTTGCCGCCGCGTCCTTGACCGCGGCAAAAGCCGGTCGCATCGTCCCGCCGAGGTACGCCCGGAGGGGCGGAAGGCCGAAGTGGAGACGACCATGGGTGAGCGGGCGCTGGGCGCGAAGGCCGTTGGCGAACAGGCTGGCGGCAAGATGAAGCGCGTGCGCGCAGCCGTGGGCGCCTCGATCGGCCGGATCGCCGCCGCGGCGGCCGTGGCTGCGCTGGCGTTTGCGCCGGCCTCCGTCGCCCCGGCCAAGGCGGCGAATCTGGCCGAGCTGAATTTCTGGCTTTCCGGCCCCAACTATTCCGGCGTCATCCCGGCCTGCGACAGCCAGGAAGCGCTCGACCTCATCGCCACCCGCTTCGCCGAGACCGAGCGACGCTTCTGGGCCTCCACGCTCTCGATCACCGATTTCGAGAAGGTGCACGAGATCGCCTATCGCCCGTGGGGACCGGAATACCAGCCGCGCCGCTATTGCCGCGGCACCGTCTTCACCAACGATCTCAAGAAGCGCGCCATCTACTATTCCATCATCGAGGACGGCGGCTTCATCGGCGCCAGCTGGGGCGTGGAATGGTGCGTGGTCGGTCTCGACCGCAACTACGCCTACGCCCCGTCCTGCAAGATGGCGGGTCCGTGACGCGAGCCCTCGCAGCTCTTGCAGGCCGGCTTGCCGCTGGCCTCGCACTGCTTCTGGCGCTTGCCGCGATCGAGCCGGCGCGGGCCGAGGGCCAGCCCGGCGCGTTCGATTTCTACGTCCTCTCCCTGTCCTGGTCGCCCACCTATTGCGAGGACCAGGGCAAGCGCGCGGACAGCGAGCCGCAATGCTCGCTTACCCGCCCCTATGCCTTCGTGGTGCACGGCCTGTGGCCGCAATATGCGCGCGGCTTCCCGCAATATTGCCAGAACCCGCCGCCCTATGTGCCGGGTCCGCTGGTCAATTCCATGCTGGACGTGATGCCGAGCCGGCGCCTCGTCATCTATGAGTGGAAGAAGCACGGCACCTGCTCGGGCCTGACGCCGCAAGCCTATTTCGATCAGGTGCGCGCGGCGAAGGCGAAGGTCGTCATCCCCACGGACTTCACCCGCCTCGATGACTACCGGATGGTGTCGCCGCAGGAGGTGGAGGACGCCTTCCGCGCCGCCAATCCCGGCCTCGACGCCGGCATGATCTCGGTGGACTGCGACCGGCGCCGGCTCCGGGAAGTGCGTGTGTGCCTCAGCCGCGACCTCGCCTTCCAGCCCTGCCCAGAGGTGGACCGCCGCGCCTGCCGCCTTTCGCGCATGGTGATGCCGCCGGTGCGCGGCGGGCGCTGAGGCACCCGCCGGCCGGTTGGCGAACCTGCTTTACGGCTGCTTGGTGAGGCGCGCGCACAAGGCCAGCGCGTCGTCATCGTCCACCTCCAGATAGCAGAGGTCGAACGCACCGTCGGGCTGCAGCGTGCCGATGTGGAAGCCGTCGTCGCCCACCACATAGACGGTCTTCAGGTCCGGCGTGATGGTGCCATGGATGGGCTCGGACTTGGTACCGCCGGGCACCGGATAGATCACCTTGCCCTTGAAGGAGCGGCCGCGCTGCTCCTCGACCACCAGGCCGTATTCGGCGGTGACATAGCCCATTTCCATGCCCACCCCGTCGCTCGGCCCCTTCCAGGTGCCGACGAGGGAGGGGATCTGCTGGGCCGAGGCCGGCACGGCGACGGCGAGCGTGGCGAAAAGGGACAGCGCGAAAACGAGAGGCTTCATGTTTCCCTCCTGCGGACGCGGGGCCGCGCGCAGAGCCCTGCCGCTTGACGCGCCGGCGTCCATGCGTCACGCCGGGACGGTCGCACGGCGTCACGAGGGCCACAATACCGTTACGTCACAGCTGCCCGCGCCATCCACATTCCCTTCCGCGCACCGCCGAGCCGAGATGAACTATCGCCACGCCTTCCACGCCGGAAATCCCGCCGATGTCATGAAGCACGCCGCGCTGGCGCGCGTGCTCGCCTATCTCGGCAAGAAGGATGCGCCCTATCGCGTGCTCGACACCCATGCCGGCACCGGGCTCTACGACCTCGACGGCATCAACGCCCGCAAGACCGGCGAGGCGGATGCGGGCATCGAGGCGGTATTGGCCGCGCAGGACGCCGGCACCCTTCCCGCCCCCGCCGCGGCGCTGCTCGCGCCCTATCTCGATTGCGTGCGCGCTCTGCGGGAAGGCGGCCGCAAGCTCTATCCCGGCTCGCCGGCCCTCGCCCTCGCTTTGTCGCGGCCGCAGGACAAGTTCCTGTTCTGCGAGCTGAACAAGGAAGAGCGGGTGAAGCTGGAGAAGCGCGTGGGCGAGGACCCGCGCGCCGAGGGCCGGGTGAAGATCCTCGCCCAGGACGGCTGGCAGGCGCTCGCCGCCCACCTCCCCCCGCGCGAGCGGCGCGGCGTGGTGCTGGTGGACCCGCCGTTCGAGGAGCCCGGCGAGTTCCAGCGCATGGTGGCGGGGCTGGAAGCGGCGCACAGGCGGTTCGCCACTGGCATCTTCATGCTCTGGTATCCCATCAAGGACCTGCGCGCGGTGGACGCTTTCCGCCGCGACGTGGCCCACCTGAGGCTGCCGAAGACCCTCCGGGTAGAGCTGGATTTCGCGCAGGTGCGTGCGCTCGACACGCTTTCCGGCTCCGGCCTCATCATCGTCAATCCGCCCTTCACGCTGGCGGATGAGATGAAAACGGTGCTCAACGCCCTCGCGCCCCTGCTGGCGCGGGACGGGGCCGGCCGCGTGCGTGTATCCTGGCTTACCGCCGGGGGTTGAGCCCGGCTCGGGGGTCAGGGCATGACGGGGATAGTCGCGCGGCACGGAGCGCTCGGGGCAGAGGGACGGCGGCGGCTGCAGGGGAGGCCCATGCGCGTGAGGACCTTTGGCCTCGTCGCAGCATTGCTTCTCGCCGGCCCCGCCATCGCCGAGCCAGCTTCGCAGGGGGCGGAGAAGCCCGCACCCCAGACGACTCCCGCCGCTACGCAATGGGCCCAGCCGTTCGCACCGGCGATCGGCAGCCGGTGGCAAATCGTTACCGAGACCATCGACTCCGACGCAAGCGGCTCCACTCCGCGCCAATCGCGGACGACCATGCGCTATGAAGTTGCCTACACGGCGCGCGAGGGCGCGGGATATCGCGTGACGCGAGTGCTGCGCGAGGTCAATTCGGACGGCAATATTGAAACCGAGAAACTTACCGCAGCCGCCTTCGCCGTGTTCCGCGACATTACAGTGGAGGGCATCACCGACCCTGCCGGAAAGCCGCTGCGCGTGGTGAATGAAGCCGAGGTGCGCCCGCTCGCCAGCGCCGTCGTCGAGCGCATCGCGGTTCCCTTCGCCGATAAACCGCAGACCGCCGCCATTCTGCGGCAAGCGATGTCCTCCCTGCTGCAACCCAAGGACGGGCATGTGGCCACTATCTGGCTTGATCCACTTCCAATGCTCGCCGAGTGGCAGAACACCGGCCTGACACCCGGCGTCGAACAGCGAACCGACAGCGTTCTACCCAGTCCTTTCGGCGGCACCCTGCGAAGCGAGAGGGTCCAGCGACTCACCTTCGATGCGAGGCCGGAACACTTCACCATTCTAGCCACTGTCGCGCCCGACCCGGCCTCCTTTCGCGAAATGATGCTGTCGATCTTACGGCGGGTTGCGGCCGACCAACCGTCCGCTCCCGCCATCAACGAGCGAATGGTCGAAGAGGCGTTCCGCCAGATGAATTTGGACGTTCGTCTGAACCAGAAGATTGACGTAGAAGACGGCATGGTTCGTCGCTTGCGCGCAGAGTTGACCGTGCAAGGAAGCGCGGGCGGCCAAAAGAGGAAGCACACCAACACAACGGTGGTCACCGTCACCCCCGCGCCCTGAGCCCGCGCGATTTGCTCTTTTCACAACGGGCTCAAACGATCTAGGGAAGGGCATTCTCATCCGGATGCCCCCTCCCATGCTGCTCCGCCACTCCCCGACCTCTCCCTTCGTGCGCAAGGTGCGCGTCGCCGCCGGCATTCTCGGCATTCCGCTCGAGCTGGAGGCCGCCGACACGCTCGACCCCAACGACACGCTGCGCCAGCAGAACCCGCTCGGGAAGATTCCCGCCCTGCTGACCGGGGATGGAGAGGTCCTGTTCGATTCGTCGGTGATCCTCGCCTATCTGGACCATCTGGCGGGCGACGGTCGCATCCTGCCCACCGAGCCGGCCGCGCGCATCAAGGTCCTGCGCCGGGAGGCCCTCGTGGACGGGATGATGGATGCGGGCATCCTCATTCTCTATGAGGCGCGCTTCCGGCCGCAGGAGAAGCATGAGCCGCGCTGGCTGGAACATCAGGCCGGCAAGCGCCTCCGCGCGATCGATGCGCTGGAGGCGGAAGTCACGCCTTATTCCGGCACCCCCAACGTCGGCGACATCGCGCTGGCCTGTGCGCTGGGCTGGTTCGATTTCCGCTTCGGGGGGGACTGGCGAGCCGAGCGCCCCAAGCTCGTCGCCTGGTTCGAGGCCTTCAGCGCCGCGCATCCGACCTTCGCCGAGTCCGCTCCGGTTGCCTGACACGCCAAAGGCGCCGTCCTTTCGGACGGCGCCTTCGACGCGGTACCAGAGCTTTCGTCACTCGACGATGTAGACCACCTTGCGGGTCTTGGGCTCGACGATGACGCGGCGGTCGTTGACGACCGTGTATTCATACTCGCTGTTCTGCGGGATGTCGTAGAGCGTCACGTTGGGCGGCAGCTGGCGGCCCACCACCACTTCCTGCTCCATGCGGACGGAGGGGCGGCGCTCCTTCATCACGTAGGTGCGCACTTCCTGGGGCGGTTCGCCCGCCGCGCCGACGCCGGCGCCGACCACGCCGCCAACCACCGCACCCACAGGGCCGCCGACCACGGCGCCGACTGCCGCACCGCCCACCGCGCCGGTGGCGGTAGAGGCCTGCGCGAACGCCGCGGCGGGAACAATCACGGGAGCCGCAAGGGCGGCGATCACGGTACTCATCAGCAACGTCTTTCGCATCTTACCTCTCCTGCTGCGTTAAGATCGCAGCAGAAACAGTCCTCGACGCAAAAACGTTCCCGACAGCACGCAACAGCTTCGGAATCCGTCACAGGACTTCGAACAGCGCGGGGCAAAATCTTGGCCATTGCCCCGCCTGCGCCATCCTAGACTTCGGCTTTGCCGTTCGCGCGCTCAGGCGGCCTTCGCTGGCACCCGCGGAACCGGAACCATCAGGCCGCGCTTGATGAGCTCCGCGTGGGTGAGGTCCAGCACCCGCCAGGCGGTGGCGACCAGTTCGTCCGCCTCCTCGTGCGACAGCGTGAAGGGCGGGGCGAGGATCATGCCGTCGCGCACCGCGCGCATCACCAGCCCCTCCTTGAAGGAGAAATCGCGGCAGATGAGGCCCACCGTCCCCTCCTCGGCCGCGAAGGCCGCGCGGGTCGCCTTCTGCGGCGTCAGCTCGATGGCGCCGATGAGGCCCACCATGCGGGCCTCGCCCACCAGCGGGTGCTCGGCAAGCTTCAGCCAGCGTTCCTGCAGGTAGGGGCCGATATCGGTCCGCACCCGGTCCACCAGCTTTTCCTCGTGCATGATCTTCAGGTTAGCGAGCGCCGCGGCGCAGCCGCCGGGATGGCCGGAATAGGTGTAGCCGTGGTTGAAGTCCCCGCCGTGCTCGATGAAGCCTTCGGCGAAATGGTCGCCGACGATCACCCCGCCCAGCGGGAAGTATCCGGAGGTCACGCCCTTGGCAAACGTGATGAGATCGGGCTTCACGCCCATGAATTCGGAGCCGAACCAGCGGCCGGTGCGCCCGAAGCCGCAGATCACCTCGTCGCAGATCAGCAGCACGTCGCGCTCTCGGCAGATCTTCTCCACCTCGGGCCAGTAATTGGCGGGCGGGATGATGACGCCGCCGGCGCCCTGGATGGGCTCGCCGATGAAGGCCGCGACATTCTCCGGCCCCGCCTCGTCGATGGCGCGAGCCACCTCCCGGGCGGCGAAGAGGCCGAAGTCCTCGCGGCTCATCTCCCCACCCTCGGCCCACCAATAGGGCTGGGCCACGTGGATGATGCCGGGAATGGGCAGGCCGCCCTGCGCATGCATGGGCTTCATGCCGCCGAGCGAGGCGCCGCCCATGGTGGAGCCGTGATAGCCGTTGCGGCGGGAGATGAAGATGTGCTTCTCGGGCTTGCCGAGCGCCGCCCAATAGTGCCGCACCATGCGCAGCACGGTGTCCACCGCCTCCGAGCCGCCGGAGGTGAAGAACACGTGGTTCATGTGGGCCGGCGCGACCTCGGAGATGGCCGCCGCCAGCTCCGCCGCGGCGGGATGGGTGGTCTTGAAGAAGGTGTTGTAATAGTCGAGCTGATGGAGCTGCTGGGCGATGGCATCCACGATGGCATGCCGCCCGTGCCCCACCTGCGAGCACCAGAGGCCCGACATGCCGTCGAGAATCCTGTTGCCGTCGCTGTCGAAGACATAGACCCCCTCGGCCCGCGTGATGACCCGCACCCCCTCGGCGTTCAGCGCCTTGGTGTCGGAGAAGGGGTGCAGGTGGTGCGCCGCATCCAGCGCGCGCCAGTGGGCGGTGGAGTTGGACAGGGGGGCGGACGTCACGATGGCGATGCTCCGTGTTGAACCTCTGCGGTTCTAGCGCGAAAGCGGGACCGTGGGCCACCCCCGCACTCGCGCGGCGCGCCTGATCTGCTAAAGCTGCGTCCCATCACAGAGCCAGCGGAGGCGAGGGTATGGAACCGGATTTCTGGCGCGCACGCTGGGAGACGAAGCAGATCGGCTTCCACGAGGGCAAGCCCAATGCCTATCTGGTCAAGCACCTGCCGCGCCTTGACCTCGCGCCCGGCGCGCGCATCTTTTTGCCCCTGTGCGGCAAGACGCGGGACATCGCCTATCTGCTCGCGCAGGGCTTCACGGTGGCCGGGGCGGAACTGAGCCGCATCGCGGTGGAGGAGCTGTTCGCCGAGCTGGAGGTGGTGCCTGAGATCACCGAAGCCGGCGACCTCTTGCGCTTCCGCGCGCCGGGCCTCGACATCTACCAGGGCGACATCTTCGCGCTCGAAACCGGTACCCTCGGGCCGGTGGATGCCGTCTATGACCGCGCCGCCCTGATCGCTTTGCCGCCCGACATGCGCCCGCGCTATGCCAGCCACGTCACCGCCCTCGCCGGCCCCGCGCCGCAACTGGTGGTGACGATCGTCTACGACCAGTCCCTCGTCGGCGGCCCGCCCTTCTCAGTGCCTTCCACGGAGGTCCATGCGCTGCATGGCGGGGCCTATGTGGTGACGCAGATCGACGCTGTCACCCGGCCGGACGCCCTCAAGGGGCAGTGGGAAGCGACAGAAGAGGTGCATCTGCTGGCGCGGCGGTGAGGCTTGGCGCCCCGGCCGCATGCAGCGACAGCGGAATGCGAGCCGGGGCCCAGCGCAATAGTCTGCCGCAGGCGCTTCCGAACCCTGCCGCTCTCAGGCATGGCCCGCTGCGCGGGAGTGTTGCGCTGGACCCCGGATCGGCGCTCCACCTGCGGTGTCGCTTGTCCGGGGAGCCAGCCGCTAAGCCCTAAAGCCGCGTCCACACCGTCTTGAGGTCGGAATACTTCTCCAGCGCGTGCAGGGACTTGTCGCGCCCGAAGCCGGATTGCTTCACGCCGCCGAAGGGGGTGGTGATGTCGTCGGCGTCGAAGCAGTTCACATAGACGATGCCGGCCTTGAAGCGGCGCGCCACCTTGTGCGCGGCGGCAAGGTCCTGGCTCCAGACGGAGGCGCCGAGGCCGTAGACGGTGCCGTTGGCGATCTCCACCGCCTCGTCCAGCCCATCGAAGCCGATCACCGACAGCACCGGCCCGAAGATCTCGTTCTGCGCCAGCGTGGAGGATGGGGCCACGTCGTCGAACACGGTGGGCGCCACGAAGGCGCCGCCGGTTTCTGTGCGCACCGCCATGCCGCCCGTCACCAGCCGCGCCCCGCTCTCGCCGCCGGCCTGGATCGCCGAGAGGATGCGCCCCTGATGCTCGCGGCTCACCACGGCCCCGGCGGGCGCATCGGGATCGAGCGGATCGCCCGGCATCCAACGCGGGGCAAGGGCGGCGACGCGCTCCACCAGCTCGGCACGGATGCGGTTGTCCACGAGGAGGCGCGAAGCCGCCGTGCACATCTCGCCTTGATTGAAGAAAATGCCTCCGGCCACCGCCTCGGCCACGGCACCGAGGTCCTTCACGTCATGGGCCACCACGAAGGCGGTCTTGCCGCCCAGCTCCAGCGCCACGCGCTTGATGTTGCTCTCGGCGGAATAGCGCAGGAAGTAGCGGCCGACCTCGGTGGAGCCGGTGAAGGCGATGGCGTCCACATCCATGTGGAGCCCCAGCGCCTTGCCGGCCTCGACACCCAGCCCCGGCACCACGTTGAACACGCCGTCGGGGATGCCAGCCTCCGCCGCCAGCTCGGCGAGGCGCAGCGCGGTGAGCGGGCTTTCCTCGGCCGGCTTCAGCACCACGGAATTGCCCATGGCCAGCGCCGGCGCCACCTTCCAGGCGGCCATGATCATCGGGAAGTTCCACGGCGTCACGCAGCCGACCACGCCGAGGGGCTCGCGCAGCACGAGGGCGAGGTTGTCGTCCGTGGTGGGCGCCACCTCGCCATAGACCTTGTCGCAGCACTCCCCGTAATAGGCGAAGCAGTCGGCCGCCGCGCGCACGTCGATGGCGCGGGCATCCGAGATGGGCTTGCCCATGTTCAGCGTCTCGGTGAGGGCGAGTTCGTCGCGGTGGGCGCGGATGAGATCGGCGAAGCGCAGCAAAGCGCGCTTGCGCTCCAGCGGGCGCTGGCCGGCCCAGCGGCGATCCTCGAAGGCGCGGCGCGCCGCCTTCACGGCACGGTCCACATCCTCGCCATCGCAGGCCGCGACCTCGGCGATGGTGTGGCCGGTCGCCGGATTGACGGCGCTGAAGGTGCGGCCCGAGGCGGCCGGATGGAAGGCTCCGTCGATGAAGGCGTGGGTTCGGAAGGAAGGAATGTCCGCCGCCGCCCGTTCCACCGCCGCCATGATGCTCGCTCCGCTACCAGACCCGGCCGCTGCCGGACCTGCGGCACCCTCGCGCGCCGTAACGGGAGCCGTCAAGGTGGGCGCAGACCTTCACCGATCAGGTGAGAATGACCACGTAGAACAGCCCGGCATTCATGAGCACGAAGGTGGGGAATTGCGGGGTCCAGAAGGCGTCTGTCCAAGAGGTCGGCGGAAACTGCAATACGGTGCGCACCGTCAGGAGGATCCAGGCCAGCAGGCTGAAGACCAAAGCCGTGAGAAAATCTCCGAAGCGGACGGGATCGAGACCGACCGCGAACATCGCGTCGGCCAGCAGCGTCGAAGGCGCCTGGCCGAGCGCGAACAGCCCGACGCCGTCGATGAGGATGAACAGCATGATCGTCAGGATCAGATAGCACATCACGAAAACCGACCCGCGCAGGCTCTGCGTCTTCGGATCGGCCTTGGGGTAGAAGATGTAGGCGAGCAGGGACACGAGGATCACGGCCGCCAGGGCGACACCTGCGAGCATCGCCGGCACCGACAGGGAGATGCCGCCGCCTGCCAGAAAGCTGCGGGAGACGAGCACCAGCACCGTCACCAGAAGCAGTTGCGACAGCGCGACCGCATCCTTTTTCTCGCCGGGAGCGTCCTGGCCCAGCGGCGGAACACGGGTGGAATAGAAGGCGTCGAAAAAGACCTGGATGTTGCGCTTGAGGGTATCGACCAGCTTTCCGGCCATGCCTATCGCTCCGGGCGTGCCCAGCGCAGGGTCCAGGTCGTTTGCTGCACGGCGGACTGCTTGCCGGAGTCAAGGTCGGCGACCGTCACATAGGTGGTAGTCACGTTGGCAGCGGCGTCGAAGCTGAAAGAGACACAGTTCGCCGCGCCCTGCGGCACCGGCTGGTAGCGCCGCAGCATGGTGCGCAGATAGACATAGCGCATGCCAGGCCCGCCACCGGTGCTGGCCTGGGCCGGCTTCAGCCCGGAGATCGCGGCGAGCGCATCGCGTATGGGGACGAGGATCGGGGGAATGCCATCGTCGGAAATCACGGCGACCCGAAGAGTAGGCTCGCCGGACTCGCTCGGCTGGGTGAACGAATAATGTCTCCGCCCGCCGACGTTGGCGTCGTCGGTCCGGTGGCACTCCGGCTGCTCCGTGGAGCGGTAGCGGAAATGGAAGGCATGCAGCAGTTGGGATTCCTTGAGACCCGCCGCGTGGTAATCGTCGTATTCCCGGGCCGCCACCCGACGATCCATGGGACCCCGCCTGCCCGCAAAGCAGCTTTCATTGAGGGCCGGACGCTCGATATGGACTTCCTGCACGTCCGCGTTGTCCCGCTCGGTGCGCGGCGCCTCGTTGCGCAGCTTGATCGCGACCACGCCGCCGCGGTCCGGTGGCAGGGCATAGATGGCGCGGACGCGGTCTGACGTGGCCATCACGGACTTCACTCCCGGTCCGGTGGCGTCGATCCACTGTCGTCCGTCGGGCGAGCGCAGATAAAGCTGGCCAGGCATAAGCTGCCCGGATGCCACCGGACATGCGGATTGTGCCTGCGCCCCAGCGGTCGGAACCAGAAGCCCGGCGGCAAGCACGACCGCCGGCAGCACGGACAAGATCGCTGCATGCATAGGATGCCCTCCCCACGCAACTCTATTTAAAGTTGCGTTTACTGAAAAGGCATATTTTTACGCGAGAGCCCGAATGGGGTTCATCCCCGCTCGGGCGGGCCGCTCTCCCCGTCCTCGTCCTCCTCGGGACGACCGGGGATGGCGTAGCTGCCGGAAAGCCAGCGGTTGAGGTCCACGTCGGCGCAGCGCTTGGAGCAGAAGGGGTGATAGCGCTCCACCGGCGGCTTGCCGCAGATGGGGCACGGCCGGGCGGCGGGGATGGGCTTGGCAGGTGTATCCGCGCTCACGCCGCGCGCTCCACCCAGCCGGCGCGCACGTCGTAGCCCTGGCCGGTGAGGAGGCCGAGGGTTTCCGAGAGCGGCAGGCCAACCACATTGGTGTAGGAGCCCACGAGCTTCACCACGAAGCCGCCGGCGATGCCCTGGATGGCATAGCCGCCCGCCTTGCCGCGCCACTCGCCGCAGGCGAGGTAATCGTTGATCTCGTCGCGCGACAGCCGCTTGAAGCGCACCCGCGTCTCCACGAGGCGGGTGGCGGAACGGCCGCGCGGATCGATGAGGCAAACGCCGGTATAGACGCGATGGGTGCGGCCGGAGAGCAGGCGCAGGCATGCCTCCGCCTCGTCCACCAGATCGGGCTTGGGCAGGATGCGCCGACCCACCGCCACCACCGTGTCGGCGGCGAGCACCAGCGCATTCATCTCGGCGTCCTTGGCGCGGCCGGCCACCAGCTTCGCCTTCTCCTGCGACAGGCGCTGGGCGAGGCGGCGGGGCAGCTCGCCGCGCTCGGGCGTCTCGTCCACATCGGCGGGCATGAGAAGGTCCGGCTCGATGCCGGCCTGGTTCAGCAGCGCGAGGCGGCGGGGAGAGCCGGAGGCAAGGACGAGCTTCACCTGATCGTTCACGGAGCAAAATCCTCCCAAGCCGACCCGCGCCGGCCCCTGTCTGGTCCGTGGTCTAGCGGAATTGGCCGGGCCTGTGAACGCCTTCAACTGCCCGTGATGGCTCCGCCCCCCTGTAACCGCCCGGAACCGCCTTGCGAAAAGCCCCATGTCGGCCAAGCGCAGCCGATCAAGGGAAGAAGGACGCCATCATGTTCACCCGCCGTATCACGCTTGCCTTTGCCGTCGCCCTCCCCCTGGCCGCGGCCGCCTTCGCCGGCGCGTCGGCCCTGGCCGCCACCGACCATGCCGCCTATACCCCCGCCGCCTTTGCCGACGCGCAGAAGGCGGGCAAGCCCATCCTGGTGGAAATCCACGCCGGCTGGTGCCCCGTGTGCGCGGCCCAGGCCCCCATCCTCGGCGAGCTGCTGTCGACGCCGAAATTCAAGGACATGGTGGTGTTCCGCGTGGATTTCGACAGCCAGAAGGATGCGGTGAAGGCGTTCGGCGCCCGCGCGCAGAGCACCCTCATCGTCTACAAGGGCAAGACCGAGGAAGGCCGTTCCGTGGGCGACACCGCGAAGCCGTCCATCGAGGCGCTGCTGGCCAAGGGCGTCTGAGGCGACCATGGCTCTCGGCAGCCTCGGCCTCGCGTTTCTCGCGGGCGTCCTCTCCATCCTGTCGCCCTGCGTCGTGCCGCTGCTGCCCCTGGTGCTCGGGGCGGCAGCGGCCGAGCACCGCCTCGCCCCGCTGGCGCTGGCGGTGGGGGTGACGCTCTCCTTCACCGTCATCGGCCTGTTCGTCGCCACCATCGGCTACGCCATCGGGCTGGAGGGCGACACCTTCCGCATGGTGGGCGCGGTGCTGATGATCGGCATCGGCGCAGTGCTCGCCGTGCCGCCGCTGCAGACGCGGCTCGCCACCGCGGGTGGTCCGGTGAGCGACCTCGCCAGCCGGCATTTTTCCGGCTTCGCGACCGAGGGGGTCGGCGGTCAGTTCGCCGTGGGGCTTCTGCTCGGCGCGGTGTGGAGCCCCTGCGTCGGCCCGACCCTCGGCGCGGCATCGGTGCTCGCGGCGCAGGGCCGAAACCTCGGCGAGGTGGCGGCGGTGATGGGCCTGTTCGGCCTCGGCGCCGGCCTGCCGCTGGCGCTCGCCGGAACCCTCTCCCGCCCCACGCTGATGCGCTGGCGCTCGCGCATGATTTCCGGCGGCAAGGGCGCAAAGGCCCTGATGGGTCTGGTGCTGGTGGTGGTTGGCCTGCTGATCGCCACCGGCGCCGACAAGCGGATCGAAGCGGCCCTGGTCCAGGTCTCCCCGGCCTGGCTGACAACGCTGACGACGCGGTTCTGACCTCCCGCGAGGCGTTTCCGCTTCGATCCAGAGACGGGCCGAACCGGCGCCGTCTCCCTCCGGCTGCATGAGTCCTGCGCGTCCCGCAGGCTGCGGCCGGCGCCCGGTGGCGCACGCCTATCCCACGTGCGCCGCCGGGCCCATCTATGGCTGGTCCCCACCGGCCCTGCGTTCCAGCTTCTTTTCCAGCGGGTGCAGCACCACCAGCAGGAACAGGGCGAGCCCGACGCCGAGCGGGATCAGCACCCATGACGCCAGCGCGCAGGCGATGCCGACGGCGGCGGTGACCCACACCAACGCCGCCGTGGTGAGCCCGCGGATGCGCCCGGCGCTGCGATCGCGCAGCACCACGCCGGCGCCGAGAAAGCCGATGCCGGTGAGCACGCCCTGGATCACCCCCTGGATGACGCGGCTCGTCGCGTCCGGATCGCCCGACACCCCCTCCGCCCGGAGCCCGGCGAGGGCGGCCAGCGCCGCCCCGAGGGCCACGAGGCCGAGGGTGCGCATGCCGGTCGGCTTGTCGCTGAGATCCCGGTTGAGCCCCAGCGACATGCCAGCCGCCGTCGCCGCCACCAGCCGGAGGGCGCTGTCGATGTCGCCGGGATCGAGGAACAGGGGACCGATCTGCATGGCCGGGGCGCACCTCCTGCGCCGTGCAAGCGCCGGCGCACGGCTCTTGTTCCGGCCGCCATGGGGTATGCCTCTTGCATGGGCGCGGGTGAAAAGGACCCGCGCGGCATGAAAACCTTCCTGGATTGGTCGGCTTACGACACCTACGGCATCGGCGACGCCTATTCCGGCATTCCAGCGACCGGCGGGAACTACGCCAAGGCCGTGGCCGTGTGCATGCACAGCCGCGATTGTCAGAATACCGGCAAGGGCGTGATGTGCCCGAGCTACCGCATCACCGGCGACCGCGCCCATTCCACCGAGGCCCGCGTCGCCGCCTTCAAGGCGGCCCTGAACGACGGCAGCGACGCCGCCGCCTTCGCCGATCCCCGGCTCGACGAAGCCATGGACCTGTGCGTGTCCTGCAAGGCCTGCAAGAAGGAATGCCCGAGCGCCGTGGACATGACGCTCATCAAGACCGAGTACCTGGCGCAACGGCACGAGATCAAGGGCGTGCCCCTGCGCACCCGCCTCTTCGGCGGCGTGCCGGAATGGACCGGCCGCCATCGCCGCCTTCTGCGCCTCGCCATTCTCGTGCGCAACCGCGTGCCGCTGATGGCCCGCCTCGCCGAGCGCGTCTTCGGCATTACTGCCCGCCGCCCCATTCCGGAGCCGGCGCCCATTGCCTATGTCCCGCCGCCCGCCGCGCCCCATCTGGCGGAACGGGGCGACGTGATCCTGTTCGTGGATACCTTCTGCCACCATTTCGAGCCGGAGGTGGCGGAGGCCGCCCGCGAGGTGCTGACCTTCGCCGGCTACCGCGTGCGCATCGCCAAGCCTGACCCCTCCGACGCAGAGCCGGACCGGCCCCTGTGCTGCGGCCGCACCTATCTCACCACCGGCATGGTGGAGAAGGCACGCAGCGAGGGACAGCGCGTGCTCGCCGCCTTCGAGAGCGAGATCGCCGCCGGCACGCCGATCATCGGTCTCGAGCCCTCCTGCCTGCTCTCGCTGCGGGACGAACTCTACAGCCTCGGCCTCGGCCCGAAGATCGGGGCGCTCGGCAAGCAGCTCTACCTGTTCGAGGAATTCCTCGCCCGCGAGCACCAGAACCGGGGGCTCCGGCTGAAGCTCAAGGCGCTTCCCGGCGCCAAGGCCGTGCTGCACGGCCACTGCCACCAGAAGGCGTTCGGCGTGATGAAGGCGACGCGCAAGGTGCTCTCCTTCATTCCCGGCTTCTCCTACGACATCGTGGAGACGAGCTGCTGCGGCATGGCCGGCAGCTTCGGGCTGGAGGCGGAGCACTATGATGCCTCCATGCAGATGGCCGAGATCGCCCTGCTGCCGGCCATGCGCGCCGCGCCGGAGGACGCGCCTCTGATCGCCAACGGCTTCTCCTGCCGCCATCAGATCGAGCACGGGTCAGGCCGCAAGGCGCGCCACATCGCGCTGCTGATCCGGGATGCGCTGGACCGGGATTGAGGCACAGGGGTAGTGACCACGGGGAAAAGCTTTATCGGCGACGCTGCGCCAGCTATCTATGGGGGAATAGTCGTCGGCCCGATGGGGACATCGTCGGCCTCAGTGTGAGCGCCCCCATGAACGCCATCACCTCGCTGAAGTCCTTCATCCTCGACCGTGTCGAGATGATCGGCGCCCCCTTCTATACCGACGCCCACCGCCTCTCGGTGCCCGAGGACGATCCCCACGATACCCTCGCCGCCGGCGCCGCGGACGACCATGACCCGGCCGACGGGCAGTCCTTCGCCATCGATTACGTGGACCACGCCGGCAACATCAGCCACCGCCGCATCTCGGTGTGGGCGGTGCAGCGCAATGTGGAGGGCGTGCCCATCCTCATCGCCAAGTGCCACGAACGGCAGGCGGCGCGCGCGTTCCGGGTGGACCGCATCACCGCGGTGACTGACCTCGATGGCGCGAAGCGCGAGCCGCTGTCGCGCTTCTTCTACGAGACCTTCGGCTTCATCTGGCCGAAGGACGCGGAGGTGGTCGCCCCCGAAGAGCCCGAGGACCAGCGCTGGGACCGCATCCGCATGGTCATCCGCAAGGCCGGCATCGCGCTCCTGGCCGCGCTGGCGCGGGCCGATCGCGAGATCGGGGCCGCCGAGGTGGAGGAGATGGTGTTCTTCTGCGAGCGCGCCTGCGCCGCCGAGGAGATCGACCTGACCGGCGCCGAACGCGAGCGCCTCGCCGCCTGGGTCGCCCGACTGCGGCCGACGCCCGAGTCCGTGGAAAGCTCGCTCGACACCCTGTTCGAGAGCGGCACCGAAGCCATCGCCACCCTGCTCAAGGCCGGCATGCGCGTCATCAGCGCCGATGGGTCGCTGAAGGACGCTGAGGCCGAAATGCTCGACGCCTTCTGCTATGCCCTGACGGGCCGGCACGTCAGATAAGGTTAACCGAAAGCAGAGGCGCGGCGGCACCATATGGCCGCGCCTGCGTTGTCCTCCCAAACCATCCGGAGGACATGATGCCGTCTGCCCGCCCGACCCGCTTCTTTCTCCCTGCGATAGCGGGGGTGTTCCTCGCCGGTACGCTGCTGAGCGGCGCCGCGCTGGCCCAGCAGGCCGCCCCGGCCGATCCCGTTCCGCCACGCCCCGCGCCCGCCGGAGCACCCCCCGCGCCGGCGACACCGCCCGTGGTCTCGCCGAAGGTGGCGCCGCCGCTCGCCGCCCCCAAGCCCGAGGACGCGCTGAAGGCGCGGGCGGAACAGACCGTCACCGAAGAAGCGCTCAAGGCCGCCGAGGCCGAGGCGCCGGAGGACGCCGAGCGCGCTGCCGCCTGCAAGGCCCATGCGATGGTGCGGCTGAAGGCCCGCTCGCCCTCGGTCGACGACATCTTCATCGACATGGACGGCCTCACCATTGCGAAGGCCGACGTGGCGGTGGGGCAGGAGAAGATCACGGCCGTGCTGATGGGCGAGGCCTATATCAAGCGCGATCGCTCGGACAAGGCCCACCGTTTCCTCTGCCTCGTGGGCGAGAAGGACAAGGTGGTGATGACCTTCTTCACCGAGCGGTAGGGACCCTGACGGCAGGCATCCCGGCGATGGGCATCAGGTCTCGACGAGGCCGGTGGTGTTGCCGGAAGCCGCCGAATCCGACCGGCCGTGGGGCTTGGCGAGATATTCGCTGGAGCGCATCTCGTGCAGGCGCGAGATGGTGCGGGCGAACTCGAACGCTTCGGCGCCCTCGGTGCCGAGATAGAGCTGCTCGGGCTCGGCGGCGGCCGAGGCGATGAGCTTCACGTTGGCGTCGTAGAGCGTGTCGATCAGCGAGATGAAGCGCTTCGCCTCGTTGCGCTGGTCCGGCCCGAGAATGGGGATGTGCTCCAGCACGATGGTGTGGAACAGCCGGGCGAGGCTGAGATAATCCGGGTTCGGCCCCAGCGCCGCCTCGCACAGATTGGCGAAGGAAAAGCGCGCCGCGCCCTGCCCCATGGCGGGAATGGCGAGCTTGCGGCCCTTCAACAGCATCTCCCCCGGCCGTCCGCCGGTGGGGCCGGCGAGCCGCCGCCAGGCCGCCGCCACCGCCGCGTCGGCGGCCGGGCCGAGCGGCGTATGCCAGGTGCTCACGCCCTCCAGCTTCTCCATGCGGTAATCGGTGCGGGAATCGAGGGACATGACGCGCATGCGCTGCTCGATCTCGCCGATGAAGGGCAGGAACAACGCGCGGTTGAGGCCGCCGGCGTAAAGATCCTGCGGCGCGACGTTGGAGGTGGCCACCACCACCACGCCGTCGGCGAACAGCTTCTCGAACAGCCGGCCAAGGATCATGGCGTCGGCGATGTCGGTGACGTGGAATTCATCGAAGCACAGCACCTTGGCCTCGTCGGCCAGGGCCTGCGCGACCGGGGCGATGGGGTCGGCGCTCTTGCGCTCGCCCTGCTTCTGCGCCTGCCGCTCGCGGAAGATGCGCTCATGGACGTCGCCCATGAATTCGTGGAAATGCGCCCGGCGCTTGCCCTTGGCCGGCAGCGCATCGAAGAAGAGGTCCATGAGCATGGTCTTGCCGCGGCCGACCTTGCCATAGACGTACATGCCCTTGGGCTGCACCGGAGCGCGGCGCTGGAACAGCCAGCCGAGCGCGGAGGATTTCTGCGCCAGCGCCCGCTGCCGCAGTTCCAGCTCCAGCCGGGCGAACTCCTCGACCACTTCCGCCTGGGCCGGGTCTTCCGAGATGTCGCCGGCGGCAAGCTTCGCCGCATACAGCTCCGTGACCCGCGCCGTCGTCTCGCCCGCCATGAACGTGTTCCCGTTCACGCGCCGTTCCCGGCGCCTTCACCGTTGCCGCGCCTGACGGCGCTTGTGCATTGCCGCATCCGCTTAGAGCAGATCGGACCAAAGTTGAAGCGCTAGCCGGCAAACCGGAACTCGCCGCACCCTGCCATTGCCCGATGGAGCGAAGCAGTAGAGGTTGGGGCACATCCCGCGCGCGCGACCGCGCTAAGGCCAAATTCCGCGTTCATCCACCGTCCCGCCCGACAGGAAACAGCCGAGCCCGCACGATGGAGTCCCCGTCCCCGCCGCCCGCAAGCCCCGTCCAGCCGCGCGAGCCGTTCGCCCGCAGCGTGAAGCGCTGGCTCGCGGACCACGATCCCGGCGGCATCGACACCACGCGCGCGCTGGCGCTGGGCATCTCCTTCGTCATCGTCATCGTCACCGGCTATGCCACCTCGGTGGCTTTCCGCTTGGGCATGGACACCACCTTCCCGATGATGGCGGGCTGCGCCGCGCTGGTGATGATCTCGTTCAATCCCGGCGCCAGCGTCGCCGCCGAGGGGCGCACCATGCTGCGCCTGTTCACCGTTTCCGTCGCTTTTCTCGCGCTGCTCACGGCCATCGGCCCCGGCAACGGCGCGGCCAACGACATGCTGCAGAAGCTCTTGCTGATCCCGCTGTCGTTCATCGCGCTGGCCTTGCGGCGCGGCGGCATGGACGGCCAGCGCCTCGGCCTCGCGCTCATCGTGGTGGCGACGGTGGGCACCATCATCCGCCCGACACGGATGGAGGCGGCCATGCTGCTGCTCGCCTTCTGCCAGGGGGCGCTGGTGGCGGCCGCGGTGCGGCTCTCGCCGTGGCGGCCGTCCGCCGTGAACGCCTTCGTGGACACCACCCTGGACATGCAGGGGGCGGTCGCCAGCTATCTGCGCGAGCTGTCGGCGGCGGTGCGCGAAAACCATCCCTTCCCGCCGGATGCATCCGAGGTGCTGGAGCATCTGCGCGGCCGGGTGTGGAATGCCCTCGCCAATGCCATTGCGGAAGACCCCGCCGCGCAGCCCGATTTCGAGCAGTTGCGCGTGCGCTTCTACCGGCTGCGCGTGGCGGTGCAGCTTCTCGCCGGCTGCGTGCCCAAGAACACGCCCGATACCGTGGAATGGCGCCACCCCTTCGCGGCGGCAGCCGACCACATCGCCCGCCGGCTGGAGGCGGTGGATGTCTCGGACGTGCATGCGGAAGAGCGGTTCGAGCGCGCCGTGGCGCAATTGCGCCTCGTGGCCTTCTCGCCGGAGCTGCCCGGCGAGGCGCGCTTCGCGCTGCTGCGGGCGCTGACCGCCTTCGATCGCCTCTCCATGGTGGTCACCGGCATCGCGGCGGCCGAGATGGCGCCTTTCCCGCCGCCCCATCCGGATGCGACGCCGGACGACCTGCCTCCGCCGCCCAAGGCGATCCCGCTCTTCGTCAAGGGGCCGGACGGCCGCCAGATCCTTTCCGCGCCCTACCGGGTCGCCTGCCAGGGGGCGATGGCGACGGCCATCACCACCGCCTTCGACCTCCTCGTGCATCTCGATCATGCTTATTGGGCGACGATGACCGTCATGTTCGTCATCGGCAACAGCGTGGGCGAGACCTACATGCGGGTCCGCTACCGCACGGTCGGCACGCTCATCGGCGTGGCGCTCGGCTTCGGCCTGTTCCTCGCGCTGG
This sequence comes from Xanthobacter sp. DMC12, assembly GCF_056314105.1. Classification (NCBI taxonomy): domain Bacteria; kingdom Pseudomonadati; phylum Pseudomonadota; class Alphaproteobacteria; order Hyphomicrobiales; family Xanthobacteraceae; genus Xanthobacter; species Xanthobacter sp. DMC12. Next base: position 39,718 of record NZ_JBQUYZ010000009.1, on the reverse strand, counting down.
AAGGGCAGATCTGGGTCATGGCCGGCTTCTGCATGCTCGCGCAGATGGTCGCCGTGGTGACCCAGAAGGACCGCTACGACATCGCCTCCGCCGCCGTCGGCCTCTCGGTGGTGCTGGGGCTCCACATCATCTCCGGGCTCGGGCCGGAGGGCATGATCGCCCGCGTCTACGAGACCGCCATCGGCGCGGCGGTGGCGCTGGCCGTGTCGTTCATCGTGCTGCCGGTCTACCTCACCGATCAGGTGCGGCCCGAGGTGCGGGCGCTGCTCCGGCGCTGCCGCACCGCCTTCGCCTCCTGGTGGCCGCATCCGGGCGAGACCACCAGCGTCGCCGCCCTGGTGCAGGATGTGCGCGGCCTCGGCCTGCGCCTGCCCAATCTCGGCGCGGAGCAGGTGTTCGGCCATTCGGCGGGCGACGTGGCCAACATCGTCTCCACGCTCGACGTGCTCATCACCTATCTCGCCCTGATGGAGGACGTGGCCCACCGCCTCGCCGCCGCGAACCCCTCGGAGCAACTGGTGACCGTGGTGGAGGCGGCCCGTTCGCGCACGCTGACCGCCTTCGAGGTGGTGCTGGGGGAGGCCGGCGCCGGGAGCGCCGATGCCGCCAATCCCGCCGTGGCGGCGGCCGTCTCAACCGTGTTGGGCCTCGCGGACGATGCGAAGCTCAGGGAAACGCTGCCGCTGGTGGCGGACTATCTCGCCTATTCGGAGGCGCTGCTGCGCCCCTTGCGCGAACTCAATGCCGGCCTGCGCGACAAGCCCTGGCGCAAGGAGGACATGATCGCCGCCGGCGCGGCTCCCGCGACGCCGGCGCCTTAGATCCAGGCTTGATCGCAGTCCATGTGGCTTTAGTGTCGAATCGAGGTGATGGCCGAATCGGGGTGCCACGACCATCACCCATGCAGGGGGAAGACGATGACGCGGGCTGGCGTTTGCAATTTGGTCGCTGTGATGGCGCTTGCGACTGCGGGGATAAATCTGGCGAACGCCCAGACACCCGTCGATCTGGGCACAATCTGGAACGAGCAGGAAGCGGGATGGCAGGGCGTGTGGACGCGCGTCGGGCGGTCCAACACATTTCAGGCTGTCTGGACCAAAGACAATCGCGTTGTCCGCGCCAATCTGCTGATGACCGTGAATGGAAATGTCGTTTCGATCACGCGGGATGACACGTCCGGGCCCGGTGTCGGCAAGGCCGGCTGCGAATATACCGGAACCGTAAAGGGCAACACGGTCGCTGGCGATTACAACTGCGCCTGGTCCAAAGCTGCTGGAAAGTGGAAGGCGACCATTTCGCGCTGACCAAGCGAGCCGTGTCTGGCGCCCGGTGCGGCTTTCTTGAACGACGGCCCGAGCGGTTTGATTTGAATCCGCTCGGATCGCGCGCTACAGCGCCACCGGCTTGAAGTGCTTGGAGAGCTTCAGCCCCTGCCCCTGATAGTGCGAGCGCATGTCGGCGCCGTAGAGCGTGTGCGGGCGCGCGGCCATGCGCTCGTAGACGAGGCGGCCCACGGTCTGCCCGTGCTCCAGGATGAACGGCACCTCGCGCGAGCGCACCTCCAGCACCGCGCGCGCGCCGCGCCCGCCAGCCGCCGGATTGCCGAAGCCGGGATCGAAGAAGCCGGCATAATGCACCCGGAACTCGCCCACCAGCGGATCGAACGGCACCATCTCCGCCGCATAATCCGGGGGCACATGCACCGCCTCGCGGGAGGCGAGGATGTAGAAGGCATCCGGGTCCAGCACGAGGCTGGCCGGCCGGTCCGGCCGCACGTGGATGGGCTCCCAGAAGTCCGCCACGTCCAGCACGCCCGCCTGATCCACGTCGATGACGCCCGTATGCTTCTTGGCGCGGAAGCCCATGAGCCCGCCCAGCGCATCGCCGGCGAGGTCGACGCCCAGCGCGATGCCGCCCGCCGCCACGTCCGGGCTCGTCGCATCCACGAGGCATTCGGCGGACTGGAGGTTCAGCAATTCCAGATCGGACAGGCGCGAGACGCCGCGTCGGAACCGCACCTGCGACAGCCGGGAACCGGTGCGCACCAGGATGGGGAAGGTGCGCGGCGAGATTTCCAGATAGAGCGGGCCATTATAGCCGGCCGGGATGGTGTCGAACGCCCGCGCGCCGTCGGTGATGACGCGCACGAACACATCGAGGCGCCCGGTGGAACTCTTGGGATTGGCAGCGGCGGCAAGGTCCGCCGGCAGCTTCAGCCGCTCGAACAGTTCCACCAGATAGACGCAGCCGGTTTCCAGCACAGCGCCCTTGGTGAGGTCGAAATCGTGCAAAGCGAGGTCGCCAAGCCGTTCCTTCACCGAAACGCCGGCGCCCGGCAGGAAGCTCGCGCGCACCCGCCATGCGGTGCGGCCGAGACGCAGGTCCAGGCTCGCCGGCTGGATCTGGTCGTCGTCCAGCGCCTTGCGGCAGGCGATGGCGCCGGACGCCTTCAGCGTCCCTATCGCCTCTGCGGGCAGGATGCCGGGCTTCAGATGCTCCGTGGCACGCACCGTCATATCCGCTTTCCCGTCCTTTTTGTTCGATTTACCGGACGAGGCCCTTGACGCCAAGGGGGCCCCGCTCTTTAGTGCGGCCGTGGAGAATTTGAGCCGGCCGGCTTGCAGCCACGTTAAACAACCATGCTAAAAGGCCGGGGAGACGACAAGGGAAGCCTCATCGGCGTGTCCGATGGCGTGCGCCCGGTCCGGTCCCCTCGGCCTCCCCTCGGAGACCGTCATGTCCGTGGCGCCCAAGCCCACCCCCCGGTTCGTCCCCCGCGATCCCCTTACACTCCACCCGGAAACACGGCTAGTCCATGGCGGGACGACGCGCTCCCCCTTCGGCGAGACCTCCGAGGCGCTCTTCCTGACGCAGGGCTTCGTCTATGACGACGCCGAAAGCTGCGAGGCGCGGTTCAAGGGCGAGGACCCCGGCTTCGTCTATTCGCGCTATTCCAACCCCACCACCGCCATGTTCGAGGAGCGCATGGCGCTGCTCGAAGGGGCGGAAGCGGCCCGCGCCACCGCGTCGGGCATGGCGGCGGTGAATGCCGCGCTGCTGTGCCAGCTCTCGGCCGGCGACCATGTACTCGCCGCCCGCGCCCTGTTCGGTTCCTGCCGCTGGATCCTGGAGGACTTCCTCCCGCGCTTCGGCGTCGAGACCACGCTCATCGACGGCGGCGACCTCGACGCCTGGAAGGCGGGCGTGAAGCCCAACACCAAGATCCTGTTCCTGGAAAGCCCCACCAACCCGACGCTGGACCTCATCGACATCGCCGCCGTGGCGGAGATCGCGCACGCGGCGGGGGCGAAGCTGGTGGTGGACAATGTGTTCGCCACCCCGCTCCTCCAGCATCCGTTCGAGCTGGGGGCGGACGTGGTGGTCTATTCCACCACCAAGCATGTGGACGGACAGGGCCGCTGCCTGGGCGGGGTGATCCTCTCCTCCAAGCAGTTCGTCACCGACCACCTGCAGACCTACCTGCGCCAGACCGGCCCCTCCATCTCCCCCTTCAACGCCTGGATCATGCTGAAGGGGCTGGAGACGCTGGCCCTGCGCGTGGAGCGGATGCAGGCGAGCGCGGGCAAGGTGGCCGATGCCCTCGCCAGCCTGCCGGGCGTGGAAAAGGTGATCTATCCCGGCCGCGCCGATCATCCGCAGGCCGAGCTGGCCAAGCGGCAGATGAAGGGCGGCGGCACCCTCGTCACCTTCGTGGTGAAGGACGGCAAGGAAGGAGCCTTCCGCTTCGCCAACGCCCTGCGGCTCATCCGCATCTCCAACAATCTCGGCGATGCGAAGAGCCTCATCACACACCCGGCCACCACCACCCACCAGCGATTCACGCCGGAGACGCGGGCCGAGATGGGCATTTCCGACGGCCTGCTGCGCCTCTCGGTGGGCCTCGAGCACGCCGACGACTTGATCGCCGACCTTGCCGGTGCTGCCGAAGCCTTGTGATTGCTGACGTCGCGGCGCGCACCTTGCCGCGCCGCACCATGTCCTGTTGCGCGCGGGCGGCAACGCAGGTTCACTATGCGCCCGCGGGAGCATTTTCTCCCGCGGTGTGGGGAGGTCGAGCGGGTATGTACCGCGCCATCACTCGGAATATTCAGGTGACCGCGACGCCGCGTTATGTGGCCGAGCGGTCTGAGCCCGACCAGGGCCGTCATTTTTGGGCCTATACGATCGAGGTGGCCAATTTGGGCCAGGAGACGGTGCAGCTCAAGGCGCGCCACTGGATCATCACCGATGCCAACGGCCGCACCGAGGAGGTGCATGGTGCCGGCGTCGTCGGCGAGGAGCCGACCCTGCCGCCCGGTGGCCGGTTCGAATACACGAGCGGGGTGCCGCTCAACACGGCGACCGGCATCATCCGCGGACGCTACGAGATGGTCACCGACACGGGGGAGGCCTTCTCCATCGAGATTCCAGCCTTCTCCTTGGACGTGCCGGACGTGCGCCGCGTTCTCAACTGACCGCATCCATCCGCCCGGCGAAGGCCGGGCGGGACGATTTCAGCTTTAGCCTTTCAGCTTTAACTTTTTTTGGCCCCTGTCCTTTATTGAGGTTGCTGCGAACCGGGCGAGAGGGGAGATCATGCACGCGGGCATTCCCACCGTGGAGGCCGAGGCCGTATCGGTCCTCAGCCTGCGCCCGGTCGCGGCCACGCTCGGCATCCTGCTCGCCATCCTCGGCGCCGCCATGCTGGCGCCGGCCGTGGTCGATTTCGCCGCCCGCGCCAACAGCCGGGAGACCTTCGCGGGCGCTGCCTTCGTCGGCTCCGCCGCCGTCACCATCTTCGTCGGCGTCCTTCTGTGGATGACCGGCCGCGGCCAGCTCACCCGCAAGCTAGACCTGCGCCAGGCCTTCCTGCTCACCACCTCGGTCTGGGTGGTGCTGTCCGTGTTCGCCGCCCTGCCGCTCATGTGGGGGCCCTCCCGCCTCTCCTTCACGCGGGCCATGTTCGAGAGCATGTCCGGCCTCACCACCACCGGCGCCAGCGTCATGTCGGGGCTCGATGCCATGTCGCCGGGCATCCTTTTGTGGCGGGCGCTGCTGCACTGGTTCGGCGGCATTGGCATCATCGCCATCGCCATCGCCGTCATGCCGGTGCTCTCCATCGGCGGCATGCAGCTGTTCCGCACGGAATCCTCGGACAAGTCCGACAAGTTCCTGCCGCGCGCCGGCAGCATCGCCAAGCGCCTGCTGCAGGCCTATGTGCTGCTCACCGTCATCTGCGCCGGGTGCTTCCTGGCGGCGGGCCTCAAGCCGTTCGATGCGGTAACGCTCGCCATGTCCACTTTGTCGAGCGGCGGCTTCGCCAATTCGGATTCCTCGCTCTCGGTGTTCGCGAATCCGGCGGTGGACTATGTGGCCATCGTCTTCATGCTCGCCGCCGCCCTGCCCTTCCCGCTCTATGTCCGGGCGCTGTCGGGAGATGCGAGCCGCCTGTTCACCAATCCCGAGGTGCGGGTGTTCCTCGCCATCGTCGCCGCCTTCACGCTGCTGTCCTTCGCCCAGCAGAGCCTTCAGGGCATCGCCAGCGGCGAGACGGCGCTCCGGAACGCCCTGTTCACGGTCAGCTCGCTCATCTCCACCACCGGATTCATGTCGGTGGACTACACGAACTGGGGACCCCTCTCGGATTCCCTCTTCTTCGTGCTGATGTTCCTCGGCGGCTGCACCGGCTCCACCTCGGGCGGGCTTAAGGCGCTGCGTCTCGCCATCACCGCCAAGGCCATCCGCCAGCACCTCAAGCGCATCTCGTTCCGGGCCGGCATCTTCCCCATCCGCTATGGCGGGGCGCCGGTCGCGGACGACGTCGTGGGTTCGGTGCTGTCCTTCGTCTTCCTGTTCCTGCTCACCTTCTTCCTGGTGGGCGTGGCGCTGAACGTGATGGGCCTGGACCTGCGCACCGCCTTCTCGGCGGCCATCGCCTGCCTCGCCAATGTGGGGCCGGGACTCGGGCCGGTGGTGGGGCCGGCCTCCAATTTCGGCGGCCTGCCCGATCCCGCGCTGTGGCTGCTCACCGGCACCATGATGCTGGGGCGGCTGGAAATCCTCACCGTGCTGGTGCTGTTCATGCCGCGCTTCTGGGTGCGCTGACGGGCGCGATCCCCCGTCAGAAATGCGCCATGTAGCCGCCGTCCACCGCCAGGATCTGGCCAGTGATGTAGGACGCTGCCGGCGAGGCGAGGAACACCGCCGCGCCCGCCACCTCCTCCGGATGGCCCCAGCGGCCGAGGGAGGTGCGGCGGGAGAGCCATTCCCTGAGTGTCTGGTCCCGCGACTGCGCCTCGTTGGCCGCGGTCAGCATATAGCCGGGGGCGATGGCGTTCACCGTGATGCCGTGCGGGCCGAGATCGGCGGCGAGCGCGCGGGTCAGCGCCTCCAGCCCGCCCTTCGCCGTGGTGTAGGCCGCATCCCCGGCGCGGGAGAGCGGACCGGCGATGGAGGTGATGTTGATGATGCGCCCGCCCGCCTTGCGCGCCACCATGCCCCGCGCCACCTGCCGGGTAAGATGGGCCGGGGCGAGAAGGTCCACCTCCACCAGCCGGCGGAAGTCGGCATCCTCCATGTCGAGGAAGGCGCGGCGGTCGCGGGCGCCGGCATTGTTGACGAGGATGTGGATGGGCGGGGCCTTGGCCAGGGCGGCATCCACCGCCTCCGCGTCGAACACATCGAGCAGGAAGGGCTCGGCCTTGCCGCCTTTGCGGATGATGGCGGTGACGGCCGCGCCGAGCCGGTCCGCATGGCGCCCGTTCACCAGCACATGGGCGCCGGCCTGGGCCAGTGCCCGCGCCATCTCGAAGCCGAGGCCAGAGGCCGAGCCGGTGACGAGGGCGGTCTGTCCATCAAGGGCGAAGGGGTGGGTCACGGCGGGGCTCCGGGGTTTGTCCCCCTGCCTACCGCTCCCGGCGGTTTCAGGCCAGCAGATAGCCGGTGAGCGCGCCGCAGATCGCGAGGGCGAACAGGCCGCCGTCATGCAGCGCCAGCGCGAGGCGGCTCGGCTGGCCGGACTGGTAGATCCACGCCGTCGCGCCCACCGTGGCCACCGACCAGCCGGCGCCGACGCAGATCAGCGCCGCCGTGATGCTTTCCGGGGTCGCGAGCCGCTGGAGCGGCACGCCGATGGCGACCAGCACGACGCCCGTCAGCGCGATGGCCAGCGGCGGCAGGCGATCCCCCGCGAGGGCCAGCGGCACGGCCGGCGCATACATGGCCGCCACGTGCAAGGCGATGAAGCCGAACACCGCCGCCCCGCCGATGCCGCAGCCGACCAGCGCCAGCGGCGCGCCGGACATGACGGCATTCATGCCGAACCACGCGATACCCGCCACCAGCGTCGGCCACACGATGGCCGAGAGGGGCGCCGTCACCTTGGGGCGGAAAGTGGAGGTGGGATCGTCCGCCAGCATCACCGCGACGCCCAGGGAGCAGGTATGCGCCAGTGCCGCCAACCCGGCGGCGCCGACAAGGAAGAAGGGCGCCGCGAGACTTTCGGCGAAGCTTGCAAGCGTCGGGCCGGCCACGGCGGCAAGGAGGCCGCCGGCCAGCACGCCGGCCGTGGCGGCGGCGGGGCGGCCGCTCGCGGCGGCGGCCTCGTGCCGGTAGAAGAAGGAGAAGCCCTGCGCCATGCCGAGCCACAGGGCGCCGAGACAGGCCCAGGCGAACTGCCGCTGGATAAGCGCCGCCACCAGCAGCGCCCCGCCGGCAATGCCCACCGAGGCGCCGAGCGCAAAGCCCGTGCGCCGGCCGAACGCATCGCGCAGGAAGGAGGCGGGGAAGGAGGCGAGCGCCGCACCGAGCAGCAAGGCGGCGAACGGCCAGGTGACGAGCTCCGGCCGCGGCGCCAGCTGCGCGCCGGCCAGCGGGAGCGCCGCAGAGGCCACCGTCTGCGCCAGCACCGCAAAGGCGAAGCCCAGCGCAAGGCCGAAGGTGGAGACGGCGCGCGGGCCGTTGTCATTGGCCGGGGCGTCGAGTTGTGGGTCGCAGACGCAGACCAGCATCCCCGCGCGGGGCTCGGGAGCGGGCGCGGCGCGCCTCACGGCCGGCGCCTTTCCGGGGCGGCGTGGGAAGGCGGTCTTGCGCTCTCCGGCAGGTCGTCGTCGGACAACACCCGGACGGCCGCGCCATCGAGGTCGTCATATTGCCCGCTCTTGAGGCTCCAGAGGAAGGCGAACAGGCCGCCGAGGCCGAGCAGCAGCGCGAGGGGCACGAGATAGACGAGGACGTTCACGCCGCCACCTCCGTGAGCGCGCTGGCATCGCCCGTCGCGCTGTCGTCCCCCACCGCCTCTTCCTTGCGCCCGGGACGGGCCGCGCGCAAGGCGTTCACGGTCACAAGGATGGAAGAGCCGGACATGGCGAGCGCCGCCACCAGCGGCGTCACGAAGCCGGCGATGGCCAGCGGCACGGCGATGATGTTGTAGCCCACGGCAATGGCGAGGTTCTGCCGCATCAGCCGGGCCGCCGTGCGGGCGCCATCTACCGCGGCCAGCACCGGCCACAGCCGGCGGCCGAGGAACACCGCATCCGCATGGGCCTGCGTGACGGCAGCACCGCTCGCCGGCGAGAGCGAGACGGTGGCGGCCGCCAAGGCCGGCGCGTCGTTGAGGCCGTCGCCGACCATGAGCACGCGGCGGCCCTGGGCCTTGAGGGCGTCCAGCGCGGCGATCTTGTCGGCGGGCTTCAGGCCGGCCTCGGCCGCAGTGATTCCGAGAGCTTCCGCCACCGGCGCCACCGCCGCCGGCCGGTCGCCGGAGAGAATGCGCACGTCGAGGCCGCGCGCCTTCAGCTCGGCGACCACCTCGCGCGCATCCGGCCGCAGCGCCTGGGCGACGCCCATGACGAGCACCTTCTCACCGTGGCGGAAGGCGATGAGGGAGGCATCGGCGGGCAGATCGGCGGGGGCCGTGGCCTCGCAGAAAGACAGGCTGCCGAGGCGGGCGCGACGGCCGTCGATGATCGCCTCGATGCCCTGACCGCTCACCTCGGTGACGTGCTCCAGCGCCGGCCCCTTCGCTCGCGCGGCGATGACGCCGGCCAGCGGATGACGGCTCGACAGGGCCAGCCGGCCGGCCAGCGCCACCAGTTCCGGATCGGCGCCGCGCGGCAGAGCCAGCGCCGGCTCGGGCAGGGTCAGGGTGCCGGTCTTGTCAAAGACCACCGTATCCACAGCGGCGAGGCGCTCCAGCATGTCGCCGGCATTGATGAGGAGGCCGGCGCGGAACAGCCGGCCGGTCGCCGTCACCTGCACCGCCGGCACGGCGAGCGCCAGCGCGCAGGGGCAGGTGATGATGAGCACCGCCACCGCGATCATCACCGCATCGTGCAGCCCGGCGCCCGCCAGCAGCCAGCCGATGGCAGAGACGAGGGCGGTGAGGTGGACCATGGGCGCGTAGAGCCGGGCCACCCGGTCGGCGAGGCGCACGTAGGCGCCCTTTTCCGCCAGCGCGCCATCGAGCAGGCGCTGCACGTCGTCCACCAGCGTGTTCTCGCCGCCGGCGGTGACGGTAAGGTGCAGCGCGCCCTCCCCGTTCAGGCTTCCGGCATAGACATGGTCCCCGGCCTTCAGCGCGCGCGGCAGGGTCTCGCCGGTGACGAGGCTTTCATCCACCGCCGAGAGGCCGGACGCGATCACGCCGTCCGCCGCCACCCGCTCGCCGGGATGCACGAGGATGGTGTCGCCCGGCTGGAGCGCCTGCACGGGCACCAGCACGGGCACCCCGTCGGCTCCCAGGCGATGGGCCATCTCGCCCCGGAGCGCCGCGATGTTGCCCGCCGTGGCGCGGGTGCGCCTGCGCGCCTCGTGGTCGAGGTAGCGGCCGGCGAGGAGGAAGAACAGCAGCATGATGGCGCTGTCGAAATAAGCGTGCGGCTGGCTCATGGCCGTTTCCAGCACGCTCATGCCCAGCGCCAGCGTGACGCCGATGGTGATCGGCACGTCCATGTTCAGCCGGCCGGAGCGGATGGCGCGCACAGCGCTCTGGAAGAAGGGCTGGCCGGCATAGGCCGCCGCCGGCAGCGCGATGAGCGCAGAAATCCAGTGGAAGAAGTCGCGCGTCTCGGGGGTGATGTCGGTGACGTTGCCCGACCACACCGAGACCGACAGCAGCATGATGTTCATGGCCGCGAAGCCGGCGACGCCGAGGCAGCGCAGCAGCCAGCGGGCGTGCCGCGCCTCGCTCTCCTCCGCCCGACCGGCGAAGGGATGGGCGCGGTAGCCGAGCGCTTCCAGCTGCCCCACCACCCGGTCCGGCGACGTGCCTTCCGACCAGGCGACGGTGAGGCGGTGGGTCGAGTAGTTGAGGCGGGCGCGCACCACGCCGGGCAGCGCCTTCACCCCATTCTCGATCTCGCCGATGCAGGCGGCGCAATCGATGCCGTCGATGGCGAGACTCATCTGCGCCAGGCCGTCCTCGGACGTGCCGACGAAGATGGAATAGTCGATCGCCTCAGACATCTTCAGGTCCCCGGGGGCTGCAGGGAGGGTGCGGGCTGAGCCCGCGGCACGGTTCAGCACCATGCCATGAAATAAAATGAGTACGACAGGCCGGCGGCGCGACGAACCGCCCAGCCTCTCGTACTCAAGGCACGGGCGGCACTGGACGGTAGCCGCCCGGCAGTCTCGATGCCGCCTCGGGAGGCCCGGAGGATGCCGGATGCCCGTTCAAGCGGCTTACGGAAGCTGCACCCGATTCTTGGACCGGAAGACCCGTTCGCCGCCTTGCGCAAAATCAATCACCAGATCCCACTGGCCGGCGCCGGCCTGGGTGCGGGCGCGGTAGCGGCCCTCGCCCAGCGGCTCGAGGTCCAGCACCACGTCGCGGCGCGCGTCGGTGGGGTGGGCGAGTTCGCCGTCGGCGACGAGGTTCGTGATGGGCTTTCCGGCGCCATCGCGCACGACGATGTTCACCTCGCGGGCACCGCCACCGGGTGAAGCGAGGGCCACGTCCACCTTCCAGTGCATGGCCGCCTGCCGCTCCGCCGCCTGATGCTCGGCGGTGAAGGCAAGGCCGGCCTTGTAGGAGCTTTCGGTCTCCACCCCCGCGAAGGTGGTGACGGCGAAGCGCGCCATGATGACGTTGACGCCGATGACCACGCCGAAGAAGGCGAGGAGGATGGCGAGCACCGCGCGGCCGGTCAGTTCGCGCGGTGCCTTCGGGGTGCTGGCGGCCGGGGCAGAGGCTCTAGCCATGGTGTGTTTCCCTTCCCTGCGGCCCGATCAGGGGCCGATGAAATGGTCGGTGACGGAGGCGGCGAGGCCGGAAGCCTTGTCGCGGATGCGGAAGGTCACGGGCAGGGACGCCGAGGGCGGGAGCTTGTCGCTGGTGGTGACGAGCACGCGCACCTCCCGCGTCTGGTCCGGGCCGATGGTGAGGCCGTCCGCATTGTCGCCGATCACTTCGATGCTGGCATCGGGAACGCCCTCGACGGAGAGGATGAAGGTCCGCTCCTCCAGCTTCTTGTTGATGAGGCGGATGGTGTAGGCATTGCGAATGGCGCCGCTCGAGAGCCGCACGAACAGCGGGTTGCGGTCGTGGATGGCGGCGATGCCTTCCGTCGAGCGCCCGATCAGCGCGGTGAGCATGAGGCCCGAGACGAGGGCGATCAGCACCCCGTAGAGGATGGTGCGCGGGCGCAGGATGCGCTGGACGAAAGGCTTGCCGGCGGCGCGCGCCTCAAGGTTCGCCTCGCTCTCGTAGGTGATGAGGTTCCCCGGACGGCCGATCTTGTGCATCACCGTGTTGCAGGCATCGATGCACAGGCCGCACTGGATGCAGGGCAGCTGGAGCCCCTGGCGGATGTCGACGCCCGTGGGGCACACCGCGACGCACTGGCCGCAGTCCACGCAGTCGCCCGCGGGCAGCCCCTTCTCGCGCAGCACGGCCGCCTTCTTCACCGAACCGCGGGGCTCGCCGCGATCGTAGAGATAGGTGACGTTGAGCGCATATTCGTCGGTCAGCGCCGCCTGGATGCGGGGCCACGGGCACATGTAGGTGCAGACCTGCTCGCGCATGTGGCCGGCGAGGGCATAGGTGGTGAAGGTCAGCACCGCGATGGACATGTAGGCCACGGCGGGCGCCTGGAAGGTGGCAAGCTCCACCACCAGGGTCGGCGCATCGGCGAAGTAGAGCACCCAGGCGCCGCCGGTCCACCACGCGATCAGCAGCCAGATGGAATGCTTCAGCGTCTTGTGCGCGAACTTGTCGATGGACCAGGGCTGGGCGTCGGCGATCATCCGCTCGCGGCGGTCGCCCTCGATCAGGCGCTCCACGGCCATGAACAGATCAGTCCACACCGTCTGCGGGCAAAGATAGCCGCACCACACGCGGCCGGCCACCGCATTCATCAGAAACAGGATGAGCGCGGAAAGGATGAGCAGGCCGGCGACGTAGTAGAATTCTTGCGGCCAGATCTCGAGGAAGAAGAAATAGAAGCGGCGGGCCGGAAAATCGATGAGCACGGCCTGGTTCGGCGCGTCCGGACCACGGTCCCAGCGCACGAACGGCAGCAGATAGTAGATGCCGAGGGTGATGCCGAGCAGGACCCACTTGATGGTGCGGAAGCGACCGTGGACGCTCTGGGGATAGATCTGGCGCCGGGCCTCGTAAAGCGGGATGTCGTCGTCGCCGCTCACGACCACGGGGGCCTTCTTGTCCTCGGACTTGGTGGACAGGGCAGTCATCATCTTCACCGCGGTTCGCCGGTCAAGACGGACCGGCCATACGTCGGGGCCTTGCCCCTCGGGCGCAATTGCGGAGACCCCCGTCTCCGCTCTGCTGCACTACATTCATATCTTAGAATGTAGCTGTGATCCCCAAAACAAAAGGTCGCGCCGACGTTTGGTCGCGCGACCTTTTGGCATCTCCGCCCAGGAGGCTTTTCCGGACGCTGCGCGTGTCCGCCCGGAAGGCTGCCCGGTGGGCGCGTCCGGGGCGGAACGCCCCGGACCTCAGGCTCAGCGTCCGCCGCCCAGCGAATGGACGTAGACGGTGAGAGCCTTGATCGTGGTCGGGTCGAGGCGCGCGTGCCAGGCCGGCATCACGTTGCCACGTCCGTTGATGACGCCGTACTCGATGGTGGCCTTGTCGGAGCCATAGAGCCAGATGCCGTCGGTGAGGTTCGGAGCACCCATTTCCTGGTTGCCCTTGCCGTCTTCGCCATGGCAGGCGGCGCAGTTGGAGGCGAACACCTCCTTGCCCTTGTCGAAGTCCGCACCCGGCTTGGCGATGCCGGAGAGGGTGCGCACATAGTCCGCCACCGCCGAGATTTCCGGCTTCTGGAGGATGCCGTCCTTGCCGAAGGCCGGCATGTTGCCCTGGCGGGTATCCGGATCGTTGGCGCGGATGCCGTGCTCGATGGTCGTCTGGATCTGCTCCAGCGAACCGCCCCACAGCCAGTCGTCGTCATTGAGGTTGGGGAAGCCGGTGGCGCCGCCGCCGCCCGCGCCGTGGCAGGGCGCGCAATTGTCGGCGAAGGCAACGCGGCCCTGCGCCCGGGCGAGGGAGAGCAGCGCCGGCGTCTGCTCGATCTGCTCAAGCGAGGCGTTGGCGAGCTTGGCCGCGCTTTCGGACCGGACGGCCTTCAGGTCGGCGATCTGGATCGCCACCGCCGAGCGCGAATGCCAGCCGAGAATGCCCGGCGTCGCGGACGAGACCAGCGGCCACGCCGGATACAGGATCCAGTAGCCGATGGCCCAGACGATGCATGCGTACCACACCCACAGCCACCAGCGCGGCAGCGGGTTGTTCAGTTCAGAAATGCCATCCCATTCATGGCCGGTGGTCGAGACGCCGGTTGCTTGGTCGACCTTGCCGTGGGTGTCGTTGGTCGTGCTCACGGGATCAATCCTCTTTGAGCGGAATGTTGGCGGCGTCCTCGAATTCCTTCTTCCTCTTCTTAGAGGGCCAGAAGGCGTAAGCGACCACCAGCAGGAAGGCGACGACGAAGAGGACCAGGCCCCCCGTCTGGGCGAAGGCCGCGAGGCCGAGATAGGTCTCGTGCATCGATCACCTCACATTCGCCTGGTTGTCGTAGAGCTTGAAGTCGACGAGCGTGCCCAGCATCTGCAGATAGGCGATCAGCGCGTCGGCCTCGGTGAGCTCGCCCGGGTTGCCGTCGTAGTCGCGGCCCTGCGCTTTGGGATAGCGCTTCTGCAGGCCATCGGCGTCGGCGGCGTCGGTGGTCGACTGGGTCTTCAGGTCGTCCTGGGCCTTGGCGATCATCTCGTCGGTGTAGGGCACGCCGAGAATCTGCTGGACCCGCATCTCTTCGCCGATGTGCTTGGCGTTGAGCTTGGTCTTCGCCAGCCACGGGTAGCTCGGCATGATGGAGGCCGGCACCACGGAGCGCGGGTTGTTCAGGTGCTCCACCTGCCACAGGTCCGAATACTTGCCGCCGACGCGGGCGAGATCGGGACCGGTCCGCTTGGAGCCCCACTGGAACGGGCGGTCGTACATGCTCTCGGCCGCCAGCGAATAGTGGCCGTAGCGCTCCACCTCGTCACGCAGCGGGCGGATCATCTGCGAGTGGCAGTTGTAGCAGCCCTCGCGGATGTAGATGTTGCGTCCCGCCAGCTCGAGCGGCGAGTAGGGACGCATGCCCTCCACCTTCTCGATGGTGCTCTTCAGGTAGAAGAGCGGGGCAATCTCGACGAGACCGCCGATGGCGATCATCACCAGGATGCCGAGCATCAGCCAGTAGGAGTGCTTCTCGAAGATCTGATGCTTGGACCAGATTGAGGTGCCTTGGGTCGCCATGCTCGCCTCCTCACTCGGCCGCCTGCAGGGCGAGCTCGCGCTCGGCTGCGGTCTGGGGGGTGGTGATGGTCTTCCAGACGTTCCACGCCATGACGAGGGCGCCGGCCAGGAAGAGGATGCCGCCCAGGGCACGGATCACGTAGAGCGGGTGCATCGCCTCGACCGTCTCGATGAACGAGTATTCGAGGAAGCCGAGCTGCGTGTAGGCGCGCCACATGAGGCCCTGCAGGATGCCCGCCACCCACATGGAGGAGATGTAGAGCACGATGCCGAGGGTCGAGACCCAGAAGTGCCAGTTGATGGCCTTGACCGAATACATTTCGCGCTTGTTCCAGAGCCAGGGCACCAGGCAGTAGATGGCGCCGAAGGAGATGTAGGCGACCCAGCCGAGCGCGCCGGAATGCACGTGGCCGATGGTCCATTCGGTGTAGTGGCTGAGCGAGTTCACCGCCTTCACCGACATCATCGGGCCTTCGAAGGTGGACATGCCGTAGAAGGCGACCGCCACCACCATCATGCGGATGACGGGATCGGTGCGCAGCTTGTCCCAGGCGCCCGAGAGCGTCATGAGGCCGTTGATCATGCCGCCCCAGGAGGGCATCCACAGGATCACCGAGAAGGTCATGCCCAGCGTCTGCGCCCAGTCCGGCAGAGCCGTGTAGTGCAGGTGGTGCGGGCCGGCCCAGATGTAGATGAAGATCAGCGCCCAGAAGTGCACGATGGAGAGCCGGTAGGAATAGACCGGACGCTCGGCGCGCTTCGGGATGAAGTAGTACATCAGGGCAAGGAAGCCGGCGGTCAGGAAGAAGCCCACCGCGTTGTGGCCGTACCACCACTGGAACATGGCGTCCTGCACGCCGGACCACAGGATGTAGGACTTCGGCGAGAAGACCGACACCGGGATGGTGGCGTTGTTGCCGAGGTGCAGAACCGCGATGGTGATGATGAAGGCGAGATAGAACCAGTTCGCCACATAGATGTGCGGCTCGTTACGCTTCAGCAGCGTCACCAGGAACACCAGCAGGTAGGTGACCCAGACCACGGTGAGCCACAGGTCAGAATACCACTCGGGCTCGGCGTATTCCTTGCCCTGGGTGATGCCGAGCAGATAGCCCGTACCGGCGATGACGATGAAGAAGTTGTAGCCGAGGATCACGAACCAGGGGGCGAGATCACCCGCGAGGCGGGCGCGCGAGGTCCGCTGCACCACGTAGAAGGAGGTGGCGAGCAGCACGTTGCCACCGAAGGCGAAGATCACCGCCGAGGTGTGCAGCGGCCGAAGCCGGCCGAACGAGATCCAGGGCAGGTCCAGGTTCACGACCGGGAAGGCCAGCTGCAGGGCGGCGATGACACCCACCAGGAACCCGGCGATGCCCCACACCACGGCGGCGATGGTCGCAAACTTCACGACGCCCATGTTGTAGTTGGGCTTGCCGTCGATGAACTGCGGCACGTCGCCGGCCGGGCGGTTCATGTAGCGGTTGCCGATGGCGAACACCGCCGCGATGCTCGCCGCCGCGAACAGGTACGCATGAAAAGCGTATTCCGGCGTGTAGGCCTTCGCCGCCACGACGATCGAGAAAAGGGCGAAGAGGGAGAACACCCCGATGAGAGCGCCCTCACCCCACCTCAACGACTTCGCCGGGGGCTGGATTGGAGCTTGCAATGTTGTCATCTGTGGACCCTTCACGCCGGAGCGCAGAACTACACCCGGGGGACTAGGACGCAGATCAACGCCCTAGGACCGTTTTTCACCTTGACGCATGTCAAAGGCTATGCCCGGCGAAATACGGATGTGCGCTGTGGCGGGCCGTCGCAAGTTGCCAAGCCAAATGCCGCAGCGCAGCGGACATCAGGTCGCATAGCCTTCAAGCAAACGCTGGACGCGCGAGCCTGGAACGCCTCCAGGCTCCACCACATCGCCCACTATTTTCCACAGGACGAATTCGGGCAAGCGCCAATGCTTCGCGGCCACATGCCGCACGGCTTTTAGTCCAGAGTTTGCCGGAATCTCGCCACGGCGATGGCCATCGCCACCAGCATCAGCACCACCAGCGCGCCCGCATCCGTGGTGAGGTCGGACATGCCCGAGCCCTTCAGGAGAATGCCGCGCACCATCCTGAGATAGTGGGTGAGCGGCAGCCCCTCGCCGATCCACTGCGCCCACAGCGGCATGCCCGAAAACGGAAACATGAAGCCTGACAGCAGGATGGAGGGCAGGAAGAACATGAACGACATCTGCACCGCCTGGAGCTGGTTCTGCGCCAGGGTGGAGAAGGTGTAGCCGATGGACAGGTTGACGACGATGAACAGAAGCGTCGCCACCGCCAGCAGGATCGCGCTCCCTTCAAGCGGGACGCCGAAGAGAATCATCCCGGCGCCCATGATGAGGAGGGCCTGCAGGATGCCCACCAGCACATACGGTGTGATCTTGCCCAGCATGATCTCCACCGGATGGATGGGCATGGAGAGCAGGCTCTCCATCGTTCCCCGCTCGATCTCGCGCGTCACCGACAAGGCGGTGAAGATCAACATGGTCATGGTGAGGATGGTGCCGAGCAGGCCGGGCACGATATTGAGCTGGCTGGTGCCAGCGGGATTGTAGCGCCGGTGCTGCACGATCTCGAAGGAAGCGCTGCCCGGCGCATCCACGAAGCGCTCGCGCGAGAGCGCCGAATTGACCACGCCGGCAAGCGCGGCGAGCGCATTGGCCGAGCCCACCGGGTCGGTGGCGTCCGCCGCGACCAGCAGCTGGGGCGTCTCCCCGCGCCGCAGCGACCGCTCGAAGCCGGCCGGGATCTCCACGAAGAACAGCACCTCGCCCGAGCGGATCATGTGCTCGGCATCCTCGGCGCTCTTTACCTCGCGCACGAAGGCGAAGAAGGCGGTGTTGCGCAGCGCGGCGAGGATCGCCCGGCTGACCTCGTTGTTCTCATGGGTGAAGACGGCCGTTGGCAGGTTCCGCGGCGTGGTGTTGATGGCGTAGCCGAACAGGATCAGCTGCAGCAGCGGGATCATGATCATGGTGGCGAACGTCACGCGGTCGCGGCGGAGCTGGATGAACTCCTTGACGATCATGGCGCCGACGCGCGTGAAGAAGCCGCCCCGCGCGGCACGGGCGCTCATCGCAGCTCGTCCTTGGAGCGGCGCATCAGGTCGATGAACACGTCTTCCAGCGTCGGCGCGTCGGCACGGAAGGCGAGGCGCGCGTCCGAGCGGAAGGGCGCGAGCGCCGCCTCCAGCGCCGCGGCATCACGGCCGGAGATGTGCAGGGCAGTGCCGAAGGGGGCCACCATATCCACGCCCGCGCGCTGGGCGAGGTCGCGGGCCAGGTCGCGGGCGATGCGCCCGGCCTCCTGCCCCGCGTCGCCCTTCACCTCGACCGTGACCGTCGTCAGCCCGGCGGCGGCGATCACGCTTTGCACCGTGCCCTGGGCGAGCAACTTGCCATAGGCGATGTACGCGATCTCGTGGCAGCGCTCCGCCTCGTCCATGTAATGGGTGGAGACGAGGACGGTCAGCCCTTCGGCGGCGAGGTCGTGGATCTGCTCCCAGAACTCGCGCCGCGCCTGCGGATCGACGCCGGCGGTGGGCTCGTCGAGCAGCAGCAGGTCGGGACCGGGCAGGATGCAGGCGCCGAGCGCGAGGCGCTGCTTCCAGCCACCGGAGAGCGCGCCGGCGAGCTGCTTGCCGCGCCCCTCCAGCCCCAGCCGCTGCAGCGCGGCGCCCGCCGCCGCCTCGGGCTGCGGCACGCCATAGAGGCGCGCGACGAACTCCAGATTCTCCCGCACCGAGAGGTCCTGATAGAGCGAGAAGCGCTGGGTCATGTAGCCCACGTGCTCGCGGATGGCGCGGGACTCGGTGAGGATGTCCATGCCGAGGCAGGTGCCGCGCCCCGCGTCCGGCGTCAGCAATCCGCACAGCATGCGGATGGTGGTGGTCTTGCCCGAGCCGTTGGGGCCGAGGAAGCCGTAGATCTGCCCGCGCCGCACCCGCATGGTGAGGTTGTCCACCACGCGATGCCCGCCGAAGCTCTTGGAGAGCCCTTCCACCTCGATCACCACATCCGGGTCGGGAGCGGCCGGTGCCGACGCCATGCTCACGGCGTGGCTCCGAGACTCACATTCACCGGCTGTCCCGGCTTCGCCCTGGCCGGATCGTCGGGCCGTGCCTCCACCATATAGACGAGCTTGGAGCGCTCCTCGCGGCTGTAGATCACCGGCGGGGTGTATTCCGCCTGCGCCGCGATGAAGGACACCTTGGCGGTGAAGGGCGCGCAGCCGTCGCAGGTGACGGTGACGGGGGCGCCGGCCTTGACCTTCGGCAACTGCGCCTCCGGCACGAAGAAACGCACCTTCACCAGCCCCGGCGGCAGCACGGAGACGATGGGCCGCCCTTCCGGCACCATCTCGCCGGGCCGGTAATAGACGGTCTGCACCGGGCCGTCGGCCGGGGCCTTCACGCTTCGGCGGTCGAGCCGGATCTGGGCGGCGGTGAGGTTCGCCTTCGCCGCCTCGGCGGCCTGCTCGGCCGCTTCGATATCCTGGTTGCGCGAGGCAATGCGGGCGGCGGCGATGCGGCGCTTGGCCTCGTCCAGGGCGGCCTGGTTCTGGTCGTACTGGTGCTGGGCGGAATCGAGATTGGCCTGGGAAGAGGCGCCCTTGGGCACCAGCGTCTTCTGGCGCTCCAGCTCGATGCGGGACAAATCGAGGGCGGCGGCGGCGCGGCGCTCGGAGGCTTCCAGCACCGCCACCTCCTCCGGCCGCTGGAGGGGCGAGCGGGCATTGGCCAGACGCGCCTCGGCTTCCCTGAGCTGGGCGGCGGCGGCGTTGCGGTCGGCGGTCTGGAGATCGTCCTCCACCTTCGCCAGCACCTGCCCGGCCTTCACCTGCGCGCCCTCCTCCACCAGAAGCGCGGTGACGCGCCCGGCTTCGGTGGGACCGATGAACACCAGATCCCCCTCCACATAGCCGGAGAAGCCACCTGTCCCGTCGCCGTTGCAGCCGGCGAGGCCGATCGCGGCGGCGAGGGCGAGGGTACGCGCGAGCATGGCGCACAAAGCGGGGGCGCGGATCACGTCTCTCTCCATCCAAGGCCGCGCAGGATCATGTCGCGATGGGCGGCGAGGAACTGGCGCACGTCGAGGGGATCGAAGGCGCCGAACATGCCGTTCCACACCACCGCGACGATGGCCGGGGCGATGACAAGCTGGGGGAAGCGGGCGGGAATATCGCTGTCGATCTCGCCGCGGGCGATGCCCCGCGCGACGATGGCGCGAATGAGGGCAAGGCCGCGCACCACCACTTCCCGATGGTAATAAGCGGCGAGTTCCGGGAAGCGCGGACCCTCGGCGATCATGAGGCGCACCAGCGCCTGCGCCGGCGTTTCCAGCACCCGTTGGGCGAGAAGCTCGATGAGCAGGTCCAGAAGATCGCGGGTGTCGCCGGGGAACAGCGCCACCATGCCGCCGGCATCGACGAGGACGGGAGAGAGGGTCTCTTCCACCAGCCCCCGGAACAGCGCCTCCTTGTCGGAGAAGTAGAGATAGAGCGTGCCCTTGGCGACGCCGGCCCGCCGCGCCACGTCGTCCAGCCGCGCGCCGGCGAAGCCGTGGGCCGAGAACTCCGCCAGCGCCGCATCGAGGATGGAGCGCCGCCGCTCCCCCTTGTCCATGGCCGGCGCACGCCGCCGCCGCACCGGGGCCTTGGGCTCCGGCGACGTTTCGCGGGCATCGGAAGGACTTCGCGCCATGGGAGCGACCGATTATGACTGACGCGTCAGTCATTAGCATCACCGCACGGAACCGCCAAGGGCCGCGCGGTCGCAGGGCGTGCCACGGGGTGGCGGCGGCGCAACAGGGACGAAAGATCGCCAAAACGGGAGGTATTTAAAAACCGGGCAATTAAGGTTAACAGAAGGTTGACGGAGCCAAGCGCGGCGGCTTGAGGCATTATCTTTTTGTTAACTCCGCTCGGACCCTCGGCAATGTCGAAGCGCGTTTCGCTCCTCAGCCTTCCTCTGGCGCTGGCCGCATGGGTCGCGCTTCTGGGCGCAAGCGTCCCCGCCACCGCGCAGGACGCCCGCGGGCAGATTCGTCTCGCCAACCTCGCCGCGGCTTTCGCGCCGCGCCATCTCGCCGACGGGCGCTATACGTCCGCTCCCTCCGGTTATGTCCGCTTCTGCGCCGAGAACGGCGCCGACTGCCGCGCCGCGGGGTCGATCATTCCCGCAATCCGGCTCGATGCCGAGCACAAGGCCGAACTCGAGCGCGTCAACCGCACCGTCAACGAGGTCGTGCAGCCCGAGACCGATCTCGACCATTACGGCGAGACCGAGCGCTGGGCCTACCCCGACGACGGCCGCGGCGATTGCGAGGACTACGTGCTCGAAAAGCGCCGCCGCCTCATCAACGCCGGCTGGCCGACTTCGGTTCTGCTCATCACGGTGGTGCGCGACCACGAGGGCGACGGCCACGCCGTGCTGACGGTCGTGACCGACAAGGGCGATCTGATCCTCGACAATCAGGAAGCCGAGATCCACAGCTGGACCGACACGGGCTATCGCTTCGTCAAGCGCCAGTCCAAGGAAGATCCCTCCCAGTGGGTGTCGCTCGGAGAAACCCGGGTGCCGCCGGTGGTGGGCACCGGCCGCTGATCTCTCTTTCCAGTCGCCTCGCCGGCTTCAGCCTCAGCGAGACGAAAACGGGCCGGAACCGACGCCGCGGTTCCGGCCCGTTTTGCGTTCCGTATGCCTCAGGCGCGCCGGCTCAGTCGATGCGCTTGAGGCCCGCGGCATACTGAGGCCAGCGGTGCTGATAGCCCGCCGCCGTCGCGATCAGCCGCTCGGCGGCCGCCTCGTCGAGGGTGCGGGCGACCTTGGCCGGGGCGCCGACGATGAGCGAATAGGGCTCGAAGGTCTTCCCCTCGGTGACGAGCGCCATGGAGCCGACCAGGCAGTGATCGCCGATGACGGCGCCGTTGAGCACGGTCGCGCCCATGCCCACCAGCGCCCCCTCGCCCACCGTGCAGCCATGCAGTGTCACGCTGTGGCCGATGGTGGCCCTGGGGCCGAGCGTCATGGGATAGCCGGGATCGGTGTGGAGGACGCAGTTCTCCTGAATGTTGGTGCCTTCGCCGACCACGATGGGCTCGTTGTCGCCGCGCAGCACCGCGCCGAACCAGATGCTCGCCCCCTCCTTCACGATCACCCGGCCGATGAGCACGGCGGTGGGAGCGATCCAGAAATTGCCGGAGGCGGGCAGCTCCGGGGCGATGCCGTCGAGGGCGTAAAGCGGCATGAGTTTCCTCCAGAAGGTGGGGCGTTGGCCGGCGTGGCGGCCGGGCGCGCCAGCCCCTGCCTATCGCCATCGGCGCCCGCATGCTAGAGGCGCGCGGCGCCTTCTCTTCACGTGGATTGCGCCCCGCCGCCCTGCAGAGACCAGCCCGTCGAGACCATGTCCCAGCCCCCTCCGCTCCCGCCGCCCCTCGCGAAGCTGCTCTACGACGGCTACCAGCTCCAGTTGCGCGGGCAGTACGAGGATGCGGCGCGGGCCTATCGCAAGATCCTGAAGACGGCGCCGGACCATGCGGACGTGATCCAGCTGCTCGGCATCTGCCGCGCCCGGCAGGGCCGCGAGCTGGAGGCCATCGAGCTTTACCGCAAGGCGCTGGCGCGGCGTCCGGACGATGCCAAGTGCCACTACAACCTCGCCCTCGCCTACGGTGCGCTGAAGCGCAAGGCCGAGGAAATCGCCGCCATGGGCGAGGCCTTCGCGCGAGACCCGGCCCTTCCGCTGGCCGCCAACGTGCTGTTTCCCGCGCGGCGCGCCACCTGCGACTGGCGCGGCCACGACCGGCTTCTGGAGAACCTGCGGCTCGGCGCCATCGGCCAAAGCGCGCCCTCCATCCCCTTCCTCACTCTCTATATCGACGACCCCGCGCTGCACCTCGCCGGGGCACGGCGCTGGGTGGAGGCGGAGAAGCTGCCGGCGCGGCCGCTCGTGTTCGATCATGCGGCCCGGCGCGCGGCCACGGGGCCGATCCGCGTCGCCTACGTCTCCGCCGACTTCCGCATCCATCCCACCACGCATCTCATCGCCGGCCTGCTGGAACGGCACGATCGCAGCCGGTTCGAGATCACTGCCGTCTCCATCGGCCCCGACGACGGCTCGCCTGAGCGGGCGCGGGTGAAGGGGGCGGTGGACCGCTTCCTCGACGTGGAGAAGGCGGGCCCGGAGGACATCGCCCGGCAGATCGCCGGGCTGGGCATCGACATCGCCGTCGACCTCATGGGGCATACCGAAGGCGAGCGCATGAGCCTGTTCGCCCATCGCCCGGCGCCGGTCCAGGTGGGCTTCCTCGGCTATCCCGGCACCAGCGGGGCGGGCTTCTTCGACTACGTGATCGGCGATCCGGTGGTTCTGCCCTTCACCGATGCGCCCTTCTACAGCGAAAAGATCGTCCAGCTGCCGCATTGCTATCAGCCGAACGATCCGGACCTTCCCGTTGCCGAGCCGCCCGGACGCGCCGCCTGCGGGCTGCCGGAAGACGCCTTCGTGTTCGTCTCCTTCAATGCCGCCTGGAAGCTCGATCCGGACACCTTCTCCAGCTTCGCCCGCATCCTCGCCGCCGTGCCCGGCTCGGTCCTCTGGCTGCTGGAGGGCAGGCCCGGCACCACCGACAATCTCCACCGCGAGGCCGCGCGGCGCGGCATCGATCCCGCCCGCCTCGTATTCGCCCCGCGGGTGCCGCTGAAGGAACATCTCGCCCGCATCGGCCATGCGGACCTCTTCCTCGACACATTCCCCTACACCGCCCACACCACCGCCAGCGACGCCCTGCGGCGGGGAGTGCCCATCGTCACCCGCACGGGACGCTCTTTCGCGTCCCGGGTGGCCGACAGCCTCATGCGGCAGGTCGGCCTCGGCGATCTTGCGACCTCGACGCCCGAGGCATTCGAGGCCCGCGCCATCGGCCTTGCCAATGATCCCGCGGCGCTTGCCGAGGTGCGCACCCGCCTTCAGGCAGCCCTGCCCGCCTCGCCGCTGTTCGCCGTGGACCTCTACGCGCGGCACATCGAAATCGCCTACGAGACCATGGCGACGCGGATGCGCGCGGGGGCAGCACCCGAGGCGTTTGCCGTCCCCGCCTGAGGGGGCGCTCAGCCGGCGACCGGACCATCCTCCGCTTTCCCCTGCCCCGGATTGCACTCCGGAGCCTCGGAAAGCGGCACCCGCCCCCGGCTGTCCCCGTTCTCGCGCGCCTTGTCGGCGAGCAGGGCGTATTCCAGCCTCAGGCGTTCGAGGACCTCCTCGTCCAGATCCTCGAGGTCGAGCAGGCTCTCGCGCGGGCCCTCGAGGCGGGCGATCAGCTCGTCCAGCTTGATCTGGAGCGCGGCCGTATCCCGGTTCTGGCTGTTCTGAATCAGGAACACCATGAGGAAGGTGACGATGCTGGTGGAGGTGTTGATGACCAGCTGCCAGGTGTCGTTGAAGGCGAAGATCGGCCCTGTGAGCCCCCACACCACCAGCACCAGCACCGCAATGATGAAGGTGACGGGCTTGCCCGCCCACCGCGAAACGGCCTGCGAGACACGGGTGAAGAAGGGACGCGGCGCGCGTCCGGATTCGACCTGGCGCCGCAGCTCCCGGATGTCCTGCTGAGTGCTCATGTATGATGCCTCCGCGGGGCCGCGCAAAGACGGGCACCGCGCACAGATGCGTTGGTCATTGAAAGACCGCAGCGAGGGAACGAACGGCCGCGCCGGCGGTTCCGCTCGTGGCCGCGCTGGCGCTTGATGGACACAGGCACAGCCCGCCCCGGAGGCTTCCATGACCGTTCAGATGATCCTGCTGCCGCTTTTCGTTCACGTGGCGCTGGTGCTCGCCGTGCTGCTGCGCGCCGTGCGCTCCACCGAGGTGACGGCCGACGGGCTGCGCGCCGGCCTCGCCGCCCTGCTCTTCTACACGCTGACCTGCCTCGCCCTGTTCACCCGCAAGGCGGACGTGGCCTTCGTGGTGCTGGCCTGGATCTTCGTGCTCCTGCGCCTCGCCGCTGCCTTCCCCCAATTGCTCTCGACGCGGGCGCGCGGCGGCATCGGCGGGGTCAGCCTCGATCTGGCGAGCCTTGCCGTTCTGACCCTCATGTGGGTTCTGTTCGCCGTCGCCATCCTCCTCAACATCTGAAAGCGGGGCGGTTGACAGGCGGGCCGTGGCAGAAGAGGAGTTGAGGTCTTTGCAGACCGGGCGCCCGGCCGGGAGCCTCAGTGGAACTTGCGATGACCGACCCCGCCCGCCACGTCCTTGCCTTCGGAGGCCATGACGTCCTGTTCGTCATGGCCACCAGCCAGGAATACGGAGAGCACCTCAAGGCCCGCATCGACCCGCTCATCACCGGCGTCGGGCCGGTGGAGGCGGCGGTGGAGACGGCCCGCGCCCTCGCCATCCTGCACCATCAGGGCCGCCACCCGGATCTGGTGGTGACGCTAGGTTCGGCCGGCTCGCGGCGGCTCGACCATGCGGAAGTCTATCAGGTCGCCCGCGTCGCCTATCGCGACATGGATGCCTCGGCGCTCGGCTTCGAGCGCGGCAAGACCCCGTTCCTCGACGAGCCGGTGGTGGTGGAGCTGCCCCATCGCATCGCCGGCGTGCCCGAGGCCTCCCTCTCGACGGGCGGCGCCATCATCTCCGGCGCGGCCTATGACGCGATTGCCGAAGACATGGTGGACATGGAGACCTTCGCCGTGCTGCGCGCCGCCCGACGCCACGGCGTGCCGCTCCTTGGCCTGCGCGGCATCAGCGACGGCAAGGCCGAGCTGACCGGCTATGCCGACTGGACCGAATATCTGCACATCATCGACGAGAAGCTGGCCCGCGCACTGGACCAGTTTGCCCGCCAGCTGAGCGCGGAAGGGCTTGCCCCTGCCGCGCCGCAGGCCTGATCCGACAACCAGAAGAGCCGCCGTGACCCCTGCCGCCCGCCTTTCCGCCGCCATCGAGATCCTCGCCGACCTCTCCGCGCGCCGCCGCCCCGCCGCCGACGCGCTGAAAGACTGGGGCCTCTCCCACCGCTTCGCCGGATCGGGCGACCGCGCGGCCATCGCCGGCATCCTCTACGACACCCTGCGCCGGCGCGCCTCCGCCGCCCAGGTGATGGGCTCCGAAGAGCCCCGCGCCCTGGTGCTGGGGATGCTGGCGCTCATGCGCGGCCTTTCGGTGGACGCCATCGCGACGCTCGCCGACGGCGGCCGCTTCGCCCCGGCGCCCCTCTCCGAAGCCGAGCGCGCCCGCCTCGCCGAGCCGAGCCTCGAGGGTGCGGCGCCCTTCGTGCGTGGCGACTACCCCCAGTGGCTGCACGCTTCGCTGCGGCACGTGTTCGGCGACAGCGTGGTCGAGGAAGGCGCGGCGCTGGCCGCCCGTGCGCCGCTGGACCTGCGCATCAATACACTCAAGGGCGAGCCCGAGGCGGTGAAGGCGGAACTCTCCCACCTTCACCCCGAGCCCTGCCGCTTCTCTCCGCTCGCCCTGCGCATCAAGCTCGATTCCGAGGGCAAGGCGCCGCCGGTTTCCGCCGAGCCCGCCTTCCTGCGCGGCGAGGTGGAAGTGCAGGACGAGGGCTCCCAGCTCGCCGCCATCCTCGCCCGCCCCGTGCCAGGTGGACAGGTGCTGGATTTGTGCGCCGGTGCCGGCGGCAAGACGCTGGAATTCGCGGCGCTGATGGACAACAGGGGCCAGATCTACGCCCACGACAGCGACATCCGCCGCCTGAAGCCCCTGCACGAGCGCGTGGCCCGCGCCGGCGTGCGCAACGTGCAGGTGCGCAGCCCGCGCGGCGCCGAGGATGTGCTGCACGACCTCGAAGGCAAGATGGATCTCGTCCTCGTGGACGCCCCCTGCACCGGCACGGGCACCTGGCGGCGCAACCCCGACGCCAAATGGCGCGTGCGGCCCGGCGCGCTGGCCCAGCGCACCGCCGAGCAGGCGAAGATCCTGGAACAGGCCGCCCACTATGTCCGCCCCGGCGGCCGGCTCGCCTATGTGACCTGCTCGCTGCTGGACGAGGAGAACGGTGCCCAGGTGCGCGCCCTCCTCAACAAGCGCGAGGATTTCTCCCCCGTCTCGCCCACCGAGGCCGTCCTCGCGCTCGGCGCCTCCGGCTCCGCGCTGGCGGAAGCAGCACTGACCAGCCGCGAGGGCCTCCTGATGACCCCGCGCCGCACTGGCACGGACGGCTTCTTCGTGAGCGTGATGAAGCGGGCGGGGTGAGGCGGCGCCTATGTCCCGCAGAGGCCTGCCATGCCGAGCTACAGCGAAGACTGGAACCCGTTTCCCAAGCTGACGCCGAAATTCCAGTTGAAGGTGACGCGGCTGGCGGCGCTGGGGTGCCTCCTGGTCCTCGGCACCGAGATCGGCATTCTGACATGGGTCGATTCCAGCCGGACCTACTGCCCGGGGTGGGAAATCGACACAAACAACACCATCGGGATGGTGGTGTTTGGTTTCGGCCTGGCTCCCACGGTCTACTGGTGCTGGCGCGCCGCAGTCATGACCGAGTGGAAAATCCTGAAGGAAGTGAAGGCGAAATACCAAAAGGGACCACCCTACGTCATCAGTGAGGATATCTCCCTGACGACGCCGGAGGAGTTCCGGACAATGGCGTTTGACCTAGCCATGGGGTTGGGCGCGACGATGTGGGTCCTCGTCTGTGCAATCCCGCTCTTCTTCATGCTCGCCCTGTGCTCCCCCCTCGCTCCCCTCTGGCGCGCCACTCCAGCCAAACAGCCCGGCGTGAACCTTCACCGGAACTCCGGCGTTCCCGCCTTGCCCGTGACGCGCACGGGTGAAGGAGAAGGCGTCGCGCCATGGGTCTCATCCGCCTGCTGCTCCTCGTGGTCGTCCTCGTCGGCGGCTACTGGGCCTATTATGTCTATGCCTCCGGCGAGCCCTATGACGAGATCGGCACCGCCATCAATTCCCGCCTTCCCGAGAAGGCCCGTGAATTCGCCTGCGCCGAGCTGAAGCGCCGGCATTCCGGCGCCGTGAACGCGCCCGCTGGCTGCGAGCCCTACTGGACGCGCATCTGACCCGCGCTGCGCGCTCATACGAGCCCTGCGCGGCGCTTGACTTTTGGAATCGGCGCTTTGCGGTTAAAGGAGGGGCGAAATTCGCCCTCTCGCCCAAGGCTTCACCATGACCGCCGCGCCCGCCGCCTCCCAGGACACCGTCCTCATCATCGATTTCGGCAGTCAGGTGACGCAACTCATCGCTCGCCGAGTGCGCGAGGACGGGGTCTATTCCGAGGTGGTGCCGTTCCAGAAGGCGGAGGAGGCCGTCGCCCGCCTCAAGCCCAAGGCGATCATCCTGTCCGGTGGCCCGGCCTCGGTGATCGAGGGCCAGAGCCCCAAGGCGCCGGACGCGGCGTTCGGCGCGGGCGTGCCGGTGCTGGGCATCTGCTACGGCGAGCAGTGCATGGCGGCGCAGCTGGGCGGAGCGGTGGAGGCGGGCCACCACCGCGAGTTCGGCCGCGCCGAGGTGACGGTGCAGAAGTCCGTGCCCCTGTTCGACGGCGTCTGGCGCCCCGGCGAGCGCCACACCGTGTGGATGAGCCACGGCGATCGCGTGACCCGCCTGCCCGAGGGCTTCGAGGTGGTCGCCACCTCGGAGAACGCCCCCTTCGCCGCCATCGCCGACGTTTCGCGCAACTATTACGGCGTGCAGTTCCACCCCGAGGTGGTCCACACGCCCGATGGCGCACGCCTGCTCTCCAATTTCGTACGCAAGGTGGCGGGCCTCGAAGGCACCTGGACCATGGGCGCCTTCCGCGAGCGCGCCATCGCCCGCATCCGCGAGCAGGTGGGCACCGGCCGGGTCATCTGCGGCCTCTCCGGTGGGGTGGACAGCTCCGTCGCGGCCGTGCTCATCCACGAGGCCATCGGCGACCAGCTGACCTGCGTGTTCGTCGACCATGGCCTGATGCGCCAAGCCGAGGCGGATGAGGTGGTGTCCCTCTTCCGCGGCCACTACAACATTCCCCTCGTGCATGTGGATGCTGCCGACCTGTTCCTGAAGGAGCTGGAGGGCGTCGAGGACCCGGAGGTGAAGCGCAAGACCATCGGCCGGCTCTTCATCGACGTGTTCGAGGCCGAGGCCAAGAAGGTGGGCGGCGCCGATTTCCTCGCCCAGGGCACGCTCTATCCCGACGTGATCGAGAGCGTCTCCTTCGCCGGCGGCCCGTCCGTCACCATCAAGAGCCACCACAATGTGGGCGGCCTGCCCGACCGCATGAACATGAAGCTGGTGGAGCCCCTGCGCGACCTGTTCAAGGACGAGGTGCGCGCGCTTGGCCGCGAACTCGGCCTGCCGGAAAGCTTCGTCGGCCGCCACCCCTTCCCCGGCCCCGGCCTCGCCATCCGCTGCCCCGGCGCGGTGACGCAGGAAAAGCTCGACATCCTGCGCAAGGCCGACGCCATCTATCTCGAGGAAATCCGCTACGCCGGCCTCTACGACGTGATCTGGCAGGCCTTCGCCGTGCTCCTGCCCGTGCGCACCGTGGGCGTGATGGGCGACGGCCGCACCTACGACCACGTGCTGGCCCTGCGCGCGGTCACGTCAGTCGACGGCATGACCGCCGATTTCTACCCCTTCGACATGACCTTCCTCGGCCGCACCGCCACCCGCATCATCAACGAGGTGAAGGGCGTCAACCGCGTGGTCTACGACGTGACGTCGAAGCCCCCGGGCACAATCGAGTGGGAGTGATCTTCCCTCGTCCGGCGAACCGTTAGCTGGGAATATCGGGACGCCCGTCAGTCGTCGGGCGGCGGTGGTTGCGGTGAGGCGTATTTAAAGACGCTCGATTTTGCCACCGGCGGCGAGATCGCGCGGGTCCACACAGCCGCCTCGCGGTTCGGCTACGGGGTGGCTTGAGACGCCGCGGCGAGGAACCTCTGCGGGCGCGATGCCCTACCCCGTCGCCGTCTCCACTCTTGCTCGCAGAACGCCCGCCAGATGTTCGGCGAACTGTGCGCTGGGAAGGGGCAGGTTGCGGTCGCGGAGCTGGCCGAGCACGAGGTCGGCGCTCGGCAGGTCGCGCTCGTCCACCGGGCGCACGATGATGCCGGGCGGCATGGCATCCGGCTCGGCGCCGATCTCGATCTGGAAGGAGATCATGCCGGTGTGGGCGACGAGCCCGCGCAGCAGCTCGAAGGAATTGGTCTCCGCCGCCACCGACAGCTTGAGTCCCGCGCGGGAGAGCCGTTCCTCGATCATCTGCCGCCCGCCGGTGGAGAGTTCCGGCAAGGCGATGGGATGGCCGGTGCAATCGGCGAGGCGCAGCTTCGCCTTGCGGGCGAGCGGGTGGTCCGCGTTCATCAGCGCCACGAGCCGCTGCGGCAGGGTCATGATCGGCCTGAGGCGCCCGAGGAAGGGCGGGCGAAAGACGAGGATGAGGTCCACCACATAGTCGACCAGCAGGCCCATGGCCCGCTCGTGATCCACCACCATCACCTCGAACGTCATCAGCGGATAGCGCTGGCGAAAGGCGCCCATCTGCCGGGGCAGGAAATCGTGGGCCAGCGCCTGGCTGCAGGCGATGCGCACGGTGCCCCGCCGCAGCCCGCGCAGATCCTCCAGTTGCGAGCGCATGCGGTCGGCATCGTTCAGCTGTTCGCGCACATAGGTGAGGAAGACTTCGCCGGCCGAGGTGAGCCGCACGCCCCGGGCGCGACGCTCCAGCAGCTTCAGCCCCAGTTCTTCCTCCAGGTCCATGATCCGTCGATTGAGGGCGGAGGGGGTCACGTTTAGCCGGTCGGCGGCGCCGCGAATGGAGCCGGTGCGGGCCACCTCGTCCATGTAGCGCAGAAATCTGAGATGCCGCATGCCGTCTCCAACGCTTGTAGCTTTTTAGGCTACAGTATGTGGAATAATCGGCAATGGATCGCACCAGTGGCCCATGCCAGTCTCCATTCGTTTGGAGAGCCCTCTCCAGCCTGCCGCGAGCGCCCCATGTCCGTGTCCAGCCCTCCCCCGCTGCGCTTCGCCCGTCCCGTGCCGGCGCCCCGACCGGTGACGATCCCAGGGGCACCGCAGCCCGCCGAGATCGATCTCGCCCGCACGGCGCTGGTCATCGTGGACATGCAGAACGACTTTCTCGAACCCGACGGCTGGTTTCCCCGCCTCGGCGTCGACCCCTCGCCGCTCCTCGCCATCGTGCCGACCCTGCGTGCGCTGATGACGGCCGCGCGGGCGGCGGGCCTGCCGGTGATCTTCGTGAACTGGGGGGTGCGGGCGGACCGCGCGGAGCTGTCGGCCCCGCTCCTCGCCAAGGCGTCTGGCGCGGGCACGCGTCCCGTCTATGCGGATCCCTCGGTGGAAGGGCGCGGACGCATTCTCGTGGAGGGCGATTGGGGCGCCGCGACCATCGACGCGCTGGCGCCGGAGCCGGGCGACCTCGTGGTCCACAAGCATCGCCTGTCCGGCTTTCACGACAACGAGCTGGACTCCATCCTGCGCAACCGGGGCATCGACACGCTGCTGTTCTCGGGCGTGAACATCGACCGCTGCGTGTTCTCCACGCTCTGCGATGCGAGCTTCCGCGGCTATGGCTGCCTGCTGGTGGAAGACGCCTGCGCCACCGTTTCTCCGGCGTATGTGTCGGACGCCATCCTCTTCCTCGTGCGCCAGCTCTACGGCGTCACGCTTTCGAGCGGCGACCTCATGTCCGCCCTTGCCGACCAGCCTCAACAATAACCAGAGCCAGACGGGACCTTCAGAATGACACTCCGGACACTCTCCCGACGACTTGCGCTTGCCCTCGCCCTCGGCATCGCCTCCACCGCTGCCGCTGGCCTGCCGGCGCTGGCGGACACCAAGCTGAAGATGGTGCTGAACTGGAAGTATCAGGGCCCGCAGGGCATGTTCTTCCTGGCGCAGGACCGCGGATACTTCAAGGCGGAAGGCCTCGACGTCACCTTCGACCAGGGCAACGGTTCCGGCGCCGCAGTGCCGCTGGTGGCGAACGGCACCTATGACATGGGCTTCGGCGACGTGAACGCGCTCATCGAGCTCGCCGCGAAGAAGCCGGAGGGCGCCCCTGTCGCCGTCTACATCATGTTCAACCAGCCGCCCTTCACCATCGCGGTGAAGGCCGACAGCCCGATCAAGACGCCCAAGGATCTGGAAGGCAAGACGCTGGGCGGCGCGGCCAATGACGGCGCGCTGAAGCTCTTCCCCGCCTTCTGCAAGGTGGCGAAGATCGACTGCTCCGGCATCAAGATCACCAACATGCAGCCGAACCTGCGCGAGCAGATGCTGATGCAGGGCCAGGTGGATGGTGTGTTCGGCTATGTGAACACCATCCGCTTCTCCGCCAAGCTGATCGGCGCCGATGATGACAAGCTGCGCTACATCAATTTCGGCGACTACGGCATGGACCTCTATTCCAACGGCATCATCGTCTCGGCTGATCTCATCAAGAACAATCCCGAAGCCATCAAGGGCTTCCTGCGCGCCCTCAACAAGGGCGTCATCGACACGCTGAAGGATCCGGACGCTGCGGTGGCGGCCGTGGCGAAGCGCGAGCCGCTCATCAAGGTTCCGCTCGAGAAGGAGCGCCTCGACGCCACGCTGAAGGCGGAGATGAACCACCCGGAGATCGCGAAGATCGGCCTCGGCAACGTGGACATGAAGCGCCTGCAGGACTCCATCGACATCCTGGTGGAGGCCAACAAGCTGCCCACCACGCCGAAGGCGTCGCAGATCTTCGATCCCGCTTTCCTGCCGCCGGTGGCGGACCTGCCCAAGAAGCTGTTCTGAACGCAGCTGTTCTGAACGCAGCTGTTCTGAACTGGACGCTTCGACGTCCCGATCCGGCGCCGCTCCCTGAAGCGGAGCGGCGCCCGCCCCGCACCCAACGGACTTCCCATGGATCTCAAGCTCAAGGATCGCGTCGCGCTCATCACCGGCCCCGCCAAGGGCATGGGCGCCGCCATCACCCGCGCGTTTGCGGCCGAAGGCTGCCGCCTCGCCCTCATCGGCCGTGATACGGCGGCCATCGGCCCGGTCGCCGACGAGGTGCGCGCCGCCGGCTCGGAGGCCATCGTGATCGCCTGCGACCTCACCGACGCCAACGCCTGCGACGCCGCAGCCGCGCGCACGGTCGAGGCCTTCGGCACGGTGGACATCCTCGTCAATGTGGCTGGCGGCTCCGGCCCCATCGGCAAGACCGGGGTGGAGACGACGCCGCAAGAGTTCGATGAGATCGTCACCCTCAACATGAACGGCTGCTTTCACACCATGCGCGCCGTGCTGCCCACCATGATCGCGCGCCGCTATGGCAAAATCGTCAATGTGGGCGGCACCTTCGGCATGCGTGGGCGGGCCGGCCGCATGGCCTATTCGGCCTCCAAATGGGGCCTGCGCGGAATCACCAAGAGCTTCGCGCTGGAGGTGGGACCGCACAACATCAACGTGAACTGCGTGGAGCCGGGCATGGTGGACGGCCCGCGCTTCCGCGAGAAGGTCTGCGCCGACATGGCGAAGAAGCTTTCCATCACGCTGGAGGAAGCCATGGCCCGCCACGCGGCGGACTATGCCTTGCGCCGTGTGACCACCGACGAGGACGTGGCCAACGCCTGCCTGTTCCTCGCCAGCGACGTATCCCGCCAGCTCACCGGCATCGACATGCCGGTCGACGGCGGCTGGGCGATGCTCTGAGGAGGATGACATGAACGAACCGGTCGATCTCGTCATCCATGGCGGGCGCATCGTCTCCCCGGAGACGGTCATCGAAGCCTCCATCGCCATCCGCGGCGAGACCATCGTCGCTGTGGGCGCGCCCGATGCCATGCCGGAGGCGAAGGAGACCTTCGACGCCACGGGCCTCCACATCCTGCCCGGCGCCATCGACGTGCATGTGCACTTCCGCGATCCCGGCTACACCCACAAGGAAGACTTCGAGAGCGGCACCGCCGCTGCGGCCTTCGGCGGCGTGACGACCGTGTTCGACATGCCCAACACGATCCCGACCGTCGCGGATGGCGAAACACTCAAGGCCAAGCACGCCATCGCCGCTTCCAAGGCGCATGTGGACTACGGCCTCTATGCGGTGCTCGGCGAAGACACCATCGACAAGGTGCCGGAGCTGATCGAGGCCGGGATCATCGGCTTCAAATGCTACATGGGCAATACCTTCGGCCGCATCCCGACGCCCTCCACGGGGGCGATGCTGGAGGCGTTCGAGATGGTGGCGCCCACCGGAAAGCGCATCTCGCTGCATGCCGAGACCAATTCGGTGATGGAGCGGCGCCAGAAGCGCCTGACCGAGAGCGGGCGTACCGACCCCCTCGCCCATCTCGCCTCCCGCCCCGCCGTGGTGGCGGTGGAGGCGGTGGCCCGCGCCGCCATCCTCGCCGAATGGACGGGGGCGCGCATCCACATCCTGCACATCTCCTCCGCCGCCGAGCTCGGCCCGCTGCGCGACGCCAAGGCGCGCGGTGTGGACATCACCGGTGAGACCTGTCCGCATTATCTGATGCTGGGCGAGGCCGATTATGCCCGCTGCCGCGGCATCATCCGCGTCAACCCGCCGGTGCGGGAGAGCGTGAACAACGAACCGCTCTGGGCCGGCCTTCTCGACGGCACCATCGACATGATCGCCACCGACCATGCCCCGCACACGCCCGAGGAAAAGACCCGCGCCGATATCTGGAGCGTGGATTGCGGCTTCCCCGGCGTCGAGACGCAGATGCCCCTGATGCTCACCGAGGTCGCGTCTGGCCGCTATGACATCCGCGACTATGTGCGCTGGAGCGCGGTAAACCCAGCCAAGGTGTGGGGCCTCTACCCGAAGAAGGGCGCCATCCTGCCCGGCGCCGACGCGGATCTCGCGTTCGTGGACCTCGACCACGCCTGGACCCTGCGTGATGCGGACCTCCAGTCCCGCTCCAAGATCTCCCCGTGGGACGGTCGGAAGGTGGTGGGCTTGCCGCGCCACACCATGGTGCGCGGACGCTTCGTGATGAAGGATCGCGCGCTGGTGGCGGACACGAAGGGGCATGGCCGCTCTGTCCACGCCATCCAGCAGATGCCGGAGGCGAAGCCGCTGCACACGGACGAGACCATGGCGGCGGTCGTCGCCCAGCGGCCGGAGGCGGCGGCATGAACGAGGATGCCCCGCCCTTCGTCCATCTCCAGGACGTGCGCCTGACCTACGGCCATGGCGAGCGCACCGTGGAGGCGCTCGGCACGACCAACCTCAAGGTCGGCAAGGGCGATTTCGTCGCCCTCGTGGGCCCCTCCGGCTGCGGCAAATCCACAATCCTGAAGCTGGTGACGGGGCTCATCCCGGCCTCGGCTGGCTGGGTGTTCGTCGCGCAGCGCGAAGTGGGCGCGGAGCCGGTGCGGGTGGGCATGGCCTTCCAGAACCCGACGCTCCTGCCGTGGCTCACCATCCGGCAGAACGTGATGCTGCCGTTGAAGATCGTGCCGCCCTTCCGCCAGCAATACCGGGCCAAGAAGAAGACCGAGTTCCGCGACCGCGCCGACGCCCTGCTGGAACAGGTCGGCCTCTCCGGCTTCGGCGACAAGTTTCCCTGGCAGCTCTCGGGCGGCATGCTCCAGCGCGCCTCGCTGTGCCGCGCGCTCATTCACGATCCGCAGTTGCTGATGCTCGACGAGCCCTTCGGCGCGCTCGATCAGTTCACGCGCGAGGAATTGTGGGCCATCCTCCAGGATCTCTGGCTCACGCGGCGGCCGACCGTGCTGCTCGTCACCCATGATCTTAAGGAAGCCGGCTACCTCGCCAACCGCGTGTGCGTGATGCGCGCCCGGCCGGGTCGCATCGTCGAAGATTGCGCGGTGGACTTCGCCCGCCCCCGCACCATCGAGATGACCTACGAGCCGGGCTTCGTCTCCCTCACCCAGCGCTTGCGCGAACTCATCGTCTCGGCCCGCGCGCCCGACGCCACACCCGACGCCGCAGTGGAGAGCGCCGCATG
Organism: Xanthobacter sp. DMC12; assembly: GCF_056314105.1. NCBI lineage: Bacteria > Pseudomonadati > Pseudomonadota > Alphaproteobacteria > Hyphomicrobiales > Xanthobacteraceae > Xanthobacter > Xanthobacter sp. DMC12. The sequence continues at coordinate 3,963 of NZ_JBQUYZ010000009.1, read as the reverse complement.
ACCTACGCCCTGCGCCGCCGCCTGAATTCCGCTGCCGTCATCATCGGCTTCTTCGTCGTCTGGGAACTCGCCTGCGTGATCTTCCACATCAAGGAGATCGTGCTGCCGCGCCCCAGCCAGGTGTTCGCCACCCTGTGGCTCCAGGCTCCCGCCATCTGGCCGCATACGGTGCAGACGCTCTACACCACGTTGGTGGGCTTCGCCCTCGGCATCGTCTCCGGCGTGCTGCTCGGGGTGCTCATCGGCTCCTCGCGGCTCGCCTATGACACGGGCTATCCGCTGCTGATCGGCTTCTCCTCCATCCCGAAGGTGGCGGTGGTGCCCATCTTCGTCCTGTGGTTCGGCGCGGGCACGGTCCCGGCGGTGCTCACCGCCATGATCATGAGCCTCTTCCCCATCGTGGTGAATGTCGCCACCGGCCTTGCCACCACGGAGCCGGAACTGGAGGACGTGATGAAGGCGCTGCGCGCCACCAAGCTCGACATCCTGTTCAATGTCGGCCTGCCCCGCGCCATGCCCTATTTCTTCGCGTCGCTGAAGGTGTCGGTGACGCTCGCCTTCGTCGGCACGGTGATCGCCGAAACGGTGGCGTCGAACCAGGGCATCGGCAACCTCATGATGATCGCCTCCTCCTCCTTCGACGTGCCCCTCGTCTTCGCCGGGCTGCTCGTGCTGGCGCTGCTGGGCGTCGGCCTCTACGCCATTTTCTCCCTTATCGAAGGGCGGGTGATCGGCTGGGCGCGACGCAAGGATGGGGCAGACTTCGCCTGAGACACGCCATGCCCACTGCCAAGGTCCATCGCATCCCCACGGCGAGCCCCGACGACGTGTCGGGCCTTGCCGCCGCCATCGCTTCCGGCGCAATCGTGCCGGGGGGCATCCTTGCCATTTTCGGAAAGACCGAGGGCAACGGCTGCGTCAACGACTTCTCCCGCGGCTTCGCAGTCGCCGCCTTGCAGACGCTGCTGCGCGCGCATCTCGGCGATGCGGCGGATGAGGTGTGTCTCGTCATGTCGGGCGGAACCGAGGGCGGGATGTCGCCGCATCTTCTGGTTTTCGAGGTGGCGGATGACGCCGCCGGAGCCCCCTCCCCGGCCCTTGCCGTGGGCCGCGCCCATACACCGGACCTTCCGCCCGAACAGCTCGGCCGGATGGGTCAGGTTCTTTCCGTGGCAGTAGGGGTGCGCCGCGCCATGGCAGCGGCGGGCATCACCGATGCCGGCGACGTCCACTTCGTGCAGGTGAAGTGCCCGCTCCTCACCGCCGCGCGTGTGCGCGAAGCCGAGACGCGGGGCGCGCGGACGGCCACTTCTGACACGCTGAAATCCATGGGCCTCTCACGCGGTGCGAGTGCGCTCGGCATTGCGCTCGCGCTGGGCGAGATTGCGCAGGACGCCCTCGCCGACGCCGCCATCTGCGCCGATTACGGCTTGTGGTCAGCGCGCGCGAGCTGTTCCAGCGGCATCGAGCTTCTGGGCCACGAGATCGTCGTGCTCGGCATGTCGAACAACTGGAGCGGACCGCTCGCCATCGCCCATGCGGTCATGGCGGACGCTATCGATGTCGCGCCGGTCCGGCACGCCATCGGCACGCTGGGCGGCGCGCCGGGGGACGAGATGATCGTGCTCGCAAAAGCCGAGGCCAGTCGCAGCGGCCTCATCCGCGGCCGACGCCACACCATGCTGGACGACAGCGACATCTCCTCCACCCGCCACGCCCGCGCCTTCGTCGCCGGTGCCCTGGCCGGCGTGGTCGGCCACACGGAGATCTATGTGTCCGGCGGCGCCGAACATCAGGGACCGGACGGCGGCGGCCCGGTCGCCATCATCACCACGCGAGGGGGGACCGGCGGCGCCTTGTCTGCCCCCGCCGAGCGCAGTGTCACGTCGCTTTAAAGCATCCGCCGATCTGGCTGCAGCGCAATCAGATCGGCTGACGCGCTTTCTTTCTTCGCGTGAGAGGGCGGTTCATCGATCGAGTTGTTTCAACATGATCGGACTGCGCTCTAGACACGCGCGGCGCGAAGGCGCTTCTGCCAGAGGTCCAGGCGCTTCTTCAACTCGTCGTCCCGCTCGAAATCGGGAAAATCCTCCCGCAGACGATCCAGTTCCTCGTACCGGAACTCCGCGGCGCCGTGCGCCTTCCACGCCGATTGCAGCGCGCCGTTGGCGTGGGTGCCGATGCCGAGCTCAAACCAGATCCTGTTCTTGTGGGTGTCGACGGTACGGCTGGTGCCCACCCACACCTCCCCTGTGGCGGTGCAGATGACCGCATAGATTCCGAATGCGGGCTTGCGTTGCCTGTAGACCGCGACGGCAGCCTTTCGCTCCTGACGATCCATGAAGTCTCCTATTTTACCCGGATGATATAATGATTTTTCATCCGGGTAAATAAGCGACCCTGAGGCAACGCTCGGGGCCCGGACCATTGGGCCGTTGCCCCATCCGGGAATCGGATCCGTCTGGCGCGGGAGATCAGGCGTATTGCGCGAGACCGTTGCCGAGAGACCAGTTCTCCTTCTTCACTTCAATCAGGTTGATGAAGACATCTTCGCGACGAAGCCCGGGGCTTTCGCCGAGATAGAGGGCGATACGCCGAAACATGTCCTTCTTCTGCTCGATCGTTCGCGTGTCGTTCGCGGTGATCTGGATGAACACCAGATCCTGCGTGCGCGAGATGCCCATGTAGGACGGATCGAACCTGAAGTTTTCTGCCGAATGCTCGGTCATGGTCATGAACTGGTTGTCTTTGGGCACGTTGAACGTCTCGTGCATGGCGCGCGCCAGGCCGTCGAAAATCGCCTGGCGATATGCCTCTGTCTTGCCGGCCCTGAGAGAAATGTGCGTGAGGGGCATGGTCAGCTCCGTCCGATTGCAGACGGATGGACCATACGACCTGAGGCATCATTTCAATATGCTATCAGATGTTCTTATTGTAATATCAGGATGAAATGAATGAGCCACCCCTCGACCTCGACGCCGTGCGCACCTTCGTCCGCATCGCGGAACTGGAAAGCTTCACCCGCGCGGCGGAGGCCATGGGGACGACGCAGGCCGCGGTAAGCCTCAAGCTGAAACGGCTTGAGGGAAGGCTGGGTTGCCGCCTGTTCGAACGCACGCCCCGCTTCGTTCAATTGTCCGCCCGCGGCGCCGCCTTTCTCGATCAGGCGCGTGGCTTGCTCGAAGCCCATGACCGGGCCCTGGCCTCCTTGTCGGGACAGCGCCAGCGCCTGACCATCGGAATCAGCGATCATGTGGCGGGCCCCGAGCTTCCGGCCCTGATCGCCCGCATGAACGGGCAGGATCCTCAGCTCGTGATCGAGATCCGGATCGGCTCCTCCGCAGAACTTCTGCAGCGATTTGATCGCCGTGAGCTCGACAGCGTCCTGGTGCGACTGCGGTCCGACCGAGACGATGGCAGGCTGATCGCCGAGGAGCAGTTCGGTTGGTTCGCCGCACCGGGCTGGCAACACCGCCCGGATGAGCCCCTGCCGATCGCAACCATGGCCGAGCCATGCGGTGTCCGAGCGCTCGCCTCTCAACTGCTTGATCGCGCGGGCGTGCCGTGGACGGAAATCTTCGTTGGCGGCGGCGTGATGGCGGTCTCGGCCGCCGTGATGGCCGGGCTCGGCGTGGCCGCGCTCTCGCCGCGCATGGTGCCGTTTGGCGCCGCCGATGTCGGCCCGCGGCTCGGCCTGCCGGCCCTTCCCCGGCAGCCGATCATGTTGCACAACCGGGCCAAGGAAAGCCCCGCGCAGGCCGCGCTGGCGGGGCTTTCCGCGGCCTTTCGGCGGGCGTGCGGTGTTTAGGCGCAGGCGGCGCTTGCAGCGTGTGCGTGCGGCGGCGATGGCTTAGACGCGCAAAAGCCCCCGCCTGCATTTGCAGGACGGGGGCTTTTGGGATTGTGGATAGGGCATTATGCGCATGTGCTTTGCAGGCCTGGCAGCGACCTACTCTCCCGCGT
>NZ_JBQUYZ010000008.1:0-209818 GCF_056314105.1 Xanthobacter sp. DMC12 | reverse complement strand
ACGCGGGAGAGTAGGTCGCTGCCAGGCCTGCAAAGCACATGCGCATAATGCCCTATCCACAATCCCAAAAGCCCCCGACCTGCAAATGCAGGCGGGGGCTTTTGCGCGTCTGCTGGGTCCTTGGCTTGGCGGCTGATCGACGCCCTCGTCTTGGCCGGTCCAGGTGCGCCGCACTGATGTCCAGCCTCCGATTACCCGGCACAAGCCATCGCGACGAACCGAACCCTTCAGCGGCTCTCGCCGTTGATGGCGCATGGATGTGCGAATCGGACTTTCAGGCTGGACCTATGCGCCATGGGCGGGCCACTTTTACCCCACCGGACTGCCGGCGCGTCACCAGCTCGCCTATGCCGCGTCGATGTTCCGCGCGCTGGAGGTCAACGGCTCCTTCTACCGGCTGCAGACGCCGCGCACCTACGCCCGCTGGGCCGCTGAGACGCCCGACGACTTCCTCTTCGCCCTCAAGGGGCCGCGCTACATCACGCATTTGCGCCGACTGGAGGACATCGAGACGCCGCTCGCCAATTTCTTCGCATCCGGCGTGCTGGCCCTGAAGGACAAGCTCGGTCCCCTCCTCTGGCAGTTCCCGCCCAACCTGCCGTTCGACGCGCGGATGGAAGCGTTCCTCCAGCGCCTGCCCCGGGACACTGAACAGGCCGCCCGCCTCGCCCGCGGACACGATGCACGGCTCGACGGCCGGGCTTTGACGCAAACCGATGCTGTGCGTCCCCTCCGCCACGCCGTGGAAATCCGCCATGAGAGCTTTCTCACCGAAGACTTCGTCGCGCTGCTGCGCACCCACGAGGTCGCCCTGGTGATTGCCGATTCGGTGGAGTGGCCCTGCCGAATGGATCTGACGGCGGACTTCGTCTACTGCCGGCTGCACGGCTCTTCCGAACTCTATCGCAGCCGCTACGAGCCGGATGCGCTCGACCTCTGGGCCAGGCGGGTCCGCGCCTGGACCCGAGGACGCCCGGCGCCCAAGGCCCGGATGATCTCGAAGACGCCCGCGCCGGCACAGCCCCGGGACGTCTTCGTCTTCTTCGACAATACGGACAAAAGGCATGCGCCGGAGGATGCGCAGGCGCTGTCGGCGCGGCTGGGCGTCCGTCGGCCCGCGGCGGAAGCTATTTCGCGGAAAGCGTGAAGGTGCCACAGGCGGCGGACACATAGTCCGGCAGGCTGTCGGCCCAGCACAGCTCGATGCTCGTTCCATCGACGGTCCCAAAGCCGGAGCCGAAGGAATCGGAGAAGATGAAGCTCTTCCCGTCCATCTGGAACACGCCGGCGAAGGGCGCCTCCTTGCCGCCGGTGCCGATGACGACGCCGGCAAACGCGCGCCCGTCCTGCATCTCGATCCGGTAGGAAATGACCTTCTCGTCCTTGTAGAGCGTGAGCTTGGACGGGTCGAAGAACGGTCCCTTGCCCATGCGGGCGGCGGCGAAATCGCCGTTGCTGGCCCAGTTTCCGACGACGCGCGGCGCGTCGGCGGCCTGCGCCGCGAGCGTTCCGGCCGCCAGCAGCAGCCCTGCAGCGAAAATGGTTTTCATGGTGCCCCTCCCAAACCGGCGGCTCAGCATCCGCATCGGCTCCGCCGTTGCGGCAAGTCTCGCCGCAACGCGGGTCAGGCACAATTGCCAAGGTCGCGATGGAGGGGCTCAGCCCCGATTGCGGCGGGCGCGGCCGGGGAGCACCTGGTGGGTGATCCAGTTTGCGATCTCGAGGGTGCGCACATCCTTGCGGATTACCGCGCCATCGATGCCGTGACGCCAGGCCAGCGCCGCATTGCCGGGCTCGCGCTCGAAATGCTCCAGGTCGGCGATGAAGGCGGCCTCTTCCTCCTCGTCCGGGAAGAAGCCCTCCGCCACCAGCGAGGGCTGGAGCCGGCGGAAGATGGCGGCCATCTCGCGGAAGGGATATTCGGGGTGATACTGCACCCCCCAGCACATGGTGCGCCCCACCGGAATCTCCGCCGCCTGCACCACGGAATGGTCGTTGCTGGCGAGCAGACGCGCCCCCTCGGGCAGCGTTTCCACCTCGTCGAGATGCACGGTCATGGCCTCGAACACGGCGGGCTTTCCGTCAAACATGGGGTGCGCGGCGCCGTCCGCCGTCATGCGGATGCGCCGGCCGAAGCCCACCTCCCGCCCGCGCGGATTACGCCGCACCGCACCGCCCGCCGCCACGGTGAGCAGTTGCAGGCCCCAGCAACTGCCGAAGACGGGCACGTCCGTGGTGAAGGCGGTCCGCATCAGCTCGATCTGCTGCGTGATCTCGGGGCCGCCGTGATAGATGTTCAGCGAGGAGCCGGTGATGGCGATGCCATCATAGCCTTCGAGGCCCCCCGCGTCGGGCAGGTTCGCGCCGGCATCGGCGGGGTAGCAGATGTCCACCGTCACCGCACCGGGGAACAGCTCGCGCAGCAACTGCGCATAGCCCTCGCTCGCCGCCTGACCGCCGAAAGCCACCTGCCGCGCGCGGGCCTCCGCGGTGTTTCCTTCGACGACGAGAAGACGGGCGGCGCTCATGATGATCCTGCGAGCTGGGAAGAGTGAGGCCCAGCATAAGGTGCAATTTGACGAAACAGAGAAGGCTTTCGCTTTATTCGCTCAGTGGGGCCGCATCTGCGCGTCGCGCACCAGAAGATAGGCGCCCGAGGCGATGACAATGGCGGCACCGGCCAGCGTCCACAGGCTCGGAACCTGGCCGAACACCAGCCAGCCGAGTGCGATCATGCTCAGGATCTGCGTGTAGATATAGGGCGCGAGTGTCGCCGCCGGGGCCCGCGCATGGGCGAGGATCAGCACGAAATGGCCCGCGCCGGCCACCGCACCGAGGCCGACCATGGCGCCGATCACCACCGGGTCGCGGGGCGTCTCCCACACGAAGGGCAGCGGGATGCTGGCCACCACCGAGCCGACGAGCGCAGTGTAGAACAGCGTCGTCTTGCTGGCGTCCGTGCGCGCCAGCATGCGGGTGGTGATGGAATAGAGGGCGTAGGTCGCCGCCGCCACCAGCGAGAGGATAGCGGCCGGATGGATGCCGCCCGCCCCTGGTCGCACCACCAGCAGGATGCCGGCGAAGCCCACGATGATGGCGAGCCAGCGCTCCAGCCCCACCCGCTCCCCCAGCAGCGGCCCGGCGAACAGCGCCACGAAGAAGGGGATGGAGAACATGATGGAGACGGTCTGGTCCAGCTGCAGGAACTGGAGGGCCGTGAAATTCAGCGCCGTCGTGGCGAACAGCAGGGCCGAGCGGACGATCTGCAGCCCCGGCCGCTTGGTGCGCATCAGCCCCGGCACGGTCCACGGGTTGAACACCACCAGCGACAAGGCGAAGTGGATGACATAGCGCGCCCACACCACGATCAGCACATTGATGTGGGCGCTAAGCCATTTGGCCGTGGTGTCGGTCAGCGCGAAGCTCATCACCGCGAGGCACATGAGCGCGATGCCGACCAGCGGCGCCGGGGCGGGCGTGACGTGACTGTCTCCCGGCGCGCGCATGGCGGTCCTCAATAGGTGGCGCGGCCGCCGGACAGGTCGAACACCGCGCCCGTGGTGAAGGAGCAATCGGCCGAGGCGGCGAAGGCGATGGTCGCCGCCACCTCGTCCACCTGCACGAAGCGCCCGCGCGGGATCTTGGAGAGCATGTAGTCGATGTGCTGCTGGCTCATCTGGTCGAAGATGGCGGTGCGCGCGGCGGCGGGCGTCACGCAGTTCACCGCGATGTCGAATTCGGCCAGCTCCTTGCCCAGCGACTTGGTGAGGGCGATCACGCCCGCCTTCGAGGCCGAATAGGCGGAGGCGTTAGGGTTGCCCTCCTTGCCGGCGATGGAGGCGACATTGACGATGCGCCCGTATTTCTGCGCGATCATGTGCGGCGCCACGGCGCGGCAGCAGAAGAAGGGGCCGTCGAGATTGATGGCCATCACCTTCTTCCATTCCGCTTCGGGATAGTCCCACACCTTGTGGTTCGCGCCCGCGACGCCGGCATTGTTCACGAGGATGTCGATGCGGCCGAATTCGGCATGCACCTCGGCCACCGCGCGCTCCACGTCGGCGAGGCGGCTGACGTCGACGGTGACGGGCATCACGCGGGCGCGGCCCAGTTCGTCGGCGGTTTTCACCACGAGGTCGGTGTCGCGATCGAAGATGGCGACGCGGGCGCCGGAGGCGAGAAAGCGCTCCACCACGGCGCGGCCGATGCCCTGCGCGCCGCCGGTGACGATGGCGAAGCGGTCCTTGAGATCGATGGCGTTGGACATGTTTCCCCCGGTGCGGCGCCGGATCCGGCCGGCGTTCTGAGGTTTTTTCCGTTGGCGCGGCGGCTTTTGCCGGTGTGTGGCTTTAATCGATTGAAAAACCGATCAGCCAACGCATAGCGCGGGACGGGCCGGGAGAAAAGGGCGGTCAGGCGCATGGTGGCGCAGCGCTCCATGCGCCGGGCGCAAGGCCGGTGGCGCGAGGGGGCGGACGCCCCTCAGGCGTCCTCGTCCTCGTCGCCGGGCTCGGCCTCATCGTCGAGGCCGCCATCGGCGCCGAGGCGCAGGGCGAGGTTCTTCTCCACCTTGCGCAGGAGCTTGCGCAGGCGCTTCTTCTCCTTGCTGTCGAGGCCCAGCACCATCTCGGTCTCCAGCTGGTCCCACACCGTGTCGATGGAGGCGCCGCGCTCGCGCCCGGCATCGGTGAGAAAGACGCGCACGAGGCGGCCGTCGCCGTCGGTGGCGCGGCGCTCCACGAGGCCCTGGGTGGTGAGGCGGGCGATGGTCTTGGAGGCGGTGGGCGGACGCACCCGCAGCGCCGAGGCGAGATCGCCCATGGTGCGGCCGTCCGCCTCGCACAGCAGCTTGAGCACCGATTCCTGCCCCGGAAACAGCCCGAGACCGGCGAGGAGACGGGCCGACAGCGCCTTCTGCAGCCGCGCCGTGTGGGTGAGCCTGTAGCCGATGGTCTTCTGAACCGGGTCTTTCATGGGTCTCCCCGCCCTTCCTGAGCGCGAGCGGGGCGGCCCGTCCGCGCGCCCCTTTATCCACATGCCGGCTTACAATTTTGCGAAGGTTGGAGCGGAAAACACCAGAAAGTCCGTGTTGTCGCGCGTTTACCGCTGAGGGCGGCCCGCCCTCTCGCCCCGCTCTGCGCCCCATGGTAGCGTTCCGCCCGTGACCGGACCCGATCGCCTTTCCCTTTCCCGCCGCGCGCTGCTGGCCCGTGGTGCCGCGCTGGCGGCTGCGCCGCTCGCCGGCCTGAGCCTCGCGACCTCGCGCGCGCTCGGCCAGCAGATCGAGGCGGATGTCATCATCATCGGCGCCGGAGCCGCCGGCATCGCCGCCGCGCGGCGCATCGCCGAGGCCGGGCGCAGCTATGTGCTGCTGGAGGCCGGCAAGCAGGTGGGCGGCCGCACGGTGACCGACACCAGCCAGTTCGGCGTGCCGTTCGACCTCGGCGCGCCGCGCCTCAACATGCCGGCGGCACGCCCCATGGCCGCCTTTGGCCGGGCCGAAGGGCTCGACATCTATCGCGCGCCGGAGGGCGGCCGGCTCTATGTGAACGGGCGCGAGGCGGGCGATACCGATTACGAGGATTTCGTCGCCACCGTGCGCCGGGGCGAGCGGGCCATCGTCGCCGCCGGCGACGCCAACCGCGACATGGCCGCCTCCCGCGCCCTGCCGGACCTCGGGCCGTGGGGGCCGAGCGCCCGCTTCGTCCTCGGCCCGTTCAACTGCGCCAAGGAGCTGGATCAGGTCTCCACCGTGGACGTGTCCCGCGCCGACGAGCGCGAGAGCGAGGACATCTGCCGGCAGGGGGTGGGCACGCTGGTGGCGCAGCTCGCCCGGCCGCTCACGGTGCGGCTCGAGGTGGTGGCGCGATCCATCGACCTCAGCCCGCGCCTCGTCTCGGTGCAGACCAGCAAGGGCAGCGTGACCGGGCGCACCGTGATCGTCGCGGTGCCGCCCAGCGTCATCGCCGCCGGCAAGCTGCGCATCGGGCCGAACCTGCCGCCACGCTATCGCACGGCGATCGAGAAGATCACGCTCGGCGCCTTCGACCACATCGGTTTCCGCATGCCGCGCAATCCCGGCAATCTCGGCGCCGACGAACTGATCTATTTCCGCGCCGACGGGCCGCGCGCCTATGCCCTGCGCGCCCGCATCGGCGGCACCGATCTCTACAGCCTGGAGGTGGGCGGCGACGTGGCCGCCGGCCTCGCCGACAGCCCGCCCGAGGCCGCCGCCGCCTTCGTGAAGGCGGCGCTGACGCGCGAGTTCGGGGCGGATGCGGCGGCGCGCGTGACCAAGGTGTTCGCCACCCGCTGGAGCAAGGAGCCGTGGGCGCTCGGCGCCTTCTCCTGCGCCCTGCCGGGCTTCGGCAACATGCGCCGCGCCTTCACCGAGACGGTGGGCGGCCGCCTCGTCTTCGCCGGCGAGCACACCCACGAGACCCTCTGGGGTACGGTGGGCGGCGCCTGGCTCTCCGGCGAGCGCGCGGCGAAGCAGGCGCTGGGGCTGCTGGGCGTGCGCACGGGGTGAGCGCTTCGCTCCGCCCCAGCCCTGATCCCCCGCTCAATGGGCGCGGGCGAACATCTCGTTGAAGGAATAGCCGGCACCGCGCACGGTGCGGATGGGGTCGGACTGGCGGCCGCGGTTGATGGCCTTGCGCAGGCGGCCCACGTGAACATCCACCGTGCGCTCGTCGATATAGACGTCCTGGCCCCACACGCCGTCCAGCAATTGCTCGCGGGAGAAGACGCGGCCGGGGCTCTGCATCAGGAATTCGAGCAGGCGGAACTCGGTGGGGCCGAGGTGGATCTCGCGCCCGCCGCGATGCACCCGGTGGGTCTCGCGGTCGAGCTCGATGTCCCCGGCGCGCAGGAGGGTTGCCACGTGCTCGGGCTTGGCCCGGCGCAGCAGCGCCCGCACGCGTGCGAGCAGCTCGGGCACCGAGAACGGCTTCACCACATAGTCGTCCGCGCCGGTGGCGAGGCCGCGCACCCGCTCGGTCTCCTCGCCGCGGGCGGTGAGCATGATGACGGGCAGGCGCTCGGTCTCCGGCCGGGTGCGCAGGCGCCGGCACAGCTCGATGCCCGAAAGGCCGGGCAGCATCCAGTCGAGGATGATGAGATCCGGCACGCTTTCGCGCAGCCGGGTCTCGGCCTCGTCGCCGCGTCCCACGCTCTCGACGCCGTAGCCCTCCGACTCCAGATTGTACCGGAGCAGGAGGGTCAACGGCTCTTCATCCTCGACGATCAGAATACGCGCCGGCACTTTGCTCTATCCGTCACTATCGGGGCTCTGCGCCCCGTCTTCAGCGTGTGCGGGTCGCCTTTGGCGATCAGCTCTGAACGGTGGTGCGGCCCGGGAAGGGCAGGGTGGTGTCGCTGGAGGCGTCCGCCTTCGGGCGGCTCTCCGGCAGGTTCTGGCCCGTCACCATGTAGTAGACGATTTCCGCGATGTTGGTCGCGTGGTCGCCGATACGCTCGATGTTCTTGGCGCAGAACAGGAGATGCGTGCACACCGAGATGTTGCGCGGGTCTTCCATCATGTAGGTGAGGAGCTCGCGGAACAGGGACGTGTACATGGTGTCGATGGCGCCGTCCCGGCCCCACACTTCCAGCGCCTTCGCCTCGTTGCGGGCGGCGTAGGCGTCGAGCACCTCCTTGAGCTGCTCGAGCACGAGGTCGGAGATGTGCTCCACCCCGCGCACCAGCTTCGCCGGATGGTACTCGCCCTCGATGGCGATGACGCGCTTGCCGACGTTCTTGGCGAGGTCGCCGATGCGCTCGAGGTCGTTGGCGATGCGGATGGCGGCGACGATCTCGCGCAGGTCGATGGCCACGGGCTGGCGCTTGGCGATGACCAGGATGGCCCGGTCCTCGATCTCGCGCTGCACCTGATCCACCGTCGCGTCGAGCAGCACGACCTTCTGCGCGAGGGCGCTGTCGCGGCGGATGAGGGAGGCGACGCTGTCGGCGACCAGGCGCTCGGCCTGCCCGCCCATCTCGACGACCTTGCGGCCGATTTCCTTCAGCTCCTGGTCGAAGGAGGCGACGATATGATCCGGCATCTCAGTGATCCTTCAATCGGTCAGCCGAAGCGGCCGGTGATGTAGTCGCGCGTCTTGATCTCCTTCGGATTGGTGAAGATCACGTCCGAGGGCGCCATTTCGATGAGCTCGCCCAGATAGAAGAAGGCGGTCATGTCGGCGCAGCGCGCGGCCTGCTGCATGTTGTGGGTGACGATGACGATGGTGAAGTCCTGCTTCAGCTCGTCGATCAGGTCCTCGATCTTCGAGGTGGAGATGGGATCGAGCGCCGAGGTGGGCTCGTCCAGCAGGATCACCTCGGGCTTCACCGCGATGGTGCGGGCGATGCACAGGCGCTGCTGCTGGCCGCCGGACATGCCGAGCGCCGAGGTGTGCAGGCGGTCCTTGGTCTCGTCCCAGATGGCGGCCTTGCGCAGGCACCATTCCACGCGCTCGTCCATCTGCGACTTGGAGAGCTTCTCGTGCAGCTTCACGCCGAACGCGATGTTGTCATAGATCGACATGGGGAAGGGCGTGGGCTTCTGGAACACCATGCCGATGCGCGTGCGCACGATGGTGGGGTCCAGCTCCTTGCCGACGATGTTCACGCCGTCGAACAGCACCGAGCCCTCGGCGCGCTGGCCGGGGTAGAGGTCGAACATGCGGTTGAACACGCGCAACAGCGTGGACTTGCCGCAGCCCGAGGGGCCGATCATGGCCGTCACGCGCTTCTCCGGAACCTCGAAGTTGATGTTCCGCAGCGCATGGTTGCTGCCGTAGTAGAACTGGAGGTTCTCCACCTTGATCTTGGCGGGGGCCGGCGGCGCGTCGGGCTTGGCGCCGACGGCGGAGGCGAGATTGAAGGTGGGATCGACGGCTGAAGTCATCTTGTCCTCGCTTGGGCGTATGCCGTGCTTCGGAGGAATTGCGGAAAGGGCGGAAGGCTGCGGGCCTTGGCCCGCGCCCTGAAATCAGTGGCTGCGGGCCAGGAAGAGGCGGGAGGCCACGTTCAGCACCAGCACGCCCACCGTGATGAGCAGCGCGCCGGCCCAGGCGAGGGCCACCCAGTCGTCGAACGGGCTGCCGGCGAACTGGTAGATGGCGATGGGCAGGCTGGCCATGGGCTTCGACAGGTCGGTCGACATGGCGTTGTTGCCCAGCGAGGTGAACAGCAGCGGGGCGGTCTCGCCGGCGGCGCGGGCGATGGCCAAAAGCACGCCGGTGACGATGCCGGCGCGGGCCGCGCGCCAGGTGATGAACATGACCACCTTCCACTGCGGTGCGCCGAGGGCGAAGGCGGCTTCGCGCAGGCCCACCGGAACGAGGTTCAGCATGTCCTCGGTGGTACGCACGATGACCGGGATCACCAGGATGGCGAGGGCGATGGCGCCGGCCCAGCCGGAGAAGCCGCCGAGCGGCACCACCAGCAAAGTGTAGATGAACAGGCCGACCAGGATGGACGGCGCCGACAGCAGGATGTCGTTCACGAAGCGCGCGGCGGCGCCGAGCTTCGTGCCCTTGCCGTTCTCGGCGAGGAAGGTGCCGCAGAAGATGCCGATGGGACCGCCGATGGCCATGGCGATGCCGATCTGGATCAGCGAGCCGACGATGGCATTGAGCAGGCCGCCGCCCTGGCCCGGCGGCTTGGTGACCTGGGTGAAGACGTTCGTCCCCAGCGCGGGCAGGCCGCGGGAGAGCAGGGTCCACAGGATCCAGCCCAGCAGGAACAGGGCGAACACGGCGAAGCCGGTGGACACCACCTTGACGGTCTTGTCGACGGCGCGGCGCGCAGCGAGGGAAGCCATGACGTTCGAGCCCCCGGTCAGTCGAGCCGCGAGCGCACGAGCGCCCGGGACAGTGCAAGGACGATGAAGGAGATCACGAACAGGATGAAGCCGAGCTGCAGCAGGGAGGTGAGCTTCAGCGATCCGATCGGGGCCTCGGGGAATTCGTTGGCGATGGTGGAGGCGATGGTCGCGCCCGGTGCGAACAGGGAGGCGGACATGCGCGTCGCGTTGCCGATGACGAAGGTCACGGCCATGGTCTCGCCCAGCGCGCGGCCGAGGCCGAGCATGATGGCGCCCACCATGGCGGTCTTGCCGTAGGGCACGGAGACGTTCTTGTAGACCTCGTAGGTGGTGGCGCCGATGCCGTAGGCCGATTCCTTCAGCATGGGCGGCACGCTCTCGAGCGTCTCGACGAACATGGCGGTGATGAAGGGCAGGATCATCACGGCGAGGATGAGGCCCGCGGTGAGCATGCCGGAGCCGAGCGGCGGGCCGGCGAACAGGGCGCCGATGACCGGGATGTCGCCGAAGATGTCAATCAGCGGCGGCTGCACATAGGCTGCCATCAGCGGGACGATGACGAAGAAGCCCCACATGCCGTAGATGATGGACGGCACGGCGGCGAGCAGCTGCACCGCGACGCCGATGGGCCGCTTGAGCGGCTGGGGCGCGATCTCGGTGAGGAAGAAGGCGATGCCGAAGGAGAGCGGCAGCGCCACGATCACCGCGATAATGGCGGAGAACAGCGTGCCGTAGATCATCACCAGGGCGCCGAAATTCTCGGTCACCGGGTTCCAGGCGGACGACCAGATGAAGTCCAGCCCGAAGTGCTGGAGGGCCGGCAGGCCGCCCTTGAACAGCTCGGCGATGATGAGCCCGAGCAGGATCAGGACGAAGATGCCGCTCGCCCAGAGGAGGCCGATGAAGATCGGATCGGCGATCCGCCCCGTCCCCTTGGCCTTGCTGATGGGCTCTGCCGAGCCAGACCGCATGCCTTCCACCGTCGCGTCCATTTTATCCCCTGCCCCGGCTTGTCGATGCGTGCGCTACCGGACCTGTCACCGTAAGGAAAAGCGCCGCCCTCTTTGGGGAGGGCGGCGCGATCATCTGGGATCAGAGGACGGGCTTGCCGTCCGGGCCCTTCACTTCGGCCTTGAAGGCGGCCTTCACCTGCTCGACCACCGCCGCGGGCAGCGGGATGTAGTGCAGGTTCTCGGCGATGTCGGCGCCTTCCTTGGTGTAGGCCCACTCGAAGAACTTCATCACTTCGCGGGAAGCCTCGACGTTCGTCGGGTTCTTCGGCAGCAGGATGTAGGTGGGGGAGACGATCGGCCAGGCCTCGGGGGCGGGGGCGTCGATCATGGAAGCGGCGAAGTCCTTGGCGCCCTTCCAGTCGGCGGAGGCGGCGGCGGCCTGGAAGCCGGCGACCTCGGGGCTGACGAACTTGCCGGCCTTGTTCTGCAGCTGGGTCACGACCAGCTTGTTGGCGGCGGCGTAGATGAACTCGACGTAGCCGATGCCGCCCTTGGTGTTCTTGACGGTGCCGGTGACACCCTCGTTACCCTTGGCGCCGGCGCCGGTGGGCCACTGGACCGAGGTGGCAGAGCCGACCTTGGACTTCCAGTCGGGGCTGACGGCCGACAGGTAGGCGGTGAAGATGGAGGTCGTGCCCGAAGAGTCCGAACGATAGACCGGGACGATGGCGTTCGCGGGCAGGGTCACGCCGGGGTTCAGCTCGGCGATGGCCTTGTCGTTCCACTTGGTGATCTTGCCGAGATAGATGTCGGCGAGCACCGGGCCGGTGAGCTTGAGCTGGTTGGTGGTGATGCCGTCGAGGTTGACGGTGGCGACCACCGAGCCGATCACGGTCGGGAACTGCAGCAGGTTGTTGGCGGCGAGCTTCTCGCCGGGGACCGTCGCGTCGGAGGCGCCGAAGTCCACCGTGCGGTTGATGATCTGGTTCTGGCCGCCGCCGGAGCCGATCGACTGGTAGTTCAGCGTCGCGCCGGTCTTCTCTTTGAACTTCGCGCCCCAGGACTGGTAGACGGGGGCGGGGAAGGACGCGCCAGCGCCGGTGAAATCGACAGCCTGGGCGCTGCCGGCAAACAGCGAGCCGGCTACGGCGATCACGCCGAGAGCGGTGGTGAGCTTCACGATATCTCTCCTTGCCAAATCGGTTGCCGCTCCGGCAGGCGCCGGGGCAACTCTGGGCTCAGGACTCTTAGCCCCGGCGCGCCAAGGTTCTATGACGCGTGCGTGACACGGGCATGACAGCCTAGGTCTTTGCTTTTTCTAACATTTGTTCCGGGTTCGGCAAAGTATCCAGGCGCACGGAGAAGATTGCGCCCCGGCCCAGCTCGCTTTCCACGGTGAGCCGGCCACGGTGGCGGGCGACGATGTGCTTGACGATGGCGAGCCCGAGCCCCGTACCGCCCTGGTCGCGGCTGGCCGCCACGTCCACCCGGTAGAAGCGCTCGGTGAGGCGCGGCAGGTGCTCCGGCGCGATGCCCGGGCCGAAGTCCTGCACGCTCACCACGGCGGTGCCGTTCTCGCGGGCGAGCCGGACCTCCACCGTCTTGCCGGCGGCGCCGTATTTGAGGGCGTTCTCCACCAGATTCTCGAACAGGCGGATCAGCTCGTCGCGGTCGCCGAGGATTTCCAGGTCGCCGGACTCGCGCACCTGCTCGAGCTCCACCCCGCGGTCGCGGGCGAGGGGCGAGAGGGTGTCGCAGACGTGGGCGATGATGGCGCCGAGATCCACCTTGGTCTGCGGCTGGACGTGGGCGTTCAGTTCGATGCGCGAGAGCGAAAGCAGATCGTCGATGAGGCGCGACATGCGCCGGGCCTGCGCCGACATGATGGCGAGGAAGCGCTCGCGGGCCGGCGTGTCGTTGCGGGCCGGGCCCTGCAGCGTCTCGATGAAGCCCGAGAGGGACGCGAGGGGCGTGCGCAGCTCGTGGCTGGCGTTGGCCACGAAATCCGCCCGCATCTGCTCCACCCGGCGCTGCTGGGTGAGGTCGCGGAAGGTCAGCAGCACCGCGTCCGGCGCGCGCTCGGGGGAGACGTGCAGCCGGAGCGGCACCACATGGGCCTCCAGCCAGCGGTCGAGGGGGATGCGCTCGGCGAACTCCACGCGCCGCGGCACGCCGTCCGCCGCCGCCGCGCGCACGGCGTCCAGCACCTCCGGCACGCGCACCACGAAGGAGAGGGGATCGCCCACCCGCGTCGGGCCGAGCGCCAGGGCGACCCGCTGGTTGGCGGTGATGATGTTGCCGGCGGCCGAGAGCAGCAGCGCCGGCTCGGGCAGCGCCGCCACCACCGCGCAGGCCTGCGAATCCCGCGACGGGGGCGGCTGCGGCGGGGGCAGGGGCGTCACCACGGGAAGCGGCGCCGGCGGCGCCGTCCGCAGCGACAGCCAGAGCGCCACCAGCAGCGCCGCCAGGACGATCGCCAGCAGCGGATCGAGCACGCCGGCGGCAGCGCCGCCGATGACCACCGCGGCGATGGCGCCCACCAGCGCGAGGCTCCGCCGCCCGCCCCGGCCACCCGGCGCGGCAAACGGGGACGCGCCCAGGCTCGGCGGGGCGGGGGGCGCAGCCACGGGCGGAGAGGCAGCTGCGGCGGCCGCGACCGCGGGCGCGGGTTCCGGCAGGGGGGCGGGCGAGGGACCGGATATGGGGGCGCGGGCAGGCCCGGTCTCCGGCAGGGGGCTGGTCGTCGGCGCTGGCGCCGCCGGGGGCGTCGCCGACAATGACGAGGCGGGCAGGGACACGCCGGGCAGGGGCACGCCGGGGAGGGACATGGCCGGCAGGGACATGGCGGGGAGGGATGCCGCCGGACTGGAAGGCGCAGGCGCGGGCGCGGCGGAGGCGGGCGTCAGGACCGGCGTTTCGGCCGCCTGCGCTCGCCGCTCGGCCGCGCGCGGCGTCCGCACGGGCTTGCCCGCGTCGCGCTTCTCCGGCTCGCGTGCGCCGGGCTCGCGTCCTTCAGCCTCGCGGCCCTCCTGCGCTGGCCCTTCCGGCATCATTCTGGCGCGCCCTCCTTTTCGCGTCATCCTACACGGCCTCGCTGCTTCTTCCCGGCGCATTTCGCGGCCGCCTGTCCACCCGTCCACCTGTGGCGAATCGCCCCGGCCCGGCAGCCCTTTGGTTGGGGTGTGATGCTCGCGCCCCTCCAAGAAGGCATTACGACAACCAACCCTCCGGATATTTGATCGAGCGCGATTTTCGCCAGTCCTGCGCCACCCGCCCACGCGGGTGGGTTGCGCCGGCGGCCCGGGTCGCGTCTGCTGCGCCATACCGTTGCAGCAGGTGCCTCTGGGGCATTCCCTGAGGCGTTTGGAAAGGCGTGTCGGGCGGACATGCCCTTGCCCAACGGACATGCCCTTCTGCTATGACGGGTGGGGCGGAGGAGTTGACGATGGGTAATGATTGCCGGCGCCAAGCGGGCGGATGCGGCCGCCGCCGTGCTGTCGCGGGTATTTCAGTGCCGGTATTCGCCCTTACGGTCGGGGTGCTGGCCCTCAGCCTGCCGACGCTCTCTCCCGCCCGCGCCGATCCTGTGCCCCTGCCCACGACCGACT
Source organism: Xanthobacter sp. DMC12 (assembly GCF_056314105.1). Taxonomy (NCBI): domain Bacteria; kingdom Pseudomonadati; phylum Pseudomonadota; class Alphaproteobacteria; order Hyphomicrobiales; family Xanthobacteraceae; genus Xanthobacter; species Xanthobacter sp. DMC12. Next base: position 195,428 of record NZ_JBQUYZ010000008.1, on the reverse strand, counting down.
TTGCCCTCAAGGCCGACCTCAAGCGGGGTGGCACCATCGATATCGCCCACAGCCAGGGCAAGATGCGGGTGGAGATCCAGAAGCCCAACATCCCCGGCAGCATGGTGGGCGTCATCGATCTGAACGCGCGCAGCATGGTCGTGCGCACGCCCAACCTGCCCAACATGGCGGTGGAGATCGAGCTGCCGCCGGAATACGTGCTCGGCGCCCTCACCGGCACCGGCCTCCGAGTGGGCGAGGACACAGTGGCGGGCGAGGCGTGCGACCTGTGGAAGGTCGATCCGCAGATGAAATCGGCCCTCGGGCCCACGACCGCCTGCATCACGCCGGATGGCATTGCCCTGCGCACGGCGGTGGAGATCAAGGGCACCAGGCAGGTGGTGTTCGAGGCGACATCCCTCACCCGCGCACCGCAGGACCAGAAGCAGTTCCAGTTGCCGCCCGGAACCCAGGTGATGAAGGTGCCAAAGGGTAAGATCGGCGCCGCCCTCGGCATTCCCGGCCTCGGCGGGCCGGCGGAAACGCCCCAGACGCCCCCCGCCCCATCGCCCGCGAAGCCCTGAGGGGCCTCTACGCGAAGGTCATCGCCACGGGGACGTGATCCGACGGCTTTTCCCAGCCGCGTGCGTCCTTCAGCACGGTCATGGCGCGGGCGGCGGGCGCAAGGCCCTGCGACGCCCAGACATGGTCGAGGCGGCGGCCGCGGTCGTTCGCCGTGTAGTCGGGCGAACGGTAGCTCCACCAGGTGAAGAGCTTCTCCTGCGGCGGCACGAAGCGGCGCATCACGTCCACCCACGGGCCGGACGCCTGAAACGCGGCAAGCCGCTCCACCTCGACCGGGGTGTGGCTGACCACGGTGAGCAGCTGCTTGTGGTTCCACACGTCGGTTTCGAGCGGGGCGATGTTGAGGTCGCCCACCACGATGGCGTGCGCGCTGCCGGCGGCATGGGCCTTCAGCGGCGCCCAGGTGGTGATCTCGTCGAGGAAGGCGAGCTTGTGGGCGAACTTGGGGTTCAGCTCCGGGTCCGGCACGTCGCCGCCCGCCGGCACGTAGAAATTATGGATGGTGAGCGGCTGGCCGAGCGCATGGGCGCCATCGAGGGTCACCGCGATGTGGCGGGCATCGCCCTTGCCGCAGAAATTGCCCTTCTCCACCTGCGCGAACGGGCGCTTGGAGAACGTCGCCACCCCATGCCAGCCCTTCTGCCCGTTCAGCGCGATGTGGGGAAAGCCCATGTCGCGGATGGCGTTGAGGGGAAACTTGTCGTCCTGGCACTTGGTCTCCTGCAGGCACAGCACATCCGGCTGCAACCGCTCCACGGCGGCGCGCACGATGTCGAGGCGGATGCGGACGGAATTGATGTTCCAGGTGCAGACGGTGAGGGACACGGGCAATGGCAGACTGAAAAAGGACGGGAGGATCGAGGCTTACACCTGCGCGGGCGGGGGAGGCAAGGCGGGGCTGGTGAACCAACCTCGCGCCCCGGACACATGGAGCGTCAGCGGAATGTGAGCCGGGGCCCAGCGCAACGTTTTGCCGAAGGCGCTTTTCGCCCGAGCGCTTTCAGGCATTGCCCCGCTGCGCGGGAGTCTTGCGCTGGACCCCGGATCAGCGCTCCATCTGCGGTGTCGCTTGTCCGGGGAGCGCGCGCCACATGATCTTTCCCGCTCCTCAACCCTCTCCCTGCCCACCATTTCGGCTTGCCGCCTTTCGCGGCAGGCCTACACTGAAACCTTTCCAGTTCCCGCGTTTTTTCCCAACGCTTCGTTCTTTGATGGGTTCATCGTCATGCACAACAAGAGGCTCGAGGCCCTGCGGGCCAGCCCCGGCGACGCGCGGCGGCCGGCGGATCTGGAGATCACCGCCTCCCAATATGCCATCAAGTTCCGCAAGGTGACGGGGACCCATGTGGTCTTCACCCATCCGTCCGTGCCGAACTGCGTGGCGGTGCCCATGAAGAACCCCATCCGCGCGGCCCATGTGCGGGCCTTCGTCGCCATGGTGGACCGCATGGACGAGGGCGGCGCGCCGGTGCGCTACAAGGCGCTCGCCCCCGGCGCGGTGGCCGACATCGCCGCCTATCCCTCGGCCGTCGCGCCCATCCCGGAGGACGATGGCGGCGGGTTTGTCGTGAGCTTTGCCGACGTGCCCGGCTGCCTCGGCGTCGGCGACACGCCCGAGGCGGCGGAGGCGGACGGGCGGCTCGCGTTGTTCGCCGCCATCGATGCCCTGAAGGCCGCCGACCGCGCCCCGCCGGAGCCGGGGGCGGCGAAGGCGTAGGCCATGCCCCGCGCGATGCCCTTCGCTCAGCCGCGTCCGGCCCGCTCCTCCAGGAAGGCGGAGACCGTATCGAGCAGGCGGATGGCGCCCGGAAGCTGGGCATGGGCTTCCACTTGCCCCGGCGTCTCCGGCTCCAGGGTCCGCCACCACACGATGAAGCGGTGGATCAGCGCCCGGCCCGGGATGGCGTCGAACGGCACGCCGGGGAACGCATCGAGGCCGAACGCCGCCTCCACCTGCCGGAGGCAGCCATGGACGTAGAGATGATCTTCCGTGTCGAGCTGAAACGGCGTTTCCGGCGCGCGGCGCTCCATGCGCACCTCGCTCAGCTCGGGAATGTAGTCCGCCTTGGTCACGCCGCCTCCGTCGGTTTCCGGCTTTGCATCGGCGTAGCAGGAACGGTGCCAGCGGCGGAGCGCGGGGCATGAGCGCGGACGATCCCACCGCCATCGCCGCCGTGCCGGCGCTCCCCATCGCGGGCGGCTTTCGCCTGCTGGTGATGCGCGAGCTGGCGCTGGACGATGGCCCGCCCGCCTATGCGGTGATCGGCCAGACGCTGCTGCGCGCCCCGCCGCGCAGCATCCGCCATGGCGTCGCCTTCGCTCTCGCCTTCGGACCCGAGGTGATGGCGTGGCTCAATGAGGCGCTGGGCCGCCCGGCCCGGCGCGACGAAGCCGGCGAGACCCAACGCAACGCGCGCTGGCCCGCCCTTCACTGGCATCGCGCCGCGCGTGACTGGCCGGGCGGGACGGTGACGACCGAGTGGAGCGTGGACATCCGTTTCCCGGAGGAGGCCGACCGGGCCGCCTTCGCGCTGGCTTTCGCGGACGCGTTGGAAGGGCGGGAGCCTCTGTCGCAAACCGCCTAAAGCACTTTCCCCTCGGCCTGCTGAGCGGCCCGAGGGGAAAGTGCTTGCTCCAGCTTCACGTTGGAGGGCGATTCACCGATCAGACCGAGCCCGGTCTGATCGGATCGCGCTCCGGGTCCATTTTTTGCTTCAGCCGACACAGGCCCGCGCGCCCGTTTCATTGATGGCTTTTGGAGATCCTTCCATGTCGGATGTCGTCGAAACCCGCTCCATTCTCACCGAAGCCGAGTTCGACCAGCCGGTGGACGTCGTGTGGCGCGCCATCACCGATTCCGAATGGCTCGCCGTGTGGTTCTTTCCCAACGACATCCAGCCGCTGGAGGGGCACAAATTCACCATCTGGGGCCGGCCCATCGAGCGGTGGGACGGCGAATTCCAGTGCCAGGTGAAGAGCTGCATTCCCGAAAAGGAGCTGTCCTTCACCTGGAAGGGCGGGCACGAGGAACTGAAGGGCTTCGGCCACTATATCGACACGCTGGTGACCTGGACGCTGACGCCCACGCCCACGGGCGGCACCCATTTCCGCTTCTTCCATGACGGCTTCGGCACGGACAGCGCCAATGACGGTGTGTTCGACGTGATGTCCAAGGGCTCCCAGAGCGTGCTGCGCACCCTGACGCGCCGCCTGCCGGACCTCATCGCCCACGGCGCGTGAGGAATTTGCGCACGATCACGCCATGGGCTGGAACCGTCGCCATAAGGCCGCGTTTACTATGCGGCTGATGTTGCTGGCCTCCGTCCGGGAGGCGGCAACCGACGAACGGAGACGATGATGGGCCAGAGCCTTCCTCTGAATACCCCGACCTCTCTGCGCATCGTGATCGGAGACGCCGAGACGCGGGTGTCCAGCGTCGAGGACGTGGTGAAGTTCCTGCGCCAGCAGGAAGCCGGCGATCTCGCCGATTTCCTCATGGCCCAGCGCAGCGGCGCCAACCCGCCGAGCCTCGGCGATGTGTGTGCCCGCATGGAAGCCCTCTGCGCGATGGTGTGAGGGCGGGCCGTTAAGGCTGGCCCGGCTCCCAGCCGGGCGGGGCGAGTTCAAATCCTGCGAAATCGAACGCCGGCGCCACCGTGCAGCCGACCAGCGTCCAGGCGCCGAGGCTTTCCGCCGCCTGCCACGCAAAGGGCGGTACCACGCCCTGCGGCCGCTCTCCGGCCGCAAGATCCGGCCCCAGCAGCAGGTCGCGCTTGCCCGCGGCGTCGGCGATGCGGAGCCTGAGCGGCGCGCCGGCATGCCAGTGCCAGACTTCGGACGCATCCACCTTGTGCCAGTGGGAGCGCTCTCCCGCGCGCAGCAGGAAATAGATGGCGGTGGAGGCCCCGCGCCCGCCATCCGGTGCCGTCTCGCGGAACGTTTCCCGGAAAAACCCACCCTCGGGATGGGGCTGAAGCGCGAGCAGGGCAATCACCGCCTCGGCGGTGAGCCCCTGAAGCGTGGCGTCGCCCATCCCTCAGCCCTTGAAGCTGTTCTTGCGCTCGCGCAGCGCGGTGAAGACCTCGGCCGGGTCCGCCCCCGCCATGCCGAGGCGCTCGGCCATGGCCGGATCGTCGGCGCGCAGGAAGGGGTTGGCCTTCAGCTCGTCGCCGAGCTTGGAGGGCATGGTGGGCTCGCCTTTGGCGCGCTGCTCCTGCGCCTTGGCGTACATGGCGGCGAGGTCCGCATTGTCGGGATCGACGGAGAGGGCGAAGCGGGCGTTGCCGAGGGTGTATTCATGGCCGGAATAGACATCGAGGTCTTCCGGCAGGGCGCGCAGCCGCTGCAGCGAATGCCACAGCACCGGCGGCTCGCATTCCAGCGCCCGGCCGCAGCCGAGCGTGAACAGCGTGTCGCCCGCGAACAGCAGCTTCTCGCCTTCGAAGAAATAGGACGCGGGGCCGGCGGTATGGCCGGGCGTCTCCAGCACGCGCCCCACCAGCGAGCCCACCGCGACGGGATCGCCGTCCACCACCGCCACGTCGAGGCCGGGGATCTTGTCCGCCTCGGACTTGGGGCCGACGACGGTGGCGCCATAGCGCGCCTTCACTGCCGGGATGCCCTGGGTGTGGTCGGCATGATGGTGGGTGACGAAGATATGGGTGAGGGTCCAGCCTTCCTTCTCCAGCGCCGTCATCACCGGCCCCGGTTCGGGCACGTCCACCACCGCCGTGGCCTCGGTGACGGGATCGTGGATGAGGACGGCGTAATTGTCGCCGAGGCAGGGGATCAGGCGGATGTCGGCCGGCACGGTGTCGATCTCCGGGAGGATGGACGGCGGCTCGGGTTGCGGACCCGGCGCGCATGATCCTCTATTAAGGGAGCGAGCGGAAGTGTGGCCGGCCGGCCGCTGTCCACAGCGAGGGTGCATGTTTCTCGACGTCGTCGACCTGCGCAATTTCTACGCCCAGCCCCTCGGGATCATGACGCGCCGCCTGCTCGGCCGCGCCATCCGCGCCCGCTTCGACAATGTGACGGGGATGCGCGTGCTGGGCCTCGGCTATCCCACGCCCTATCTCGGCGTGTTCCGCGAGGAGGCCGAGCGCTGCCTCGCGGTGATGCCGGCGGCGCAGGGCGTGGTGCGCTGGCCCTCCGCCGCGCCGACGCTGGCCACCCTCGCCGACGAGACTCTGCTGCCGTTTCCCACCTCCAGCATGGACCGGGTGGTGATCGTCCATGCGCTGGAGATGACCCCCAACGCCGCCGAGATGCTGCGCGAGGTCTGGCGCGTGCTGGCGCCGGGCGGTCGGCTGCTGGCGGTGGTGCCGAACCGGCGGGGCGTGTGGGCGCGGCTCGATACCACCCCCTTCGGCAACGGCCGCCCCTTCTCGCGGGGACAGGTGGTGAGCCTGCTGCGCGAGGCCCTGTTCACCCCCGTGGGGTGGGACGAGGCGCTCTATGCCCCGCCCAGCCGCTGGTTCCTGAATACGGCGGTGGCGTGGGAGCGCATCGGCGCGCGCCTGTCGCTGCCCTTTTCCGGCGTGCTGGTGGTGGAAGCCACCAAGCAGCTCTACCGCCCCGTCGCCGTCCGCCGCCCCAGCCGCATCGCCGAACCGGCGCTGGAACCCGTGCTGGTGCCCGGCGGGGTGCCGGCGGGGTGAGGGGTAATCCCGGATGATTGTCACGGAGGAGATGCTGGCGCCTCATCGCCTGGATGGGGGGCCATTGCGCCTGTGGCCCTTCGGTGGCGCATTGTCTCGCGCGCCTTCCGTGCCGACGAAGCTCTTTTCGGACAGCGACGACGTCTTCGGTCCGCTCTGGTGGAAGGGGACGGCCCGCGACAATCCGGAGCACGACCTTCAGGTGGTTCCGGTTCTTGCCTTCACGGAGCTTGTGCCCGTCCTGCGGCCGGGACGGGAATGGCTCGCGCTGAAGCATCAGGCCGGCGGCATTCTGTGCGAGCATGTGTCCATGGTCGCCACGCGGCTGGAGCCGCGCCTAGGTATCAAGCCGGCCTTGGATGCGATTGCGCGCACCAACTACTTCGCGGAAGACGGGCGCTTCAACAAGAGCGATATCCTCCCGTCGAGACTGGCCAATTATGTGAAGGCGCTGGGTGAACTGGGGCTGGATTGCGACTGGTCGCGGCATCTCCTGACGGAGAGCGTCTATCCGATCGACGCGACCGAGAAGAATCTCAATCGGATTGCCGCCGCCGCGCCCGCGCTGGATGGTCTCGTCGACTGGACCGGGATGATCCGCGTGCGATACAGCCTCAATCCCGCAATTCTTCTTCTGACGGAGAACAGCGATTGATGCGCGCCCGCGACCTTGACCCCAGCGAGCCACCAAGCCCCGCGGTCTCCCGCGGGGCGGAAGGAGAGTTGCCCGGCTCCGCCGAGGAATGCCGCCGCCAGTCGGCTTCGGTCGCCAACGATCCCGCAGAGCAGGATATTCTGAACGCTATCGAGGCTGCCGCCGATCACTCGGGCTGGCAGTGACGCCCCCTCACACCTTCCGCGTCAGCAGAAACACCGCCTGCTCGCCGAGTAGGTTCCACACCCACCAAGGCATGTTCACCCGCACGCGGTGGCCGGAGGAATCCAGCGCCACGGCCTTTTCGATGCGTGCGTCCAGCAGCTCCACCAGGGCCACGAAGTCGCGGATGGTGCAGAAGTGGATGTTGGGGGTCTCGTACCAGGCGATGGGCATGTTGTCCGTCACCGGCATGCGGCCGTTGACCATGAGGTCGAGGCGCGAGCGCCAGTGGCCGAAATTGGGGAAGGACACCACCGCGCGGCGGCCGATGCGCAGCATCTGCTCCAGCACCCAGCGCGGCCGGCGGGTGGCCTGCAGCGTCTGGGAGAGGATGACGTAATCGAAGGCGTCGTCGGGGTAATGGGCGAGGTCCACGTCCGCATCGCCCTGGATGATGGCGAGGCCGCGCGCCACGCCCGCATTCACGCCCTCGCGCGACAGTTCGATGCCGCGCGCGTCGCAATTGCGGGTGGTGGCGAGGAGTTCGAGGAGCGCCCCATCGCCGGAGCCCACGTCGAGCACGCGCGAGCCGGGAGCGACCATCTCGGCCACCACCACGAGGTCGACGCGGCCGCCCTGATCGCGAACGGCACTTTCATCCAGCACCGGCTGGCGCAAGGCGATGCTCACGAACCCCTCCCGGCCGGAAGGCCCAGGGCGCGCGCCGCGCTGTCGAGGAAGCCGCGAGCGATGGCGAACAATTGCGGCTCTTCCAGCAAAAAGGCGTCGTGGCCCTTGTCGCTCTCGATCTCGGTGAAGGAGACGCTGGCGCCGGAGGCGTTCAGCGCATGGACGATGGCGCGGGATTCCTCGGTGGGAAACAGCCAGTCCGAGGTGAAGGAGGCGACGCAGAAGCGCGTCTTCGAGCCGCGGAAGGCATTGGCCAGCACGCCGCCGTAGTCCGCCGCGAGGTCGAAATAGTCCATGGCCCGCGTCACGTAGAGATAGGAATTGGGATCGAACCGCTGCACGAACGATTCGCCCTGGTGGCGCAGATAGCTTTCCACCTGGAAATCGGCATCGAAGCCGAAGGTGGGCATCTCGCGGTTCTGCAGCCGGCGGCCGAACTTGTTGTGCAGCGACTGGTCCGACATGTAGGTGATGTGCGCCGCCATGCGCGCCACCGCGAGGCCGCGATGGGGCGTCACCCCTTCCGCCAGATAGCGCCCGCCGCGCCAGTCGGGATCGGCCATCACCGCCTGCCGGCCCACCTCGTGGAAGGCGATGTTCTGCGCCGAGTGGCGCGCGCCGGTGGCAATCGGCATGGCCGCGAACAGCCGCTCGGGATAGCTCGCCGCCCATTGCAGCACCTGCATGCCGCCCATGGAGCCGCCGGCGACGCACAGAAGCTTCTCGATGCCGAGATGGTCGAGCAGCATGGCCTGCGCGTTCACCATGTCGCGAATGGTGACGAGCGGCATCTCGAGACCGTAGGGCCGCCCGGTCGAAGGATCGGTGGAGGCGGGGCCGGTGGTGCCCATGCAGCCGCCGAGCACGTTGGCGCAGATGACGAAGAAGCGCTCGGTGTCGATGGGCTTGCCGGGGCCGACCATGGTCTCCCACCAGCCCGGCTTGCCGGTGACGGGATTGAGGCTCGCGGCATGCTGGTCGCCGGTCAGCGCGTGGCACACCAGCACCGCATTGGTGCCGGCGGCATTGGGCTCGCCGTAGGTCTGGTAGCCGATCTGCAGGTGGTTCAGCTCGACGCCCGCATCCAGCCTGAGCGGGGCACCGGTGCCGAAACGCACCACGGGGGAATGGGGCTCGTCCGCCTCGCGCCGCGCCTCGGCGGCTGTGTTCGGGGCGACGTCCTTCCGGACGAAAGATGTCATGGCCGAACCAAGCGACGGCCGGGCCCGCCTGTCAAGCACCCTGGCCCGCCGGTGTCTCAGTTTGGATTCCGCCCCCGGGGCGGCAGGCCCGCCGTCCGAAGGCGCTATTTCAGCGGCAGGAACAGGTCCGCGACCGTCTCGTGCTCGGGCACCTCCGGGAAGAAGCTCAGCCGCTGGCAATAGATCGGGAAGTCGCGCGGTTCCTCGCCGCTGGCCGGAAGCCACTCGCGATAAAGATAGAGCGCGGCGGGCTCCAGATTGTCGGTGTTGCCGACCACCCGCAGCACGGCGCAGCGTCCGCCCGGGATCTCGCCGAGCTTGATCCCGGGACCGTCCGTCTCGATCGGCTGGCTGATCCCGACACACAGGTCCACGCTGTAGTCCGCCGGCGCGGCTGGACGCCGCTCGGACCGCCAGACCGTGAAGGTCGGATTGGTCCGAGGCGGCAGGCCGGCAGCCTTGCGCCATGCGATGAACCGCTGGATCGTCGCGCCGAGCCGCTCCGGATCGCCGCGATGCTCCATGATCGCCACCGGGGTGGGGGCCACGTCGCGGATCGTCACGTCGTCAGTCGTAAAGGTGTCCTGCATGCGCTTGCTCCTCGCATCGTCGAGAGGCCCGAAGGCCGCAAGCCACGGCTCCCAGTCGGGAGATTTCAGGAACGCGGACGGCGATTGCCCGAACCGTTGCCGGAAGGCGCGGGCGAAGGCATCGGGTGCCTCGTAGCCGGCATCCATCGCGATCTCGGTGACGCTTTGGGCCTCCCGGTAGGCAAGCCGGTAGGAGGCCCGCTTCATGCGCGCGAGCTGGATATAGCGATGGACGGACAGCCCGAAGGTCGCCGTGAACTGCCGGTGGAAGTGATATTTGGAATAGGCCGCGACGGCGCTCAGCGCGTCGAGGTCCAGATGGTCGTCCAGATGCCGGTCGATGTGATCGAGCACCCGCAGCAACCGGGCGTGGTGGTCTCGAAGCGCCGCCGCCTTCATCGTCCTGTCTCCGTGGCGGCACCAGATAAGCGCGCGCAGGGGTGACGCGCTCGACCGATCTTGCGGGATTGCCACGGATTTCCGTCGAACCGCCCGCGCCGGGCGGCCGCTGCGGCTCTAGCTGCGGGCGGCGGAGAGGGCGACCGCGTCGCCTTCCACCACGTCGGCGGTGGCTTCCGCGCCCATCAGCACCAGCAGCTTGGCGCGGGCGCGGTTGACGCGGCTCTTGATGGTGCCGAGCGCGCAGCCGCACACCTCGGCCGCCTCTTCGTAGGAGAGGCCTGCCGCGCCCACCAGCACCAGCGCCTCGCGCTGGTCGTCGGGCAGCCGGGCGAGGGCGTCCTTGAGGGAGGTGAGTGTGGCCGACCATTCCTGGCTCGGGCCGATGTTGGTGTCCTGCTGGGCGAGCGCGGCCATGCCGTCGTTCTCGCGTCGGCGCTTGCGGATCTCGGTGTAATAAGTGTTGCGCAGGATGGTGAACAGCCACGCCCGCAGATTGGTGCCGGGATCGAACTTGTCGATGTTGGAGAGCGCTTTCAGCAGCGTCTCCTGGACGAGATCGTCGGCTTCCGTGCGGTTGCGCGTCAGCGACCGCGCGAAGGCGCGCACCGCTGGCAGGAACTCCAGCACCTGCGTGCGCAGGGCGGCAGCGTCCATCTCTTGGCGGGTCCTTTCGCTCGGCGCGGGCAGGTCCATCAGGCGGCCTATTCTTTCCGGCAATCGTGACTTTATGTGGCGGCGATGTCCGCGTCCGGCTCACCCTTGCGGGCGGAGGCGGTGGCGGGCATCCGCGAAAGCCAGTCCCGGGCGATCCGGGTGGGGCGACTTTCAGCGTGACCTGAGCCTAACGCTGCGGCTGCGCTTCCGGTTCCCGTCCGCAACAGCGCTGCGGACGGCGGAATCCGGTACGCCCCGAGGGACGGCGCGATCAGGCGCCGCCGTTGCCGGTTCCCGTGCCGGTGGTCTGGCCGCTCTTCTGACCGCCCTTCTGTCCCGCCTGCGAGGCGAGGGTACGGTCGCGGGAAAAGCTGCGCTGGTCGTCGGCGACGCTCTGCCCGCCCTTGCGGCCCGCCTCGGCGGCCAGCGTGCGGTTCTGGAAGAAGCTGCGCTTTTCGGCCGGGACGCTCTCGCCTCCCTTGCGCGCGATGGCCCGCTGCTTTTCCGCGTCCATCGCCGCAAAGCCGCGCTGGGAGGTGCCCTTGGTTCGCGCCTTGTCCATCTGCCCTGTTCCTCCGACTGCGATCGGCCGCTCATCGCGGCACCCGGCCGGTCTGTCCGGCGCTGTGTGCCGGAGCGGAAACGGCCCGCACTGAAGCCAATAAGCCGCCCTCCGGCCGGTGGGGTGGCCAGGACGGTCCAAGCAGTAACGAAGCGGGGAGGGCTGTGGTTCCGAGGAAATCGCGCTTTCGTCGCGCTTCAGGTGCCGGTCGGGCCGCCGGCGTCTGTGGTATCGGGGGAAGCGATTGAGGGACAAGGGAAATCCCCGACGATCACCAGCGCCTCCCCGGACCGGTCGCGGCTCAGCGTGCCGCCGAGCTGGGCGGCGAAGCCGCCGGCGAGGCCGGAGGGCTCCTCCGGCGCGTCGGCCGCGCCGGTGAGGACGAGACGCAGGCGGTCGGCATCCACCGTCCCGCTGATGAGCAGGCCGAGGGAGGTGCTGCCGGGCCTGAGGTTCAGCCCGAGCACCAGCTCCACCACCATGAGGGCGAGGGGCACGGCCATGTCGGTGGGCAGGCGCGCCTCCTCCGCCTCCACCATCAGGCGCAGATTCTTGTCCGAGGAGCCCTCGATCAGCGAGGCGAGTTCCCCGAGCAGCTCGCGCAGCCGCACCTGCGAGCCGTCGCTCGCCTCGTAGAGGATGCGGTGGACCAGGGCGAGGGTGTTCACGCGGGTACGCAGCTGGTCGAAGCGCCGCCGGTCCTCGCCCTTGCCGATGCCTCCGCCGTAGAGCGAGAGCAGGCTGACCACCACCTGAAGGCTGTTCTTGATGCGGTGGTGGATTTCGCGCACCAGCGCGGTCTTCTCGGCGAGGTTTTCGCGCAGGCGCGCGTCGCGCTGCCGCACGGCAAAGGCCATGTTCTCTACCGACTGGCCGAGCATGCGGAATTCGCTCGGCGCGGCATCGAGCCGTGTCGGGCGGAAGCCGTAGTGGCCCTGGGCGTAGACCGCCGTGACCCGCCGCAGATAGAGCAGCCAGCGCAGCACGATGCGGTCCACCGCCACCCACAGGGCGATCAGCGAGGCGACCATGACCAGCGCCGGCAGGGCGAAGCTCGCCGCCACCGTCACAAGCGTCCAGCCGAACAGGCGGTCGGAGGGCGAGGCATAGGCGACGACCATGCCCTCCCGTCCGAGCGGCGTGGTGGCGTAGGTCCAGCGCCGCCCCGACGGGTCGGTGCTTTCCCGGAGCGCGTTGTCCGGTGCGGCGAAGGGGGCGGCCTGGAACAGCGCGCCGCTGAGGGTGCGGGCATTTGAGACGAGCTCTTCGCCCGACGCCGAGAACACCGCCACCACGCCATCGGCCGGAGGCACCTGCTGGCGGAGCAGATTGTCCAGCCAGCCGGTCTCGATGCCCAGCGCCATCCCGCCCTCGAGCCGGCCCGCCGCATCGCGCAGGGGGAGAAAGCCCACCAGCACGTCCTTGTTGGTGGCGGTGCTGCGCACGCGCCCGGACAGGCTGAAGCCGGGCTGCCGCACCGCCCACAGCCACCAGGCGTCATCGCTCATGTCGGTATCGGTCACCGGCAAAGCGGAGCACGTGACCCGTCCCGTCTCATCGACCACGCCGATATTGGCAACGAACGGCAGGGAAACGGTTGCCCCGCGCAGCGTCGCCCGGCAGGTGGGTCCGGAGCTGCGCACCTCGTCCACGTTCTGCAGGGCGTAGAGCACGTTTTCCGCAGAGGACACCACGCTCTGCTGCGAGGCGGCGGCGGCCAGCGCGTGGCGGAGCAGGTTCTGCCGGGCGTCCTCCTCCGCGGCGGACAGCTGCATCACGCCCTGAATGATGTTGAGTGTCGCGATGGGCGTGAGCGCCAGAAGCACCATGAGGATGAGCCGGCGGCGCACGCTGTCGAACAGGCTGCGGGGCCGCGCGGTTGCGGAGGCAAACAAGGAGCCGCGCTCCCCCTGGCGGAGTCCGGCGTCATAACGGGACTGCTCCCCGCGCGAGTCGCTTGGGCGCGATCCCTCTTCGCGGGATTTGGCGGCCTGTGCCCGTTCCAGATCCATCGTCGCTCCGCTACACAACTCCAAGGAGCGCCTGTGGGCACCCGTCGCCGGTCCGCTGCCGGGATCGCGACCGCAAGCACCGCGCCGAAGCGCCATCCTGCGGGTTACGCCCGTCCCACGACCCTGGATGAACGCTCCAGGCGAGGAACGTTCCCATGGGGCTCGCCTGAAAAAAGCGTGGCCCGCAGGGATTCGGCCAAGTTCCTTTCCGCTCCTGTCCGGAGCGGGGTGCCCTCGGACGCGCGTCCACCGTGCCGCTCCCGTTCGGCTCGGGTCCGACTATAATGCGTTTTGCGCCGCCTCGGTTCCACGCAAGGGGAACTTGTCGCGCACGCAAGCGTTACCGGGCGTTGGCTTAAACTCGGCCCGACACACACGTGGCTCAAAACAGGCCATAAGACCTTCGGCCCGTTCCAGATTGGCAGGGAATTCTCGCATGGCTTCCAATCCGCTCATCAAGCAGCTCCCGTTCCTGCGCCGCTACACGCGCGCCCTGATGGGATCGCAGGCGGCCGGCGACCTCCTGGTTCAGAACACGCTCCAGGCGATTCTCGACGGCAAGGTCGCGGTTGATCCGGCGGTCTCGCCGCGCGTCGCGCTCTACAAGGCGTTCCACGAGACCTGGAACCGCCAGTCCTCCGGTGGTCAGGTGCCCTCGCGCGCCGATGCCCGGCTCCAGGCCATGGACCCCGGCTCGCGGGTGGCGCTGCTGCTCACCGCCATGGAGGGCTTCTCCTTCGCCGAGGCATCGACCATTCTCGGGACCACCCTCTCCGACGTGGAGGCCCAGGTGGTGGCGGCCCAGCGCGAGATCGACCGCCAGCTCGCCACCCGTGTCCTCATCATCGAGGACGAATGGGTGATCGCCCTCGACCTGAAGACCCTCGTCACCGAGCTGGGGCATGAGGTGATCGGCGTCGCCCCCACCCATTCCAAGGCGGTGGAGCTGGCGCAGGGCGGCAATTTCGGCCTGGTACTGGCCGACATCCAGCTTGCCGACGGCTCGTCGGGCATCGAGGCGGTGACGGAGATCCTCGGCAGCTTCAACGTGCCGGTCATCTTCATCACCGCCTTCCCCGACCGCCTGCTGACCGGCGAGCGGCCGGAGCCCACCTATCTCATCACCAAGCCGTTCCTCACCGAGACGGTGAAGGCGACGGTGGCGCAGGCCCTGTTCTTCCACGAGGCCCGCGCCGAGCCCGAAGCCGCGCGCAGCGCCTGAAGCAGCCGCGCGCAGCGCTTGAAGCAAGCCGCGCGCAGCGCCTGGACACCTCTTCGCGGAAATCGCGCGGACTACGAACTTTCCCGGGCACGCAATTGCCGTGTCGGTCGTTACACTCCCGAGCGGACCCGGAGCGAGCCCCGATCGGCGGCTGCTCCCACCGCGCGTGACAAACCCTGCCGGAGACAACCATGGTCGACAAGCCGCAGATCGTGACCGCCCCCGCCGCCTCCGCCTCGGGCTCCGCCGCCGAGGCCAACCTCAAGGACGTGAAGTCCGACCTCGACCAGCTCAGGGCCGATTTCACCAAGCTGCTGGACACCCTCGGCAAGACCGCCAAGCACTCCGTGAGGGGCGCCAAGGGCGAAGCCGAGAGCGCCGCCGGCGAGATGGGCGACTGGGCCGAGGATCAGGTCGTCAGCCTGCGCGAGAGCATTCGCGAGCAGCCCATCAAGGCCTGCGCCATCGCCGCGGGCGTGGGCGTCATCCTCGGCCAGATCCTGCTGCGCCGCTGAGCGGCGCCCATCACGCGGCGCCTCGGATGCCGTCTTAAAAAAACGGCCGGCGGGATCTTCCCGCCGGCCGTTTTCGTTCGGGGGAGCGGTCCTAGTCCTTCGGCCGGAAGCCGAGGCGCTCCAGCGCCGCCACCAGCGTCGCCCCGTCATAGGGCTTGGAGATGACCCCCACGTCCGGGCGGCCGCCGAACACCTGGGACAGATCCTGCGTGGCATAGCCGGTGGCGATGATGACCGGCAGTTCCGGCGCGATCTCGCCGAGCCGGCGCACCACCTCGTCGCCGCGCATGTCCGGCAGGCCGATGTCCACGATGGCCAGCACCAGCGCGTCGCGGCCGATGTCCTCCTTGGCGGTGCGGGCATGCGACAGCGCCGCCTCGCCGTGGGAAGCGATGGTGACCTTGAAGCCCTGGTCCTCCAGGATCTGGCTCGCCACCATGGCGACGAAGGGTTCGTCCTCCACCAGGAGGACGGCCCCCCTGAGGGCGGGTTCGTCCAGCATTCCATTCACTTTCGCCACCAGCTCCGACTGGCTGTAGGGCTTGGTCAGGAGCTTCATGCCCGGATCGAGCCGCCCCTGATGGACCACCGCGTTGCGGGCATAGGCGGTGGTGAACAGCACCCGCGTCCGCGGCGCCCGCCGTTTTACCTCGTCGGCGAGGCCCCGTCCGTCCATCCCATCGCCGAGGCGCACGTCGGTGAACAGCAGGTCGGGGCGGCTGCCGCGTGACAGGGCGTCGAGGGCGGCGGAGGCATCGGCGGCCTCGATCACCGTATGGCCGGCCTCCCGCAGGGTGGCCGCACCCATGGCCCGGAGCTGGTCGTCGTCCTCCACCATCAGCACCATGGCCGGCGCGGCGCGGGGCTCGCCCTCGGCGCGCGCGGGGGCGGGCTCGGGCAGGCCGGCCGTCTCCTCCAGCCGTGGCAGGTAGAGCTTCACCGTCGTGCCTTCGCCCCGCTCGGAATAGATCATCACGTGGCCGCCGGACTGCTTCACGAAGCCGTAGACCTGGCTGAGGCCGAGCCCGGTGCCGTCCTTCGGCCCCTTGGTGGTGAAGAACGGCTCGAAGGCGCGCGCCCGCACGTCGTCCGACATGCCCATGCCGGTGTCGCTGACGAAGATGGCCACATACTGCCCGGGCTCCAGATCCTCGTGCTCGGCGCAATAGGCTTCGTCCAGATAGGCGTTGGCGGTCTCGATGGTGAGCTTGCCGCCCTCGACCATGGCGTCGCGGGCGTTCACCGCGAGGTTGAGGATGGCGTTCTCCAGCTGGTTGTGGTCGATCTCCGTGCGCCACAGGCCGCCGGCCAGCACGGTTTCCACCATCACCCGCTCGCCCAGCGCGCTGCGCAGCATGTGGGACATGCCGGTGACGAGGCGGTTGGCGTCGGTGGGGCGGGGATCGAGCGGCTGGCGGCGGGAGAAGGCGAGCAGGCGCTGGGTGAGGATGGCGGCGCGGAGCGCGCCTTGCCGGCCATAGTCGAGAAAGCGGCGGATCTCCTCGGTCTTGATCTCCTGGGTGCGGGTGTCCTTGGGGTCGGCGGGCACCCGGCGCTCGGCGGCCTCGATGTTGCCGATGATGATGGTGAGCAGATTGTTGAAATCGTGCGCGATGCCGCCGGTGAGCTGTCCCACCGCCTCCATCTTCTGCGCCTGCCGCAGCTGGGATTCGGCCCGCAGGCGCTCCTCCATCTCCTGCTTGAGCAGAGTGTTGGCCTCGGCGAGCTGAACGGTGCGGGCGGCGGCGAGGCGTTCGAGGTCCTCGTTGGTGCGCGACAGCGCCTCGCGGGCGGCGACGATCTCCGAGATGTCGGTGCAGCTGCCGTACCAGCGATCGACGCGGCCGTCCTCGTCGCGCACCGGCACGGCGCGGCAGAGGAACCAGCGATAGCTGCCGTCCTTGGCGCGGAACCGGCATTCGCGCGAGAAGGGATTGCCGCTGGCCAGACTCCCCTTCCACGCCTCCATCACCCCGCCCTTCTCCTCCGGATGAAGGAAGGCGTGCCATTCCACCACCTCGCCGGGCGGGGGCTCGACGCCGGTGTAGTCGGTCCAGCGGCGGTTGTAATAGTCGCCGGTGCCGGTCGGGGAGGAGGTCCACACCATCTTCGGCAGCGCCTCGGCCAGCAGGCGATAGCGCTGCTCGCTGGCGGCGATGGCCTTCTCGGCGCGTTTGCGCTCGGTGATCTCCACCACGATCATGCCCACGAGATTGATGACCTGGCCCGTGCGCACCGGAAAATAGCTGACGAGGAAATGCCGCCAGATGCCCGGGGCGGCGGGCGTCGCGCCTTCCAGCTCCACGTCGGCGATGACCTCGCCGGTGGCGAGTACGCGCTCCAGCGCGGGCGTCACGGCGGGTGCGAGCTGGGGCAGCATGTCGGTGAGGGAGCGGCCGGCGTGCTCGCGGGCAGGGATGCCGTCGATCCGCGCCAGCATCTCGTTGACCCGGATGAAGCGCTGCTGCGCGTCGAAGAAGGCGAAGCCCACGGGGGCGTGCGCCAGCAGGGCCTCCAGCGTCGCCACCACGGCGGTCTGCTCGGTCGCCGCCGAAAGCAGGGCGGCATGGGCGGAATCGAGCCGGCGCAGGATGGTGCGGATCAGCCCCGCAATGCCCCAGACGGCGAGGGCGTTGATGGCGAAGGAGAGAAGCGAGGCGAGGGCGGGCACGGCCACCCCGCCGGTGGGCCCTTCCGGCACCAGCGCGGCGTTGACCGCCACCAGCACCGCGATGGCCGCCAGCCCCAGCTCCACGCCGCAGACCAGCGCCACCACGATGATCGCGGGCAATTGCAGCAGATAGGGCGGGAATTCAAACACCCAGGCGATAAGCCCCAGCCTGAGCGCCAGCGCCGTCCCGACGACGGTGCCGGCGAAGGCGAGGCGCCACCAGAGGGGCCGCGGCTCCGCGATGATTCTCAGGAAGAGGCCGGCGGGGCCTCGACTGGACAGGTTCATCCCTGCTCCCTGTGGCGATCGGGCCGCCACATTGCCCCCGCAACTGCCGCGGGATCAACCGCCGCTGGCCCTGTTCATTTCGCTCCGGCCCCGTCGCCGGACGCGACGAAGCCGGCCCGGGCCACGGGGCCAGGGCCGGCGAACGCTGAATTTCCAAGGGCTACCGGGGAGGCCCTATGGGCTGGGCCTCCCCGCCGCCGCGTGGGATCAGCGGGCAGCCGGAGCCGTGGCCGGCGGGGTGGTCGCCGGGCGGTTGTTGTTGTTCACCGTGCCGGTGGTGGTCGGGGCCTTGTCCGCCTCGGTGAAGGTCGGGGCGTTCTTCAGCTCGTCCTTGGTCTTGCGCAGCACCAGGCGGTCCTTGCCGTCGGCGCGGGTCACCTCGACCGACTGGAACGGCACGGCCACATCCTTCTCGCCGATGCCGAGGAAGCCGCCCACGCCGATCACCACCGCCGCCACATTGCCCGAGCGGTCAATGAGCAGGTCGTTGATGTCGCCGAGATTCTCGTCGGCCGGGCCGCGCACGGCGCTGCCGATGAGGTTGGACGCCATGTGCTGGTCGGCCATCTGGCGGGTGACGAAGGTGGGCGCCGCGCCGGTGGCCGCAGCCGCGCCGCTGGTGGCGCCCATGGTGCCGGTGGGGGCCGGGGTCGCCTGCGGGGCGGTCGTGGTGGGGGCCGCCGTCTGCGCCATGGCGGTGGTGGAAAGAAGAACAGCCGCGGTCGCAGCGTAGATCGGCATCATCTTCATGTGATCCTCCTCGTAGGAACGTGTTCTAGCCCTATGGCCCGGTTCAAGGTGCAGAGAAGCACTTGCCATGAGCGCAATCGCCCAAGGCCATGCCGTCCTCTACTTGAAAAAGGTGCGCCGGCTAGACTGGCCAGCGCGCACAGACAAGTTGAAGTTCAGAAGCTTAAGTCTTGTCTCTGCTGGCCTATCAACTCGATCCGCCCGGGCCGGTTCCCTTGGGTGCGATGCTTCTGCGTGTCGCCGGTCAGGGATAGTTGACTAGGAAACAGAACTTCAGTTAGTTTCCTAGTCAATCAATGAGGCGCCCATGGCTTCCCCCGCTGCAGTTCCCGATCTCACCCGGCACCTCGGTTTCTGGCTGCGGCGCGTGTCCAACCACGTCTCCCACGCCTTCGCGGCGCGTCTCGCCGGGCGGGGCGTGACGGTGGCCGAGTGGAGCCTGATGCGGACCCTCCATGGCCGCGAACCGCTCCCCCCCAGCCGGATCGCCGAGGAGATGGGCATGACCCGCGGGGCCATCACCCGCCTCGCCGACCGGCTGATCGCCAAGGCCCTGCTGGTGCGCACCGCCAGCGCCAGCGATGGCCGCGCCCAGACGCTGGCCCTCACCGCGGCCGGCCGCGATCTCGTGCCGGAACTGGCCGCCCTCGCCGACGCCAACGATGCCGCCTTCTTCGACTGCCTGACGGCGGCCGAGCGGGCGACGCTGGACCGCCTGCTGCGCCAGGTGGCCGAGCACGGCCGGATGACCGCGGTTCCCCTGGAATGACCTGCTGAGGAAACCTCCGATGACCGAAGACCAGACCGAAGTGGCCCGGGCCTGCCTCGCCGCCGCCGAGAGCGACACCGCGAACTTCCCCAAGATCGTCGGGACGCTCATCGCCGCCGGGTTCGAGAGCTACGCGGTGGACCTCCGGCGCGCCACGGCCACCTATTACCTGCCGAGCGGCGACACCCTGGAACTGCCCACCCACAAGGCCGGGACGGCCATCGCCCCCGCCCTCGATGCCGGCCGTCTCACGGCAGCGATCCGCGAGGCCCAGCAGCAGGCCCCCGGCTATACCTATCGCGGCTTCTGCGAGAAGGCCGCGGCGGCCGGCTGCGCCGGCTACATCGTCTCCTTTCCCGGCCGCCGCGCCGTCTATTTCGCCCGCACGGCGGAGACCCACGTGGAGCTGTTTCCGGGGTCGTGAGGGGCGTTCTGCCAGTCGGCCCAGTCTCCTCCCTTGCACCGCCGCAATCGGCATGGCACAGGCGAAAGGAGCCCGAGCCCCGAGCCCCGCCCCGAGCCCTAGGACCCAGAGGCATGTTCCGCACCCTCTCCGACTTCATCTCCGACATCACCGGAGGCCATCGCGAGGCCGCCGCCTTCGACGAGAGCGACTATCGCCTCGCCGCTGCGGCACTGCTGGTCCATGTCATGTCCATCGACGGGGCGGTGACCCCGGAAGAGCAGGCCGTGCTCAAGACCATCCTCGCCGGCCGCTTCGCCCTCGACGAGAGCGAGACCGAGCAGCTGGTGGAGCTGGCCATCGCCAAGGACGCCGAGGCGGTGGACCTCTACGCCTTCACCAGCGTGCTCAACCGGGCGCTGGACGACGAGGGGCGGCTGCGGGTGGTCGAGATGATGTTCGAGGTGGCCTATGCGGACGGCGGCCTGTCCGAATTCGAGGACAACCTCGTCTGGCGCGCCGCCGAGCTTCTGAACGTCGGCTCCCGCGACCGCATCCGCATCCGCCGCGAGGTGCGCGAGGAGAGCGAAGGCGGCGAGACGCCGGCCTGAGGGCGCCGCCGTGGGCCAACCTCCGGAACTGGGTGCGGGAACCCTGCTGGTGGTGCTCCATCAGGAGCGCTCCACCCCGGGCCGTGTGGGCGAGCGCCTGAAGGCGCGCGGCTTCACGCTCGACATCCGCCGCCCGGCGCTGGGCGATCCCCTGCCCGAGACGTTCGCGGACCATGCGGGCCTCCTCGTCTTCGGCGGCCCCATGAGCGCCAATGACGACAGCGACTTCATCCGCGCCGAGACCCGGCTGACGGAGCGGGCGCTGGCCGCCAACCTCCCCAGCCTCGGCATCTGCCTCGGCGCGCAGATCCTCGCCCGGGCGCTGGGCGGGCAGGTGGCACCCCATGCCGAGGGCATCTGCGAGATGGGCTATTACCCGCTCCAGGCCACCGCGGCCGGCGCCGCCTTGATGCCGTGGCCGGGCCATGTCTACCACTGGCACACCGAGGGCTTCGACGTGCCCCCCGGCGCGGACCTGCTCGCCACCGGCACCGTCTTCCCCAACCAGGCCTTCCGGGCGGGGGCGTCCTTCGGGGTGCAATTCCATCCCGAGGTGACGCGGGAAATGATGGTCACCTGGATCGAGCGCGGCGCCCACCGCTTCACCCGGAAGGGCGCCCAGCCGGGGGACGCCCACCTCGCCGGATGGGCGCTGCACGACGGCGCGGTGGTGAGCTGGCTCGATGCCTTCCTCGCCACCGTCTTCGGTTCGGAGGATGGGCGGGCCGTCGCCAGCGTGGAGGGGGAACTTGATGGTAACGGAGGGGGTGTTCGGGACTGACAGCGCCGAACGGCACCGATACCCCGCCTGAACCCCTCCCGAACGGCACCGATATCGCCGCTGACACGCCGGGTGTCAGCTGGCCGTCACAGCCCCCTCATGTGGCTGCGCTAGTGTCCCTCGAAAAATCGCGAGGGGGATAAATTCATGGACGCGCGCACGCCTTTCCCCGCCATCCGCGGCATCGGCTATTCCATCCGCACCACGTCGCCGGAGTTCGACGACCTCCCCGCCGCCCTCGACGAGGCCGAGGGCTTGGGCGTTGATTTCGTTGAGCTTCCCGCCTTCGCCTGGACGCTGGTGGTGGACGGACGGGTGCGGGGGGACCGCCTCGACCGGCTGGTCGCCGCCACCCGCGACCGCCCCTTCGGCTACACGGTCCACGGGCCGCTGGCCATCAACCTCATGTCCCCCAAGGAGCGCCTCCCCCGCCACGAGGCCCTCTTGGACGCCATGATCTCCATAGCCGGCTCACTAGGTGCCCCCCACCTCGTCCTCCACACCGGTTGCGTGCGGGGAGAGGATGATGTGGCGGTGGCCTATGAGCGCCAGCGCAACGCCCTGCTGCGGGCCGGCGACAAGGCCGGCGCGGCGGGTGTAACCCTTTGCGTGGAAAACATCTTCCGCTACGAAGCCATGCGCGAGACGGCGCTGCCCTCGCGCCTCGCCGGGGAGTTGGACGCCATCGATCACCCCCACGTCCGCGCCACGCTGGACGTCAGCCACGCCCTCCTGCGGTCCACCGACGCCCGGGTGGATTTCGCCGCCGAGATCGCAGCTTTGGCCCCCTACGCCCGCCATGTCCATGTCCACGAAAGCTTTGGCAGGCCTCAGGAAAGCTGGGCCATCGACGAAGCCGAGCGGGCCGGCCTCGGCGAGGGCGACCTGCATCTGCCCCTCGGCTGGGGCGGCATCGACTGGAACCTCGTCGCCCGCCGCTGCGCCTTCCCGGCCGGCACCATCGTGAACCTGGAGCTGAACCGCCGCTACTGGCGCGAGCTGCCGGACCAGATCGTGCGCCTGCGCGCCCTCACCGAGACCTTCGCCAGCCGCGCCGGCGCCCCGGCCTGAGATGGGTGCGGTGCGGCGGAGAGCCGGCCGGCTAATGCCGCACTGCACACTCATGCCTTTGATTTGATGCGCCTTTTAATTCGCACCGGTGCTCCCCTCCGGCACCAAATCGACTAGCTTGGCGGCGAAGGAGACCGCCCATGCCCGTCGCCACCAAGCCCGAATACAAATCATCCCCGCAGCCGGAGGGTGGCGCGGATGGATTGTTCATGTCCTCGAGCACCCGTGCGTTGCTGAAGCGGTGGAGCGTGTTCATCGCCGTGACGGTGATCGCGCTCATCAGCCTCCTCCTCTCTTTCGCTTCGCATCAGGCTTGGCTCATCGTCTTCTGCGTGCTCTTTCCCCTTGTTCTGGTTGGGATTTTCGACGTCACCCAATCCGAGCACTCGCTGCTGCGCAACTATCCGGTGATCGGCTCGGTGCGCTGGATCTTCGAGGCCCTGCGGCCCTATCTGCGGCAGTATCTGATGGAGGACGACCAGTCCGAGCGGCCCTACAACCGCGAGGATCGGTCCATCATCTACGCCCGCGCCAAGAACGAGGAGGACCGTCAGCCCTTCGGCACCGAGCTCGACACCTACGCGGCTGAATACGAGTGGATGACCCACTCCCTCGCGCCCGCGCCGGTGGCGCACGAGCCGTTCCGGGTGACGGTGGGCGGGAGCGCCTGCGCAAAGCCTTACTCTGCCTCGGTTCTCAACGTCTCCGCCATGAGCTTCGGCTCGCTGGGACGCAACGCCATCGAGGCCCTGAATCTCGGTGCGAAGACCGCCGGCTGCTATCACGACACCGGCGAGGGCGGACTCTCGCCCTATCACCGCATCCACGGCGGCGACATCGTGTGGGAGCTGGGCTCCGGCTATTTCGGCGCCCGCAACCGCGACGGCACCTTCTCGCCTGAGCGTTTCGCCGAGCGCGCCACGGACGATCAGGTCAAGATGGTGGAAATCAAGCTCTCGCAGGGCGCCAAGCCCGGCCATGGCGGCGTGCTGCCGGCCGCCAAGGTGACGCCGGAGATCGCCGAAATCCGCGGGATTCCGCTGGGCGAGGACTGCATCTCGCCATCGCGTCACTCCGCCTTTTCGACGCCGGCGCAGATGATGGAATTCGTCGCGCAACTGCGGGAGCTATCCGGCGGCAAGCCGGTGGGCATCAAGTTGTGCGTCGGCCACCCGAGCGAGGTGTTCGCCCTCGCCAAGGCCATGGTGAAGACCGGCATCCAGCCGGATTTCGTCGTGGTCGACGGCGCCGAAGGCGGTACGGGTGCGGCACCTCACGAACTGGCCGACCATCTGGGGATGCCGCTCCGCGAAGGCCTGATCCTCATGCGGAATGCGCTGGTCGGCACCGGGCTTCGGCAGGAGGTGCGCCTGGCCGCGTCGGGCAAGGTGACGTCCGGCTTCTCGATGGCGGCGAACATGGCGATCGGCGCGGATTGGTGCAACGCGGCTCGGGCCTTCATGTTCTCGCTCGGCTGCGTCATGTCCATGCGCTGCCACACCGGCACCTGCCCGACGGGCGTCACAACCAACGACCCCCACCTGCAGCGGGGACTTGTGGTGGACGAGAAGGCGGAGCGGGTGGCGAGCTTCCACCGCCACAGCGTCCATGCGCTGGCGGAACTGGTTGCCGCCGCAGGGTTGGAGCATCCGCGCGAGCTGTTGCCCCATCATGTCTGGCACCGGGTCAGCCCCATCGAGGTGAAGGCGCTCGACCGAATCTACACCTTCCTCGAATCCGGCGCCCTTCTGGATGCGCCGGACGAGACGCCCTATGCCGCCGAGTGGCATGCGGCCGACGCCGACAGCTTCGCGCCACGGCAAACCGTGGGCCCGCGCCGCGCCGCCTGAGTCGGAATCGGCATCGAGCCTTGCGGGGGCAGTCGGCGGTCCCCATATGCGGCTGGTCGGGATGCCGCAAGGGTCCCGGCGGGCATGGCCGGATAGGTGCATGCCCGGCAATGCAAAGTCGCTTGACGAGGGCTTTGGCCGATGTCGCGGATGTCTTCCCTGTCGTCCCCCTTTCTCCTGGGGTTCGACGAGGTCGAGCGGGCGCTCGACCGGGTGGCCAAGAGCGCGGACGGGTATCCTCCCTACAATGTGGAGAGGATCGAAGCCGCCAGTGAGCCGCTGCGCCTCAGGATTACTCTGGCGGTAGCGGGGTTCACGGCGGAGCAGCTTGAGGTTGTGCTGGAGGAGAAGGAGCTGACCATTCGCGGCCGTCAGGTCGAGGATGTGCAGGGCCGGATTTTCTTGCACCGGGGCATCGCCGCCCGGCAATTCCAGCGCACCTTCGTGCTCGCAGAGGGCATGAACGTGCTGGGTGCCGAATTGAAGCACGGCCTCCTGTCCGTGGATCTGGTTCGCCCCGAGCCGGCCCGCCACGCCAAGCGAATCGACATCGTCTCCCGCTCCTGAAGGGGAGGGATGCCGGATTTGCCAGGAGTAAAGGAGTAGATCGATGACCCACGATATCGAAAACGAGGCCCTGGAGAATATCACGCCTGAGGCTTTGGCTGTCCTCGGCGGCGGTGAGATCGCCTACGTGCGCAGCATCAAGTCGGAAGATGTGCCGTCCCTGTTCCCGCAGGCGCCGCAGATCGCTGCCGGCATGACCTTGTTCACGCTGCACGCAGCAGATGGCACCCCAATCATGCTCACCGACAGCCGCGAGGCCGCGCTGGCAAATGCCATGCAGCACGAATTGGTGACCGTCAGCGTTCACTGACGCGCAGCGTCGGGGTGAAGCGGCGCATACTCGCAAAGTTTTCCAGCCGGGCCTGCAAGGGCCCGGTTTTTGTTTGCGACCCCGCTTGGTCAGGCGGCGTTGGAGGCCGAGGCGGCTGTGAGCAGCGCGTGCATCGCGCCGGCGTCCCGCGTCGCCCGGAGCTTTTCCACAACATCGGGATCGCGCAGCATGCGGGCGACCCGCGCAAGCGCCTTGAGATGATCTGCACCGGCCGCTTCAGGAGCCAGGAGCAGGAACACGAGGTCGACCGGCGCACCATCCAGCGATTCGAAATCGATGGGCTTCTCCAGCCGGGCAAACAGGCCGAATAGCTTGGTGAGGCCGGGCAGCTTGCCATGTGGGATGGCGATACCATTGCCGACGCCCGTCGAGCCGAGGCGTTCGCGCTGCAGCAGGGTATCGAAGATGTCCCGCTGGTCACGGCCCATCAGCTGGCCCGCGTGATGGGAAAGCTCCTGCAGGGCCTGTTTCTTGCTGCTCGCCCGTAGCATCGGAAACACTGCGTCCGGGGCAAGGAGGTCGGCGAGCGGCATCGATCAGGTCCCTGGGGCGAGCGGCCGAGGCTCGGTAAAGCGGCGGACGCGAGGAACGGTCAAGGCCGGCGGCGCCCCCAAAGCGCCGTTGCATTGCCCCGTCCCCATTCAAAACGCGGAGGGCTACCCCTCCCGGAGGTCGTCACTGCGGCCTCCATCTAGCGTTAACCCGCTTCGGGCTCAAGCCGGGAGCGGGAGCGCAGAGGTTCGTTGGTACGGGTCGATGCAAATCCGACGCGCTCCAGGCCGCCCCCTTGGGCGCACCGGCAAAGCGTTCAGGACATGCCCCCCGGCATTGCCTTCATCCGAGACGGCCGCTGATCCCGGGGCGGCCCTCAGTCTTCGATACGCAACGCGGGGAGCCTGCGAACAGGCTCCCCGTCGCGACTTCTAGTGCAGTTCCTCGGAACCCGGATCGATCCACCCCACGTGACCATCAGGTCGACGATAGACGACGCTCACCCGGCCATGGCCGGCATGACGGAAGACCACGACCGGCGCGCCGGTGATGTCGAGCTCCACAACCGCGTCGGCAACCGAGAGGGTGCGCAGGCGCGTGACCTGCTCGGCCACCACGGTCGGACTCCAGCCGGCGAGTTCCTCCTCGGTCTCCGTCTCCGGCGCGGCGCTGAGGATGTAGCTCTGGGCGGCATGTTCGGCACCATTGCCGTTGCCATGCCCGTGACGATCCTTGAGGCGCTGCTTGTAGCGGCGCAGGCGCTTCTCGATCTTCTCCACCGCAACATCGGCGCAGGCGTTCGGGTCCTGCGCATTGCCATGCGCCTGGAGGTTCACGCCGGAATCGAGATGGAGCATACATTCGGATCGGTAGCCGGAGCCGTCCCTCGTGACGGTGACGTGTCCTGACCATCCACCGTCGAAATATTTGCCGAGGACTTCCGAGACCCGCTCGGTCAGACGCTGGCGAAGAGCTTCGCCTACATCGATATTCTTTCCGGACACGCGTAGGGCCATGCGATTTGATCCCCTATGAACGGTCCCGCGAGGGACCGTCTCATGCATTGCAAACCGGCCGGCTAGTTAAGTGGTAGGAGTGCTTCGCCGGCATGTCAACGGCAACGGGGACCCGAAACCAAGCGGTTTCCTGGACGTCGCCGCCGGCCGCGCCCGCAAGCCGTAGGATCAACGCGACAGACCCGGCCACATGCGTGAGAGCACGCCGTCGCGGCGGACCACGCCATGCCACAGCCCGGCGCCCGCGTGCAGGACGACGAGCCCCGTCATGAGGAAGCCGAGGCGCGCGTGCCAGTCACCGAAGAGATCGGCCAGGGCATCATTCTTTGCGACGATGTTGGGCAGCGTGAAGAGCCCGAAGATGCTGACCGCGCTGCCGAAGGCGTTGGACGCAAGCCAGCCCAGAACGGGCATCACGAAGATCAGGACATAGAGCGCGTAGTGGACCGTGTTCGCGACGATCCACAGAGACTTCGGCATGCCTTCCGGCGGTGCGGGAGGCGGATTGAGGATGCGCACCACGACCCGCAGCACGGCGAGGCACAAAATGGTGAAGCCGATGGACCTGTGGAGGTCGAACAGGCGATCCTGGGTGGGGCCGGAATCCATGTTCATCATGGCGAACCCCAGCGGGATCACCAGGATCACCAGGACCGCCATGATCCAGTGGATCCGCCTAGCCGGCGGCGCGTAGGGCGCAGGATTCGAGGGGCTGGTCATCGGCGGGGCTGGCCTCCACGGGCGACGGCGCGTCGCGCGAACCGGCACCGCGGGCGCTTTCCCGCAGATCGCACCGGAACAGGACGTCTCCGTCGGCAAAAACATGCACCTGCGCCTTGGGGCGCAGCGCTTGGGCCAGAGTGTCGCACGCCTTGCGGGACAAGCCGATGCGACCGG
This sequence comes from Xanthobacter sp. DMC12, assembly GCF_056314105.1. Classification (NCBI taxonomy): domain Bacteria; kingdom Pseudomonadati; phylum Pseudomonadota; class Alphaproteobacteria; order Hyphomicrobiales; family Xanthobacteraceae; genus Xanthobacter; species Xanthobacter sp. DMC12. The sequence goes on along the minus strand of NZ_JBQUYZ010000008.1, from coordinate 168,041 downwards.
CGCCGAGGATGACGGGCGACACGAAAACGTGAAGCTGGTCGATCAGTCCCGCTTCGAGGAAAACCGACAGCGTGGTGGGCCCGCCTTCCACGAGAATACGTGCAAATCCTTGCTGCGCGAGGGTGGCAAGGACGATGGAAGGATCGAAAGCCGGGCCGCTCTCGATCGTGACGACTTCTACCCCCGCGGGGACTGGGGTGGCGATCCCGCTCCGCCGCAGGACCAGCCGGCGAACGCCGTCGTTCGTAAAGCAGCGCGCCTTGGGATCGACGCGGCCCGATGGATCAATCACCACCCGCGCCGGACTGGTACCGGCAATGCGGCGCACCGTGAGCAGGGGATCATCGGCGCAGACCGTTCCCACGCCGACCACAACCGCGTCTACCGACGCGCGCAGGGCGTGCAGATGATCGAGGGCGTGCGGGCCGTTGATATATTTCGAATCGCCCGACGTGGTGGCGATGCGGCCGTCCAGGGACTGGCCGAGCTGGGCGATGACGTACGGGCGGAAGTCCGCCTGCTTTCCCTTGTCGTTCACCGGCGATCCACTCACTCGCTTGTGCGACCGGGGCCGCAGGGTCATGTCATCCATCGGTCCTCGCCCGGCGTAAGGAGACGGCTCGATCAGGAACGCGTCATCATGCCGTTTGTTACGCTCCTGCCGATACGACAGATCGTTCATGCCGCCGAGCGGCCCGTGTTTCCCGCTGTGAGAGGTCAATATGGCGTCCATCGTTGAGGGTCTTGGGTTTGCGCAAGACGCCGGGCGGCTTTCCGTGGAGCGCGCCATCGCGGAGGTTCGCTCCGCTCGCGCCGTTGTGATCGCGGCGGGCGACGTTCGCGCGTTGGTCGTCGCAGCCGAGGCATTCGATCCGGCAATGGCCGGAGTGCTCGAGAGGGCCCATGCGGTCGATGCCAGCCTTGTGCTCGCGGCGCCTCGGCTGAATCGGATGGGGTCGCCACGCGCCTTGGCGGGCGCCGTCGCGCTGCCGCATCTCGATGCCGCCCGCGTCGCCCTTCTCGCGCTCAAGCCCGACGCTCGGCTCGATGCTCCGGTCGCGCCTGCGACGCCGGCTCAGGTCGCAGCGCTGGAGCTGCTGGCGCTCGCTCTGGTGCTTCCGGCGGCGGTGGTCTGCTCCGTCCCGGAGGCCATGGCCGCTGGCCTGGTGACGGTGGAGGCGGACGACATCATGGCCTTCCGGGCCGCGGAGGTTGCGCGGCTGGCCATCGTCGGCCGCGCGCCGGTTCCGCTCGAAGGCGCGCCGGAGACCGAGTTCGTCGTCTTCCGCGGCGGTGACGGCCTTCGCGACCAGGTTGCGATCATCGTCGGTCGTCCGGACCTCTCGCGGCCGGTGTCCGTGCGGCTGCATTCCGCGTGCCTGACCGGCGACCTCTTCGGCTCGTTGAAGTGCGACTGCGGCGACCAGCTGCGAGACACTGTCCGCCGCATGGCCGAGGGCGATGGCGGTATCCTGCTCTATCTGGACCAGGAGGGGCGCGGGAACGGCATCTCCAACAAGATGCGCGCCTATGCCCTTCAGGCGCAGGGATACGACACGTATGACGCCGACGCTGCGCTCGGCTTCGACCTCGACCAGCGCCGGTTTGATTTCGCCGCCGCCATGCTGCGGCAGCTCGGCGTTTCCGCGGTGCGGGTGTTCACCAACAATCCGCAGAAGATCGATGCTCTGAAAGCGGCCGGGCTGGATGTGGTCGCCGACCAACGGGTTCTGGGTCGCCCGACGGCCGAAAATGTCCGCTACCTCGCCTCCAAGCGGGATCGGGCTGGCCATTACATCGATTTCGATGCCCTCGCGGCGCGCGCGCCGGACTGAAAGCGGCGCGCTCCCGGTCCAAAGCGTCTTGTCGCCGGGCTTCAAAACGATTTAGAACCGCCCGGCCAAGAACCGGGAGGAAGCATATGAGCAAGGCAGGACGGAAGGTCGCCATCGTTACCGGAGCCGGCTCGGGCGTTGGCCGGGCGGTGGCCGTAGCGTTGGCCGAGGCTGGCTATGCCGTGGCCCTCGCCGGCCGCCGGCTCGATGCCTTGGAAGAGACGGCGGCGGCGCTCGGCGATGCGCCCTACGTGGCCGTGGCAACCGACGTGACCGATCCGGAGTCCGTGCGGGCGCTGTTCGCGGCGACCGTGGAGAAGTTCGGCCGCCTCGATCTCCTGTTCAACAATGCCGGCACCGGTGCGCCGGTGATCCCGCTTGATGAACTCACCTTCGCTCAATGGCAGCAGGTGGTCTCCACCAATCTCACCGGCCCGTTCCTGTGTACCCAGGAGGCGTTCCGGGTGATGAAGGCGCAGGAGCCACGCGGCGGGCGCATCATCAACAACGGCTCCATCTCCGCGACGGCCCCGCGGCCGTTCTCGGCCCCCTACACCTCCACCAAGCACGCCATCACCGGGCTCACCAAGTCCACGTCGCTGGACGGTCGGGCCTATGACATCGCTTGCGGGCAGATCGACATTGGCAATGCCGACACCCCCATGGCGCAGAAGATGAAGGCGGGCGTGCCGCAGGCCGACCTCTCCATCAAGGTGGAGCCGGTGATGGATGTGGCCCATGTGGCGAGCGCCGTGGTCTACATGGCCAGCCTGCCGCTGGAGGCCAACGTGCAGTTCATGACGGTGATGGCCACCAAGATGCCCTTCATCGGCCGCGGCTGACCCGCGGTTCGACCTCCTCGCTAAAGAAAAAGGCCCCGGCATTGCCGGGGCCTTCCTGTTTCAGGCTTGCCCCTGCGGGGCATCGCATCAGTTGTTGCGGTTGCCGAACAGCTGCAGCAGCATCATGAACATGTTGATGAAGTCCAGGTAGAGCGCGAGAGCGCCCATGATGGCCTTCTTGCCCGCGACGGCGACGTCGTCGCCGACGAAGTACATTTCCTTGATGCGCTGCGTGTCGTAGGCGGTCAGGCCCGCGAAAACCAGCACGCCGACCACGGACACGATGAACTGAAGCATCGTCGAGCCGAGGAAGATGTTCACCAGCGAGGCGATGATGATGCCGAACAGGCCCATCATCAGGAAGGAACCCATGCCGGACAGGTCACGCTGCGTGGTGTAGCCGTAGAGGCTGAGCGCACCGAACGAGGCGGCGGTGATGAAGAACACCCGCACGACGCTCTCGTGGGTATACACGAGGAAGATCGTCGAGAGCGAAATGCCCACCAGCGCCGCATAGACCCAGAAGGTGAGCTGGGCAGCCGATACGCTCATGCGCTCGATGCGGAAGCTCAGAAAGAAGACCGCCGCGAGCGGGGCCAGCATCACCACCCACTTCAGCGGGCTCACGAACAGAGCGTAACCGAACTGCGTCAGCATGATGCCGCCGGCAACACGGCCCGCGGCCGACGCCGGATCGGTGGTCACCGAAAGCATGTAGATGCCGAGCGCTGCCGCGCCGGTGATGGCGAGGCCCAGCGCCATGTAGTTGTACACGCTGAGCATGTACGTCCGCAGCCCTTGGTCGATCGCGGCCTGCGAGCGTGCCACCGACGGGTTGAAACGCCCGGCGACGTTGCGATCATAATCGGACATCGTCGTTCCCCTTGAAGAAATCTCAAACGCCCAAGACCGGCCGAGGCCGAGCCTGCGCGTTCGCCGTCAATATGGTGGGTTCGCGATGAGGCGGCAAGACGAGGCTGGATGAAATTTACGCAAGGTCACTTTACGTCAGGCATACCGTTGCGGCTGCGTTAAGGTATAGTTTCAACCCGCATGGGGTCAGGGCATGCGGACGGGGGATTATCTCAAGCGCCGGATTGCGGACGGGCGGGCATGTCTTGCCGCCTGGGCACTGGCGCGTGGAAAAATTTACGTCGGCAAATTCGCTTTTGAACGGACTAGGTTCTGCCTTCCAAGCGCGCTCATTGCCCTGATTGTTCCGGCCGTTCCTGCGCCGGTACGCGGCGGCGCCTGGACGCAGGAGGAAGGGCACGGGCAGGTCATCCTGCAAAGCTCGGCAGCCTATTCCGCGACCGAATTCGGACCCTCGTACGATCTCTATGCCAGCCGGCCCTATGACAAGGTGGAGGTCACCCTCGTCTTCGAGTACGGCGCTACCGATTGGCTGACGTTGGTCGCAGCGCCTCAGTTCCTCTCGGTCTCGTTCGGCGAGCCTTCGCCATCGTCCTATACGGGGCTGGGCTACCAGGATGTCGGGGCGCGCGTGCGGCTGTGGCGCGACGACACGAGCGTCGTCTCGGCGCAGGTCGTCGGCCGCTTTCCGGGTACCGGGAATTCCCAGAGCGCCGCCGCGGTGGGCTACGAGGACCCCGAGATCGACCTTCGTCTGCTCTATGGCCTGTCCTTCACGATGTTCGGAAAGCCCGCTTTCCTCGATGTCCAACTCGCCCAGCGCATGCGCTTCGGTCCGCCACCGGACGAACTGCATCTCGATGTCACGTTGGGCTGGCGGGTTGTCGAACGCTGGCAGCTTCTCGCCCAGTCGTTCTCCGTGATCTCGGAGGGGGCGGGCACGGGGCCGTACTTCGGTGACTCCTACGAGTATTACAAGTTGCAGATGGGCGCGGCCTACGATCTCTCGGCGGCCGTCACCCTGCAATTATCGGTGTTCGGCACCGTCTTCGCCCGCAACGCGCCGCAGGAAAACGGCGTGGTGCTCGCCGCCTATTACCGCTTCTGAGACGCCGGCGCAGTGGTGACGAGGCGGATGCCGAGGGCGATCGGCACGATGCCGACGAGATCGAGCGGCGGCACCGGCTCGCCCAGCAGGAGCCATCCGAACATCAGCCCAAGCGGCGGCATCAGGAAGTGCAGGGCGCTCGCGCGGGTGGCGCTGGTGCGGCCGAGGATGAAGAACCACAGGCTGAACGCGCCGACCGAGCCGGCCAGCGTCAGCCAGGCGAAGGACAGGCCCAGCGTGAGGGTCGGGTGAATGGATGCCACGTCCTCCCGCCACAGCGCCACCGGCAGCAGCGCGAGCCCGCCCGCCAAGGACTGGATGCCGCTGCCGACGAACAGGGACGCGGAGGTGCGCACCTTCTTGAACATCAGCGTCGCCGCCGTGAGCGCCAGCAGCGCGCCGACCACATAGGTGGTCCCGAGCGGATCCTCATGGCCCGAGACGATGCGCGAGCGCACCACGATGGCCACGCCGATCATGCCGAGAACCAACCCGAGCAGCTTGCGCCCCGTAAGCCGCTCCCCCAGCAGCATCGCCGCGCCGAGGGCTGTCAGCAGCGGATTGGCGGAGACGAGGACGGCGGTGAAGCCCGACGACACATGGGTCATGCCCACGTAGCTCAGGCCGAGATAGACCGCGTTGTTGAGGATGCCCATTGCGGCGAGCGCTGCGATATCGCGCAGGTTCAGGCGGCGGAAGTGGGAGGAGGGGAGGAACAGCAGGCAGCCACCCAGAACGAGCAACCCGGCCACGAGGAAGCGTCCGGAAAGGAGCAGCAAGGGCGGACAATCCGCCAGCGCCACCTTGGCGACGGCGAAGGCCGAGCTCCAGATGATGCAGAACGCCGCGATAAAGACGGGCAGCAGTGCGTCTGTCCGCCGGGAGGCGGCGAGGGGAAGGGGGGTGGCGGTCATGTCATCTCCTGAACTGCAGAGAAGCACGCCGATCAAGCATTGAAAAATTGAATGATTCGATATTAGCTAGTGGAAATTTGAATGTTGTGGGTGCCCCATGCTGGATATGGATCTCCTGAAGGCGTTCGTGAGCGTGGTGGATGCGGGTGGCTTCACCCGCGCGGGCGAGCGCGTCCATCGCACGCAGTCGACCGTCAGCCAGCAGGTGCGGCGGTTGGAAGACCAGCTCGGCCACCAGCTTTTGATCCGCGACGCCCGAGGCGTGAGCGTCACCGCCGAAGGCGAGCGTCTGCTCGGTTACGCCCGGCGGATTCTTGCGCTCGGCGCGGAGGCCCGCGCCGCCTTGTCCGGGGTGGCGCCGGCCCGGGTGGTGCGGCTCGGCATCCCGGACGATTTCGCCCTCGCGGCCCTGACCTCGGTGGTTGCCGAATTCGCGCGGGCGCGCCCTGCGGTGCGCCTTGCGGTGGAGTGCGGGCTCAGCTGCGATCTCGATGCCGGCTTTACCCGCGGCGAACTGGATGTGGTGCTGCTCAAGCGCGAGCCCGGCTCCGGACCGGCGGTGGCAGCTTGGCCCGAACGCCTGGTGTGGGTCTGTGGGGCGGGCTTCGAGCCGGAAGAGGAGATCGTCAGCCTCGCCGCCTTCCGGCAGGGCTGCCTTTACCGCAACCGGGCCGTCCACGCCTTGGAAAGGGCCGGTCGCTCCTGGCGCGTGGCCTATGAATGCCCCAGTCTGATCGGCATCGAGGCGGCCCTTGCGGGTGGTTTGGGCGTGACGGTCCTGAGCGACCTTGCGCTCAATCCCAGGCTCAAGGAACTGCCCACGTCCGACCTCTGGCCTGCGATCCCGCCAACGGAACTCGCTCTGCGCGCCGCCGGCAACGCCTGTTCCGCCTCGCGGGAGCTGGCAAGCCTGATCGCCGCCTTCTGCGGCCGGGAAGCCCGCGCCGCAGCCTGACCACGCGGCGTCAGCACTCCACCAGCAGGCGGCGGCCGATCTCTCCGATGCCGACGAGCCCGGGCGTCGCGTGCATCACCACGTGAATGGGAATCTGCGCCAGGCGGTCGTGATAGGGCGGGTGCTCCTCGAACGCGGTGCGGAACGGACTTTCGGCGAACAGATGCGCCATGGCCCGGCCGACGCCGCCGCCCACATACACGCCGCCCTTGGCATCCACGGCGAGCGCGAGGTCGCCCAGCACTCGGCCGAGCAGGCGCAGGAAGATGTGGCAGCTTTCCTTCTCCTGCCGCTGACCGTCCAGCGCCGCCTTGATGATGGCGTGGGAGGACAGGCTCTCGCCGGAGAGGATGCGGTGCAGGCGCACCAGTCCGGGACCGGAGAGCACGTGCTCCACCGATACCGGGCCGAGGTCGCGCACCAGATGGGCCACGATGCGGGCCTCGTCGGTGGTCACCGCGCCGAGGCGCATGTGCCCGGCCTCGCTGGCGAGCACCTCGTAGCCGGCTTCCCGCGGCAGGATGAGGGCGGTGCCGAGTCCGGTTCCCGGGCCGGACAGCAGCATGGGCGCGCCGGCAACGGCACGGCCGGTGCCCACCTCCAGCAGATCGTCGCGGGTGAGCAGCGGCAGACCGTGGGCGAATGCCTCGAAATCGTTGAGCACCGAGAGCCGCTGGAACGAGAGATCGGCCGCGAGCTTTTGCGTGGAGAAGCGCCAGTTGCGGTTGGTGAGCCGCACATCGTCGCCGTCGATGGGGCCGGCCACCGCGAGGGCGCCGCACTTGGGGGCCTCTCCGCTGACGGAGGCGAGGTACGTGCCCAGCAGATCCTCGAGCGAGGCATAAGAATCGTTGGCTTCGAGCCGGACATCGAACGGGATGCCGTCGGCGCCGGCCCGGGCGACCCGGGTCGTGGTGCCGCCGATATCCGCTAGCAGGACTGTGGGAGCCATTGGTGAACCCGATGGTGGAGAGCTTCTACTGCGCCAAGCGTGGCCGGGACGCAAGCGCGCCGGCCCCACCGGTGCCGGCGGGATCTCAAGCGCGACGGGGCCGTTGCGGTTCCCCCGTGCCTCTCGTCATCTCGCAGGTCTGGGCCGCGATCCTGCCTCAGGGGTCGTGCCGGCTGAAAGAGGGGCTTTTATCTTCCGAAGCCGTCTTCTGTCCGTTGGTGAAATCACCTCGCCCGCCCAAATCCGGTCGTTTGGATGACGTAACGTTATGATGAGTGACGGACCAACCGCAGCGCAGTCGGGTCCGTCGCTGCGACGGGAGGTGGCGCGGGCGGCCGCGGTGGCTTAAGCTTCCTTGGAAAAGGTGCGCTTCCCAAGCGCAGGGGCTGGCGATAAGGCAGCTTCGACGTACATAAGCTGAAGGACCGGAAACGCGCGCGGCGGGGTGGGCGTGACTGGTCGAGGCAACCCGGCGGCCCGGAAAACCGGCTCGCCCGAGAGGCATGGCGAAGCGCAGTGCTGGATATCTATACGATCATCTTCCTGGCCCTCGCGGTCTTCATCTTCGTGCGGCTGCGCAGCGTGCTGGGGCAGAGGACGGGGCGCGAACGGCCGCCTTATGACCCCTACTCCCGCGATACCGCCCGTCCGCCGCAGCCTGCGCCCGAGGGCAAGGTGGTGACCCTGCCCGAGCGCAATGGTCCGCCGCCTGCCGCCGCGGGCCCGGCCGAGGTGGAGGCCCCGGCGTTCCGGTGGGAGGGCGTCGCGGCCGAGGGATCGGCGACCGCCGCCGCGCTCGACGAGATCGCCCGCATCGAGCCGGATTTTGACGCCAAGCATTTTCTCACCGGTGCCCGCGCGGCCTACGAGATGATCGTTACCGCCTTTGCCGAAGGCGACCGGCGGCAGCTCAAGGATCTCCTGGCCAAGGACGTGTATGACGGTTTCGTCTCTGCCATCGCCGACCGCGAGAGCCGCAAGGAGACGATGGAATCCCGCTTCGTTTCCATCGAATCGGCGGACCTGCAGGACGTCACGGTGCGCGGGACCAATGCGCAACTCACCGTCCGTTTCGTGTCGAAGCTCATTTCCGTCACCCGCGGCCCGGATGGCTCGGTGGTGGACGGCAGCCCCGACACGGTGGCCGACGTGACCGACGTGTGGACCTTCGCCCGCGATCTCGGCACGCGCGACCCCAACTGGAAACTGGTGGCCACGGAAGCCGCACAGTAGCCCATGGCACAGGCGCGCGCCGTCACAGCCGGCGTGCGGCGCGTCTCTCCCGGCGTTGCCGCACGCGGCGCGACCCTTGCCGGGATCGTGGGGGCGGTCTTCGTGGCGACGTCCGCCTGCGCCGCCGACCCCGCCTCTCGGCCCATCTCCGCACCGGCCATGTCGCTCCAGCCCATCGTTCCAGCCTTAGCCGGGGCCAGGCTTGAGCCCGTCCCTTTTGCCGCGCTAGACGGCTGGACCGCTGACGACCATGCCGCGGCCTTCGCCACCTTTCGCGCAAGCTGCGCGGCGTTGAAGACGCCGCCGAAGGAGGTGGGCCCGCCCTCCGTGCCGACGCTCGCGGGCGGCTTGCGCCGTGCCTGCGCCTCCGCCGCGCGGCTGGGGTCAACCGTGCCGTCGCCGCGCCTTGCACGCCTATTCTTCGAGGCTAATTTCCGCGCGTGGAGGGTGGTCCCTGACGGGGGCGATGGCGGCTACTACACCGGCTATTACGAGCCGGAGGTGGAAGGATCGCTCCAGCCGGGCAACGGCTTCGACGTTCCGGTCTATGGGCGTCCCGACGATCTCCTCATGACGGGACCCGGCGCCACGCCCAATTCCGGCCCCGCCTTCCGGCGGGAGGGGGGCGCCCTCGTGCCGTATCATGACCGCGCGGCCATCGAGGATGGCGCCTTGGCGGGGCGCGGGCTGGAGATTGTCTGGCTCAAGGACCCTATCGACCTGTTCTTCATGCAGATTCAGGGTTCCGCCCGCGTGCGCCTTCCGGACGGGCGCATCCTGCGGCTGGGCTATGACGGCTTCAATGGCCAGCCCTATCTGGCGGTGGGGCGGCTCTTGATCCAGCGGGGGCTGGTGCCGCGCGAAGAGATGTCCATGGCGCGCATCCGCGCCTTCATGGAAGCTGACCCCGAGGCGGGCCGGGCATTGCGGCGGGAGAACCGCTCGTTCGCCTTCTTCAAGGCCCTGCCGCTGGGCGACGATAAGGGCGCCATGGGGGCCCAGGGCGTGCCGCTCACGGCGGGGCGCTCGCTGGCGGTCGACCGCAAGCTCCACACCTACGGCACGCCGATCTTCGTGGAGGCGGATCTACCGCTGTCTGCCCCCGGCGCCGCCGAGCCGTTCCGGCGGCTGATGATCGCGCAGGATACGGGCTCGGCCATCGTCGGGCCGGCGCGGGCGGACCTCTTTTTCGGCGCCGGCGATGCGGCGGGCGCGGTGGCGGGCCGCATTCGGCATCGTGGCGTGTTCACCATGCTCGTGCCGCGCTTCGCCCCGGTGGATTCCGGGGGCGCGCCATGAGCCGCCGGGGCCGCCGCCGGGTGCTCGATGCGGAAGAGCGTGCGCTTTGGGACCATGTGGTGCGCTCGGTGAAGCGCCTGCGCCCTGAAAAGCCCGTTGGCGCCCAGGCCGTTGTGGCCGTCCCCGAGTTGCCCCCCGTCGTCGAGCCGCCGCCCGAGCCGAAGGCGAAGACGAAAGCCAAGGCCAGCACTCCGCCCAAGGCCGCCGCCGCCCCCGCTTCCCCGCCGCCCCCACCCCTCGCCGCCCTGGAGCCGAAGACGCGCCGCCGTCTCACCCGGGGGGCCGAGGTGGATGCGCGCCTGGACCTGCATGGCCTCACCCAGGCCGCCGCCCATCGCCGGCTGCGCCTGTTCCTGATTGAGGCGCAGGCGACCGGCCATTCGCTGGTGCTGGTCATCACCGGCAAGGGCGATCCCGAGCGCCTGATGAGTTCCGGGCCGGCCTTCGGCGAGGGCCGGGGCGTGCTCAAGCGGGCGGTGCCCCTGTGGCTGGCGGAGCCCGATCTGCGGGCGGTGGTGGTCGGGTTCGAATCCGCCGGACGACGCCATGGCGGGGAGGGCGCGCTCTACGTGCGCATCCGCCGCCGGCGCTGAGCGCCGTTCAGATCAGAGGCAGGCCGCCGCAGGCATCCCATAGGTGCGCCCCGCGCCGAGCAGGTGGGCGGTGAATCGGCGTGCCGGGAATAGCCGTGCGATGGCGGGATCGGCGACGCTCAACCCGCCGGTGTAGGCGCCGAAGGCGGGCAGGATCATGCGGCTGCCATCGGTGACGAAACACCGCCGCCGCACGCCCCGTCCGCGCGCGACCACGCGCGCCGCCGGGTGAAGATGTCCGCACACCTCGCCCGGCGCGGGTCCCTCTTCCGGCTCGTGGCGGAAGAGAAGGGGACCGAGGGCGAGCATGGCCGTGCCCTCGCCGCCGAGGTCGTGAGGCAGGGGATCGTGGTTGCCGGCGATCCAGATGAAGGTGCGGCCGGTCTGGATGCGCCGGATCTCGTCGCGAAGGGAGTCTGCCATGCGCTCGCCGGCCCAGCGGTCGTGCAGGCTGTCGCCCAGCGCGATCACCATGCGCGGCTGGTGCAGGGCGATGGCGGCGGAAAGGCGCTTCAACGTGTCGAGTGTGTCATAGGGCGGCAGCATCTGGCCCCGCCGGGCGAAGGCGGAGCCCTTCTCGAGGTGGAGGTCCGCCACCACCATCAGCCGCTCGTCCGGCCAGAGCAGGGCGCCGGAGGGGTCAAGCTCCAGCTCCGCGCCACGGAGGTCGATCCGTGCGAGGGAGAGGTCCGCTGATTCGGCGAGGGCGAGCATGGCGGCGGATTTTGCCCAACGGCGCGCCGCGAGCAAGCGGAACGGTGGTGCCGGCATTGACGCACCATCAGGGCCAGATTCCGGCCTCCGCGAGCATGGCGGCGACATCCTGCGGCCACACCTGCTCGGCGAGGGCGGCCAGCGCGTCCCTTGTCCACCACGCATGATGCACCAGCGCCTTGCGCTCATCTTCCGACCAGCCGTCGGACGAGACCACGAGACCGGGCGCGCGCACGAGGAAATAGCGCTCCCGCGAGCGCACGGGGCGCCCATCCGGCATCACGAACGCGACCTCGCGATGGGCGACGGCCGGGCCGGGGTGGGCGATGGCGAGGCCGGTTTCCTCCAGCAGCTCGCGGCAGGCGGCGGCCTCATAGGTCTCGCCGGGCTCCAGCCCGCCGCCGGGCGGGGCCCAATAGACGTTTCCGGCCAGCGCGCCCTCGGCATAGGCGAAGCGGAACAGCAACAGCCGGTCCTCGGCGTCGAGCACGAGGAGCCGGGCGGCAGGGCGGTCGATGGCATCGTCCATGGCGCTCACAGGAAGCTCTGCGGGTCCACGTCGATGGCGACCTTGATGTTGCCCGTCACCTTCGGTGCGACGGCCCGCCATTCCCTGAGATAGGCCGGCAGATCGAAATTGCGCGGCGAGCGCACCAGCAGTCGCCAGCGGTGGCGTCCGCGCAGAAGGGCCAGGGGGGCTTCCGCCGGGCCGAGGATGCGCACCTCCGGGACGATGGGTGCGGAGGCAATCAGGCGCCGGGCATGGCCTTCGGCCACATGGGCCTCGCTGGCCGAGACGATGAGCGCCGCCATGCGGCCGAAGGGCGGAAGCTGCGCCTCCTCGCGGGCGGCGATCTCCACGTCGTAGAAGGCGTCGCGATCGCCCGTCACGAGGGCGCGCATCACCGGATGCTCGGGCATGTGGGTCTGGATGAAGCCGCGCCCCTCCGCCTTGCCGCGCCCGGCGCGTCCGGCGACCTGATGCACCAGCTGGAACGTCCGCTCGGCGGCGCGCGGGTCGCCATGGCCGAGGCCCACATCCGCATCGACGACGCCCACCAAGGCGAGGCCGGGGAAATTGTGGCCCTTGGCGACGAGCTGGGTGCCCACCACCACGTCCACGTCGCCCTTCGCAACCGCATCGAGTTCGGCGCGCATCCGTTCCACCCCGCCCAGCAGGTCCGAGGAGAGGACGAGGGCGCGGGCATTGGGAAAGAGGGTCTGCACCTCCTCCTGCAGCCGCTCGACGCCCGGGCCGACCGGGACGAGGCTCTCCGGCGCATCGCAGGCGGGGCACTTTTCCGGCACGGGCGCCTGATAGCCGCAGTGATGGCAGGTGAGACGGCGGCGGAAGCGGTGCTCAACCAGCCAGGCGGAGCAGGAGGGGCAGCGCATCCGGTGGCCGCACGAACGGCACAGGGTGAGCGGCGCATAGCCTCGGCGATTAAGGAACAGGAGGGCCTGCTCGCCCGCCTCCAGCGTCTTGTTGATCTCCGCTTCCAGCCGCGGCGCGATCCAGCGGCCGCGCGGCGGGCCTTCCTTGCGCAGGTCGATGGGGGAGAGCCCGGGCACCTTGGCGCCGCCGAAGCGCACCGGCAAGGCGAGCCGCCGGTAGCGTCCGCGCCTGGCATTCACCTCGGTCTCGATGGAGGGCGTCGCCGAGGCCAGCACGATGGGCGCCGAAGCGAGGCGCGCGCGCACCACCGCCATGTCGCGGGCGTGGTAGCAGACGCCATCGTCCTGCTTGTAGGCCGGGTCGTGCTCTTCATCGACGATGATGAGGCCGAGATCCCGGAACGGCAGGAACAGGGCCGAACGTGCCCCCGCCACTACCTTCACCTGTCCCGAGGCCACCTCGTTCAGCACCTTGGCCCGCCGCCGGGTGGAGACGCCGGAGTGCCATTCCGCCGGCTTCACGCCGAAGCGCTCGGTGAAGCGATCGAGGAAGGCCTGGGTGAGGGCGATTTCCGGCAGCAGGATCAGCGCCTGCCGACCAGCGCGGATCGCTTCCGCAACTGCCTCGAAATAGGTCTCGGTCTTACCGGAGCCGGTCACGCCGTCGAGCAGGTGGACGGCGAATGTCTTCGCCTTCACCGCCGCGACCATGGTCGCTGCCGCCTCCGCCTGCGGCTGGGAGAGTTCGGGCACGGAATGGTCGGGATCGGGCGGGTAGGCGGCGGGCTCGGGCGGCAGGACGACGGCTTCCAGCGTACCGTCATCCACCAGCCCGTCCACCACGGAGGGGGATACGCCGGCCTCCCGAGCGGCCTCGGTCTTCCCGCGCACGAAGCCGTCGGCCAGCGTGTCCAGAAGCCGCGCCCGGGCGGCCGTCATGCGCGCCGGCGCCGTGCCGGTGAGCCTTACCCCAACCCGCTCGCGCGCCGCGCCCGGGCTTTCGCCGTGCCGCAGCGCCATGCGCAGCACCATGCCGCGCGGCGCCAGCGTGTAGTCGGCCATCCAGTCGATGAGCCTGATGAGGTCGGGCGGCAGCGGCACATAGTCCAGCTTCGCCTTGACCGCCTTGAGCTTGCCGGCCTCCACCGCCCTGCCGCCAGCGGCCTGCGCGCGCGGCCAGACCACGCCGATGACGCTCTTGGTGCCGAGCGGCACATGCACGAGGTCGCCGGGCGACACGGCCATCCCCTCGGGCAGGAGGTAGGAATAGGCGGCGTCGAGGCCGAGGGGCAGGAGGACATCGACGGTGCGCGGGCTCATGTTCGTCTTTTGGTCCGGCGCGCGGGAAAGGTCAAAGGGGGTTTCTCCCCTTGCGTTCCAGGTTGCGCGCGTCTACCTCGAACCCATGAAATTCCTCGATCAGGCCAAGGTCTATGTGCGCTCCGGTGACGGCGGGGCGGGGTGCGTCTCGTTCCGGCGCGAGAAGTTCATCGAGTTCGGCGGTCCCGACGGCGGCGACGGCGGGCGGGGCGGTGACGTGTGGATCGAGTGCGTGGACGGCCTCAACACGCTGATCGACTATCGCTACCAGCAGCATTTCAAGGCCAAGAAGGGCGACCACGGCAGGGGCGCCAGGTGCACCGGCGCCAAGGGCGCGGACGTGGTGCTGAAGGTGCCGGCCGGCACCCAGATCCTCGATGAGGACGAGGAGACCATCCTCGCCGACCTCACCGAGGTTGGCCAGCGCATCAAGCTTCTGGAGGGCGGCAACGGCGGCTTCGGCAATGCCCAGTTCAAGACCTCCACCAACCAGGCCCCCCGCCGCGCCAATCCCGGCCTCGAGGGGCAGGAGCGCTGGATCTGGCTACGGCTGAAGCTGATTGCCGACGCCGGTCTCGTTGGCCTGCCCAATGCCGGCAAGTCCACCTTCCTCGCGGCGACCACGGCGGCGAAACCCAAGATCGCCGACTATCCCTTCACCACGCTGCATCCCGGCCTCGGCGTCGTGCGGGTGGACGGGCGCGAGTTCGTACTGGCCGACATTCCCGGCCTGATCGAGGGCGCCCACGAGGGCGTCGGCATCGGCGATCGCTTCCTCGGCCATGTGGAGCGCTGCCGCGCGCTTCTGCATCTCGTGGACGGCACGTCCGAGCATGCCGGCAAGGCCTACAAGACGGTGCGTGCCGAGCTTGCCGCCTATGGCAATGGGCTCGACGAGAAGCCCGAGATCGTGGCCCTCTCCAAGGTGGATGCCCTCTCGCCCGAACTGCTCAAGCAGCAGAAGGAGCGCCTGCAGCGCGCGGCGAAGAAGAAGCCGCTGCTCCTCTCCGCCACCTCAGGTCAAGGCGTGCCGGAGGCGCTCAGGGCGCTTCTTGCGGTCGTGGAAGAGGCGCGCGGCGTCGAGAAGGAAGAGGCAGCGCCGCGGGAAGGGTGGCAGCCTTAGGGCGCCTTGCGGATCCGCCCCATCGGCTGACCGCGGACGGCCGGGCTTGAACATCGGGCAGGCTATGGCCTATGCCGTGGCCAAGGCGCATGACGTGCCGCTCCTCTTCAAGGGGGATGATCTCTCCCGCACCGACGTGCGCCGTCCGCACGCCTGACGTGCCTTGCCGGTTCACAAGTCCATGGCCACCCCCGAGACCGCCTCCCCCGAAACTGCCGTTGAAGCGTCTTCCGACGCGCAGGCGAAGACGCCCTCCTTCGCCGATTTCCGCCGCATCGTCATCAAGGTGGGCTCGGCCCTTCTGGTCGATCGCGCGCAGGGGCGGGTGCGTCTTGCCTGGCTGACCTCGCTGGTGGAGGACATTGCCGCGTTGCACGCCAAAGGCTGCGAAGTGCTGGTAGTCTCCTCCGGCGCCATCGCGCTGGGCCGCACCGTGCTGGGCCTGCCGTCGGGGCCGCTGAAGCTGGAGGATAGCCAGGCCGCCGCCGCCGTGGGGCAGATCGCGCTCTCCAAGACCTGGGCGGACATCCTCGGCCACTACAACATCACCGCCGGGCAGGTGCTGCTGACGCTGGGCGACACGGAGGAGCGTCGCCGCTATCTCAACGCGCGCTCGACCCTCGGCCGGCTGATGGAGCTGCGCTCCGTGCCCATCATCAACGAGAACGACACGGTCGCCACCGCCGAGATCCGCTACGGCGACAACGACCGCCTCGCCGCCCGCGTCGCCACCATGGCGAGCGCGGACTTGCTTGTGCTGCTCTCAGACATCGACGGCCTCTACACCGCCCCGCCCGCGCAGGACCCCAACGCGACCTTGATCCCGGTCGTGCCACGCATCGGGGCCGAGATCGAGGCGATCGCCGGCGATGCCGGCTCCGAGCTGTCGCGCGGGGGCATGCGGACCAAGATCGAGGCCGGCAAGATCGCCACTTCCGCCGGCACCCACATGGTGATCGCCTCCGGCCACGTGAAGAATCCGCTCAAGCGCATCATGGAGGGTGGCCGCTGCACTTGGTTCCTCACCTCCGCCAATCCGGTGCGTGCTCGTAAGAGCTGGATCGCCGGGGCGCTTGAGCCGCGTGGCACGCTGCATCTCGATGACGGCGCAGTGGCTGCGCTGCGGCGCGGGGCGAGCCTGCTGCCGGCCGGCGTGAAGCGCATCGATGGCCAGTTCGACCGCGGCGACGCCGTGGTACTGCGCGGCCCCGACGGCGCTGAAGTCGGCCGCGGCCTCGTCGCCTACGATTCCACCCACGCCGCCCGCATCATGGGCCACTCCACCTCCGAGATCGAGGCGCTGCTGGGCGTGAAGGGACGGTCGGAGATGGTGCACCGGGACGATCTGGCGCTCGGGGTGGAGTGAGGCTTCTTTTTCAACGCGTTACCCTTAGGTAACATGTTGTTAGTGCTCGACAGGTTGTGATCTGTCGCTTAGCGGTTGTGCTTGCCACGGCTGTGGGGCGGGCCGCGCGCGTCGCTCAACTATGCCCCGGTCAGGGCGGACCATGGGCGAACGGGTAAAGCTCCCCATCTTCGGATCGGTCAAACTTGCGTTCGAGTGGAGCATCGTGATCTGCCGCAGGCATTGGCGGCTGATCGGGATTTATATCCTAGCCTGGTCGGTGCTGGGCGGCGCGTGGAATTCCCAAATCGGATTCGACACTTGGAATGTCGTGCGACCCGCTGCGGTCGCTGCACCCATGCACGCGATCCAGGCGCCACCGGTCTGGTCGGTCGCGTTGTTTATCGCCTTCGCTCTAGTTTTTATACTCTTGACGGCGATCCCGCTGATCGTGCTCGCCCTCGTTGCGCAAAATGAGGTGTTGCGGGGCCGGGCCGGGCTTGATGCAGAGACCCTGGGCAAGGGGCCAGGGCGAATTCTCGGCTACCTGCTCGATGCGCTGAGAATCGTGGTGGTGACCCTTCTTGCCATGTTGCTGGTCATGATCGTCATCGCAATTATCGGGGCTCTGCTGAGTGGGCTTAGATTGCCGGATTGGCTATCGGCCGTCGTGCTCCTTGGACCATTCCTGTTGGCCTCACTTGCGATCCAGGCCCGGCTCCTGCTCCGTCTGCCCGCTCGGGCATTGGGACAGGTTCTGCCCTGGAGCGAGGTGCAGCGGATGGGCCGTGGCAACACATGGCGCCTGGTGGGTGCGCATCTCATTCTCTGGGTGGCATTCCTTGTGCCGCTGGCCCTCGTCATGCTGCCGGTGATGTTCCTTTACGCCTCTGATTGGCCGCCGTTTGCCGCTCACTTTCCACCGACGATGGGATCCCTGCCCGCGATCCCTGTTGTCGCCCAGGCCCTGATGTCATTTCTGAATAGCGCTATCTCCACGTTCGAGTTCGTCGTTTTTTGCGCCTTTCTCGCGGTCGCGTACGAACGGTTGCTGCCGGTCCTGGAGGTCCCCGATCCCAATGCGCCGCCTATGGCCTGAGCGGCCAGCCCGGCCTGTCGCCCCGGCCACATGACGTGCTAATCAAGGCATCCGTCCCCATCTTAGGGGGCGGAAACCCTTCTCCCGTTGAAAGAGTCCTCGCCATGTCCACCGCCTCCGCCCTCCGCACCGATGCCGCCGCCATTGCGGGCCGGCCTGTGCCGCCGGCGGAGCTGGAGGGGGTGATGCTGGCCATGGGCAAGCGTGCCCGCGCCGCCGCCCGCAGCCTCGCCCTCGCGGCGCCCGAGGTGAAGACGCAGGCGCTCAAGGCCGCAGCCGCGGCGATCCGTGAAGCGGCTGACGACATCCTCGCCGCCAACGCCATCGATGTCGCCAAGGCCAAGGCGGACGGCATGACCGGCTCCTTCCTCGACCGCCTCACCCTCACCCCCGCGCGGGTGGAGGCCATGGCCGCGGGCGTGGAGCAGGTGGCGGAACTGGCCGATCCCATCGGCCTCGTCACCGAGCGTTGGACCCGCCCCAATGGCCTCATCATCGAGCGCGTGCGCACGCCGCTCGGCGTCATCGGCGTCATCTACGAGAGCCGCCCCAACGTGACGGCGGACGCCGCGGCCCTGTGCCTGCGGGCCGGCAATGCGGTGATCCTGCGCGGCGGCTCGGACAGTCTGAATTCCTCCGGCGCCATCCATCGCGCCTTCGTCGCCGGGCTCACCGCCGCCGGCCTGCCCGAGGATGCGGTGCAGTTCGTGAGCGTGCCGGACCGCGCGGCCGTGGGCCACATGCTGGCCGGTCTCGGCAATACCGTTGACGTGATCGTGCCGCGCGGCGGCAAGAGCCTCGTCGCCCGCGTCCAGAGTGACGCGCGGGTGCCGGTGTTCGCCCATCTCGACGGCATCAACCATGTTTACGTGGACAAGGCCGCCGATCTCGACATGGCGAAGACTGTGGTGCTGAACGCCAAGATGCGTCGCACCGGCGTCTGCGGCGCGGCCGAGACGCTGCTGGTGGACCGCGCGGTGGCCGGAACGCATCTCAAGCCGCTGGTGGAGATGCTGATCGACGCGGGCTGCGAAATTCGCGGCGATGCCGAGGTGCAGGCGGTGGATGCGCGCGTTAAGCCGGCGCTCCCTGAGGATTGGGACACGGAATATCTCGACGCCATCATCGCCGCGAAGGTGGTGGATGGGGTGGGCGACGCCATCGCCCATATCGAGGCGCACGGGTCCCACCACACCGATTCCATCGTCACCGAGGATGCGGCGGCGGCCGATCGCTTCCTCGCCGAGGTGGACAGCGCCATCGTGCTCCACAACGCCTCCACCCAGTTTGCCGATGGCGGCGAGTTCGGTTTCGGCGCGGAGATCGGCATCGCCACCGGGCGGATGCATGCGCGCGGGCCGGTGGGTGCCGAGCAACTCACCTCCTTCAAGTACCGCATTCACGGGTCGGGACAGACCCGCCCGTGACATCCTACGGCCCCGTCGTGGAGCCCGTGACGCCGCGCGCCGCGCGGCGTCTGCCCTTCGTCACGCCGGGGCTGCGCATCGGCCTGTTCGGCGGCAGCTTCAATCCAGCCCATGACGCGCACCGCGCGGCGAGCCTTCTCGCCCTGCGACGGCTCGGCCTCGACCGGGTGTGGTGGCTGGTGACGCCGGGAAACCCCCTGAAGGACAATCGCGCCCTGCCGCCGCTGGAGGAGCGCATCGCCGTCGCCCGCGCAGTGGCGCGTCATCCGCGCATCGATGTGACCGGCTTCGAGGCCGGCATCGGCACCCGCTACACCTACGAGACGCTGGCCTATCTGGTGCGGCGGCTGCCGGGCGTGCGCTTCGTGTGGATCATGGGGGCGGACAATCTCGCCCATTTCGACCGCTGGCAGCACTGGCGCGGCATCGCCGACCTCGTGCCCATCGCGGTGGTGGACCGAATGGGGCAGAGCCTCGCCGCGACCGCCTCTCCGGCCGCGCAGGCGCTGGCGCGCTATCGCCTCGGCGAACAGGAGGCGCGGCTTCTGGCGGACTGCGCGCCACCCGCGTGGGTGTTCCTCCACGGGCTGAAATCCCCCCTGTCTTCAACGGGAATCCGGGCCGCCCGCGCGGCTCGGTAAGGGTGCCGGATGGGTGTCGCTCGCCACACGTCTTGAAAATTCATTGATTTGCAGGCATTCTGAGGGGGTGCGACGGTTTGGACCGTCGCCTTGAGCGAGAGGATTTGGACCCCTGTCCACGACGGCACTTCTGGCGGCCGCTGAGATGACACCGCCCGCCACGGTTTCAGACGCCAAGGTTTCCGAGGCGCTTCCCGACGCTGCGGAAATCCTCGCCCTCGTCCAAGCCCGGCTGGAAGACGACAAGTCCGAGGACATCGTCTCCATCGACCTGCGCGGCAAAACCTCCATCGCCGATTACATGGTGATCGCCTCCGGCCGCTCGCAGCGGCACG
This sequence comes from Xanthobacter sp. DMC12, assembly GCF_056314105.1. Lineage (NCBI taxonomy): Bacteria > Pseudomonadati > Pseudomonadota > Alphaproteobacteria > Hyphomicrobiales > Xanthobacteraceae > Xanthobacter > Xanthobacter sp. DMC12. The sequence continues at coordinate 148,038 of NZ_JBQUYZ010000008.1, read as the reverse complement.
TGGGCGCCATTGCCGAGCACCTCATCGAGGCGCTCAAGGCGGTGGGGATCAAGCACGTTCGGGTGGAAGGCCAGCCGGCCTGCGACTGGGTGCTGATCGACGCGAACGACGTGATCGTCCACGTTTTCCAGCCCGAGGTCCGCAGCTTCTACAACATCGAGAAGATGTGGGCCGGGACGCCCCGCTCCTGATGCGGTTTTCCGTCCAGGCGGGCCTGTGACGACGTGCGCCTCGTCCTCGCCTGTGTCGGCCGGCTGAAAGCCGGCGCCGAGCGGGACCTCGTGGCCCGCTACTTGGATCGCATCCGCCCCGCCGGCCGGCCCTTGGGCCTCGGTCCGTGCGACATGATCGAGATCGCCGAATCCGCTGCCCGCCGCGCCGAGGACCGCATGGCCGAGGAAGCGACGGCATTGCTTGCGGCGCTTCCCGCCGGAGCCGGGCTGGTGGTGCTCGATCCGCGCGGACGCAACCTCTCCAGCGAGGATTTCGCCCGCCGCATCGCGTCCGAACGGGATGGCGGGCTTTCCGCGCTCGCTTTCGTCATTGGCGGCGCGGACGGCCTCGGCGACGAGGTGCGTGCGCGGGCGTCCCTCATGATCGCCTACGGCACGGCCACGTTTCCGCACCAGCTGGTGCGTGTCATGCTGGCGGAACAGCTCTATCGGGCAGTCACCATCCTCGCCGGGCATCCCTATCACCGGGCCTGATCGCCGGAGGTGCGAATCCGCCGCTCGCATTGACATCCCCGTTCCGGACCCTTATCACGCCGGCTCCGATCCAATTCCCGGTGTCGATAGGCCGCGCGGCAAGCGCGCCGCGGTCGGCTCCGAATTTCGACACGAGCGAGTTTGTCATGAAGATCCGCAATTCCCTGAAGTCGCTGCTCGGCCGCCACCGCGAGAACCGTCTCGTGCGCCGCAAGGGCCGCGTCTACATCATCAACAAGACCCAGAAGCGCTACAAGGCCCGCCAGGGCTGAAGCCCGGCCTGAGCGCCGCCGGACTGAGGTCAAGGCGGCGGTCTTGAGCAGATGTGATCTCTTGCGCCGGCCCGGGACCTCCCCGCGGCCGGCGCAACTGTTGACGGCGCGTGCAACGCGGCGGAGACTTCGCCGATGACCTTCCGCGCGATGCCTCCCGTCCCCGCCAGCCGCACGCTCCGTGCCGCGCGTCTCGGCCTCGCCGCCGCTCTCTTGATTGCGATCTCCGGCGGCCTCGCTCAGGCGCAGCAATTGCGCGGCGACAAGGCGATGCCGCAACCCGGCCCTCCGTCCGCCAGCCCGTCCGATCCCGCTCCTGCGCGTCCGCGCCTGCCGAAGGACAAGCGCACCCAGGTGGAGGGCCTGTTCGCCGCCCTGAAGGTCGCCCCCGACGATCGCAGCGCCAAGATGATCGCCGACCGCCTCGACCAGATTTTCGGCGATTCCGGCAGTCCCAGCGCGGACCTGCTCATGGCCCGGGCGGCCGCCGCAGCGGAGGCGAAGGAGACGGACCTCGCCCTCCAACTGCTGGACGCGGTGATCGAGATCGAGCCCGACTATATCGGTGCGCTCAGCCGCCGGGCGACCATCTTCTACCTGCGCGACGACTACGGCGCGGCCCTCGCGGACATCCGGGAGGTGCTGGCGCGCGAGCCGCGCCATTTCGCCATGCTCTACGGCCTCGCCCTCATTATGCGTGACCTCGGCGACGACAAGCGCGCATTGCAGGCTGTGCGGCAGGCGCTGGCGGTCAATCCCCGCCTCGATGGCGCGGGCGAGCTGGAAAGCCAGCTGACCATCAAGGTGGAGGGTCGCGGAATCTGATCCGCCTCAGGGTTTCGCCCGCGGCGCCGGTGGCGGCAGGGGCGCGGGACCCTGTCCCTGCTTCGCCTGGTTCGATTCCGTGAGCTGCACGGTCCAGGATTTCTGCTCCTGCGTGTCCACCTCGAAGAAGCCGGTGCGGTCGAAGCCACGGGCGAGGCAATCCTCCGCGCCCTTGATGGTGAACTCCTTTTCCCGGGTACACATGTAGGCTTTGCCGGCCCACTCGCCGCCCTGGTCGTAGTCGACGGCGTAGAGGTAATAGAAGCGCGCCGAGAGGTCTCCCCGCAGCAGCGTCTCGCAGCTGTTGGCCGCCACGTTCCACCAGCCTTCTGTGGCCCAGGCGTCGCCGTCCTTGTAGCCGAGGGCGATGCCGATCCGGCTCTGGGTGCGGTTGCACAGCCGGAACTCGGCGGCCGCGGGCGTGGGGATGAGCGTGATGCCGATCCCGAGCGCGAGGGTGGCGCCGAGCAGGAGTGCGAGGTTTCGCGGCGCGGGGTTCACCCGCCGGCCCGGCGCGCGCGACGCGCAGGGTTCGGGCATGCCGTCGAAGCGGGAGGGCGTGGCGGCGAAGGGCATGATGAGGTGTTGTGTGCCCCGTGGGCGCCGGGGCGTCAATGCCTGCCCTCCCGGTACCCGGTGCCGGACGCATCCATCCCGGCCTCACCCGTGCGGGTCCGCTGTGCGCGCGGACGGGCCACCACGATGCCGGCGAGGATCAGCGCGCCTCCGGCGGCCTGAAGCGCGGTGATCGGCTCACCCAGCAGGAGCGCGCCGAGGGCGGCGGCAGAGGCGACCTCCAGGAAAAAGACCAGCGCGCCAAATGCCGGCGGTACGGCGGCGAGGCCCACCGCCATCAGCCCCTGTCCGCCCACCTGCGAGACGAGGGCCAGCGCCACCAGCGCCGCCAAGCCGCCGGTGCTGGCCGGCCACAGGGTCGGCTCCGCAATGAGGGCCACCGCCAGCAGGATCAGTGCGGTCGTCGCGGTGGAGACGAGGGTGACGGCCGCCGCGCCGCGCGAGGCCCGCGCCCGGCTCACCGCGAGGAAATAACCCGCGAAGAACACGGCCGTCGCCAGCCCGGCGGCGTCGCCGGGCAGATGCTGCGGATCGAACTGCCACGAGCGCCCCACCAGTGCCAGAGCCCCCGCGATGCACAGCGCGAGGCCGATGAGGCCGGCGCGGGACACCTTCTGGCGCAGCACCAGCACCGCGAAGGCGGTGATCCACAAGGGCGAGGTGGTGGCCAGCACCGTGGCGTTGGCGACAGTGGTGCCGAGGATGGCGAGATGCCAGAAGAACAGGTCTCCGGCGAAAAAGGCGCCGGCGAGCAGCGAAAGCCGGTCGGGCCGGAAGGCGCGCGCCCCTTCCGCAAGCGCCGCCCAGAGGGCCAGGGGCGGCAGGGCCAGCGCCACCCGCCAGAAGGCGCTGGCGAACGGGCCCACGTCCGCGAGCCGGACGAACAGCACCGAAGCGCCCATGGCCAGCGCCCCGAGCGTCAGCATCAAGGTACCGAACGCCAAGGGGAAGGAGGACGTTCTGCTCACGAAAGTTCGTCCGCGCCCGGGTCTCGAGCCACTTGTGGATCACGGGCGGGGTGGAAAGCGGGGACGCATCCTTGACGCGCGGCGTCCGGCCCGCCTCTATCAGCTTTCCCTCCGGAGCCATCACGGCTCCACCCTTTGACCTGCGCGCCGGCCCGGCATGGCCTCGACGGACGCGCGGCGGAACCCAAGGAGACCGTCCAGGTGGCGGAAGACGTTTCAGATTCCCCCGCGGGCTTTGCCAAGGAACAGCTCAAGTCCTTCATCGAGCGCATCGAGCGGCTCGAGGAGGAGAAGAAGGCCATCGCCGACGACATCAAGGACGTGTTCGCCGAGGCCAAAGCCAACGGCTTCGACGTGAAGGCGCTGCGCACGATCCTGAAAATCCGCAAGGAGGACGTCGACGAGCGCAAGGAGCACGAGGCCATCGTCGATCTCTATATGCAGGCGCTGGGCATCTTCGTCTGACGGCAGCGGGCGCAGGGGGCGCCCGCGCGGATCACATGCGCTGGCTGTTGTAGGCCACCTGGGGCGCACGGAACACGTAGGTCGGCAGGTCCGCTACGGCGGTGCCGGCGAAGCGGGCCTTCAGGCCGAAAGAGCCATCCCGCGAGAACGCCGTCGCCACAACTTCACGCGGCGGCGCCATGAAGGTCGCCAGCTGCCGCATTTCCGGCACGCGCAGATAAAGCTCGTTGGAGAGGCTCGGCGACAGGAACAGGCGCCCGAAGGCGATTTCCGAGAGCTTGGTGCGCTGCCGGCCGGTCGTCGGGGCGCTGGCTGCCGCCACCGGCGTCGTCGCGACAGGCGCCGGCGGGTGTGCGTGGGCGCCGGCCATGAAGCCGCCGGTGAGCGGCATGCGCTGATCCATCATGGAGCCGGCGGACGCATAGCCGAGAACCGGTCCGGTCTCGCCTTCGGTACCGCGCGTGATGACGGAGGGCAGCGGCACCGGCGCCGAGGCGAAGCTGGCCGTGCGGGTGTCGCGGTCGGCCTCCGCCGGGCGGGGCAGGGGCAGCGGCGCGAGGAAGCCGTTGCGCGTCGCCTGGGTGCTGACCATGGCGCCAGCGACGAGTTCAGCCGGGCGGGTCGGGGGAACCGGCATGGTCGCGGAAGCCGTCCGCACCGCGCGGGCGGGCGCGGACGCCGGCGTGTCGCGAGAGGCGGTCTCTTCGCCGGACGCGACCGTGGAGGAGGCGGCGGTCGGGGTTTCGCCGCCCTCGTCGTCGTCCGCGTCCTTCTTGCCGAACAGGCTGGCGAAGAAGTTCTTGCCCTTGCCGGCATCGGCCACGGCGACGCCGGGCTTCGAGCCGCGCGCCTGGATCTCCGCCAGCGCCACGTCGTATTTCGCCAGCGGCCGACCGTCGGTCGGCACATGCACGGTCTTGCCGTCGGGGAAGACGCGGGCGAGCTGGTCGTGGGTCATGCGCGGCCAGTGGCGCACGTTGCCGGTATCCATGTGGACGAAGGGCGAGCCGGACGTGGGATAGAAGCCGACGCCGCCGCGCTGGAGCCTGAGGCCGGCCACGCGCAGGTCGGTGAGGTTCACGCCCGGAATGTAGAAGTCCATCGCCTTGCCCAGCATGTGCTGGGAGAATTTCGCCACGCCGCTGGAGCGGGAGCGCAGCATGGAATTGGTTTCCGGCGAGCGATAGGACGAGACGATCTGGATCGGGGCACTGGCGTCCACCTCCCGGTAGACCTCCCAGACGATGTCGAACAGATGCGGGTCCATCTGGGTCGACTTCTGGTTGCGCCAGTCGCGCAGGAAATGGTTTAGCTCGGCGAGCACGGCCTGATCGTAGCGGCCGTCCTTCTTGAAGGTGAAGCTGCCGCTCTCGCCGGAATGGGTGTGGTGCAGGGTGATGGTGCGGGTGTCGCCGTTGGCGACTGCATTCTGCAGCGAGGTGGTGCCGGCGAGGACGAGGCTGGCGGCCATTGCGAGGGCTGGCAGGGTCGCCTGAAAGGCGGACCGACCGCGCTGGCCGCTAATGCGGCGCGTGTGGCGGACGGTTTCAGGCGCGGTGCGGATGGCCAATGTCTCGAACCCGAGGCTCAGATTTCAAGGACTTCGCGATGTGTTGCCGCGAAGCGATGGAGACGGAGTCTTGTCGGGTTCGGTTAAGGGCGTGTTGACGCCCAGCTCCCCCAGCTCCCCGAGGTCGGCAGATGGCCGGTGCCTCGGGTCACGGTCCCGTGAGTAGCGGCGGAGTATGGCGAAAACGTGCCACGCGTTGCGTGGAGCTGTGGCTCTGACGCATCAGGCAAGGGGCAGCAGTGCTGACTTTCCGGCAAAATTCGCGGCAGGTTGTCGCGGACCAGACTGCGACCAAGAGGCTAAACTATTGATACAAAACAAAAGGCCCGCCGAAGCGGGCCTTTGCAGTGCGGAGCGCTCAGCGCGCGCGGGGCGCCGTCTTGGGCGTGGTGCCGTCGGCGATTCGCTGCTTGCCGTCGAGGCCCAGATAGGTCTTCGTGGCCGCGTTGATGCCGTAGAGGTCCTCGCGCATCATGAGGCGGCCGGACCCGTCCACGACGGCGTTGAAGTAGACGATGTGGACTGGGAAGCGCTGCTTCAGGTTGATGTAGCGCTCCGAGCCGCCAAACATCTTGGAGATGCGCTGCTCGCTCCAGGTGTCGCCCGGCAGGCCCATGTTGAAGATGACCTCACCGAACTTCAGCGGCTCGTAAACGCGCACGCAGCCGTGGCTGTAGGCGCGGCGGTCGTTCTGGAACAGCGCCTTGGACGGCGTGTCGTGCAGATAGACCGAGTGATCGTTGGGGAACATGAACTTGATGCGCCCGAGCGCGTTGCGCTCGCCGGGGTCCTGGCGGAACGAGTAGCCGCCCGAGCCATTGCGGACCACCTGGATGCCCCGACGGGCGAGGGCGCCGGGATCGCTGCGCAAGAGCGGCATCATTTCGTTGCGGGCGATGCTCGGCGGGATGTTCCAGGCCGGATTGACGACGATGTACTGCATGTCGCGGGTCAGCAGCGGCGTCGGCGTCTCCGGCTTACCCACCACCACGCGGGTTTCATGGATCACCCGGCCGTCCTGGTTGATGCGCACCATGAACTCGGGAATGTTCACCATGACGTATCGTTCGCCGAGGTCGCGCGGCAGCCACCGCCAGCGCTCCATGTTGGCGATCACGTCGTTGCGCAGGCTGCCGCCCCCGCTGGTGGCGCCCACATTGAGCGCGGCGAGCGTCGCTGGCCCGATGATGCCGGTCGGCTTGATCTTCGCCGATTCCTGGAAGGCCTTCACCGCCTCCACCAGCGCCGGGTCGTAGACGAGATCGTCTCCCGGCTTGCCCGCGATGCCGAGGCGGGCGCGCAGGGTGGGCATGCGCGGATCGCTGGCACCGGGCTTGACCTGGGGGCCGGGCGGAATGGCGGGGATGGTCGGCGCGCTTCCATTGGCCCTGGCGAGCTGAGCCTTCAGCGCCTTGTAGCCCGCGTGGGGCGGGTTGAAGGCGGCGAGCGCGGCGTTGGCGTCGGGCGCGTAGGCCACCTTGGTCAGGGCCGCGGTCGGGTCCGGGATGTCGCGCACAGGGGTGACCAGCGACGAGATGCGGCCGGGATCGAAGCGGCCAGACTGCGCATGGCGCGCGTAGGTCATGGCCGCGACGGCGATCTTCAGCTCGGTGCGGGCGAGATCGGCGGCCGTGGCACCCTTCTTCGGCAGGGGCACCTGATAGTCGGCAGGGTCCAGCCCATCCTCGCCGGCCGCATCAAGGCGGGCGATCACAGCCTTGCCACGCGCATCGAGGCCCGTGTCGGTGACGAACACCGGCATGGTCTGGCGGGCGCCGTAGAAGGCGGCGAGCGCCTCCTGCTCCTTTTTGGAAGCGGTGACGGTCTCGGGCGTGGCGAGGAGCGTGGCGATGGCCTCGCTCACCGGCGCGAGCGGGTTGGCGGCGACCGCAGGCTGCGGTGCGGGAGCGGGCGTCGCGGCCTGGGCGGGAGCAGGCTGGGCAGAGGTTGCGGGCGCCGGGTTGGACTGGGCCGACGCGGGCGCTTGAACCGAGGCTGGTGCTTGACCGTCGCCAGCCGAATCGACGCCGCCGCGAACCGGGTTCGTAACGGAGGCGGGAGGGGCGGCACGGGGCATAGATGTAGGGGCAGCGGCTGCCGGGGGCAGGGGCGTGGTGAGCGGAACCGCGGCATTGCCTGCGCCGTCGATCCCGCCGGTCGCGCGGGCGCCGGCGGGCGCTGCGGCGCTCGTGCCGATATCACCCGTGCCCATGCCGGCATTGGCGGTGACGGGAATGTCGCCCGGTGCGGCGGCGGCTGGGGCGACGCCGAGGGAGAGACCCACCAGGCCAGCGCTCATCAGCCGGCACAACGTGCCCGCGACGCTAACCTCACGCTGCGCGATACCCATTGTGCTCTCCTCGCCTCCACCCGCTGTGTTGGTGCCGTGCCGGGAGGCTTCGATCAACTCACAAGCTTGGGCGAATGCCGGGTTTATGGTGGCTTGTCACTCGGCAGCAACAAATTGTGCCGCTGACGGTTCCATCTGATGGTTTTCATCTACCTCTGTCTCGCCCAGTTCGGCGAGCTTGCGGTAAAGGGTCGAGCGGCCGATGCCGAGCCGGCGGGCCACCTCGGCCATCCGGCCACCATAGAGGTGGCAAGCAAAACGAATGGCTTCCGCCTCGATCTGGTCGAGCCTGCGGGCGTGGCCGGAGGCGTCCAGCCGGGCGAACGCAGAGCCGATCACCTCCTCGCCCGCGTACTCCTGGCGCGCCTGCACCGCTGCCGAGGGGAAGGCGATCACATTGTCCTGAGCTGCGGGTAATGGAGCCCGCAGGGGGACCGCTCGGCTGCCCGCCGCGGCCCGCGCGAACGCCACCGCATTGCCGAGCGCCACCTCCAGGCGCAGCGCGCCGGCCGGCTTCACCACGAAATCGCGGGCTCCGGCCCGGATGGCGCCACTGGCCGCATCGAGCCCCGCGGGCGTCACCTGAACCACGACCGGGGTCGCGTCACCGCCTGCCGCGAGGGCTGCCAGGACGCCCATGCCGTCGAGCCCCGGCAGCACGAGGTCCAGCAGCACCGCGTCGAATCGCTCCGCCGACAGGAGGGCGAGGGCGTCGTCGCCGTCATGGGCGACGGTGCAGCGGTAGCCCATTCGGGTCAGCGCCTGTTCGAGGCGGCGCGCCTCATCGGAATCGTCTTCGACGATCAGAAGGGAGGAAGACATGGAGAGGCGGGCGACTCAGGCTGGCAGGGATTCGTCAGCGAGATTGGGCGGCGATGGTTAAGAACCCCTGACCCAAATCCTCCCGGCCCGCGGAAGCCCGAAAGCACCTCCACCGACCCGGCTTGCGGCGCAGGGCCATTGCGGCGATTTTGTCCGCCACGATCGAGTGCAAGAGCGGGTGCGGCCGACACGGACCGCGCCGCCCGTTTCCGGAGGTTCCATGCCGCACACTCTTCCGCACGCCATTGCCCGCGTTTCGGCGATGCCCGTTCGTTCGCACGATTTCGAAAGCGCCTTTGCCGCCGCCCGCCACGCCGCCCAGACCGCCGTCGCCTCCGCCGCAGCCACCGAGGCGCTGCCGGAGTGGAACCTGACCGACCTCTATGCCGCCATGGACGCGCCGGAGCTGGCTGCGGACATCGCCAAGGCCGATGCCGAATGCCGCGCGTTCGAGGACGCCTACAAGGGCAGGCTCGCCGACATCCTCGCCGCCCCCGGCGCCGGCGCGGCTCTGGCCGAGGCGGTGAAGCGCTATGAGGCGGTGGATGACCTCCTCGGCCGCATCGCCTCCTATGGCAGCCTCGTCTATGCCGGCGATACCTCGGACCCGGCCCGCGCCAAGTTCTACGGCGACATCCAGGAGAAGCTGACCGATTCGTCCACCCATCTCCTGTTCTTCACGCTGGAATTGAACCGGCTGGACGACGCGGCGCTGGAAGCCGCCATGGCCGATGCGGCGCTCGCCTATTACCGGCCGTGGGTCGAGGACCTGCGGAAGGACAAGCCCTATCAGCTCGACGACAAGATCGAGCAGCTGTTCCACGAGAAGTCGAGCCCGTCGCGCAGCGCCTGGAGCCGGCTGTTCGATGAGACGATCTCGTCCCTGCGGTTCAACGTGGACGGGCAGGAGCTTGCCATCGAGCCCACGCTGAACCTCATGCAGGACCCTAAGGAGGAGGTGCGCCGCACCGCCGGTCTCGCCTTGGCCGATACCTTCTCCAAGAATTTGCGCCTGTTCACCCTCATCACCAACACGCTGGCGAAGGACAAGGAGATTTCCGACCGCTGGCGCGGCTTCCCCGATGTCGCCTCTTCCCGCCACCTCGCCAACCGGGTGGAAAAGGAGGTCGTGGACGCCATGGTCTCGTCCATCCGCGAGGCCTATCCGCGCCTCTCGCACCGCTATTACGCGCTGAAGGCCCGCTGGTTCGGCAAGGACAAGCTGGAGTTCTGGGACCGCAACGCGCCGCTGCCCAAGGTGGAAAGCCGCGACATCGGCTGGGGTGAGGCGAAGGACACGGTGCTGACCGCCTACGGCAACTTCTCGCCGAAGATGGCGGACATCGCCCGCACCTTCTTCGACAAGTACTGGATCGACGCGCCGGTGCGTCCGGGCAAGTCGCCGGGCGCGTTCGCCCATCCGACCGTGCCGTCGGCGCACCCCTACGTGCTGCTCAACTACCAGGGCAAGCCGCGGGACGTGATGACGCTGGCCCATGAGCTGGGCCATGGTGTCCATCAGGTGCTCGCCGCGCGCCAGGGCGCCCTGATGGCGCCGACCCCGCTGACGCTGGCCGAGACCGCCTCGGTGTTCGGCGAGATGCTGACTTTCCGCAAGCTCCTGGATTCGGCGGAAAATCCGAAGGCCCGCAAGATCATGCTCGCCCAGAAGGTGGAGGACATGATCAACACCGTGGTCCGCCAGACCGCCTTCTACACCTTCGAGCGCCACGTCCATTCGGAACGGCGCCAGGGTGAGCTGACCTCGGAGAAGATCGGCGAGATCTGGATGCAGGTGCAGAGCGAGAGCCTTGGCCCGGCGATCCATCTCGGTGCGGGATACGAGACCTTCTGGACCTACATTCCGCACTTCATCCACTCGCCCTTCTATGTCTACGCCTACGCCTTCGGCGACTGCCTCGTGAACTCGCTCTATGCGGTGTACGAAAAGGCCTCCGACGGCTTCGCGGAACGGTATCTCGAGATGCTGGCGGCAGGTGGCACCAAGCACCATGCGGAGCTGCTGGCCCCGTTCGGCCTCGACGCCCGCGATCCCGCCTTCTGGCAGACCGGCCTCAACCTCATCGACCGCATGATCTCCGAGCTGGAGAGCATGGAGGGCTGAGCCGGCACGGGCTCAAGGAACCGCTTGCGGACGCCTTGGGCTTTACCGATCCTCAACCCTGTTCGTTGAGGATCGGTTCATGATGCCGCGGTCGGTCCTGATCCTCCTGACGCTGGCCGCGACCCTTATGGCCGCGGCGCCGTGGCTGCGTGTACCACCGGCCGTCGCCCAGCCGGGCGCCCCCGGGCCGGCGGTGCCCCTGCCGCCGCCGGTTCCCAACCGCACCGGCATCGATACCGACGCGCTGAAGGCCGACGTGAAGGGCTCCGAGGAGGCGCAGCGCAAGCTCCGCGCCGATCTGGAGGCGGCCAAGGGCGATCGCGGACGTCTGAACCAGATGCTGCTCGACACCGCCGCCCGCACCCGTGCGGTGGAGCAGCAGCTCATCGATGTGGAAGGCCGCATCGCCCAACTCGACCGGTCCGCCGCCGATCTCAGCACTTCCCTCGGCAAACGTCGGGGCATCCTCGCCCAGGTGCTGGCCGCGCTGATGCGCATGGGCCGCGAGCCGCCGCCCGCCATCCTGATGCGGCCGGACGATGCCCTCGATGCGGTGCGCTCGGCGATCCTGCTCGGCGCTCTGCTGCCGGAACTCAGGGTGGAGGCGGAGACGCTCGCCTCCGACCTTTCCGAGCTGTCGCGGGTGCGCACCGAACTCGCGTCCGCCCGCGACAGCCTCACCGGCCTGCGGGCCGACCTCGACGAGGACAGCCGCCGGCTCGCCGTGCTGGTGGGCGAGCGCCAGAAGCGGCAGGCCGAGGAGCATCCGGTCGCCTCCGCAGACAAGGCGCAGGCGGAAAGCGTCGCCAAGGCGACCCCTGATGTGCACGATCTCGTGACGAGGCTGGAGAACGAAGTGGGGCCTTCCGCTAGGGCAGCGGACGCCGCGCAGGCGGTGACGCGTCCCCAGGAGCCCGGCCGGCCCGACCTCACGGCACTCAAGGATCCGGCGCGCATCACGCCGGCCATCGCGTTCCCGCAGGCCAAAGGGCTGCTGCCGCTTCCTGTGGCGGGTGTGACGCTGCGGAATTTCGGCGCGGCGGACGGGGTGGGCGGGACCGAGAAAGGCATCACCATCGCCACCCGCACGGGTGCTCCGGTAAGCGCGCCCGCGGACGGCTGGGTGGTCTATGCCGGACCTTTCCGCAGCTATGGCCAACTCTTGATTATCAACGCGGGCGGTGGCTACCATATTCTGATGGCAGGCATGGAACGGATCACCGTGGACCTCGGCCAGTTCGTCCTCGCGGGCGAGCCGGTGGGGGTCATGGGGGGCCTGTCCCGCACCGTGGCCAATACGGTGCAGCGCGGTCCGGGGGGTATCGGCTCCGGGGGGAGCGGCGCATCCGCCCAAAACGGCTCATCGTCGCCGGCAACGGCCACGGGACAGCCCCAATTGTATGTCGAGTTCCGAAAAGACGGGCTCTCGATCGACCCCACGCCATGGTGGGCGGCAACGGACAGTCAGAAGGTACGTGGATAATGCGTCGGACGTCTCTCTTTCTACTTGGCGTGGCGGCTGGCGCCCTCGTGGCGGTTGCAGCGGTCCAGCCACGGCTGATCCTCGGGACCGCGGCCGAGGCCGCGTCGTCCGACACCTACAAGCAGCTCAACCTGTTCGGCGACGTGTTCGAGCGCGTGCGCTCCGACTATGTCGAGAAGCCCGATGACGCCAAGCTGATCGAGGCGGCCATCAACGGCATGCTCCAGTCGCTCGATCCGCACTCCTCCTACATGGACGCGAAGAATCACCGCGACATGCAGGTTCAGACCCGCGGCGAGTTTGGCGGCCTCGGCATCGAAGTCATCATGGAAGACGGTCTCGTGAAGGTCGTCACCCCCATGGAGGGCACCCCCGCGGCCAAGGCCGGCGTGCTCTCCGGCGACCTGATCGCCAAGCTCGACGGCGACCAGGTTCAGGGCATGACCCTGAACGAGGCGGTCGACAAGATGCGTGGGCCGGTCAACACGCCCATCACGCTCACCATCCTGCGCAAGGGCGCGGAGAAGCCCATCGAGGTGAAGCTGGTGCGCGACACCATCAAGCTTCAGACGGTGCGCTCGCGCGTCGAAGCGGATGACATCGCCTATATCCGCATCAATTCCTTCACCAACGAGCAGACCTTCGAGACCCTGAAGAAGGCCATCGACGATCTGACGGCGAAGATCGGGCCGGACAAGATCAAGGGCTACATCATCGACCTGCGCAACAACCCCGGTGGCCTGCTCGACCAGGCGGTGGCGGTGTCCGACGCTTTCCTCGAGCGGGGCGAGATCGTCTCCACCCGCGGCCGCAACCCGGAAGAGACGCAGCGCTTCAATGCCCGCGGCGGCGACCTCACCAAGGGCAAGCCGGTGATCGTGATGGTGAACGGCGGCTCGGCCTCGGCGTCCGAGATCGTCGCCGGCGCGCTGCAGGATCACAAGCGGGCGACGATCCTCGGCTCGCGCACCTTCGGCAAGGCCTCGGTGCAGACCATCATCCCGCTCGGCCAGCAGGGTGCGCTGCGGCTCACCACGGCGCGCTACTACACGCCGTCGGGCCGCTCCATCCAGGCCAAGGGCATCGAGCCCGACATCGTCCTGGTGCAGGACCTGCCGGACGAGATGAAGCAGAAGCTGGGCGTCTCCACCGACTCGACCCGCGGCGAGGCCTCGCTGAAGGGTCACCTCAAGAACGGCGACGACGAGCAGACCGGCTCGCCCTCCTACGTTCCGCCGGATCCGAAGGACGACACCCAGCTCAAGCTCGCCGTCGAGCTGATGAAGGGCACCGTCAAGAACGCCGCCTTCCCGGCGACGCCCAACAAGTCTTCGCAGGCGAACTGACGCCCTAACGGAAGCCGGACGGCGCGCCGTTCGGCAACTGCTTATACTTTAGGCAAATGCCCCGTCCGAATGCTCGGGCGGGGCATTTTGCGTTTAGGGCTGCTGCCGGGGAGCCCGCGGCAGCAAGGCTTGGTCCCTGCCGGCCGCCGCGCGGGCGATTGCATGCACGCTGGCATACCCCTTGCTCCAGTGGGTGGAATGGCGCGCAGGCGCCGCCCACGGAGTTTCGGTCCCCGCCATGCAGGCCACCCGCAGATCTTTCCTCGCCCGGACCCTGGCCGGAGCTGCCCTCGGCAGCGCGCTGGCCCTCGGCCTCACCGCTGTCCCGGCCGCCGCGGAAGCGCTCGACGACATCCTCAAGGCCGGTGTCATCAAGATCGCCGTGCCGCAGGACTTCCCGCCGTTCGGCTCGGTGGGCACCGATCTCAAGCCCGTGGGATACGATATCGACGTGGCCAACCTCATCGCCAAGGGGCTGGGGGTGAAGGCGGAGCTGGTGCCGGTGTCGAGCGCCAACCGCATTCCCTATCTGCAGACCAAGAAGGTCGATCTCGTCATTTCCAGCCTCGGCAAGAATCCCGACCGCGAGAAGGTGATCGACTTCTCGGTGGCCTACGCCCCCTTCTTCAACGGCATCTTCGGCCCCGCCGACGTGAAGGTGGAGAAGGTCGAGGACATCGCCGGCATGACGGTGGGCGTCACCCGCGGCTCGGTGGAGGATCTGGAGCTGACCAAGGTCGCCCCGCCCACCGCCGACATCAAGCGCTACGAGGACAACAATTCCACCATCTCGGCCTTCCTCTCCGGCCAGGTAAAGGTGGTGGCGACCGGCAACGTGGTGGCCGCCGCCATCCTCGCCCGCAATCCGCCGAAGAAGCCCACCGTTAAGGTGCTCATCAAGAACTCGCCCTGCTACGTCGGCCTGAACAAGGACGAGCCGAAGCTGCTCGAGAAGGTCAACGCCATCCTCGCCGCCGCCAAGGCCGACGGCGCGCTAGAGAAGATCTCCGAGAAGTGGCTCGGCGCCCCGCTGCCGAAGGACCTCTGAGGACGATCCTCCCTGTCCGGTGACGGGCAGGGGGCGATCCACGGGCGCGGCGCCATCGGGGGACCAGCCGGACATGGCCTACAGTTTCGATTTCTCATCCCTGGCCGACTACGGGCCGGTGCTGGCGAAGGGGGTCGCCATCACCGTGGAACTGATCGTGGTCGGTGGTGCCCTTGGCGTCGGGCTCGGCATCGCCTGTGCCTGGGCCAAGGCGCTGGGGCCGCGCTGGCTCCGCCCCGCCGTCTCGGCCTATGTGGAGCTGATCCGCAACACGCCCTTCCTGATCCAGCTGTTCTTCATCTTCTTTGGCCTGCCGGCGGTCGGCGTGGGGCTCACCGAGATGCAGGCGGCCATCCTCGCCATGGTCATCAATCTCGGCGCCTACGCCTGCGAGATCATCCGCGCCGGCATCGAGGCGACGCCGCGCGGCCAGTTCGAGGCCGGCGCCAGCCTCGCCATGAGCCCCCTCCAGACCTTCCGCCACGTGGTGCTGGTGCCGGCGCTGCAGAAGATCTGGCCGGCGCTGAGCTCGCAGATGGTCATCGTCATGTTCGGCTCGGCGGTGTGCTCGCAGATCTCGGTGGAGGAGCTGACATTCGCCGCCAACTTCATCCAGTCGCGCACCTTCCGGGCCTTCGAGGCCTACATCGTCGCCACCGTCCTCTATCTCCTTCTGGCGGTGCTGCTGCGCCAGGTCATGCGAGGGCTCGGGCTGTTTCTCTTTCCCCGCCGGAGGAAGGCGACATGACCCAATTCACCACCTGGGACATCGTCTCCAACCTGCTTCTGGCCGCGCGCTGGACGGTGCTGCTTTCCATCGTCGCCTTCATCGGCGGCGGCGTGGTGGGGCTTGTGGTGCTCTACTGCCGCATCGCCCGCAAGGTGTGGCTGCAGCGGGCGGCGAATCTCTACATCGAGCTGTTCCAGGGCACCCCGCTCTTGATGCAGCTCTTCCTCATCTTCTTCGGCCTGCCGCTCCTGGGCCTCGACGTTTCGCCGTGGGCTGCGGCCTTCGTGTCGCTGACGCTGTGGACGTCCGCCTTCCTCGCCGAGATCTGGCGCGGCTGCGTGGAAGCGATTCCCCGCGGCCAGTGGGAGGCCTCGTCCTCGCTCGCCATGAGCTTCTTCGAGCAGTTGCGCTACGTGGTGCTGCCGCAGGCCCTGCGCATTGCCGTGCCGCCCACGGTGGGCTTCTCCGTGCAGGTGGTGAAGGGCACGGCGCTCACCTCCATCATCGGCTTCGTGGAGCTGTCGAAGGCTTCCACCATCATCACCAACGCCACGTTCGAGCCGTTCACCGTCTACGGCTTCGCCGCCCTCATCTATTTCGTGCTGTGCTGGCCTCTGTCGAAGAGCAGCCAGCTTCTCGAAAGGAAGCTGAATGTCGCTCATCACCATCACTGAGGTCCGGAAGAGCTTCGGCACGAACGAAGTGTTGAAGGGCATCAACCTCGACGTGGCGGCCGGCGAGGTCATCGCCATCATCGGCAAGTCGGGATCGGGCAAGTCGACCCTCCTGCGCTGCATCAACGGGCTTGAGACCATCAACGACGGCTCCATCACCGTCGCCGGCGCCCAGCTGGCACCGGACGAGGTGCATCTGCGCGCGCTTCGGCTGAAGGTCGGGATGATCTTCCAGGGCTTCAACCTGTTCCCCCACCTCACCGCCGGGCGCAACGTGATGCTCTCGCCCATGGTGGTGAAGAAGGTGTCGCAGAAGGAGGCGGAGACCGAAGCGCGGGTGCGGCTGGAACAGGTGGGGCTCGCCCACAAGTTCGACGCCTATCCCGACGAACTGTCCGGCGGCCAGCAGCAGCGTGTGGCCATCGCCCGGGCGCTGGCCATGAAGCCGCTCGCCCTCCTGTGCGACGAGATCACCTCCGCGCTCGATCCCGAGCTGGTCAACGAGGTGCTGGCCGTGGTGAAAAAGCTGGCCGAGGAGGGGATGACCCTGCTCATGGTCACGCACGAGATGAGGTTCGCGCGGGAGGTGTGCGACCGGGTGGTGTTCATGCACCAGGGGCGGGTGCATGAGATCGGTCCCCCGGAAGATGTATTTGCGAATCCTCAAACGGCAGAGCTCCGGCAGTTTCTCGGCCAAAGCTGAGGCGCCGGCTCGGGTTTCGTTACGGTCAAGCCTGTCGCGGTGCGGCAATGCGGCCTATGCGCCATCCTCCCGTCATGTTGCCGCCTTGATCTGCCTGTGTTAGGCACTCCGGGATTTCGAGGGACGGGTTCAGCCCCCTCGCGAAGTCGCACAATTTTATTCCCAACAGATCAAGGGCTTGGGGAGAGGTGACGCAAGGTGCGTGACCGGCCCTGGAAGTCCGAGAGAGGTGCGGGGTGGCGGATACGATCGTGTCAGGCATGGCGGGGCGCTATGCGACCGCGCTGTTCGAACTGGCGAGCGAGGCCGGCGCCGTCGATTCCGTGAAGGCGGATCTCGATCGCCTGTCGGCCCTGATTGCAGAAAGCGCGGATCTGGCGCGGCTGGTTAAGAGCCCGGTCTTTTCGGCCGAGGAGCAGCTGAAGGCCATCGCCGCGGTTCTTGGTCAGGCAGGCATTTCCGGTCTTGCCGGAAATTTCGTGAAGCTGGTGGCGCAGAACCGCCGCCTGTTCGCGCTGCCCAGGATGATTTCTGATTATGCCGCCCTCGTGGCCGCCCAGCGCGGCGAGACGACGGCGCAGGTGACGGTGGCCGCTCCTCTGAGCGACACCCACTTCGCCGCGCTCAAGGACGCGCTGGCGCAACAGACCGGCAAGGACGTGAACCTCGACGTCACCGTCGATCCGTCCATCCTCGGTGGTCTCATCGTGAAGCTCGGCTCCCGCATGGTCGACGCGTCGCTCAAGACCAAACTCAATTCTATCCGGCATGCGATGAAAGAGGTCCGCTGATGGACATTCGAGCCGCTGAAATCTCCGCCATCCTCAAGGAGCAGATCCAGGGCTTCGGCCAGGAGGCTGAAGTCTCCGAGGTCGGCCAGGTCCTCTCCGTCGGTGACGGCATCGCCCGCGTCTACGGCCTCGACAACGTCCAGGCCGGCGAGATGGTCGAGTTCGAGAACGGCACGCGCGGCATGGCGCTGAACCTCGAAATCGACAACGTCGGTATCGTGATCTTCGGCTCCGACCGCGAGATCAAGGAAGGCCAGACCGTCAAGCGCACCGGCGCCATCGTGGACGCCCCGGTCGGCAAGGGCCTGCTCGGCCGCGTCGTGGACGCGCTCGGCAACCCGATCGACGGCAAGGGCCCGATCATGTTCACCGAGCGTCGCCGCGTCGACGTGAAGGCGCCGGGCATCATCCCGCGCAAGTCGGTGCATGAGCCCATGCAGACCGGCCTCAAGGCCATCGACGCGCTGATCCCGATCGGCCGCGGCCAGCGCGAGCTGATCATCGGCGACCGCCAGACCGGCAAGACCGCCGTCGCGCTCGACGCCATCCTGAACCAGAAGCCCCTCAACGCCGGCGACGCCCCCGAGAGCCAGAAGCTCTATTGCGTCTACGTCGCGGTGGGCCAGAAGCGCTCCACCGTCGCGCAGTTCGTGAAGGTGCTCGAGGAGCAGGGCGCGCTGGAATATTCCATCGTCGTCGCCGCCACCGCCTCGGACGCCGCGCCGATGCAGTTCCTGGCGCCGTTCACCGGCACCGCCATGGGCGAGTATTTCCGTGACAACGGCATGCACGCGCTCATCATCCACGACGACCTGTCCAAGCAGGCCGTGGCCTACCGCCAGATGTCGCTGCTGCTGCGCCGCCCGCCGGGCCGCGAAGCCTATCCCGGCGACGTGTTCTACCTGCACTCCCGCCTGCTGGAGCGCGCGGCCAAGCTGAACGACGCCCACGGCGCCGGCTCGCTCACCGCCCTCCCGGTCATCGAGACCCAGGCGAACGACGTGTCGGCCTACATCCCGACCAACGTCATCTCCATCACCGACGGCCAGATCTTCCTTGAGTCCGACCTGTTCTACCAGGGCATCCGCCCGGCGGTGAACGTCGGCCTCTCGGTGTCGCGCGTGGGCTCCTCGGCCCAGATCAAGGCGATGAAGCAGGTGGCCGGCAAGATCAAGGGCGAGCTCGCCCAGTATCGTGAGCTGGCGGCCTTCGCCCAGTTCGGCTCCGACCTCGACGCCTCCACCCAGAAGCTGCTCAACCGCGGCGCCCGTCTGACCGAGCTGCTGAAGCAGAGCCAGTTCGCGCCGCTGAAGGTCGAGGAGCAGGTGGCGGTGATCTATGCCGGCACCAACGGCTATCTCGACCCGCTGCCTGTCTCCAAGGTGCGCGAGTTCGAGCAGGGTCTGCTCCTGGCGCTGCGTTCGCAGCATCCGGAGATCCTGGATGCCATCCGCACGTCCAAGGAACTGTCCAAGGACACCGCCGAGAAGCTGACGAAGGCGATCGACGCCTTTGCCAAGAGCTTTGCCTGAACGGCGCCTGTTCCTCGAACCTGACGGACGGGCACGATGGCGAGCCTGAAAGACCTACGAAACCGCATCGCCTCGGTGAAGGCGACGCAGAAGATCACCAAGGCGATGCAGATGGTCGCCGCGGCGAAGCTGCGTCGTGCCCAGATGGCGGCGGAAGCGGCCCGTCCCTATGCCGAGCGCATGGAGACGGTGCTGGGCAATCTCGCCGCCGGCATCATCGGCGGCGGGCAGGCGCCCGTCCTCATCGCCGGAACCGGCTCCACCCAGAAGCACCTGCTTCTGGTGGCCACCGGCGAGCGTGGCCTGTGCGGTGCCTTCAACACCTCCATCGTCCGCCTCGCCCGCGAGCGGGCGCAGCAGCTCCTCGGCGAAGGCAAGGACGTCAAGTTCTTCTGCGTCGGCCGCAAGGGCTATGACCAGCTGCGCCGGGTCTATCCCGACCGCATCATCGAGCTGGTCGACCTGCGCTCGGTGCGCACGCTGAGCTTCAAGGATGCCGACGCCATCGCGTCGAAGATCCTGTCCCTGCTGGACCATGGTGCGTTCGACGTCTGCACGCTCTTCTACGCCCAGTTCAAGAGCGTGATCTCTCAGGTGCCGACCGCCCAGCAGATCATCCCCGCCACCTTCGAGGCGCGGGACGCGGATGCGGCCGGTCCGGTCTATGAATACGAGCCGGCCGAGGAGGACATCCTCGCCGACCTGCTGCCCCGCAACATCGCGGTGCAGATCTTCCGCGCCCTCCTGGAAAACCAGGCGTCGTTCTACGGCTCGCAGATGAGCGCCATGGACAACGCGACGCGGAACGCGGGCGACATGATCAAGAAGCAGACGCTGATCTACAACCGGACGCGTCAGGCCATGATCACGAAGGAACTCATCGAAATCATCTCCGGCGCCGAAGCGCTCTGACCACGGCCTGGACGAGGACAAAGGACGACGAACATGGCGAACCCCACCGGACGCATCACCCAGGTCATCGGCGCCGTTGTCGACGTGCAGTTCGACAGCCACTTGCCGGAAATCCTCAACGCGCTCGAGACCACCAACCACGGCAACCGCCTGGTGCTCGAGGTGGCCCAGCATCTCGGCGAGAACACCGTCCGCGCCATCGCAATGGACGCCACCGAGGGCCTCGTGCGCGGCCAGCCCGTGACCGACACTGGCGCCCCGATCCTGGTGCCCGTGGGTGACGCCACCCTCGGCCGCATCATGAACGTGATCGGCGAGGCGGTGGACGAGCTCGGCCCGGTGGTCGGCGAGACCAAGCGCGCCATCCACCAGCCCGCCCCGTCCTACGCGGACCAGTCCACGGAAGCGGAAATCCTCGTCACCGGCATCAAGGTGGTGGACCTGCTCGCGCCCTACTCCAAGGGCGGCAAGATCGGCCTGTTCGGCGGCGCCGGCGTGGGCAAGACCGTGCTCATCATGGAGCTCATCAACAACATCGCGAAGGCGCACGGCGGCTATTCCGTGTTCGCCGGCGTGGGTGAGCGCACCCGCGAGGGCAACGACCTCTATCACGAGATGATCGAGTCCAAGGTGAACGTGGACCCCCACGAGCACAACGGCTCGGCCGCCGGCTCCAAGTGCGCCCTCGTGTACGGCCAGATGAACGAGCCTCCGGGCGCCCGCGCCCGCGTCGCGCTCACCGGCCTCACCGTCGCCGAGCACTTCCGCGACCAGGGCCAGGACGTGCTGTTCTTCGTGGACAACATCTTCCGCTTCACCCAGGCCGGCTCGGAAGTGTCGGCTCTGCTCGGCCGCATTCCCTCGGCGGTGGGCTACCAGCCGACGCTGGCCACCGACATGGGCGCCCTGCAGGAGCGCATCACCACCACCACCAAGGGTTCGATCACCTCGGTGCAGGCCATCTACGTGCCGGCCGACGACCTGACCGACCCGGCGCCCGCCGCCTCCTTCGCCCATCTCGACGCGACGACCGTGCTCTCGCGCTCCATCGCCGAGAAGGGCATCTACCCGGCGGTGGACCCGCTGGACTCCACCTCGCGCATCCTCTCTCCGCTGGTCATCGGCGAGGAGCACTACAACGTGGCGCGCCAGGTGCAGCAGACCCTCCAGCGCTACAAGGCGCTGCAGGACATCATCGCGATCCTGGGCATGGACGAGCTTTCCGAAGAGGACAAGCTCACCGTGGCCCGCGCCCGCAAGATCGAGCGCTTCCTCTCGCAGCCCTTCCACGTCGCGGAAGTGTTCACCGGCTCGCCCGGCAAGCTGGTGGACCTCAAGGACACCATCGCCGGCTTCAAGGGCCTCGTCGAAGGCAAGTACGACTACCTGCCCGAGCAGGCCTTCTACATGGTCGGCTCCATGGACGAAGCCATCGAGAAGGGCAAGAAGCTGGCCGCCGAGGCGGCCTGATCCCATCCACGCGGCGGAGCGATCGCGATGAACATCAAGATCGTCTGCCTCGTGCTCGGGCTGCTGGCCGGTGGCATCACCGGCTGGCTCACCCGGCCCCAGGTGGCGGAGCTGCGCCTCCCGGGCATCGACATCCGTGTTCAGGGAGAGGGGCCGCGCGGCGGCCTCACCTCCGAGCAGACCCGCCACATCCTGCTTGCGGCCGTGGTGGGCGCGATCATCGGCCTGGGCGTCGGTTTCGTCGCCGACCGCCGCCGCTGATCGGACCTTAGATTTCACGGAGCCATCCGGCTCCCACCCATGGCGGATACGTTCCGCCGGCCCGATCCTCGCGAGGGCGGCCGGCACGGCTCCCGCGGGATCCCCGGCGGGGACGACCCGGAGATTGAACAGATGGCGACCTTACCTTTTGAGCTGGTCTCCCCCGAGCGCCTCGTCTTTTCCGGCGCCGTGACCGAGGTGATCGTGCCGGGCGCGGAAGGCGAGTTCGGCGTGCTGGCCGGCCATGCGCCCTTCATCGGCATGCTCAAGCCCGGCATCCTCACCATCAAGGCCGACGGCGGCGCGCGCCGCTATTTCGTCCGCGGCGGCTTCGCCGAGGTGAATCCGGCCGGCCTCACGATCCTCGCCGAAGAGGCGAAGCCGGTGGAAGAGCTTGACCTCGCCGTTCTCGCGCAGCAGATCCAGGACGCCCGCGAGGACGTGAACGACGCCAGCGGCGACGACGCCAAGCAGAGGGCCTCCCGTCAGCTGGCCGACCTGCAGCAGGTCTACGAGGCGCTGGAGCGTGACCGGACCGGCGCTACGACGCACTGAGCGTGGGTCAACACGCGCTGTATCGAAATCGGCCCGGGTCCCAAGCCCGGGCCTTTTCTTTGTCGGCCCCCGCCAGTGTTGCTCCAGTGCGCGCCGCATGGTCAGCTTCCCGGCAACAGGGGGGACCGCCATGGCCGCAAAAGATTCGGCACTACCCGCACAGCCGGCGCGCGCCGCACCAGCCCCGAGCCGCCGTGGCGTCCTGGCAGGTCTCGCGATGACGGCGGCTGGCGGTGTGCTGTCGCTCTTCCCGCGCGAGACCCGTGCCGATGCTGTGCTGGGCCCCCAGCGGCCGGAGGACGAGCGGCTGATGCGCGAGGCGATCGCCATCGCCGCAGAATCCGATTTTCCCTTCGGCGCGGTGATCGTGCGGGGCCGGGATATCCTCTCGCGAGGACCGAATCTCGGTCGGCAACTGAACGATCCCACGGCCCACGCGGAGATGGTGGCGATCCGCCGCTTCCTCGCCGCCCGGCCGGCGGAAGAGCTGAAGGGCGCGACCCTCTATGCCTCGGCGGAGCCCTGCCCCATGTGCATGGGCGCGATCCTCTGGTGCGGGCTCAACCGCGTGGTCTTCGGCGCTTCGCTTGAGCAGGTGGCAGCGAAGTACGGCCGGCAGCCGCAGATCGGCATGCCGGCCCTCGATGTGGCGCGAACGATGGCGGACGCTGCGCCCTTCCTGAAGGTGGAGATCACCGGCGGCGTGCTCGCGCCCGAGGCGCTGGCGCTGTTCGACAAATAATCTATTAAAAAAATCGACTAACTTATATAATGGCTGGTATGCTTCTTGCCGCTTGGAAGCCGTCCAAACGGGAGAGCCTCGCATGCAGTCTGCCCCCCTGCACGCCCAAACAGTGCCCGCCGCATCGCCCCTCCTGGCCGGGTCCAATCCCGCGCAGGCGCTGCTGCTCACCGAGAATGCTGCGCTCACGAACGGGCCTCCGCTGCTGTTCCAGCGCCTGACGGCAAAGGAGCGGGAGGAGGTGCTGCGCGAGGGCCAGAAGCGGGTGGTCTATCGGGGCAAGATGCTGTTCTCCCAAGGCACGCCACACGATGGCATCTTCCTGATCGAGAGCGGCCGAATCCGGGTCTTTTACATCGCGCCCTCCGGCCGGGAGATCACGCTCGCCTATTGGAGTGCTGGCAATTTCGTCGGCGGGCCGGAGCTGTTCGGCCAGGGCCAGCACGTCTGGTCGGGGGTCGCGGCAACCAACAGCGTCGTTGTCCACCTGACCGGAAAGACCCTGCGGCGGCTCATCGCCCAGGTGCCGGCCTTTGCCATCGGCCTCATCGAGGGGCTCACCTTCAAGGGCAAGTGCTATTCGGCCCTTGCCCAGATGCTGGGCACCCGCTCGGTCACCGAACGCCTCGCCCACCTCCTGATCCATCTCGCCGACACCTATGGCGTGAAGGAGGAGGGCGCCATCGCCATCGGCTCCGCCTTCACGCACGCGGACCTGGCCCACATGGTGGGGGCCACCCGCCAGTGGGTCACGATCAGCCTCAAGCGCTTGCAGGAACAGGGCGTTCTGAAGGCGGAGAAAGCCAAGATCGTGGTCTACGACCTCGAAGCGCTGCACGTGATGCGGGGCGACCGGTGAGGTGGATCGCGGTTTCGCGCTCCAGAAATGCGCGCGTTGATGAAAAAGAAGGCGGGTCCGCAAAGGAGGCAACTAATCGACACCTCGGCCGCATCTTCCTTTGAACGGATCGAACCTGACGCCTGAAGATCACCGTCGAGAGCCGTCTTAGCCCCGAGAGGTGGATCTGATGAACCCGTTTCGCCCCAGCATTCTTCGCGCCTTTGCCCTTGCCCTCGCGACCAGCTGCGCCGCCGTGCTTCCCGCCGCCGCCGAGACCATCAACATCGGCATCGGCACGCAGGACACCACGACCAATACGGTGACCACGGGCGTCGTCATCAAGGAGCTGAAGCTTCTCGACAAGTATCTGCCGAAGGACGGCAAATATGCCGGCGCCACCTACAACATCGAGTGGCAGAACTTCACCTCCGGCCCGCCCGTCACAAACGGCATGATGGCCGACAAGCTGCAGTTCGGCGGCATGGGCGATTACCCGCTGGTGGTGAACGGCTACACCTTCCAGTCCAATCCCCAGTCCAAGTCCCAGCTCATCGCGGTCGCCGCCTACAACATCTACGGCTCCGGCAACGGCGTGGTGGTGAACAAGGACTCGCCCTATTACGAATTGAGCGACCTGAAGGGGAAGGTCGTCAGCGTGCCCTTCGGCTCGGCCGCCCACGGGATGATCCTGAAAGCCATGCAGGACAAGAACTGGCCGGCGGACTATTTCCGGCTCGTCAGCCAGTCTCCGGAGGTGGGCTCCACCAACCTCCAGGAAAAGAAGATCGACGCCCACGCCGATTTCGTGCCCTTCGCAGAGCTGCTTCCCTTCCGCGGCTTCGCCCGCAAGATCTTCGACGGCGTGGAGACCAACGCCCCGACCTGGCACGGCGTCGTGGTACGCACGGACTTCGCCGAGAAATATCCCGAGGTCGTGGTCGGCTACATCAAGGCGGTCATCGAGGCCAACGACTGGGTCCGCAAGGATCCGAAGGAAGCTGCCGAGAAGATCGCCAAGTGGACGGGCATCGACAAGGAAGTGGTCTACATCTTCCTCGGCCCGGGCGGCATCATGACCATGGACCCCACCATCAAGCCCCAGCTGGTGGAGGACGCTGCGCAGGACGCCGCGGTGCTGCAGAAGCTCGGCCGCATGAAGGAATTCGACGTCAAGGCCTGGGTTAACGACAGCTATGTCCGCCAAGCCTACAAAGAACTCGGCCTTGATTACGAGGCGCAGCTGAAGAGCCTCGCGAACTACGAGGTCGCCGGCGACGACAGCTTCTGCAAGGTCAAGATCTCCGAGCCGCGCAAGGCCGGCGAGATCTGGGTGGAAGGGGAGGGTATCAAGCCCTATTCCAGCGCCGCCTGCACCCTCGGCGCGCTGGCCGAGCTGAATGCGGCCGGCAAGAAGATCAACATGACCTATCTGTTCGACACCGCCCGCGGCATCAAGCTGTTCGCCACCGACGCCTTCTATGCCGTCTCCACCAAGGACGGAAAGACGCAGATCGAGCCCTTCATGCTGAAGGCCGATGCCGAGGCGGCCGCGGCCAAGGGCGGCGGCAAGGTGCTGCCCTTCCCCGATGCGCTGAAAGCCGCGTCGGCGGCCCGCGGGTGAGCGCCATGAGCAGCATTGCCATGAAAGCCGCCGTGAAGTCTGGGCCCGTCGCATCGCCGCTCCATCTCGCCGACGGGTTGACGGCCCGGCCGACCGTGCCGGGACACATCGTGCTGCGGCCGGAGCGGGACGCGGTGGCGGCGATGCCGGCGCCCGACCGTTCCTTCGCGGGGCGGGCACGGCGCTGGCTGAAGCTCAACGCGGGCACCATCCGCGCTACGCTGCTCGGGGCGCTGGCCATCGGCCTGTTCATCCTCGCCTGGCATGTGGTGACGGTGAACCGCATGACCTTCTACGTGCGCTTCATCAACGTGCCCTCGCCCGAGCAGGTTCTGGAAAGCGCGCGCACGGCGTTCTCCACGGGCGCCTTCCTCAATCACATCTACATTTCCTGCCGGCGCATCTTCATCGGCTTCGCGCTCGCCGCCGTGGTGGCGGTGCCGCTGGGCCTGCTGATGGGGCGCTTCCAGCTCTTGAAGGAGTTTGTCTTCCCCGTCTCTGAAGTGCTGCGGCCCATCCCGGCCATCGCCTGGGTGCCCATGTCGATCATGCTCTGGCCGACCAACGAGGAAAGCATCGTCTTCATCACCTTCCTCGGCTCGTTCTTCCCCATCCTCATCAATACGCTGCACGGCATGGCGAATGTGGACGAGGTGCTGGTGCGTGCCGCCCGCTGCCTCGGCGCCACAG
The DNA here is from genome assembly GCF_056314105.1 of Xanthobacter sp. DMC12. NCBI lineage: Bacteria > Pseudomonadati > Pseudomonadota > Alphaproteobacteria > Hyphomicrobiales > Xanthobacteraceae > Xanthobacter > Xanthobacter sp. DMC12. Next base: position 121,959 of record NZ_JBQUYZ010000008.1, on the reverse strand, counting down.
AGCGGGCGACGTTTCGCGAAGTCTATTTCCCCGCCGTGCTGCCGCAGGTGTTCACCGGCCTCACCGTGGGCATGGGCGTCGCCTGGGTCTCGCTGATCGCGGCGGAGATGATCTCCGGCCAGTTCGGCATCGGCTATTTCACCTGGGAGGCCTACTCGCTGGTGCAGTATCCGGACATCGCGCTGGGCATGATTACCATCGGCGTGCTCGGGCTCGGCTCCTCGTTTCTCATCCGCATCGCGGGCCGGGCTGTGACGCCCTGGTCGCGCGCCAAGTGAGGCCATCATGGCGATCCCCGCGACCGCGCCGGCCAGGACCGGCCTCATCGAGGTCTCCGACTTCAACCTCGCCTACGACACCATCGATGGCGCCGTCATCGCGGTGTGCGATGCGGACCTCGTGGTGAATCCCGGCGAGTTCGTTTCCATCATTGGGCCGTCGGGCTGCGGCAAGTCCACGTTCCTCAATGCGGTGGCGGGCTTCCTCAAGCCCACCTCCGGCACGGTCACGGTGGATGGCGAGCCGGTGAAGGGGCCCTCCGCCGATCGCGGCATGGTCTTCCAGCAATATTCGCTCTTCCCGTGGAAGACGGTGCGGGAGAACGTGGAGTTTGGCCTCAAGATGCGTGGCATGGGGAAGTCCGAGCGGGCGGTTGCCGCGCGCACGCTGCTCGGCCTCGCCGGCCTGTCCGCCTTCGAGGACCATTATCCCGACCGCCTCTCCGGCGGCATGAAGCAGCGCGTGGGCATCGTTCGCGCGCTGGCCACGGGGCCGAAGGTGCTGCTGCTGGACGAGCCGTTCGGCGCGCTAGATGCGCAGACGCGGGTCATCATGCAGCAGATCCTCACCAACCTCTGGCAGCGGTTGGGCATCTCCGTCCTGTTCGTCACCCACGACATCGACGAAGCGATCTTCCTCTCTGACCGCATCTACGTGATGACCGCCCGCCCCGGGACCATCAAGGCCGAGGTGACCGTCCCCCTGCCGCGTCCGCGCGATGCCGCGCTTCAACTGACCCCGGAATTCGTGCAGCTTCGGGCCGATCTCGGCGCGCTTATCCGCGAGGAAAGCCTGAAGGCGATGGGCGGCGAGCTGAACGAGGATGCGCTGAAAGGTCTGGCAGTGAACCTCAATGGGGCGAATCTGGCCGAGGTGGTGTGAGGCTTGGCGACCTGATGCCGTCGCCCTCCGGATTGACCGGAGGGCCTATCTTTCCATCGTTGCTGGCTTGGTAAGACAGGGACACACGTTGTCATGGGTCCTCCGGTCAATCCGGAGGACGACGGCGTTTTACATGACTATTTCCACATCCTCCCGATAGTCAGAAAATCCGCAATTAATTGACCCTGCAAGGCCTTAGTCCTCAAGAGCCCGGCACCCTCCGGTTAAAATAAAATCCGAACAACAACCGGACCTGCCCCATGGCCTACGTCGTCACCGACAAGTGTATCCGCTGCAAATTCATGGATTGCGTCGCCGTCTGCCCGGTGGACTGCTTCTATGAAGGCGAGAACATGCTCGTCATCAAGCCCGACGAGTGCATCGACTGCGGCGTCTGCGAGCCGGAATGCCCGGCGGCCGCCATCTCCGCCGACAGCGATCCGGCCGCCGCGCTGTGGATCGCGCTCAATGCCGAATATGCGGCCCTGTGGCCCAACATCGCCGAGAAGAAGGAGCCGCCGGCGGATGCCGCGCAGTGGATGAACGTGGACGGCAAGTTCGAGAGCGCCTTCTCCCCGGCGCCGGCTGAGGTCTGAGGAGGCGATCATGAGCAATCTGAACACCGAGACCGTCCTCGAGGTCCGTCACTGGACCGACCGCCTCTTCTCCTTCACCGCCACCCGCGACAGCGCCTTCCGCTTCAAGAGCGGCCAGTTCACCATGATCGGCCTCGACGTGAACGAGAAGCCGCTGCTGCGCGCCTATTCGCTCGCCTGCGCTCCGCACGAGGAGCAGCTGGAATTCTTCTCCATCAAGGTGCCGGACGGCCCCCTCACCTCGCGCCTCCAGATGCTGCAGCCGGGCGATGCCATCCTCGTCGGCCGCCGGCCCACGGGCACGCTGCTGCTGGACAATCTCAAGCCGGGCAAGCGCCTCTATCTGCTCGCCACGGGCACGGGCCTCGCGCCCTTCGTCTCCATCGCCAAGGACCCGGAGGCCTATGAAAGGTTCGAGCACATCATCCTCGTCCATGGCTGCCGCGAGGTGGCGGAACTCGCCTATGGCGAGCAGGTGGTGGCGGATCTGAAGGCGCATGATTTCCTCGGCGAATATGCGCAGACGCAGTTGTTGCATTATCCGACCGTCACGCGCGAGCCGTTCCGCAATCGCGGCCGCGTCACCGATCTCATGGAGAGCGGCCAGCTCTTTGCCGACCTCGGCCTGCCGGACCTCGACGCCGAGCACGACCGGGTCATGCTGTGCGGCTCCCCGCAGATGATCGCCGACACCAAGGCGCTTCTCGAATCGCGCGATTTCGTGGAAGGCGCGGGCAACCGGCCGGAGACGTATGTGGTCGAGAAGGCCTTCGCGGAGCGCTGAGCGTTGCAGATTGCAAAATCATGCAACGGGCCGGTAACGATCCGAAGCTAGGCTACGGCGCCAGATCCCGATGATGGAGATGCTGGTGCCGATACGTTTCGATTTTGGATCGCGCCTGCGCGCACTGGCCGGAGCGGCCGTCATGCTGGCCGGCGTCCTCGCCGCCGGAGCCGCCGTGGCGGCCCAGCCGGCGGTGGCGGTGACGAATGTGAACCTTCGGGCGGGGCCGAGCACCAGCTTCCCCGCTGTCGTCACGGTTCCGGCCGGCGCGGCGCTCCAGACCTATGGCTGTCTCGCAGACTATACCTGGTGCGATGTCGCGCTGGGCAACGTACGCGGCTGGATGGCGGCGCAATACATCAAGGTCGTGCCCTCCGCCGGTGCTTCGCCGGTGGTGATGACGGCCGCCGTTGCGGCGGGCCTCGGCATCGCCGCGGTGGCGTTCAACCAGTCCTACTGGAACACCCATTATGTGGGGCGGCCGTGGTATGGCCAGTGGAACCGCTACTACGGCCCCTACGCCCGCGGCCCGGTTGGCCACGTGGGCGCCACCAGCTGCCGCAACGGCGTCTGCCGCCACGTGGGCGCCACGCGCGGCCCGGCCGGCAATACCGTCGTGCGGCGCGGCGTGGTGGTGCGTTGATCGAATAATTCGATCAATTGTAGAAAAACAACTCGTTTGATCGATCCATGGCAGGGGGCCATCCTCGTCTCAAGAGGACCCCTGCCATGACCGACAAGCACCTGACCGATCCCGCGCTCATTCCCGCCGTGCCCCCCGTCGCCGCGCCGTCTTCGAGCGGTCCGCTGGTGACGGCCTTCGGCGGCATCCTGCCGGGTCTGGCCTATACGGTGGTGATCGCGGCGGCGGCCTATGCCATCCGGCAGGTGCCGGGGATGGGGCTCGTCAGCCCGCTCATCCTCGCCATCGTCATCGGCATGGCGCTGCACAACATCTTCGGCACGGCGGCCATCATCAAGCCGGGCGTCAAGTTCGCGCTCCGGCGCATCCTGCGTTTCGCTATCGTGCTGCTGGGCCTGCAGCTCACCTTCGAGCAGGTCCGCTCCGTGGGCGTGGTCGGCTTCTCCATCGTCGCCTTCACCCTGTTCGCCACCTTCTTCGTCACCCGCTGGCTCGGCCGCGCCATGGGCGTGGACCGGCAGCTCTCGGAGCTGATCGCCGCCGGCACCGCCATCTGCGGCGCCTCGGCGGTGATCGCCACCAACACGGTGACGCGTGGATCGGACGAGGACGTGGCCTATGCGGTGGCTTGCGTCACCATCTTCGGCTCGCTCTCCATGCTGCTGATGCCGGCGCTGATCCCGTTCACCGGCTTCGACGCCCACGCCTTCGGCCTGTGGACCGGCGCCTCCATCCACGAGGTGGCGCAGGTGGTGGCGGCGGCCTTCCAGGGCGGCCAGCAGGCCGGCGAGTTCGGCACCGTGGCAAAGCTCTCGCGGGTGATGCTGCTGGCGCCCCTCGTCATCGGCCTCGGCGCGGCGGCGGTGATGCGGGCGCGCGGCGACAAGTCGGCCGGCCATGCCAGCCCGCCCATGCCGTGGTTCGTGTTCGGCTTCATCGCCATGGTGATGGTGGCCTCCAGCGGCTATGTGCCGCCCGAGGTGAAGATGCCGGTGGCCACCACCACCACCTTCCTCCTCGCCGTGGCGCTGGGCGCCATGGGGCTGGAGACGGACATGCGCAAGCTGCGGCTGAAGGGCATCAAGCCGCTTCTGCTCGGCGCCGCCGCCTGGCTGTTCATCTCCGGGCTGAGCTTCATCCTCATCAAGACCTTCATGTGATACGAAGGCCCGTGAGCATGCCTCACGGGCCTTTTCATTGAGCCCGCGCGGCGTTTGAGCGCGGCGTACTCAAGCCCGCGCGGCGTTTGAGCGTGGGGGTCATCGGGCGCGAATGACGCTGGAGCAACTGAAGGTCTTCGTCGCCGTCGCCCGCGCGCTCCACATGACCCGCGCTGCCGAAACGCTGAACATGACCCAGTCGGCCGTCAGCGCCTCTGTCGCGGCCCTTGAGACCTCCTGCGGGGTCGCCCTTTTCCACCGCGTCGGACGCCGCATCGAGCTGACGGAAGCCGGCCGCGTCTTCGTCCCCGAAGCGGAAGCGGTCCTTGCCCGTGCCGGGGCGGCCGAGACCATCCTTGCCGATCTGTCCGGCCTCAGGCGCGGCCGGTTGTCCATCCACGCCAGCCAGACCATCGCCAATTACTGGCTCGGCCCGCTGCTCCACCGCTTCCACAAGCTCTATCCCGACATCGCGCTGGAGGTGGTGATCGGCAACACCGCCCAGGTCGCGACCGCCGTGCGGGCGGGGGAGGCCGATCTCGGCTTCGTGGAGGGCGAGGTGGAGGAGGCGCTGCTGGCGCGGGTCGCGGTGCCCGGCGACCGGCTGGTGCTGGTGGTGGCGGCCCACGATTCCCGCGCAGAGTTGAAGGCGCTGACCCCGGCCGATCTCCTCGACATGCCCTTCGTGCTGCGCGAGCCGGGCTCGGGCACGCGGCAGGTGTTCGAGGATGCCCTGCGCGTGTCGGGGGTTGATCCGTCCCGGCTGAAGGTGGTGCTGGAGCTGCCGTCCAACGAAGCGGTGGTGAGCGCAGTCGCCGCAGGGGCGGGGGCGACGGTGATTTCCGATCTCGTCACCGCCTCGGGCCTCGCCATGGGCACACTGAAGCAGTTGCCGCTCACATTGCCGGCCCGGCGCTTCTACGCTTTGCGCCACGCCGACCGCTACAATTCGCGGGCGGCACAGGCGCTGCTGGCGCTGGTGCGCGAGCCGGAGATGGCGCCCGAAACAGCGCCCGCCGCGCCGGTCAGCCGCCCGCGGCCTCGAGCTCGGCGCTGACCTCCAGCCATTCCTCCTCCGCCTGCGCCAGCTTGTCCGCCGCCTCGGCCCGCTCCTTGGCGAAGCGCGCGGCGTCCAGGGGCTTTGCGGCATGGAGGCCGGCGTCGGAGAGCTTTGCGTCCAGCCCCTCGATCTGCTTCGTCAGCTTGTCCACCGCCCCTTCCAACTCGCGGATGCGCTTCTTGAGCGGGCCGGTGGCGATGCGGCGGGGCGCGGGGGCGGAGGCGGCTTCCACCTTGGTCTCGGAGCGGTCCTTGCGCCCCTTGTCGGTCATCCGGTCGCCATCGGAACGGGAGAGCACCTCGCTCTTGTACTGGTCGAGATCGCCGTCATAGGCCTTCACCGTGCCGCCCGACACGCGCCACAGCCGCTCGGCACAGGCCTCCAGCAGATGCCGGTCGTGGGAGACGAGGATGACCGCGCCGGGGAAGTCGTTGATGGCCTCGATGAGCGCCGCGCGCGCCTCGATGTCGAGATGGTTGGTGGGCTCGTCGAGGATGAGCAGATGCGGTCCGTGGAAGGTCGCGAGGCCCAGTAGCAGCCGCGCCTTCTCTCCGCCCGAGAGGGACGACACCTTCGTGTCCGCCGCGCCGCCGGAAAAGCCCATCTCCGCCGCCCGCGCTCGCACCCGCGCCTCGGGCGCGTCGGGCATCAGGCGGCGCACATGCTGGGCGGGGCTGTCGCCGGGGATCAGTTCGTCGATCTGGTGCTGCGCGAGATAGGCGACTTCCAGCTTGTCCGCCCGCACCACCCGGCCGCTTTCCTCCTTCAGCCGGTCGGCGAGGAGCTTGGCGAAGGTGGACTTGCCGTTGCCGTTGGGGCCGAGGAGGGCGATGCGGTCGTCCTCGTCGATGCGCAGGTTGAGATTCTGGAGGATGGGCCGGCCCGGCACATAGCCCACCGCCACCTTCTCCAGCACCACGATGGGCGGCGACAGCAGCTTTTCGGGATGGCGGATGGAGATCGCCGCCGCCTCCTCGCTCACCTGCGCGGCCAAGGGCTCCATGCGGGCGAGGGCCTTGAGGCGCGACTGGGCCTGCTTCGCCTTGGTGGCCTTGGCGCGGAAGCGGGCGACGAAGGATTCCATGTGGGCGCGCTGCATCTCCTGCTTCTTGCGCGCCTTCTGGTCCAAGAGCAGCCGCTCGCGCCGCTGCCGGTCGAAGGAGGTGAAGCCGCCCTTGTAGAGCGTCAGCTTCTGCCCGGTGAGATGGAGGATATGGTCGACGCTCTCGTCCAGAAGGTCGCGGTCATGGGAGATGAGGATCACCGTGCGCGGATAGTGCGCGAGGTAGTCCTGCAGCCACAGGGTGCCTTCAAGGTCGAGATAGTTGGTGGGCTCGTCGAGCAGCAGCAGGTCCGGCTCGGTGAAGAGCAGGGCCGCCAACGCAACGCGCATGCGCCAGCCGCCGGAGAATTCCGAGCAGGGCCGCTGCTGCGCGCTTTCGTCGAAGCCGAGGCCGGCGAGGATGGTGGCCGCCCGCGCCGGCGCCGCATGGGCGCCGATGTCGAGGAGCCGCATCTCGATCTCGCCCATGCGGTTGGGGTCCTGCGTGGTCTCCCGTTCATGGAGCAGTGCCGCGCGCTCGGTGTCGGCGGCCAGTACGCGCTCGATGAGGCTGTCCGGCCCGGCCGGCGCCTCCTGCGCCACGCGACCGATGCGGGTGCGATTGGGCAGGCGGATGGCGCCGGATTCCAGCTCCAGCTCGCCCACCAGCGCCTTGAAAAGCGTGGTCTTGCCCGAGCCGTTGCGGCCGACCACGCCTACGCGCGCGTTCTCGGGGAGGGCGACGGAGGCATGGTCGATGAGCAGGCGCCCGGCGAGGCGCAGGGAAATATCGTCGAGAACGATCATGCCCGGCTTTTCGCAGGCGGGGCCGGGCAGGGCAAGATGGGGAAGCGTCCCGCCTCAGAGCGTCTCGCCGCGCAGCAGCTTCGGCACCTCGCCGGTGAGGCCGGCCGCATCCTTGATGAACAGGCCCTTGAGGCGGGGCAGGCGGTCCACCAGCCCGAGGCCCACGTCGCGGATGGCGCGCAGGGCATCGGAATGGTTGGAGAACAGGCGGTTGAGCCCATCCGTCGCGACACCCATGGCCAAGGTGTCGAACCGCCGCCAGCGCTGGTAGCGCTCCAGCGTGGTGGGGGAGGCGAAATCGAGGCCGACGCGCGCGGCGTCCGTCACCACCTCGGCGAGGGCGGCGACGTCGCGCAGGCCCATGTTGAGGCCCTGCCCGGCGATGGGATGGATGACGTGGGCGGCATCGCCCACCAGCGCGAGCCGGTCGCCGATGAAGGCGCGGGCCATGGCGAAGCCGAGGGGATAGGCGCGGGGCTTCGTCACCGGCTTCACCCAGCCGAGGCGATGGCCGAAGCGCTGCTCCAGCTCCTCCTGGAAGATGGCGGAGGGGAGGGCAAGAAGGCGCTCGGCATCGGCGGTGCGCTCGGTCCACACCACCGAGCAGCGATTGCCCGGCAAGGGCAGGATGGCGAACGGGCCGGCGGGCAGGAAATGCTCCTCGGCGCGGCCCTCGTGCGGGCGCTCGTGCTCCACCACGAAAGTGATCCCGCTCTGCCCGTAGCCCCACGAGACGGTGGAGATGCCGGCCATCTCCCGGATGCGCGAGCGCGCGCCATCGCAGGCGACCAAAAGGCCGGCGCGCAGCGGCGCACCCGAGCCGGAGGCCAGTTCGACCCCGCCGCCCTCGCTGCGGAAGGATGTCACGGCCTCTTCGCGCAGGTCGATGCCGGCGGAGCGGGCGGCCGTCACCAGCGCCTGCTGCAGATCGAGGTTCGGCACCATGAAGGCGAACGGCTCGCCCGGCTCCACGTCGCCGTCGAAGGTGAGGAAGGTGGGGCGCGCAACGTCCTTGGTGCGGCTGTCCGTCACCACCATGGTGCGCATGGGCTCGGCCTTGCCGGCAAGCTCTTGCCACACCCCCAGGCTGGTGAGCATGCGGCGTGCGCACGCGGCGATGGCGGAGCAGCGGCCGTCGTCGAGCCCGGCGCGGGAGAGGGTGGGATCGTAAAGGGCAATGTCGGCATCCGGGCCGAGGCCCTGGCGCAGGGCGAGGGCGAGGCTCAGACCCGCGAGGCCGCCGCCGACGATGGCGACATCCGCCCGTTCCGCCGGCGCAAGATGTGCGGCGGCCGGGTTTGCGGACCAGCCGGTCTCCGGAAGCGGTGCGTTCGGGGAGCCCATGACCTTCACTCCTACTGATTGTTCTCGTTGTACGCGGACCAAGGCCGATCGGCTCGCCTATAGGGGAGCCGGCTGACGTTTTGGGGTTGACGGTCGAGGCGTGGGCGTGGCGTCCTGCCCTCGACTGAACCGCGCGACCCGCATCCCGTTCCACCTATTGACGCTGCCGCCCCGAGGGCGCGCTGCCGTCGGCGAGCCCCCCGCATGACCGCCCAGAATCCCGACGTGGAGAAGCTCCTCGGCATCCTTGACCTCGAGCCGCTCGAGATCAACCTGTTCCGGGGTCGCAGCGTATCGCCCACCGGGGGGCGGGTGTTCGGCGGGCAGGTGATCGCCCAGGCCCTCGTCGCCGCCCGCCGCACGGTGGAGGACGCACGCGTCACCCACTCGCTGCACGGCTATTTCCTGCTCGGTGGCGACCCGACCGTCCCCATCATCTACGACGTGGACCGCATCCGCGATGGCCGCTCCTTCACCACCCGCCGGGTGGTGGCGATCCAGCATGGCGAAGCCATTTTCAGCATGTCGGTGTCGTTCCAGAAGCCCGAGGAGGGCTTCACCCACCAAAGCCAGATGCCCGAGGTGCCCCAGCCCGAGGATCTGCCCGGCGACGAGGTGTGGCGGGATCGCCTGCTCGCCCGTTTTCCCGGCGCCGCCGGCCGCGACTGGATGGCGCACCGGCCGCTGGAGGTGAAGCCCACCAGCCTGGACATGTCCTATCTCGGATCTGCGGGCGCCCGGCCGAGCATCTGGATTCGCGCCCGCGGCCCGCTCCCGGACGATCTGCCCATTCATCAGGCGGTGCTCGCCTACGCCTCCGATCTGTCCCTGCTACAGGCGGCGCTGCTGCCCCACGGCAAGTCCGTGTTCGATGAGGACGTGCAGGTGGCGAGCCTCGACCATGCCCTGTGGTTCCACCGCCCATTCCGCGCCGACGATTGGCTGCTCTACACCCAGGAAAGCCCGGCAGCCTCGGCCGGACGGGGATTCTGCCGCGGCGAGCTGTTCACCCGAGACGGGATTCTGGTTGCTTCGGCGGCACAGGAAGGCCTCATGCGGCCGGTAACGCCGCGCGCATAGGCAGGCGTCGTCTTCGGCGCCGCAGTGCGTCATCACGCAAGTGCGAACGATATGTGTCCTTCCCTTGGGCGTTAAGATTAAAAAATAGGCACTAAAAGCGGCGAGCAGGCGGCGAAGCCCCTGCGGCGCGCGCCGTGGCGGAAAAATATGCACGGGACTCCCGGCATCCGCCGCCTTGCCACTCTCTTGGCACGGTACTTGATTCCTCTGGCCGCAGGCTTGCCAGCCGCGGCGCGGATCTCCCCGACCCGCTCGGCGAAGCCGCCGCGAGAAACACCGCTCGGGCTTCATGCGAAGCGCAGCGGCATCAGGGGACAGGGACCGATCCATGAAGATCGTCATGGCCATCATCAAGCCATTCAAGCTGGAGGAGGTGCGCGACGCCCTCACCGGTATCGGTGTACACGGCCTCACCGTGACCGAGGTCAAGGGCTACGGGCGTCAGAAGGGCCACACCGAGATCTACCGCGGCGCGGAATACGCCGTGAGCTTCCTGCCGAAGCTGAAGATCGAGGTCGCGGTGTCCGCCGACCAGGTCTCCAAGGTGGTGGAGGCGATCACCGCGTCTGCCAAGACCGGTCAGATCGGCGACGGCAAGATCTTCGTCATCCCGATCGAGCACGCCGTGCGCATCCGCACCGGCGAGACCGACGCCGACGCCCTTTGAGCCTCATCTCTTTCACGGAGCATTCATCCATGACGTCCAAGACGTGGTCCCGCGTGGGGGTTCCCGCGCTTCTTCTGGCGCTGGCGGTAGCCGCGCCGGTACTGGCCCAGACGGCCCCGCCGGCGACTGACGCCGCGACCGCCGTTCCCGCCGCTGCAGCCGCCCCCACCGTGAACAAGGGCGACGTCGCCTGGATGCTCACGTCCGCGCTGCTGGTGCTGATGATGTCGGTGCCCGGCCTGTTCCTGTTCTACGGCGGCCTCGTGCGCGCCAAGAACATGCTCTCCGTGCTGATGCAGGTCGCCTACAGCGTGTGCATCGTCGGTCTCATCTGGGTGCTCTACGGCTACTCGCTTGCCTTCACCGGCGGCTCGCCCTTCATCGGCGGCTTCTCCAAGGCGTTCCTCTCCGGCGTCACCGGCGAATCCCTCGCCGCCACCTTCTCGGTGGGCGTGGCCATTCCGGAGTGGGTGTACATCGCCTTCCAGATGACCTTCGCCATGATCACCCCGGCCCTCATCTTCGGCGCCTTCGCCGAGCGCATGAAGTTCTCCGCCGTGGTGCTGTTCGTGCCGCTGTGGGTCACCTTCGTGTACTTCCCCATTGCCCACATGGTCTGGTACTGGGCCGGCCCGGATGCGATCGATGCCGCCGCCAAGGCCCTCGCCGCCGCCGCTGACGGCACCGCCAAGGCCGCCGCGCAGGCTGCGCTCGACGCCGTGAACGCGGACTCGGGCTACATCTTCCAGCTCGGCGCCATCGACTTCGCCGGCGGCACCGTGGTGCACATCAACGCTGGTATCGCCGGTCTCGTGGCCTGCATCATGGTCGGCAAGCGTCTGGGCTTCGGCAAGGAAGCGCTCTCGCCCCACTCCCTGACGCTCACCATGGTCGGCGCCTCCCTCCTGTGGGTCGGCTGGTTCGGCTTCAACGCCGGCTCCAACCTCGAGGCCAATGCCACCACCGCCCTCGCGATGATGAACACCTTCATCGCCACCTGCGCGGCCGGCATGTCCTGGATGTTCGTGGAGTGGCTGGTGAAGGGTAAGCCCTCCATGCTCGGCCTCGCCTCGGGCATCGTCGCCGGTCTCGTCGCCGTGACCCCCCCGTCGGGCTTCGCCGGCATCATGGGCTCGCTGGTCCTCGGCCTCGTCGTGTCGCCGATCTGCTTCATCTTCTGCACCGCCGTGAAGAACGCGCTGGGCTATGATGACGCCCTCGACGTGTTCGGCGTGCACGGCATCGGCGGCATCGTCGGCGCCATCGCCACCGGCATCCTGGTGAGCCCCTCGCTGGGCGGCACGGGCATCTACGACTACACCACCGGTGCGGTCGCGGCCTACGACATGACCGCCCAGGTCATCGCCCAGCTCAAGGCTGTCGGCGTGACCGTGGTGTGGTCGGGCGTCGGCACCGCCGTCATCCTGTTCGTGATCTCGGTCATCGTCGGCCTGCGTCCCTCCACGGACGTGGAGCGCGAGGGTCTCGACATCAACGAGCACGGCGAGCGCGCGTACCACTCCTGAGCTTCGGCTCGGGTCCGGGGCGGCCACGGCCGTCCCGGTTCAAGGGTTCGGGAGCGGTCAAAACCGCCCCGTTCAGGTTCAAAAAGAGGGGAACCAGGAAGAGCCCCGGCGCCACGGCGCCGGGGCTTTTTCCGTTCCGGGGCAGGCGCACAGGCGCTGCGGCCACTAGAGCGCGATCCGATCAAATTGGATCAATTTGATCGGTGAATCGCCCTCTAACTTGAAGAGAGAGAACGCGTTGTCCCATCAGCTTGCGACGCAAGCTGATCGGCGCGTGCTCAGTGGGCTTTTTTCCGCAGGGCTTGCCGGATATAAGCCGTGCGATGCGTCACCTTCTGCCCATAGGCGGGATCAGCTTGCGCTGCGCCTGCGGCCCGGCCGTCCCCGGCTTCGCCATCGGCGCGCGAATTATCGGCCCGGCCCCCCGCCGGCGCGTTTGAGCGCGCGGGGGACGCCGGGTGTTTTCGCCTGATCCCTGCCCTCTTCCCCCGAGCCTTCCATGACCGATACCAGCACGTCCGGCGCCACCGAGACCAAGGCGTCCGCCCCGGACTATTCCAAGACCCTGTTCCTGCCGGAGACGGCCTTCCCCATGCGCGGCGGCCTGCCCCAGAAGGAGCCGGAGCTGCTGGCCCGCTGGGCGCGCATCGGCCTCTACGAGCGCCTGCGCGAGGCCGGCCGCGGTCGCGACCGCTTCGTGCTGCACGACGGCCCGCCCTATGCCAACGGCAACATCCACATCGGCCACGCGCTCAACAAGATCCTGAAGGACGTGGTGACGCGCTCCCAGCAGATGCTGGGCTATGACTCGAACTACGTGCCCGGCTGGGACTGCCACGGCCTTCCCATCGAATGGAAGATCGAGGAAGAGAACTACCGGAAAAAGGGCAAGCAGAAGCCCGACTTCTCCGACGCCGCTGCCATGGTCGCCTTCCGCCAGGAATGCCGCGCCTATGCCGAGCACTGGCTGAACGAGCAGCGCAAGGAGTTCAAGCGCCTCGGTGTCGAGGGCGACTGGGACCGCCCCTATACCACCATGGCGTTCATGGCCGAGGCGCAGATCGCCCGCGAGATCATGAAGTTCGCCGAGAACGGCCTGCTCTATCGCGGCTCCAAGCCGGTCATGTGGTCGGTGGTGGAGAAGACCGCGCTGGCCGAAGCGGAGGTGGAGTACCAGGATTTCACCTCTGACACGGTGTGGGTGAAGTTCCCGGTAGTGTCCGAAGGCGAGCTGAAGGGTGCGACCGTCGTCATCTGGACGACCACCCCCTGGACCATGCCCGGCAACCGGGCCGTCACCTACGCGCCGAAGATCGCCTATGGCGTCTATGAGGTCACCGACGCCCCCGCCGACAACTGGGCCAAGGCGGGCGACCGCCTGATCCTCGCCGACAAGCTGGCGGACGACGTGTTCAAGGCCGCCCGCGTCACCGCCTTCGAGCGGCGCGGCGACGTGCCGGCCGATGTGGTGGGCAGCCTCATCCTCGCCCACCCGCTCGCGGACCTCGGGCTCGGCGGATACACCTTCAAGGTGCCGCTGCTGGAAGCCGAGCACGTTACCGACGATGCCGGCACCGGCTTCGTCCATACCGCCCCCGGCCATGGCCGCGAGGACTTCGAGGCGTGGGTGAACCATCGCCGCTGGCTGGAGGAGCGCGGCATCAATCCGGCGATCCCCTACACGGTGGACGAGGACAGCTTCTACACGTCCCAGGCCCCCGGCTTCGAGGGCAAGCGCGTCATCACCGAGAAGGGCGAGAAGGGCGATGCCAACGGCGCCGTCATCGACGCCCTCACCAAGGCCGGCAACCTCCTCGCGCGCGGCCGGGTGAAGCACCAGTATCCCCACTCCTGGCGCTCCAAGAAGCCGGTGATCTTCCGCAACACGCCGCAATGGTTCATCGCCATGGACCAGGACATCCGCGCGGCGGATGGCAAGGCGGCGCCGCGTCCTGCGACGCTCCCCGGCAATGCGCCCGATACCCTGCGCGCCCGTGCGCTCGCCGGCATCAAGACGGTGGAGTGGGTGCCGGCGGCCGGCGAGAACCGCATCACGGGCATGATCGAGAACCGGCCCGACTGGGTGGTCTCGCGCCAGCGCGCCTGGGGCGTGCCCATCGCCGTGTTCGTGAAGGACAACGGCGACGGCACGGTCGAGATCCTGAAGGATGCCGCCGTCAACGCCCGCATCGCCGAGGCCTTCGCCGCCGAGGGTGCCGACGCCTGGTTCAAGGAGGGCGCCACTGCCCGCTTCCTGGGCGAGCGCGCGTCCGAGGGCTGGCAGAAGGTGGATGACGTCCTCGACGTGTGGTTCGATTCCGGCTCCACCCACACCTTCACCCTGGAAATGCGTCCCGACCTCAAGGCCGATCGCGCCCCCGAGGGCCGGGACAAGGTGATGTATCTGGAGGGCTCGGACCAGCACCGCGGCTGGTTCCATTCCTCGCTGCTGGAGAGCTGCGGCACCCGCGGCCGCCCGCCCTATGACGTGGTGCTGACCCACGGCTTCGTCCTCGACGAGGACGGCCGCAAGATGTCCAAGTCTCTCGGCAACGTCACCTCGCCGCAGGACGTCATCAAGCAGTCCGGCGCCGATATCCTGCGCCTGTGGGTGTGCGCCTCCGACTATGCGGACGATCTGCGCATCGGCCCGGAAATCCTCAAGACCACGGCCGATACCTACCGCAAGCTGCGGAATACCCTGCGCTGGCTGCTCGGCTCGCTGCACCACTACCGGCCGGAGGAGAAGGTGGCGGTGGCGGACATGCCGTCGCTGGAGCGCTTCATCCTGCACCGGCTCGCCGAGCTGGACGGGGAGATTCGCGCCGCCTACCGCGCCTTCGACTACAAGAAGGTGCACGCGACGCTCGCCCAGTTCATGAACATCGAGCTGTCGGCCTTCTACTTCGACATCCGCAAGGATGCGCTCTATTGCGATCCCATCTCCTCGGTGACGCGGCGGGCCTGCCTGACCGTGCTGGACGAGGTGTTCAACCGCCTCATCACCTGGCTCGCGCCCATCCTCGCCTTCACCTGCGAGGAGGCCTACATCGCCCGCACCGGGGATGAAGAGGGCTCGGTCCATCTGCTCGCCTTCCCGGAGACCCCAGCCGCGTGGCGCGACGAGGCTCTGGCGGAGCAGTGGCGCAAGGTCCGCCTGATCCGTCGCGTCGTGCTCGGCGCGCTGGAAGTGGAGCGCGCCGCCAAGCGCATGGGCTCGTCCCTTGAGGCCGCGCCCGAGGTCCATGTGAGCGACGACGCGCTGGCCGAGGCCCTCACCGGCCTCGACCTTGCCGAGATCGCCATCACCTCGGACGCAAAGCTGATCCGCGGCGAGGGGCCGGCCGATGCCTTCCGCCTTGCCGATGTGCCCGGCGTGGCCGTTGTGCCGGTTCGCGCGGAAGGCACCAAGTGCGCCCGCTCGTGGAAGGTCTCGCCCGAGGTGGGCAGCGACGCGGAATTCCCCGATGTGACGCCGCGCGATGCGGCCGCGCTTAGGGAGTTCTACGCCGCCCGCGCTGCGGCGGAGTGAAGCGAACCCCGCCCGCCCTCGCGTTGCCGGGGCGGGCGGGCTCGTCTATGAACGGCGGATCGCGTCCGGCCATCGGTCAGAGCGGCCGTTCCTGAGAGAGGCCCCTTGCAGCGCCGTCCCATCTTCTTCGGTCTTCTCGTCGCACTCGCGGTGCTGGTGGCGGATCAGGCCTCCAAGGGCCTCGTGCTCGCATGGTCGGCCTCCTGGAATGCGCCGATCAAGCCCGTCGCGCCCTTCATCGACTTCGCCGCGCTGTGGAATTACGGCATCAGCTACGGCCTGTTTCCCCAGGGGGAGACCGGGCGCTGGGTGCTGGTGGCCATCAAGGTGGCGGCGGCCATCCTGTTCGCCGTGTGGCTGGCCCGCGCCCGCAGCCGGTTCGAGGCGTTCGCGCTGGGCCTGCTGATCGGCGGCGCCATCGGCAATGCGGTGGACCGCGTGGTCTATGGCGCGGTGTTCGATTTCGTGTCGCTCCACGCCTTCGGGTACCGTTGGTACGTGTTCAACCTGGCCGATGTGGCGGTTGTTGTGGGCGTGGGCCTGCTTCTTTACGATGCATTTCTCGGTGGCGCCTCAAAATCGCCGCCCTCGGCCGCGCCAATGGCGCCCCGGTCCAAGGCCGAGCGCGAGCTGTGAGAGCGCATGCTTTGAGAACGCATTAGAGGATGGCATCGAGGACGTGAGACCCATGCGAGAGATTTCCCTTTTCCCGCATAGCGCTGATGCCGCGCCGCGCGCGGCTGGCGCCATCCTGTCCCCCGCACTCCATCTGGCTCCGCGCCGTCTCGGCGGCGGCGTGCTGCTGGCCGCCTTTGCCGTGATGCTCGCCGCGCCCGCCCCGGCCGCCGCGCAGAGCCTCGACGGCAGCACCAATATCTTCGAGAGCGCGATGCAGATCCTCGGCCTCAAGGAGGAAGAGGACAAGCCGGAGATCGACTATCGCGAGCGCGCGCCCCTCGTGGTGCCGCCGCGCGTTCCGGATGCCCTGCCCGCGCCCCAGAAGAGCGCCGCCGAGGTCAATCCCAACTGGCCGAAGGACTACGACCAGCAGCGCCGCGCCGCCGCGGCGCAGGCGGCGAAGCAGCCGATCCTCCGCGATGATCCGGGCAAGCCGCTGATGCCGTCCGAACTGAACCGCAGCAAGAAGCGGGCGGTGGGCAACAGCACGGCGCCGACCGAGCCGGTGGGCGCCGGCTCCACGCGCGACGTGCTGATGCCGAGCCAGCTGGGCTCGTTCAGCTTCCCCGGGCTCGGTGGTGCCAAGCAGGAGCAGCTCACGTTCAACGGTGAGCCGAACCGTGAAAACCTGATCCAGCCGCCGCCCGGCTACCAGACGCCCGCCCCCAATGCCCCCTATGGCGTGGTGGAGGAGAAGAAGGAGCCCTGGAAGATGCCGACCCTGTTCGATCGCCAGTGACGGACGCGAGGGTCGAACGGTCTGCAGGCGCGGCCCGATACCGCTCCGGCCGGTCCTTTTCGGCGGCGGCGGGCCTCCTATCTTTCCTTGACGGACGCGCCCGCGGGTGCGTCGAATGCCGAAAGATCGTCACGTGCAGATGAGCCGTCTCGCCATGGTTGCCATTCTCGCCGCTGGAGCGGCCGCATTTTCTCCCCGCCTTGCCGACGCGGCGGGCCCCGAAGTCACCGAATTCAAGCTCGCCAACGGCCTTCAGGTCATGGTCATCCCCGATCACCGCACACCGGTGGTCACCCACATGGTGTGGTACAAGGTGGGATCGGCCGACGAGCAGCCGGGCAAGTCCGGCATCGCCCATTTCCTCGAGCATTTGATGTTCAAGGGCACGGATGCGCACCCGCAGGGCCAGTTCTCGGCCGAGGTGGCGCGGCTCGGCGGGCAGGAGAACGCCTTCACCTCGCAGGATTACACCGCATATTTCCAGCGCGTGGCGAAGGAGCACCTTGAGACGGTGATGGGCTTCGAGGCCGACCGCATGCGCGGCCTCAAGCTCTCCGACGAGGTGGTGCTGCCCGAGCGCGACGTGGTGCTGGAAGAGCGCCGCATGCGCACGGACAACGATCCCGGCGCCCGTCTCTCCGAGGTGCTGCAGGCCACGACCTACGTGAACCATCCCTACCAGCACCCGATCATCGGCTGGGAGCACGAGATCAAGGGCCTCAACCGCGAGGACGCCCTGGCCTTCTACCGCCGCTTCTATGCCCCCAACAACGCCCTTCTGGTGGTGGCCGGCGACGTCGACCCCGCCGAGGTGAAGGCTCTGGCGGAAAAGACTTACGGCAAGGTCGCCCAGGCCGACACTCCGCCGCGCAGCCGGCCGCAGGAGCCGGAGCCGCGTGCCCACCGGCGGGTGTCGCTCGCCGACCCGCGCGTCGCCCAGCCCAGCCTGCAGCGTTCCTATCTCGTGCCGTCCGCTCGCACCGCCGCGCCGGGTGATGCGGAAGCGCTGGAAGTGCTCTCCCACATCCTCGGCGGCGGACAGACCAGCCGCATGTACCGCACGCTGGTGGCGGAGAAGGGCCTCGCGGCCGGTGCCGGCTCCTGGTATCAGGGGACGGCCTACGACGCGACGCGCTTCGTCGCCTATGCCTCGCCGCGCCCGGGCGTGAGCCTCGAGACGCTGGAGGCCGCCGTGGATGCGGTGGTGGCCGAGCTGCAGGACAAGGGGGTCGATGACCTGGAACTGGCCCGCGCCAAGACCCGGCTCATCGCCGACACCATTTACGCGCAGGACAACCAGGCGACGCTCGCGCGCATCTACGGCGCCTCCTGGGCCACCGGCCTTTCTGCCAAGGACGTCCGCGAGTGGCCAGAGCGGCTCAAGGCGGTGACCGCAGATCAGGTCCGCGACGTGGCTCGCCGCTACCTCGTCACCGATCGTGCCGTGACCGGCTACCTCAAGCAGGCCGAGCCGAAGGCGGGCGAGGCGGGCAAGGACGGCAAGAAGGACAATCGCTCGTGACGACGGCCGTCCCGGCTTTCGCGTTCCGTTCGCCGGCCCGTTCGGGCCGGCGCGCCTTTTTCGCGGGCGCGGGCCTTCGCCCTGCCGCCCGGCTCTTTCTTGCGATGGTTACGATGGCCCTTTCCCTTCTCGCCGCTGATACGGCGCAGTCCCAGTCGAGCCGCATCACCGAGGTGACGAGCCCCGGCGGCATCAAGGCCTGGCTGGTCCACGACACCACGCTTCCGCTCATTGCCTTCGAGTTCGCTTTCCTCGGCGGCGCGGCCCAGGACGGGCCGGAGCAAGCGGGCCTTGCCAACCTCGCCTCCTCGCTGCTGGACGAGGGCGCCGGTGCGATGGATTCCGACGCCTTCCAGCGGGCGCTGGCCGATCATGCGGTGGAACTGCATTTCGACGCCGGCCGCGACGAGATGCGCGGGTCCCTGCGCACCCTCTCGGAAAACCGCGACAAGGCCTTCGAGCTGCTGCGCCTCGCCGTGAACGAGCCGCGTTTCGATGGTGAGGCGGTGGAGCGCATCCGCGCCTCCCAGCTCGCAATGCTGCGCCGCCGCTCCACCGAGCCCAATGCCATCGCCAACGACCGCTGGTTCGCGCTCGCCTTCCCGGGCCATCCCTATGGCCGCCCGGTGGATGGCACGCTGGATAGCGTCGCCAAGCTGACCCGCGAGGACATCGCCGGCTTCATCGGCAAGACTTTCGCCCGCTCCAATCTGCGCGTCGCCGTGGTCGGCGACATCAGCGCCGAGGAGCTGGGCAAGCGGCTCGACGAGGTGTTCGGCAAGCTTCCGGCCCAGGCGACGCTCGTTCCCGTCGCCAATGTGACGCCGCAGAAGATCGGCACGGTGGAGGTCATCCCCCTCGACGTTTCGCAGTCGGTGGTGGTGATGGGCACCGGCGGACTGGAGCGGCGCGACCCGGATTTCATCCCGGCCTATGTGCTCAACCACATCCTCGGCGGCAGCGCCTTCTCCTCGCGCCTGTTCAAGGAAGTGCGCGAGGCGCGCGGGCTCGCCTATTCGGTCTATTCCTATCAGGTGGCCCTCTCCCACGTGGGCCTCTGGTTCGCCGGCACGGCCACCAAGAACGAGCGGGCGGCGGAATCCATCTCCCTCATCACCCACGAGTTCGGCCAGATCCTGAAGGACGGGCCGACCGCCAAGGAGCTGGAGGAGGCGAAGAGCTATCTGATGGGCAGCTATGCCCTGCGCTTCGACACCTCGTCCAAGGTCGCCGGCCAGCTGCTGCAGATCCAGCTCGACGAGCTCGGCATCGATTACATCGACCGCCGCAACGCCCTCATCGCCGCCGTCACCCTCGACGACCTCAAGCGCGTCGCCGGCCGGCTGGCCACGGCGAAGGATGCGCTCACGGTGGTGGTGGGCAAGCCCGTCGGTCTCGGGGGCTGACGGGGCCCGGTAACCTTACTTTCACGGAGCCGGCGCCGGGGACCCGCAGGGGCGGGCGGGGAGTCCTCATGCCGGCTTCCCTTTGCTATAAGCGCGCGATCCAGGGCGCCCATGGAGTTGACGATATGGCGGGTGCAACACGGACGGTCGCGCAGATCCGGGCCACCGACGGGCCCGTGACGGTGCCCAGGCGCGTGTCCGCACCCCTGTCGTCTCCGCCGGCTGTCCGCGGCTTCACGTTCCTCCGGCTGCCCGTCGCGCGGCTGATGCTGCCCGGCCTCATGGCGGCCGTCCTCGCCGGCTGCGCTGGCGGCGAAGGCCTCGATGGCTCCTTCGGTGCGCAGGACACCGGCGTCGCCGGCGGCACCACCATTGCGACGCCGGGCGCCACCTCTGCCGGTGTCGTGAACAGCGCCACCTCCGGCTCGCTCGTGGTCGGTGCCGGTCCGGATCAAGTGTCCTACGATTGCCCCATGCTCACCGTGCGCACCGGCGCCGGGAGCTGGCAGGTCACCACCGGCGGCGGGCTGCGATACCAGGCCACCATCGGCCGCCTCGCCCGCGAATGCACCATCGCCAACGGCATGATGATGGTGAAGGTGGGTATCGAAGGCCGCGTCCTGATGGGCGAAAAGGGCAGCCCCGGGCAGGTGAAGGTGCCCGTTCGCATTGCCGTGGTGAACGAGGGGCCCTCGCCCAAGACCGTCACCACCAAGTTCTTCGCCGTTGCCGTCGATGTTCCGGCCGATCCGGGCCACGCGCCCTTCACCGTGGTGGAGGACCAGATCGCGTTCCCGCTGCTGAAGCCGAACGAGATGGAGCGCTACATCATCTATGTGGGCTTCGACCCGCAGGGCACGCCCGAGGTGCGCGAGCGGCCCAAGCCGTCCGCCTCGCGGCCGAAGCCGAAGCCTCCGGCGACCGCCGCGCAGCCCGCCCCGGCACCGGCCGCCGCGAGCGCGCCGCCCGCAAGCACGTCATCCTCCAGCTCGTCTTCCGGCTCCAAGGACGTGTTCGGCCCGCCCCCGTCGGGCGGCGGCACCAGTGGCGGCGGGTTCGCACCGCCCCCGTCGAGCGGCGGTTTTGCTCCGCCGCCCTCCACCAGCACCTTCTCGCCGCCGCCTCAGTGACCGGAGGCCCGGGCGCGCCGGTCAGTCAACCTTGACGGGCAGGAAGGTGAAGGGCTGTGCCGGAACGAACCGCGCGGCCGCGTTGCCGCCATAGACCTTGCCGCCGG
Organism: Xanthobacter sp. DMC12; assembly: GCF_056314105.1. NCBI lineage: Bacteria > Pseudomonadati > Pseudomonadota > Alphaproteobacteria > Hyphomicrobiales > Xanthobacteraceae > Xanthobacter > Xanthobacter sp. DMC12. Next base: position 100,975 of record NZ_JBQUYZ010000008.1, on the reverse strand, counting down.
TGAGATCGAGCTTCTTCACCGGCGCGCCGACCTTCAGGTCGAGGTCGGCGAGGGGCACCCAGAAGGTGTTCGGGCTGGTCGCGGAATCGAAGAAATAGACCCTGTCCTTCTGGTCGCTCACCGTCCGCCACAGAGTGGAGGCGATGTTCGGCTCGCCCGGCGTCGTGAGGCCGAGCGGCACGCTCACCGAGCGCATCACGCTGGCGACGCTCGCCACCGCTTGATTGGCGTAGGTCTTGTCCGGAACGGCGGACAGGATTTCCGGCGCCGCCTTGGTGGGGATGGCCTTGATGAAGAAGCTGGCGCGGGCGAAGCGGTCTGCCGCGCGGTTGGTGCCGGGCAGGAACACGGTGCCGCCGATCTCCTGCCAGTAGCTGTTCAGCGCGAGCTGCTGGTCGTAGCTCGGCGAGTTGGTCATCACTTGGTATTGCCGGCCGTGGTGCACCACCAGCTTGCCCCCGAGATACTCGAAGATGGCGCTGTCGCCGGATGGATCGGAGATGGCGAGGTGGAGCTGGGCGCCGGAGCCGTTGGGCAGGTTCGCCGTGACCACCACGAACGGCTCGGCGGAAAGGGCCGTGACCGCCTCGGCGACGGTGGCGAAATTGTCGAGCACGTATTGCGCCCAGACGCTGATGGAGAGGGCCGGCTTGCCGTTGGGCTTCTCATATTCGGATTCGGCGAGGTAGAGCAGGTTGGCGACGAGGCCCTTCTCGTTCATGCCGTCGGCCGAGCCCACGTCATAGCCCGAGGCGATGACGCTGCCGTATTTCGACACCCATTTCGGCGTGTTGGCTCCCGCCGCCCCATCGCGCGCCATGCCGGCCGGGAAGGCCCACAGATTGGTGCGCATGTCCTCCATCCAGTCCATGGACCGGCCGGTAATGACGATGCCGTCGGAGCCCAGATAGACCGCGCGCGTGCAGGCCTGCGCCATCGGGGCGAGCGCGGAGGCGAGCGCTCCAGCCAGCACCGTGGCGGCGAGGGCGCGGCGGCGGATGCGGCTTTCGGGACGGATCTGGACCATGGCGGCCTCCGATGCGGACGGCCCCAAATGAAAACCGCCGGTAACGAGGAAGCCTCGTTCCGGCGGAATCATGTGCCGGCCTTGTGAAAAGGTTCGGCTGAAAGAGATACCGGCTCCGCCCACACAGCAAGGCGGAGCCGGTCATCCATGCCCTGTCTGCCCCGAAAAGACATGGACAAGTGCTAGAAACCACGCCCGCGTTTCCGATTCTCTGAGATGGATCAAATTTGGCTGCGCTGCGGCGAAATTTTGCTATCAGCTTCGGCGGAACGTTGGAGTGAGCACGCCTCAGGCGTGCGGGGAGAAGGGATGCACGACAAGGAGTCGCAGATGCCGGACGGGATTCCGGTCATCCGCACCATCGCCATGCCGGCGGACACCAATCCGAGCGGCGATATCTTCGGTGGCTGGCTGATGTCGCAGATGGACCTTGCCGCCGGAAACGTGGCTGCCCGGCGCTCGCGCGGCCGCGCGGCCACGGTGGCGGTCGAGGCGATGAGCTTTCTCTCCCCGGTGGCGGTGGGCGACGAGGTGAGCCTGTTCGCCAACATCGCGCGCGTCGGCCGCACTTCGCTGCGCATCGAGGTCGAGGCCTGGCGCCGGGCGCGCGAGAGCGAGCAGTCCACCAAGGTGACCGAGGCCGTCTTCACCTTCGTCGCCATCGATGGCGAGGGTCGGCCGCGGGCCATTCCGACGGAGTGAGCCGCGGCAAACCCCTCACGTCCCGCGCGGCTTGGCCCGGGTGGTGGGGGGCGCCTCGGCCGGGTTTTCCGGCCAGGGGTGCTTGGGATACCGGCCGCGCATGTCAGACCGCACGTCGCGCCACGAGCCGCGCCAGAATTGCGGCAGGTCCTTCGTCACCTGGATCGGCCGGTGCGCGGGTGAGAGCAGCGCGAGGGTGAGGGGCACCCGCCCGCCGGCGATGGTGGGATGGGCGGTGAGGCCGAACAGCTCCTGAACCCTCACTTCCACGGCCGGCCCGCCCTCGGCCCCATAGTCGATGGCGAGGCGCGAGCCGGTGGGCGCTGTGAAATGGGTTGGCGCCTCGGCCTCCAGCCGGGCCGTCAGTTCATAGGGCAGCAAAGCGTGAAGGGCATTGCCCACGTCCGCGCCCGAGATGTCGGCCAGCGACGTTCGGCCGGTGAGGAAGGGCGCGAGCCACGTCTCCGCCGATGCCGCCAGCGCCGCATCGGAGAGGTCGGGCCAGGGTTCGCCCTCGGCCGCGCGCAGGAACATGACCCGTTCACGCCACTGCCGCGAGGCTGCCGAGAAAGGCAGGCGCTCGATTCCAGCGTCGGCGATGCCGCGGGCGAGGGCGCGCGCGGTTTCTCCGTCCGCTGGCACCGGCTGCGGCCGCGCCGCGAGCACCAGCGCCCTGAGCCGCCGCACCTCCCGCGCCCGCACGGCCATGGCGGCCGGATCGAAGGCGATTTCGAGGCCGGAGGTGATATCGTCCGCGAACAGCGCTTCCATCTCCTCGGGCGGGAGCGCGGCGGCGAGGGTGATGCGGGCGCCTTCCGCGCGACCGGAGGCTTCCGCCACCGCAAGGAACGGGGCGCGTGCGAGCGGGGAGGTGCCCTCCAGCACCGCGCCCCGGCCGTTGGCCATCAGGAAGCGGATCTGCGTCTCGCCGGCCCGTCCCTCCCGCGCCTTGGCCACACGGTCGGGAAAGGCGAGCGCCAGCAACGCCGCGGGAGAGGGGGGCGCTCCTCCCCCATGCTCTCCCGCCGCCGCCTCCCGCCCCGCCATCTCCGCCCAACGGGCTGCGAGGCGACGGGAGTCCTCCGCGCGGCGGGAGCGGTCGCGGCGGAAGCCGTCGAGCCGCGCCAGCAGGTCCACGCTGTCGCCGCCGAGGCCGCGCTCCACCAAAAGCGCGGCGATCTCCGCACCGAGACGGCCAACACCGCGCGCCGCGCCGATGGCGACCATATGGGCGAGGCGCGGGGGCAAGGGCAGGCGCGCCATGAGGCGGCCCAGCGGCGTCACCGCCTCTTCGGCATCGAGCGCGCCGAGGAGGCGCAGCAGCGCCTTCGCCTCGGTCACGGCGGGCGCGGGGGGCGGATCGAGGAAGGGGAGGGCGGCAGGATCGCGCACGCCCACGCGGGCAAGATCAATCACGAGGCCGGTCAGGTCAGCGGCAAGGATTTCGGGCGTGGCAAAGGCGGGGAGGCTCGCCGTCTCGCCCTCGCTCCAGAGGCGATAGCAGACCCCGGGTTCCGTGCGGCCGGCGCGGCCACGGCGCTGGTCGGCGGCGGCGCGGGAGACGCGGATGGTCTCGAGTCGCGTGAGTCCTACGTCGGGCTCGAAGCGCGGCACGCGGGCAAGGCCGCTATCCACTACCACCCGCACGCCCTCGATGGTGAGCGAGGTCTCGGCGATGGAGGTGGCCAGCACCACCTTGCGCCGTCCGGCCGGTGCCGGCAGCACGGCGCGGTCCTGCTCCGCGGCATCGAGAGCACCGAACAGGGCCACGATATCGACCTTGGGGTCGCGCACCTGCTCCAGAAGCAGTGCCTCGGTGCGGCGGATTTCGGCGGCACCGGGCAGGAAGGCGAGGATGGAGCCGTCTTCCCGGTCCAGCGCGCGTCGGACGGCGTCGGCCATTTGGCGGTCAATGGGCGCGCGGGGATCGCGGCCGAGATAGGCCGTCTCCACCGGAAAGGCGCGGCCCTCGCTCTCGATCACCGGAGCGGGCGCGCTCGCCCCCATCAGCGAGGCGACACGGGCGCCGTCCAGCGTCGCCGACATGGCGAGGAGCCTGAGGTCGTCTCTCAGCCCGCGCTGGGAATCAAGCGCGAGGGCGAGGCCGAGATCGGCATCCAGGCTGCGCTCGTGGAATTCGTCGAACAGCACGGCGGCGACCCCGGAAAGTTCCGGGTCGTCGAGCACCATGCGGGTGAAGATGCCTTCCGTGACCACCTCGATGCGGGTGCGGCGCGACACCTCGGAGGCGAGCCGCGTGCGGAAGCCCACCGTTCCACCCACCGCCTCGCCGAGGGTCTGCGCCATCCGCCGGGCGGCGGCGCGGGCGGCCAGGCGGCGCGGCTCCAGCACGAGGATCTTTCCGCCCGCGGCCCAAGGCTCGTCCAGCAAAGCAAGGGGCACACGCGTGGTCTTGCCGGCGCCGGGTGGGGCCACCAGCACGGCGCAGGGATTGGACGCGAGCGTCGAGCGGATGTCGCCGAGCACGGCGTCGATGGGAAGCGTGGTATCGAACATGGCGCGCGCCGCCCTTATGCGGCCGCGCCGTGCGAAGGCCAAGGGGGAGGGCCACCTTGCCAGCGGCGCGCATCGGTGCCTTAAGGAACGCCCCGTCCATCACCGGGATCAGAGCACCATGGTTTCCGCCCCATCCAGCCTTACCAGCAAGGTCCGGCCGCTCGCCTTCGAGGCCGGCATCGTCGCCCTCGCCTTCCTCGATGCGAAGGCCGCCTTCGTGGGCACGGACGGCGCGGTGTTTCTGATCGGGCTGGAGGAGGGGGCAACGCCGGTCCCGGTTCCGGTCCACGACGGCGGCGTGCTCGCCGCGGTTTCCGACGGCAGGCGGCTCGTCACCGGCGGCGACGACGGGCGTGTGATGGAGACGCGCGCCGACGGCACCACCCGCGAACTGGCGCAGCAGAAGGGCCGCTGGATCGACCGGGTGGCGCTGGGGCCGGACGGGGCCATCGCCTATTCGGCCGGCAAGATCGCCCATGTGCTGCAGCAGAAGGGCGAGGCGAGGTCGCTGGAGGTGCCCTCCACGGTGGGCGGGCTTGCCTTCGCCCCCAAGGGCCTGCGCCTCGCGGTGGCGCATTACGGCGGCGTGACGCTGTGGTTTCCCAATGCGGCGGGCGCCAAGCCGGAGGTCTACGGCTGGAAGGGCTCGCACCTCGGGGTGGTGTTCTCGCCCGATGGCCGCTTCCTCGTCAGCACCATGCAGGAGCCGGCGTTGCACGGTTGGCGCGTGGTGGACGGAGCGCACATGCGCATGTCCGGCTATCCCTCGCGGGTGAAGTCCTTCGCCTTCACCGCCGACGGCAAGTGGCTGGCCACCTCCGGCTCCGGCGAGGCCATCCTGTGGCCGTTCCAGGCCAAGGACGGCCCGATGGGGAAGGAGCCCATGATGCTCGCGCCCTCGCCCACCACGCGGGTGACGGTGGTGGCGCCGCACCCCAAGGACCCGGTCATCGCCATCGGCTATGAGGACGGCATGGTGATGATGGTGCGCATCTCGGACGGCGCGGAGATCCTGCTGCGCGCGCCCGACAGCGACCCCGTGACCGCCATGGCTTGGCACGGCTCCGGCGGGGCGCTTGCGTTCGGCACGGACAAGGGCAAGGGCGGGCTGCTCGCCTTCTGAACCGCATCGGTGCTTCCGGCGCCAAATCGTGCGGGAATCGGAGCGAAGTCCTTAGCCGGTTAGGCGGATTGCGCGGCCGGGCGGCTTTTCAGGGCGGGCGCGCCGCTTTACGTTGACGGCCGTCCATTCGCAGGTGCGAAACGCGACAGCCGCACGAGAGACCCGCCGATGAAGATCGCCGACGTTCGACGCACTGCCTACTCGATGCCGCTCACCAACCCGTCGTTTCCGCCGGGCCCGTATCGCTTCATTGACCGCGAATATCTCATCATCACCTACCGGACCGATCCGGAGGCCCTGGCCAAGGTGGTGCCCGAGCCGCTCGAGATCACCGAGCCGGTGGTGAAGTACGAATTCATCCGCATGCCCGATTCCACCGGCTTCGGTGACTACACCGAAACCGGACAGGTCATCCCGGTCCGTTTCAACGGCCAGGAGGGCGGCTACGTCCACTCCATGTATCTGGACGATGAATCGCCCATCGCCGGCGGCCGCGAGCTGTGGGGCTTCCCCAAGAAGTACGCGCGTCCCAAGCTCGAGGTGGAGACCGACACGCTGGTCGGCACGCTCCACTACGGCAGCGTGCTCTGCGCCTCCGGCTCCATGGGCTACAAGTGGAAGGCCGGCGACAAGGAGAAGGTGCTCGCCTCCCTCCTGACCCCTAGCTTCCTGCTCAAGATCATCCCGGACGTGGACGCGACCCCCCGCATCTGCGAGCTGGTCCGCTACTATCTCGAGGACGTCACGCTCAAGGAATGCTGGGTCGGGCCTGGCGCGCTCGGCCTGTTCCCGCACGCGCTGTGCAACGTCGCGGCCCTGCCGGTGCTGGAGGTCCTCTCCGCCGTTCACATCAAGGCCGACCTGACGCTCGGCCTCGGCCAGGTGGTCTACGATTATATGAAGGAAGGCGCCTGACCTGATGATTCCGGCGGCGCCCCGGGCACCGTCGGGCCGGGGGAACAATTTCAAGGGGATGAAGGCCGATGACCGAGGCTGCCAACCAGCGCTCCAGCGAGCTGTGTGACATCATCGACGAATACAAGCGTGTTGCGCTGGTGTTCCAGGGCGGCGGAGCGCTCGGTGCCTACCAGGCCGGCGTCTACGAGGCGCTGTCGGAGGTGGGGTGCGATCCCAACTGGATCTCCGGCGTGTCCATCGGCGCCATCAACTCGGCCATCATCGCCGGCAATGCGCCGCAGGACCGGGTGACCAAGCTCAGGGACTTCTGGGAGACCATCACCTCCCAGCGGATCCTGCCGTTCAACCTCGAAGGCGACATCTACCGCCAGTGGCGCAACCAACTGAGCGCTGCCCGCACGATCCTTCAGGGCCAGCCCGGCTTCTTCACGCCGCGCTTCCCCAATCCCTGGATGCTGCCGTCGGGGGCGCCGGGCGCGACCTCCTTCTATGACACCTCGCCCCTGCGCGACACGCTGCTGCGGCTCGTCGATTTCGACCGCATCAATTCCCGCGAGAAGCGCTTCTCCGTGGGCGCGGTGAATGTGCGCACCGGCAATTTCATCTATTTCGACAATCAGGAGCACAAGATCGCTCCCGAGCACATCATGGCCTCCGGCGCGCTGCCGCCCGGCTTCCCGGCCGTGAAAATCGACGGCGAGTTCTACTGGGACGGCGGCGTCGTCTCCAACACCCCGCTGCAATTCCTGCTCGACCAGCCGGACCATCCGAGCGCGCTGGTGTTCCAGGTCGATCTCTTCAGCGCCCGCGGGCAGCTGCCGCGCGACATGTTCGACGTGTCCGAGCGGCAGAAGGACGTCGCCTATTCGAGCCGCACCCGCTACACCACCGACGTGTTCCGCCGCGTGCAGGACCTGCGCTCCAAGCTCTACGACGCACTCCAGCGCATTCCCGAGCAATTGCGCACCGAGGAGGACATCGCCCTCATCGACGATTATTCCAGCTCCGGCCCGGTCAACATCTGCCACCTGATCTATCAGGAAAAGACTTACGAGCGGGAATCCAAGGACTACGAGTTCTCGCAGACCTCCATGCGCGAGCATTGGCAGACCGGCTACGAGGACACGGTGAAGACCCTGCGCCGCAAGGAATGGCTGAGGAAGCCGGACGATTCCATCGGCATCGTCATCCACGACATCCACCGCCTCTCCGAGTGAGGGGCGGCCGGATCAGATGAGGCCGCGCACCAGCATGTAGGTGCCGAGCAGGCCGAGCCCGGAAAAGAAGATGCGCCGGAACATCTGCGGCGAGGCCGCCCGGCGCACCATGGCGCCGAGCTGCATGCCGATGAAGGCGGGCAGCAACGCGGCCGCCGAGGCGAGCGCGGTGGCGGGATCGGCCAATGCCCCGCCGCCGTCTCCCGGATGGAACAGCACCACCGCGAGGGCCGTGGTGGAGACGATGAAGGTGAGGCCGAGGGCCTGCACCAGATCGTCCCGCGCCAGTCCCAGGGACTGCAGATAGGGCGCAGAGGGCATCACCGAGACGCCGGTGGTGCCGGTGACGAGACCGGTGAGGAGGCCCATCACCGGGGACAGCCAGGGTTCGTGGCGCACTGGCACCTTCAGCTGCACCGAGGACAGGCCCAGCGCCGCGTAGGCCAGCAGCGTCGCCCCCAGCACCGGCTGCGCCGCGGGCGAGGCGAGGCCGCCCAGCAGAAGGCCCCCGACGAGCGTGCCGGCCGCCACCATCACCATCATCCAGAAGAAGCGCCGGGCGATGCCGAGCACGTTTGGCCCGGTGAAGTATTGCCAGAAATTGGTGACGGTGGAGGGGAGGATCAGCAGCGCGGCCGCCTCGGGCGGGGCAAGGAACACGCTGAGCAGCCCGATGCCGACCGTGGGCAACCCCATGCCGATGACGCCCTTCACCATGCCCGCCAGCACGAGCACGGCGAAGCCGGCGGCGATCAGCCCCGGATTGATGGAGGAGACGGCGGCGGCCGCCGTTTCGATCACCCGAACGGGTCCGGCCGGATCAGAATTCGGCGTCCAGCTCTTCCAGTTCTTCCGGCTCGGAGAACGCGCCGTCGATCCACTCCCGAACCAGCGGCAGCTCCATGATGCGGGCGCGATAGGCCTCGGATTCCGGATCGAGCTTCACGTCGTAGGTGGTGAAGCGGGAGCAGACCGGCGCATACATGGCATCCGCCAGCGTCGGCGCCGCGCCCATCAGGAACGGCCCGCCGTGGGCAGTGAGGCAGCCGCGCCAGATGGCGGTGATGCGCTCGATGTCCGCCTGCGCGCCGGCCCACACCTTGAAGCCGGGATAGTGCGCCTTGATGTTCATCGGCAGCGCCGAGCGCATGTTGGCGAAGCCCGAGTGCATCTCTCCCGAGATGGAGAGGCAATGGGCGCGCACCGCGCGGTCGGCGGGCAGCAGACCGGCCTCGGGGAAGACTTCGTTGAGGAAGGAGGCGATGGCCAGCGTGTCCCACACCGTCACGTCCTCGTGCACCAGGCGCGGGACGAGGAAGGAGGGCGACAGCAGCAGCAGCTCCGCCTTGGCGTCGGGATCGTCGGTGGGCACCCGCTCCTCCTCGAAGGAGAGGCCGGCCATCTTGCACAGCAGCCAGCCGCGCATGGACCAGGAGGAGTAATTCTTGCTGGAGATGGTGAGCGTCGCCATGCCTGTCCCGTGCCTCGGATTTGCGATCCCTGACCTGACCGTTCCCCTCGACCCTTCCGCCTTTGTTTGTTTTTGGCGCAGCCGGCGGCTTCGATTTTGATCGGGCATCCGGCGCGGTCGCTCGGCCGTCGGCCCTACTGCTAAGGATGCGTGTTGCAATGCACCACGCATAGCTCCAATATCAACTTAACAGGTACATCTGTTCAGGCTTGCTGCAAAGCGGAAAGCTGGGCCTGCGACAACTACTTAATGCTTCCGCCGGCCGTCGGGGGCCGGGCGTGGGGGACGCGGAGCAGAAGGACCTTTCGGCATCATGCTGCAGACTTCTTCCAGGTTCACTCCTCTGGCACCGCGGTGCCGGACGGTCCGGCGCACGCTGCCATGATGTACTCCGCCTATCAGGCCCAGGCCGACCTCATGAGCCCGATGAGGTTCTTCGCCAGCCTCGCGCGGCAGACCCTCAACGGCCCCCTCGTCAACGGCTACGGCCATCTCGGCTTCCGGCAGATCGCGGCCGCCTGCGAGCTGATCGAGCGGGCCGGCCTCACCCATGGCCGACCGTCCTTCGGCATCAAAACGGTTGAAGTCGGCAATCGCGAAGTGCAGGTGACGGAGGAAAACACCGCCGTCCTGCCCTTCGGCACCCTGCTGCGGTTCAAGAAGGACGTGGACATCGCCCAGCCGCGCGTCCTCGTGGTGGCGCCGCTCTCCGGTCATTTCGCGACGCTGCTTGTCAATACCGTGAAGACGATGCTGCCGGACCATGACGTCTACATCACGGACTGGCACAATGCCCGCGAGGTGCCGCTTTCGGCCGGTCCGTTCGGCTTTGACGATTATGTCGAGCACGTCATCCGCTTCCTGGAGATCATGGGGCCGGGCGCCCATCTCGTGGCGGTGTGCCAGCCGTGCGTGCAGTCTCTCGTCGCCGCGGCGGTGATGGCGCAGGAGAAGAATCCGGCGGTGCCGGCCTCGATGACGCTGATGGCCGGGCCCATCGACTGCCGCATCAACCCGACCAAGGTGAACGAGCTCGCCACCTCGAAGCCCATCTCCTGGTTCGAGAAGAACCTGATCTCGACGGTGCCCAAGGGTTTTGCTGGCTCGGGGCGGCGGGTCTATCCCGGCTTTCTCCAGCTCACCGCCTTCGTGAACATGAACCTCACGCGGCACATCAAGGCGCATCTCGACCTCTACAACTCCCTCGCCGAGGGCGACGAGGAGAAGGCCGAGACCACCAAGGCCTTCTACGACGAATATTTCGCCGTGCTGGATCTGGCCGCCGAATTCTACCTGGAGACCGTGCGCTACGTGTTCCAGGAATACCGTCTGCCCAAGGGCGAATTGACCTACCGCGGCCGGCCCATCGATTTTCGCGCCATCCGCAAGACGTCGCTGCTGACGGTGGAAGGCGAGCGGGACGATATCTGCTCCATCGGCCAGACCATGGCGGCACAGGACATCTGCTCGGCGCTGCGTCCGCACAAGAAGCGCCATCACATGCAGGCGGGCGTCGGCCATTACGGCGTGTTCTCGGGCCGCAAATGGGCGGGTCAGGTCTATCCCATCGTCCAGAACCACATTCTGGCGAGCGATTGAACGGTGCGAGGCTGAACGGCAAGCGGTTGAACGGCAAGTGGTTGAACGGTTCGTGAGCGGACGCTGGGGCAGGAGTTGCCAACCCCTGCCTGTAACGGTACTCGGGCAGGGTCCTTTTCCCGGACCCAGCCCCGCGGACCTCCCACACGGATCTGCCCCGTGACTGCCCCGCTCCGACCCTTGCCGCCGTCGTGACCATCGCCGCGCCCGCCGTGCCGCAGCGGCTGCGGGATCATCCCGCCTTCGTCCTGTTCTGGATCAGCCGCGTCTCCTCGGCGCTTGCCTTCCAGATGCTGGGCGTCGTGGTGGGCTGGCTGGTCTACAGCCTCACCGGCAGCGCCGCCGCCCTCGGCCTCGTGGGGCTTGCGCAGTTCCTGCCCATCCTGTGCCTGACACTGCTGGTGGGTCACGTGGCCGATACCTTCGACCGCCGGCGTATCGTGCTCGCCTGCCAGACGGTGTCGGCGCTCACGGTCGGCGCGCTGGCCCTCGCGGAGGGCTCCGGCCATGCCGGCCTCCTGCCGATCTATGCTGCCGTCGTCACCATCGGGGCGAGCCGCGCGTTCGAGGCACCCACCATGGCGGCGCTGCTGCCTCGCCTCGTTCCCGGCGAGGTCCTGCCCCGCGCGCTGGCGGTGGCCTCCTCCGCCATGCAGATGGCGACCATCGCCGGCCCGGCGGTGGGCGGCTTCGCCTATATCTTCGGGCCGGCCGTGCCGTTGACGCTGGCGGCGGCCTGCTACGCCGTGGCTGCGGCTGCCATGGCCTTCATCCGCCATGTGCATGCGCCGGGGCCGCGCAACGCGATGACCCTGGAGACACTGCTCTCCGGGCTCGCCTTCATCCGCCGCAGCCCGGTGGTGCTGGGCTCCATCTCCCTTGATCTGTTCGCGGTGCTGCTGGGCGGCGTCACTGCGCTGCTGCCCATCTATGCGGCCGAGATCCTGCAGGTGGGAACGCAGGGCCTCGGCGCGCTGCGCGCCGCGCCCGCGGTGGGGGCGGTGCTCATGTCCATCGTGCTGGTGCGCCGGCCGCCCACGCGGCAGGTGGGACACGTCATGTTCGCCGCCGTGGCGATGTTCGGCGTGGCGACGGTGGTGTTCGCGCTCTCCTCCAGCTTCCTTTTGTCGCTGGGCGCGCTGTTCGTGCTGGGCGCTGCGGACAATGTGAGCGTCGTCATCCGCTCCTCCCTCGTGCAGCTCTCCACCCCGGACGAGATGCGCGGGCGGGTCAGCGCGGTGAATTCCCTGTTCGTCGGCACCTCCAACCAGCTCGGGGAATTCGAATCCGGCATGGTCGCCGCGCTCATCGGCGCGGTGGGCGCAGGGGTCGTGGGGGGCGTCGGAACGCTCCTCGTGGTGGCACTCTGGACCCGGCTGTTTCCAGCCCTGTTCCACGTGGACGCCATGCCGGTGAAGGTCGAAACCCGGCGCTGATCCAAACCCGCCGCACCCGCGCCGCTGCTTGGTTTGCCGGCTTTGCTCAAGCTCTCCGGTTGACGCCGGGCTGCGCTTTTCCCATGGTGCGCGCGCCTGCGCTTCCGCGCGGCCTTGACCCGCTCGCCGCGCCTCTGCGCGGCGGCGTTTCCGCCCCGCGCCCGTGCGCGGCATCGTCTCCACGCCGCGCGAGTCCACGGGTTGCCCCGGTTTCGCGCGTCCTGTGACTTTCGCGGCGCCCCGATGAACCGGCGCCGCTACTCCCGAGGAGTGTTTCACCATGAGCGACTGGCCGGTCCACGCAAAGATCGACGGCCCCATCGTGATGATCGGATTTGGCTCCATCGGCAGGGGCTGCCTGCCGCTTATCGAGCGCCATTTCGATTTCGACCGCGAGCGCATGGTGGTGATCGATCCGGTGGCGGACCACCGCAAGCTGCTCGATTCCCGGGGCATCCGTTTCGTCCAGTCCGAAGTCACCGCCGAGAACTACCGCGACCTGCTCACACCGCTGCTGACCAACGGCGCCGGCCAGGGCTTCTGCGTGAACCTCTCGGTGGACGTGTCCTCGGTGGCCGTGATGGAGCTGTGCCGCGAGATCGGCGCGCTCTACATCGACACCGTGGTCGAGCCCTGGAAGGGCTTCTATTTCGACGAGGACATGCCCACCGCCGCGCGCACCAATTATGCGCTGCGCGAGAGCCTGCTCGCCGCCCGCCGTCGCAACCCCGGCGGCACCACCGCGGTGTCCACCTGCGGCGCCAATCCGGGCATGGTGTCCTGGTTCGTGAAGCAGGCGCTGCTCAACATCGCCCACGACACCGGCCTCGACCGGCCCGAGCCGACCTCCCGCGAGGAGTGGGCCCAGTTCGCCCGCGCAGTGGGCGTGAAGGGCATCCACATCGCCGAGCGCGACACCCAGCGCGCCCGCGAGCCCAAGGTCATGGGCCAGTTCTGGAACACCTGGTCGGTGGAGGGCTTCGTCTCCGAGGGCCTGCAGCCGGCGGAGCTCGGCTGGGGCACCCACGAGAAGAGCCTGCCGCCGGACGGCCGCACGCATGAGGCGGGCTGCGGCGCGGCCATTTACCTGCTCTCCCCCGGCGCCGCCACCCGCGTGCGCTCGTGGACGCCGACGCCGCAGGCCCAGTACGGCTTCCTCGTCACCCACAACGAAAGCATCTCCATCGCCGACTACCTCACGGTGCGCGACGGCGACCAGGTGGTCTACCGCCCGACCTGCCACTACGCCTACCATCCCTGCAACGATGCGGTGCTGTCGCTGCACGAGATGTTCGGCAACGGCGGGCACTTCCAGGAGAGCTGGAAGATCCTCGACGAGCACGAGATCGTCGACGGCATCGACGAACTGGGCGTGCTGCTCTACGGCCACGCCAAGAACGCCTACTGGTTCGGCTCCCAACTCTCCATCGAGGAGACGCGCGAACTCGCGCCCTACCAGAACGCCACCGGCCTGCAGGTGACCTCCGCCGTGCTGGCCGGCATGGTGTGGGCGCTGGAAAATCCCGAGGCGGGCATCGTGGAGGCCGACGAGATGGACTTCCGCCGCTGCCTCGAAGTGCAGACGCCCTATCTCGGCCCGATGATCGGCACCTATACCGACTGGACGCCCCTCACCGGCCGGCAGAAGCTGTTCCCCGAGGATCTCGACCTCGAGGATCCCTGGCAGTTCAAGAACATCATCGTGCGGTGAGGCTGACGGAGGCCTCCCGTCAATGGGAGGCCTTCATGGCTGTCGACGCCGCCCGTGTCCGGGAGATGGCCCTCGCTCTGCCCGAGGCGAGCGAGGCGCCACACTTCGACCGCTGCGCATTCCGCACGCCGCGCAAGACCTTTGCGACCCTGGGGCCGAGCGGGCGCGATCTTAATCTGATGTTCGATCCCGATTTGCGCGATTTCTATTGCGAGCAGGAGCCTGCGGCCTTCGCGCCGGTTCCGGGCGGATGGGGACGGATGGGCGCGACCCGCTGCGACTTGACCATGGTGGATGAAGCGACGCTGGCCTCGGCGCTCCAGGCGGCGCACCGCCTCGCCGCGCCGAAGCCGAAGCGGCCTCGGAAGAGCTGACCTCAAACCCGGTCCAGAAACAAAAATCCCCGGCTCGATCCATCAAGCCGGGGATTTTCTTTGCGCGATACGCTCAGGCGGTCTTCAGCAGCGCCGGTGCCAGCAGCTCTTCCAGCGAGGGCAGGGCAATGCGGGCGCCGGTGGGGCTGATGAGGCCGCGGGCGCCATCCAGCACGCCGGCCTTCAGCTCCAGCGCCAGCAGGCGGTTGCGGTCGTAGGCGCCGGGCATCCACAGCTCCCCGGTCTTCTCCGCGGAGAAGCCGAAGCGCTCGTAATAGGCCGCATCGCCCACCAGCAGGATGGCGCCATGGCCCTTGGCCCGCGCCGCCGCGATGGACGCGCGCATCATGGCGCCGCCGAGCCCGCGGGTGCGGAACCAGGGATGGACCGCGAGCGGGCCGAGGAGCAGCGCCGGACGGGCAGGGCCCGCCGTCACGTTCCACAGCCGCACGGTGCCCGCCAGACGGCCGTCCGGGCCGTGGGCGGAGAAGGCGAGGCCTTCCGCCGGCAGGCGGCCCTCGCGCAGACGCTCGGAGGACTTGGCCTTGCGCCCCTCGCCCATGCACAGGTCGAGCAGGGCCTCGCGGGGGGCCACATCTTCCACGGATTCAAGCACGATCTCGGTCATCGGCAACTCCTGCGCCAACGTGAGAGGTGAAGAAGCCCGCCCCGGCTGCGTTGCAGCCAGGCGACATGCCTTTCGGACGGGTGCGGAAGACGAGGGGATACATCCCCTCCTCACGCCCCGGACGGCGGGAAGCCGATGCCGGGGGACCTTGTGCGGCCGGGTCGCGGAATACGCTCGGGCGCCGCGCGGGCGGTTTTGCACGGCTTCGCTCAAGCGCCGCGCTGGTGGTCGTGCGTGGCTTCGCTCAAGCGCCGCGCGGGCTTGGGGATCTTCGGGCGGGAGCCGCCCTCAGATCACGTACGACTTCAGCGGCGGGAAGCCGTTGAACGCCACCGCCGAATAGGTGGTGGTGTAGGCGCCGCACGCCTCGATGATGATCTTGTCGCCGATGGAGAGCGAAAGCGGCAGCTCGACCGGGGTCTTCTCATACATCACGTCGGCGGAGTCGCAGGTCGGGCCGGCGAGCACGCAGGGGGCGGTGTCGTCGCCGTCGCGCGGGGTGCGCAGCGGGTAGCGGATCGCCTCGTCCATCGTCTCGGCGAGGCCGCCGAACTTGCCGATGTCGAGATAGACCCAGCGCATGGCGTCCTGCTCGGACTTCTTCGAGATGAGGACGACCTCGGTCTCGATGAGGCCGGCATTGCCCACCATGCCGCGGCCCGGCTCCATGATGGTCTCCGGGATGGCGTTGCCGAAGTGGCGGCGCAGGGAGGCGAAGATCGCCTCGCCATAGGAGATGGCGCCCGGCACGTCCTGCAGGTAGCGGGTGGGGAAGCCGCCGCCCAGGTTGACCATGGACAGCGAGATGCCCCGCTCGGCGCAGGCGCGGAAGATCGCGGCGGCGGACGCGAGCGCGCCGTCCCAGGCGTGCACGTTCTTCTGCTGCGAGCCCACGTGGAAGGACACGCCATAGGCGGCGAGGCCGAGGCGATGGGCGTGCTCCAGCACGTCCGCGGCCATCTCCGGCTCGCAGCCGAACTTACGGGACAGCGGCCATTCGGCGCCGGCACCGTCGCAGAGGATGCGGCAGAACACCTTGGCGCCGGGGGCGACGCGGGCGATCTTCTCGACTTCCTCGTAGGAATCGACCGCGAACAGGCGCACGCCCAGCTTGAAGGCGCGCTCGATGTCGCGCTCCTTCTTGATGGTGTTGCCGAAGGAGATGCGGTCGGCGCCCGCGCCGGTGGCGAGCACCATGTCGATCTCGCCGGTGGAGGCGCAATCGAACGAGGAGCCGAGCTCCTCCAGCGCCTGCAGGATGGCGGCATCGGGGTTCGCCTTCACGGCATAGAACACGCGGGTGTCCGGCAGCGCGCGGGCGAACGAGAGATAGTTGGTACGGACCACGTCGAGGTCCACCACCACGCAGGGGCCATCCTCTCGCCGGGTACGCAGGAATTCGCGGATGCGATCGGTCATGGATACCTCCCCGTGACCTGAAGCCAGTGAAGCGCAGGGAACTGCGCGACGACAGGACGGACGCTCCTTCTGGGAGAGCCCGGGGCACGCGCTCGCATTCGCCCGGCGATGTGGACACGCCGGACGTCTGCGGGCCGTACCCGCTTCGCCGGGGCTTTACCCGGCCGCATCATCGGACCGAACGGCAGCAGAACCGCCCGCTTGGCCGCAAGGCAAAGCAGGAGCGAGGACGACTGCGCACGATTGGAGAGGGAGAGTCCCGCTCCGCACGGCCGGCAAGATGTAGTGCCTCTTTAGTAACGCCGACCTTTGGAGGGCCGACCGAGACCAAAAAAGCCCTTACGTCGTTGCTTCAAGTCACGTCCCCCGCATTGAGGAGCGGGGTGGGCCGGTTCCCTCCGGCTTGTCGATCGTCCTGGCAGCTTTCCGGCCTCTTGTCCGGAGATCCTACCGACCGACACGCGACCACAGGCACGTGCGAATTTGGGCAACGCGGATGTAGGGGATTCGTACCGCCTTCGCAAGGGGCAATTTGATGATAAGCAAGGCGGGTTTGCCGCCGTGTAGGCGACGGTGGATCGTGCGGCTCCCTTCCCGCCGCCCCCGCCTGAAATAATGGAATCCTTTTCATGCCCGGACTGCGCGTCATTCTCGGTATTATCGCGGGCCTCATGTTCTCGACGGTCTTGGCCTCGGCACAGACGGTCCTGCCGCAGAACGTCGTCGGGTGGGAGCGCGAGCGGTCCAGCTCGGGTGATCTCCTTTTCGTCTGCCGTGCGCAATCATGCGGTGGAACTGACGCATTCGTTAGCATTGTTCGGCACCGTGAGGTCCTGCGGGGTGTTACGCCCGAGCTGTTCATGCAGCAGCAGCGCATTAACAGCGATAACGAGATGAAGACCATGAAGGGCAGCCGATCGGCCGTGAGTCTGCGTTCGGTCTCCACCGTTGGCGCTATTGAGGTTTTTACGGCTTGGCAGGACGTCATAAAAGACGATGGAAAAAAGCTTTTTCTCATCAATGCACTACTGCCCGGTCCGCAGGCCTCAATTACGGTCGTTACCCTGGCGCTGTCGCGGGAACAAGTGTCGGCTAATTTCGATGACTTCCTCCCGCGTCTGCTAGACCTCGTCAGGTGAGGCAGCCAGAGGCATCGGAGTTGGGCCTCTGTTATTGCATTGCGGAAATTGTGCCGCGCCGGTTCGGGTTGCGCCGGATCGCCGCGCGTCGCGCTCTGCCCTTGATTGGTATCAATACAAGGAGCAAGCTTGCTGCATAATCTTAGAACAATGAGGATCCACCCGCGATCCCGTCTGCCGCCGCAGGGTTCGGAATGACCTACGACCATTTCTTTGCCGACGCCATCGACGCCCTGCGCAAGGAGCGCCGCTATCGCACCTTCGCCGAGATCGAGCGGGACGCCTCGCGCTTCCCGCGGGCGGTGTGGCACTCGCCGGGCGGTCCGCGCGACATCGTGGTGTGGTGCTCCAACGACTATCTCGGCATGGGCAGCCATCCCGATGTGGTCGCCGCCATGTGCGATGCGGCCAAGGCGCGCGGCGCCGGCGCCGGCGGCACCCGCAACATCTCGGGCAACAGCCATGAGATCGTGATGCTGGAGCGCGAGCTGGCCGACCTGCACGGCAAGGAATCGGGCCTCGTCTTCACCTCGGGCTACATCTCCAACGCCACCGGCATCTCCACCATCGTCCGCCTGATCCCCGACTGCGTGGTGATCTCGGACGAGCTGAACCACAATTCCATGATCGAGGGCGTCCGCCACGGCGGCCGGCAGAAGGCCATCTTCCGCCACAACGACCTCGATCATCTCGAAGAGCTGCTGAAGGCGGCCGGCGACCGGCCCAAGCTGGTGGTCTTCGAGAGCGTCTATTCCATGGACGGCGACATCGCCCCCATCGGCGCGATCTGCGACCTCGCCGAGCGCTATGGCGCCATGACCTACCTCGACGAGGTGCACGCGGTCGGCATGTATGGCGAGCGCGGCGGCGGCGTCGCCGAGCGGGACGGCGTGATGCACCGGGTGGACGTGATCGAGGGCACGCTGGGCAAGGCCTTCGGCGTGGTCGGCGGCTACATCACCGGCAAGCGCCTCATCATCGATGCCGTGCGCTCCTACGCGCCGGGCTTCATCTTCACCACCGCGCTGCCGCCGGCCGTCGCCGCGGCGGCCACCGCCTCGGTGCGCCACCTGAAGACGTCGCAGGCCGAGCGCATCGGCCAGCGCACCCAGGTCGCCAAGGTCAAGGCGGCCCTCGCTGCCGCCGGCCTGCCGCAGATGGAGACGCCCACCCACATCGTCCCGGTGATGGTGGGCGACGCCAAGGCCTGCAAGATGGCGAGCGACCTGATGCTCGCCGAGTACGGCATCTACATCCAGCCCATCAACTACCCCACCGTGCCGCGCGGCACGGAGCGCCTGCGCATCACCCCCACCCCGTTCCATGACGACGCGCTGATCGCCCATCTGGCGACCGCTTTGTCCGACGTGTGGGAGCGCCTCGAACTGCCTTATGCGGACCGGGTTGCGAAGCACACCGCCTCGCGCAGCACCGCGGCCGGCCCGGCGCCGATCCCGCTGCCGGTGGCGGGCGGCTGACCCCATCTCTCCCAGACTGAAAAGCCCCGGCTCGTCCGGGGCTTTTTGTTTTTGAGCCTCAGGCGGGCGTGCCGATGGCCTTGCCGTCCGGCCCGAAGAAAGGATGCGGGCCGGAAAAGGCGCCGATGAAGCTGCGGTGAGTCACGAGCCGCCCTTCCGCGAACAGGTGCAGCGACAGGCTCGGCGGCTCCATGTGGAAGGTCGGCGGCGCATCCGGGTCCAGCGCCAGGCTCACCGAATGGGCCGGCGCCGGGGCGATGGTGGCGGCGATGCCGGCGAAGGTGGTCGTCACCGCCCGGTGGACGTGGCCGCAGGTGAAGCCCACGACCTGCGGATGCCGCCGCAGCACCACCTCCAGCCCCGCCGCATCGAACAGGTTCTGCACGTCCATGTGGCGGATGCCGGTGAGGAACGGCGGGTGGTGGGCACACACCAGCGCCGGCCTGTCGGGCGCCGCCGCCAGCGTCGCATCGAGGAAGGAGAGGCCCTCGTCGCCCAGCGTGCCGTGGGGACGGCCGTAGACGGTGGAATCGAGCATCACCAGCCGCAGCGGGAAATCCTCCACCACATAGTTCACCCGCCCGCCCGCGCAGCGCGCCGCAATTTCCGGAAAGGCGGCCAGCAGCCCGGCGGAGCTGTCGTGATTGCCGGGCACGGGAAACAGCGGCAGGTCGAGGGGGGCGACGATGGCACGGAAGCGGGCGAATTCCTCCGGGTCATCGAAATCGGTCAGGTCGCCGGTGACGATCACCGCGTCGGGCTTCGGATCGAGCGCAAGGATATGCGCCACCACCGCCTCCAGGTAGGTCGCGGTATCCACGACCCCGTAGGCCAGCGTGCCGGGACGGCGGATGTGGGTGTCGGTGAGCTGGGCGATCAGCATGGGTCAGGCCAGAGAGTAGCGGTTGGCGTCGAGGGCAAGGCCGATGGCCGCCCCGGCAGCAAGAGGCATGTCGGCGGGGGCCTCGGCGATGATACGGGTCCCGTCGCCGGCGTTCAGCGTCACCCGCTGGCGCGGGCCCTGAAACTCGACCTGCGCCACCTGGAATACCAGCGTCGCGTCAGCTGGGCTCACGAGGCGCACCGCTTCGGGCCGGAACAGCAGCCGCGCCTTGCACTGGTCCGGCGCCGCGACGGGCAGGATGCCGGCGGCGGTCTCGAATCGGCCGTTGCGCACGATGCCCTCCAGCCGGTTGGTGATGCCGACGAAGCCGGCGACGTAATCGTCCGCTGGCTGGAAATAGACCTCGCGCGGCGTGCCCACCTGGGCGATGGCGCCGTTCTTCATCACCACGATGCGGTCTCCCAGCGCCAGCGCCTCGGCCTGATCGTGGGTGACATAGACGGCGGTAATGGCGAGGCGGCGCAGCAGGGCGTCGATCTCGCTGCGCAGATGCTCGCGCAGGGCAGCGTCGAGTGCGGTCAACGGCTCGTCCAGCAGCAGTACGCGCGGCCGGACGGCCAGCGCCCTGGCAAGGGCCACGCGCTGGCGCTGGCCGCCGGAAAGCTGGTCGATGGACCGCTCCGCCAGCGCCTCGATGCGCATCATGGTGAGCACGGAGGCCGCCTGCGTCCGCCGCGCGGCCGTCCCCACGCCGCGCACGCGCAGGCCGTAGGCCACGTTGTCGATGACGCTCATGTTGGGGAACAGGGCATAGGACTGGAACACCATGCCCACGTTGCGCTTCTCGATCGGCAGGGCCGTCACGTCCGCCCCGTCGAAGGCGATGCGACCGCCCGCGTCGGGCGTCTCCAGCCCGGCGATGAGACGCAGCAGGGTGGTCTTGCCGCAGCCGGAGGGGCCGAGCAGCACCAGCGTCTCACCGGCCTTCACCTCCAGATCCACGGGCGAGAGCGCGCGCGTGCCGTCCGGATAGGTCTTGCCGCAGCCGGCGATGGAAATGGCGGCGCCTGTGGGATTGGTCATCGCGCGCTCCCCGTGGTGCGGCCGAACAGCTGGAGGGCGAGGAGCAGGGGAACGATCATGACGAAGAAGACCAGCGTGTAGGCGCTCGCGATTTCGAGGCGCATGGAGGCGTAGCTGTCGGCAAGGCCCACCGGCAGCGTTTTGGTCAGCGGCGTGTGCAGCATCCAGGTGAGGTTGAACTCGCCGATGGAGAGCGTCACCACCATCAGCGAGCCCGCGAGGATGCCGCCCTTCGCATTGGGCAGCACCACATGGAAGAAGCGCTGCAGCGGCGAGGCGCCGAGGGAGGCCGCGCCTTCCTCCAGCGAGCGGATGTCCACGGCGGCGAGCACCGCCATCACCGAGCGCAGCATGAAGGGCAAAGTGTAAAGCACGTGGCCGGTGAGGATGAAGGCCGGACTCATGCGGAATTCGCGGATCGCGCCATAGGCGAGGATGAGCGCCAGCGCCAGCGCCAGGCCGGGCACCGCCACCGGCAGCGTCACCACCTCTTCCACGATGCGCGCGAGCCGCGAGGGCCGCCGCACCAGCGCCCAGGCGGCGGGCACGGCGACGACGAGGGTTGCCGCGAGCGTGCCGAGCGCAATGCCGATGGAAAGCCAGATGGTGTCGGAATAAAGCGCCAGCACCTGCTTCACCCAGTCCAGCGTGAGGCCGGAGGAGACGCCGCGGAAGTAATTGGCGGTGAAGCCGGCGAGGATGGAGGCGCCGGCCGGCACCATCAGGAACGCGGCGGCCAGCAGCGTCACGAACAGCTGGAAGGCGAAGGTGAGGCGGTGGGTTTTCATGGCGCGCCTCAGCCGGCCGCCGCCACGCCGGAGCCGGCGAGGTTGCGCGAGAGGGCGAGCACCGCCCAGGTGATGAGGCCGAGGGCGATGGAGAGCGCCGCCGCCGTGGCGAAGTTCGCGTTGAGGGTGAACTCCGTATAGATCGTCATCGCCAGCACATCGATGCGCGTCGCCAGCGTGAAGGCGGTGCCGAAGGCCCCCATGGCGGTGGCGAAGGCGATGGCGCCCGACGCCATCAGCGCCGGCGCGATGCCGGGCAGCGTCACGTCCCGCAGCACCTCGAAGCGCCCGGCCCCGAGCGAGCGGGCGGCCTCCTCCAGCGCGGGATCGAGCTTCTCCACGGCGGCCATGAGGGTCACGAGCACGCGCGGCAAAGAGAAATAGACATAGCCCGCGAACAGACCGGCCATGGAATAGGCGAACACCCACCGCCCCATGCCGAGACCCATGGAAAGGCTGGCAAGCAGCCCCTGCCGCCCCGCCAGCAGGATGACCATGAAGCCCACCACCACGCCGGGAAAGGCCAGCGGCAGGGTCAGGCAGGAGACCAGCAGCGGCCGGCCCCAGAAGCGGTTGCGGGCGAGGAACAGGGCGACGACGGTGCCGATGGCGAGGGTCGCCGCCGTCACCGCCGCGGACAGCAGCAGCGTCGCGACCAGCGTTGCGAAGTAGCGCGGGTTGAGGAGGATGGCGACATATTCCGCCATCCCGTTGGGGCCGGACCCCGCGACGCCGATCAGCCGCACCATGGGCAGCAGGAAGAAGGCCGCCACGAACAGGAACAGCGGCAGCAGGAACAGGCGGGCTAGGCGATCGGCGCTGTGCATGGCGTCAGGGTGAGCCCGCCTCACTTCACATTGTTGAGGTAGGCGTCGGAGAAGGCCTTCTGCGCCGTCTCCATGCGGGCATAGTCCACGGGCTTGGCGCGGGCATAGTCCGAGGCCGGCAGGAAGCGGCTGGCGATCTCCGGCGGCAGCGTGATGTTTCGGGCGGGGCGCAGGTAGGCCTTGGCCCACATGGCCTGTCCCTTGTCGGAGAGCACGTAGTCGAGCACCTTCTTGGCCGCCTCGGGGTGCGGCGCGCCCTTCACCATGGTCATCACGTAGGGGACGACGACGGAGCCCTCGCAGGGGATGACGAAGGCGAAGTTGCCCTTCTCGTTGTACTTGGCGCGATAGGCGTTGAAATCGTAGTCGAACAGGATCGGGATCTCGCCGGAGACCACGCGGGCGTAGGACGTCTGCTTGGGCACGATGGGCTGGTTGGCCTGGAGCTTCCTGAAGTATTCGATGCCCGGCTTGAAGTCGTCGAACGAGCCCCCCAGCGCGCCGTTCACCGCCACCGCGCCCACATAGCCGACGAAGGCGGAGGTGGGGTCGAGATAGCCGACGAGGCCCTTGTATTCGGGCTTCAGCAGGTCCGCCCAGCAGGCCGGCACCGGGGCGCCGCCGAGCGCATCCTTGTTCACGAACAGGCCGAGCGTGCCGGAATGGATGGTGAACCAGTTGCCGTCCTTGTCCTTCAGGCCGTCCGGAATGTCGGCGAAGCCCTTGGGCTCGTAGGGCTGGGTGACGCCGGAATCCTTGGCCTTGATGCCGAAGGTGACGCCGAGATAGGCCACGTCCGCAACCGGGCTCGCCTTCTCGGCGAGGATCTGGGCGAGGGACTGGCCGGAATTCTTGTTGTCCTGCGGCACGTCGATGCCGGTGTCGGCCTTGATGGCCTTCAGCATGGCGCCCCAGTCGGCCCATTCGGGCGGGCAATTGTAGCAGATGGCGTCGGCCGCCGCGGCCGGACGGGCGGGGGCGATGGCCGCGACGGCGGCGAGCGCGAGAGCGGAAAGCGTCACGGCGGAAAGGGTCTTGAGGGGACGCATGGCGGGCCTCACGGGTTGGGTGGGGTCGGCAGGGTGGGGTCTTGACGGGGGGTACGCTTCGATGCGGCGGCGAGGGTGCCGCCGGGCCGCAGGCTGAAAGCCAGGCGCTCCACGCGAGGTGCGGCGCCGGTCTCGATCATCTCGAACAGCAGTTCCACCGCCTGCTCGCCCATGCGGCGGGTGGGGGTGTCCACGGTGGCGAGGCTCGGGCTCATGGCCCGGCCGAGGGCGATGCCGTCGAAGCCGGCGACGGACACATCGTCCGGCACGCGGATGCCGAGGTCGCGCAGCGCGCCGGTCACGGAAAGGGCGAGCAGATCGTTGGAGCAGAGCGCTGCGGTTGGGGGGGACATGGCGCCGAACAGTCCGGCGAGCGCCGCGGCATGGCTCGGGGCGTCGCCGAGATAGTCGAGTTCCAGCGGTGGCGCAGCCACCAGCCCGGCCTTCTCCATGGCCGCGCGATAGCCCTCGTAGCGCTTCAGCGAGCGGTCGGAGGTGGCGAAGCGGCCGGCGAGATAGGCGATGCGCCGGTGCCCGGCGGCGATCATCGCCCCGGTCAAGGCGGACGTGGCGGCGCCATTGTCCACGCAGACGGCGGCGCGGGCATCGCCCTCCGGCTCGTTGTGGACGAGGACGAAGGGGATGCTCTCCGCCTCCAGCAGATCGAGGGTGGCATTGTGGCTGGCGCAGGCGACGGTGAGCACCAGGCCGGCAACGTTCTGCGCCACCAGCGTTTCCACCAGCTCCGCCTCCGCGGAGGGATCGTAATCTGTGGCGGTGAGGAGGAGGGTGTGCCGGCGCTCGCGGGCGGCCGCCTGCATGCCCGCCACCGAGGCGGCGAACACCGGATTGGTCAGGCTCGGGATCAGGACGCCAACGGTGCGGGTCTTGAGCGTCTTCAGCGCCCGGCCGATCTCGCTCGGGCGGAAGCCCAGTTCGTCGATGGCCGCGCGGACCCGCGCTTCCACGTCGGCGCTGGTGGGCGCCGAGCGGTTGATGACGCGGCTGACCGTTGCGATCGAGCAGCCCGCCCGCTCGGCGACGGTCCTGATGGTGACGATGCGCGGCACGTGCGACCCCGAATGGCTTCACTCGAGCGTGAAACCGTTTTCAGGATCAGTAAAGGGGGCGCGCGACAGGCGTGTGACGGGGGCGGGTAGGCGCGGGGTCGAAATGCGGACAGCGGGCGTGCCGAGGCACGCCCGCTGCGGGGAAGGGAAGATCAAGGGCGGCGAGATTCCCTTCCTTCTCGTGGCCTCACGGACGCGCGGGGGGCGGCGTGGGGCGATCGGGGTGGCCGCCGAAAGGCACGCCCGGAGGCGGCGGGGGCGGCGGCAGAAGGGCGAACTCGAGCCGGCCCAGCTTCTCGATCTGGTCCGGCGAAAGGCGCGCTTTCAGGGTGTCCACGGCCTTGAGGAGCCGGGTTCCTGCCTTGCCGGCCTCCTCGCTGCGCGCACCGAACGCGGTGACGAGGGAGAGCGGCGCGGCGCCTGGCTGAGGGGGCGGCGGCGGGGAGGGCAAGGCCTCCTGCAGCGCATCGGTGAAGTCGCGCCACGCGTCGAGCTGGTTGGCGCGGATGCCGAGGGCGGCCTCGGCGGCGGCAAGGTTGCGGGCGAGGCCCATGGGGCCGGCGAGAGGGCCACCTGCAGGGCCACCCGGGGGGGGACCACCGGCAAGACCGCCGCCGGGAAAGCCGGCCGGTCCGCCACCCGGTCCGCGCGGCGGCCCCGGCGGGCCGAAGGGCGGCGGGGGAGCGTCGGCTGCGGCGGTGTGCTGGTCCTGCGGGATCGGGTTATCGTCCACCTTGGCGTATCCCGGAGACGACACGATGAACCCGGCAATCGCCAGGATGGTCACGCTCGCCCCAGCGAGAATGAGGGCCCGGAAACTCTGGCGGGGTGTCTTCCGCATCGGCTCTTCGCACGGCATGGCGCGCCTCCTGTCCATCAGGTTGACGCGAGGATGGCGGCGGCTCGTAGCCAAAAGAGGTCGGGGAGGTATCGCTAGATGTCCCCCCGGGCGGATTTTGTGACTGAATGTTGCCGGCCACCGCATGGCAATGCTGGGAAGCATGCAAGCGTGCGGTGGCCGGGCCCAGGGGCTAGCATCGGCCCGAACGGAGGAACCGGTGCAACAGGACGGACCCCACATTCTCGTCGTCGACGACGATCTCGAAATCCGCAAGCTGCTCAGCCGCTATCTCGCCGCGCAGGGCTTCCGCGTGACCGCCGCCGGCGACGGGCGGGAGATGGAGGACAAGCTCACCACCCAGCGCATCGACTTCGTGGTGCTGGACCTGATGCTGCCCGACGCGTCCGGCCTCGACCTGTGCCGCGCCCTGCGCGCCCGCTCGCGGGTGCCGGTGATCCTGCTCACCGCCCTGAAGGAGGATGTGGACCGCATCATCGGCCTTGAGATCGGCGCGGACGATTATCTCGGCAAGCCGTTCAATCCGCGCGAGCTGGTGGCCCGCATCCGCGCGGTCCTCAGGCGCACCAGCGCCACCGAGCCGGCGTCCTCCCCTGTGCGCGCCTACGGCTTCGCCGGCTTCCGCGCCGAGCCGGACCTGCGCCGCGTCACGGCGGCCGATGGCTCGGAAGTGGCGCTGACCGGAGCCGAGTTCGACCTGCTGATGGCCTTTCTCGAGCGGCCCGGCCGCATCCTCTCCCGCGACCAGCTGCTCGACATCACCCGCGGGCGGGAGGCCGGCCCGTTCGACCGCTCGGTGGACGTGCTGGTCAGCCGCCTCCGGCGCAAGCTCGGTGACCAGGGGGCGTTCCAGATCCTCAAGACCCTGCGCAACGGCGGCTACCAGCTCTCCGTGCGGGTGGACATGGAGGAGGCGCCGTGAGGACCCTGCGCGCCCAGGTCACGGCCATCCTCGTGGTGGCCGTACTGGTGGTGATCGCGCTGGCCAACGGAGCGTCCTTCTTCATCGTCCGTCCCCAATGGCCGCCCTTCGGCGATCATGGCACCCATGCCGCCGACCTGCTCCTCATGGCCGATCTGGCGGCAGCCGTTCCGCAGGGCACCGAGGTCCGGTCGCAGGTCGGGGGGCCACTGCTACGGCCGGAACCGCCGGCGGGCGAGATCGATCCGGAAGAGACGCGTCTCCTGACCGAAGCCTTGGCAAGGCTCGGCTCCACTTTGCCCGTTCAGGTCCTGCGCCGCCCGCCGCCGCCCGGCGGACCAGGTTCGGCCGCCCCGGAACCGCCGGGGGGCCCCGGCGAGATCACGGGGATCACGGCGCTGCGGTTGCCGGACGGGCGCTGGCTGGTGGTGGACGGCCGCCGGCAGCCGCGACCGCCGCCCGGCCCGCCAGGCGGCGCGGTGGGCTTTGCGGTGTGGCTTGCCTTCATGATCCTCGGCGTCACCGGGGTCGTTATCCTCGCCGTCCACCGCCTCACCCGTCCGCTGGCCCTGGTGGAGGAGGCGGCGCGGCGCATCGGCCCCGACGGCGAGCTGCCCGTGCTGCCGGAGCGGGGACCGGCCGAGGTGCGCGCCGCGGCGGCCGCCATCAACCGGCTGTCGGCGCGGGTGAAGGCCTCCATGGACAGCCGCATGCGCATCGTTGCCGGCGCCGCCCACGACCTGCGTACCCCGCTCACCCGGATGCGGCTGCGCGCGGAATTCATCCCCGATGGGGAGGACCGCACCCAGTGGCTCTCCGATCTCGCCGAGCTGGACCGCATCGCCGACAGCGCCATCCGCCTCGTGCGCGAGGAAGTGGAAGGGGGCGCGCTGGAGACGGTGCGGCTCGACCGCCTGGCGGCCGACGTGGCGATGGAATTGAGGGAGATCGGGCTCAGCGTCGCCATTTTCGCAGCGTCGCCAGCGTGCGTCGCGGGGCGTCCGCTCTCGCTCAAGCGGGCGGTACGCAACCTCGCGGTCAATGCCGCCACCCATGGCGCGAGCCTCGGCGGCGGCGCGCGGCTGGCCGTCAGCGCCGATGCGACGCGGGTGGTGCTGGTGATCGAGGATGACGGCCCCGGCATTCCCGAGGCGCTGATGGGGCAGGTGTTCGAGCCGTTCTTCCGGGTCGATCCGGCGCGGCATGTGAAGATCCCGGGTGCGGGCCTCGGCCTTGCCATCGCCAACGAGATCATCAGCCGCCACGGCGGGCGGCTCACCCTCTCGAACCGCCCGGGGGGCGGCCTGCTGCAAAAGGTGGAACTGCCGGCCGCTGCAGCCGGCGAGGGTGACGAGCCCGGCGCCCTTCGGCTGGGCTGACCGGCGGAGAGGCCGGGTTGTCGGCCTCTCCGCCCGATGCCTCAGCGGGTGGGGACGGGCTTCTCGCCGCGGTAGTCGTAGAAGCCGCGCTGCGTCTTGCGGCCGAGCCAGCCGGCCTCGACATACTTCACCAGCAGCGGGCAGGGCCGGTACTTGGAATCGGCGAGGCCCTCGTGCAGCACCTGCATTACCGCGAGGCAGGTATCGAGGCCGATGAAGTCGGCCAGCTGCAGCGGACCCATGGGATGATTGGCGCCAAGCTTCATGGCGCGATCGATGGAATCCACCGAGCCCACGCCCTCATAAAGGGTGTAGATGGCCTCGTTGATCATCGGCAGCAGGATGCGGTTGACGATGAAGGCGGGGAAGTCCTCGGCCACCGCATAGGTCTTGTGCAGACGGGTGACGAAGGTCTTGGAGGCCTCGAAGGTCTCGTCGTCGGTGGCGATGCCGCGCACCAGCTCGACCAGCTCCATCAGCGGCACCGGATTCATGAAGTGAATGCCGATGAAGCGCTCCGGCCGGTCGGTGGCGGCGGCGAGGCGGGTGATGGAGATGGAGGAGGTGTTCGAGGCGAGGATCGCCTCCGGCTTCACCGTCTGGCAGAGCGCGGAGAAGATCTTGCGCTTCACCTCTTCCCGCTCGGTGGCGGATTCGATCACGAGGTCGCAGTCGGCGAGATCCTCGGTCTTCTCGGCGACGGCGATGCGGGTGAGGGCTTCCTGCCGGTCGGTCTCGGACACGACGCCCTTGGACACCTGCTTGGCCATGTTGCCGTTGATGGTGGCGAGGCCGGAGCGGATGCGGTCCGCGTCCGCATCGTGCAGCGCGACGTCATAGCCGGCGAGCGCGCACACGTGCGCGATGCCGTTGCCCATCTGGCCTGCGCCGATGACCCCGACCTTCTTGATCTCGAGCGGCATGATTCTCTCGTTTCGCCTTGTTGCCGGTGACCGGGGCGGGCCTCCCCGAAACTGCGGCCGGGGGTAATCCGGCCGCAGTCAGAGTGATCTTATCCCTTAACCTTGGCGATTTCCGCCTTCAGTTCGGGGATGACGGTGTTGATATCGCCGACGAGGCCGTAGTCCGCCACCTGGAAGATGGGGGCTTCCTCGTCCTTGTTGACGGCGACGATGACCTTGGAGTCCTTCATGCCGGCGAGATGCTGGATGGCGCCGGAGATGCCGAGGGCGACGTAAAGCTCGGGGGCGACGACCTTGCCGGTCTGGCCCACCTGCCAGTCGTTCGGGGCATAGCCCGCGTCCACCGCGGCGCGCGAGGCGCCCACCGCCGCGCCCAGCGCGTCGGCCAGCGGCTCGATCAGCTCGGCGAACTTCTCCCGCGAGCCCACCGCGCGGCCGCCGGACACGATGATCTTCGCGGCGGTCAGCTCGGGACGGTCCGAGGCGGCGATGCTCTCTTCCACGAAGGTGGAGAGCGCCGGGTCGGACGCCGCGCCCACGGTCTCGATGGCGGCCGAGCCGCCCTCGCCGGTGGCGGCGAAGGAGGCGGTGCGCACCGTCACCACCTTCTTGGCGTCGTTGGACTTCACGGTCTGGATGGCGTTGCCGGCATAGATGGGCCGCTCGAACGTGTCGGGCGAGACCACCTTGACGATGTCGGACACCTGCATCACGTCCAGGAGGGCGGCGACGCGCGGCAGCACGTTCTTGGCGCTGGCCGTGGAGGGACCGACGATGGCGTCGTAGCCGGGCGCCAGCGAGACGACCAGCGCAGCCAGCGGCTCGGCGAGACGGTGCGCATAGAGCGCATCGTCGGCGAGCAGCACCTTCTCGACGCCCGAGAGCTTCGCGGCGGCCTCGGCCACGCCCTTGGCGTTCTGGCCGGCGACCAGCACGTGCACGGGCGAGCCGAGCGCGGCGGCGGCGGTGAGGGCCTTGGCGGTGACGCCGTTGAGGGCCGAATTGTCGTGTTCGGCAATGAGCAGAACGGCCATCAGATCACCCCCGCCTCATCCTTGAGCTTCGCCACCAGCTCGGCAACCGAGCCCACCTTCACGCCTGCCTTGCGGCCGGCCGGCTCGGCGGTCTTCAGCACCTCGAGCCTGGGGGCGACGTCCACGCCGTAATCGGCCGGCGTCTTCTCGGCGATGGGCTTCTTCTTCGCCTTCATGATGTTGGGGAGCGAGGCGTAGCGCGGCTCGTTCAGGCGCAGGTCCGTCGTGACGATGGCCGGGCCGTTGAGCTTGATGGTCTGCAGGCCGCCGTCGATCTCGCGGGTGACGACCACGCCGCCGTCCTCCACCACGACCTTGGAGGCGAAGGTGGCCTGAGGCCAGGAGAGAAGCGCCGCCAGCATCTGGCCGGTCTGGTTGCAGTCGTCGTCGATGGCCTGCTTGCCGAGGATCACCAGGCCGGGGGCTTCCTCGCCCACCACGCCCTTGAGGATCTTGGCGACCGCGAGCGGCTCGACCACGCCGTCAGTCTTCACCAGGATGCCGCGGTCGGCGCCCATGGCCAGGGCCGTGCGGAGCGTCTCGGAGGCCTGGGCCGGTCCGATGGACACCGCAATCACCTCGGTCGCCTTGCCGGCTTCCTTGAGGCGCAGCGCCTCTTCCACCGCGATCTCGTCGAACGGGTTCATGGACATCTTGACGTTCGCAAGCTCCACGCCCGAACCGTCAGACTTCACCCGGACCTTAACGTTGTAATCCACCACCCGCTTAACGGGCACCAGGATCTTCATCGACACACGCTCCCCGTTCCCGAAATCTCGACCGACGGTCGCAAAATCCACCGATGGTCGTGACTTCCGCTCTTATCCCTGCATTGCAGCATTTCTTGCGGGCGGGCAACGTAGGAGGGGCCAGAAAGTGTGTCAACGCTCGCTCCGGCGCGGCGTTCGGACGCCCTGTGCGCGGACGCTCGGTACGCCGGAGGGATCGCGATCGAACAGGGCGACGCCCGGCCGGCGCATCAGCGCCACCAGCACGGCTCCGGCGAGGAAGCCGCCCACGTGCGCCCACCATGCGGTCTCCTGGTCCGAACTCGACAGGATCTGCCACACCTGGAGGCCGAACCAGGCGCCGATCGCCCAGTAGGCTGGTACCCGCAGCGGGATCTTCATCAGCACCAGCGCCCACAGGCGGATGTTGGGGTGGAGCACGAGATAAGCCGCGATCACCCCGGCCACGGCGCCGGACGCCCCCACCAGCGGCGCCTCCGACCCCGGCTCGGCCACCACATGGACCAGCCCGGCGATGACCCCGCACAGTAGGTAGAACAGGAGGAAGCGGGCATGGCCCATGGCGTCCTCCACATTGTCGGCGAACACCAAAAGGAAGGCCATGTTGCCGATGAGGTGCAGCCAGCCGCCGTGCAGGAACATGTAGCTGACGAGGGTCAGGGCCGGCGGCAGCCGCTCGTAGCCCTCGGGCAGAATGGCGACGCCGCTCACCACGGCGGGGATGGCGCCGAAGCCCAGCACGCCGGCCTCGCTCACCGGTCCGAACGCGCCGTGCTGGAGGGCGACGAAGACGAAGAGGTTGAGCGCGACCAGCCCCCAGGTGACGTAGGGGCGGCGCACATGCTCCAGCGGATTGGCGTCGGCGATCGGAACGAACATCAGAGGGTCCCGGGGACCCGTCCGCCGCCTGCGTACGTCCTGTCCCGTTAGGGCAAGCTTAGAGCAGGGCGGAGCGCCCCCGCAACGGACCCAGCGTCAGATGCGGCTCTTTCAGGCGCGGCTCTTTCAGGTGCGGCTTTTGCCCGGCACCCACAGCACGTCCGCCGCGCCGCGGGCGTTGGCATAGCGGCCCGCGACGAACAGGAGGTCGGAGAGCCGGTTCACGTAATGCAGCGCGGGCGCCCCCACCGAGCCTTCACCCTGGTGCGACAATGCGACCATGATGCGCTCGGCCCGCCGGCACACGGTGCGCGCGAGATGAAGGTGGGCGGATGCGGCGGTGCCGGCCGGCAGCACGAAGGAGGTGAGGGGGGACAATTCGGCGTTCAGGAGGTCGATGTCGTCCTCCAGCCGCGTCACCTGCGCCGGCACGATGCGGAGGCTCGCGCCGTCCTCCTCATTGGCGGCGGGCGGCACGCACAGATCCGCGCCGAGATCGAACAGATCGTTCTGGATGCGCACCAGAATGCCATCCAGCAGGGTTTCGCCCGACAGGTGCAGGCGGGCGATGCCGAGGGTGGCATTGGTCTCGTCCACCGCGCCATAGGCCTCGACGCGCAGGTCGTACTTGGCGACGCGCCTTCCGGTGCCGAGCCCGGTGGTGCCGTCGTCCCCGGTGCGGGTGTAGATCTTGTTCAGCTTGACCATAATCGTCAGCGGCCCATGGCGAAGATGGTGGCCATGACAATGATGATGGCGAGAAACTGGAACAGCACCCGCATCTGCATCAGCTTCTGCGAACGCTGGGGCGATCCGCCCGAGGCGAAGTTGAAGAGGCCCAGAAAGAGCACGCCCGCCACCAGCGCCAGCGCCAGCGGGATGAACAGATAGATCGACCAGTGCACCATCTCTTGATCCTCCTGGCGCTCAGTTGAGCACGGCGATGCCGGCATTGAGCGTCGAGGCGTAGCACACCCAGACGAGATAGGGCACCAGCAGCCAGCCCGCCGTTCGGTCCAGGGGGAAGGTGGCGCGGAGCGTCAGCACCAGTAGCACCACGAGGCCGATGATGATGACGAGGCCCGCATGGATTGCGTGCAGGCCGAAGAAGACCGGCGACCACAGGAAGTTGAGCGCCAGCTGCGCCAGGAAGAGGCCGATGGCTACGGTGCGCGCGGAGGAGGGAGGCACCTTGTCCCACAGCCGCCAGAGGCTCACCGCCATCATCAGATATAGCAGGGTCCAGACGATGGGGAAGGCGGCGTTGGGCGGCGTCCAGCCGGGCTTCACCAGACCTTGATACCATGCAGGGATGGCCGGCGAGGTCACCGCCCCGCCGACCCCGCCGACGCCCAGCATCAGCACGAGGCAGCCGAGCAGCCGCAGGCGCGACACGGCGCAGGGCGAGAGCGAACGGGTGGAAGTCACGGACATTTGGCAACACCTTTCCACCGCCGTCCATGCGGGCGGCGGTTTGTCCTTATCCGAACGCCACCGCCCGATGGATCGTTTCGCGACCTCGGTAGGGGCGGGGATCTCTCAGGTGGCGATGTGGCTCGTGATCTCGTCCACCGGCAGCTTCACCAGATCCTTGGCGATCTCGCCGTCCACCAGCGGCTTCACGCGGTGGGTCAGCGCCTCCCGCAGCACCCCCAGCGCCTTGGGCGGGGCGACGAGCAGGATACGGGCAGGGGCCTCGCCGGCTCCCACCAGCGCATCGAGCCGCTTGGCGACGCGGGCGATGAACGCGGCCTCGGCCTCGGCATGCAGATCGGTGGTCTCGACGGCGCTGCGAGCGACGGTCGCGGATTCGTGTACGCGCCCCGGCCGGTCGGTGCCGAGGGCGGCGGTGCCGGGATGGGGCTCGCTGAAGCTTTCCAGCACCGACAGGCGCGGCGCCGGGGCGATGCCGGCATCGGCGAGCAGGACGGCCTTGGCGCCGTCGCACACCACCACGAGGCGGTTCATCTTGTCGGGCTTTGTCATGTCCCTGTCTCCCTGATCGCGCGGCACCGGAAGCGCCGGCTTGAGCGTTCTTCGGACCGGTGGTCATGTCCTTGTGTCACATGGGAGGGGACGGGGCTTTGTCCAGAGACAAACCGCGCGCGTGTCATCTGCGACCATCTGACGACGGAGCGGGCGCTTGTCGCACGGGAACCGGCGTGAGACGCTTCCGTTGAGGGTAGTGGCTGATGGCGATCCTTGAGGTGATCGGCGCCAGATGTCGCTGCGTAATGGTGCTGTCGCATCGCCGGAACGCGCCCCAGCCCTGCCGAGGATACCGCCATGCCGTTCCTGGTCCGCTTCCTTCTCCGTCACGCCGCCATCGGCATCGGCGTCGCTGCCGTGTTCGTGGCGCTTCTGGTCGCGTTCGATGTGGCGCACCTCGCCAGCCTGTTCGCGCATTCGCCGGATGGGCTGCTGGCCCTCGGCGTGCTCACGGTGGCGCTGGGCATTACCTTCGGCAGTGTGCAGATGGGCTTTGCCGTCATGCTGATGGACGACGAGGATGGCCCGCCCTCCGGCCGCCGCGCCCGCCTGACGCGCCTCGTGCCGAAGCTCGCGCGGGTCCACGCCCGGCGCTGACGCTTCCTCGTTTTGAATGCGGCCGGGCCTGACGCCCGGCCGTTTTCGTTCGAGGGCCTATTGCCCCTTGCGCCGCATGGCCTCGGCCAGAGCCGCGCCGAAGGCGCCATTGCCGCCCCTGTCGCCGGCCTTGTCGGCCGGCTTGCCCTGCTGCGGGCGTCGGGCGTCGTTGCCCCGGAAGTCGTTGCCTCGCCCGTCGTTGCTGCGTCCATCTTGGCGCGGCTGCTCCGGCCGCCCGCCCGAGGGCCGCGTGCCGGCGTCGTCCTTGCGCATGGAGAGGGCGATGCGCTTGCGCTTCACGTCCACCTCCACCACGCGCACCTTCACCACGTCGCCCGCCTTCACCACCTCGTGCGGGTCCTTCACGAAGCGGTCGGCCAGCGCCGAGACGTGGACCAGCCCGTCCTGATGGACGCCGATGTCCACGAAGGCGCCGAAGGCGGCGACATTGGTCACCGTGCCTTCCAGCACCATGCCGGGCTTGAGGTCGCTCATCTCGTGAACGCCCTCCGCGAACGTGGCGGTCTTGAAGGCGGGACGGGGGTCGCGGCCGGGCTTCTCCAGCTCGGTGAGGATGTCGCGCACGGTGGGCAGGCCGAAGCGCTCGTCCACGAAGGCGCGCGGGTCCAGCGCCTTCAGCGCCGCCGTGTCGCCCATGATCTGGCGCACGTCGCGCCCGCAGGCGGCGACGATCTTCTTCGCCACCTCATAGGCTTCCGGATGCACGGCCGACGCATCCAGCGGCTCGGCACCGTCCGGGATGCGCAGGAAGCCGGCGGCCAGCTCGAAGGTGCGCGGGCCGAGGCGGGAGACCTTCAAGAGTTCCTTGCGGGTCTTGAACGCGCCCACCGAATTGCGATGCGCCACGATGGCCTCCGCCAGTGAGGCGCCGAGGCCGGAGACGCGGGCGAGCAGCGAGGCGGAGGCGGTGTTGAGATCCACGCCCACCGCATTCACCGCGTCCTCCACCACCGCGTCGAGGGCCTTTGCGAGGCGGGCCTGATCCACGTCGTGCTGATACTGGCCGACGCCGATGGCCTTGGGCTCGATCTTCACCAGCTCCGCCAGCGGGTCTTGCAGGCGGCGGGCGATGGAGACGGCGCCGCGGATGGACACGTCGATATCAGGCATCTCGGCGGCGGCGGTCGCTGAGGCGGAATAGACCGAGGCGCCAGCTTCGCTCACCACCACCTTGATGGGCTTCTTGCCCGAAGCGTCCGGCGGCAGCGCGGCGATGAGGTCGGCGGCGAGCTTGTCCGTCTCGCGGCTCGCCGTGCCGTTGCCGATGGCGATCAGCTCCACATTGTGCCGGCGGATGAGGTGCGCCAGCTCCGCCATGGCGCCCTGCACGTCGTTGCGCGGCTGGAAGGGATAGACCGTGCTCGTGGCGATGAGCTTGCCCGTGCCGTCCACCACCGCGACCTTCACGCCGGTACGGATGCCGGGATCAAGCCCCATGGTGGCGCGCGAGCCGGCGGGCGCGGCGAGCAGCAGATCCTTGAGGTTGCGGGCGAAGACCCGGATGGCTTCCTCCTCCGCGCGCTCGCGCATCTCGCCCATCAGCTCCACGGTGAGGTGCAGCGAGAGCTTCACCCGCCACGCCCAGCGCGCCACCTCCAGCAGGAAGGAATCCGCCGGCGCGCCGTTGGCGAGGGGGATGTCGTAGGCCTCGGCGACGATGCGCTCGGCGGGCTTCACCGGCGTGGTGGCGTCCTCGTCCACCACGAGGTCGAGAGTCAACATCTCCTCGTTGCGCCCGCGCAGCATGGCGAGCACGCGGTGGCTCGGGGCGGTGGCCCACTTCTCGGCATGGTCGAAATAGTCGCGGAACTTGGCGCCGGCCTCCTCTTTGCCCTCGGCCACCTTGGCCTTGAGCATGGCGTTGGCCTTCAGGTGTCCACGCAGGCGGCCCACCAGCTCGGCATTCTCGGCGAAGGTCTCCACGAGGATGTCGCGCGCGCCATCCAGCGCCGCCTTGATGTCCGCCACCTGCTCATTCAGGAACGCCGCCGCGCGGTCGGCCGGGGCGATGGAGCGGTCGGCGAGGATCGCCTCGGCCAGCGGCCCGAGGCCCTTCTCGCGGGCGATCTCCGCCTTGGTGCGGCGCTTGGGCTTGTAGGGGAGGTAGAGGTCTTCCAGCTCGGCCTTGGTGGTGGCCGCCTCGATCTTGCCGCGCAGTTCGTCGGAAAGTTTGCCCTGCCCGTCGATGGAGGAGAGCACGGCGGCGCGGCGGCTTTCCAGCTCGCGCAGATAGGAGAGGCGCTCTTCCAGCGTGCGCAGCTGGGTGTCGTCGAGGCCGCCCGTCACCTCCTTGCGGTAGCGGGCGATGAAGGGGACGGTCGCGCCTTCGTCGATGAGGGAGA
The DNA here is from genome assembly GCF_056314105.1 of Xanthobacter sp. DMC12. Classification (NCBI taxonomy): domain Bacteria; kingdom Pseudomonadati; phylum Pseudomonadota; class Alphaproteobacteria; order Hyphomicrobiales; family Xanthobacteraceae; genus Xanthobacter; species Xanthobacter sp. DMC12. The sequence goes on along the minus strand of NZ_JBQUYZ010000008.1, from coordinate 64,861 downwards.
CGGCGGCCGTGACCTGCGCTGGGCGGGCGTTGATCTCGGCGGCGATGAGGCGGGCGATGGCGTCTGCGTTGCCCTGCGGTGCGGCGGCCATGTTGTCTCATCCTCTCCTGCGGTGACGGGGGCACGCCCATAGCCGAGCAATGGGGCGCTGTCACGTTGCGGCTGGGGAAAGCGCCGTTCACGTGCCCTCGTCCGTCGACCCCTCATTGTTATCTGTCATCGCCCGGCGTGTCCGGGCGATCCACCCATCCGCCTGCACGCTGTCCGGAAACCCGAACCCGTCCAGCCGTGGATGGCCCGGACGAGCCGGGCCATGACGGCGGTTCAAGGGGCCAAGATTGCCTACCCTCGCCGGCTGAGGAAATCCTCGGCCAGCGCCAGCGTCCCGCCGGTATAGGGCGCGCCCATGGCCTGTGCGGTCGGCGTCTCGGCGTGGGAGGCGACCCAGGCGGTGAGCAGCATCCGCCGCAGCATCACGAACACGTCGAGCTGCGCATCGGCGTCCGACGGCAGTGGCGCGAGGGTGCGGTAGCCGGTCATCCACGCATCCTTCACTGCCGGCACCAGCGGCGAATGCTCCATGAAGGAGACGGCTGAGGCGAAGTCGTAAAGGTACCAGGAGAAGCCGCAATCGTCGAAATCGATCAGTGTCAGGCTGTCCCCGTCCGCCAGCAGATTGGCAAGGCGCAGGTCCGCGTGAATGAGGCCGAAGCTCTCCGGCGTCGTCAGCGGCGCGAGGCTGTCCCTCAAGGCGAGCGCCGTGCGCTCCAGCAGCGCGCGGCCGGGCGCATCGAGGCCCAGCGCGGCGCGGAAGTCCCCCCAGAGCGGGCGTTCGCCGAGCATGCTCTCGAAATCCCACACCTTGCGGGTGAAGCCCTCCGGCCGCCGCCAACCCTTCGCATGGGCGTGGAGGCGGGCATGGAAGGCGCCGAGGCGCCGGAACCAGCCGGGCAGGTCCGCGCTTTCCTGCGGTTCGACGCCGGGCACGAAGGCGAAGGCGGCCAGCCGGCGCGGGGCGGCGTCCGCGCTCACCTCATTGAGGAGGCGGTCGTCGCGTGTGGGGATGATGGCGGGGGTGGGCACCACGGCGTTGGCGCGCAGCGCCTCGATCCAGGCGAGCTCGGAGCGGATTTCCGCCGCTGCGTGATAGCCCGGCCGGTAGACGCGGACGACGATATCCTGCGCGCCCGCGGTGGCGCGGAAGGTGGCGTTCTCGGAGATGGAGAGGAGCTGGAGCGCCGCATCCGGCGGCAGGCCCCAGTCCGGCAGATGGGCCCGGACCATCTCTTCGGTCCGCGCCAGATACGCCTCGTCGTACAGCACCCGTCCGGCCTCTCACGCGTGTCGGACGGGCGCTATAGCATGTTGGAGGGCTCAGACGAGCCCGGCGAGGATGCCGACGCCGGCCACCGCCACCGCCGCGCCCGCGCCGCGCACGAACTTCTCGCCATGCAGCTCGCCGAAGCGGCCGATGGCCATGCCGAGGCCGAGGCCCGCGACATGGAGGAGGGCGGTCGCCGACATGAAGCCGAGGCCATAGGCGACGCCCGAGGCATCCGCCGGCATTTCCGCACCGTGGGCGTGGCCGTGGAAGATGGCGAAGAAGCCGACCATGGCCATGGCCGCCGCCAGCGGCGCCTTGACACCGAAGGCCACCACGCCGCCCAGCACGATCACCGACAGGGCGATGCCCAGCTCCACGAACGGCACGTCGATGCCGGAGATGCCGAGGGCGCCGCCCACGGCCATCAGACCGACGAAGGTGGCCGGCACTGCCCACACGGCGCGACCGCCCAGCTGCCAGGCGAAGATGCCCACCGTGACCATGGCGAGCAGATGATCGAGGCCGCCGAGGGGATGGGCGAAGCCGTGGCTGAAGCCGTGCACGTCGCCGACGCCGGTATGGGCGAAGGCGAGCTGCGGCAGGAGGGTGAGGGCGGCAGCGGCGGCTGCCGTGCGGATCGTGCGGTGCATGAAGTTCTCCCCGGTGTTTGAAGGTTCGAAAAAAGGGTCAGCAGATGCGGGGCAGTTGATCGCCGACCAGCATGTCGACGATGCGCTCGCCCCCGAAGCGCGTTCTCATGACGACCCGGCCGGGCCGCTCGGACGTGACCTCGCCGATCACCGCGGCCTCGCGCCCCAGCGGATGGGCACGCAGCGCGGCCAGCGCGGCCTCGGTCTCCTCGGCGGGCACCACGGCGAGGATCTTGCCCTCGTTGGCGAGATAGAGCGGGTCGAGGCCCAGGATCTCGCAGAAGCCCATCACCTCCGGCCGCATGGGCAAGCTCAGCTCGTCGAGGCGAATGCCGACCTTGCTCGCCTCGGCCAGCTCGTTCACCACCGCCGCAATGCCGCCGCGCGTGGCATCGCGCATCATGCGTAGGCCGGGGGCGGCGGCGATCAGAGTGTCGATCAGGCCGTTGAGGGGGGCGCAGTCGCTCTCGATGGCGGTGTCGAGGGCGAGGTCACCGCGGGCATTGAGGATGGCGGCGCCGTGGTCGCCGAGGAGGCCGTTGACGATCACCTTGTCGCCGGGCCGCGCCTTGGTCACGCCCACGTCGATGCCCGCGCGGATGACACCGATGCCGGTGGTGGTGATGAAGAGCTTGTCGCAGGCGCCCCGCGCCACGACCTTGGTGTCGCCGGTGGCGATAGAAACGCCCGCCGCGTGCGCCGTCTCGGCCATGGACTGGACGACGCGGCGCAGTGTCTCCACCTCCAGCCCCTCCTCGATGATGATGGCGCAGGAGAGGGCCACCGGGGTCGCCCCGCCCACCGCAAGGTCGTTCACCGTGCCGCACACGGCGAGCTTGCCGATGTCGCCGCCGGGGAAGAACAGGGGGTCCACCACGAAGCCGTCGGTGGTGAAGGCCAGCCGGTCGCCCCGCGCCATCAGGGCGGCGAGGTCGAAGCGGGCCTGATCCTCCGGCGCGGCGCGGCCCTCGCCGGAAAAGGCGGAGAGGAACACGTCGTCGATGAGATCGCGCATGGCGCTGCCGCCGCCGCCATGGGCGAGCGTCACCGTCTTTTGCGTCAGTGGCCGCCGGCGCGCGGCGGTAGGGGTGGAGAACGGGATGTTCATGCGGCCTCTCCCCGTATACCGCCATATTGATAGTAAGCCGCGCAAGAACCTTCGGAAGACACCATCAGCGCGCCAAGCGGCGTCTCCGGCGTGCAGCCCTTGCCGAACTCGGGGCAGGCCCACGGCTTGGCGGCGCCGGTGAGCACTTCGCCGCAGCGGCACTGGGCGGGATCGGCCACCTTGATATCAGGCACGGCGAAGCGCTTTTCCGCATCGAAGGCCGCATAGGGCGCCGTCAGCCGCACGCCCGAGCCGGCGATGGAGCCGAGGCCGCGCCACTCGAACGTCTCGCGCGGCTCATACACTTCCTGAACGGCCCGCAGGGCCGCCGGGTTGCCATGCTCCGGGACCACGCGGGCATACTGGTTCTCGATGAGCGCCTTCCGGGTCTCGATCTGCCGCAGCACCATGAGCAGGGATTGCAGCAGGTCGATGGGCTCGAAGCCCGACACCACCAGCGGCCGGCCGAACTCTTCCGCGATGAAGCGATAGGGCGCCGTGCCGATGACCATGGACACATGCCCCGGCCCGATGAAGCCGTCGATGCCGAGGTCCGGCTGCTCCAGCAGCGCCCGCAGCGTGGGGATGATGGTGATGTGGTTGCAGAAGAGAGAGAAGTTGCTCACCCCCTCCCGCGCCGCCCGCTGCACGGTGAGCGCGGTGGAGGGCATGGTGGTCTCGAAGCCGAGACCGAAGAACACCACCTCGCGGTCGGGATTGCGCTTCGCCAGCGTGAGCGCATCCAGCGGCGAATAGACCATGCGCACGTCCGCGCCGTCCGCCTTCGCCTGGAGGAGGCTTTTCTTCGAGCCCGGCACGCGCATGGCGTCGCCGAAGGTGGTGAAGATCACCTCGGGCCGCTCGGCGATGGCGACGCAGTCGTCCACCCGCCCCATGGGCAGCACGCACACCGGGCAGCCGGGGCCGTGGACGAATTCCACGAGGTCCGGCAGCAGACCCTCCAGCCCGTAGCGGAAGATGGCGTGGGTGTGCCCGCCGCACACCTCCATGATGGCGAAGGGCCGATCCCGCCCGCGCTCCAGCCGCGCGGCGATGGCGCCGATCTCCTTCACGAGGGCGCTTGCGAGGGCGGGGTCGCGGAATTCGTCGACGAAGCGCATGTCCGGCTCCTCAGCGCGGGGTGGACAGCAGCTCGACGCTGCCTTGGGTGAGGGCTTCCATCTCGACCGCCGCCTCGCCGATCTCGGAAAGCACCTTGAGGGTGGCGGCGGCTTCTTCCTCGTCGATGCGGCTCATGGCGAAGCCCACATGGACCAGCACCCAGGCGCCCACGAGGTCATCCAGCGGCGCGCCGGGCTCGGCCACGCACACCACGTCCACGGTGCGGCGGACACCGGAGACGTCCACCACGCACAGCATGGCCTCCGCGTCCGCGACGGCGACGATCTGTCCGGGAATGCCGAGGCACATGGCGGGGCTCCTACCTGCGAAAGAAACCCCCTCTCCCCTTGCGGGAGAGGGTCGGGGTGAGGGGTGTTCCCTCCGGCTGTCCAGATGCTGGTGAGAGTAACGAACGCCGCTCACCCCTCACCCCCAACCCCTCTCCCGCAAGGGGAGAGGGGAGATCGGCCGGCTCTTGGCTCAAACGGCGCATCCCCCATCCCCTCAATGCTGGCCAAACGCGCCGCCACGGGCGATGCCGTAGCGGTCGAGCTTGGCTCTGAGGCCCACGCGGGAAAGGCCGAGTTCCTCCGCCGCGCGGCTCTTGTTCCAGCGGCAGCGCACCAGCGTCTCGGTGAGGATGGTGGCTTCCATCCGCTCGATGCGGTCCTTCAGCGGCCCGCTGTCGGGCAGGGCGATGGAGGAATTGGCCAAGGTCTCCGGCGCCCGCGTCTCGGCGGCGGCGGCGCGCACGACGTGGGGGGAGAGGAGATCGGCGGAGAGGGTGTCGCGCTCGGCGAGCACGAGCATCCGCGTCACCTCGTTCTGCAATTCGCGCACATTGCCCGGCCAGTCATAGGCGGACATGCAGGCGAGCGTTTCGTCGCTGAAGCCGCGCACCCGCTTGCCGTGCTGGCTGGAGAGGGCATCGAGCACGCTCTGGGCCAGCACCGGAATGTCCGCCCGCCGCTCGCGCAGGGCCGGCAGCGTCAGCACCATGGCCGAGAGACGATAGTAGAGGTCTTCCCGGAAGCGGGCGCGGGCCACCTCGCCCTTGAGATCGCGATGGGTGGCGGCGAGCACGCGCACGTTGACCCGCTTCGCCTCGTTGGAGCCCACGGAGCGGATCTCGCCCTCCTGCAGGAAGCGCAGCAGCTTCACCTGGAAGGCGGGGGAGACATCGCCGATCTCGTCAAGGAAGATGGTGCCGCCGTCCGCCTGGTCGAGGAGGCCGATGCGGGTCACATGGGCGCCGGTGAACGACCCCTTCTTGTGGCCGAACAGCTCGGACTCCAGAAGCTCGTCCGGGATCGCCCCGCAATTCACCGCGAAGAACGGCCGGTCCGAGCGCAGGCTGGAATAATGGATGGCGCGGGCGAGCAATTCCTTGCCGGTGCCCGTCTCGCCATGGATCAGCACCGGCACGTCGAAGGTCGCCACCTGCGCGGCGCGGGTGCAGACCTGCGAGAGCGGGCTGCCGGGGGCGCGCACCAGGGTGTCGAAGTGGAAATTCTGCTTCACCCGCGCTTCCAGCGCGCCGAGGCGGGCCTCGGCATTGCCGGCGGTGAGCTTCATTTCCAGGTTCAGCCGCTCATGATCGCGCTGGAGCTGGAACAGGTGCGCGGCGTTGCGCGCGGCCAGCAGCAACTGGTCCGGGTGCCAGGGCTTGGGGATGAACTGGTAGATGCCGGCGTCGTTGATGGCGCCGATCATGTCCTCCGGCTCGGTATAGCCGGTGACGATGATGCGCAGGATGTCCGGCCAGCGCTCGCGCACTTCGGTGAGCAGCGCGACGCCGGAGGTCTGCGGCATCCGCTGGTCGCAGAAGATCACCTGGATCCACTCGTTTTCGAGGATGCGCCGCGCCTCCTCCGCATTGAGGGCGGTGAAGACGTCGAACTCCTCGTCGAGCACGCGGGCGATGACCTCCACCGAGCGCGGCTCGTCATCCACCACCAGAATGGCCGGGCGCCGGTTCATCGCGCCCCTCCCGCCGCTGCGCGCAGGGCCGAGGCTTCCGCCTCCCGGGCGCTCGCAAGCTCGTTCAGGCGCGCGGCGCGGGCGGCTTCCAGCCAGCCGATCCAGCGGGCGAGCCCGATCTCGCCACGCGAAGACGTGGTGAGGATGTCCGCCGTCGGATTGATGCGGCGGATGTTGGCTTCCAGCAGCGCCATGTCCGCATCCACGTGCGGGGCAAGGTCGGCCTTGGTGATGAGGACGAGGTCGGCGCCCTCGAAGATGTCGGGATATTTGAGCGGCTTGTCCTCGCCCTCCGCCACCGAGATGAGCGTGACGCGCTTCGTCTCGCCGAGGTCGAAGGCGGCGGGGCAGACGAGGTTGCCCACATTCTCGATGAACAGCACGCCGCCGGGCGGCAAGGGCAGCTTTTCCAGCGCGTGACCGACCATGTGGGCGTCGAGGTGGCAGCCCTTGCCGGTGTTGATCTGCACCGCGGGGGTGCCTACGGCGCGGATGCGGGCGGCGTCGTTGTCGGTCTGCTGGTCGCCCTCGATGACGGCGCAGGGGATGCGGCCGGACAGCGCCTTCAGCGTCTCCACCAGAAGCGTGGTCTTGCCGGCACCGGGCCCGGAGAGGAGGTTCAGCGCCAGCACGCCCGCGGTGTTCAGCCGGGTGCGGTTGCGGCCGGCATAATCGTCATTCTTGGCGAGGATGGAGGTCTCGATCTCCACCATGCGCGCCTGCGTCAGTCCGGGCGCATGGGCGCGGGCGGGGCCGGCGCCGTAGTCGAGCGTGCCGGCATCGGGGGCGGAGTGGTGGTGATCGTCGTGGTGATGATGGTGATGCCCATGGTCGTGGTCATGCCCGTGGGCGTGATCATGGCCGCGATCATGGGCATGGCTGTGGGTGGTGCCGTCCGCATGGGTGTGGGTGTGCGGATGGTCATCACCATGGGCGTGGGAATGGCCGTGCCCTTGGGAATGGGAATGGCCGTGCGCCTCGGAAATGGTGGCGCCGTCGCCGCTGCAGCCGCAGACCGTGCACATCACATCACCTCCAGGTCTTTGATCTTCATCTCCGTGCCGCCATTGGGCACGAGCCGTTCCCCGCCGCACTTCGGGCAGGGGGCGAGGCGGTGATCGAGCGGCACGGTGTCAGAGCAGTCGAAGCACCAGGCGGTGCCCTTCTCCTCCATCACCACCAGCTCGGCGCCGTCCGCCAGAGAGCCCTTCGTCACCACGTCGAACCCGAAGCGCAGCGCCTCCACCTCGATGCCGGCGAAGCGCCCGATGGCGAGGCGCACGCGGGTGACGCGGGAGAAACTCTGCGCCTTCGCCGCCTCTTCCATCGCCGAGAGCAGGCTCTCGCACACAGCCATCTCATGCATAGGCGGGCTCCGTGGCGAAGGAGAGGGTGACGGGCACGCAGGGATTGATGGCGCAAACGAGCAGCGGCGCAAGCCACCGCGTCCGCCAGCCCGGCGAGAGGGCGGCGAACGCCCGTTCCAATAGCCCGCCGGGGGCAAGGTTCCAGGCGCTGGGGGAGAGGATGCGATAGGCGACGACGCGCCCCGCCTCCACCTCCGCCCGATGCCCCAGCAGCCCGCGCGCGGCCGGCGCGATGCCGGCCGGAAGGGGCGGGGCGGGGCGTGGGGCGAGATGGGCAAGGCCATCCACCAGCCGCGCCAGCAGCCGCACGAACAGGCTCGGTCCCTCCGAACTCAGCAACGCTGAGATCAGCGGCGTCCCAGAGACGCGGCCGAGCGCGCCGGTCTCGCGGTGGGAGCCGATGGCGGCTGGCGGCCGCGCGAGGGTAGCGGCGAGGACATCCGCGCTCAGCTCCGGCAGATGCACGCGCCCTTCCGCCGGATCGGCCTCGCGGATGCGGGCGAAGGCGCGGGCGGTGGGGGTGGGCGCTTCGGTGAGCCAGGCTTCCAGCTCGGAGGGGGAGAAGGCGGAAAGATCGCTGGCGTCGCCCACAAGGGCGGCATGGAAGGCAGCGCCGTCCGGCCGGGCGAGGAGCGCGAGGGCGGCGCGGTCCGGCGTCATGCCCAGCGCCACGGGCACGGTGTGGAGCAGCGCGAGCGCGTGGTCGCGCACCGTCTCGCGCGCCATCGTTTCGGCATCTGCCGCCACCGGCATGCCGAGGGCAGAGCGGGCGGCGAAGGCGTGGGCGGCGCCGCACAGGTTGAAGACCAGAGGAGCAAGACGGGCCGCCTCCTCCGGCGTGCGGCCGATCAGGGCCGCGGCGGGGTCCGGCCCCTCCTCCCGCGCCACGCGCCAGCCGCCCGCGCGCCCGTCAGGCGTGAGGGTGAGGCTGCGGAGCGCGCGGGAGCCGGTCATGCCGCGCCGTCCCGCAGATCTTCGGCGCGCAATCCTTCGGCACCAGCGCGCGGGCCGAGGAGGAGCGAGCGGCGGGAGAGTTCCGCCGGCGCCTCGCGGCGGGCGGGCGCCTCGGCCTCGGGCGTCAGCGCCGCCGTCTCAGCGGCGATGCGCGCGGCTTCTTCCGCTTCCGCCCGGCGGCGGATTTCGCCGGAGCGGGTGCCGTCCTCCCGGTTGGCTGCATCGAGCAGGCCGGGCATCACCGCCTCGGCCGTCTCCACCGCCTGCAGCATGGAGGAGAAATCGAACATGGGGGAAAAGAGCGAGCAGGCCTTGTAGGGGCCGGTCTCGGGCCGGTTGGCGGCGAGGAATTCGTAGGTGCCCGAGGGAAAATCGATGAATTCGCGCTCGCCGGTCTTGAGCTGCGACCAGTCGTCGGAAGCATTGGGCAGGAGCACGATGTTCATGAACCAGGGCGTCACCAGCACGCCCATCACCCGCCCCGCATGGATGCGGAAGCCCACCGCCTTCACGCCGAGGGTGCCGTTGACGAAGGGCACGCCCTTCATCTTCGCCGCATGGATCTCGCGGAACACCGCCTCGAACAGGCTTGGGGCCTCGGCGAGCTGGCGCTCCAGCGCCGGATCGACCGGGGCGGGGCGCATCACGGCCGGCAAATCGGGCGTGCCGCCGTCCAGCACCATGAAGGCGTCGCGGGCGCCGTCGCAGACCGGGCAGCGCCAGTGATCGGGCAGCGCGTTGAACGGCGTGCCGGGGGGAACCTGCCACGCCTCGCACCCCTCGGCGGGGTCGTAGACGTGCCAGCAGACCTTGCATTCCAGCCGCGCGGTGGGGGCGAGCCGTGCGCGATCGCCGAGATAGGAGCCGTCGAAGAAGCTGTGCTGGGACATGTTGAACCTCACCGCATGGCCGCCAGCACCTCGGTGAGGCGCTCGGCGGAATCGGCGATATCCTCGCGGGCGGCGCAGGCGACTTCCGGCACCTCGCTCACCTCGATGGTGTCGAGGATGAGCATGTCCTGCGAATTGTAGAAGCGCACCCGCCACACATGCCGCGTGCCCGTCGCATCGATGCGGCAATTGCCATAGCCGCGCGAGAGCACGGTGGTCGCGCCGGGGCCGAGCCGCGCCTCCAGCATGGCGAGGTCTTCCGGTGTGTGCGGCAGGAGGGAGAGGTTGATGATGTGCGCCGCATCGCCGGGCTGGCGGGTGCGGGCGCGGTCGTCGATCTCCACCAGCAAAGCGGGGGCGTTGAAGATGCCGGGCGCGGGCGCGTCGAGGCCGGAAAGATCGATGCCGGACCCGCCGCCGAACGCGCGCACCACGGCGCCACGCGGGAAGGCGCCGATCTCGATGCGGTCGGTGCCCGCCGCGCCGCGCAGGCGCCACACGCCGGCGAAAGTTGCTTCCTGAATTTCCATGGGGCGGACATCGCCCCGTCCTTCCACCTTCACCGCCACCTCGCCCTCGCCCATGGCCTCGTCGACCAGAGCGAGGTTGGCGGCGTCGAGATGGGCGAGGTCGATGATGCGGCTCTCGCCCGGCTGCCAGCTTTCCAACGCGGCGATGACCTGTTCCAGCACGGCGAAGGCGGGGGCGTAGCGGTCCTTGTCCTCCACCTCGATGAGATGCGCCTCGAAGGTGCGCATGCCCGAGGGCATCTGGAGATAGGCGAGGCCCTCGTCCTCTGAGGTGGACTGGCTGCCGGGGCCGAAGCCGATGGGGGGCTGGGTGGCGAAGGGGGACGAAGACATTGGGGGCAGCCTTCAGTGGGTGGCGGCGGAAGGGGCGGCGAGCAGGGCGCGGAGCTTGTCGAGATATTCGTCCCAGTCCCGCATGCGGGCGATGGCGCCCACCGGCTGGCCGGCGCGCAGCACCACGATGGCCGGCAGCGCGAGGCTCATGCTGTCCCGCAGGGCCGTCTCCGCCTTGGGGCCGGCGATGGCGATGCCGATGGCCTGAGGTCCGCCCAGCGCCTTCACCAGCTCCGGCAGCACCACGGCGATGTCCGGGCTTTCCAGATGCGCCTTGCCGTGGGAGGGCAGGAACAGGAGATGGTCACGTGCATCGAGGGTCGCGGCATCCTCCAGCGTCTCGACAGCGGGCCAGGCGCCGGCCTCGCTGAGGCGGCGGACGAGGGGGTGGAGATCGGGGGCAGCGAGCGGGGGCATCAGGCTTCCTTTCGGCCGGCGGCATAGGCCGCGGCGAGATGGGGCGGCAGGACCGGCTCGCGGTCCACGAGATCGGCGAAGGCGCGGTCGATGAGCGCGGTGTCGGCCTCGCCCGCCATGATGGCGGCGACGCCGGAGAGCGCATCCGCGATGAGGCGCGCCTCCTCCGCCTCCAGCCGGCGGCGGGCGGCGCCCTGGAAGACGAGGACGTGATCGCCCTCCCCCGCCTCCGGCACGAGGGAGAGGTCCACCCGCTCCTCCCGCCCGTCGGCCGCGCAGAGCGCGTAGGGGCCTTCGAGGCGTTCGATGCGCATGGGCAGGCCGAGGCACATGGCTAGGCGTCTCCCCGCACGAGCACGCGCGCATCGCCGATGCGGCAGGCCTCCTCGGCGCTGGGGCGCTCGGTCTCGTAAGGATCGCGGGCGACGGCGGCGGTGACGAGAGAGCCTTCTCCGGCGCGGGGCTCCGGCACGATGCCGAACTCGTCCTTCAGGATGGCGAGCACCTTGCGCGCGGCGGGCTCGATTTGCGCCGCGACGGTTGCGGTGAGGCCGCCGCCGTAATCGTCCAGCACTTCCGGCTGCACGCCCACCAGCACGATGCGGCCGGGGGTGTGGCCGCGCAAGGCGAGCAGGCCGAGGATTTCCTGGAAGCCGGTCTGGTGCAGGCTCACCTTGCGGGCGGCCAGCACGGCGGGCACGTCGGCATCGGCGCGGATGTGGATGGTGCCCGGCGGGGAGCCGAAATCCACCGCGTCCACGATCACGACGCCTTCGGCTTCTTCGAGGTAGGGCAGGAGATAGAGGCCCTGCGTGCCGCCATCGAGCAGCGTCACGGGCTCGGGGAAGGTGTAGGCGCGGTCCAGGGTTTCCAGAACCCGCACGCCGAAGCCCTCGTCGGCCCACAAGATGTTGCCGATGCCGAGCACCAGAATGCGCGCGCAAATCCGTTCGCCGTCCATGCGACGCCGCCCTCCCTGCGATGGCCTCCCACGACGGTCTGCCGCCGTCTGATTTCGAGTTCGACTAAATCAAGGACCGTGCCAAGCGCGTCGGACGCCGGCCAAAGGCTTGATTCGGATCAAGAGACGGCGAAGGTGCCGGACCGCCCTCCGGTCAAAATCGGAAGGAGTATAATCGATTTTCGATCTAAATGGAAATATATCGTCCATATTCCGCCATCCGGAAAGCGTTTTCGCCGAGCCGGACGAGGGCTGCCTGCGACGATCGTTAGCAGATGCAGCACCAAGTGGAATGCGTCGCACCATGTCTGCGCCGGGCATCTCGCCAAAGAAAAAGGGCGCGGCCGGAGCCACGCCCTCTTGTCGTCCGGTCTTGCCCTCTGCCCCCGCAGAGGGCGCCGCTCAGTCCGGATCGTCGTCCCGGAAGGTGCGGTGGCCGTTGGTGATGGCGGAGACCATGGACTGGCGGGACATGATGTCCTCGCGGATCACCGAATAGACGTGGATGATGATGAACACGATGATCACCCACATGCCGAGGTGATGCAGCGTGTGCACCTGCATGGAGCCGCCCAGCAGCGGGATGACCCAGCCGAACAGCTTCGACTGCCACGAGCCGAGCCCGGTCCCCTCGGAATAGAGGGCGAAGCCGGTGAGGATCATGAAGGCGAGGCCCAGCACCATCACGAAGAACAGGAACACCTGCGCCAGCGGATTGTGCCCCACGAACTTCAGCGGACGCGGCTTCAGGAAGGCATACCACTGCACCTCAGTGAAGAAGCCCTTCCAGAAGCTCTTCCGCCAGAAGGGGAAGGTGAACAGCTCCCGCGAATACTTGTTGCCGAAGAAGGCCCAGATGATCCGCCCCAGGAACCCCACGGCGAGGATATAGCCCGCCGAGAAATGCACGAAGCGGATGGTGCCCATGAGGTAGTGCGAACTCGCCTCGCCCGACAGGGTGGGGAAGGGCGAGCCGATGAAGTAGCCGGTGACGCACAGGACCAGGATGGACAGGGCGTTCACCCAGTGCCACAGCCGCACCGGCGCCTCATAGACATAGACGGTGGTCAGCTTCTTTCCACCGGCGATCGCCTGCGCGACCGGGGTTGTGGGCGCCGCCGGAGGGGCGGCGCCGGGAGACAGGGAAGTGTCGGTCATGGACCCCTCCCCTCAGCGCACGGTGACGCGCGCCAGCTCAGCCCCGTCGTCGGACATGACGTGGGTGGAGCAGGCTAGGCACGGGTCGAAGGAGTGGAGGGTCCGCAGGATCTCCACCGGCTCCTCGGGGCGCTGCATGGGCGTGTTCATGAGGGAGGCCTCGAACGCGCCGATATTGCCCTTGGGATCGCGCGGCCCGCCGTTCCAGGTGGTGGGCACCACGCACTGGTAGTTCTCGATCCGCCCGTCCTTGATCTTGATCCAGTGGCCGAGGCCGCCGCGCGGCGCCGCCACGGTGCCGACGCCCTTGGCCTCCTTCGGCCAGGTGGCGGGGTCCCACTTCTCCATGTTGGCGGTGGAGGTGTCGCCGGCCTTGATGTTGGCGATGAGGTGGTCGAAGTCGTCCAGCATCATCTTGGCGCAGTAGTGCGCCTCCAGCGCCCGGGCCAGCGTGCGGCCGATGGTGGTGGGCAGCGCCTGCTTGGCCGTCAGGTTGGTGCCGGCGAGCGTGTTGAACGTGCCGAGCGCCTCGTCCACCTGCCCCTTCACGTAATCGACGCCCTGGGCATAGGCGAGGATGTAGCGGGCGAGCGGGCCCACCTCCACCGCATTGCCCTTCCAGCGCGGCGCCTTGATCCAAGAATACTTGGCGTTCTCGTCCACCGCCTCGATGTTGGTGCGGGTGCCCTTGGCGTTGGGGCCGAGCTTGTACTGCGGGTCGGTCACGCCGTCCCACGGGTGCAGGCCCTTGTCGTTGTTGCCCTCGCCGTAGGTGTACCAGGAGTGCGCGACGAACTCCTGCACCTGCGCCGGGTCGCGCGGGTCGATGGGGTGGACCTCGTTCCAGTTGCCGTTGAGGATGACGCCGCCGGGCAGGCGGTCGGTCTTCTTCTGGCCCTGGATGGCTTCGTAATCGCCATAGTCCATGACGTTCTGGCCGGAGAGGCCGCCGCCATACAGCCAGCCCTTGTAGAAAGAGGCGATGGCGATCACATCAGGCACATAGACGTTCTGCGAGAACTCGAAGGCTTCCTGAAGCTTCAGCTTCACGAAGTTCAGCCGCTCCATGTTGAGCGGGGCGCCGGCGGCGAGGTCGCCGTTCATGTTGATGGCGCAGGGCACGCCACCCACCAGATAGTTCGGATGCGGATTCTTGCCGCCGAAGATGGTGTGGACCTTCACGATCTCCCGCTGGAAGTCGAGGGCTTCCAGATAATGCGTCACCGCAAGGAGGTCGGCTTCGGGCGGCAGCAGATAGGCCGGGTTGTCCCAATAGCCGTTCTTGAAGATGCCGAGCTGGCCGCTCTCCACGAACTTCTTCAGCCGGTTTTGCACGTCGCGGAAATAGCCCGGCGAGGACTTGGAGTGCGCCGAGATGGACTGCTGCAGCACCGAAGTCGCCTTCGGGTCCGCCTTGAGCGCATTCACCGGGTTCACCCAGTCGAGCGCATGCAGGTGATAGAAGTGGACGACGTGATCGTGCCACTGCAGCACCTTGGCCATGATCTCGCGGATCAGGAAGGCGTTGTTGGGGATCTTGATCTGCAGCGCGTCTTCCACCGCGCGCACGCTCGTCAAGGCGTGGCAGCCGGTGCACACGCCGCAGATGCGTTCCACGAAGGCCCAGGCGTCGCGCGGGTCGCGGCCCTTGAGGATCACTTCCAGCCCGCGCCACATGGTGCCGGTGGAAACCGCGTTGCGGATGACGTTGTTGGAATCCACATTCACTTCGCAGCGCATGTGGCCTTCGATGCGCGTCACCGGATCGACGACGATGCGCTTGCCTGATGTGTCGAGGGAAAAGCCGTTCGGCGTCTGGATGGTCACTTCTCGCCTCCCTCGGTCTTGGTCGCGCCGTCGGTATTCTTGTGCTGGGCGCGCTTCAGCGCGCTGATGGCGGCATGGGCCGCGACACCCGCGCCCACGGCGCCGGCGGCAATGAGGCCCACCTGATCCGCATTGGCTTCAATGCCGAAGCCGGAGCCCTTGAGGTCGGCCAGGCGCGCGTACCACGAGCCCTTGTCCCAGAAGCCGTCTTCCGAGCAGCCGATGCAGCCGTGGCCGGCCTGGATGGGGAAGGACACGCCGTCGTTCCAGCGCACGGTGGAGCAGGCGTTGTAGGTGGTGGGGCCCTTGCAGCCCACCTTGTAGAGGCAATAGCCCTTGCGTGCGCCCTCGTCGTCGAAGCTCTCGACATACTGGCCGGCGTCGAAATGCGGCCGGCGATAGCATTTGTCGTGGATGCGCTGGGAATAGAACATCAGCGGCCGGCCCTGGCGGTCGAGGGCGGGGAGCTGGTCGAAGGTGAGCATGTAGGTGATGACGCCGGTCATCACCTCGGCGATGGGCGGGCAGCCCGGCACCTTGATGATGGGCTTGTCGAAGATCACCTCGTGCACCGGCGTGGCGCGGGTGGGGTTGGGGCGCGCGGCCTGCACGCAGCCATAGGAGGCGCAGGAGCCCCAGGAGATGATGGCCTTGGCGTCCTTCGCCACCTTCTTCAGCTGGTCCACGAAGGGCTTGCCGCCGATGATGCAATACATGCCATCCTCGTTCAGCGGCGGGTTGCCCTCCACCGCGAGGATGTAGTTGCCCTTGTACTTGGTCATCACCTCGTCGAGGATCGCTTCCGCCTGATGGCCGGCGGAGGCCATGAGGGTGTCGTCATAGTCGAGCGAGATCATCGACAGCACCACATCCTTCACCAGAGGATGCGCCGAGCGGATGAAGCTCTCCGAGCAGCAGGTGCATTCCAGGCCATGCAGCCACAGCACCGGGGTGCGCGGCTTGGTCTCCATGGCCTGCGCGATCTGCGGCGCGAACTCCGGCCCGAGGCCGAGGGCCGCCGCCGTGAGCGAGCAGTATTTCAGGAACGAACGGCGGGTGATGCCCTGCCGCCGCATGACCTCATAGAACGTCTCGAGGGCCATAAAGGCGTCCCCCCTGTTGGCAGCCTTTCGGGCTGGCCTATGGACTGACCGTGTCCTCCCGTCCGGCGTCGAGGCCGGGGGATTGGAACCGTTTCAGCAAGGCGTGTGCCAGAGGGGGAGTGCGAGGGATTTCAGGGGGTTGGGCACCACGGGCGGCGGACCGTCGCAAACGAAAATGACGATTTTCAGTTTAGCTGGAAAGGCTTTGACCGCTTGTTCGATCTGCACGACCCACGGTTGATGATCGATAGTTCGCCGTGTGCGCATGTTGCGGAGCGCACTTCCTGGCAAGTCGCCTGCCCTCTCGTGGAATGGATACCTGTTTAGGTCAAAAACCCTGGGGAAAACTTCGGCAAAGTGGTAACTGACTGAAACTGCTCGTTTAAGGTGCTCTCAGTAAGGGGGGATAGCTCTCATGCCGACCAAGCTCAAAATCAAGATGGGTCACATTGAGTTCGAGTATGAGGGTGATGCGCCTTACGATACCGATGCAGTGAAAGAGTTATTTACTCACATCGAATCGTTGATGGGAGCTGCGCCCGCTGGAGCTTTTGACGTGCCTTTCGAGCAGCCCGTTGCAGTGGAGCAAGAAGCGGGGGGCAGTGGCGCGCTTTCTGATCTAGCTCTGGCATCTGTTGCGGCTCGTTTGGGTGTCCAATCTGGATCTGAGCTGGCGATCGCTGCTGCTGCCCACTTGCAGATTTGCCAAGGCAAGCAAAGCTTCAGCAGACGAGAGCTTTTAGATACGATGAAATCAGCAACGACATATTATAATAAAAATATAAGTTCCAATTTGACGAAAATATTAAAGCAACTTGTGGATTCTAAGAAGATAAATGCGTTATCTGGAGATAGAATGTCGTTGTCGGCGTCAGAGGTTCAGAATATAAAGGTGAAAATTGCTGAGTGAAGACGAGTTGAAGCTTTGGCTTCAGCGAGATTTTTCTCGCTCCGATAAACTATTGATAATTCTGTCTGGCTTTGACGCGCCAGTGAGCGTTGCTGACATCAAGGCGAAGGGGGAGCGTCTAGGTTGCAGGGTCAGTAAATGGAATGTTTCTGATATTTTTAATCGCGCCAAAGGTGTCGTTCTGAAGTTGCCTGAAGGATATGAGATAAGTGAAAAGGGGGCCGCTAGGTTAAAGGAATTAGGAGTCGTAGAAAAGCCGATTGGGGCTATCAAGGTTGGAAATGATTTTTTGAATCATCTGGGAAAAATAAAAGATCCAACGACAAAGGCATTCGTAGAGGAAGCAATAAAATGTTATGAAGCCGGCCTCTACCGTTCTGCCATCGTAATGTCTTGGGTTGCAGCTATTTCAGTCCTTTACCATGAGGTATTCACAAACCATTTGGCCGCATTTAATGCTGAGGCGGCTCGGGTTGATTCAAAATGGAAGCCCGCTGTCGCTCAGGATGATTTATCCAAAATGAAGGAGAGTGATTTTCTCGATAGACTAGTAGGAATTTCTCTAATCGGGAAAAACGTTAAAACGGAGCTAGTGAATGCTCTTAATTTGAGAAATGGCTGTGGGCACCCAAATAGTCTAAAGGTCGGAGCTAACAAAACAGCAAGCCATATCGAAACACTCTTGTTAAACGTTTTTGATCGTTTTTCGGTTTAACCTTTTTGTGAGTGATCGCGGCTTTGTTCCAGATGTCGTTCTGAAACCTCAACATAGCTTGGGGGCTTGCATCCCACCCCTCCCCCTGCCATATAGCGCGTGGGAGGTTGGCGGTGGACGAGCCACTCGCCAACCGGGTCAGGTCCGGAAGGAAGCAGCCCCAACGAGCCCGGTCTCGGGTCTTCGTCCAGCCTCCCACCCCATTCAGCACTGCACGGACCGGCGCGCGGCCTCCCAGGCCGTCGCGCCTGTGGGCGTTTCGGGCGCCTGAGCGAAAGCCACGCCAAAAACAAAACCGCCGCCCTCCGGAGGAGAGCGGCGGTGTGTCGGGGCAGCAGGGCGGTCAGATCAGACGAGGCTGAGCTTCACGTCGATATTGTTGCGGGTGGCGTTGGAATAGGGGCACACCTCGTGCGCCTTGGCGATGAGCGCCTCGCCCTCCGCGCGGTCCACGCCCGGCAGGGACACCGCCAGCGCGATCTCCAGGCCGAAGCCGCCTTCCGAGCGCGGGCCGATTCCCACGGTGGCGGTGACGGTGGCATCCGCCGGCACCTTGGCGGTGCCGCCCTGCGAGGCCACGAACTTCATGGCGCCGAGGAAGCAGGCCGCATAGCCGGTGGCGAACAGCTGCTCGGGGTTCACACCCTCGCCGCCGGGGCCGCCCAGCTCCTTCGGGGTGACGAGCTTGACTTCGAGATTGCCGTCCAGCGTGCCGGAGCGGCCATCGCGGCCCCCGGTGGCGCGGGCGGAGGTGGAGTAGAGGACGTTGACGGGCATGGTGGGCTCCTGAGGTTTTAATTTCGTGAACGATTAAATCGTGTACGATCTAATTAGCCGAGCCGAACGCTCCCGTCAAGCGGTTGCGATCCTATCGTGCGCGATTTATCTGAAAGGGAGCCCCCGAGGCCTGCCATGTCCGAGACACGTCCAGATCCCACGCCCGCCGTCCCCGCGCTGATGCCGGTGGAGGACATGGTTTGCTTCGCCTTCTATGCCGCGAGCCACGCCTTCACGCGGGTCTACAAGCCGCACCTGGACGCCCTCGGCCTCACCTATCCGCAATATCTCGCGCTGGTGAGCCTGTGGACCGAGGACGACCGCACCGTCGGCAGCCTCGGCAGCGCGCTGGGACTGGAATCGAGCACGCTCACCCCGCTGCTGAAGCGGCTGGAGGCCCTCGGCCACGTCACGCGCAGCCGGGACCCTGCCGACGAGCGGGTGGTGCGGGTGAAGCTCACGCCCCAGGGAAAGGCATTGCAGGAAAAGGCGCGGCACATCCCTGGCTGCATCCTCGCCGCCACCGGCCTGAACCTTGAGGACGTGGTGTGCCTCCAGCGCGAGGTCACGGCCCTGCGCGCGACGCTGGAGAAGGCGGCGCAGGGCTGATCGGCGGCTTCATCCCCGCGCTTGTATACGGTACACCGGATGCGGAAACGCCAGAACATCCGGGAGGCCGCCATGCTCGATCCCCATCTCGCCGGCCACGTCACCTTCGCCCCCGCCGCGCCGGACCTGCCGCCGCTCGCCCCCGGCCATCACGATCTCGGCCTCTCGGCGGAGCGCGACGCGCTGCTGGTGGTGCCGGAGGGGCTGGAGCCGGGCGTCCCGGTTCCGCTGATGGTGCTGTTCCACGGCGGCGGCGGCAGCGCGCAGAAGATCCTGCCCATGATGGAGCAGTACGCGCTCACCCACCGCTTCCTGCTGCTGGTGCCGCAATCGGTCTTCCCCACCTGGGACATCGTGATCGCCGGCAACGGCCCGGACCGCGAGCGGCTGGAGACGGCGCTCGCCCTCGTCGCGCGGCATTTCGAGATCGACCGCACCCGCATCTGCTTCGCCGGCCATTCGGATGGCGGCAGCTACACCCTCTCCCTGGGCCTCACCAACGGCCATTTCGTCACCCACCTCATCGTCTCCTCGGCGGGCTTCATGTCCGTCCAGCGCCAGAGCGGGGCGCCGCGCGTGTTCATCTCCCACGGGGTGAACGACGAGCAGATCCCCGTGCAGCGCTCCGGCCGGGCGCATTCCGCCCTGCTGAAGGAGGCGGGCTACGACGTGACCTACATGGAATACAACGGCCCCCACGCCTGGCAGCCGCCGGTGGTGGGGCTGGCGGTGGCCTTCTTCCTGGAACCTGTCCCCGTGCCCGCCGGCGCCCCGTCCTGAGCCGGCTTTGATCCACCCGCTGGACAAGCCCCCTACGAAGTGATGAGGTCGCCCTAAACAGAGCAAGAACGGGCGGTTTCCGGTGGGGGAGACCGGACGGGGGACATGCTTCAGGCTTCGGTCGTCATCTTTGTGGCATTGGCCTATATCGGCCTGCTGTTCGCCATCGCGAGCTATGGCGACCGGCTGCGCCCGGACGCGGGCCGCGGCGCCGCGCGGCCAATGATCTATTCCCTGTCGCTGGCGGTCTACTGCACCTCCTGGACCTTCTTCGGCTCGGTGGGCCTCGCCACCACCCAGGGCTTCGACTTTCTCACCATCTATCTCGGCCCCATCATCCTGATGACGGTGGGCGCGCCGCTGTTCCTGCGCGTGGTGCGGCTCGCCAAGGCCAACAACATCACCTCCATCGCCGACTTCATCGCCGCCCGCTACGGCAAGAACCAGGGCATCGCGGCGCTGGTGGCCATCGTCGCCATCATCGCCGCCATCCCTTACATCTCGCTGCAGCTGAAGGCGGTCTCGGCCTCTCTGGTGGCGCTGCTCGGGCATTTCGCGGGGGAGCACGGGCGCGGCACGCTGGTGGGCGACCTCGCGTTGTTCGTCGCTTGCGCCATGGCCGCCTTCGCCATCCTGTTCGGCACCCGCCACACCGACGCCACCGAGCACCAGAACGGCCTCATGCTGGCCATCGCCACGGAATCGCTGGTGAAGCTCGCAGCCTTCCTCGGCGTCGGCCTGCTGGTGACCTTCGTCATCTTCGACGGGCCGTCCGCTCTGTTCTACGCGGCACGGGAGGCGAGCGCGCTGGCGCCGTTCGAGCGCGGGCTGTCGCTGGAAAACTGGCTCACCATGACCATCCTGTCCGGCGGCGCCTTCATGCTGCTGCCGCGCCAGTTCCATGTGGCGGTGGTGGAGAACAAGGGCGAGAGCGAGATCCGCCGCGCCCGCTGGCTGTTCCCGCTCTATCTCGTGCTCATCAACCTGTTCGTGGTGCCGCTGGCGCTGGCGGGCATGACGCTGTTTCCGCTGAACCTCGTGGACAGCGACGTCTATGTGCTCGCCGTGCCGCTCGCCGCCGGCTTCGACAGCCTCGCGCTGCTCGCCTTCGTCGGCGGCCTCTCGGCGGCCACCGCGATGGTCATCGTGGAGTGCGTGGCCATCGCCATCATGGTCTCCAACGACCTCGTGATGCCGCTGCTGCTGCGCCGCCGCGCGGCCAAGCCGGAAGGCGAGCCGCGCGAGGACATGACCGGCCTGCTGCTGATGGTGCGGCGCATCTCCATCTTCGCGATCGTCCTGCTCGCGTATCTCTATTATCGCACCACCGGTGAGGTGCAGCTGGCGCAGATCGGCCTCCTCTCCTTCGCCGCCATCGCGCAGGTGGGGCCGGCCTTCGCCGCCGGGCTCCTCTGGCAGCGCGCCACCGCCGCCGGGGCCATCGCCGGCATCGTGGTGGGCGGCGCCACCTGGGCCTATACGCTGATGATGCCCAGCCTCGCCGAGGCCGGGCTGATCTCCGCCGGCGTGCTCCAGAATGGACCGTTCGGCATCGGCCTTTTGCGGCCGACGGCACTCCTCGGCCTCACGGCCGGGCCGCTCGCCCACGGCGTCGCCTGGAGCCTCGGGCTCAACACGCTGGCGCTGGTCATCGTCTCCTTCCTCACTCGCCCCTCGCAGATCGAGCGCACGCAGGCGCGGCTGTTCGCTGGGGCAGGCGACCGGCCGCCGGCGCGGCCGGCCTTCCTGCGTTGGCGCTCCTCCGTCTCCCTCGGCGAATTGATGGCGACGGTGGAGCGCTATCTCGGCGCCGAGCGCGCCCGCGCCGCCTTCGACAGCTACGCCCGCCAGCACGGCTTCGCCCTCGATACCCACCGCGAGGCGGACGCGGGCATGGTGCGCCACGCCGAGCATCTGCTGGCCTCGGCAGTGGGCGCGGCCTCCTCCCGCCTCGTGCTCTCGCTGCTGCTGCGCAAGCGCGCCGTCTCCACCAAGGCGGCCCTCAAGCTGCTGGACGATGCCTCCGCCGCCATCCAGTACAATCGCGAGCTGCTGCAAAGCGCCATCGACCATGTGCGCCAGGGCATCGCGGTGTTCGACCGCGACCTGCGTCTCGTGTGCTGGAACCGGCAGTTCGGCCAGATGCTGGACCTGCCGGGCGAATGCTATGCGGTGGGCGTGCCGCTCACCGACATCCTTGCCGCCGCTCCCGCCGACGATGCGGAAAGCGGCGACATCGCCACACGCGTCACCCGCTACGTGAGCCCCGACCCCGAATTCTCCGAGCGCCTGCACCAGCGCGGCGCGGTGATCGAGGCGCGCTCGGACCCCATGCCGGACGGCGGCATCGCCGTGACCTTCACGGATATCACGGCGAGCGTCGAGGCCGCGCTCGCCCTGGAGCGCGCCAACGAGACGCTGGAGCGGCGCGTGCGCGAGCGCACCGAGGAGTTGGAGCGGCTCAACGGCGCGCTGGAAATCGCCAAGGCGGAGGCGGACGAGGCCAACCTTTCCAAGACGCGCTTCCTCGCCGCCGCCAGCCACGACATCCTCCAGCCCCTCAACGCCGCCCGCCTCTACGCCACCAGCATGGTGGAGCGGGCCAAGGGATCGGAGGAGGAGCGCCTCGCCGGCAACATCGACGCCTCGCTGGAATCGGTCGAGGAGATCCTCGGCGCCCTGCTGGACATCTCACGGCTCGACAGCGGCGTCATGCGCCCGGAATTCTCCGCCTTCCGCATCGCCGACGTGCTGAAGCCGCTGGAGACGGAATTTGCCCCCCTGGCGCGGGAGAAGAACCTCGAACTCACCTTCCTGCCCTGCTCGCTCGCCGTGCGCTCCGACCGCCGGCTGCTGCGCCGGCTGCTGCAGAACCTCGTCTCCAACGCGGTGAAATACACCCAGCGCGGCCGCATCCTTGTGGGCTGCCGGCGGGTGGGCGGCAAGGTGCGGGTGGAGGTCTACGACACCGGCGTCGGCATCCCGCGCTCCAAGCACAAGCTGGTGTTCCAGGAGTTCCAGCGCCTGGATCAGGGGGCGAAGGCGGCGCGCGGCCTCGGGCTCGGCCTGTCCATCGTCGAGCGCATCGCCCGCGTGCTGGAGCATCCGGTAGCGCTGCGCTCCACCCATGGCAAGGGCTCCGCCTTCACGGTGGAACTGCCGGTCGCCGTCTCCATGCCGGAGGAGCGCGAGGTGGCGCCCAGCCCCGCCCGCCGCGGCGCGCAGCTCGACGGCCTCACCATCCTCGCCATCGACAACGAGCCGGCCATTCTCGACGGCATGCAGATGCTGCTCACCGGATGGGGCTGCGACGTCATCACCGCCGCCAGCGCGCAGGGTGCCCTTGAGGCCATCCGCCATCGCCGAAAGAAGCCCGACGTCGCCCTCGTGGACTACCATCTGGACGGCGGCCACGGCATCGAGGCGATCATGTCGCTGAGGTGGAAACTGGGGAAAATACCCGCCGTGCTCATCACCGCCGACCGCTCCAAGAAGGTGCGCGACGCGGCCCGCGCGGCGGACATGGAGATCCTCAACAAGCCGCTCAAACCCGCTGCGCTCCGGGCGATCCTCGCCCACTGGCGCATCGCCCGCGCCGCCGCCGAATAGTCTTTCGCCGGCTTCCTGCGCGCCCTTTCCGCCACAGCGCGCGCGCTTCGCGATTAAGCCCTCGTTCATCCCCATGAACGCCCAATAAACGCCGCCTTCAGCCAGCGTTATGGGGACGTGCCATAGAAGCACGCCTCCGCGGCATGGAAGTGTTAACAGCTCGTTAAGATTTGTAACACTTCCACGCTTAACTCGACGCGCGAATACTTTTGGAGCGTGGCTATGACGATCACGATCAACGTTCCCGTCTTCCCGCTGCGGAAAGAGATCGACGCCCGCAAGCGCCGTCTCCGCTTCCCCCTCAGCTTCTCCTCGCGTGGCTGCAAGGCCACCGAAGAGGCGCCGGCCAATTCCCGCTACACCGAGGCTGGACTCGAATTCGACGTGACCGGCATCGCCCGGCACCCCCGCGGCCCGAAGGGCAACTGACGCTTGAGACCGGCCCCGCAGGGCCGGTCCGGCTGCGACGCCGGCTTTATGGCGCCGTGCGGCATCATCCGATAAGGTCGCGCCCGAACGGCAACAGCGCGCGGCCAGAAACAAGATGACGGACTTCAATTCCGCCCCGGCGACCGACGACACCCGCGACAGCGGGGCCGATACCCATTTCGGCTATCGCACGGTGCCCCTCGCCGAGAAGCAGGCGCTGGTGGACGACGTGTTCCACAAGGTGGCGCGGCGCTACGACATCATGAACGACCTGATGTCCGGCGGCCTGCACCGGGCGTGGAAGGATGCGCTGGTCTCCAAGGTGCGCCCGCCGCAGGGCGCGCGTGCCTTCCACCTGCTGGACCTCGCCGGCGGCACGGGCGACGTGTCCTTCCGCGTGGTCGAGGCCGGCGGGCCGGGCACGGACGCCGTGGTCGCCGACATCAACACCGACATGCTGGCGGTGGGCCGCGAGCGTGCCGAGAAGCGCGGTCTTTCGGAGCGCGTCGCGTTCCAGGAGGCCAATGCCGAGGCGCTGCCCTTCCCGGACATGAGCTTCGATGCCGTGACCATCGCCTTCGGCATCCGCAACGTGCCGCGCATCGACCTCGCCCTGCGCGAGATGCGCCGCGTGCTGAAGCCGGGGGGGCGCGCCTTCGTGCTGGAATTCTCCAAGGTGGACGTGCCGCTGCTGGACAAGGTCTATGACGCCTTCTCCTTCCGCGTGATCCCCGAGATCGGCAAGCGCGTGGCGGGGGATGCGGAGCCCTACCAGTATCTGGTGGAATCCATCCGCCGCTTTCCTCCGGCGGAAGCGTTCGCGGGCATGATGCGGGAGGCGGGGTTCGCCCGCGTCACCTTCACCCGCATGACCGGGGGCGTGGTCGCCCTCCATTCGGGCTTCCGCATCTGATGGCGGTGCCCTCGATGGCGTTTCCTTGCGGCCGGAGGCCTCGGCCATGATCTTCCTTCTCGTTGCCGATGCCTGGCGCCTCGCCCGGGCCGGCTATGTGCTCGCGCGCGAGGGCGTGCTCTCGCTCGTCTCGCCGGCCGCCGCGCCGCCGCTGGCGCGCCCGCTGCTCGACATTGCCCGCCTTATTGCCCGGAAGGATGCCGGCGACCGGCGGCAGCGCTTCTCCGCCGCGCTGTCGCGGCTCGGCCCGTCCTATGTGAAGCTCGGCCAGTTCCTCGCGACGCGGCCGGACGTGGTGGGCGCCTCGGTGGCGCGCGACCTCGAGGTGCTGCAGGACCGCATGCCGCCCTTCGGGCAGGCCGTGGCGGAGGCGACCGTCGCCGACACGTTCGAGCGGCCGGTGAAGGACATCTTCCCCGTGTTCGGCCCGGCGGTCGCCGCGGCCTCCATCGCCGAGGTCCACAAGGCGGAAGTGATCGAGCCGGACGGTGAGCGCCGCGAGGTGGCGGTGAAGGTGCTGCGACCGGGCGTGAACCGCCGCTTCGCCTCCGACATGGGCACCTTCCGCCGCATCGCCGCCTTCGCCGAGCACAATTTCGCCGAGGCGCGCCGGCTGCGGCTGGAGACTGTGGTGGATACGCTGGCCCGCTCCGTCTCCATGGAGATGGACCTGCGCCTGGAGGCCGCCGCCTATGCGGAGCTGGCCGAAAACACGCAGGACGACCCGGAAGTCCATGTCCCCCGCGTGGACTGGGACCGCTCCGGCCGCGAGGTGCTGACCACCGAGTGGATCGACGGCATCAAGCTCTCCGACAAGGAGGCCATCATCGCCGCGGGGCATGATCCGAAGGAGATCGCCCGCATCGTCATGCAGACCTTCCTGCGGCAGGCCATGCGCGACGGCTTCTTCCATGCCGACATGCATCCCGGAAACCTGTTCGTGGATGCGCAGGGCCGCCTCGTGGTGGTGGATTGCGGCATCATGGGCCGGCTCGGCGTGAAGGAGCGGCGCTTCCTCGCGGAAATCCTCTACGGCTTCATCACCCGCAACTGGCGGCGCACGGCGGAAGTGCATTTCGAGGCGGGCTACGTGCCCTTCCACCATTCGGTGGACGATTTCGCCCTCGCCATCCGCGCCATCGGCGAGCCGATCCACTCGCGCACCGCAGACCAGATCTCCATGGCCCGCCTGCTGGCGCTGCTCCTGGAAGTCACCGCCCTGTTCGACATGCAGACCCGGCCGGAGCTGCTTCTCCTCCAGAAGACCATGGTGGTGGTGGAGGGCGTTGCCCGCTCGCTGGACCCGCAGCTCGACATGTGGCGCACTGCAAAGCCGGTGGTGGAGGACTGGATCGCCGGCAATCTCGGCCCGGTGGGCCAGTTGAAGCGGGCCGGTTCCGGGCTCGGCGAGATGGGCCATTTCGCCGCGACCCTGCCCGGCCTCCTCACCCGCACCGCCCGCGTGGTGGAGCAGCTGGACGAGGCGACCCGCGACGGCCTGCGCCTCTCTCCCGCGTCGCTGGAAGGCATCGGCCGTGCCGAAGCGAAGCGCGCCTTCTGGGGCAATCTCGCCTTGTGGGTCATCGCCGCGGCGCTGCTCGGTATCTGGCTCGGCTGACGAAGATTTCGTCGGCCTGCCTCAACGGCATGTGAATTCCTGCGTTCCGTGTCGTTCTTTCCGGACGTTCCGGAAACCGCGAATTCTTCCCGGAGACGGGGCAGCATCTGCGCCGTCTTGAGAACAACTCGCATACTTTTCACGTATTGCTTTGTCCTTCCAGCAAAACTAAGTCAGGCCCAAGACGGCTCCGGTCCCGTTCAAGCATCCCGTCCAGTGGCTGCTTGCGCAGGGTCAGGAGCCCCGGACCGGCAAACCGCCCCCCGGCGGGCCGACGTCCACGGGCCAGCTAAGAAGGACATCTCAAATGGCGAACACGACGGCCGAGCTCGACGCGCTGCTGATGCAGCGCTCGCTGACGGACGCGGAGCTTCTGGCGGCGGCGGACGCCGCGGCGGACTTCCGCATCCTCCCCGATGCCACCGTCATCAAGATCGGCGGCCAGAGCGTGATCGACCGCGGCCGCGCCGCGCTCTATCCCCTCGTGGACGAGATCGTCGCCGCCCGCGCCAAGCACAAGCTCCTGATCGGCACCGGCGCCGGCACCCGCGCCCGCCACCTCTATTCCATCGCGGCCGGCCTCAACCTGCCGGCGGGCGTGCTCTCCCAGCTCGGCGCCTCGGTGGCGGACCAGAACGCCGCCATGCTCGGCCAGCTCCTCGCCAAGCACGGCATTTCCATGGTGGACGGCGCCGGCATGTCGGCCGTGCCGCTCTACCTCAAGGAAGTGAACGGCGTGGTGTTCTCCGGCATGCCGCCCTATGGCCTGTGGACCCGCCCGGCCCCGGCCGGCGTGATCCCGCCCTATCGCACGGATGCGGGCTGCTTCCTGCTCGCCGAGCAGTTCGGCTGCAAGGCGATGATCTATGTGAAGGACGAGAACGGTCTCTACACGGCCAATCCGAAGACCGACACGGCCGCGACCTTCATCCCGAAGATCTCGGTGGACGAGATGCTCTCGCGGGGCCTTGCCGACTCCATCCTCGAATTCCCCATGCTCGACCTGTTGAAGAAGGCGCGCCATGTGCGCGAGGTCCAGGTGGTCAACGGGCTCGTGCCCGGAAACCTCACCCGCGCCCTCGCCGGCGAGCACGTCGGCACCATCATCACCGCGAGCTGAGAGGCACGATCATGACCGAAGCGTCCACCATCAAGCACGTCGCCTCGCCGCTCGCGAGCCAGACCCTCCTCGACGGCGCGCTGACCCGGCCCGTCGCCGGCGTGCGCCCCATCCGCCTCCTGCCCTGGCTGCAGGTGGTGAAGATCGGCGGCCGGTCCATCATGGACAAGGGCGCATCCGCGATCCTTCCCATCGTGGAGGAGATCCGCAAGGTGCTGCCCGAGCATCGCCTGCTGATCCTCACCGGCGCCGGCGTGCGCGCCCGCCATCTCTACGGCGTCGGCCTCGACCTCGGCCTGCCGGTGGGCTCGCTCGCCCCGCTCGCCGCCTCCGAGGCTGGCCAGAACGGCCACATCCTCGCCTCGCTGCTGGCACCGGAGGGTGTCTCCTACATCGAGCACCCGACCATCGCGAGCCAGCTCGCCATCCACCTCACCGCCACCCGCGCGGTGGTGGGCAGCGCCTTCCCGCCCTATCACCATCACGAGTTCACGGGCAGCCGCCTTCCGGTCCACCGGGCCGACACCGGCGCCTTCCTGCTCGCCGATGCGCTGGGCGCGGCCGGCCTCACCATCGTCGAGGACGTGGACGGCGTGTACACCGCCGATCCCAACGGCGCCGACGGGGCCAAGGCCGAGCTGATCGCCGAGACGAGCTATGCCGAGCTCGCCAAGGCCAACGGCCCGGCCACGCTGCCCTTCGATCGCGCGCTGGTCGAGGTGATGGGCACCGCCCGTCACATCGAGCGGGTGCAGGTGGTCAACGGCCTCGTCCCCGGCCGTCTCACCGCCGCCCTGCGCGGTGAGCACGTGGGCACGCTGGTCCACACGGCCGCCGGCCAGAACTGATCTCCAGCGTCCGGCCCGCCCGCCGGACGACCGTGCTCACCGACACCCGCGCAGTCCCGGCTGCGCGGGTTTTTTTGCGTCCGCAAACCAAGGCGGGATGGCCATTTTGACCCTGCTGCCGGGCAGCGAGATGGACATTTTGTCCAGATCGCACCCGCCTCGTCCTATCAAGTCATTGAAAACCTGAATGTCTCCCCGTTGGCCCCGCCCTTGCTGAGGGAGCGGCGCCACGCGCGGCTTCGGCTGCGCGAAAAGCGTCAAGCCAATTGGCGCGGAAACACCGTGGAGGAGACATGAGCGTCACCACATTTGCGCCGCCGCCGTTCCTGAGCCGCGAGCGCACCATCGCCTCGGCCACCTTCAACCGCTGGCTCGTGCCGCCGGCGGCCCTCGCCATCCATCTGTGCATCGGCATGGCCTACGGCTTCAGCGTGTTCTGGCTGCCGCTGTCGCGTGCCGTTGGCGTCTCCAAGCCGGTGGCTTGCCCGGCCGACATGAGCTTCGTCGCCGGCCTGTTCGCCACCTCCTGCGACTGGCAGATCTCCCAGCTCGGCTGGATGTACACCCTCTTCTTCGTGCTGCTCGGCTCCTCCGCCGCCATCTGGGGCGGCTGGCTGGAGACGGCGGGACCGCGCAAGGCGGGCCTCGTCTCGGCCTTCTGCTGGTGCGGCGGCCTCGTGATCTCGGCGCTGGGCGTCTACCTGCACCAGATCTGGATGCTGTGGATCGGCTCCGGCGTCATCGGCGGCATCGGCCTCGGGCTCGGCTACATCTCGCCGGTCTCCACCCTCATCAAGTGGTTCCCCGACCGGCGCGGCATGGCGACCGGCATGGCCATCATGGGCTTCGGCGGCGGCGCCATGATCGGCGCGCCGCTGGCCAACATGCTGATGCAGCATTTCGCCTCCCCGACCTCGGTGGGCGTGTGGCAGACCTTCCTTGCCATGGCGGCCATCTATTTCGTCTTCATGGTGGGCGGCGCGCTGGGCTACCGGGTGCCGCGCGAGGGCTGGGCGCCCAAGGGCTGGACCCCGCCCGCCGCCTCCGCCAACGCCATGGTCACGCACCGCCATGTCCATCTCGACGTGGCGTGGAAGACGCCGCAGTTCTGGCTGCTGTGGGCGGTGCTGTGCCTCAACGTCTCGGCCGGCATCGGCGTCATCGGCATGGCCTCGCCCATGCTGCAGGAAGTGTTCGGCGGCAGGCTGATCGGCCTCGATCTCACCTTCTCCCAGCTCGATGCGGGGCAGAAGGCGCAGATCGCGGCCATCGCGGCCGGCTTCACCGGGCTTCTGTCCCTGTGCAACATCGGCGGGCGCTTCGCCTGGGCTTCCTTCTCCGACAAGCTCGGGCGGAAGATGACCTATGCGGTGTTCTTCGTGCTCGGCTTCGGCCTCTACGCCGCGGTGCCGACGCTGGCGCACATGGGCTCGGTGGTGCTGTTCGTCGCCGCCTTCTGCATCATCCTGTCCATGTATGGCGGCGGCTTCGCCACCATCCCGGCCTATCTCGCCGACATCTTCGGCACCCACATGGTGGGCGCCATCCACGGCCGGCTGCTGACCGCCTGGGCCACCGCCGGCATCATCGGCCCGGTGCTGGTGAACTACCTGCGCGAATACCAGATCGCCTCGGGCATTCCCCAGCAGGCGGCCTACGACCAGACCATGTACATCCTCTCCGGCCTGCTGGTGGTCGGCCTCGTCGCGAACCTTCTGGTGAAGCCCGTGGCCGAGCACCTCTACATGAAGGACGACGAGCTGAAGAAGAAGGCCGTGGAGGTCGCCCGTGAGGACGCCACCCACGCCGACTTCGAGGATTTCGAGGAGGAGGCCAAGGACGGCCCGCTGGCCGCCGCCGCCCGCTCCTCCACCCCCGTCGCGAGCGGCACCACCGCGCTGCCCGTGGTGGTGCTGGCCTGGCTCGTGGTGGGCGTGCCCTTGGCCTGGGGCATCTGGATCACCCTGCAGAAGGCGGTGATCCTCTTCCGTTGAGCCCCTCCCGGCTCGATCTGCGTGCCCCGCCCCCGGTCCTCAGGGTGGCGGGGCACGCCCTTTCCGGTTTGCGGAGCCGGCTGATTTGCGCAATGGATGCCGTGAAGAGCAGGCGAGGCGGCCGGGGACCTTAGGTCACGCCCATCGTCTTTCGCGGACGGCCTTTGTCGCGTGCCGGCGAGGGTCCGAGACGGACGGCCGATTTAGATGCCCCCTCCCACGCCCCCTTCCATCCCCGATCCCGCCGCGCAGGGTGGCCCTGAGGCGTCGGAGGATGTCGCCTTCAGCCCGCACCTCGCCGGCGCCTCCATCCTGGTGGTGGACGACGAGCCGGGGATGCGGAACTTCCTGGTGCGGATGCTCCAGACGCGCTGCCGCCACGTGGCTGAGGCTCCCGATGTCGCGACCGCCTCGCGGCTCCTGGAGGCGGCGCCGTTCGACCTCATCATCCTCGACAACATCATGGCCGGGCGCACCGGCCTGCAATGGCTGGAGGAACTGCGCGGCTCGGGCTTCTACCGCGACGTGATCCTGATTACCGCCTTCGCGGACCTTGAGACCGCCATCACCGCGCTCCGGGCCGGCGCCGCCGATTTCGTGCTGAAGCCGTTCCGCTCCAACCAGATCCTCAACGCCATCGCCCGCTGCCTCGATCGCGGCCGGCTGATGCGCGAGAATTTCGTGCTCCGCCGCGAGCTGAAGGCCATGCCCGGCGCCGCCGCGCCGTTGATGGCGGGCGACAGCGTTTCCACCCGCGCCGTCCGCGCCATGATCGAGCGCGTCGGCCCCATGCCCTCCACAGTGCTCATCACGGGGGAGTCCGGCACCGGCAAGGAAGTCACCGCCCGCGCTCTGCACGCCGTCTCGGCCCGCGCGGCCAAGCCCTTCGTGCCGGTGAACTGCGCGGCCATCGCGCCGGAGATCATCGAGAGCGAGCTGTTCGGCCATCTCAAGGGCGCCTTTACCGGCGCCGCCTCCTCCCGCGAGGGGCTGTTCTTCTATGCCCAGGGCGGCACGCTCTTCCTCGACGAGGTGGGCGAGCTGCCGCCCGCCATGCAGTCGAAGCTCCTGCGGGTCATCGAGGACAGGAAGGTGCGCCCGGTGGGTGCCGAGCGGGAAGTCCCGGTGGACGTGCGCCTTGTCGCCGCCACCAATGCCAACCTCACGGCACAGGTGGCGGCGGGCCGTTTCCGGCAGGATCTCTATTACCGGCTCAACGTGGTGAACATCCACCTCGCCCCCCTGCGCGAGCGGCCGGAGGACGTGGCGCCGCTCGCCCGCCTGTTCATCGCCGAACTGAGCGCCCGGCTCGGCGTCCCGCCCCTCGATCTCACCGAGCCCGTGCTCGCCTTCCTTACCCGCTATCCCTGGCCCGGCAATGTGCGCGAGCTGCGCAACGTGATCGAGCGCTCGCTGATCCTCGGCGACTTCCCGCGCGACGTGGTGCCCGAAGGCGTGGACGAGGAGGATGCCCCCGGTGTCGCCCTCGACGCGGTGGAGAAGGCGCACATGCTGAAGGTGCTGGCCGAGGCCGGCGGCAACCGGGCCGAGGCGGCGCGCCGCCTCAAGGTCTCGCGCAAGACGCTGGACCGCAAGCTGAAGGCCTGGAATGGCTGAGGCGGCGAAAAAGGCCGTTGATCCGCCGCGCGGCGTCCTCGCCCGGCTGCGCTCGGTGCGCATGCGGCTCCTCGCCATCGCGCTTCTGCCGACGCTCATCATTCTGCCGGCGGTGCTGGCGCTGGTGGTCACGTGGTGGACGCGGCAGTTCGACCGGCTGCTCATCTCCAAGGTCAATGGCGACCTCACCATCGCCCGCCAGTATCTCGACCGGCTCCGGGAGCGCTCCGACGAGACGCTGCATGCGCTGGGCGATTCTGTCGCCTTCGCCCGCGTCACCGCGTCCAGCAACAGCGCCGCCCTCGCCGAGTTCCTCGATGCCCGCCGCAAGGCGATGGGGCTCGATTTCCTCTATCTCATCGATGCCGATGGCCACAGCCTCGCCGCCGCGCCCGCCGGCGCTGCGCGGGAGGCGAGCCAGATGTGGCCGGTGGAGCGCCGCGCGCTCGCCGGCACCGCCTCCACCGAGATCGACATCTTCGGCCCGCAGGAGCTGGAACGCCTCTCGCCGGAGCTGGCGGCGCGCGCCCACATCGCCCTCGTGCCCACCCCGGGCGCCGTTCCGACCAGCCGGGAGGCGGAGGACCGGGGCATGGTGGTGCAGTCCGGCACGCCGGTGGAGATGCCGGGGGGCGTGCGGGCGGCGCTGGTGGGCGGCGTGCTGCTCAACCAGAACCTCGATTTCATCGACACCATCAACGATCTCGTCTACCGCCCCGGCAGCCTGCCCGAGGGCTCCGCCGGCACCGCCACCCTGTTCGTGGACGACGTGCGCGTGTCCACCAACGTCCGCCTGTTCGAGGGGCGGCGCGCGCTCGGCACCCGTGTGTCGCAGGAGGTGCGGAACGCGGTGCTGGGTGAGGGGCGGGTGTGGCTCGACCGGGCCTTCGTGGTGAGCGACTGGTACATCTCCGCCTACGAGCCGGTGGTGGACAGCCACGGCAAGCGCATCGGCATGCTCTATGTGGGCTTTCTCGAAGCGCCCTTCCTCGCCTTGAAGCGGGCGAGCCTTGCCGCCGTGGCGGTGGGCTTCCTTCTGGTGGCGCTGGTGGCCATTCCCGTGCTGCTGCGCTGGGCGGCGGCCATCTTCCGCCCGCTGGAGGCGATGAACGCCACCATCGCGGCGGTGGAGGGCGGCGCCCTGTCCGCCCGCACCGGTGTTGCCGCCACCTCGGACGAGATCGGCCGGGTCGCCCACCACCTCGACGACATGCTGGACCTGTTGCAGGAGCGCGACGCGGAGCTTCGGCGGTGGACCGAGGAGCTGGACCGGCGCGTCGCCGCGCGCACGCAGGAGCTGGAGGACGCCAACGCCGAACTGGCCGCCACCCAGCGCCAGCTCGTCATGTCCGAGAAGCTCGCCGCCATCGGCGAGATCACGGCGGGCGTCGCCCATGAGATCAACAATCCGGTGGCGGTCATCCAGGGCAATCTGGATGTGGCGCGCGACGTGCTGGGGAGCGCGGCTGCGCCGGTGCGGACCGAGTTCAACCTCATCGACCAGCAGGTCCACCGCATCAACGTCATCGTCTCCAAGCTCCTGCAGTTCGCACGCCCCGCCGAATTCGCCGGCCATCTCGATCCGGTGGCGCCGGGCGAGGTGGTGGGCGATGCCCTCTTGCTGGTGCAGCACCTGCTTTCGCGCAGCGAGATTCAGGTCGCCCGCACCGACGCCGCAACCCGCCTT
This sequence comes from Xanthobacter sp. DMC12, assembly GCF_056314105.1. Classification (NCBI taxonomy): domain Bacteria; kingdom Pseudomonadati; phylum Pseudomonadota; class Alphaproteobacteria; order Hyphomicrobiales; family Xanthobacteraceae; genus Xanthobacter; species Xanthobacter sp. DMC12. The sequence goes on along the minus strand of NZ_JBQUYZ010000008.1, from coordinate 31,511 downwards.
GTGATGATGAACCGCGTGGAATTGCAGCAGGTGCTCATCAATCTGATGGTCAACGCCGTCCACGCCATGCCGCAGGGCGGCACCCTCACCGTCACTACGCGGGACGAGACGCGCGGCCGGTTGACGGGCGTGGGCATCGAGGTGGCGGACACTGGCACGGGCATTTCCCAGGATCGCATCGGCCGCGTGTTCGATCCCTTCTTCACCACCAAGCCGCAGGGCGGCACCGGGCTCGGCCTCTCCATCAGCTACACGCTCATCGAGCGCGCGGGCGGCACGATGGCGGTGGAAAGCCCGCCCGGATCGGGCGCCGTCTTCTCCATCTGGCTGCCGGAGGCGGGGAGCGCGGCGGACGAGGGACCGGCGCATTTCGCCTGAATTTCAGGCGAGCCCAACAAATGAGCGGAGTGGAGGCCGGGCGGCCCTTGCATCGCAGCCGGGGCGTTCGTACCGTCCGTATATAACAGTCATCCAGCAGGTGCCCGCCATGAAGTGGGACAAGGGCAACACGCCCATCATGCCGCGCATCGTGCCCGGCACCATGATCCGCATCCTGCCGCCGTGGCAGAAGACCGGGCAGAAGCGCGCCAACCCTCTGCGCGGCCCGGCGCTGCGCGTGATCGAGGCGGACGCGCCGGAGCGCGAAGCCCCCGCACCGGAGAAGAAGCCATGAGCGACGCCACCGAGAGGGCGACAACGGACTTCGCCGGCTACGCCTTCGCCGCCGCCGAGGCCGCGCCGGCCCGCCCCGGCCTGTTCATTCTCACCCGCTCCATCGCCGGCCGGCCCTTGCCGCTCTATGTGGGCGAGGGGGAGGACATGGCCGCGGCGCTGGCCGCATTCCGCTCGGCAAATCCGAAGGAGGCGGGCGTGGCGGACGGGCTGTTCGTGCTCGACCGCCCCATGGCACGGGTGCGGCAGCACACGCTGCGCGACATCGTCTCCCGCTTCGATCCGCCGCTGAACGTGGAGCACCGCAAGGCCCCGGCCGCACCGGAACTCGCTGCTTTGGTGGAGGATCGCGGCGCAGCGCTGGGCGGGCTGAACGAGCAGCCGGGCGCGCCGCTCTCCGTCACCGAGGACGATCTCAAAAAGCTGGTGGAAAGCTTCTATGGCCGCGCCGCTGCCGACCCGCTGCTCGGCCCGGTCTTCGCCCGCGCCATTCCCGACTGGGAGGGGCATTACCAGATCGTGCAGAACTTCTGGTCCCGCACTTTGCTCGGCACGGCGCGCTATTCCGGCATGCCGTTCGCGGCCCACATCCCGCTCCAGCTCAAGCCGGAGCATTTCACCCGCTGGGTGGCGCTATTCAAGGAGACGGCGGCGGAGGTGCTGGACACGGTGGCGGCGGCGCGGGCCATCGCCAAGGTGGAGCACATGAGCACCTGCTTCCAGGCCGGGCTGTTTCCGCCCGACCTCGCTGGGCACGCGCACAGCGCGCACCCGTAGGCCGGATCAGGTTCAGCCCTTCGCGAAGCGGCGGAACTGCTTCACCACCTCGATGTAGACATCGCGCTTGAACGGGATGATGAGGTCGACCACCGCGTCGATGTCCTCCCAGCGCCAGTCCATGAATTCCGGCTTGTGCTGGCCGCCACCGGGGCGAAGGATGTCGATCTCGCCGTCCGCGCCGGTGAAGCGCAGGGCGAACCATTTCTGCGTCTGGCCCCGGTAGCGGCCCTTCCAGGCCTCCCCGGCGATGCGGCCGGGCAGATCGTAGGAGAGCCACTCCTCCACCTCGCCCAGCTTCGTCACCGAGCGGATGGAGGTCTCCTCGTAAAGCTCGCGCAGGGCGGCCGCATAGGGCTCCTCGCCCTTGTCGATGCCGCCCTGGGGCATCTGCCAGGAATGGGTGGCATCCACATGCTCCGGCCCGCCGAGGCGCCGGCCGACGAACACCTTGCCGGCGGCGTTGAACACGCAGAGCCCCACGCACGGGCGATAGGGCAGATCCTCGCCGTGCTTCCCGTGCTTCTCGTGCTTCTTCGACATGGCGGCGGCCCCGATGAGATGACGTGCCCCCTGATGGCGCGCCCCGCCGCGCCGCGCAAGATGCGGCGGGCAGCGGGGCGCACGGGACGTAACGTCAGTGGGTGGCGCGATGCTGCGGAAGGGCGGTGGAGCCCCAGGCGCGGATGGAGGCCCAGGTGCGCCGCTCGAGCTGGAACTGGTCCACCGGCACCGAGGCCCGCAGCGCCTTCACCCGGCACAGGCCGACGCCCGACCACTGGAAGCCGCACTTCTCCAGCACCCGGCGCGACGCCGGATTGACCACGCGCGCCGAGCCGAGGAGGAGCGCGACCCCGGTCTCCGAGAAGGCATAGTCGATGACCGCGCGGACGGCTTCGGTGGCGATGCCGCGGCCCCAGAACGGCTCGCCGATCCAGTAGCCGATCTCCGGCGCGGGCTCGGGCGGGCGGCGGCCGTAGCTAACCATGCCGACGAAGGACATCCGCCCCTCGCCCTTGAGGAAGACGGCGAAGGTGGCGGAATCGGGGACGGCGGCCAGCGTCTCGACGAAGGCGTGGGCGTCGGAGGACTTGTAGGGAAACGGCAGGTTCGCGGTCATCTCCGCGATCCGGCGGTTGTTGGCAAGCTCCGCGACGGCAGCGACGTCCTCGATATGGGGCGCGCGGAGCACGAGCCGCTCGGTTTCGAGGACGGGGATACAGCTCTCCGCGAGCGGCGCTCCGGACGGTGTCTCACACAGGGTCATGGCGGGCTCCTCAAGGGCACAGACGAAGAAAAACCGGGGAGAGGGTTGTCCCGTCTCCCCGGTTCGTGTCTGAGCGTTGAGAGGCCTGCTCAGGCGCCCACCGGATCAACGAGACCGGCGGGATCCTGCATTTATCAGGTCTCGCCGTTTATTCGGCCGCCTCGGCGGCGGCAGGAACGACCGATACGTAGGTGCGGTCGTTGGCTTTGGTGCTGAAGGACACTTTGCCTTCGATGAGCGCGAAGAGGGTATGGTCCTTGCCCATGCCCACGTTCGTGCCGGGATGCCATTTGGTGCCGCGCTGGCGCACGATGATGTTGCCGGCGATGACGTCCTGGCCGCCGAAGCGCTTCACGCCAAGACGGCGGCCATCGGAATCGCGACCGTTACGGGACGAGCCGCCTGCCTTTTTATGAGCCATTGTTGCTCTCCTCGTTCTCGATCAGGCGCCGGTGGCGGCCGTGTCAGCCTTGACGGTCTCGCCCAGGCCGGAAATCTCGGTGATGCGCACGACGGTGAGGTCGGCACGGAAGCCGCGCTTGCGGCGGGAATTCTGCCGGCGGCGCTTCTTGAAGGCGATCACCTTGTCGCCGCGGGTGTGCTCGACGATCTCGCCGGTCACGGTGGCGCCATCCACGTGGGGCGCGCCGATGGCGACGGAGGAGCCGCTCAGCATCAGCACCGGGAAGGTGAAGACGGAGCCGACCTCGGCGTCGAGGTGGTCGATGGTGATCTGGTCGGCGGCGGCAACGCGATACTGCTTGCCGTTTGCCTTGATGACCGCGAACATTCTTGTCTCGCTTTCGTGTTCAGCCACGCCTCAAGGGCGGGCTTCTTCGGTCGGTTTTTCGGGATGCAGGCCCATTGGCCCACGCGAAGGTGGTGCGATATACGCCACGGCCCGGAAAGTCAACGCCGCTGGCCTTTATTGGGCTGCACAACCACCACGCCGAGCGCGGGCGGCCCACGCGTTCGCAGGCTCAGACGGGAGCTGCGGCGGCCCGCTTCAGGGCATCGGCGTCCACAGGCAGCAGAACGGCCTCCGACCGGTCAAGCACGTCGGTGAGGCGGGCGCGGGCGGCCGCGGCAAGGCTGGCGTCGTCGACGCCGGGCGACAGGAACTTTGACGCGATCTCCGGCAGCACCACCATTCCGAGCCGCGGATTCTGCTCGAAGCTGCGCACGTTACCGATGATGACGGCCTTTCGCAGGGCATCCGCCGGCGCATCCTCGGGCGGGACGCCACCGCGCGGAAGGCCCGGCCTCAGGTCAGCTCGCTGCGGGGGGCGAAGCTTGTCCTCGCGTCGATTAGCCAACGAAGAATGAAGGAGATGGCCCTCTTTAGAACCCTTGATTGCAATCATTGATATGCATAATCTTAAAAATGCAATCAATAGTTGATCATGGGGGGCGAGGATGCGGATCGAGCTGGCGAGGATCGGCGGCGTTTTGGTGATTCAGGATGAGGACGGGAGAGTCCATTGGGAGGCTGGTGGCGCGATTGATGCCGATGGCGCCAATGGCCAGAACGGCGCCAAGTTCGCATATCGGATGGACGACAAAGGTCTCGACGCCTTGAAGAACGCGGGCTGGCCGGGCGGCTCCTGGGACAACGTTCTGCTCGACAGAGGCGACGGACATCCCCTCGCCGACGAAGACGGCAACGTCTATTCCAAGACCACCTATGCCTGGAAGGGCCGCGCCATCCCCACGCGATACGTCGATGCAGCGACGGTGCCGTATGTGGTCGTTAATCCCCTGGTGCGCCAGCGGGCGTTGGGGATCGTGATGGGGTGCCGGGCGCTCGTCACGTATAAGGGCAAGAGCGTCGCCGCGGTGGTGGCGGACGTCAGCGGAGCGGCCCGCATCGGGGAATTGTCGATCGCCGCGGCAAAGGCTCTGGGCATCCCCAGTTCGCCCCGAAAAGGCGGCACCGACACGGGGGTTACCTATGAGATGTGGCCCGGCAGCGCAGCCATCATCGGTGGTGAGATCTATGAACTCCAGCGGGCATGACCTTAAGAAATAAAGTCGGAAAGCGGGAGGCGCTTCAGGGCGCTCTATCCCTCAGCTCGCCTCGCTGCGCATCGCCATCTTCTCGCGGCGGCGCTGGACGGAGGAGGGGATGTTCATGCCCTCCCGGTATTTGGCGACCGTGCGGCGGGCGATGTCGATGCCCTCGTCCTTCAGCTTCTGCACCAAAGTGTCGTCGGAGAGCACATCCTCCGGCGCCTCGGCCTCGATGAGCGTCTTGATGCGGTGGCGCACCGATTCCGCCGAGTGGGCCTCGCCGCCGCCCGAGGCGGAGATGGCGGAGGAGAAGAAGAACTTCATCTCCACCACGCCGCGCGGGGTCGAGATGTATTTGTTGGACGTCACGCGCGAGACGGTGGATTCGTGCATGCCGATGGCATCCGCCACCGTGCGCAGGTTCAGGGGCCGCAGGAAGCGCACGCCGTGCAGCAGGAAGGCGTCCTGCTGGCGCACGATCTCGCTCGCCACCTTCAGGATGGTGCGGGCGCGCTGGTCCAGCGAGCGGGTGAGCCAGCTCGCGCTCTGCAGGCAGTCAGCGAGGAAGCTCTTCTCCTCCTGCGACTTGGCGTGCTTCACCACGGTGGCGTGGTAGCTCTGGTTCACCAGCACCCGCGGCAGGGTCTCGGAATTCAGCTCGACGATCCAGGTGCCGTCGGCGCCGGGGCGCACATAGACGTCCGGCACCAGCGGGTGGACCACGCCGGACCCAAACGCCAGACCCGGCTTGGGATCGAGACGGCGGATCTCGCCGATCATGTCCGCGAGGTCCTCGTTGTCCACGCCGCAGATGCGCTTCAGCGCGTTGCGGTCATGGCGGGCGAGGAGTTCGAGATTGGCCACCAGCGCCTGCATGGCGGGGTCGAAGCGGTCGCGCTCGCGCAGCTGGATGGCGAGGCATTCGGCAAGGTTGCGGGCGCCGACGCCGGACGGCTCGAAGGTCTGGATCAGCTTGAGGACCGCTTCCACCTCGGCGCGCGGCACGCCGAACTGCTCGGCCAGCAGGTCGAGGTCGCCGGTGAAATAGCCGGTCTCGTCGATGAGGCCGATGACGTTGATGCCGATGAGCTTGCGGGCGGGATCGTTCACCGCGACAGCGAGCTGCGCCTCCAGATGGTCGGCGAGCGTGGTCTCGGCGGTGAGGAAGGCTTCGGGATTGTAGTCGTCGCCGCGCTCGCCGCCGCCGCTCCACTCGCCCATGGAGGGGCTGGAGGCGGTGGAGCCGCCGCCGGCGACGCCACGGTCGGCGGGGGCGTCGTCGGGAAAGACGTTGCCGAGGTCGGTGTCGAGGCGGGTCTCCATGGCGGCCCGGCTTTGTTCGTTGTCCTGGCCGGTCCAGTCGCTCGTCGGGGGCGGCTCGCCGTCGAGCCCGCCGCGTGCCATCTCCTCGCCGCGCGTCTCGCGCACCTCGGGCTGCGGCTCGGGTCCGCCCGCGTCGCCCTCGGTGATGCGCTCCAGCAGCGGGTTGCGCTCCAGCTCGGCCTCGACGTAGGCCACCAGCTCCATGTTGGAGAGCTGCAGCAGCTTGATGGCCTGCATCAGCTGCGGCGTCATCACCAGAGACTGGCTCTGCCGGAACTCGAGCTTGGGGCTCATCGCCATGCTGCTGCCCCCTCAATGGCGATGGCGGGCGCGGTGCTCACAGGCGGAACTCCTCGCCCAGATAGAGCCGCCGCACGTCGGGGCTGGAGACGATAGCTTCCGGATCGCCCTCCATCAGCACGGCGCCGGAATGGATGATGTAGGCGCGATCGATGAGGCCCAGCGTCTCGCGCACATTGTGGTCGGTGATGAGCACGCCGATGCCGCGCGACGTGAGGTGGCGCACCAGCGCCTGGATGTCGCCCACCGCGATGGGATCGATGCCGGCGAAGGGCTCGTCCAGCAGCATGAAGGCGGGCTTGGTGGCGAGGGCGCGGGCGATCTCCAGGCGCCGCCGCTCGCCGCCCGACAGGGCGATGGAGGGAGACTTGCGCACGTGGGTGATCTTGAACTCTTCGAGCAGCGCCTCGGTCTCCTCGCGGCGGCGCGCCCGGTTGGGCTCCGACACCTGGAGGACGCCCATGATGTTGTCCTCCACCGAGAGGCCCCGGAAGATGGAGGCTTCCTGCGGCAGGTAGCCGACGCCGAGGCGGGCGCGGCGATACATGGGCAGGGGGGTGATGTCGTGGCCGTCCAGCTCGATGCGGCCGGCATCGGCCTTCACCAGGCCCGTCACCATGTAGAAGCAGGTGGTCTTGCCGGCGCCGTTGGGGCCGAGCAGGCCCACCGCCTCGCCGCGGCGGACGTTCATGCTCACGTCCTTCACCACCTTGCGGCCGCCATAGGACTTGGCGAGGCCGAAGGCGGCGAGCGCCCCGGTGGAATTGAAGGGCAGGGCGTCCCGCCCGTCGCCCGGATAGGACGCGGGATAGTCCTCGTCCGCATCGGCGTCGTCGCCATAGGCGGCATCGGGGGGCATGTAGGCGCGATGGCGGGGGTCCAGCGCGGTGCGGTCGTCATAGCCGGCGTCGGCGCGCGGATCGTCCTCCTCCCACTCGCGGGCGCCTCGTGCGCTCGCCTCGTAGGGAAGATTCCGCTCGCGTGGGTCGTGCTGGCTTGGACTGTGGTTGCTGGGATCGTGGTCGCGCGCATCCTCCGCGCCGCGGGCGCTGCCCGAGCCGGACTTTCCCCCAGACTTCGACTTGCCGAACATGGACAGGACGTTCAACGCGACCTCCGGAAAACCCGGCCCCCAGATTGGAAGGTTTAGAACGTCCCAGTCGGGGATGCAACGCCTCCATGCAAGAGGCGGGCCGATTTCAGGCGTGAGCGTTTGCCGGTTCTGCGAAAGCTGGATTAGCCGGTTGAAACAAAAGGGGAATAATTTTACTTGACAGCGGCACGACACGTGCCGGAGCCGCTGCCTCGATGGCTCAGCGCTTGGGGGGCTGCTGTCCGCCCTGGTCGGGCTTGGGCTTCTCCATGTCCTTGAAGCTGCCGGGAACGATGAGGCTCTCCACCCGGCCTCCCTCGAACTTCGAGACGCCGCTCACGAGGTCCACCACCAGCTTCTGGCCGCGGATGACATTGGGGCCCTGGGTCAGGACCACGGGCTTGCCGACCATGGTGACGGTGTTGGTCTTCATGTCGAAGACGCCGGTGTCGCCGGTGGCGGTCTGTTCCTTGGTCTTCACCACCACGCCGCCGGTGGCCTCCAGCTTCTTGATCTGGCCCTTTTGCGCCGGATCGGTGCCGGTCTGGGGGGTGCCGCCGGCCTGCCCGCTCATGGAGCCCTCGTAATAGACGAGCAGGTCCTTGGAGCGCAGCGTGGTGTCACCCTGCGTCACGAGCACGTTGCCGGAGAAGACGGCGACCTTGTCCTTGTCGCGCACCTCCAGCCCGTCGGCATTGATGCGCACCGGCTGGTCGCGGTTGCGGGCGAAGCCCTGCAGCGCGTTGGGCACGTTGGAGCTGGGGGCCTGCGCCGCCGCCGGTCCGGCGACGAGGAAGGCGGCCAGCGCCAAGGCGAGGCTCGAAACCGGGAGGCGGCCCAGGAGGGCCGTCGCATGACACATCATTGAGCAGGGACCGGGCGTCGCGGGGGAAGGGGCGCCGGCGCCAGCGCCGGGGCCGCGGGAGAGGGCGGGACCGTAACGGTTCCGGTGGCCGCCGGGGCAGGGGGCGCGGTGGGGGCCGCAACCGGCGTCGCATCGGCCGCGCGGGCCGGGGCGGTCGTCGCGGGGGCGGCGGGCGCGGCACCGGCCGGGCTGGCGCCCGCACTGGCGCCGTCCGGCTTCTGGCCGGGCAGGTTGTTCAGGCGGAAATCGAGCTGCACGTGGCCCTGGAACAGCGCCCGCGCGCCGCGGTCGGTCACGTCGAGCCGGTCGGCCACGAGCTTGCCGTCGAGATAGGTGAACACCACCGGATGGGCGGTGGCGATGGTGCCGCCCTTGATGTCCACCTCGGCGTCTTCGAGCTTGCCGCCGTAGCCGCCGTTCATGGCGAGGTCCACGCCGTCGCCGAGCGTGATGAACTGCTTCTTGGTGTCGAAGCTGCCGGTCTTGGCGTTGACGCTGGCCCAGCCCTTGTCGGCGAGTTCGAGGCGGGCCTCGATGTCGGAAAGCTCGATCACGTCCGGCCGGGTGAGATCCTGCACGGCCGTCTTGGCGGTGATGCGATAGCCGCGGTTGTCGTCGGTGAAGCCGGAGAGCTTGGGCAGCTCCATGGTCAGGCGCGAGCCGGACAGGGTGAGGTGGCCGATGTCGAACGGCAGGTCGATGGTCAGCTTGAGCCGGGACAGGATCGAGACCGTGCCGATGCCGACAATCGCCAGAATGATGGCGAGCGGCACCAGCCGCTTGATCCAGCGCACGCGGGCGCTGTGCCGCCGCGCCTTGGTGAAGTCCGGCGGGGGCGGCGGGGTGAAGGCCTCGGCCTCCCGCGCATCGAAATCGTGTGGCGGCACGTGTCGGTTCATGGCCCTGTTCCGGCGGCGGGCCTGCCCCGCTGGCGCCTCTCGTCGGCTGCACGCCCCCTGAAGCTGGCGTCCGGCGCGTCGCCCCACGCGCGGGGCACAAGGTGTCCGAAATGGCGCGCCGAGGCAAGGGCCGTGCCCAAGCCTCTGGGTTGCAACGCCTTTATCGGCGTGTGCGGGTCACGAATGAGCGAAGATGTCCTCTTCCGCCCAGCCGGAGAGGTCGAGGGCGGCGCGGGCCGGCAGGAAGGCGAAGCAGGCGGCGGCGAGCCCGGTGCGCCCCTCGCGCGCCAGCATGTCCTCCAGCTTGGCCTTCACCGCGTGCAGATGCAGCACGTCGGACGCGGCATAGGACAGCTGGGCGTCGGAGAGGTCGGCGGCGCCCCAGTCCGAGCTTTGCTGCTGCTTGGAGATGTCCACGTTGAGCAGTTCCCGCAGCAGGTCCTTCAGCCCGTGGCGGTCGGTATAGGTGCGCACCAGCCGGGAGGCGATCTTGGAGCACCACACCGGCTGCGGCATCACCTTGAAGGTGTGCTGGAGCACGGCGATGTCGAAGCGGCCGAAGTGGAACAGCTTGGTCACGTTCGGATCGGTCAGCAGCCGCACCAGATTGGGCGCGCTGCCGGGGCCGGCGCCCTGCGGGATCTGCACGAGATCGGCACTGCCGTCGCCGTTGGAAAGCTGCACCAGGCAGAGCCGGTCGCGGAACGGGTCGAGGCCCATGGTCTCGGTGTCGATGGCCACGACGGGGGAGGCCACGAAGTCCGCGGGCAGGTCGCCGCGGTGGAGGCGGATGGTCATCGGATGTCTTTTGCCTTGTTCGACCTCGGCTTTTAGCGAAGCGGCCGGCCCGTGTCGATGCTGCGCCCGGACCTGCGCCGTGCTAGAAGCTGCGCGGTTTCGACGTAACGAAAGCCTGGGGGGAGAACATGCGTTCGTTTTTGGCGACAGGCCTGCGCCTTGCGGGCCTCATTCTGGCGCTCGGCCTGATGGCCGGTACGGCGGCCGAGGCGCGGTCGGTGCCGCCCGGCAGCTATCTGCGGTCCTGCCGTGACGCGCAGGTGCGCGAAGGCGTCAACCTCGCCGCCTTCTGCGCCACCCGCAACGGCCAGTGGGTGGTGACGCGGCTCAACGATTTCCCGTCCTGCCGGGGCGACATTTCCAACCAGGACGGCCAGCTGTGGTGCCAGCGCCGACCCGGTCCCGGTCCCGGCCCCGGTCCCATCCCGCCGAACCCCGGCTTCGGCCCGCCCGGCTCCTATCGCCAGAGCTGCGACCGCGTGGAGTTCCGCAACGGCGTGCTGAGCGCCTTCTGCCGCACCCGCGCCGGCAACTTCCAGCCCTCCGTGCTGAACACGCTGACCTGCCAGCCGGGAACCGACATCTCCAACCAGAACGGCCAGCTGTGGTGCCGCACCCGCCAGCAGCTTCAGCCGCCTCCGGGCTCCTACATGCGCACCTGCCGGGGCATCACCATGGGCCTCGGCGGCGTGCTGCGCGCCCAGTGCCAGCGCGTGAACGGCTCGTGGAATCCCACCGCGCTCAACATGAACAATTGCCGCAACTACCGCGACATCTCCAACCAGAACGGCAATCTCGCCTGCTTCTGAGGGGAATGGCCTGAACGGGGAAGGGGCGCTGCGGCGCCCCTTTTCTTTTGTGCCGTTGCGGAAAGTCTCGTCGATTCCTGCTATGCCTCCTGTGGTACTTCGATGCCGATTCGGGAGGCTCCGGCATGACGTTCCGTGCAGCGTTCAGGGGCCTCGCCGGCGTGATCGCCCTGGCCGCCACCTTCACCGCGGCCCCGGCGACGGCGCAGCAAGGCGTGCCGCAGGGCAGCTATCTGGAGAGCTGCCGTCAGGTGCAGGTCCGCTGGGGGCGCGACCTCGCCGCCTTCTGCGCCACCCGCGCGGGGGAATGGGTGGTCTCGCGCCTCGACGACTTCCCCTCCTGCGACGGCGACATCGCCAACCGCAACGGCCAGCTCATCTGCAAAGACATGCCCGCGCCGGGATCGCTCTACGGCACGCTCGCCCCCTCGCCGCCGCCGCGGCCCCAGCCGGTGGCCCCGCCGCCGGTGGTGCAGCGCCCGCCGGCCGGCTCCTACACCTCTTCCTGCCGCGACCTGAGGCTGGAAGGCAGCTGGCTCTCCGCCACCTGCCGCGACGGCTGGGGCAACTGGCGCGAAACCGGGCTCTCCCTCACCGGCTGCCCGCTCGGCACCGACATTTCCAATGTGGAAGGCCGGCTCGCCTGCCGCTCCTTCACCTCCCAGCACGCCGGCGACTATCCCCCGCCCGGCTCCTACCAAGAGACCTGCCGGGACGTGTCGCTGGAGTCCGGCACCCTGCGCGGCACCTGCCTCAGCCGCCGTGGTGCGTGGCTCGCCTCCTCGCTCTATCTCTCCTGGTGCAGCAATCGGGAGGTGGTGAACGATGACGGCATCCTGCGCTGCGCCTCCTCCACCGCGTCGTCCGGCTCCGGCTGGAACACCGCGCCGGTGCCCTACGGCTCCTATCGCTCCACCTGCCGGGACGTGAGCGTGAGCGGCGGCTTCCTGCGCGCCATGTGCCAGGACCGCGGCGGCACCTTCCGCACTTCGGTGCCGCTCCAGCTCTCCCAGTGCCTCCAGGGGGCGGACATCTATAACGACAACAGCGACCTGCGCTGCTCGCGCGGCGGCTCGTCGGGCTTCAGCGACCGTCCCCCGCCCGGCTCCTACATGGCGAGCTGCCGCGAGATCCGCGTGGTGGCCGGATGGCTGAAGGCCTCCTGCCAGGACCGCAACGGCCGCTGGTCGGAAGCCACCACCGCCGTCTCCTGGTGCAGCCCCGGCCGCGACATCGCCAACGACAACGGCCGCCTCACCTGCCGGTGAGACGGCCGTTGTTGTCCTCCGGCCTGACCGGAGGAGCCATGGCGATGTTTGCGCCCGCGTTCCAAGGTTGGGTCGCAGCCGTTGGATGGGCCCTCCGGTCGAGCTGGAGGGCGACGGCGGTTGCGCGCGAGGTTGGCGCGAGGCGCTTGCGACGAACGCTCAGCGCCGGATGCTGTTCACGTCGCGCACCGCGCCGCGGGCGGCGGAGGTGGTGAGCGCGGCGTAGGCCTGGAGGGCCTGGGAGACGACGCGCTTGCGGTTCTCCGGCTTCCAGGCGGCGGCGCCCTTGGCTTCCATCTTCGCGCGGCGCTCGGCCAGCACCTCGTCCGACACCGCCACGCGGATGATGCGGTTCGGGATGTCGATCTCGATGGTGTCGCCCTCGTCCACGAGGCCGATGGCGCCACCTTCCGCCGCTTCCGGCGAGACGTGGCCGATGGACAGGCCCGAGGAGCCGCCCGAGAAGCGCCCGTCGGTGACGAGGGCGCAGAGCTTCCCGAGGCCCTTCGACTTCAAATAGGAGGTCGGGTAGAGCATCTCCTGCATGCCCGGCCCGCCGCGCGGCCCCTCATAGCGGATCAGCACCACGTCGCCGGGCTGGATGCGCCCGGTGGAGAGGATGGCCTCCACCGCCGCGTCCTGGCTCTCGAAGATGCGGGCCTTGCCGGTGAAGGTGAGGTTGGAGGCGTCCACGCCCGCCGTCTTCACGATGCAGCCGTCCAGCGCGATGTTGCCGTAGAGCACGGCGAGGCCGCCGTCCTTGGAATAGGCGTGCTCCACGTCGCGGATGACGCCGGCTTCGCGGTCGAGGTCGAGGTCGTCGTAGCGGCGGGACTGGCTGAACGCCACCTGGGTGGGCACGCCGCCGGGGGCGGCGCGGTAGAAGGTGGCGACGCTCTCGCTCTTGGTGCGCTTCACGTCCCAGCGGTCCAGCGCGTCAGCCATGGTCGGCGCGTGGACGGTGGGCAGGTCGGTGTGGATGAGGCCGCCGCGGTCCAGCTCGCCGAGGATGGCCATGATGCCACCGGCGCGATGCACATCCTCCATGTGGATGTTGGCCACCGCCGGCGCGACCTTGCACAGCACCGGCACCTTGCGCGACAGACGGTCGATGTCGGCCATGGTGAAGGGCACTTCGCCCTCGTTGGCGGCGGCCAGCAGGTGCAGCACCGTGTTGGTGGAGCCGCCCATGGAGATGTCCAGCGTCATGGCGTTCTCGAACGCCTTGAACGAGGCCACCGCACGCGGCAGCACGCCGGCGTCGTCCTGCTCGTAATAGCGGCGGGCGAGGTCGACGATGAGGTGGCCGGCCTCCACGAACAGCCGCTCGCGGTCGGCGTGGGTGGCGAGCACCGAGCCATTGCCCGGCAGCGCGAGGCCCAGCGCCTCGGTGAGGCAGTTCATGGAATTGGCGGTGAACATGCCGGAGCAGGAGCCGCAGGTGGGGCAGGCGGAGCGCTCCATGACAGTCACGTCGGCGTCCGACACCTTGTCGTCGGCGGCCGAGATCATGGCGTCGATGAGGTCCACCTTCCGCTCGCCGGTGGAGAGCAGCACCTTGCCGGCCTCCATGGGGCCGCCGGAGACGAACACGGCCGGGATGTTGAGGCGCATGGCGGCCATCAGCATGCCGGGGGTGATCTTGTCGCAATTGGAGATGCAGACCATGGCGTCGGCGCAGTGCGCGTTGACCATGTACTCCACGCTGTCGGCGATGATCTCGCGCGACGGGAGCGAATAGAGCATCCCGTCATGGCCCATGGCGATGCCGTCATCCACCGCGATGGTGTTGAACTCCTTGGCGACGCCGCCGGCCTTCTCGATTTCGCGCGCCACCAGCTGGCCGAGGTCCTTCAGGTGGACGTGGCCGGGCACGAACTGGGTGAAGGAGTTCACCACCGCGATGATCGGCTTGCCGAAATCGCCGTCCTTCATGCCGGTGGCGCGCCACAGGCCACGGGCGCCGGCCATGTTGCGGCCGTGGGTGGACGTGCGGGAGCGGTATTGGGGCATATCCTCGCGGGCCTCGTTCTTGCGTCGCACCTTGGTACGCGTCTCTGCGTCTTTCGGGCGCGTCTTGGGTCGTCTCTGTGGTCTTCGCGGGCTCCGCGTCGGCGGGGCGGCCGCCTGCGTCCGGAGCGTTCGCGCCGTCTTAGTGCGGCGGAGCCTCCGGGGAAAGCCCTTTCCCTAGAGACACTAGCATGGAGAAGGGCTGCTACCGGACACGAAGCCGGGAGGGCAAGCCGTCCCGCTCAAGCTGTCGCGTTTGCCACCGCGGTGAAGTCGGCTATGTCCCCCCTCGGGTAGTGACGAGGACCGAAGATGGACGGGGACACCTTCCGCCACTGGGCGCACGAGGCGGCGACCTTCGCGGCGGACTATCGCGAGACGCTGCGGGATCAGCCCGTGCGCGCCCGCACGAAGCCCGGCGAGATCGCGGCCCAGCTTCCGGAAAGCCCGCCGGAAGAGGCAGAGCCTATGGATGCGCTGTTCGCCGATTTCCGCCGCATCATCGTGCCCGGCATGACCCATTGGCAGCACCCGCGCTTCTTCGCCTACTTCCCCGCAAACGCCAGCCCCGCCAGCGTGATCGCGGAGATGCTCTCCTCGGCCATGGGCGCGCAGTGCCTGCTCTGGCAGACCTCCCCCGCCGCCACCGAGCTGGAAGGCGTGGCGCTGGACTGGCTGCGTCAGGCGGTGGGCCTGCCGGCGGATTTCACCGGGGTGATCCAGGATTCGGCTTCCTCCGCGACCCTTTGCGCCTTCCTCACCATGCGGGAGCGGGCCCTCGGCTTCACCGGCAACGCCACCGGCCTGTCGGGCCGGGAGCGGCTGCGCGTCTATGCCTCAGCGGAAGTCCATACCTCCATCGACCGGGCGGCGTGGGTGTCGGGCATCGGCCACGACAACCTCATCCGGATACCGACGACCGGGCCGCTGCGGGGGATGGACCCGGCCGCTCTGGAGGCCGCCATCGCCGCCGACCGCGCCGCCGGGCACCGGCCGGCCGGACTCGTGCTGTGCATCGGTGGAACCGGCACCGGCGCCATGGATTCGGCACCTGAACTCACCCGAATCGCGCACCGGCATGGCCTGTTTGTCCATGTCGATGCCGCATGGGCGGGGACCGCGATGATCTGCCCGGAGTTCCGGGATCTGTGGGCGGGGGTGGAGGCGGCGGACAGCATCGTGCTCAATCCGCACAAATGGCTGGGGGTGCAGTTCGATTGCTCCGCCCATTACATCAGGAGCGTGGACGACCACCTGCGCACCCTGTCCATCCAGCCGGAGTACCTGAAGACCCACGGCCACGACGACATCACCAATTACAGCGAATGGACGGTCCAGCTCGGCCGCCGCTTCCGCGCGCTGAAGCTCTGGTTTGTCCTGCGTGCGCATGGACTTAACGGGCTTCGGGAGATGATGCGCAACCATGTGCGCTGGTCGCAGGGGCTCGCAGTTCGGCTCGCGCAGGAGCCCGGCTTCTCGCTGGCGAGCACGCCGGTGCTCTCCCTCTTCACCTTCCGCCACGACCCCGGCGACGGGCGCGATCTCGACGCCCACATGCTGGCGATGCTGACCGCCATCAACGACGGCGGCACCCTCTATCTCACCCCCACCCGGATCGACGGGCATCTGGCCATCCGCTTCCAGGCGGGGGCGATGGAGACGACGGAAGGCGACGTGGACGCCGCCTTCCAGATCATCTCCGACACGGCCAAGTCATTGTCCTGACTGCGTTTCGGCTTCCGCTACCTTGGGCGCCTGCCAGGCACGGGTCGGCGCGCGGTCGCGTCCGGTCGCTGTGGCCGAGAGACCATAGTGGGCGGCGAGGCGGTCGAGGGCGAGGCAGAGCACCACCTTGGCGGTGCGTGCCGGCCATCCCCGCTCCCGCTCCACCGTCTCCAACCCCTTGAGAAAGCAGCAGACGTCCAGCAGAACGCCGGACAATTCCGGCCCCACCGCCGTGAGCGCGCGGGTGACCCGGAGCTTGGCCGCCAGCACCATGTCCGTGAAGGCTTCCGGCGTGCCGGCCCCCGACACCTCGCTCCAGCGGCTGGTGACGCGGGGTGTCAGATTGGCCCGGGTGAAATCAGCCCTCAGCCGTTCCCCCGCCTGCAATTGCGCCGCGTCCACCATGGCGCGGCCGTCCTTGCCGTGCCGCCGCGCCAGCCACGCAAGGGGGCTTTCCGCCGGATTGAAGCCCGGCGCGTCCGCCGCCGGCCTTCCAGCCGACCGCCGCTGCCCTCGGCTAGAAGGTATTGATTTTACAGGCGATTGATGTGCCGGTCCGGTCGTTGCCATGTCACGCCTCCGCCGCCCAGCGCAGACAGGATTCCAGCCGGCCGACCTTCTGGTCGAAGGCCGCGGCATCCCGCAATTCCTCGATCCGCCGGCAGGCGTGGGCGACCGTCGAACGATCCCGGCCGAAGGCCGCCGCCACCGCCGCCTGCGGCAGCCCCAGCCCCACGTGGGCGAGATACATGGCGAGCTGCCGCGCGAGGGCGACGGGTGCGGTCGAGCGTTTGTGCGCCAGCAGGGCTTCTACCGTCATTCCCGCATCGGCCGCAGCCATCGCGACGGCCAGATGGCAGCAGGGTTTCAGCCCGGGCCGGGGATACCCGCGCGGGGCGCGGACAGAGGCGGAAGGGCGGGAGACCGAGGGGGCGGCGGCGGGCAAGGGGCTCATGGGGAACGCTCACTGTAGGTAAAAATTCCTACATCAATCATCCGCTCTTGCAAGAGGAGGCGGATAGAACGTGCAACCCCCGTTTGTATCGTATCGACGGAAAACTGAATAAAAACAGACAACTACGCCGCCAGTCGCGCGGCATGCTCAAGCTCGCGAAATAGGAATTTATCCTCCTATCGCCCGCGCCGCTCCAGCATCGGCCGGGATCTGGAGGAACCGGCATGGCTGGTCGAAATGGGAAGGACAGGCGGGCGCACGCCTTCGCGGCGGAGGCGGCCGATGCGCAGGTGGGGCGGTTGATGCGGGGGCTGGAGGTGTTCTGCGAGGGGCCGGCGGGCATCGCCCGCGCCCTGCGTCATGCCCGAAAGGCGGCGCGGGCCGGTGGCGCCGGCTATGACCCGGCGCGCCATGCCGCGCTGCTGCGGCTCCAGCGGCTTGGGCAGAAAGCAGATTTCGCCCGCACCCCGGCCGGTGCCGGGGCGCGGGCAGAGGCTCAGAGGCCTTCGAACAGCGCGGTGGAGAGGTAGCGCTCGGCGAAGGAGGGGACGATGGCGACGATGGTCTTGCCGGCCATGTCGTCCCGCGCCGCCAGTTCCAGCGCGGCCGCCACGGCGGCGCCGGAGGAGATGCCGCCGGGAATGCCTTCGTAGCGGGCGAGGGCACGGGCGGTGTCGAAGGCGGTCTGGTTGCCCACCGTCACCACCTCGTCGATGATCGAGCGGTCGAGCACCTCCGGCACGAAGCCGGCGCCGATGCCCTGGATCTTGTGGGGGCCGGGAGGGCCGCCGGAGAGCACCGGGGAATCCTCCGGCTCCACCGCGATCATCTTGAGCGAGGCCTTGCGGGGCTTCAGCACCTGGCCGATGCCGGTGATGGTGCCGCCGGTGCCGACGCCGGCCACCACGGCGTCCACCTTGCCGTTGGTGTCGTTCCAGATCTCCTCGGCCGTGGTGCGACGGTGCACCTCGGGGTTTGCCTTGTTCTTGAACTGCTGGGGCATCACCGCCTTCGGCGTTTCGGCGATGATCTGCTCGGCGCGCGCCACGGCGCCCTTCATGCCGAGGTTGGCGGGGGTCAGCACCAGCTCGGCGCCGAGCAGGGTGAGCATCTTGCGGCGCTCAATGGACATGCTCTCGGGCATGACCAGGATGAGCCGGTAGCCCCGGGCGGCCGCGACGAAGGCAAGGGCGATGCCGGTGTTGCCCGAGGTCGGCTCCACGAGAACCGTGTCGGCATCGAGCACGCCGGCCTGTTCCATCGCGTCGATCATGGCGACGCCGATGCGGTCCTTCACGCTGTTGATGGGATTGAAGAATTCGAGCTTGGCGAGGATGTCCGCCTTGGCTCCGCGCAGTTCGGGCAGCCGCTTGAGCCGCACCAGCGGCGTGTTGCCGATGGTCTCGGTGATGGAATCATAGACCCGACCCCGGCCCACGAGGGGGGCGGAGGACACGATCTTGGCGGCAGGTTGTGCCATGGGCGATCTCCTTCTTGTCTCGTCTCGTGTGCTGCGGGCGGGCCGTGGGGTCCGGGTGCGCCGGTGCAGCTTCGGGCAGCTTGGTCGGGGATGATCCTCGAAGGCGGGGAGCGCTCTTCCCCGAAGGGGAACTCTCGCGCGCTGAAATAGACCTCTTTTCTGCCTCCGGGTCGATCCCGGATCGGCGGTCCGGCCGGAGGCCGGTCTCAGATGGCGAAGTCGATCCTCTCATGCTCGGAGCCGTGGCCCTTGTCGTCGGCGGCGCGGCAGAGGTCTTCCAGCGTCACGCCATCAAGGGCGGTGTCGAACGTGTCCTCGGCCGCGGCCACGGCCGGCTGCACCACTTCCGTCACCAGCGGCGGCAGGATGATCTCCTTCTCCTCCTCGGCGCCCTCGACCACCCGCACGATCTCGGCCACGGACACCCGGCGGCGTTCCCGCGCCAGCTCGTAGCCGCCGCGCGGGCCGCGCACGCCCTTCAGGACGCCGGCATGGACGAGGGCCTGCAGCACCGGCTCCAGCCGGCGGGGGGGAAGTCCGTGGCGGGCGGCCAGGGCCTTGGCGGCAACCGGCGCGCCGCGGGCGTGGACGGCCACATCCACCACGGCGGCGATGGCGAGGAGGCTCTTGTCGGAAAGGCGCGGCATCGGAGGAACGGCTTCCTTTAAGGACGGGCTTCTCGAAGGGCGAGGTTGCTCCCTGCCGTCCACCGACGGCTAAATCACGTGGAACCGAGGCCTGTTGATCCAAAACCACCGGAACCGCGTGCAGTTTGGCTCAATTCTCCGATTTCTTCCAGCATTATTTGAACCACGGGCGCCACCACGATCTGCGCGATCCGCATGCCCCGGCTGATTTCCACGCTGTCACGCCCATGGTTGACGAGCAGGACGGCGATCTCTCCCCGGTAATCGCAATCCACGGTGCCCGGTGCATTCAACACCGTAACACCGTGGTTCTTGGCGAGGCCCGAGCGCGGCCGCACCTGCGCCTCGTAGCCGTCCGGCAAGGCGATGGCGAAGCCGGTGGGGATGGCGGAGCGGTCACCCGGCGCCAGCAGAAGCGGCGCGTCGGCCGGCAGGGCGCAGGCGAGGTCCATGCCGGCGGCGCCGGGGGTCGCGTAGGCGGGCAACGGCAGGCCGGCGGCATGGGGCAGGCGCTGGATCTTCACAGGGGGCGGTGTCACGGATGGGTTCCCGAGAGTTCATCGGCGATGCGGGTGACGAGGTGGCGGGCGACCTCGGCCTTGGTGGCCGAGGGCCAATCCTCCACGCCGGCGGCGGTGACGAGGTGCACGGTGTTGCTGTCGCCGCCCATGATGCCGGTGGCGGGGGACACGTCATTGGCGACGATCCAGTCGCAGCCCTTGCGCAGGCGCTTGTCCCGCGCATGCGCCACCACTTGTTCAGTCTCCGCCGCGAAACCGACCACCAGGCGCGGGCGCAGGGTGTGGTGGCGCGAGACCGAGGCGAGAATGTCGGGATTCTCCACCAGCGTCAGGGTGGGCGCGCCGCCACCGTCCTTCTTGATCTTCTGCTCCGAAGCGTCGGCCACCCGCCAGTCGGCGACTGCCGCGGCGAAGACGGCGGCGTCCACGGGCAGATTCTCTTCCACCGCCGCCAGCATGTCGCGGGCGCTCTCCACGTGGATCACCCGCACGCCCGTGGGGTCCGGAACTTCGGCCGGGCCGGAGACCAGCACGACCTCGGCTCCGGCGGCGCGGGCCGCGGCGGCGATCGCATGGCCCTGCTTTCCGGAGGAGCGGTTGGCGATATAGCGCACCGGGTCGATGGGCTCATGGGTCGGACCCGAGGTGACGAGGATCCGGCGGCCGGCGAGCCGCCGGGACGCGCCTTCGCCGAAATGCGCCTCGATGGCGGCGAGGATCTCCATCGGCTCCGCCATGCGGCCCTCCCCGAACTCGCCGCGCTCGGCCATGGCGCCCGAATTGGGGCCCACCACCGTGATGCCGTCGGCCCTTAACTGGGCCACGTTCCGGCGTGTGGCGGGATGCGCCCACATGCGCGGATTCATGGCCGGGGCCACGAGCACCGGCTTGTCGGTGGCGAGAAGGCAGGTGGTGGCGAGGTCGTCGGCAAGGCCGTGCGCCATGCGGGCGAGCAGGTCGGCGGTGGCCGGCGCCACCACGAGAAGGTCCGCCTCGCGCGAGAGGCGGATGTGGCCGATGTCATGCTCGGCGGTGAGATCGAACAGGTCGGTGAACACACGCTCGCCGGTGATCGCGCCCACCGAAAGCGGCGTCACGAATCGCCCGGCCGCCTCGGTCATGATGGCGCGGACCGTAGCGCCGCGCTCCTTCAGGCGGCGCGCCAGATCGAGGCACTTGTATGCGGCAATGCCCCCTCCGATGAGGAGGAGGATGCGCTTGTCCTTCAGCATCTGCGGCTCCATTGGCGTCGTCCTGTCGCAGTACAGCACGCCGTGGCCGCCATGCAACGCGCCCGGCCCGCGAGCGGGATCGGGAGCGAGACGGGGGTGCGAATCGCAATTCTGCAGCCCAGAGTAGTTTTCGGGTGTATCGCTACCCGAAATTACATTTCCAGCGCCTGCGGCCTGTCGAGCCATGGGGCTGTAAAGAACGTGCGAAGAAAATCGTGGCCGGCGGTACGATTACGCCCCGTCCGCCCGTGCCGCGTGCTGGCGCCGCGCGGAACTGGCCATTAGAATCCGCCACATGAGAGGTATCACGGGCCAGGTCGGAAACTCGGACGGGGCTGGAGGCGCGGAAGACGTTCGTCTTCGCGCATTCGGCGGCGAGTTCGTCGACGGGGCCGTGGAGCAGCAATTTAGGGTCGCCTGCCTCGAAGAGGCGCGGCGCCACGGGCGTTTCCTGTTCGCCGCCTCGGTCATCCTCAATGCCTTGTTCCTGATGAGCGACTGGCGTTTCGCCGGAACCGCGCATTTCGTGGTGGCGGTCAGCGCGCGTTTCGCGGTCGTCGCGTTGTCGCTGCTCTGCCTGGTGGCGGTGCAGATTGCCACGACGCCGGGGCGAATGACCGCCATCTACCTCGTCTGGCTCTGGGGCATATCGGCAGCCATTGCGGTGCTGGTGAGTTCGCACAGCGACCTTGCCCTGTTCGTGGTGATGCTGCTGCCAACGGTCTTCTACCTGGCGGTGCCCATCCCGTTCGGCTGGCTTGTGTCCGGCGGGTTCGGGGCCAGTGCCCTGCTGCTCTTCGGCTATCTCGACCGTTCGACGGGCTGGCAGATGGGGGTGGGCCTCGCCCTCGCGGTGGCGGTGCTCAACACCATGCTGGCTCTCATCGCGGCCCGCGCCAACCGGACGGAGCGGCGCTTCTGGTCGGTGGTGCGTGCCGAGCGCGAGGCCAACGAGAAACTCCGGGCCAGCGAGGACATCCTGGAGAACACGTTCCAGGCGGTGCCGATTCCGCTGGTCGTCGCGCGATTGGACGACGGCCGGCACATCAAGTCCAACGAGGCCGCGCGCCGCTTCTACGGCGGGACGCTCGACCTGCCCGACGGTGGTGGCCTGTGCGACGCCGCGCTCGGGGGCAAGGATGCCCACGCCCTTCGCGATCGCCTGCGCCGCGACGGCATCGCCACCGAGTTTGAAACCACGGTGACGCTCGCCGACGGGGAGGAGCGGCAGGTCGTGCTGGCCGCCGCGGTGACACCCTCCGGCCCCTCGCCCAATCTCGTCGCGGCCCTGGTGGACGTCACCGACCGCCGCGCCGCAGAACGCCAGGCGCGCTATGCGGCAAGCCACGATGCCCTGACCGGCCTGCCCAACCGTGCCGCCTTCCACGAGGGACTGGAGGCCGCGCTCGCCCGCCGCAAGCCGGGGCAGGGCATCTGCGTGCTGCTCATGGACCTCGACGGGCTCAAGGACGTCAACGACACCCTCGGCCACGATGCGGGCGACGCCGTGCTCATGGAGACGGCGCACCGGCTCGACGCCCTCATCGACCAGCCGGCGCTGATCGCGCGGCTCGGGGGCGACGAGTTCGTCTGCGCCGTCGAGGGGCCGGACCCGGTCGGGCTCGGCCGCCGCCTTGCCCAGAGCGTCCTCGCCGAGCTGCGCCGGCCGCTGCTGCATGCGGGCCGGCATTTCTCCACGCGGGCGAGCATCGGCATCGCCGCCTGTCCCGAGCATGATTGTAGCTACGGCGAGCTGATGAAGGACGCCGACCTCGCGCTCTATGCCGCCAAGCAGCAGGGGCGCAACCGCGTGGTCGTCTATGCCCCGGCCATGCGCCAGGCCGTGCTGGAACGGGTGGCGCTGAACCGGGCCATGATCGGCGCCCTCGCCGACGACGAGATCGTGCCCTACTACCAGCCCAAGGTTTCGCTCACCACGGGGCGCCTCGCCGGGGTGGAGGCGCTGGTGCGCTGGCGGCGCTCGCCGCACAGCATCCTCTCGCCCTCCGCCTTCGAGGCGGCGCTGTCGGACCCCGAACTCGCGGTGCTGATCGGCGAGCGCATGGTGCGCCGGGTGGCGAGCGACGTGCGCGGTTGGATCGAGCTTGGCTACGACTGCGGGCGTGTCGCCATCAACCTCGCGCCCGCCCAGTTCACCAACCGCGACCTCGCGCCCACCCTGTTGCGCCAGTTCCATGCCGCGGGCGTCGAGCCGTCGCATTTCGACGTGGAGATCACCGAAACCGTCTTCCTCGGGCGCAGCTCCGACCACGTGGCGCCGATCCTGGACGAACTGAACCGCGCCGGCGTGCGCGTCGCGCTCGATGATTTCGGCACCGGCTACGCCGGCCTCATCCATCTCAAGCAATTGCCCATCGACACCATCAAGATCGACCAGAGCTTTGTGAAGGACATCGAGCGCGACGCCTTCGACACCGCCATCGTCTGTGCGGTGATCGAGCTGGGCCGCAAACTCGGCATGCGGGTGGTGGCCGAAGGCCTCGAGACTGCCGGCCAAGCCCGCTTCCTGCGCGACAACGGCTGCGAGCTGGCGCAGGGCTTCCTCTTTTTCCGGCCCCTGGCCGCGCCGGAGATGACCGACCTTTTGCGGGCCGAGCGCCCGGACACCGCCGCCGCCCGCCTTGCCCTGTTTACAGGGGCGCCGATCGCGCAGGCGTGAGCGCGGTGGCGGGCCGTGGGTGGCAGGTCACGCTGCACTGCGAAAGGCAGTCTGCGGAAAGTTGCGGCAAGTAGAGGCGGCATGATTTCGCGCCGCGAAATCTTTTTGCCGGCGACGTGGCCAATTCGTCCCTTCTCAGACAATCCAAGGCGAAGCGGACGCCGGAAATGGCCAAGTTGTCGCAGCAAATGCGACAATTGCCAGGGGCGTGCCCAAACAAGCATCAAATCTTGCCCTCACCTTGGGCACGACATGCGAATGAAACTAAATCAAAGTGTCGCTAATCATACAAAATGGGTGGGGACGGTGCCTGGGGTGATGGAGAGAGCACCATGGTTCATCAGGAAGCGTTGCAAATCGAGCGCGAGCAGCCTCGATCTCATGTGCCCCTCGTTTCACTGAGCGACGTGGCTCTGACCGGGATCTACGAGATCTCGAAGATTCTGACGGCCCCGAATCGCCTCGAGACCACGCTTTCCAGCGTTGTTAATCTTCTGTCGTCCTTCATGCAGATGCGCCATGGCGTGATTTCGCTGCTGGAAGATGACGGCATTCCCGACATCACGGTCGGCGGCGGTTGGAACGAAGGCACCGATGCGCGTTATCGCGCGCGTCTGCCAGAAAAGGCCATCGGTCAGGTGATCGCGACCGCCGTGCCGCTGATTGC
The DNA here is from genome assembly GCF_056314105.1 of Xanthobacter sp. DMC12. Classification (NCBI taxonomy): domain Bacteria; kingdom Pseudomonadati; phylum Pseudomonadota; class Alphaproteobacteria; order Hyphomicrobiales; family Xanthobacteraceae; genus Xanthobacter; species Xanthobacter sp. DMC12. The sequence continues at coordinate 7,513 of NZ_JBQUYZ010000008.1, read as the reverse complement.
CGAGAACGTCGCCTCCCACCCGGCCTTCAGCGAGGCCGACGCGCAGGCGCTCGGCGCCAGCGAGGACACCCGCGTGTCCTTCATCGGCGTGCCGATCCGCGTCGCTTCCCGGGTGATCGGAACGCTGACCATCGACCGCGTGTGGGACGGCCGCTCCGTCTTCCGGCTCGATTCGGATGTGCGTTTCCTCACCATGGTGGCGAACCTCATCGGCCAGACGGTCCAGCTTCATCGCGTCGTCTCGCGTGACCGCGAGCGGCTGATGGCGGAAAGCGGCCGCCTGCAGAAGGAATTGTCTGAGCTGAAGCCGTCGAGCGCCGGCCGCGAGCGCAAGCGCGTCTATGTGGATGGCATCATCGGCGACAGCCGCGAGATCCGCGGCCTGCTCGACAAGATCATGATCGTCGCCAAGTCCCATTCGCCGGTGCTGCTGCGCGGCGAATCGGGTACCGGCAAGGAACTGATCGCCAAGGCGATCCATGAGCTTTCGCCCCGCGCCAAGGGACCCTTCATCAAGCTGAACTGCGCCGCGCTGCCCGAATCCGTTCTGGAATCCGAGCTGTTCGGCCATGAGAAGGGCGCCTTCACCGGTGCGGTGGGCGCCCGCAAGGGCCGCTTCGAGCTGGCTGATAAGGGCACGCTCTTCCTCGACGAGATCGGCGAGATTTCCCCCGCCTTCCAGGCGAAGCTGCTGCGTGTGCTGCAGGAGCAGGAATTCGAGCGGGTCGGCGGCAGCCACACCCTGAAGGTGAATGTGCGCGTCGTCGCCGCCACCAACAAGAACCTCGAAGAGGCGGTGGCGAAGAACGAGTTCCGCGCCGATCTATACTACCGCATCAGCGTCATCCCCGTGATCGTGCCCTCTTTGCGCGACCGGCGCGGCGACATCCCGCTCCTGGCCAACGAGTTCCTCGACCGCTTCAATCGCGAGAACGGCCGCGACCTGCACTTCAATCAGGACGCCATGGACGTGCTGATGGGCTGCGGCTTCCCCGGCAATGTGCGTGAGCTGGAGAATTGCGTGCAGCGGACGGCGACCCTCGCGCAGGGCGGCAACATCGTCGGCGATGATTTCGCCTGCCGTCACAACGAATGCCTGTCGGCGCTCCTGTGGCGCAGCCCGGCCGATGCCCCGCAGACGCGCCGCCCGATGGACATTCCCCTGCCGGTGATGCCGCCGCTTTCCCCGATCAGCGGCGAGGCGGCCAATTCCAACACTGTGCCGCGCCTGCCGCCGCTGACCGTTCCGGTTCCTGCGCCGGCGCCGGCAGTGCCGGTGCGCGCCGCGATCCCGGATGAGGACTTGTCCGAGCGCGAGCGGCTGGTGGACGCCATGGAGCGCGCCGGCTGGGTGCAGGCCAAGGCCGCACGTCTGCTCGGCCTCACGCCCCGCCAGATCGGCTACGCCCTGAAGAAGCACGACATCGAAATCAAGCGCTTCTGATCGGCCTGGGTCGCCGTCAGCGGCCTTTGGCATCTCAACCGACGTCGGCCCTCTCCGCACCGCGGGGAGGGCTTTTTCGTGCCCGCTGCCATTCCCCGGCGATCAGGCGGGGCGAACCCGGGCGAGGCTGTCGGGCTGTCGCACTTGCGACACCGTGTCGGGTGAACGACAGCGGGGCAGGTCTTCGAACAGAAAGAATAACAATTAAAAATCAATCATTTGCCCGATGGCACGGTGCTTGAAAGAGGCTTTGCGCCTGCCAATCTGCACAGTGCGGAGCTAGCCCATGGCCTACAAGATCGTCGCGTCCCAGTGCACCGTCTGCGGTGCCTGCGAGTTCGAATGCCCGAATGCTGCCATCAGCCTCAAGCGGGACATGTATGTGATCGACCCCAAGAAGTGCACGGAGTGCGAGGGGCATTTCGACAAGCCCCAGTGCGCCGTGGTTTGCCCGGTGGAGAATACCTGCGTTCCGGCATGATGCCCGGCGGCGCCGCGGTGGGGATGTCGGCACGATCGGCTCCGCTCGGAGCCATCCCTGCTGGTCCCGGCGGGTATTCCCTCCACTGATACGAGATCGGAGCCGTTCGGGCTCCGCTCCCCACCCCCGCGCGCGGCGCCCGGCGCCGCAGCCTGACAGTTGAACGGAGGGCCCGATGGCGGCCGTACAGGACACAGTCGAACAGGTTCGCTCCATCGACGTCGACCAGTACAAATACGGATTCGAGACGCAGATCGAATCCGAAAAGGCGCCGAAGGGCCTTTCGGAAGAGGTCATCCGCTTCATCTCGGCCAAGAAGGAAGAGCCGGAGTGGATGCTGCAGTGGCGCCTCGACGCCTATGCCCGCTGGCTCACGATGCAGGAGCCGGAGTGGGCGCGCGTCAGCTACCCGCCCATCGATTATCAGGACCTCTATTATTATTCGCAGCCGAAGAAGTTCAAGGCGCCGAAGTCCCTCGATGAGGTCGATCCGGAAATCCTGAAGACTTACGAGAAGCTGGGCATCCCGTTGCGCGAGCAGGAAATCCTGGCCGGCGTGGAAATTCCCGAGGGCGAGCGGCCGAAGATCGCCGTGGACGCGGTGTTCGACAGCGTCTCGGTGGCCACCACCTTCAAGGAGGAGCTGAAGGCCGCCGGCGTGATCTTCATGCCTATCTCGGAGGCCCTGCGCGAGCATCCCGATCTGGTGAAGCAGTATTTGGGCAGCGTGGTGCCGTCGACCGACAATTATTACGCGACGCTGAACCAGGCGGTGTTCTCGGACGGATCCTTCGTCTACATCCCGCCGGGCGTGCGCTGCCCGATGGAGCTCAGCACCTACTTCCGCATCAACGAGAAGAATACGGGCCAGTTCGAGCGCACTCTCATCATCGCCGACAAGGGCTCGTACGTTTCCTATCTCGAAGGCTGCACCGCGCCCATGCGCGACGAGAACCAGCTGCACGCCGCCGTGGTGGAACTGGTCGCCCTCGATGATGCCGAGATCAAGTATTCCACCGTCCAGAACTGGTACCCCGGCGATGCCGAGGGCAAGGGCGGCATCTACAATTTCGTGACCAAGCGCGGCGACTGCCGCGGCAAGAATTCCAAGATTTCCTGGACGCAGGTGGAAACCGGCTCGGCCATCACCTGGAAGTATCCGAGCTGCGTGCTGCGCGGCGAAGGTTCTTCCGGCGAGTTCTACTCCATCGCCATTTCCAACGGCCGCCAGCAGGTGGATTCCGGCACCAAGATGATCCATCTCGGCAAGAACACCACGAGCCGGATCATCTCCAAGGGCATCTCCGCGGGCAAGTCCAACAACACCTATCGCGGGCTGGTGTCGGCTCATCGCAAGGCGGCCGGAGCGCGAAATTTCACGAACTGCGACTCGCTTCTCATTGGCGACCTGTGCGGTGCGCACACCGTGCCGTACATCGAGGCGAAGAACCCCACGGCGCAGTTCGAGCACGAGGCGACGACCTCGAAGATCTCGGAAGACATGCTGTTTTACTGCATGCAGCGCGGTCTCTCGCAGGAAGATGCCGTGGCGCTCGTGGTGAACGGCTTCGTTCGCGATGTGCTCCAGCAGCTTCCCATGGAGTTCGCCGTCGAGGCGCAGAAGCTTATCTCCATCAGCCTGGAAGGCAGCGTCGGCTGACGCCTTCCATCCTTTTTTCAGGTCGCGTCGCCGGGCAACAATAACCAGAGGATCTTCACCATGGCTCCCCTTCTCGAAATCAAGGACCTCCATGCCGAGATCGCTGGGGGGCGCAAGATCATCAACGGGATGAACCTCACCATCAATCCCGGTGAGGTCCACGCCATCATGGGGCCGAACGGCGCCGGCAAGTCCACCCTCTCCTATGTTCTCTCCGGAAAGCCGGGCTACGAGATCACCGGGGGCGAGGTCATCTTCCGGGGCGTGAACCTGCTCGATCTGTCACCGGACGAGCGCGCCGCGCAGGGCCTGTTCCTCTGCTTCCAGTATCCGCTGGAAATCCCCGGCGTCTCCAACATGGCGTTCCTGCACACGGCGGTGAACAGCCAGCGCAAGAAGCGCGGCGAGGTGGAGCTGACCTCCCCCGAGCTGGTGCGCAAGGTGCGCGAGCTGGGCAAGCAGCTCGGCATCGACACCGAAATGCTGAAGCGCCCGGTGAATGTCGGCTTCTCCGGTGGCGAGAAGAAGCGCAACGAGACCCTGCAGATGATGCTGCTGGAGCCCTATTTCTGCGTGCTGGACGAGGCGGATTCCGGCCTCGACATCGACGCGCTCAAAGTGGTCTCCAACGGCGTGAACGCCCTGCGTTCGCCCGAGCGCTCCATGCTGGTCATCACCCACTATCAGCGCCTGCTCGACTATATCGTGCCGGACGTGGTGCACGTGTTCAACGCCGGCCGCATCGTCCACACCGGCGGCAAGGAGCTGGCGCTGGAGCTGGAAGCCACCGGCTACGCCCAGTACCAGAGCGAGGCGGCGTGATGGCCACGGCAGCCCCGGCAATCATCCGTCCCATGAAGACCGGCGCCGAACTGGCGCTAGCCGAGACCTTCGCCGCCGTGCGCGCCAGCCTGCCGGGCGGCCCCGAAGTCGCAGCCCAGCGGACCGCGGCTTTCGACACCTTCGCGGATGCCGGCCTGCCGCACCGCCGGGTGGAAAGCTGGAAATATACCGACCTGCGCGCCCTGATGCGCGATGCGAAGCCGCTGGCGCCGCTGCCGGACGCGGATGCCAAGGCGAAGGCGGTGGCCGCAGGCAGCCTGTTCTCCACGCTTGGCTTTCGCCGCCTCGTGGTGGTGAACGGCGCCTTCGTGCCGGAGCTGTCCGATCTCGCGGATCTGGAGGCCGGCCTTGCCATCACCTCCATGGCCGATGCTCTGGCCGATCCCGCGGGCCTTCCGGCGATCCATCTCGGCCGCACCGTCGTCTCGTCGGATGCCGTGCTTGCCCTCAACACCGCGCTCATGGGCGATGGCGTTGTGGTGCATGTGACCGCCGGCGCGTCGATCGCGCGGCCGGTGGAGCTGGTGTTCGTGACCACGGCGGAGACGCCGGTCGCCGCCTTCACCCGCTCGCTGGTGGTGGTGGAAGATGGCGCCAGCCTCACCCTTGTTGAGAGCCACGAGGGGCCTGCGGGCGTCGCCTATCAGGTCAATACGGCACTGGAGCTGGTGGTGGGCGCTGGCGCGACCTTCGAGCGCGTCAAGGTGACGACCGAGGGCAGCGACGCCGTGCATCTCGCGACGATGCTGGCGAAGGTGGAGGCGGATGCGACCTTCTCCAACACCTTCTTCACCACCGGCGGCGCCGTGGTGCGCAACCAGCTCCTCGTGCATCTCGCGGGCGAGAACGTGAAGGCGCACATGGGCGGCGTGAGCTTGCTCGCGGGCAAGCAGCACGCCGACACCATGCTCTCCGTCGATCATGCCGCGCCCGCCGGCGAGAGCCGCGAATCCTTCCGCGCGGTGCTGGACGGCGCCTCACAGGACATCTTCCAGGGCAAGATCGCCGTGCGCCAGGCGGCGCAAAAGACCGATGCGCGCATGCTCAGCCGCGCGCTGCTGCTGACCGAGACGGCGGAATCCTGCAACAAGCCCGAGCTGGAGATCTTCGCCGACGACGTGCAGTGCGGCCACGGCTGCACCACCGGCACGCTCGACCAGCAGATCAAGTTCTACCTCATGGCCCGCGGCATTCCCGCCAAGGAGGCTGAGGCGCTCCTCATCCAGGCCTTCGTCGGCGAGGTGATCGACGCCATCGGCGAGGAGGGCATCCGCACCGCCCTTGCCGAGGCGACGCGCGCCTGGCTGCTGGGACGGGAGTGAACCATGACCGCCCTTCACCCCGCGGTCTCGAACGGCTCCTACGATGTGATGCGCGTGCGCGAGGATTTCCCGATCCTCGACCTGAAGGTCAACGGCAAGCCGCTGGTCTATCTCGACAACGGCGCCTCGGCGCAGAAGCCGAAGGCGGTGCTCGACCGCATCCAGCAGGTCTACACCTCCGAATATGCCAACGTGCATCGTGGCCTGCACTATCTCGCCAATGCCGCGACCGAGGCCTATGAGGGCGGCCGCCACGCGGTGCAGCGTTTCCTCAATGCCGCGCGGCCGGAAGAGATCATCTTCACCCGCAGTGCGACGGAGGCGATCAACCTCGTCGCCGCCACCTTCGGCAAGGCCCGGATCAAGGAGGGCGACGAGATCGTCCTCTCGATCATGGAGCACCACGCCAACATCGTGCCGTGGCACTTCCTGCGCGAGAACCAGGGCGCGGTGCTGAAGTGGGCGCCGGTGGACGACGAGGGCAACTTTCTCCTCGACGAATTCGAGAAGCTGCTCACGGACCGCACCAAGCTCGTCGCCATCACCCAGATGTCCAACGTGCTGGGCACCACCGTTCCGGTGAAGGAGGTGGTCAAGATCGCCCACGCGCGCGGCATCCCCGTGCTGGTGGACGGCTCGCAGGGCGCGGTCCATCTCGATGTGGACGTGCAGGACATCGACTGCGACTTCTACATCATCACCGGCCACAAGCTGTATGGCCCCACGGGCATCGGCGCGCTCTACGGCAAGTATGAGCACCTTGAGGCCATGCCGCCTTTCAACGGCGGCGGTGAGATGATCCGGGTGGTCCGGCAGGATTCGGTCACCTACGGCGACCCGCCCCACCGGTTCGAGGCGGGCACGCCGGCCATCGTCCAGGCCGCGGGTCTCGGTGCTGCGCTGGACTACATCCAGTCCATCGGCAAGGCGCGCATCCGCGCCCACGAGAACGAGCTGTGCCGCTACGCGCAGGAGCGGCTGGGCGAGCTGAACTCGGTTCGTATCATCGGCACGGCCAAGGAGAAGGGCGCCATCATCTCGTTCGAGATTGCCGGTGCCCATGCCCACGACTTTGCGACCCTGATCGACAATGACGGCATCGCCGTCCGCGCGGGTACCCACTGCGCCATGCCGCTGCTGGAGCGGTTCGGCGTCGCTGCCACCTGCCGCGCCTCGTTCGGCCTCTACAATACCCGCGAGGAAGTGGACCGCTTCGTCGCGGCGCTGAGCAAGGCGCAGGAGCTGATCGGCTGACGCCGGCGCGAGACCTCTCAGTCCTGAGAAAAACGGGCCGGCATCGCCGGCCCGTTTTTCGTCGGCTGTGCCCCTCGAAGGGGAGGGTCGAAAACGCGACAGGCCGGCGGGACCAGTCATTGTCGGGTTTCGACAGGCTCGATCGCCGGCTCGGGAGTGTCCTGTTTCAAACAGCCCTAAACTGGCATGTCAGCCGCAAAGCCCGTGTGTCGGGTTTTGAACACGCCTGATGTGCCGCAGCAAGTTATTGTTATTACGAGAAAAAATCTCCCGCAAATCGCTGGCACAGTCGTTGCTATTCCTCTGTCAGGCGCCAGGCTGCTGGCTGGTGGGCTCCGGAAGGGCCCCGTCCGCATCCGCGCCTGAGTGCAACGTCCCCGGACCGACGCGCGTGCTGCGCACCGGTTTGGAGACCACCGAATCCTCGTTTGAAGGTTCGAAGGAGAGCAAGATGGCTTCGCTGCGACAGATCGCGTTTTACGGCAAGGGTGGCATCGGCAAGTCCACCA
>NZ_JBQUYZ010000007.1:0-253656 GCF_056314105.1 Xanthobacter sp. DMC12 | reverse complement strand
TAGAACGCGCCGTTAATCAGGCCCAGCAGCAATTGCCCGAACAGGGCCTGGGGGGGAATGCCGAGAAGCTCGAACATCGAAGACCCGTCTCGTCAGGAGGAAACGGCGGAAACCGCAAGCGACAACCGGAACTGAGGGTACCGGACACGAAGGATGACCGGGCGGGCCCTGAGGACCCGCCCGGTCCGGATGCTGGATCAGCCCTTCTTGACGAGCGGGCAGTCGCTCTCGGAGAGCGGACGGAACGCCTCGTTGGCGGGGATGGTCGCCTTCAGGGTGTAGTAGTCCCACGGACCCTTGGATTCGGAGGGCTTCTTCACCTCGTAGAGATACATGGGGTGAATGGTGCGGCCATCGACCCGCACCTCGCCCTTGCCGAACAGCGGGTCGTCCGTGGGGATTTCCTTCATCTTGGCCACGACGGCGGCGCCGTCCTTGGCCGACTTCAGGGCCTCCACCGCCTTCAAATAGTGCAGAGTGCCGGCATAGACGCCCGCCTGAACCATGGTCGGACGCTTGCCGCCGTTGGCCGCGGCGAAGGCGTCGGCGAACTTGCGGTTGGCGTCGGTCTGGTCCCAGTACCACGCTTCGGTCAGGGTCAGGCCCTGGGCGGTCTTCAGCCCGAGCGAATGCACGTCGGTGAGGAAGATGAGCAGGCCGGCGAGCTTCTGACCGCCCTCGACGATGCCGTATTCCGACGCCTGCTTGATGGAGTTGATGGTGTCGCCGCCGGCATTGGCGAGACCGACGATCTTCGCCTTCGACGACTGCGCCTGCAGCAGGAAGGAGGAGAAGTCGGCATTGTTGAGCGGCACCTTCACCGAGCCCACCACCTTGCCGCCATTGTCCACCACCACCTTGGAGGTGTCCCGCTCGAGCGCGTGGCCGAAGGCGTAATCGGCGGTGAGGAAGAACCAGGTGTCGCCACCGGTCTTCACGATCGCCTTGCCGGTGCCGTTGGCCAGCGCCCAGGTGTCGTAGGTCCAGTGGACGGTGTTCGGCGTGCAGGCCTTGCCGGTGAGGTCGGAGGTGGCCGCGCCGGAATTGATGAAGACCTTGTTCTTTTCCTTGGTGACGGTGTTCACCGCCAGCGCCACGCCCGAATTGGGCACATCCAGGATGACGTCCACGCCGTCCACGTCGTACCACTGGCGGGCGATGGAGGTGCCGACGTCGGCCTTGTTCTGGTGATCGGCGAAGATCACGTCCACCTTGAGACCCTTGGCGGCGGCGCCGAAGTCCTCGACCGCCTTCTTGGCGGCCCAGACGGAGCCCTGGCCGCCGAGGTCGGCATAGAGGCCGGACTGGTCGTTGAGAACGCCGATCTTGACGGGAACCTGGGCCTTGGCGGCGCCAGCGGCAACGACGACGCTGGCGGCGGCCAGCAATACGGCTGCAAGACGCATGATGTGTCCTCCCTCCGGCTGGAACCGGATTTTCTCGCTGTCAGGAACCCGGCGTCAGACGCCGAGAAATGCTTCGAGACGAGCCGCGTTTTCCGCGATCTTGTCGTTTTCCACCATGTCCACCACGCGGCCGTGCTCCACCACGTAGTGGCGATCGGCGACGGTGGAGGCGAAGTGGAAATTCTGTTCCACGAGCAGCACCGTGAACCCCTTCTTCTTGAGGTTCCGGATGATCTCGCCGATGTGCTGCACGATCACCGGCGCAAGGCCCTCGGAGGGCTCGTCGAGCAGCAGGAGCTTCGCCCCCGTGCGCAGGATGCGGGCGATGGCCAGCATCTGCTGCTCGCCGCCCGAGAGCTTGGTGCCCTGGCTGTTGCGGCGCTCTTCGAGCCGCGGGAACAGCTCGTGAACCTCGTCGACGGTCAGGCCGCCGGGCAGCACCACGGGGGGCAGCAGCAGGTTCTCGCGCACGGAGAGAGAGGAGAAGATGCCCCGCTCCTCCGGGCAGATGGCGATGCCGAGCCGGGCGATCTTGTTGGGCGGCAATCCAACCGTTTCAGTGCCCTGATAGCGGATGGAGCCGGCGCGCTTGCGCAGGAGGCCCATGATGGCGCGCATTGTGGTGGTCTTGCCCGCGCCGTTGCGGCCGAGCAGCGTCACCACCTCGCCCGGATGGACGTCGAAGGTCATGCCGTGCAGCACATGGCTCTCGCCATAATGGCCGTGCAGGTCCTTCACCTCGAGAAGGGGCGTTCCGTTCGCGGCCATCAATGCGCTCCACCGGTGCCCATGTAGGCCTCGATCACCTGCGGGTTCTTCGACACTTCGGAATAGGGCCCCTCGGTGAGGATCTCGCCGCGCGCCAGCACGGTGATCCGGTCCGAAAGGTTGGCCACAACCGAAAGGTTGTGCTCCACCATGAGGATGGTGCGGTTGGCCGAGACGCGCTTGATGAGATCGGCCGTGCGGGCGATGTCCTCGCGGCCCATGCCGGAGGTGGGCTCGTCCAGCAGCAGCATCTCCGGCTCAAGCGCCAGCGTGGTGGCGATCTCCAGCGCGCGCTTGCGGCCGTAGGGCAATTCCACCGCCAGATGCTTCGCGTACTGCGTCAGGTCCACGTCGGCGATCAGCTCCATGGCGCGGTCATTGAGCGCGTCGAGGCTCTTCTCCGACTGCCAGAAGTGGAATGAGTTGCCGATGGGCCGCTGCAGCGCGATCCGGACGTTCTCAAGCACGGTGAGGTGCGGGAACGTGGCCGAGATCTGGAACGAACGGACCATGCCAAGCCGCGCTACATCCGCCGGCGGCGTGCGCGTGATATCGCGGCCGTTCAGCTTGATGGTGCCGCGCGTCGGCTCCAGAAATTTGGTAATCAGGTTGAAGCACGTGGTCTTACCGGCACCGTTCGGCCCGATCAGGGCGTGAATGGTGTGGCGGCGGATCCTGAGGTCAACGTTCTTGACCGCAGCGAACCCCTTGAATTCCTTCGTAAGACCTGAAGCTTCAACGATGTAGGGCACGTCTGAGACGCTGTCCATGATCGTAAGGCGCCCTCGCTGTTCCCCGGCCGCACATCGCAAGCGACGCGCTCCAGCCGACCTCCGCAACAATTGGCACCTTGGCCGGTGCGCTTGATCTTGGGGCGCAAGCTATCATGCTCCGCCGCGGCTGCGTCAATAGACCGGGGCGCCGACGAATGTCTAGCTCGATCTTACCACTATTGTCTGAGCGCCGTAGCGGCAGGAGGTAATCCACAGCCATACGCGCCCGAGTTGAGTCCAAGTTGTTGCCGGCTCACGGCGCAACTGCATCGATGACCAGTCCGAGACTGGCACCGACGGCATCGCTCACCACCAGCACGGCCTCGCCCGGGGGCAGCCGGAAGCGGAGGCTCTTGCGCACGCCCGGACAGGCATGGACCCCGGTGAAGGCGAACGGCGCCAATGGCTTGCCCTCCGCGAACACGTCGAGCCACGCGCCCTCAGACACCGTGATCTGGTAGTCGCCACCGGGCGGGGGAACGATGAGGCGCGCGAACCCGGCCCAGGCTTCCCGCCCCTGCCGTGTCGGTGGGAACGGAAGGGCGACGGATGCGCGATCCGACAAGACCAGCGTCACCGCGCCCGCCAGCGGCAATGAGAGGCGTCCGCCCGCCTCAACCGTCCGTACCGGTGCCGCGAGGCGGGTGCGCGCGGACGCGAGCGGCCATGCCGCCGTGGCGCAATCCTCCCCGGCCGTCTCCGCCCTCACCGCCATCGGAGCAACGGCAAGCGCGGGCGAGACCAGCACGAGAAAGATCAATAGCCGATGCGCCGACCCCATGCCGGGCCTCCCGATCCTGAAAGCTATATCCAAAAGGGTATATCTTCCAGGTCCGGCGGGCGAGCCCTGGGGCCGATCCTCACTCCTTCGGCGTGCGCGCCTGGGCGTGATATTCCTCGTTCGGGCGCATGTCCGTCGCCGAGGCGATGCGGTTGGACATGTTGAAGAAGCCGACCACGGCGCCGATGTCCCAGATGTCGCGCTCGGAGAAACCGGCCTTGCGCAGCGCCGCCCGGTCTTCCTCCTCAACTTCATGGGGGCGTTCGGTGAGCTTGGCGGCGAAGTCGAGCATGGCCCGGCGGCGCGGATCGAGCCGGGCGGCGCGATAGTTCATCACCATCTGCTCGCCGAGGATGGGATCTCCGGACAGCTGCCGCACCGCGGCGCCGTGCGCCGTGAGGCAGTAATAGCAGCGGTTGATGCTGGACACGACCACCGCGATCATCTCCCGCTCCAGCTTCGACAGACCGGAGGGGGCGAGCATCAGGTCGTTATACATGCCGGCGAAGGCGTTCAGCTTCGCCATGTCGAGGGCATAGGCCTGAAGGACATTCGGCACGAAGCCGATCTTCTCCACGCACTTGTCGAAATAGGCCCGATTCTGCGCGTCCAGCTCGGCGGGCGGGATGGCGAGGGCAACAGCGGGAAGATCGTCGCGCTTACGGGCAGGCTCGGCCGGAGAAACGGCCTTGTTCGGGACGGACTTCTTGGCCGAAGACTTCCCGCCGGACGCCGCCGCCTGAGTTTCGGGCCTGCCTTTATTTGCGGCAGTCGCGCTTTTGCCCTTTTCCACGCCCCCTGCTGCCTTCACTTTCGGTGCCATTGGGTCGCCTCGTCATTCCAGCGTCGCCGCTCCGGGCCACAACGTCATGCTCGCCGTGCCGGGGAACCCCCAGCCGGCGGCCACACAGTGAGGAAAGGCCATGAACGTCATGGGATTTCAAGCCGGTGCGCACGGGCTCCACGACGAGACGGCACTGGCCGCGGTGAAGGCGCTGGTCGAACGCGAAGCGCCTCACCTGCCGGCCGGCTTCACCGACACCTTCCTCGCCGCCGTGGCGCCGGAAGACCTGGCGCCCCTCCCGGCGGCCTGCATCGTCGTCCTGCTGCGCGAGGCCTGGGCCCATGTGGCCGGCCGCCCCAAGGGCCAGCCGAGCGTGCGGGTGTTCAATCCCGCCCTCCCCGGCCCGGCCATCACCGTCATCGAGGCGGTGAACGACGACATGGCCTTCCTGTTCGATTCGGTCGCGGGCGAACTCGCCGACCGCGGCCTGGTGGTGAAGCTCGCCGCCCACCCCATCCTGCATGTGGAGCGGGACAGCGACGGCGCGGTGCGCGGACTTGAGAGCCCCGGCCCCCACGGCCTGTCGGAGGAGAACCGCGAAAGCCTCATCCACATCCATGTGGCGGCCATCGACGAGACGGCGGCAGCGGAGCTCAAGGTGGGGCTGGAGCGGACGCTCGCCGACGTGCGCGCCGCCAATCTCGACTTCTCGGCCATGCGCAAGCAGGTAAAGAGCCTCGCCAAGGGCTACAGGCGCGAGAAGCGGCCCTACGACGACAACGCCCGCGAGGAAGCCGCCGACGTTCTGGAGTGGCTGAACGAGGACAATTTCATCTTCCTCGGCCTGCGCCACTACGAGCTGACGGAGGACGGGCTCAAGGCGGAGGAGAACAGCGGCCTCGGCATCCTGCGCAATCCCGACGTCCACGAACTGCGCCTCGGCGATGCGCCCGTGGTGACGACGCCGGAAATCCGCGCCTTCCTCGAAGGCCCGACCCCGCTCCTCTTCACCAAGGCCAGCCTGCGCTCACGGGTGCATCGGCGGGATGTGATGGACTATGTGGGCATCAAGGCCCACGACGAGAAGGGCCGGCTCATCGGCGAGGTGCGGCTCATCGGCCTGTTCGCCTCCACTGCCTACACCCACTCTTTGCGCGAGATTCCCTATCTGCGCCTCAAGGCGGAGTCCGTCATCCGCGGCGCCGGGCTGGAGCCGGACAGTCATTCCGCCCGCGCGCTGTCGACCGTGCTGGAAACCTACCCGCGCGACGACCTGTTCCAGATCGACGTGCCGACGCTGCTCGTCCACGCCCGCGAAATCCTCTCCCTTTACGACCGGCCGCGTCTGAAGGTGCTGGCGCGGGCCGACCGGTTCGACCGCTTCGTCTCCGTCCTCACCTTCCTGCCGCGCGAGCGGTTCGATGCGCAGGTGCGCGACCGGGTGGGCGCCATCCTCGAAAAATCCTACGGCGGGACGGTCACGTCCCTGGAGCAGGCGTTCGTCGCCGGCCTGCCGCTCACGCGCGTGCATTACGACATCGGCCGAACCGAAGGGCGCATCCCGGAGGTGGACAAGGGTGAGCTGGAACGGGCGGTGGCGGATGCCATCCTCACCTGGCGTGACCGCCTCGCCGCCGCCGTGGCGAACGTACCCGGCATCGACGCCGCCGATTCCACCCGCCTCGCCCGCCGCTACGTGGAGGCGTTCGATCCCGGCTACCGCGCGGCCTATGGGGTGCCGACGGCGCTTGCCGACATCGAACTGCTCGAACGCCTCTCCGAAGAGCGTCCCGTCGCCCTCGATTTCTACCGCCGGGACGGTGACGACGACCGGCGCATCGCGCTGCGCCTCCTCTCCTATGGCGCCCCTCTGCCGCTGGCGGCGCGGGTGCCCATGCTGGAGAACATGGGCCTCAAGGCCATCAACGAGCGCACCTTCCGCATCGAGCCCGCCGGCGGTCCCAAGAGCTGGGTCCACGACATGTCGCTGGAGCGGGCGGACGGGGGCTCCATCGCCGTGGAAGGCTCCGCGACCCGGCTGGAGGACTGCCTCAACGCCGTGCTGCGCGGCGCGGCGGAGAATGACGGCTACAACGCGCTGGTGCTCGACGCCGGCCTCAGCTTCCGCGAGGCGGCGCTGGTGCGCGCGCTCGGCCGCTATCTCAGGCAGGCGGGCATCCCCTTCTCGCAGGACTATATCTGGCAGACGCTGAACCGCCACGGCACACTCGCCCGCGCCATCGTCGGCCTGTTCCACGCCCGCTTCGACCCGGCGCAGGACACCTCCCCCGAGGCCCGTGCCGCCCGAGAGGCGCCGCTGCGCGAGGCCATCGATGAAGCCCTCGCCGAGGTGTCCAGCCTCGATGAAGACCGCATCCTGCGCCGCTTCGTGAATCTCGTGGATGCGGCGCTGCGCACCACCTACTACCAGAAGGATGCGCAGGGCCGCCTGCGCGAGCCCATCGCCATCAAGTTCGAGAGCGCCAGGGTGGAGGGGCTGCCCCTGCCCCGCCCGCTCTATGAGGTGTTCGTCTATTCGCCGCGCGTGGAGGGCGTCCACCTGCGCTTCGGCAAGGTGGCGCGCGGCGGTCTGCGCTGGTCGGACCGGCCGCAGGATTTCCGCACCGAGATCCTCGGCCTGGTGAAGGCGCAGCAGGTGAAGAACGCCGTCATCGTGCCCGTGGGCGCCAAGGGCGGCTTCGTGCCGAAGCGCCTGCCCGTTGGCGGCTCGCGCGAGGCGGTGTTCGCCGAGGGCACGGCGGCCTATGAGGTGTTCGTCTCCTCGCTCCTCGACCTGACCGACAATCTGAAGGGCGGCGCCGTGGTGCCCCCGGCCGACACGGTGCGGCTCGACGGGGACGACCCCTATCTCGTCGTCGCCGCAGACAAGGGCACGGCCACCTTCTCCGACACCGCCAACGCCATTTCCGCCCGGCACGGCTTCTGGCTGGACGACGCGTTCGCCTCGGGTGGGTCGGTGGGCTACGACCACAAGGCCATGGGCATCACCGCCCGCGGCGCCTGGGAGGCGGTGAAGCGCCACTTCCGGGAAATGGACATCGACATCCAGACGACGCCCGTCACCGTGGCGGGCGTCGGCGACATGTCCGGCGACGTGTTCGGCAACGGCATGCTCTTGTCCTCGGCACTGAAGCTGGTGGCGGCCTTCGACCACCGCCACATCTTCCTCGATCCCGATCCAGACCCGGCCCGCTCTTTCGCCGAGCGCCGGCGCCTGTTCGACCTGCCCCGCTCCTCCTGGGCGGACTATGACGCTTCCCTCATCTCCAAGGGCGGCGGCATCTTCCCCCGCAGCGCCAAAAGCATCGACCTCTCCGAGGAGGTGCGGGCGCTGCTGCGCTTCCCGAAGGCCAGCGCCACCCCGGCGGAGCTCATCAACGCCATCCTCAAGGCGCCGGTGGACCTCCTGTTCTTCGGCGGCATCGGCACCTATGTGCGCGCCTCCAGCGAGACCGACGCCCAGGCCGGCGACCGCGCCAATGACGCAGTGCGCATCGCCGCCGCCGATCTCAACGCCAAGGTCATCGGCGAGGGTGCCAACCTCGGCATGACCCAGCGCGGGCGCATCGAGGCGGCCCGCAAGGGCGTGCGGCTGAACACCGACGCCATCGACAATTCCGCCGGCGTGAACACCTCCGACGTGGAAGTGAACATCAAGATCGCCCTCGCCAAGCCGTTGGAGATGGGCGACCTCACCGTGCCGGACCGGGCGGCGCTGCTGAAGCAGATGACCGACGAGGTGGCCCGCCTCGTCCTCGTCAACAACTATGCCCAGACCCTTGCTCTCTCCCTCGCCGAGCTGAAGGGCGCGGACGACCTCGCCTTCCAGCAGCGCCTGATGCAGATGCTGGAGGCGCGCGGCGAGCTGGACCGCGCGGTGGAGTTCCTGCCCTCCGATGCCGAGATTGCCGACCGCCGCTCACGCGGCGAACACCTCACCCGGCCCGAACTGGCCGTGCTCCTCGCCTATGCCAAGCTCGCCCTGAAGGACGATCTCATCGGCTCCAGCGTGCCGGACGACGCCTATCTCTCCGGCGAACTGGTGCATTATTTCCCGCAGGAATTGCAGGACGGTTATCCCCACGCCATCGAGACCCACCGCCTCCATCGCGAGATCATCGCGACGGGCCTCGCCAACGCCATCGTCAACCAGGGCGGCCCCTCCGCCATGGCCCGCATCTCGGACCAGACGGGTGGCGATGCCGCCTCCATCGCCCGCGCCTTCGCGGCGGTGCGCGACAGCTACCACCTGCCGGAACTGACCGCCGCCATCGACGCCCTGGACAACAAGGTGGACGGGCACGTCCAGCTCCAGCTTTACGCGGCGGTGCAGGACCTGATGGTGGGGCGGACCATCTGGTTCCTCGGCAACGTCTCGTTCGCCGACGGCATCGCCGGCGTGGTGGAGCGCTATCGCAGCGGGGTCGCGGCGGTCGCCGCCGCCCTGGACGAGAGCCTGCCGGAAATCTGGCGCAAGGACCGCGCCGGACGGGTGGCGGATCTCGTGGCCCAGCGTGTGCCCGAAGAGCTGGCGCGCCGCATCGCCTCCATGCCGGCGCTGGCGGCGGCCTCAGACATCGCGCTGATTGCCGAGACCACCGGCAAGGCCATCCCCAGTGCCGCCAGCACCTTCTTCGCCGCCGGGCGCTATTTCGCCATCGACGATCTGCTCGCCCAGTCCCGCGGCATCATGGCGCCGGACTATTATGACCGGCTGGCGCTGGACCGCTCGCTGGCCCAGCTGGAGACCTTCCTGCGCCGCATCACCGAGGCGATGCTGGCGGAGGGCGTCTCCGGCGAGGCCGCGGTGGAGGCCTATGTGGCCCGCCGCCGCGAGGAGGTGGAGCGCATGCGCCGCACGGTGCGCGACATCGCCCAGTCCGGCCTCAGCCTCTCCAAGCTGACTCTGGCCGCGAGCCTTCTGGGCGATCTGGTGAAGGGCTGAGAGGGCGCTGGCTTAACCGTCGCCCTCCGGCTCGGTCGGAGGGCTCATCAGGCCGCTCCCGCCCGCACCGGAACGACGGCGGGCGCGGGCGAGGCGGGCGCCTCCACCTGTGCAGCCTCCACCGCCCCCTTCACCGTGGACACCGCCGCCGCCTCGCCCTGAAGGACGGCCGGCGATTCCTCAGCCATGAAATCGGCCACCACCACGCGCCGGCCGGTGCGGTCGCGGTTGAGGCTGCGGATGGTGTAGCGGCGGTGCGCCGGCGTTGCGGGGGAGAGATAGGCGAGGACGATCGCCTCCGCCTGCCCCGCCGCCAGCCGGCGCGCGCCACCGGCCGGGCCCGCCTCGGCCTGGATACCATCCGCCATCAGCCGGTGAACCAGAAGCAGGGCTGCCGCCTCGTCGAGGGCCGAGCGGGCGGGCAGGACCAGCACTTGCGGGCCTTGTGGCCGGGGCGCGGCCTCGCCGCTCTCGTCCGCAGCCGCCGCGGGCTTCTCGTCCGACTCCGGCAGATGGTCCAGCAGGTCGGCGAGGGTGTCGCGGATGCGCTCCTGCCGGCTGGCGTCGAGCGCGCCGCGCGCCGCATCCCGCTGGGCAAGCCTCAAGGCGGGCATCACCACGCCGTCGCAATAGGCATCGAGATCCTTCTGCCGCAGCACCTCCTCGGCGGCGGCGGCAGCCTCGATGGGGTCCGCGGCCAGAAGGCGCTGATAGAGGAGTTCGCTGTCCGACAGGGGCGGCCGGTCGCCCAGTGCCACGTCGAGGAATTCGAGGCTTTCCACGTGGCGCCCGAGCACCACCAGACACAAGGTGAGCGGGGTCGAGAGCAGGAGGCCGATCGGCCCCCAAAGCCAGGTCCAGAAGGTAGCGGCGGCGATCACCGCCACGGGCGAGAGGCCTGTGGAACGGCCGTAGAGCAGGGGTTCGATGACGTGCCCCACCAGCGGTTCAACCACGATGAAGAGGGCGGCGGCCGACAGCACCATGGTCCATCCCGGGTCCACGGCCAGTGCGAAACCAATCGGCAATGCAGCGGCCACCGCCGCGCCCACATAGGGGACGAAGCGCAGCACCGCAGCGGCGATGCCGAACAGGAGTGGGCTCGGCACCCCGATGAACCACAGGCCGAGGCCGATCACCGTTCCGAAGGCGGCGTTCAACCCCACCTGGGCCAGGAAGAAGCGCGACAGCCGCCGTGCCGCATCATCCAGCGCTGCCGTGGTGCGCTGGATGTCGTGGGCGCCGGCGAGGCGCACGAAACGGTTCCTGAGGTCCTCGCGCTGGAGCAGGATGAACAGCACGAAGATGAAGACGATGCCGAGCGTCGCCAAAGGATGCAGCAGCGGCGCCATGACGGTGGAGAGGGTGCCGAGCGTGCCGGGCGGCGGCTGGCGGATTTCCACCGGCAGAGGCCGACCGCCCGTCGCAAGGAGCCCGCCCTCCTCCTTCGCCGCCTTGGCTGGGTCCGGCGCCTCCAGTTCCCGGCCGAGATCCTGGATCATGTCCATGGTCCGCTCGAACGTGCCGGAGCCGCCGGTCGCCTCCTTCAGGGAGCGGATCTTGTCGCTCAGGTTCAGCCGGTATTTCGGCAGCTCGGCGACGAGATCGGAGGTCTGGAGCGCGATGACCGAGCCGAGCGCCAGCAGGCCCACGAAGGTGGCGATCACCACCACCACCGCCGCCGCCGTGCGCGGCACCCGCACGCGCCTCAGCACCAGAATGACCGGAGCCAGCACGAAGGCGAGGAGGATGGCTACCGCGATGGGCACGAACACGTCGCGCCCCACATAGAGCACTGTGACGATGGCGATGGCGGTGAAGAAGGCGAGCAGCCGGTCCCGTCCGGGCAGATCGGCGCCTCCGGCCGGGCCGGACAACGACGGATCCTGTGACTGCAGCATCGCCGCCTCTCCCCAATCTCGCGCCCGCGGCGCCGAACAGGGCATCAACGCTGCGGCGTGGCAGTTGATCCATGGCACCGCGATATCGCGCTTGGCGGGCCGGAACGAGGGGCTCAACCGTGGCGTTCAGGGGATGGATGGATGCAGGGAGCAGGAAGCGCCATGTACATCTACAAGGTGGTGTGGCGGGCCGGCGAGGAGGACCCGCTGCATGTGCGGGACAAGCGCCCGCCCAAGGCCATTGCCCGCGACCTCATCAAGGACGGCTATCTCGTGACCGAGGCGGTCGCCGTGCGCGCCGCCTCCTCCGCCTTCAAGGACGAAGACGGCAATGCGGTGCAGGAGGAGTTCTTCTCCGCCGCGCCGGTGGGCGCCGTCGTGCTGGTGGCATCGGCGATCGCGGCGCTGGTGGAACATGTGGTGCCGGCCGGGGCCGAGCCCATGCCGGAATTTACCGCCTGAGGAGGCTTCACGCCGGAGCACGGTTTCCCTCGGGCGCCCGGGCTGCCATGGTGCGATATCGCTTGCCAGCCATTGCGGAACCCGCCGGTGCCTTCCTCGCAGCCCTTCGCCCGCGTCCCGCGCCGGGCCGTGGTCGGCTGGATCCTGTTCGATCCGGCGTGCCAGCCCTATTTTACCCTCATCACCACCTTCATCTTCGCCCCCTATTTCGCGTCCGCCGTGGCACCGACGCCGGCAGAGGGGCAGAGCCTGTGGGGCTTTGCCACCGGCGCAGCGGGGCTCGTCATCGCCATCTGTTCCCCCATCCTCGGCGCGGTGGCCGATGCCTCCGGCCGGCGCAAGCCGTGGATCGCGGTCTTCGGGCTGATGCTGATGGCGGGTTCGGCGCTGCTGTGGTTCGCGGTGCCCGGCGACACCACGCGCATCCCGCTCATCCTCGCCGCCTTCGCCATCGGCACCATCGGCGTGGAGTTCGCTACCGTCTTCAATAACGCCATCATGCCCGACCTCGTGCCGCCGGAGCGGCTGGGCCGGCTTTCCGGCACCGGCTGGGCGGTGGGCTATTTCGGCGGGCTGGTGTCGCTCGCGCTGATGCTCTGCTTCTTCTCCACCGCGCCGGACACCGGCCTCACCCTCATCGGCCGGCCGCCGGCCTTCGGCCTCGACGCCGCGACCCGCGAGGGCGACCGCTTCTGCGGCCCGCTGACCGCTTTGTGGTTCGCGGTGCTGGTGCTGCCCATGTTCCTGTTCGTGCCTGACCGGAACAAGGGTCTGCCGCCGCGCGAGGCGGTGCGCAAGGGACTGTCCGAAATCCGCATCCTGGTGCCGAAGCTGAGGGCGCGCCCGGCCCTCGCCCGCTTCCTCATCGTCAACATGATTTATGCGGACGGCCTTGTCGCCCTCTTCGCCTTCGGCGGCATCTATGCGGCGGGCACCTTCGGCTGGGGCTCCATCGAGATCGGGATCTTCGGCATCCTGCTCACCCTCACTGGCACGGCCGGGGCTCTGGCCGGGGGCTGGCTGGACGATGCCTTCGGCCCGCGCGTGGTCATCCTCGGCGCGCTCCTCGCGCTGTTGGTCGCCTGCGTCGGGCTTCTCTCGGTGGCGCGCGACTCCATCCTGTTCGGCCTCGTGCCCACCGCGCCGGGAACGGGTCTCTACGGCACCGTGCCGGAGAAGGTCTATGTGGGCCTCGGCCTCCTTATCGGCGCGGTGGCCGGCCCGCTCCAGGCCGCCTCGCGCACCCTGCTGGTGCGCCTCGCGCCGCCCGAGAACATCGGCGAATGCTTCGGCCTGTTCGCGCTCTCCGGCAAGATCACCTCGTTTGCCGCCCCCACCACGGTCGCTATCGTTACCGCCCTGACACAAAGCCAGCGCGCGGGGGTGGCGGTGCTGGTCGCCTTCTTCGGGGTCGGTGCCATTCTTGTCGCAGGCATCCACGCACCCTTGCGGCAGGATGCCGGACAGGCGAAGGATGCGCCCCACACCGTCCGCCAGGCGCGCAGGGAGTGACCCCATGGCCATCCGCTCCATCCGCTTCGATCCGCACCCGCCGCTCGACCCCGGTGCGGCGACGACCGTGCATGAATGGTATCAGGATCGCACTGGCGCCTTCTCGGCGGGCTTCTGGGCCTCCGCCCCGTCGGAGATCGAGGTGAGCTACGACGAGGACGAATTCTGCGTCCTCATCGAAGGCACGGTGGAACTCACCGATGCCTCGGGCCACACCGAAACCTTCCTCGCCGGGCAGTCCTTCGTCATCCCCTCGGGGTTCAAGGGGGTGTGGAAGAGCGTGACGGCGGTGCGCAAGTTCTACGTGGTCCACCTCCCGCCGCCCGCCGCCGGAGCCCCCAAGGCCGCCTCCTTGCCTGATGCCGCCGGTGACCTCGCAGGAACCTGAACGCCCGCCGGGAACCACCCCGGGCACACACCTGTTGCCCTTCCGGGATGTGATTTCGGAAGGAGGCTCGCCCATGTCGATCCGGCTGCAACTCGCCGCCATGCTGTTCATGATGATCCAGGCCGTCACGTTCTTTGCCGGCCTGCTGGCGCTGCTGCTGTCGCCGCTGGCGCGCGACGCCATGAGCGTGATGCCCTTTGTCGTGATCGGCTCGTCGATCGTGTCCGCGCCGCTGTCGTGGTGGCTGGCACCCCGGCTCAGGGCCCGAACCTGGCGGCGCGAGGGCACGCTCGAACTGCTCAGGTGAAGGATCATCCGCGGCCAAGCTCGCAATCCGGCGCGCGCGATGCCATTTTGTTCCCTTGAGCGAATCACGCGCACCGAGACCTGTTGCATTGAGACCGCCTGAATCCCCGCGCCGTCCGGGCCATGAACCCGGCGGAGCGCCAGAGCTTCCCGCCTTGAAGCCCGGCGGCATTGCCGCGCGGGCCCGTGCCGGCATCGCGCCCGCCGGGCCGCAGGCCTCCTATCTCTCCGGCCTCAATCCCGAGCAGCGGGAGGCGGTGGAAACGCTTGACGGCCCGCTTCTGGTGCTCGCCGGCGCCGGAACGGGCAAGACGCGCGTGCTCACCGCCCGTGTCGCCCATATTCTCGCTTCCGGCCGCGCCTTTCCCTCGCAGATCCTTGTGGTGACCTTCACCAACAAGGCCGCGCGGGAAATGAAAGACCGCATCCATGGCATGGTCGGCGACCAGATCGAGGGGATGCCCTGGCTCGGCACCTTCCATTCCATCGGCGTGCGCATTCTCCGCCGCCACCACGAGCTGGTGGGGCTGAAGAGCGGCTTCACCATCCTCGACACGGACGACCAGATCCGCCTGCTCAAGCAGCTCCTCGCCGCCGAGAACATCGACGAGAAGCGCTGGCCGGCACGCCTGCTCGCCGCCACCATCGACGGCTGGAAGAACCGCGGCCTTTCGCCCAAGGACGTTCCGCCCGGCGAGGGCGCCGTCTTCGCCAACGGCAAGGGCGGGATGCTCTATGCCGCTTATCAGGCGCGCCTCAAGGCGCTGAACGCGGTGGATTTCGGCGATCTGCTGCTGGAAGGCATCCGCCTGTTCCGCGAGAACCCGGACGTGCTCGCCGAATACCACCGGCGCTTCAAGTATCTGCTGGTGGACGAGTATCAGGACACCAACGTCGCCCAGTATCTGTGGCTGCGCCTGCTCGCGCAGGGCTCGAAGAATGTCTGCTGCGTCGGCGACGACGACCAGTCCATCTATGGCTGGCGCGGCGCGGAGGTGGACAACATTCTTCGCTTTGAAAGCGACTTTCCCGGCGCCAAGGTCATCAGGCTGGAGCGCAATTACCGCTCGACGGGCCACATCCTCGCTTCGGCCGCCCACCTGATCGCCCACAATGAGGGGCGGCTCGGCAAGACCCTGTTCTCCGAGGGCGATGAGGGCGAGCGCGTCTCCGTCACCGGGGCGTGGGACAGCGGCGAGGAGGCCCGCGCGGTCGGCGAGGAGATCGAGGCGCTGCAACGCGCCGGGCATCGGCTATCGGAGATCGCCATCCTGGTGCGCGCCTCGTTCCAGATGCGCGAGTTCGAGGATCGCTTCGTCACGCTGGGCATGCCCTATCGCGTCATCGGCGGACCGCGCTTCTACGAGCGGGCGGAAATCCGCGATGCGCTCGCGTATCTGCGCTGCGTGAACTCCACCGCCGACGATCTCGCCTTCGAGCGCATCGTGAACGTGCCGAAACGGGGCATCGGCGACGCCACGGTGAAGCAGATCCACGACGTCGCCCGGGCCGCCGGCGTGCCCCTTCAGGAAGCCGCGCGCGTGCTCACCGAGAGCGAGGAACTGAAGCCCAAGGTGCGCGGCACCCTGCGCGGGCTCATCCAGGCCTTCGAGCGCTGGCGCGAGCAGGCCCGAACGGTCTCTCATACCGAGATCGCCGAGATCGTCCTCGACGAGAGCGGCTATACGGAGATGTGGCAGAAGGACCGCTCTGCCGAGGCCGCCGGGCGGCTGGAAAACCTGAAGGAGCTGGTGCGCTCCATGGAGCCGTTCGAGAACCTCTCCGGCTTCCTCGAGCACATCTCCCTCGTGATGGACGTGGACAACGGCGCCGGCGAGGATGCGGTGCAGGTCATGACCCTGCATTCGGCCAAGGGGCTGGAGTTCGACACCGTGTTCCTGCCCGGCTGGGAGGAAGGCCTGTTCCCCCACCAGCGCGCGCTGGACGAACAGGGCAAGGCGGGCCTCGAGGAAGAGCGGCGGCTCGCTTATGTGGGCATCACCCGGGCCCGTGCCTCCGCCCGCATCTGGTTCGCCTCCAATCGGCGCATCCACGGCATGTGGAATTCGACGGTGCCCTCCCGCTTCCTCGACGAACTGCCGGACGCGCATGTTCAGGTCGAGGAAAGCCGCGGGGGCATGGGCTGGGGCGGCTCGTCCTACGGCGGCGGTGGCAGCTACGGCCAGAGCCGGTTCGACCGGGCCGAGCCCTTCGCCGCCTCCTCCTATTCCACCCCCGGCTGGCAGAGGGCGCAGACCCAGCGCGGCCGCTCCGACACGGGCGGCGGCGGGGGCAGCGGCGGGCGTGGCGGCTTCTCCGAGCGCGGCGGGCGCTACGATGCCGGCGCTTCGGCGCGGCGCGGGCCGATGGTGATCGAGGGTACGCTGGTGGCCTCCTCCGCCGCCCCCTCCTCCGCCTTCAAGCGTGGCGAGCGGGTATTCCACATCAAGTTCGGCTATGGCGAAATCACGGGCATCGACGGCAACAAGCTGACCGTGCAGTTCGACAAGGCGGGCGAGAAACGGGTGGTGGATACCTTCGTCGAAAAGGCCTGACGCAATATTTGCGGGCGACGACCCAAATAGCGCCCCATTCCGGCCCGGCGGCCCTCATCTCCGCCCTGATCTTCCCCTAGCGTCGCCCGCGCCGCAGATTCCAGATCGATGATCACACTCAACATCCTCCTGCTCGGCGCCGAAATGCTGGTGTATTTCGGCGCCATGCTCGCGCTGTTCCGCTTGCGCGGCACGCTGGGCATCGGCGTGTTCTTCTGCGCGCTGGGCTCGCTCCATTTCATGGAGACGTATCTGGCCGCCGCCTACTACGTGCAGTTACCCCTCGCCGTCTCCCTGTCGCCGGGCTCCGCGGTATTATTCTCCGGAAAACTGGCGCTTCTGCTGCTCGTCTACATTCGCGAGGACGCGCTGGTCGCGCGCCAGCCCATCTACGGCCTTTTCCTCGGCAATCTGGTGCTGCTGGCGCTCGTTTTCCTGCTGCGCCAGCACGATGTGGTACCGGCCCCCGGCACGCCCGCGGACATCACCTTCATGGACCAGCTCGGCGCGCTGGCGGTGTGGAGCACGCTGCTGCTCTTCATCGATTCCATTGCCATGATCCTCGTCTACGAACGCCTGTCGTCGCGGGTGAAGCGGCATCCGGTGGCAGTGATCTGGGCGACGCTGGCGCTCGTGCTCACCTTCGATCAGGTGGGCTTTTTCGGCGTGCTGCATTTTGCGCTCGACGTGCCGTTCTCCGCGGGCGTCGGCGGCTGGATGGGCAAGATGGTGGCGGCGGGCCTCTATGCCCTCATGCTTGCCCTCTATCTCGACCGCTTCGAAATGGCCGGCAATCCGCAGCGCCCGCGCATCGCCGACGTGTTCGATACCCTCACCTACCGCCAGCGCTACGAGCAACTGGAGGTGACATCCCGGCTTGATCCGCTCACCGGCGTGCTCCACCGGGGCCAGCTGGAACCGCTGGGCCGCGACCTCGTGGCAATCGCCCGCAAGACCGGCCGGCCCATGAGCCTGCTGCTGGTGGATGTGGACGACTACAAGGAGGTCAACGACCTCCACGGCCACGCCACCGGCGACGACGTGTTGCGGCTGCTGGCGGGCGCCATCTCCGAGAGCCTTCGGCAGTCGGACCACGTGGTGCGCTATGGCGGCGACGAATTCGCGGTGCTGGCGCCGGGGGTGTCCCACGTCTCGGCGGTGGCCCTCGCCCACATGCTCAACGAAAGCGTGGCGGGGCTCACGCTGCCGGCCGGGGTGCGGCAGCAGACCCTCTCCATCGGCGTCGCGACATTGCCCGAGGACGGCCAGACCTTGACGGCACTGCTCGAAGCGGCCGACAAGCGCCTCTACGCGGCCAAGGACGCCGGGCGCAACCGCGTGACGGGAGCGACGGGCGACGGCGGCCCCAGCGACAACGGATGACGTTTCACCCATGCTCGAAGGCCTCCCCCCCAACGACGCCACCCATGTGATGCGGGTCGAGGCGCCACGCCGGCAGGCGCAGCGCATCGCCGACCTGATCTCGGAGACGTTCGACCCCGCCGAGGTGGCCGTGGCCAATTTCGAGCGGACGGACGACGACTGGGTGGTGGAAGTCTACGCCGGGGCCGCGTTCGATCCGGACATGCTGCGCGAGCTGGTGGAGATCGCGGCCGGCCCGGAGCTTGCCGCCGCCGTGACCTTCGGCGAGATCGAGCAGAAGGACTGGGTGGCCGCGAGCCTCGAAGGCCTCGCGCCGGTGGCCGTCGGACCGGTGGTGGTCCATGGCTCCCATGATCGCGGCCGGGTGGGGCCGCACCGGATCGGCATCGAGATCGAGGCCGCGCTAGCCTTCGGCACAGGCCACCACGGCACCACGCAGGGCTGCCTCCACGCCATCGTCCACGCCGCGCGCAAGGGACGCCCGCAGCGCGTGCTGGACGTGGGCACGGGCACCGGCGTGCTCGCCATCGCGGCGGAGCGGCTGTTTCACACGGAGATCGTGGGGAGCGACATCGACATCGTGGCGGTGCGCACGGCCAAGGCGAATGCGGCGGCCAACAAGGCGCCGGGGGTGCGCATGGTTCATGCGG
The DNA here is from genome assembly GCF_056314105.1 of Xanthobacter sp. DMC12. Taxonomy (NCBI): domain Bacteria; kingdom Pseudomonadati; phylum Pseudomonadota; class Alphaproteobacteria; order Hyphomicrobiales; family Xanthobacteraceae; genus Xanthobacter; species Xanthobacter sp. DMC12. Next base: position 235,021 of record NZ_JBQUYZ010000007.1, on the reverse strand, counting down.
CGGGTGCCGGGGCGCGGGCAATCCGCATCCATGGCCCCTACGACCTGATCCTCGCCAACATCCTGCTGCCGCCGCTGAAGCGGCTGGCGCGCCCGCTCGCATCCCTGCTGGCACCGGGGGGGCGTATCGTCCTGTCGGGACTGCTCACCGCCCAGGTTCCGGCCGCATTGGCGGCCTACCGGGCGCAGGGGCTGCACCTCGTCAGCCAGCGGCATATCGAGGGCTGGGCCACCCTGACCCTCGCCGCGCGGTCGGGTCGGCCGCGCGGATGAGGGGTCTTACCTGAAGCGTGTCAGTTCAGCGGATCGCGACCGTTGAGCTGCACATAACGGGACAGCTCGCGCTCGGCCTGCTCCATCCGGGCGGCGATGATCGCGTCCATCAGACGGCCGAAGAAGCCCTTGCCGGCAGTCTTGCCAGCCGCAGCCTTGGGAGCGGCAGAACGGGTGTCGCGGGAAAGGGTGTCGGGAGAAAAGGTAACGGCGCTCATGGAGGCCTCCTGCACTGGCCCTACGGGGCTTTATCGCAGTGCAATATATGCCTCTGTGCGGCGCAGCAGAACTTCCCGCCAGACATGCCAGACCTGCGCAGAGCGCACGGTAAAGGCATGGTTGCCGATTGAGCAGTCGCCCCCCGAAGAGAAAGGCGGCCGGGCGTTATCGCCTCAGCCGCCATCGGCGCAGCAGCGCCGCGATGACCGCGATGGACGTCAGGATCACGGTCGCCTCAACAGTCGCGCTTCAGGATCGCGACGGCATGGACACCTTGCGGCCGACGCCGTCAAGCGGCGGCAGGCCGGCATGGGCGGCGCGCATGGTGGCGATCCGTTCCAGCACGTCGTCCGGGAAGGGCACCACGCGCCGCGAGCCGAGGTCCACGTGCAGGGTGATCTGCTCCGACGTGGCGGAAACCCAGCCGTCGGTGGCATGATGCAGCGACTGGAAGAGGTGCAGCCTCTTCTCGTCATAGTCGAGCAGCCGCATCGTCACGCGCACCGGCGAGTCCGGAGCCAGTTCGCGGGCATAGCGGATGTGGGATTCGCCGGTGAAGAAGGAGGCGCCGCGGGCGCGGGCGTAGGTCGGCCCCAGCCCGAGCAGGCAGAGCGCCTCATCCAGCGCCCGGTCGAAGATGAGCGTGTAATAGGCCACGTTGAGATGGCCGTTATAGTCGATCCAGTTGCTCTCCACCTTCATGGAGGAGGACACGAACGGGGCAAAGAACACGGGTTCAAAGTCGATTCGGTCGAGCATGGCCGCCTCGCTTCGTCAGGTTTCAGATTTTGCCGCTTGTGAGAGCACTGTGCCGTGCTAGGAGGCATCCGTCATCCTGAAAAAGCGCCGCAGAGCGAATCAAAAAAGTCACTGTCAAGTCGAAACTGCTTCTAAAACGGTTCAATCCACTTTTGCGCAATCCGGGTCCCGCCCGGCCGGCGCAGACAAAGGTTAAGGATTTGTAAATGGTTGCCGCAGCCGCGAAATCCGACAGTGCAATGCCCGATCGCATCGCCCAGGCGGTGCAGCGCCTGCAGGCCGCATTGGATCACAAGGTCGTTACGGGCCGCGCCGTGCGGGAACAGCACGCGAACGTGACGACCTACCTGCCCAACGAGCCTGCGGACGCCGTTGTTTTCGCTGAATGCACGGAAGATGTGCAGGCCGTGGTCCGCGTCTGCGACGAGCTGTCCGTCCCGGTGATCGCGTGGGGCGCGGGAACCTCGCTGGAGGGCCATGTGAACGCCCCCTTCGGCGGCATCTGCATCGACCTCTCGCGCATGAACCGCATCCTGGCCGTCAACACCGCCGACCTCGACTGCGTGATCGAACCCGGCGTCACCCGCAAGCGGCTGAACGAGGAACTGCGCGACCAGGGCCTGTTCTTCCCGCTCGATCCCGGTGCCGACGCCTCGCTGGGCGGCATGGTCTCCACCCGCTGCTCGGGCACCAATGCGGTGCGCTACGGCACCATGAAGGACAACGTGCTTTCCCTGAAGGTGGTGACGCCCACCGGCGAGATTCTCACCACCGCCACCCGCGCGCGCAAATCCTCCGCCGGCTACGACCTCACCCGCCTCTATGTGGGCGCCGAGGGCACGCTGGGCATCATCACCGAGATCACCCTGAAGCTTTACGGCATCCCGGAGGCGGTCTCCGCCGCCGTCTGCCCCTTCCCCAGCATCGAGGCCGCCTGCAATACGGTGATCGCCACCATCCAGAGCGGCATCCCGGTGGCGCGCATCGAGCTTCTGGACGAGGAGCAGGTGAAGGCCTCCAACGCCTACGCCAAGCTCGCGCTGGCCGAGACCCCGACCCTCTTCCTCGAATTCCACGGCACGGAAGCCAGCGTCCACGAGCAGGCCGATCGCTTCGGCGAACTGGCGGCTGAATACGGCGGCGGCCCCTCGGTGTTCGCGGTGAAGCCGGAAGAGCGCACCAAGCTCTGGCAGGCGCGGCACGATGCCTATTGGTCCGTGCTGCCCATGCGGCCGGGCGCCAAGGCGGTGGCCACCGACGTGTGCGTGCCCATCTCCAATCTCGCCGAATGCGTGATGGAGACCAAGCGCGATATCGTGGAGATGGGCCTCATCGCCCCCATCGTCGGCCATGTGGGCGACGGCAATTTCCACACCACGCTGATGGTGGACGTGGACGATCCGGAAGACCTCGCCAAGGCCAAGCATTACATGAAGCGGCTGGTGGAACGCGCCCTCGCCATGGGCGGCACCTCCACGGGCGAGCACGGCGTCGGCCAGGGCAAGATGAAATACATGGAGGGGGAGCACGGCGCCGCGGCGCTGGAGGCCATGCGGGCGATCAAGCGGGCGCTCGACCCCAAAAACATCATGAATCCGGGAAAAATCGTCGCGATCTGATCGCAATCCCTGCGCATAGGGTTAAGCGTCCCTTTATGATCGGGGGCCTCATCGGGAGACGCGTGTGCAGGGCATTCTCATCAGCCTCGCCTCGGCGATAGTCCTCGCCATCAGCGCGGCCTTCGCCGCGCCGTTCGTGGTGGACTGGAACCAGTGGCGCGGCACGTTCGAGACCGAGATGGGCCGCACGCTGGGCCTGCCCGTGGTCATCCGCGGCCCCATCGACGCGGAGATCCTGCCCGCGCCCCGCATCGTGCTGCGCGACGTGACCCTCGGCGACGTGGTTTCCACCGGCGGCACGGTGAAGGAACTGACCGCCGAGCTCTCCCTCGGCGCCTTGATGCGTGGCGACATCCAGGCCACCGGCGTCACGCTGCGCAAGCCGCAGATCCGCGTGGTGCTGGACAGCGCCGGCCGCGTCGCCATGCCAACCGGCACCGGCCGGGCTTCCGAACTCTCCATCGCCCGGCTGGAGGTGGAAGACGGCAGCCTCGACCTCCTCGACCGCGCCTCTGACCATCGCGTCAGCATCGACGACCTCGACCTGAAGGGCGAAGCGCGCTCCCTCGCCGGCCCCTTCCGCCTCGACGGCGAAGTCCAGGCCGGCGAGGCGCGGTTCGCCGTGCGCTCCACCCTGGGCAAGATCGGCGATGACGGCGCGGGCAAGCTGCGCATCGTTCTCGACGGGCGCACCCGCCCCTATGCCCTCGATCTCGACGGAAGCCTCAACGTGGCCGGCGCCAAGCCGCGCTTCGACGGCCGCGCCACCCTTTCCCGCCATGGCGACGGGGCGGAGGCCTGGCAGCTCTCCGGCACGCTGAAGGCGAGCCCGGAGGCGGTACTAGCGGAAAGCCTCGATCTGGCGCTGGGCGGCTCGGCCACCCCGGCGCAGCTCACCGGGTCCGCGCGCCTCGCCCTCGGCCGCGCCATCGGCCTCGATGCGGTGCTCAATGCCCGCAGCCTCGACATCGACGCCGTGCGCGCCGCCACCGGCACCAAGGACGCCGACGCCGGTAGCGGCAGCCCGGCCGCCTCCCTCGCCCGCTTCCTCGGCGGCGTCGCTGCCCTGCCCGCGCCGGACATCGCCTCGCGCATCGGCCTCTCGGTAGACCAGCTCGTGCTCGGCGGGACCATGGTGCGCGACGTGCGCGCCGACATCTCCGGCTCTGCCGCCGGCTGGCGGGTGGACAGCGCCGAGGCGCAGCTGCCCGGCAAGGCTGCGCTCCGCCTCTCCGGCATGCCGACCCGCGCCAATGGTGGCGGCGGCTTCGACGGCAATGTCTCCTTCTCCGCCGATGACCCGGCCGTCTTCCTGCGCTGGGCCGCGCCGACCGCGCCGCGTGACTATGTGGCGGCGGCCAAGGGGCCGGTGCGCATTTCCGGCCGTGTCACCGCCGGTCCGTCGCGCATCGCGGTGGATATGCTGGACGCTACCTTCGCCGCCAGCCGGGTGCGCGGCTCGGCCTCGGCTGCGCTGCCGGACAACGCGCCGCCCAAGCTCGATTTGCGCCTGTCGCTGGACGGCTTCGACCTCGACCCGCTGATCGCCGCGGTGCAGACCGCGTCGGCGGCGGTGGGCGGAGGTGCGGACGGGCAGGTGGCGCTTGAGGGGCGCAACCTCACCCTGTCCGGCCTGCCGCTGCGCGGCCTGAATCTGGACGGCTCCGCCACCGGCGGCAACTGGCGCCTCGCCCGCCTCGTGATGGACGATTTCGCCGGCCTGCGCGTCGAGGGTGCCGGGCGGATGGAGAATTTCTCCACCACGGCGCGCGGCGAGTTCAACATCGCCGCCTCCGGCGCCAAGGCCGATGGACTCGTGCCCGTGGCGCGGCTGCTGGCCGGCGAGGAGACGGCGCAGGTCATCGGCAGCCTCCTGCCCATCGCCTCCCCGGTGAAGCTCAACAGCACCGTCGTCTGGGGCGAGGCCGGCGGGCGCAATGTCACCATCGCCGGCACGATGGGGCAGATCTCTGGCGATGTCTCCTTCGCCCGCACCACCGCCGGCGTGCCGCTGCGCATCGCCTTGAAGGCGGATGCGACGGACGGCGGCCGTGCGCTTTCCGTCCTCGGTGTGGACGGGCTCGGCCAGCGGCTCGGCCCGGCCCACGTGGAACTCTCCGTCGATCCGCTGACGCAGGACGAGGCGCAGGTGCGCGGCCGCATCACGCTCGCCGACCTCACCGCCCAGGCGCAGGGCACCGCCCGCCTGTCCGGCGGCAGCATCGAGCCGAACCTCGCCATGCGCCTTGACGGCGCCGACCTCGGCCGGCTGCTGCCGCAGGCCTCCGCCGCCGTGGAAGGCCCGGTGCCGACCGCCCTCGCCTTCACCCTCTCGCGCCGCGCCGGTGCGTGGCGGCTCGGCGAATTGACCGGCTCGCTGGCGGCCGCGCCGGTTTCCGGCAGCGTGGAGTTCGAGCCCGGCGCGGTGCCGCGCCTCTCCGGCAAGCTGGCGTTCGATACCCTTTCGGTGCCCCGCATCCTCGGCATGTTCGCCGCCCGCGCCAGTGCGGAGAGCGGACCGGCCGGCCTGTGGAACACCGCCCGGCTCGCCCCTGCAGCAGCGGGCGGCATCGGCCTCAATCTGGAACTTTCCGCCGGCCGCATCGCCGCGCTCGGCCCCTATGCGCTGGACAAGGGCCGCCTCGTGCTGGTCAGCGACGGCACGGATTTCGACCTGCGCGACCTCTCCGGCAGCCTCGGGGGCGGCCGGGTCGCCGCCTCCCTCCGCCTGAAGCGGCAGAACGACGTTCTCCAGGCCGACGGCCGTCTCGTGCTGGAGCAAGTGGACGCGGCCGCCCTTCTGGCCCCCGCCGGCGCCCGCACCCCGCCCAAGGGTCGCGTGAACCTGCTGCTGGATCTTGGCGGCTCGGGCCGCAGCGTCCAGACCATCGTGCAGAGCCTGTCCGGGCAGGGCACCCTCGGCGTGCGCGATCTCGTCATCGAGAATGCCAGCCCCGCCGGCCTTGACGCTGTGCTCGCCGAGGCCGCTCCCCTCTCGCCCCCGCCCGACGAGCGGCGCACCGCGCAGATGCTCGATCGGGCGCTGGCCAGGGGCCCGCTCAAGCTCGCCTTCGTGGAATCAACGCTGGGCGTGGTCAACGGCGTCGCCCGCCTGTCCCCCGCCCGCACCACGGCGGACAACGTGCGCGTCGGCCTCTCCGGCAGCCTCGACCTGACGCGGCTGATCCTTGATGCAGGCGTCGATTTTGAAGGCGCCGAGAGTGCCGGTGGCGTCCCCGGCGGCGCCGTCTCCTGGCGCGGACCGGTGGCGGCGCCCGAGCGGCGGGTGAGCGCGGCGGCGGCGACCAGCGTCATCGCCATGCGCGCCATCGAGCACGAGACGCGGCGCCTGGAAGAACGCCAGCGCGGTGGAACGCCAGCCCCGGTGCCGGCCACCGCCCCGGCTGCACCTACGACCGTCGCGCCGGCTGCGGTCCTGCCCGCGCCAGTCGTTCCTGCTCCGGCTCCGGCTCCGGCGCCTGTTCCCGCCCCGGTCGCCGTCGCCCCCGCACAACCGACCAACCCGCCGCCTGCGGCGCCCGCCCCCCGTCCGGCCGTCACGGCGCCTGCACCTGCGCCTGCTCCGGTGGCTCCCGCACCGGCACCGGCACCCGTTGCGACCGCTCCGGCGGCCGCGGTCGTCGCGCCCGCGCCAGCGCCCCAGCCGGCTCCGGTGCCGGTGCCGCGCGCGGTGGATCGCAATCAGGAGATCGAGCGGCGTGATGCGCCGGCCACCGGCTTCGGCGTGCCCACCGCCTCCGGCACCGCCGGCACGGCTACGCCCGGCGAGGTCCAGTCCCGCCAGACCCATCAGGCGGCGCCGGCCCGTTCCGAGCCCGAGCGCCAGCAGGAAAGCCGCGCCACGCCCGAGCCCAATGCCGAGCCGCGCCACCAGCCGGTGGTGCGCCAGACCCAGCCGCAGCCGCCCGCGCCGCGCCGCACGGACCGGGTGGAGCCGCCGCCCCCGCCGCGCTTCGCCGTGCCGGCGCCCTCGGACGGCCAGTTGCCGCCCACCTCGGGCTTCGGCGACCTGCCGCGCCCGCCGGGACTGGTGGGCGCGCGCTGAGCGTGCCGCTCAGGCCCGTTCGAGCGTCACATAGGCAAAGGCGGCTTCGTCCTTTTCGCCGCGGATCGGCCCCTCGCGACCGGTCTCGCGCCATTGAGCGCGATCGAAGGCGGGGAAGAGCACGTCGCCCGCAGGCGCTGCGTCCACCTCGGTCAGGTGCAGCCAGCGGGCGATGGGCAGGGTCTCGCGAAACAGCCGCTCGCCGCCGATCACCATGATGGCGTCGGCACCCATGGCATCGGCCGCGTCATCCGCCAGTGCGAGCCCTTCCGCGAGTGATCCACCCTTCAGCACGCCTTCAGGCGGCGTGAAGGCGGGATCGGCGCTGACCACCACGGACGTGCGCCCCGGAAGCGGCTTGCCGATGGACTCGAAGGTGCGCCGCCCCATCAGGATCGGCTTGCCCCAGGTGATGGCGCGGAAGCGCTTCAGGTCCGACGGCAGCCGCCACGGCAGCCCCCCGCCGACGCCGATGACGCCGTTGCGCGACACCGCGACCACCAGAGCGAGGGGATGGCGGGTCGCGCTCATGCGGCGTGCTCCAGTTGTGCGAGGGCGGTTTCGGCGGCGGCGATCCCGGACATGTGCGCGCCATGGCAGGTGGAGAAGGCGGGACCGCCCAGCGCCTCCCCGGCGAAGACGATGCGCGGGTCGAACGTCTCGTGAAGCTTCGCGCGCAGATGGGCCTTGCCCGGCAGCGCGCAGGAATAGGCCCCGCCGATAAAGGGCATCCCGACCCAATCGGTGGTGAGGTGCCGCACCACATGGCGCCGCACGTCTTCTCCGACCGCAGTGGTCAGCACACCGAGGGCGAACTCGGCCAGCGCATCGGCCCCCTCGGCCGCGACCGCCTGCGCCTCCGGCCCGGCCACATGGACGAGGGCCGCCGGGGCGCCGCCCGGCCGCAGCATCACGGACGCGCCGGCCCGCCCGGGCTGGTCAGGGTCCACCGCGTCGAAGCCGCTGCGCTCGGGAACGCCGAAAATGTCCCGGTCGAACAGCAGCGCCACCTTCTCCGCGAAGCCCAGCGGCAAGGCGGCGAACGCCTCCGCGATATCCGGCGGCAGAGCGGGTTCGAAGGCGAGCCGGCCGGCGGCAATCACAGCCGTGGACACCGTGACCACCACCGCCCGGCAGGCGATGGTCCCGCGCTCCGTCTCAATGGCGAGGCGACGGCCCCTGCGATCGATGCGACGGACGGGACAGCCGAGCGTCACCTTCAGGTCACCGGCCACCGCCAGCACGAGCGCGCCGTAGCCGTCGAGCACCGGCCAGTTGTCGTCGGTGTCGCGATAGAGCGCGAAGTCGGCGGACGAGATGTCCGCCGGCCCCGCCGCTGACATGAGCTCCAGCCAGTGCCGTGTGAGGACGCCATAGCGCCCGGCGCCCTGCTCCGAGATCACCGCGGCGGCGGAAATGTCCCGGCCAGCTTGGCCGGCGGCATAAATGGCGTCGAAGACGGCATCCACCTCCGCATCGGCGGCATCCTTCTCCGCATCGGTGGAGAAGCGGTCGCCAAGCAGGAGACGCCGGCGCATCGGCGCGCCGCGCCCGACACGAAAGCCGTGGGCATCGGCGAGGGCGGTAAACGGATTGTCCCGCGCATCGTGCAGCCAGTGGCAGCCTAGGTCGAAGGGAACGCCGAGCGTGGTGGTGTCGGTGGCCGCCCTCCCACCGGCGGTCGGGGCGGCCTCGATGATCTCGAAGGGAATGCCCGCTGCCCTGAGCCGCGCCCCGGCCGCGAGGCCGGCGGCACCGGCCCCGATTACGACCACATCGGTCTCAGCGGTCACCCGGGCGATCCGACCGGCTACTTCTTGTTGCGGAAGACGTCGAGCTGCACCACCTGCGCGCCGCCGGCGGGCTTGTCCTCGCCCTCGGCGGAGGACGCTGCACTGGCCAGCGCCGGCTCGGAGGCGGCGCCGGGCGCGGGCTTGAGCGGGGTCGGGGCGTTGGAGGCGACGGGGTTCGAGCCGGGCGCATTGGCCGAGACGGGCGTCTCCAGCGGGGCGTCGTCGGTCTCTTCCCCGTCCGCGTCGGCGGTGAGGGTCTCGAACTGCAGGCCGAACTTCACGGCCGGATCGAAAAAGCCCTTCAGGGCGGTGAAGGGCACGAGCAGCCGCTCGGGAATGCCGCCGAAGGAGAGGCCGACCTCGAACGAGGTCTCGGTGACGATCAGGTCCCAGAACTGGTGCTGGAGCACGATGGTCATCTCTTCGGGATACTTCTCCTTCATCCGCTGCGAGAGCCGGACGCCCGGCGCGCGGGTGTCGAAGGAGATGAAGAAATGGTGGTCGCCCGGCAGGCCGGTCTTGGCCACGTCCGTGAGCACGCGGCGCACCACGGAGCGCAGGGCCTCCTGGGCGAGAAGATCGTAGCGGATGTGATCGACCGTCATGTGCCCGCTTAAGTCCCCTCCGGCCTGATGACGAGCCAGGCTCCGGAGACCTTCCGAATGGACCCGCGAACGGGTGGCCCCGCGGACGGCGCCGCAGCCGAAAGGACGAACGAAGGAGCGCGCTTCCCCCCTTCGGCCGGTCGGGAGGGAAGTGGAGGCTTCTGTTGCCAGGTGCCTCCGAACCCCGCCTATCCAGTGCTACCCGGTAGGACTTTGATTTCGATCGTCAAACCGCTCACGCGGCCTGAGCAACCGGAGCATAGTTGTCGTTGGCAACTATAAGTTTAGCCCGATAACGGCGGTACAATGCCGAGCGAAAGAATGCTCTTTACACCCTCGTCGATCCTATTTCGCCCCCGCCGGAGCCCGTCTCCCGGTGAGGGGATACGGGCTTTGGTGGAGGCGCCGGGTACCGCCCCCGGGTCCGAAAGGCTTATTCCAACACCGATTTATCGCCATAGCCGACTTGCGCCGGCCCGCTGAATATAGGCGCCGCCGCCGGCCGATGAAAGGGGCGCGGGGCAGAATGTCCCGCTCTGTCCCCGGTTCCGCGTCGCAGTACCCGCTGCCTCACGCCCATCCCCTCAGGCTTTGGCGCAGTGGCAGCCTTCCAGATGATCGTCCACGAGGCCGCACGCCTGCATGGCGGCATAGACGATGGTGGGGCCGACGAACTTGAAGCCGGCCCCCTTGAGGCGCTTGGACAGCGCCTTCGATTCGGCCGTCTCTGCGGGCACGTCGGCGATGCGGCGGGGGCGGTTCACCTTCGTCTCGCCGTCCACCGCATCCCACATGAAATCGGTGAAGGCGATGCCCTTGTCCCGGAGGTCGAGATAGGCGCGGGCGGAGAGCACCGCGCCCTCCACCTTGGCCCGGTTGCGCACGATGCCGGCGTCCTGCATCAGCGCCTCCACCTTGGCGGCGTCGTAGCGGGCCATCACCTCCGGCTCGAAGCCGTCGAAGGCGCGGCGGAAATTCTCCCGCTTGCGCAGGATGGTGATCCAGGAGAGGCCGGCCTGGAAGCCGTCCAGCAGCAGCTTCTCGAACAGGGCGCGGCTGTCGCGCTCCGGCACGCCCCATTCATCGTCGTGATAGGCCATGTAGAAGGGATCGGTGCCGCACCAGAAGCAGCGGGCGTGCCCGTCTTCGTGCGCGATCAGGGGCTGGCGCACGGGCTTCGGCGCGGCATCGTCCATTCTCTCTGGCTCCTGCGACTTGTTTCAGGTGGGCTTGAACTTGGCGTCCAGCGCGCTGACCTTCTTTTCCCAGTCCAGCGGGAAGGTCGCCCATTCGGGCTTGCGCAGCTCCACCTCCACCGCCCCGGCGGTCAGCGGCACGCCCTCGGCGCGGGCATCGGTGGCGCGGTCGAGGCGGACGGTGGCGATGCCCCGCCCGTCGGTAACGGAGGTGAGCTGGCCCACGCTCTTGTCGCCGGCCACGATTTCCTGCCCCACTGCCAGTGGGGCGGGGAAGATCACTTCCACCAGGCGGTTGCGGGGGGTGGAGCGGTGCTCCATGCGGCTCACCACCTCCTGCCCCACATAGCAGCCCTTCTTGAAATCCACGCCGCCGAGTTGGTCCATGTCGGCCTCGTGGGGGAAGGTGTCGCCATAGGTGAAGTCCGCGCCGCCCTTGGGGATGCCCAGCGCGATGCGGTGCGCCTCATAGGCGGCAAGGTCGCTGGAAAGCCCATCCGCCGCCGCCTTCTCCAGCACCAGCCGCTGGCCGAGGCCGGGATAGCGCGGATCGGTGAAGAGCCGGCCTTCCGGCAGCGCGCCATGATCGCCGAACACGGCGGCAACTGCGAGGTCCGCCGCCACCTCAAACGTCACCTTGGCACGAAGGCGATGGAAGATCAGCCGCTTGAGCAGGTCCTCCGCCCGCTCGGCCGGGGCATCGAACAGGAAGCTCTCCTCGGCGAGGCAGTAGAACAGGAAATCCGAGATGATCTTGCCCTGCGGGGTCAGCAGGCCGCCATAGCGGGCGTCGCCCGGCACCATGGTCTTCACGTTGCATGTGATGACGGAGTGCAGCAGCTTCACCGCCTCCGGACCTTCCGCACGAATGAGGGTACGATCGTTCAAATGAATGAGCGGCATGGGGGCCGTCCTTGTCAGCAAAATAAAAACCAGATTTAAGGCCGCCTGCCTGTCCCCTTCAAGAGCGAGCCCCTCCCATGCCCGTGACTTTCGATCTGCTGCTCAAGGGCGGCGCGGTCGCGACCCCCGCCGGCATTGCCATTGCCGACATCGGTGTCACGGGCGGGCGCATCCGCGCCATCGGCGATCTCTCCGCCGCGAGCGCGGGCGAGGTGGTGGACGCCACCGGCCTTCATATCCTCCCCGGCGTCATCGACACGCAGGTGCATTTCCGCGAGCCCGGGCTGGAGCAGAAGGAAGATCTGGAGACCGGCTCCCGCGCGGCCGTCATGGGCGGCGTGACCGGCGTGTTCGAGATGCCGAACACCATTCCCCAGACCACCAACCCCTCCGCGCTGGAAGACAAGATCGCCCGCGGCACGAACCGCATGCACTGCGACTTCGCCTTCTACGTGGGCGGCACCCATGACAATGTGAAGGACCTGCCGGAGCTGGAGCGCCTGCCCGGCGCCGCCGGCGTCAAGGTGTTCATCGGCTCGTCCACCGGCTCGCTGCTGGTGCCGGACGACGACGGCGTGCGCAACATCCTAAAGGTCATCCGCCGCCGCGCCGCCTTCCATTGCGAGGACGAGCCCCGCCTGCAGGAGCGCAAGGGCCTGCGCGTGCCGGGCGATGCCTCCTCCCACCCGGTGTGGCGGGACGAGATCGCCGCCCTCACCGCCACCCGTCGCCTCGTCAACCTCGCCCGCGAGACCGGCGCGCGGGTGCATGTGCTTCATGTGACCTCGGCCGAGGAGATGGATTTCCTCGCCGATGCGCGCGATGTCGCCTCGGTGGAGGTGACGCCCCATCACCTCACCATGGCCGCGCCCGAATGCTACGAGCGGCTCGGCACGCTGGCCCAGATGAACCCGCCGGTGCGCGGCGAGCGCCACCGCGACGGGCTCTGGGCGGCGATCGGCAACGGCGTCGTCGACGTGCTTGGCTCCGACCACGCGCCGCACACGCTGGAAGAAAAGAGCAAGCCCTATCCCGAAAGCCCGTCGGGCATGACCGGCGTGCAGACGTTGGTGCCGCTGATGCTCGATCACATCGCCGCCGGCCGCCTGACGCTGGAGCGCTTCATCGACCTCACCAGCGCCGGCCCGGCGCGCCTGTTCGGCATCGCGCGCAAGGGGCGGATCGTGGTGGGCTACGACGCCGACTTCACCGTGGTGGACCTGAAGCGCCGCGCCACCATCACCAACGGCTGGATCGCCTCGCGCGCCCAGTGGACGCCCTACGATGGCAAGGAAGTCACCGGCTGGCCCGTGGGCACCTTCGTGCGCGGCCGCAAGGTGATGTGGGAAGGCGAGCTGACCGGACCGTCTAGCGGCCAGCCCATCGGCTTCCTGGAGACGCTTCAGCCGCAGGGGTGAAACGCCCCATCGAGGCATTCAAATACCGTCGTCCTCCGGCTTGACCGGAGGGCCCACCGTTCCGCTTGGGGAAGCTTTCGAAAACTGGGGCGGACGGCACCCTGGGTCCTCCGGTCAAGCCGGAGGACGACAGCGCGTAAGACACAGGAAAAGGCGGAAGCCGCCCTTCACCCCTGCCGCGGCTGCTCGCGCACGCGGGTGAGCACGGCCTCGGGGCTGGCATAGGCTTCCTGCAGGTCGACGCTCCAGTAGCGCAGCTCGTCCAGCGGAATGGTCTGCCCGGTCACGGCGCAGCGCACGAAGCTGCCGGGCCGCAGGATGCGGAATTCACCATCAAGGTAGCGCACTTCCGCCTCGCCATGGGGCTCGGGGAAGCGTTCGAATCTGTTCATCACCTGGGGAGCGTCCCGAAAACTGGTTTGTGACAAGGATAGCCCTTTGCGCCGCAACGCGAAAGGGGCGCACCATCAGGGGTCGAAAAGCGTCGGCCCCTCTACCTTCTTTGGCTTGCGCCCGGGGGCGCGAGGCGCCGGCCGGGGGGTCGCCTCCGGCGGGGGCACGCCCTCCCCGGCCCGCACAGCGACGCGGCCATCGGCGAATTCGAGGCTCAGCGCCGCCCCCTCCGCAATGCCCGCCGCCCGCCGCACAGCATGGCCGCCGGCATCGCGCACCAGCGCGAAGCCGCGCCCCAGCACCTCCTTGTAGGAGAGCGCCTTGAGCAGTTGCGCAAGCGAGGCGAGACGCGCCGTGCGGCGCTCCTTCTGCACCTCCAGCGCCCGCCGCATGCGCCCGTCCAGCACGTCGAGCCGTTCGCCAGCCCGCGCCAGCCGTGTGCGCAGGGCCTCCGGCGAGAGGCGCGCCTGCACCGCCGCGAGCTGGAGCCGGTGGGCGGAGGCGTTGGCCCGCAGGGCGCGCGGCAGCCGCTCGGCGGCGAGGTCCAGGCGCTGGCGCGGCTGGGCCAGCAGGGTTTCCGCCGCCGGCAGGAGCCGGGCGAGGCCGCGCAGATCCGCCCGGCGCCGGTCGAGAAGGCGCAGGGGCGCGGCGACGAGGCGCGCGCCGAGGTCTTCAACCGTGGCGATGAGATCGGTGCGCACAGGCACCACCATCTCGGCCGCAGCCGTGGGGGTCGGCGCGCGCACGTCGGCGGCGAAATCGATGAGGGTCACATCCGTTTCGTGGCCCACGGCCGAGACCAGCGGGATCATGCTCTCCGCCGCCGCGCGCACCACTGCCTCGTCGGAGAAGCCGAGCAGATCCTCCAGCGCGCCGCCGCCCCGCGCCACCACGATGACGTCCGGCCGGGGGATCGTCCCACCCTCGGGCAGTTCGTTGAAGCCGCGGATCGCAGCCGCCACCTCCGCCGCCGAGGTTTCGCCCTGCACCCGCACCGGCCAGACCAGCACCCGGCGGGGGAATCGGTCGTTGAGGCGGTGGAGGATGTCGCGGATCACCGCCCCGGTGGGCGAGGTGACGACGCCGATCACCTTGGGCAGGAACGGCAGCTCCTGCTTGCGGGCGGGATCGAACAGACCTTCGGCCGCAAGGCGGCGCTTGCGCTCGTCCAGCATGGCCATGATGGCGCCGGCACCGGCGAACTCCAGCGCCTCGATGACGATCTGGTAGCCAGACTTTCCCGGATAGGTGGTGAGCTTGCCCGTCGCCACCACCTCCAGCCCCTCCTCGGGCTTGAGGCGCAGGCGCTGGAAGGTGCCCTTCCAGATCACCGCATCGAGCCGCGCGCCCGCATCCTTGAGGCAGAAATAGGCGTGGCCGGAGGAATGGGGCCCGCGATAGCCGGAAATTTCACCCCGCACCCGGACGTGGCCGTAGGCGTCCTCCACCGTCCGGCGCAAGGCGGCGGACAGCTCGGAAACGCTCCATTCGGGCGCGTTGGCCCTGACTTCGGCATCATCGGTCATGCGAATCGAAACCCGGATGGGTGGCCAACCAGCATAACGGGAAGGTGCCCCATGCGGCGAGCGCAGAGCCCTGCCCCTTGTTTGCGCGGCCTTGAGCCGATAGGCGATGAGAGCAGAAAACCAAGATCGTCGAAACCAAGACCGCCGGAAACTCGGGGGAGGCCGCATGAACATCCTGCTGCTCGGTTCGGGAGGGCGTGAGCACGCCCTCGCCTGGAAGCTGGCGCAGAGCCCGACCATTGGTCAGTTCTACGCCTTGCCCGGCAATCCGGGCATCGCCGAGTTCGCAGACGTGGTGGAAGGCATCCCGCTGTCCGCCCACGACACCATCGTGAAATGGTGCCAGGAGCACACCATCGACCTGGTGGTGGTCGGCCCCGAGGCGCCCCTTGTGGCCGGCCTCGTGGATCGGCTCGCCGCCGCCGGCATCCTCGCCTTCGGTCCCACCGCGGCGGCCGCCCGGCTGGAGGGCTCCAAGCTCTTCACCAAGGAATTGTGCAAGGCGAACGACATTCCCACCGCCGCTTTCGGCCGTTTTACCTCCACCGCCGAGGCCGCCGCCTACATCCGTGCGCAGGGCGCGCCCATCGTGGTGAAGGCGGACGGGCTGATGGCCGGCAAGGGCGTCGTCGTCGCCCTCACCGTGGAAGAGGCGGTGGATGCGGTGGAGCAGGTGTTCGCCGGTGGCGGCACCGAGGTGCTCATTGAGGAATTCATGGAGGGCGAGGAGGCGAGTCTGTTCGCCCTCGTGGACGGCGAAACCGTCGTCGCCTTCGGCAGCGCCCAGGATCACAAGCGCGCCTATGACGGCGACCTCGGCCCCAACACCGGCGGCATGGGCGCCTATTCGCCTGCTCCGGTCCTGACGGAAGAGCTGGAGCTCCGGGCGCTGGAGGAGATCCTGATCCCCACCGCCCGCGCCATGGCCAAGGCCGGAACGCCCTATCGCGGCGTGCTCTATGCCGGACTTATGCTCACCGCCTCCGGCCCCAAGCTGGTGGAATACAATTGCCGCTTCGGCGACCCCGAATGCCAGGTGCTGATGCCGCGCTTCGCCGGCGATCTTGTGGAGGTGCTCCACGCCACCGCCGCCGGCCGCCTTGCCGAAGTGACGCCGCAGTGGGCGCCGGTCTCCGCCATGACGGTGGTCTATGCCTCGCGCGGTTATCCCGGCCCGCACCAGATCGGCTCGCCCATCGGCGGCCTCGGGGAGGCATCGGCGCTGGAGGGCGTCACCGTGTTCCAGGCCGGCACGCGGATGAAGGGCGGCACGCTCGTCTCCAACGGCGGCCGCGTGCTGAACGTGACCGCCACCGGCACGACGCTCGCCGAGGCCCGCGAACGCGCCTATTCGGCCATCGCCCGGATCGACTGGCCGGACGGCTTCTTCCGCTCCGACATCGGCTGGCGCGCGCTGGGGAAGGCCAGCTGATGGCCGAGAAGGCGCCCCTTCCCCCCCTCGACGATTTCCCGGTGAAGGCGCGGGATACCATCCGCTATGGCGACACCGACATGCTCGGCCACGTCAACAATGCGGTGTTCTCGACCTTTCTGGAGACGGGGCGCACCCACCTGCTGCTGACGCCGCGCCGGCTCGCCCCGCAGGGTATGGGCTTCGCCCTGGTCCGCCTCGTGCTCGACTATCGGGCGGAGATGCACTGGCCGGGCGAGGCGGAGATCGGCACGGGCGTCATCTCCCTCGGCCGCAGCTCGGTGGGCCTGAAGCAGGCCATCTTCCAGGATGGCCAGTGCATGGCGACGGCCGAAACGGTGGTGGTGCTGTTCGATCTTACCGAACGCCGCGCCGCTCCCCTGCCCCACGACATGCGCGCCGCCCTCGAAGCGCTCCGGATGGCCTGACCGGCTTGAACGCCTGAACCGATCGCTTTTGCTTCGGAAGGAGGCGTCTTTCCCACGCGCCAAATTCACATAAAAATTATGTTTTTGACGTGGATTCACATTCGATATTAAATTCGGCGAAATAGTCGAAAGTGAAATCCACGAGGCCCACCATGACAGCGGTTCGCGGACAGGTCCTGCGGGACAGCCTGCTCTTCCTCACCGCCTACGGCATCATCGTCGCGGCGGTCATCTTCGGCTGAAAGGCCTGAGGCTAAACGGCTTTCGGCCGGGAGAGGCCGAATCGCGCGGCGAGGCGGTCAAAAGCCTCGGCTGTGGCGGGATCGATGGGAATGCCGTCCCGGCGCCGCTCGTCCGCCACCTTCCATTCCCGGTCGCCCGGAGCCATCACCATATCTCCCGGCGCCGCACGTGAATTGCGCAAGGTGTGTCGATAGCGCTGCATGGCAGCGTCGAACTCCTCCTCCGGCAGGAAGGCCCCCGGCTTCATCGCCATCACGAAGGCCCCGACGTTGCGCGGGGTGCCAAAGTCCGGCCCGCCCATGGGTGCGATGTCGAACGAGAGCCGCGCGCCCGCAAGGACCGCGCTGAACACCTCCACCACGCCGGCCAGGGCCGCCCCCTTGAAGCCGAAGGCCGCCCCCAGCGGCGCCAGCATCTCCACCTTGTGCGGATCGGTGGTGTCGAACCCGTCGCCGTCGGAGGCGACTTCCGGCGGCAGGGATTGCTCCAGGCTGCGGTAGAGGAGTACCCGATTATAGGGGACAGCGCTGGTGGCCATGTCGAGGAACCACGGCGCCTCCCCCTTCACCGGCACGCCCATGGCGATGGGATTGGTGCCGTGAAAGCGCTCCGCGCCGCCGTGCAGGCGCACGAAGCTGTCCGAATTGCAGAAGGCGAGACCGATGAAGCCCTTTTCCGCCGCCGCCAACGCATAGGCCCCTGCAGCGCCGAAGTGGGACGAGTTGCGGATGGCTACTGCGCCGATGCCGTAGAGGGCGGCGTTTTCCATGGCCCGGTCCATGGCCGCATAGGCAGCGCGCGCGCCGTGGCCGTGGCCGGCATCAAGCGTCGCCACCGCGGCCGCGCCGGCCCGGAAGTCGAGCGTGGGACGACCGTTCACCCGGCCGCCCTCGATTACCGTCACATAATGGTCGAGCAGCCGCACACCGTGGCTGTCCACCCCGAACCGCGAGCCGTGCAGCATGGCGCGGGCCGCCGCCTCGGCACTCGCCGCATCCGCCCCGGCCGCCGCGAGGGCCGCTGTGCAGAAGGCGAACAGCGCGTCCTCCCGGTGCCGTTCGAGGGAGCGGACAGGCGATGGCGCGGGAGCAGGCGCGGACATGAGGGCAATCCTTGGGGGCAAACGTTGGGGTGGCGCTCAGACGTCGCCATTCAGTGTCTTATGTATGCACTGGACAGTAGAGGTGTAAACTTCTTTCATATCGCACCTGGTGCGGCATCGGGTCAGCCGGCAAACCATCGGGCAACCCATTGGATAGCTTGGCACTTGCCCGTCGGTGGGGCACCTTGCCGCCGAGCCGCGACCGGTGCGGTGGAAACGACGGACACGAGGCGTGAGTGGACGGAACGCGATGACTGACACCGCCACCGCGGCTGCGGCCAAGCCGACGCCCGGTGACGAAGGCCGCGCGCGCCCCGTGGCCGGCATCGCCCCGCGCCTGCACGAACGTGCCTTCGACATCCTCGCCGCGCAGATCGCTTCCGGCGCGCTCGCGCCGGGTGAGCGGCTGCTGGAATCCCGCGTCGCCGAGCGATTCGGCATCTCCCGCGCACCGGCGCGGCAGGCTCTGGCACGGCTGGAACGGGTGGGGCTGGTCAGCCGCAGCGACGGCCACGGCTTCGAGGTGATGCCCCTTGCGGGGCCAGCGCCCGCCGTTTCCTCGAAGGGCGTCAATGATGAGGCGCCGATCCAGCTCGCGCCCGAATCAACCTGGCAGCGCATCTATGCGGACGTGGAACAGGAGGTGGTCTCGCGCACCGCGCTCGGCGCCTTTCGCGTGGTGGAGAACCATCTCGCCGCGTATTACGGCGTGAGCCGCACGGTCGCGCGCGAGGTCCTGTCCCGGCTCAACCAAAGGGGCGTCGTGCGCAAGGACAGCCGCCTGCACTGGTACGCCCCGGCGCTGACGCCCGCCTATGTGGCGGAGCTGTTCGAAATGCGCGCCATCCTGGAGCCGGCGGCGCTGCGGCTTGCCTTTCCGCGCCTTGCTCCCGGCCAGGTGGCGGCCCTGCGGGCAAACCTGCGCGATGCCGCCGCCCATCCCGACGCGGTGGACGGCGCCCGCCTCGGCGCGCTGGAGAACGAATTGCACGTCGGCCTGCTGGGCCGCTGCGGCAATGCCACGCTGATGGAGGCGCTGGCCATCTGCCAGACGCTGCTGGTCGCCCTCACCTTCCTCTATGCGCGCGCTCCCCAGCCCCACGGCCGCGAGCCCTTCATCGGCGAACATATCGATGTGGCCGAGCGTCTTGCCGCGGCGGACGTGGAGGGCGCTGCGGACGCCTTGCGGGACCATTTGCGGGGATCGTTCGGCCGCGCTGTGGAGCGGCTGGACCGGGTGCGGCGGGAGTTCTCCCCGGGCCCCCTCCCCTATCTCTCGCCGCTCTGAGCCCCTCAAATCGCCGTGACAGGTCTTCCGATCGCGCCAAAACGGAACATTTCTTGATGTGAACGGGTGGCGAAGCGCGCGAACCCGGTTAAGATCACATTGTTCGCTGGCGCATCGGTCGCACCATCCTTTCGGAAATGTGCGGAAAACATGAGCTCCGGCGTGGTGGTGGAGGATTAAATGTCGTCCCTCGTTGCCGGTTCCGCCCTCGTCCTCGCTGGTCTTGCCGCGGTTGCGCTTGCGCAGCTCGCCGCCAAGCAGAGGCAGATGGTACCGGTGCGCGTGCGCGCCCGCCGCCCCCATCGCTGAGGCGCGACGCGTCCGAACCTTCCGCCGTGAACCCGGCAGCCGGGCCTGATCCCGCAGGCTCCCCCATCGAGATTCGCGTCGAGCGGGTTCCGCAGCTCTTCAACATGCTGGACCCGTTCCCCTTCCGGGAACGCGATCTCGATACGGAGGCGGAAGCCTTCATCGTCGACTGGGCACGCGAGCTTCCACGTGGCGCGGCCCTCTCCATCGTCGTCCATCTGCCGCCAGACGAGGCGGCAACGAGCGAGGCGGCGGGCCTGCCCGACGCCATCCGCGGCTATTTCGCCCTGAGGGCGCGGGCCCTCTCGGCGGAGCTTTCCGAGTTGTTCCGGGTCGGCCGCGTCTCGCTTGCCATCGGCATCCTCGTGCTGGCGCTGTGCCTCGGTATCGCTCGCCTCATCGCCGAGCCGCGGCTGGAAAACCTCGCCAGTCTCGCGACCGAGGGCCTGGTCATCCTCGGCTGGGTGGCCCTGTGGCGGCCGATGGAAATCTTCCTCTACGAGTGGTGGCCTGTCGCCGGGCAGCGCCGCCTGTACCAGCGCCTTGCCGCGGCCAGCGTCGTCGTGCGCGCGGTGCCCTGATCCCGGCGGCTGGGAGGAACAAGGCCGGCGGCAGGCGATTTCCCCTTGGACACGCGGGCTCCCCCGCGACAAGGAGGCCCCCCATGGCGCTCGACGCAGCACCCGACGACGATCTCGTCACCCTCAGCATCTCGCCCGAAACCGTCTGCTACATCATCGTCAAGGCCCGCGCCCGCGACGCGAAGGATGCGGTGACGGACCCCGATCCCGGCTCCGACGGCCCGGACGACGGGATGCGCGAAGTGCTTGAGGATCACCCCGACGACCCGGTGGACGAGGAACTGGCCGGCGCCATCACCGCGCTGAACGAGGACCAGCAAATCGATCTCGTCACCCTGGCTTGGCTCGGCCGTGGCGACGAGGATGTCTCGACCTGGGACGCCTTGCGTGCCGAGGCGGCGGCGAGCCGCGAAGTGTCCGCCGCGCGCTATTTGCTCGGGATGCCGCTGGTGGGGGATTATCTGGAGGAGGGCCTTACCCGCCTCGGCTATTCCTGTGCCGATATGGAGCTTGGCCGGCTGTGACGCCGGCCGCTCTCGGCCGGTTCAGCGTCAGGCGACCGCCATCGCGGTGCGGGCATGGCCACGGATGCGCTCGACCATGGACCGCAGTCCGTTCGAGCGCTGCGGCGTCAGATGCCCCTCAAGGCCGATCTGCCGGAACACGCCGAGGATATCCGTCTCCATGATCTCTTTGGGCGTGCGCCCGGAGACGAGCGCGAGCAGCACCGCCACGAGGCCGCGCACAATGTGCGCATCGGAATCGCCCTCGAACTCCAGCAGCGGGCCGGAGGGCGTCTGCTTCACGTGCGAGATCAGCCACACCTGGCTGGCACAACCCTGCACCTTGTTGATGTCGTTGCGCTCGGCCTCGGGAAAGGGCGGCAGCTTCTTGCCAAGCTCGATCACATGCCGGTAGCGGTCTTCCCAATTGTCCAGAAATTCGAAATCCGCAATCAGATCGTCAGCGTTCATGAGGCCAATTCCTCGTCACCAGTTGACGGCCGGGAAAAAAGGCGCGGCCGTCTATGCTTGCGCTGCAGCATAGCACAGCCGGCAAGCAATGCCTGCCTAATCCACATCCCGAACATGGTACCGGATTGGCACGGCGCAAGCCGTCGTGCCGTCGTCCTCAAGCCGGACGGCGGGGCGGCAGCGGCGGAAGCGGCGTGGGGGTCATGGTCTGCGCCGGCTGTCCGGCCACGGGCTGGAAGCCCTGCGGCACCACGAGCTTGGCCGCATCGCCCCCGCCCCACAGGGGCATGAGATCCTGCGGCGTAAGATCGAGGGCGCTGCCCTTCTCCGCCGAACCTTTGGCTGGCTGGGCCGGTGCCGCGCCGGAGACGGGCGCGGGAGGGGCGCCTTCGTGATTGCCGATGGACTCATAGACCCAGCGCGCGCCTACCTGGGCCTTCTCAACGAGGTGCCCGGCCATCTGCCCGCCCACAGCGCACGCCTGGGGCTGGCGATCGCAGAAGCCGCGCAGGTCCGCCACCAGCGCCTGGGCGGCGCCGAAGGCGTCGAACACGCTCACGTCCCGCCCGTCTGTGCCCTTGAGGCCGAAGGGGAGGAGGAGCAGGACGAGGCCGACCCAGAAGGCAAGGCGGAACAGGAAGAACATCGCTCCCTCGTGAAACGGCCGCGAAACTGAATTCGCGCCCTTCGACATTACCACCGGCGCGTCCGCACGTGAGCCGCCGCGCGCCGGTCATGCCCTGACTTTTCAAGACATCGTTAACGCTGACGGCGCGCGATCCGCGCCGGCTTAGCGTTCGCTTAAAGCCCGCCATGGCAGGATTTTGCGAAACGTCATGCCAGGGCGGCGACGCGCGCTGGCGAATTACGGCACTTGACAGGGGGCGACGTGGCTCACGTCTTCGGCGATGCAGCGGCCGGTGCGCGGCCCGTCCCGGCCCGCGACGGCGGGGACCGGGAGGCGCTGCCGCGCCTTGCCGGGCTCGGCCGGCTCACCGGCGCGGTGCTGAGCGGCCTCGGCCTGCTCGGTCTCGGCTCCGGCGGGCTGGTGCTGCTCGCCGAGGTCTCGGGCCTTGCCACCGGCGGCCTTCTCAACGCCACCACCCTGCTCGCCAGCGGCTTCGTCTGCGCGGCCCTCGCAGCGGTGGCCGGCGGCCTCTCCCGCGCCGCCACCAAGGCGAGCGCAGCGCCGCCCTCCGACATGCTTCTGGTGACCTGCCATGGCCCGCGCGGCGAGGTGGTGCGGGTGGAGCGCCAGGGCGGCCCCTTCGCCGCATCGCCGGCTGCTGTGCTGGAGGGCATGGCCCTGTTCGAGCGCGTCCTCGTGGCCGATCGTCCCGCCTTCCTGTCCGCCGTGGAAGCGGCCTCGCGCGGCCGTGCCGCGACGCTGGAATTGCGCCTGCGCTGCGATGCGGCCGGCGACGGCGCGCCCGCCTTCCTCGCCGCCGAGGTCCGGTGCCGCGCCATGCGGGGCGGCATGGTCCGCGTCTCCTGGCGGGCGCCCTGGCAGCAGGCGCAGACCGAGCAGATGAAGGCGGAGCGCCAGAAGGCCGACGCCGCCGCCCGCGCCCGCGCCGAGGCAGAGGCGGCAAACGCCGCCAAGAGCCGCTTCCTTGCCGCCATGAGCCACGAGCTGCGCACGCCGCTCAACGCCATCCTCGGCTTCTCCGAATTGCTCGCCACGCCCACCGGCACCCCGCTGGATGATGCCCGCAAGGCCGACTATGCCCGCATCATCCACGAGAGCGGCCAGCATCTGCTCGGCCTCGTCAACGACATCCTCGACCTGTCACGGGTGGAAGCCGGCGCCTATGTGCTGGAACGCGAGGCGGTAGACGTCGGCGCCCTGGTCGCTGGCTGCGCCGAGATGGTGGCGCTCGATGCCGAACGCACCGGCGTGAGCGTGAAGACCAAGGTGCCGGCGCGCCTGCCCCTGCTCGACGCGGACAAGCGCGCCCTGCGCCAGATCGTGCTCAACCTGCTCTCCAATGCGGTGAAGTTCACGCCCGCCGGCGGGCGGGTGCAGGTGGGGGTGCGGCTGCAGGGAGACGAACTCATCATCCGCGTCCGCGACACCGGTCCCGGCATGCGGCCGGAGGATGTGGCGCGCCTCGGCGAACCCTTCTTCCAGGCCGGCGACTGCATCCAGAAGTCACGCGGCTCGGGCCTCGGCATCGCAGTGGTGAAGGGGCTGGTGAAGCTGCATGACGGCGACGTGCGGGTGGAAAGCGCGCTCGGCCGGGGGACCAGCGTTTCGGTGAGCCTGCCGGTGGCGGCAACAGCTGAAGCGAGGGGACAGGGACAGGGGGTCATTGCGCCGTTTCCGGCGCGGATCGAAGACACACGGGCAAAGAGGACCGCATGAAGCTGGAAACGGCCACCGCAAACGCAGCGCCCCCGGAACTCGCCGAGGCCGCCGAGGCGGAGGAGACCGCGCGGCAGGCGCGCCGGCTGCGCCGTCTCGACGTGATGGCGGCGCTGGTGGCGCTGGCGGGCAGCGGCGCTTTCCTCGCCAACGTCCTCGTCCTTCAGACCGCGCCGCCGAGCGCACCGCTGCCCATGGCGCGCCCGGCCGGAGCCGGCAAGATCAACCACACCACCGTCCCGCTCACGTCCACGGGCACGGGAACCGCGACCGCCTCCGCCCCGGCGCCCGCGGGCGGCGCCACCAGCGGCTCGCTCGGGTATCTCTCCATCCGCACCTCGGTGACGGGCACCGCTGCCCCGCTTGTTCCGGCCACGGGCGCGCGCTCCGCAGATGCCCGCAGCGAACCGCCTCCCGCCCGTCCGCCCGCCGGGCTCGCACCGGCCGGTGACATCACCGGGGCCGTGCGCCCGCCGGCGGACGTGGGTGCCTCGCCGCGCATCCTGTCGGTGCAGAAGGCGCTGGCGAAGCTCGGCTACGGCCCGCTGAAGGTGGACGGCCGGCCCGGCGGCGAGACCCGGGCGGCCATCGTGCGCTTCCAGCGCGATCGCAACCTGACCGCCGACGGCGAGATCAGCGACAAGCTGGTGCGCGAGTTGGGCGCTGTCTCCGGCATGGCGCTGAACTGATGGCGCGTTCCTGAATGCGCCTCAAGAGCGCGATCTTCGTCTCGGCCCTCATCCGCCGCTGCCAGGTGGAAGGGGCTTTCGCGGCCCTGCTGCGCAAGGGAGCGGAGGAGGCCGGCGCCATCTTCGTGAAGGTGGCCCGCCTCGACGGCACCGCCGCGCTATATGGCCCGGCGCCGCAGACCGCCTTCGACGACTCCTTCCCCGCGGACCGCAGGTTCTCCGTCCTGGTCGCCCCCGGCAGCCCGGAGGCGGACGCCGACGCCCGCATCGCGCGGGAGGCGAAGTTCGATCCCGACATCTTCGTGCTGGAGATCGAGGACCGCGCGGGGCGGCACTTCCTCGACCTTGTGGAGTAGGAGGGATCGCCCGCTTCGTTAACGGCCGGTTCACCAAACGTTAAGCTTCACGAAACCATAAGGACCACAGTGACGTTGTGATCTCGGCTCTCGATGGAGGATCAGGGCATGAACACGGTCATTGCGTTTCCCGACACGGCCCGCCAACCGGCGCGGCGCGGAGCGTCCCGCCCGGATCGCGGCACCAGCCGACCGGAAGGGGCGGAGATCGTTATCCTGCCGGTGGTTCGCATCGAGCGCCACGTCTCGGCGCTGCCCGGACCGACGCCCGAGGCGGGCCCCCTCTTCCGTCCGCGCCTCAGTCACTGAGTTCCGGCAGACGCCGCATCAGTTCAACGGCGCGCAGGTCGCGGCCTCGAGCTGCCGGCGTACCAGTTCCCGCATTCCGCGCTCGCGCACGAACGCGCGCACCGCGACGATCCCCTCGCGAGAGGGAGATTCGATCACCAGCCGGTCAGCGGCGGTGATTTCCTCGTCCTCGGGCAGGGCCGCCTTCTGCTTGGTGGTCATCAGGTCCAGTTCAATCACCTTGCCGGCCGCCTGGTCGCTCAGCGCATAGAAGGCGAGCGCCTCCGAGGTGTAGAACGAGACAGAGGTGTAGTCGGCGGTCGCCGGCACGCGCACCTTCAGCGGCGCCCCCGACAAATCATAAAGACAGACGGCCGAGATGAAGGCCGGGTCTGTCATGGGCAACGCCTGCTCCTGCGGGGTCGGGTCCGGCAGCAGGGTCAGCACGTTGGATTCCATCAATTCGGAGAGCCGCGCATAAGCATTTCGCTCGGCCAGCGCCGGCATGGCGAGGATGGAGACGATATGCGCAATGGCGCCCAGCACCACCGAGAAGGCGATGAACAGCAGCAGCTGCCCCGGCGTGCCGAGGCGCGGCCGCACGAAGCGGGGCCGCGCGACGTGCGGACGCGGCAACCGCGAGAACAAGCGGCCGATGAGCCGCCCGCCGCGCGCCGCGACCTCGGATGCCTCCCCCCGCAGATCTCCGAGGGTGGTCACAGGCAAGCCTCCCGCGTGATGCGGGGCAGCACGGCGGCATCGGCGCCCGAGGTGAAGGAGAAGGGCGCATCATAGAGCCGCAGCGCCACCTTCAGCCGCGGCCGGGCGCCGGTCGGCAGCCAGTTGCCGGTGCGCGCCCGGGGCGAGAGACGTACGTCGATGGCGCCGTTGTCGCGGTAGACGACCTCGGCGCTGGTGAAGCCGAAGCGCCCGGCGTCGTTGGGGATGAGATTGCCATCCTGATCGGTGACGGTGAGCGTCCACAGCCGCGCCTGCGGCAGCACGCCGACGATGCGGGTCTCGCAGCGGCCGTCCAGCGGGTTCCCGGCATCGTCCGTGGTGGCGAGGAAGACGAGGCCGTCGGCCAGTTCCAGCGGCAGCTCCCCCGACCGCGCGACGAAGGCACGGGCGTAGGGGTCGGCCTTCGAGGTGCCGGACCGCGGCCAGCCCTCCCAGGCGCCGACGCGCACGCTGTCGAGCCCCCGCGAGTGGGTCACGGAAAACCACGTGACGCCCAGCCCGAGGATGGTGGCGATGAGGAGCGTGAAGGCGAGCGGCAGTAGGCGCACGGGAGGTCCGAAGCTATCCGCCCCTATCTAGCCCACAAAGCCGGCGCGGGCAAAAGCCGGTGCCGGGCGGGCCAGACTTGCCCTCGAAGCTCATTTGCCCTCGAAGCGCGGCGGCGTCTTCTGCACGAAGGCCTTCACGCCGGCGGCGAAATCCTCGGTGCGGGCGCTGGCGATGAAGGCGTCGCGCTCGGCATTGAGCTGCTCGGAAAGGCTGTGGCCGAATGAGGAGCGCAAAAGGTGCTTGATGCGGCCATAGGCCAGCGTCGGCCCTTCGGCGAGGCGCTTCGCCAGCTTGTCCGTCTCCGCCGCGAGTTCGGCCGCCGGAACGACCTTGTTCACGAGCCCGAGCCGCAGCGCCTCGTTCGCCTCCACGGTATCGGAGAGAAGCGCGATCTCCATGGCCTTGCGCAGCCCCACCACGCGCGGCAGCGAGAAGGTGGAGGAGCCGTCCGGCGAGGTGCCGATGCGGGTGTAGGCCAACGTCATCTTCATGTCGTCGGCGGCAATGGCGAGGTCGGCGGCCAGCGCCACCGAGACGCCCGCCCCGGCCACCGCGCCATGCAGGCTGGCGATCACCGGTGCCGGCATGGCGGCCAAAGCCAGAATGGCGTGGTGGAATGGCTCGATGATGGCGCTCACCACCTTGGGCGCATCCGGCCCCGCCGCATGGAATCGCGCCACATCGCCGCCGGCGAGGAAGGCCCGCCCCTCGCCCGAGAGCACCACGACGCGGACGCTCTCGTCCCGGCCCACCTGGTCCACCGCCGCCGCGAGGGCCAGCACGGATGCCTCGTCCAGCGCATTCAACACGTGGGGACGGTTGAACCGGATGCGGGCAATCCCGTCCGCGATATCGAGGCGGACAGGGCTGTTCTCGGGCGTCATGGGCTGTTCCTCGGACGATTCTTGTCTGGCCGCGCGGCGCGGGCCATGCCGCCAAGCTGCCAAAGGTACCCGCGCGCAGCAAGCCGGACCGCGGGGCGGAGCCGCGCACCTTTTAAGTCTACTAATTCAGTCGATTTTACAATGTCGTGTGTGGGTTATTTCCCTATTGCGCATCAAAACGCGGTAATTTAGATTAAGACATAAGTTTTCTGGATAATTAGCGCTCTCCCGCTGTGAGTTGGGAATATGGGGCGCACGGAGCACGCCATGACCTCGCCTTTGCAGCGCAAGCTGAAGATCGCCGGCCCCACCGTTGTCACCGCCAACCGGCTCGCCGATGGCGCGGTGGTGTGGCTGAGCCCCGCCGGCGGCTGGACCGACAGCATCGGGTCGGCGGCCGTGGGGTCCACCAGCGAGGACGTACTGCGCCTGCTCGACATCGCCCATGGCGACGAGAACACCGCCGTCGGCGCCTATCCCGCCCCGGTGCGGATCGATGCGGACGGTACGATCGAGCCGGCGAACCTGCGCGAGCGCATCCGTGTGAGCGGCCCCACCGTCGCGCTGCCGGCCGGCGCCTCCGCCGCCGCCTGAGGCCGGCGTACCGCTGCTCCCGCATCTGCCGATATCGAGCCCCGAGCCCCATCATGTATGTCTATGACGAGTTCGATCGCGCCTTTCTTCAGGAGCGCGTCTCCGAGTTCCGCGATCAGGTGGAACGTCGCCTCGCGGGCGAAGTTAACGAGGAGGAGTTCAAGCCGCTCCGCCTCATGAACGGCGTCTATCTCCAGCTCCACGCCTACATGCTCCGGGTGTGCATTCCCTACGGCACCCTCTCGGCGCGCCAGCTGCGCGCTCTGGCGGCGGTAGCGCGCAAGTATGACCGGGGCTACGGGCATTTCACGACACGGCAGAACATCCAGTTCAACTGGATCAAGCTCGCCGAGCTGCCGGATGCCATGGCCGACCTCGCCGAGGTGGGCATCCACGGCATCCAGACCTCCGGCAACTGCATCCGTAATACCACCACCGACCCGTGGGCCGGTGCCGCCGCCGACGAGGTGGAGGACCCCCGCCTCTATGCCGAGGTGATCCGCCAGTGGTCCACGCTGCACCCGGAATTCACCTACCTGCCGCGCAAGTTCAAGATCGCCATCACCGCGGCAAAGCACGACCGCGCCGCCATCCGCGTGCATGACGTGGGCCTGCGCCTGCACAAGCGCGACGGCAAGACCGGCTTCGAGGTGAGCGTGGGCGGCGGGCTCGGCCGCTCGCCCTATATCGGCAAGACCATCCGCGACTTCCTGCCCGAGGAGGACCTGCTCTCCTATCTGGAAGCGATCCTGCGCACCTACAATCTGGGCGGCCGGCGCGACAACATCTACAAGGCGCGCATCAAGATTCAGGTCCACGAGATGGGCGCCGAGGCCTTCGCGCAGAAGGTCGAGGCCGAATGGGCCGAGATCCGCGACGGCGCGCTGAAGCTCGACCAGGCGGCGCTGGACGCCATCCGCGACCGCTTCCTCAATCCCGCGCTGGAAGATCTGGACGACGCGCCGGCGGCGCTGACCACTGCGCTGGCCGATCCGGACTTCGCCCGCTGGCACGCCAATTCCGTCGCCCCGCACAAGGCGAAGGGTCACGCCATCGTCACCCTGTCGCTGAAGCCGGTGGGCGGCCCGCCCGGCGACGCGACGGCGGACCAGATGGACGCCATCGCCGATCTCGCGGACGAATACGCCTATGGCGAGATCCGCGTCGCCCACGAGCAGAACCTCACCTTCCCCTATGTGCGCCAGAAGGATCTTCCGGCCCTGTGGGCGAAGCTGAAGGCCATCGGCGTCGCCACCCCCAATGTGGGGCTCATCTCCGACATCATCGCCTGCCCCGGCCTCGACTATTGCTCGCTGGCCAATGCGCGCTCCATTCCCGTCGCGCAGAAGCTCACCGAGCGGTTCGCGGACGATGCCCGCATCGCCGACATCGGCCGGCTGCATCTCAATATTTCCGGCTGCATCAATGCCTGCGGCCACCACCACGTGGGCCACATCGGCATTCTCGGGGTGGAGAAGAAGGACGAGGAGTTCTTCCAGATCACCCTCGGCGGCAAGGGCAATTCCAAGGCCCGCATCGGCGAGCTGATCGGCCCCGCCGTGTCCGAGGGCGAGGTGGTGGATGTGGTGGAGCGGCTGGTGGAGACCTATCTCGACCTGCGCACCTCGCCCGCCGAGACCTTCATCGCCGCCGTCCAGCGGCTCGGCATCGACCCCTTCAAGGAGCGCGCCTATGCCCCTCGTTAAGAACGGCGCGCCCGCCGCGGACCCTTTCACCGCCGTCGCCGATGACGCGGCCCTGCCCGACGGCCCGGTGCTGGTCTCCGCCGAGCGCTTCCTGAAGGAGGCAGAGACGCTTGTCGCGCGCAACGACGAGATTGGCGTGCTGTGGCCCAACAACAAGGATGTGGCGGAGCTGAAGCCCTACCTCTCCCGCCTCTCCGTGGTGGCGCTGACCTTCCCCAAGTTCCGCGATGGCCGCGCCTACAGCCAGGCCCGCCTACTGCGCGAACGCTACGGCTTCAAGGGCGAGCTGCGCGCCGTGGGCAACGTTCTGCGCGACCAGGCGCTGATGATGGCGCGGGCCGGCTTCGATGCCTTCGCCTTCGAAAAGTCGGCTGACGCCGAAGCCTTCAACAAGGCGCTTGCCACCTATTCCCACTTTTACCAGCCGACCGGCGACGGGCGGGCCACTGCCCGCGACGTGCGTGTCGCGCGTGCGGAGGGATGATCTGAGATGAACGCCCTTGAGCGGGCCGCTCCCCGCCTCGATCTCGACGCGCTGAACGCGCGGCTGGAAAACGCCTCGCCGCTGGACGTGATCGCCGCCGGCCTTGCGGCCTTTCCCGGCCGCATCGCCGCCGTGTCGTCCTTCGGTACCGAATCGGCCGTTCTGCTGCACATGATCGCGCAGGTTGATCAGGCGACCCCGATCCTCTTCCTCGATACCGGCCACCTGTTCGAGGAGACGCTGGCCTACCGCGACACGCTGGCCGGCCACCTCGGCCTCACCAACGTGCAGACCTTTTCGCCCGATCCCGCCGCCCTCGCCGCGCGCGATCCGGAGCGGGGCCTGTGGTCGGACAATGCGGACGCCTGCTGCGCCCTGCGCAAGGTGAAGCCGCTGGCACGGGCCCTCGCCCCCTATGGCGCGTGGTTCAACGGCCGCAAGCGCTACCAGGCCTCGACCCGCACCGCCATCGCGCTGGTGGAACAGGACGGGGAGCGGGTGAAGTTCAATCCCCTCGCCGCCATGGGCCGTGACGAACTCGTCGGCTACATGGACGCCCACGGCCTGCCGCGCCATCCGCTGGAGAAGCACGGCTTCGCCTCCATCGGCTGCATGCCCTGCACCTCCCGCGTCCAGCCGGGCGAGGACCCCCGCGCCGGTCGCTGGCGGGGCAAGGCGAAGACCGAATGCGGTATCCATTTTGGCGATGGGATTTGAATTTAATTCCATAGAACTTGTGATATATGGGTTGACCAGTCGTCAGGCGGGTGCAATTGTTCGTCATATCGAACGATTGATCTAATTGACGAACGAACTCGCCGGAGGTCTTCCCATGTCGTCTCGCCGCACGTTCCTGCGCACCGGCCTTGCCGCCGCCGCGGCGCTCGCGCTTTCGGCCGGCGCCGTCGCCGCAGCGGACATCACGCTGCTGAACGTCTCCTACGACCCCACCCGCGAGCTTTATGTGGATGTGAACAAGGCGTTCGCGGCCGAGTGGGCGAAGGCGCACCCCTCCGACACGGTGAAAATCAACCAGTCGCACGGCGGCTCGGGCAAGCAGGCGCGCTCCGTCATCGATGGCCTCGAGGCAGACGTGGTGACGCTCGCCCTCGCCTACGACATCGACGCCATCGCCGAGAAGGGCTACCTCGCCGCCGACTGGCAGAAGCGCCTGCCGGACAATGCTTCGCCCTACACCTCCACCATCGTCTTCCTGGTCCGCAAGGGGAATCCCAAGGGCATCAAGGATTGGGACGATCTGGTGAAGCCCGGCATCAAGGTGGTCACGCCCAATCCGAAGACCTCCGGCGGCGCCCGCTGGAACTATCTCGGCGCCTGGGGCTACGCGCTGAAGAAGAACGGCGGCGACGAGGCCAAGGCCAAGGACTTCGTGAAGGCGCTCTACAAGAACGCCCCCGTGCTCGACACCGGCGCCCGCGGCGCCACCGTCACCTTCGTCGAGCGCAACATCGGCGACGTGCTCATCGCCTGGGAGAACGAGGCCTATCTCTCTGTGAACGAGCTTGGCCCGGACAAGTTCGACATCATCACCCCCTCCATCTCCATCCTGGCCGAGCCGCCCGTGGCGGTGGTGGACAAGGTGGTGGACAAGAAGGGCACCCGCGCCATCTCGGAAGCCTACCTGAAGTTCCTCTACACCCCGGCGGGCCAGGAGATTGCAGCGAAGAACTATTACCGCCCGCGCGACGAGCAGGTGGCCGCCAAGTACAAGGACAAGTTCGCGAAGGTGGACCTGTTCACCATCGATCAGGTTTTCGGCGGCTGGCAGAAGGCGCAGAAGACGCACTTCTCCGACGGCGGCGTGTTCGACCAGATCACCGGCAACTGATCCTGCCGTCCATCCATCCTGCGGCCGCCACCCTCGACCCCGAGGGCGGTGGCCGCGGCCTTTAGAACGAGCGACGCAGAAGCGTCGCCGGATTATAAGCCTTCCATGAGCGCCTCATCGTCCCGCCTCAGATTCCGGCAGCCGAGCGTGATCCCGGGCTTCGGCCTCACGCTGGGCCTCACCTTGACGTGGCTGGGGCTCATCGTCCTGCTGCCGCTGTCGGCGCTCTTCATCAAGACGAGCGAACTGTCGCTGGAGCGCTTCATCGCCATCGTCACGGCGACGCGCACGCTCCATGCGCTGCAGGTGTCGTTCGGGCTCGCCTTCGTGGCTGCCCTCATCAACATGGTGTTCGGCGCCATCGTGGTGTGGGTGCTGGTGCGCTATGACTTTCCCGGCAAGAAGGTGGTGGACGCGCTCATCGACATCCCCTTCGCGCTGCCCACGGCGGTGGCCGGCATCGCCCTCACCTCGCTCTATGCGGAGAACGGCTGGGTCGGCGCGCTGCTCGCGCCGCTCGGCATTCAGGTGTCCTTCACCCCGCTCGGCATCCTTGTCGCCCTCGTCTTCATCGGCCTGCCCTTCGTGGTGCGCACAGTGCAGCCGGTGCTGGCGGACCTCGACCAGGAGCTGGAGGACGCCGCCGCGAGCCTCGGCGCCACGCGCACGCAGGCCCTGATCCGCGTTGTGCTGCCCTCGGTCTGGCCGGCGCTGCTCACCGGCTTCGCCCTCGCCTTCGCGCGGGCGGTGGGCGAATACGGCTCCGTCATCTTCATCGCTGGCAACCTGCCCGGCGTGTCGGAGATCGCGCCCCTGCTCATCGTCATCCGGCTGGAAGAGTTCCGCTATGCGGACGCCACCGCCATCGCCACGGTGATGCTGGTCGCCTCCTTCCTCCTGCTGCTCATCATCAACCGCCTGCAGCGCTGGGCGGAGCTGCGCGGGAGCAAGCACGGATGAACGCCCTCGATCAGACCTCCGGCCATGCCGTCGCTCACGGCGCAAGCGAGGGCCTGCCCTCGGCACTGGAGCAGTCCCACGCTTACGCCGTGCATCGCGGCCGCCCGGTGCGCACCGAGCCGCGAGCCGTGCGCATCATCCTGACGGTCATCGCCCTGCTCTTCCTCGGCCTGTTCATCGGCCTGCCGCTGGTGACGGTGTTCTACGAGGCGCTGAAGCGCGGCTGGCAGGCCTATGTGGCGGCCCTGGTCTCTCCGGACGCGCTGGCTGCCATCCAGCTCACGGTGATCGTCGCGGCGATCTCGGTGGTGGCGAACCTGCTGTTCGGCCTTGTGGCGGCGTGGTCCATCGCCAAGTTCGAGTTTCCCGGCAAGACCTTCCTCATCACCCTCATCGACCTGCCGTTCTCGGTCTCGCCTGTCGTGGCGGGCCTCGTCTATGTGCTGCTGTTCGGCTCGCAGGGCCTGTTCGCCGCCTATCTTCAGGCGTGGGACATCAAGATCATCTTCGCGCTGCCCGGCATCGTGCTCGCCACCATCTTCGTCACTTTCCCGTTCGTGGCGCGCGAGTTGATCCCCCTCATGCAGGAGCAGGGCACGGCAGAAGAGGAAGCGGCCATCTCGCTCGGCGCCTCGGGCCTCTCCACCTTCTTCCGGGTGACGCTGCCCAACGTGAAATGGGCGCTGCTCTATGGCGTGCTGCTCTGCAACGCGCGCGCCATGGGCGAATTCGGCGCGGTCTCGGTGGTATCCGGCCATGTGCGCGGGCTCACCAACACGATGCCGCTGCACATCGAGATCCTGTATAACGAATACCAGTTCGTCGCCTCCTTCGCGGTGGCGTCCCTGCTGGCGCTGCTGGCGCTTGTCACGCTGATCGCCAAGACCATTCTCGAACACCGCCTCGCCGAGGAAGACAGATGACCATCGACGTCGTCGGCGTCACCAAGCGCTTCAAGACCTTTGCCGCGCTCGACAATGTGAGCCTCACCATCCGTACCGGCGAGCTGGTCGCCCTGCTCGGCCCCTCGGGCTCGGGCAAGACCACGCTGCTGCGCATCATCGCCGGCCTCGAATGGCCGGATTCCGGCGAAGTCCGGTTCGACGGGGAGGATGCGCTCTCCCGCTCGGTGCGCGAGCGCAACGTCGGCTTCGTGTTCCAGCACTACGCCCTGTTCCGGCACATGAACGTGTTCGAGAACGTGGCCTTCGGCCTGCGCGTGCGCCGGGGCGCGGACAAGCTGCCCGAGGCGGCCATCCGCGAGAAGGTCAACGAGCTGCTCTCCCTCGTTCAGATCGACTGGCTGGCCGAGCGCTATCCCGCCCAGCTCTCCGGCGGCCAGCGCCAGCGCGTGGCTCTCGCCCGTGCGCTCGCCATCTCCCCCAAGGTGCTGCTGCTGGACGAGCCATTCGGCGCGCTCGATGCCAAGGTGCGCAAGGAGCTGCGCCGCTGGCTCCGCCACCTGCACGAGGAGCTGCCCGTCACGTCCGTGCTCGTCACCCACGATCAGGAAGAGGCGTTGGAACTGGCCGACCGCGTGGTGGTGATGGGCCACGGCAAGATCGAGCAGGTGGGCTCCCCCGGCGAGGTCTACGACAATCCCGCCACCGCCTTCGTCCACGACTTCATCGGCGAGACCATCGCGCTCCCCGGCGAGGTGAAGGGCGGCGCGCTCTATCTCGGCGGCCGGCCGCTGGGCCTCGATCCGCAGGGCGTCGCCGATGGGCCGGCCCGCATTCTCGCGCGACCGCACGACGTGGACCTGGCGGACCCCTCCTCCACCGCCATCTCCGGCAAGGTGCTCTCCGTGCGCACCTTCGGCCCGACGCGGCGTGCCGATGTGGAACTCAGCGGCAGTTCCGGCCCGGTGGTCGTGGAAGCCGCCGTGCCCCACGGCCAGGATCTCGCGCCCGGCACCGAAGTCGGCCTCAAGCCGCGCCGCTACAAGGTATTCGCCGCCTGAACGGGCGGCCGCGGCACGTTTTCGCCATCACGACGTGCTGACGTACGG
Organism: Xanthobacter sp. DMC12; assembly: GCF_056314105.1. Taxonomy (NCBI): domain Bacteria; kingdom Pseudomonadati; phylum Pseudomonadota; class Alphaproteobacteria; order Hyphomicrobiales; family Xanthobacteraceae; genus Xanthobacter; species Xanthobacter sp. DMC12. Next base: position 200,419 of record NZ_JBQUYZ010000007.1, on the reverse strand, counting down.
AGCATGGGGCGCACAATCGCGCCCCCTGACCGGAGTTTCCCGCCGTGCCGCCGTTCGTCGTCGTTGCCCTGGGTGCCATCGGCGCCGTGGCGCTCGCCAAACTGATCTCGTCCGAGACGCGCCGGATCAACGAGGCCCTGGACCGCCGCCGCAAGGCGGAGGCCGGCGATCTCAAGACGGTCCGGCTGGAGCGCGACCCGGCCACCGGCGAGTACCGCCCGCGCGGCTGACGCGCACGCCGTCCTCTCTTCCGATCTGATTTCAGTCCCGCGACGGCGCGCAGGCCGCAGCCGGCTGGCAGCTGCCCGTGGCGAGACCGACGGCAGTGAGCTTGCGCTCGTCTTGGGCCGCGCGCCGCGCCGCACGGCTTTTCGCATGCTCGCGCTGGATGGCGTAGAGCCCGGCCCCCACCACCAGCACCATGCCGACGCTGGTCCAGGCATCCGGCAGATCACCGAACACGAAATAGCCCGAGACAAGCGCGCCGAACACGAGGAGGTAGCGCATGGGCGAAAGGGAGGCGATGGGCGCGTTTCGGAAGGCGAACACCAGCATCAGCGTGCCGCCGCCAAACGCCACGGCGGACGCGACCACATAGGCCAGCACCGGCGTGGAAGGCACCTTCCAGCTTTCGAACGGCGCGAGCAGAGCGGCCGCGAGGCAGAAGACCACTGAGCCGGTGAGGCCAACCACCGCGCCGGGAATTTCAGGCCCGATGCTGCGGGTGGAGATGTCGCGCGCCGCGCCGGTGAGGGCGGCCATGAGCGGCAGCAGGGCGATGAGGCTGAAGGTGGCGGGGTCCGGCCGCGTCACGATCACCGCGCCGCAGAATCCGACGATGATCGCCGACCAGCTGCGCCAGCCCACCTTCTCGCCCAGCAGCGGCACGGCCAGCGCCGTGGTGATGAGCGGCGTCGCCATGTAGATGGTGGTGGTCGAGGCGATGGGCATCACCGCCAGCGCGGCGACGTAGACAAAGGTGGTTACGGTATCGAGCGAGGAGCGCACCAGCACGCTGCGCCGGAACATGAAGCGCAGCGCCAGGAGATCGCCCGAGGCCACGATCAGCCCGAAGAACAGGAAGCTCACCATGGCGGTGCGCAGGCCGAGCCCCTCGCTGAGGGGCACCTCGCGCAGTGCGAGCTTCATGAAGGTGTCGTTGGTGATGAACAGCGCCATGGAGCAGACCATGGCGATGAGGCCCTTCACCGCCGAGACAGGCAGGTGAGTGGCAGGGCGCTGCGCAGCCGCCTGGATGCTCATGCCCTCGCTCCCGCGCCGGAGCGGCGAAGGGAACGAACCATGGCGCCGGCGCAATCCCGGGGCAGTGTCACGTCGAACCTCGTAGATGGCGGGCGTCGGGGTGCGCCCCAAAACCGGCTTCAGGCCGTTGATTTATCTTCTCGGCCAGATGTAGCTGATTTCGGGTAAAGACGCCCTGCGCTTTGCGCCGGCTCTCGCACGGGAGCCCCTCGCGTGCGGCATGGCGCCGCCACCTCTTCGCCGCAATCTCGGAACGCGCCGTCGCGCTTCAGCCGCCGGTGGTGCTCATGTGCCGCCCAACCGCCGGCTGGCGGGTCTTGCGGTCGATCACGAAATCATGGCCCTTGGGCTTGCGGAAGATGGCGTCGTCAATGGCCCGATGCAGCAGGGCGTCGTCGGCAGAGGCACGCAGCGGCGCGCGCAAATCGGCGGCGTCCTCCTGGCCGAGGCACATGTAGAGGGTGCCGGTGCAGGTCACGCGCACCCGGTTGCAGCCCTCGCAGAAATTGTGCGTCAGCGGCGTGATGAAGCCGAGCCGCCCACCGGTCTCCTTCACCTCCACATAGCGGGCGGGGCCGCCGGTGCGGTAGGCGATGTCGGTGAGGGTGAAGCGCTCGGCGAGCTGCTCGCGGACCGCGGACAGGGGCAGATACTGGTCCACCCGCTCCTCGCCCACTTCTCCAAGCGGCATCACCTCGATGAGGGAGAGGTCGTGGCCCTCGCCATGGGCCCATTCCATCATGGAGCCGATCTCGTGCTCGTTCACGTCCTTGAGCGCGACGGCGTTGATCTTCACCTTGATGCCGGCCGCCTGCGCGGCCTTCACGCCCTCCAGCACGCGGGCAAGGTCGCCCCAGCGGGTGATGGCGCGGAACTTGGCCGGGTCCAGCGTATCGATGGAGACGTTGATGCGCTTCACCCCGCAGGCGGCGAGGTCCGCCGCGTGCCGGGCAAGCTGCGAGCCGTTGGTGGTGACGGTCAATTCGTCCAGCCGGCCACTTTCAATGTGGCGGGAGAGGCTGCGGAACAGAGTCATCACGTCCCGCCGCACCAACGGCTCGCCGCCGGTGAGGCGCAGCTTGCGCACGCCGCGCAGCACGAAGGCGCTGCACAGGCGGTCCAGCTCCTCGAGCGACAGGAGATCCTGCTTGGGCAGGAAGGTCATGTGCTCGGACATGCAATAGACGCAGCGGAAGTCGCAGCGGTCGGTGACGGAGACGCGCAGGTAGGTGACGGCGCGGCCGAACGTGTCCACGAGCGGGCCGGCCTGCTGTGCGGCGGCCACCCCCGGACGGTCGATCAGATCCCTGAGAAGATCACTCACCACGCCACTCCCGAACCAGCCTTGCGTCTCCCGCGCCTTTCCCCGTCCGCCGACTTGAGCCGGTCTCGAGGCAGCCCAGCGCCCCGGATGCGGCAGACGGCGGGCTTCGACGCTCGCCCTATATATCGTATGCAAGAGCGAGATGGATAGGGTCGCCGCCCGAACACGATGCCGTGTGAAATCAAAAGGCTCGGCCTTTCGCCCGATCGAAAAAGGACATCACGAAATGGCTCCCGCGTCTGCCCCCGCCGCCACTCCCTGGCCCACCGAACTGCGTGTCATCGACGACCGCCACACGCTCTCCGTCACCTTCGAGGACGGGGCCAAATTCACCCTCCCCGCCGAGTATCTGAGGGTAGAAAGCCCCTCCGCCGAAGTGCAGGGCCACCAGCCGGAGGAGAAGATCACCGTGCCCGGCAAGCGGCAGGTGCGCATCGCGCAGGTGGAGCCGGTGGGCAACTACGCCGTCCGCCTCATCTTCGACGACGGCCACGGCACCGGCATCTACACCTGGGACCTGCTCTACAGCTACGGCGTGAACCAGGAGGAGAAATTCGGCGCCTATCTCAAGGCTCTGGAGGCGCAGGGGCTGTCGCGCGGGTGAGGGCCGCATGCACGATGCCGTGAGGGCGTAACCCGCAGGCACCGCAGGACGAAGGAGGACCGGGAGCGCCCGGTGGAAGCCTCATGCGGGCGGCATCCCGCAGGAGCCCCGCGCCATGGCCGAAACCTTGTCCACCTCCTCGCCGCCGCCGCGCGAACCGCTCCGTCCGCCTCACGCGAAATGGGCTGCGTTCGCCGCGGGCGCAGCCATTCTGGTGTCCCTTCCGGGCGGGCCCGCCACAGCCGAACCGCGCCAGAAGCTCACGGTGGTGGAGCTGTTCACCAGCCAGGGCTGCTCCTCCTGCCCGCCGGCGGATGCCAACCTCATTGCGCTCACCCGCCGGCCGGACGTGCTGGCCCTGAGCTTCAGCGTGACCTATTGGGACCGGCTCGGCTGGCGCGACACATTCGGCAAGCCGGAATTCACCCAACGCCAGTACATTTACGAGCCGATGCTCGGTGAGCACGGCCCGTTCACGCCGCAGATGGTGGTGAATGGGCGCCTCAGCCGCGTCGGCTACAGCCTGCCGGACATCGAGCGGGCGATTTCCTCCGCGGGTCCCATCGTCGGGCCAGAAGTCGTCATCGGCCCCCGCGAGGTGGCGATCGGGTCCGGAACCGCGCCCGCGGCGCCGGCGGACGTGTGGCTCGCGGAATACGAACCCGGCGTCATCGAGGTGCCCGTCCGTCGCGGTGAGAATGCCGGCCGCAGCCTGCCCCATGCCCGCGTGGTGCGGCGCCTGGAGCGGCTCGGCGGCTGGACCGGCACGCGCGCCCATTACCCCCGGCCGGAAGCCGCGCCCGGCCTGCGCACCGCCATCCTCGTACAGGCGCCGTCCGGCGGACCCATCCTCGCCGCCGCCACCGAATGAAAACGGGCGGCCCAAGGGCCGCCCGTTCGATCTTTCAGATCTGAGAAATACGCCTCACTTCACCCGTTCGAGGATGGAGACGTAGTTGGCCACGGCCGCGCCGCCCATGTTGAAGACGCCGGCAACCTTCGCGCCGTCGATCTGCATGTCGCCGGCTTCGCCCATGAGCTGCATGGCGGAGAGGACGTGCATGGAGACGCCCGTGGCGCCGATGGGGTGGCCCTTGGACTTGAGGCCGCCCGAGGCATTCACCGGCAGCTTGCCGGTCTTTTCGGTGATGCCCTCTCGCACCACCTTGTAGCCTTCCCCGGGCTTGGCGAGGCCCATGGCCTCGTACTCGATCAGCTCGGCCACGGTGAAGCAGTCGTGGGTTTCGACCAGGCTGAGGTCGTCCAGCGTCAGGCCGGCCTTCTCCAGTGCCTTCACCCAGGCGCGCCGGGCGCCCTCGAAGGCGATGGGATCGCGGCGCGACATGGGCATGATGTCGTTGACATGGGCGCGCGAGCGGAAGGCGACGGCGCGGCCCAGCGTCTCCGCCACGTCCGCCGAGGCGATCACCAGCGCCGCGGCGCCGTCGGAGACCAGCGAGCAATCGGTGCGGCGCAGGGGGCCGGCGACGTAGGGGTTCTTCTCGGAGATGGTGTTGCAGAACTCGAAGCCGAAGTCCTTGCGCATCTGCGCATAGGGATTGGCGACACCGTTCTTGTGGTTCTTGGCGGCGATGCGGGCGAGCTCTTCCGAGCGGTCGCCGTAGCGCTGGAAATAGGTCTGGGCGATGCGGCCGAACACCCCGGCGAAGCCACCCTCGATATCCGCCTCTTCCTTGCGGTAGGAGGCGTTGAGCAGGATGTCACCCACCTCGGCGGTGGGCTTGGCCGTCATCTTCTCAGCGCCCACCACGAGGGCGATGCGGCCCTGCCCGCTCTCGATGTAGTTGAGCGCCGAATGGATGGCGGCCGAGCCGGTAGCGCAGGCGTTCTCCAGGCGCACGGCCGGCACATGGGCCAGCTCCGGCACGGAGAGGGCCGGCATGGCACCCTGGAAATCCTGCTTCTGGAAGCCGGCGTTGAACACGCCCACGTGGATGGAATCCACATCCTGCGGGGACAGGCCCGCATGCTCGATGGCGGCGCCGGCCACCCGGCTCATCAGGGCTTCGGTGTCCGCATCCTCAAGCTTGCCGAAGGGCGAGTGCGCCCAGCCCACGATGGCGGCCTTGCTGTCCATGTTCGTCTCCCGCGGCGTGACACCGCTTTGGTTTTGATGGCGTTCAGATAGGGATGCGCGGCGCCTTGCGCCACCGCCGCGTTGAGATCACGACAGGCCGGCGATGAAGCCGTCCGGCATCACGAAGATGTCGTGGGCGGCCGGCGCGGAGGGCAGGCCCGGCATGGTCATGATGTCGCCGGCGAGCGCCACCACGAAGCCGGCGCCGGCGGACAGGCGCACCTCGCGGATGGGCAGCGTGTGTCCGGTGGGCGCATTGCGCGCGGTGGGATCGGCGGAGAAGGAATACTGCGTCTTCGCCATGCACACGGGCAGGTCGCCGAAGCCCGCGAGTTCGTATTCCCTGAGCTTCGCCGTCGCGGTGGAGGAGAATTCGACCCGCTCCGCCCGGTAGATCTCGCGGGCGATGGTCTCGATCTTCCCCCTGAGCGGAAGCTCCGAGGGATAGAGGTATTCAAACTTCGGCCGGCGGGCGAGAAGGTCGAGGACGGCGCGGGCGAGGTCCAGCGCGCCCTCCCCGCCCCGCGCCCAATGCCCGCACGGGAAGACATCGACGCCCTCGGCCGCCAGCGCCGCGCGCACCGCTTCCAGTTCGTCCGGCGTATCGCCGGTGAAATGGTTCAGCGCCACCACCACGGGGAGGCCGAACTTCTTCAAATTCTCTACGTGCCGCTTGAGGTTGCCGCACCCGAGCGCCACCGCCGCCGCATCCGGCGTGCCGAGCTCCTTGAGCGGGACGCCGCCGTGCATCTTGAGCGCGCGCACGGTGGCCACCACCACCGCCGCCGAGGGCACGAGCCCGGCCTGCCGGCACTTGATGTCGAGGAACTTCTCCGCGCCCAGGTCGGCACCGAAGCCGGCTTCCGTCACCACCACGTCGGCGAGGCCGAGGGCGGTGCGCGTCGCCATCACCGAATTGCAGCCGTGGGCGATGTTGGCGAACGGTCCGCCATGGACAAGGGCCGGCGTGCCCTCCAGCGTCTGGACGAGGTTCGGCTGGAACGCGTCCTTGAGCAGAGCCACCATGGAGCCGACGCCGCCCAGTTCCTCCGCTCGCACCATGCGGCGGCCACGGGTCTGGCCGATGACCATGCGCGAGAGACGCGCCTCCAGATCGGCGAGGCTGTCGGCAAGGCACAGGATGGCCATTACCTCGCTCGCCACCGTGATGTCGAAGCCGTCCTCACGCGGGTAGCCGTTGGCGGGGCCGCCGAGGCCGATGGTGATCTGGCGCAGCGCCCGGTCGTTGAGGTCCATCACCCGCCGCCAGCTGATGCGCCGGGCGTCGAGGTCGAGGGCATTGCCCCAGTGGATGTGATTGTCGATCAGCGCCGACAGCAGATTGTGCGCGGCTGTGATGGCGTGCAGGTCGCCGGTGAAATGCAGGTTGATGTCCTGCATGGGGATGATCTGCGCCCGCCCGCCGCCGGTGGCGCCGCCCTTGGCGCCGAACACCGGACCGAGAGAGGGCTCGCGCAGGCAGACCGCCGTCCGGGTGCCGAGCCGCGAGAGGGCGTCACCGAGGCCGATGGTGGTGGTGGTCTTCCCCTCCCCCGCCGGCGTGGGATTGATGGCGGTGACGAGCACGAGCTGGCCGCGGGGGCGCGATTCGGCCTCGGCCACGAAGTCGAGGCCGATCTTTCCCTTGTGCGGGCCATAGCGATAGAGCGCGTCCGACGGAATGCCGAGGGTCGCCGCCACGTCCTCTATGGGGCGGGGCGTGACGCTCGCGGCAATGGCCGCGTCGGATGTGGGGTCGAGCGGTCGGGCGCTTCTGTCATGCATGGATCGGTCCCCAAACGGGCGCCGACCCTAACGGCTCGGCCCGCGACTGAAAAGCGCGGGCCGGGGCAAAATTGCCTTGCCCCCGGTTCGGGCGCGCGTTCCCGGGGACGATTCCGGGCGGCCAGGGCCCCCCGTCGCGCCGCGGAAGGGCTCAACCGCCCTTCTGCTGCTCCTCGGCCTTGCGGACCGGCGCGGGCTGATCGACCGAATCGAGTCCCTTGTCGATCTTCTGCACGATCTTGGCGAGGTCGTCGGGTTCGGGCTTCAGGTCGCGGGCGTGGTTCCACTGGAAACCGGCCTCGAGCTTGCGGCCAACCTTCCAGTAGGCGTCGCCGAGGTGGTCGTTGATGACCGGATCCTGCGGCATCAGCTCGATGGCGCGCTCAAGCTGCACCACGGCCTCGTCGTAGCGGCCGAGCTTGTAGTAGGCCCAGCCCAGGCTATCCACGATGGGACCGTCGTCGGGCCGCAGCTTCACCGCCTTGCGGATCATGTCGACGCCCTGGTCCAGGTTGATCCCCTGGTCCACCCACGAATAGCCGAGATAGTTCAGAACGTGGGGCTGATCGGGATTGAGCTCCAGCGCCTTCTTCAGGTCCGCCTCGGCAGCCGGCCAGTTCTTGGAGCGCTCGTTGCAGACCCCGCGGAAGTAGAACAGGGCCCAGTTGTTGCGCGAGGGCTGGGGAATGAGGGCGATGGCCTTGGAATAGGTGCCGGCGCACTCGGAGAACATCTTGCGCGTCTGCTGGATCTTGCCCAGCGCGATGATGGCCTCGATGTCCTTCGGGTCGGCCGCGATCATCTTCTCCAGCTGCGCGCGGGCTTCCTTGTCGTGGTCCGTGGCGTCGAGGTTGACCGCGAGCTGCACCTGCGCGTTGCGCTTGAGCGGCGAGGAGTCCGGCACGGTCTCGTAGACCTCGATGGCCTTCGCCGGCTGCTTCAGCTGCTCGTAGAGGTCGGCCAGCGTCAGGCTGGCGAACGGATGCTCGGGATAGAGCCAGATGGCGAGCTGGAGATAGACGAGGGCGAGATCCTCGCCGCCCTGCCGGCCGAGCGTCGCGCCGAGGCCGTAGAGCACCTCGGAGGAGCCTTCCTGCGCGGTCTTCACCAGCGGCGGCAATTGCTTGCCGGCCTTCAGCTCCTTGATCGCCGCAAGGACGATGGGGTGGTTCGGAAGCTGCCTATCGAATGCGGCATAGGCGGCGAGCGCCGCCTCGGTATTGTCGTTGCGCGAAGCCCAGCGGGCATAGGCATCGATGGCGCGCAGGGAGCCGGGATCGGCCTTCATGGCCGCTTCCAGCCGGCGTCCGGCCTCCTTCTTCTGCCCGGCGGCGTCGAGGATGAGACCGGCGTGCAGCTCCTTCATGGGCGCGTACCAGTCCGGTCCCTCGAGCCGGTCGATCAGCTCCACCGCGCCCTTGGTGTTGCCGGAGCCGAAGAAGGTCCAGGCGGCCAGCAGCGTGGCGGTGAGATCGCCGATGGGACCGCGCACCGAGAGTGCGAGGTTGGTGCGCGCGGTCTGGTAATGGCCCTTCTTGATCGAACGCACCGCGAGCGCCAGGCGGGCGACGCGATGGGTGCGGTCGATCTTCACCAGCCGATCGGCGAGCTTCATCGCGTCGTCGATCTGGCCGTCCATGAGCATGGCGAAGAAGGTCCGCTCCAGGATCTCCTCGTTGCGCGCATCGAGCTTCATCAGGTTGCGCAGATAGACGACGGCCGCGTCCTGGTCGCGCTCGGTGCTCGCCAGCCGGGCGGCGAGGTAATTGCCGGCCAGCGACGTATCGAAATCAGGCACAGCCTCGGCCCGGGCGAGGCCCGGCGACAGAGTGAGCACCGCAGCAAGGCCGGCCGCCAGGGCCGCGGAGAAGGTGGGGCGTCGTGTCGTCACCGATGATCTGTCCTGAAAGCCGGGCCCTGCGGGCGGAATAGCGCGAAATCCAAGCGGGGCGAGATGGCGGGAGGATGGCGGCTTTCCTGTGGCACCGCAAGTTACGTGGGAGTCATGAATCGCCGGTGTTCCCAAGGGCCGGTTGCGGCGGCGTGTGCGGCGCGGCATAAGCCGGCCATGGAAACCTTGCGCACGCGCGCCCCGGCGAAGATCAACCTGACCTTGCGCATCGTCGGACGGCGCACGGACGGGTTTCACGATCTCGCGAGTCTCGTGGTCTTTTCCGGCGCCGCGGATCTCCTCTCGCTCACGCCTGACGCTGCGCCATCCCTCGCGGTGAAGGGCCGTACCGCTGCGGCAGCGGGGCCGGACGCGGACAATCTGGTGCTGCGCGCGGCCCACGCCTTCGCCGCCCAGGTGCCCGGGGCACAGCTTGGCCATTTTCTTCTGGAGAAGCGGCTTCCGGTGGCGGCGGGGCTCGGCGGCGGCTCGTCCGATGCCGCGGCCGCGCTGCGGCTGCTGGCCCGTCTCAACGGCCTCGCCCCCGATGACCCGCGCCTGTTCGCCGCAGCCCGCGCTACGGGGTCCGACGTGCCGGTGTGCCTTGATCCGCGGGCCCGGCTGATGGAAGGAGTCGGGGATTTGCTCTCCCCGCCCCTCGCTTTGCCGCCGCTCGCGGGGGTGCTGGTGAATTGCGGCGTGGCGGTGCCCACTGCCGCCGTGTTCCGCCAGCTCGCCCTTGCACCCGGCGCCGCGTTCGACGGGCCGTCCCTGCCTGTCCTTTTGCCCACTGGCCGTGCGGAGCTGATCGCCGCCATCGCCGCCGTGCCCAACGATCTGGAGCCGCCCGCCGTTACGGTGGCGCCGCAGATCGCGGCGGTCATCGACCGCCTCGCGATCCAACCAGAGGCGCGGCTGGTGCGCATGTCCGGCTCGGGCGCCACGGTCTTCGCGCTGACCGACGACTGCCGCGGCGCGGCCGCGCTGGCACGGCGGGTGCTTGCCGAGGAGCCCGGCTGGTGGGTGAAGCCCACCATCCTGCGATGACCCTGCCGGGAAGGTGAAAGCCATGGCGCTGCCGCTGTCGACGCTCATCGCCTTCGTGATCGCCGCCGTGTGCGAGATCGCCGGCTGCTTCGCTTTCTGGCAGGTGGTGCGCCACGGCGTGACGCCGCTCTGGCTGGCGGCGGGACTTTTGAGCCTTTCAGCCTTCGCCTGGGCGCTGACCTTTGTGGACTCGGAAGCCGCGGGCCGCGCCTTTGCCGCTTATGGCGGCATCTACATCATCGCCTCGCTGGCGTGGCTGTGGAGCGTCGAGGGCGTGCGGCCCGACCGCTGGGACGCGGCCGGCGCGCTGCTGTGCCTCGCGGGGGCGGCGGTGATCGTGTTCGGCCCGCGCGGCTGAGGGAGCACAATATGGGCACGGGTCAAAGCCCGCGCGGCGCTTGAGCGAGGCAACGCATCATGCCGGAGGCGGTGCCTCCGGCGCCGCCGCCACCTTCTCCCGCGCCAGCAGGCGCTGGTAGACCCAGCCCATGGCCACCAGCACCAGCCCGAGGCCGATGAAGGAGACGGCGCGCAGCACGCCTTCGAGGTCCGCCATGTCGGAAAGGAAGACCTTGAGCACGGTCGCCACCATCACGGCGGCCGAGGCAAGGCGCAGGGTGCGCGAGCCGCGCCACAGGCCGAGGGCCAGCAGCACCATGCCGAACACCAGCCATGCCGCCGACCACGCATACCATTCGCCGGAGGAGATGGCGTCGCCCGCCAGCACCGGCCCCTGGAACAGGCGGCTCACCTCCAGCGTGACGTAAGCCAGCGCCAGCACGCCGGCGATCACCCGCGCCGTCGTCCGCACCCGGGGCCGCGCCTCTGGCTGGGTCGCGGCGAAGGCCACGGCGAGGCCCGCCGGAATCGCGTAGGCGATGAGGAGATCGTTGAACACCGGACCGCCGACGGCTTCGCCCGTGGTGAACGGGTTGGTCTCGAACAGGCCGTTGAGGGCGCAGACCGTCGCCGCGGCCGCGACGATGTCCGAGAACAGCCGGTAGAAGCCGCGCCCGGTGACGTTGGCGAGGCGCGAGAGCCCCACCGCATAGGCGCCATAGACCACCGCCAGCAGGCCGGTCTCGAACAGCCGCGTTCCGACGGCATAGATATCGCCCCCATGGGCGAGGTGGCGCACCTCGGTGGCCGCCAGCAGCATGGCGAAGATGAGGGCGAGGCACTCATGCACCCGCCGCGCCCAGTCATCCTTTCCTTTGGCGAGGAACCAGGCCGCGCCGGCGAAGGCGAGGGCCGGCACGCCATAGCCCCACAGCAGCCAGTTGAGGATGGGCGTCTGGCCCGGCTCGACGGCGATGGTGGGCAGCCAGATGATGCGCGACAGCACCACGACCCCGAGGGCCGCCGAGAACTGCCGCAGCCCCGGCAGCGGGCGGATGGTGGAAACCCAGGCGACGCCGCAGGCGGCCAGCGCGAGGCTCACCGTGAGCCAGCCCTTCTCCAGTGCGAAGGTGAGCGCCAGCGACAGGCTCACCACGCCGGCCGCGGCGAACACGGTGGCGGCGTGGGTGCGCGCGGCGTTCAAGAGCCGTTCCGCCCCGAGGGTGAAGAGGAACGCCAGCGCCAGCGCCAGCGCCGCGAAGGGCAGGCTGCGCTCCAGCTCCGTGAGCCGCGCATAGGCGGCGATCAGCATGAGCACCGGGCCGACCGTTGCCGTGACCGCCCAGCCGAGCACCGTGCGGCTGCGTCCACCCCGCAAGGCGCCGAGCGCGCCGGCCGACAGCATCAGCGCGCCCATGGCGAAGGCGAACACCATGAAATGGCCGATGGATAGGTGCTCCGGCTCCGCCACCGCCCCGGCCATGGGGCCGGCGGGCGCGAGGGTGGAGCCGGCATCGGGCGGGAACACCCATTGGGTGAGGATGGCGGGGGCCAGCAGCGCCACCGCGAAGGTCGCGAAGGTCATCGGCCGCACCCGCCACGCAAGTGCGAGCACGCCGACGGCACCCACGACGAACACGGCCAGCGGGCCGGCCGCGACGTTCCCGTCCACCGCAGCAGCCGCCGTGACCGCAAGCGCACCCACGGCCCCGAGGATGGAGACCGGCTCGGGCCGTTCGCCCGCCTCCGGCCCCCACAGCAGTCCCGGCGCCAGAAGCGCGGCGGTGAGCGCCAGCAGCACGAGGCCGAGCGCGCCGGAGGCGGTCACCGCCTGCGGCACCTCGAAGGCGATCAGGGTGAGGCCCCAGGCCACCATGCCGGCGATGGCGAGGAGCGCGAGCCCCCGCCAGCGGCGGATTCGCGCGACACCCAATGCACTCGCCCCGACCACGGCGATGAGCAGCGCCACGCCCCAGGCGTTGGGCTCGCTGGTGGTGACGAGGAACGGCGTCAGCGCCGCGCCGACGAAGCCCAGCGCGCCCAGCGCCGGCCCATGCAGCAGCGCCGCGAGAAGCGTGGCGACGCCGGTGGCGGCGAGCAGCAGGAAGGCGGCCTGCGGCGGGATGAGGTGATAAAGCTCATAGGCCGCGAAGATGCTGCCGAAGGCGGTCATGGTGCCCGCGGCAGTGAGCACGCTCGGCACATCAGGCACCAGCCCGCGCAGGCTGGTGATGGGCGCGGCCGGGTCCTTGCCCTCGCGACGGCGCAGCCATTCGCCAGCTCCGAGCAGGAAGAGCGCCAGCAACAGGCCGAGGCTGACGCGCATCCCCGGCCCGATCAGATCCTGCTCCACCGCGAAGCGCACGAGGAACACGCCGCCCAGCGCCAAAGCAAGGCCGCCGACCCACACCGCCCAGCGCGCGCCGACCTTCTCCTCGAAGCCGGCGAGCCGCTCCTTGAGCTTGGCGGCATCGATGGCAGGCGGGGGCGGTGCGGGGGGAGCGGCCGGGGTATCCGCCTCGGGCGCGGGAAACAGAGGCGGCAGCGCAGCGGGCGGCTCGCTTCCCGCATCGATCGGCGCGGGCGGCCGTGCGAGGCGCGCCAGAGGACTTTCCTTCGCCTGCGGCACGGCGGCCGGTGGCGTGTGGGTCCAGGCTGGAACGGCCGCAGCGGCAGGCGCCAGCCCTGCTTGAGCCTCCAGCGCCGCGACCCGCGCCTCCAGCACGCGAATGCGGCCCCGGCTCTTCAGCGCCATGATGAAACCCACCAAGGCCATCACCGGAAAGGCGAGAACCACCAGAACGAGAAGCGCCCACTCATCCATCGCGACCAGCCCGGTTGTATCAGGCGCAACCGTAACGTCAGAGCCGCCCCGTGGCTAGACACCTCCGGCTAAGTCCGCACAAGGAAAAGAAAAATCTGAAAGAACGGGAGGGCGGTAGGATTGCGCCTCCCTCGCGCACTCAGGCGGCGAGGAAGGCGAGCCGCGGGTCCGTGCGGCCCGGCGCGATCTCGATGATCTCCGCCGCCACCACGCCCTCGGCGACGAAGGGATCTTCTGCGACCCGCGCCTCTACCTCGGCTCGGGAGGCGGCGGTGGCGAGGATGGCGCCGCCGGCCTTGGGCTCAATGCCGCCCGCGAGCAGGAAGCTCCCCTCGTCGAAGCCCTTCCGGAGCCAGGCATTGTGCCCCTCCATCAGGCTGGGGGCAGCGGCGCGGTTGGCGGCGAAGCGGAGCAGGACGACGAACATGGTTTCCCCCTTGTCTGTTCAGGCGTGGGCGGCGGGCCGGCGATGGGCGATGACGAAGCTGTGCATCTCGGCGACCTCGGCGTCGATGAAGGCCGCGTCACCGATGGAACTGGCGAGGGTCGCCACCCCCTGGCTGCGGGCGAGGAGGTGCATGGCGAGGCGGTCGGCCTCCTCCCCGCTGTGCCCAAGCGCGCGGAATTGGCGGGCGAGCCAGTCACGGAACAGGGTGAAGAGCCGTGCGGCGTCGGCGCCCGCGGCATGGTCGAGCTTGGCGAGTTCGTTGCAGAGCGTGCCAACCGGACAGCCGAAACGCATGATCTTGGCGCGGTTGGCGATGAGCATGCCGATGAAGCTCAGGATGCGCGCCTCCGCATCCGCCCCATCGTCCTCCCATCGCTCCAGCATCTGCCGGGTGCGCTCGAGCCGCAGCGCGATCACGGCGGCGAGGATCTCGTCCTTACTCTTGAAATGATAATAGAAATTGCCGCGCGAGAGCTTCACCGCGGCAGCGATGTCCGCGAACGAGGTGGACGCGAAGCCGGCCTCGTAGAACAGCCGGTCCGCCGCCTCGACGATGGCGGCACGGGTGTCGCTCGCAGGCATGGAAAATCCTAGGTCGAATGTCCTAATGCGAGATGTAGGACATCTGACCTAGGGCCGTCAAGTTCGCCGTCCTAGTCCTCGCGGAAGCGGTTGGTGATGGGATAGCGGCGGTCGCGGCCGAAGTTGCGGCCGGTCACCTTCACGCCCGGCGCGGCCTGCCGGCGCTTGTATTCGGCGCCCACCAGCAGGCGCGCCACGCGCGCCACGGTGGCGGGGTCGAAGCCGTCGGCGACGATCTCGTCCACCGCGCTTTCTCCCTCCACCAGCCGGGCGAGGATGGTGTCGAGGACGCCGTAGGGCGGCAGCGCGTCCTCGTCCTTCTGGTCCTCGCGCAGCTCCGCGCTCGGCGGCTTGTCGATGAGGCGGTCGGGGATGACGGTCCCGTCCGGCCCCAGCGCCTCCGCCGGCTTCCAGCGGTTGCGCAGGCGAGCGAGGCGCAAGACTTCGGTCTTGTAGAGATCCTTGATGGGATTGAAGCCGCCGTTCATGTCGCCATAAAGCGTGGCGTAACCCGTGGACAATTCGGATTTGTTGCCCGTTGTCAGCACCATGGCGCCGAATTTGTTGGAGACGGACATGAGGATCGTCCCGCGCACGCGGGCCTGGAGATTTTCCTCGGTCACGTCACGCGCGGTCCCCTCGAACAGGGGCGCCAGCACCGCTTCCAGCCCCTCCACCGCAGGCGCGATGGGCACGACCTCGTAACTTACCCCCAGCGCCTCGGCCACCGCGGCGGCGTCCCTGAGGCTGTCTTCCGACGTGAAGCGATAGGGCAGCATCAGGCAGCGCACCCGCTCCGGCCCCAGGGCATCCACCGCCATGGCCGCGCACAAGGCGGAATCGATGCCGCCCGAAAGGCCAAGCACCACCCCGGGAAAGCCGTTCTTGTTCACATAATCCCGAAGGCCGAGGACGCAGGCAGCGTAGTCCGCCTGATCGCCCTGGAGGGGCTCCACTAGATTGCCGCCGACACAGCGCCAGCCATCCTCGAACCGCCGCCATCTGGAAAGACGCACGCGCTCGACGAAGCTCGGAAACTGCAAGGCGGGGAAGCGATCGGAATTGAGGACGAAGGAGGCGCCATCGAACACCAGTTCGTCCTGCCCGCCCGCCTGGTTCACGTAGAGCAGCGGGAGGTGGCTTTCCACCACGCGCGCGACGACCGTGTTCTCGCGCTCCGCGTAGACCGAGCGGCGATAGGGCGAGCCGTTTGGCACGATGAGGATTTCCGCGCCCGTCTCGGCGAGGCATTCCACCACGTCCGGGCCCCAGATGTCCTCGCAGATGGGCACGCCAAGGCGCACGCCCTTGAACGGGATCGGTCCCGGCAGAGGCCCCGCGACGAACACGCGCTTCTCGTCGAACACACCATAATTCGGCAGATCGACCTTGTGCCGCACGGCGGAGATTTTCCCCGCCTCCAGCAAGAGCACGGAATTGAAGAGCTGCCCCTCCTCCACCCACGGCGCGCCGATGAGCACGGCGGCGCCGGTGGCGGTTTCGGCGGCCAGCGCCTCCACCGCCTCCTGGCAGGCGGCAAGGAACGCCGGCTTCAGCACCAGATCCTCGACCGGGTAGCCCGAGATGAAGAGCTCCGGAAACACCACGAGGTCGGCCCCCGCCTCGCCCGCCATCGTCCGTGTCCGGCGGGCAATGGCGAGGTTGCCGGAGACATCGCCGACGGTGGGGTTGAGCTGGGCTATGGCGATGCGGAGGGTATCGGCGGGCTCGGTCATCCGTCGGGTGTAACCTCGCCCCGGACAAGGCGAAAGGGCAAGAAACCGGCAAGCGCCGGTTCTGCCTTATCAATCAGCAAAGAGGCGGGCGCGCCGGTATCCAGGCAAGCAACAGGTGGCTCGCGTGTCCACGCGCGGCACAGCGCAGGGCCACGCAGCGGTTCGATGCGGCCCGCGCGCGCCTACATCCCCAGCCGGCTCCACAGGGCGCGTTCCTCCACCGCCGCGGCAGCGCCCAGCGCGGCCTCGCGGGCGAGGGCGCCGGCAAAGCCCGTGGGGCGTTTCGGCAGGAAGCCGGAGGAGCCCTGCACCAGCTTCAGGGTGACGTCCGTCCCGTAGCGGGCTTTCAGGATGCCGCGCACGTCGCCGAGGCCATCCACGAGGCCGAGGCCCACGGCCTGCGTCCCCAGCCAGAACTCGCCGGAGAACAGCGTCTCGTCATCCCCCATCAGCGCATCGCCGCGGCGCGACTTCACCAGGTCGGCGAACACCGTGTGCAGTTCCTTGAGCAATTGGTCGAGCCGCTCCACGTCCTCCGGCTGGGTGGGGCGGAAGGGGTCGAGCGTCACCTTGCGCGCGCCCGCGGTGTAGACGCGCCGCTCGATGCCCAGCTTCTCGATGGCCCGGTCGAAGCCGAAGCCGGCCGTCACCACGCCGATGGAGCCGACGATGGAGCAGGGATCGGCAAAGATCTCGTCCGCCGCGCAGGCGATCATGTAGCCGCCCGAGGCCGCCGCATCCTCGATGAAGGCGAAGACGTGCTTCTCCTTCTCCTCCGCCAGCGCGCGGATGCGCCGGAAGATGAGGTGGGACTGCACCGGCGAGCCGCCCGGCGAATTGATGAGCAGCGCCACGGCGGGCGCGTCCTTCATGCCGAAGGCCTTCTCCAGCGCCTGCGCGGTGCTGGCGAGCGACATGCCGCGCGAGAAGGGCGAGGACATGCCGATGGGGCCGGAGAGCCGCACCACCGGCACCACGGGCGCATCCGTGCGCCATTTTCTGGGAAGGAGACCGCGAGCGCGGCGCGACAGGGAGGAAAGAAGTTCGGCCATGCCCGAGATGTAGGGCCTCCCCATGGCGCCCTCAAGGCGCCACCCTACACAAGGGATCGCGCCCTCAAGGGCGCAACGCCCTGCCGTCGCGCAGCACCGCCTCGGCCTGCGGCGTTGGTGCGCCGTCCGCCCCAGCGAGCACGAGGCCGGGCAGGAGCGCGGGGGGCGTGCGCCGCCCCTTCACCGCCCTTATGAGCAGCCGCACCGCCGGCCGGTCGGGACGCGGATGGACGGGCAAAATCTCCACCGCACCGAACCCCCTGGCCAGCGCGGCGAGAATCTCCGCCAGCGCCTCAGGCCGATGGATGAGGCAGAGCACGCCCCGCGCGCCGAGGCAGCGGTCGGCGGCGCGCACCCATTCCGAGAGCAGGTCGGCATCCGCCATGTGGGCGCGGGCGCGGGCCGCATCGGGTGACGTGCGGTGGCGGGCGTCGGCGTTGAACGGTGGATTGGCGAGCGCAAGGTCGGCGGCGCCTTTCTCCGGCCACGGCGGGCCCGAGGGCCGGCCGAGGGTGGCCACATCCGCCACCACCACCTGCGCCCGCGTGTCGAAGCCGTTGAGGGCCGCATTTTCCGCTGCCAGCGCAGCCAGGGCCGGATCGATCTCCACCAGCGTCGCGCGCGCACCCGGCACACGGGCGAGGAAGGCGAGGCCGGCGCTGCCCACTCCCGTCCCCAGGTCCACGGCGACGCCCCGGTCAGCCGGCGCGAAAGCCGCGAGCAGAAGCGCGTCGTGGCCGACTCGGTGGCCGGAAACCAGCTGCCGTAGCGTCAATTTTCCACCCAGCACGCTGTCGGTGGAAAAGGCGGAAGCTTCAGTCGGCATCGCGTAGGGCCGCGCCGAATCCCGCCTCCACCAGCAGGCGGCGGGCACGCGCTACATCCTCGTCCACAACCAGCAGGCGGCGCGGAAAAACCCCGATGGAGCCTTCCAGGACACTCATATGGGCATCCGCGACCATGTGACCGACATCGGCCGCCGTGAGCAGCGCCTCGATGGCGCCGAGCAGCACGAGATCGTTGGTCCGCACCATCTCCTGCATCGTAAAGACCTCCGATCGCGGCGACGTGCGCGCCCGGTGCAGCCGAAGGCCGGCGGCCAAAGCTTGCACGGGACCCGTCCGCATCCCTATGGTGCGCCCCAAAGATTGACAAGCGGGAGCGTTTCTTGGCCGTCGTCCTTCCGTTCGAGCCCAACGAGCCGTCGCTCGAGGCGCTGGTCGCCTTGGTGAAGACGGACATGGAGCGGGTCAACGCCGTCATCCTGGCGCGGACCGGCTCCGACGTGGCCATGATTCCCGAGGTGGCGAACCACCTCATCTCCTCCGGCGGCAAGCGCTTGCGGCCCATGCTGACGCTCGCCTGCGCCGCGCTTGCCGGCTACCGGGGCGAGGGCCATGTGAAGCTCGCCGCCTCCGTGGAGTTCATGCACACCGCTACCCTGCTCCACGACGATGTGGTGGACGAGAGCGACATGCGCCGCGGCAAGCTCGCCGCGCGCAAGCTCTGGGGCAACGAGGCGAGCGTGCTGGTGGGCGACTTCCTGCTCGGCCAGGCGTTCAAGATGATGGTGGAGGTGGGCTCCATGACCTGCCTCGACATCCTGTCCACGGCCGCCTGCGTCATCGCCGAGGGCGAGGTGATGCAGCTCGCCGCCGCCAAGAACACCGCCACCTCCGAGGACGACTATCTCGCCGTCATCCGCGGCAAGACCGCCGAGCTGTTCGCTGCCGCCTGCGAGGTGGGGGCCGTTCTCGCCCAGCGGCCGAAGGCCGAGCAGGCGGCCTGCCGCTCCTATGGCATGAATCTCGGCATCGCCTTCCAGCTGGTGGACGACGCGCTGGACTACGGCGGTTCGCAGGCCAAGCTCGGCAAGAACGTGGGCGACGATTTCCGCGAGGGGAAGATCACCCTGCCAGTGCTGCTCGCCTTCCGCCGCGGCGACGAGAAGGAACGCGCGTTCTGGCAGCGGTGCCTGGAAAACAGCGAGGCGAGCGACGCCGACCTCGACCAGGCCATCGGGCTGATGACCAAGCACCGGGCCATTTCCGATACGGTGGAGCGCGCCCGCCATTATGGCGCCATCGCAAAGGATGCCCTCGCCCTCTTCCCCGCTGGCCCGGCCAAGGCGGCGCTGATGGAGGCCGTGGACTTCTGCCTCTCCCGCGCCCACTGAGGGCGCGGACCGTTCACGCAAAAAGGCCGGCTCCTCGCGGAGCCGGCCTTTTTGTTGTGTCGCCGAGATCAGGCGATGGCGGTGCGGCGGGTGGGCAGCAGCGCGGCGGGCTTCACCGCGAAGGCGCCTTCGCCGGCCAGCGCCAGCACGATCTGGCCCACGATGAGGAAGGCGGGATATTCCCAGCCGCCGCCGGGGGCCGAGAAGACCCAGCCGTTGGGCAGGTGATAGCTGAGCGCGCCGAGCATCATCGGAATGAGCAGGATGGCGACCTGCCGGGCATAGACCCCGCCGATCAGCAGCAGTCCGCCGACGATTTCCACGGCGATGAAGGGAAGGGCGAGGGCGCCGGGCAGGCCCATCTTGCTGGACAGGAAGCCGGCGAAGCCGGGGACGGTGAAGATAAAGATCTTCATCAGGCCGTGCGAGAGCCACATGATGCCGAGGGCAAGGCGGAGGATGAAGAGGCCATAGGGGGCGGTGCGGGTGTCAACCATGGGAGTGAACTCCGGTTTAAGGTGGCACCACATCTAGCTTTCGCGCTCATGCACGGCCATACTCATCAAATCCTGATCGAGTTTGCATCGACGCAAATCACTTTCCCGAGGGTTGCCGCTCCATGATACCGTGGGACGATTTCCGGCTGGTCCGGGCCATCGCCGAAACCGGCTCTTTGGCTGGCGCCGCCGAGCAATTGGCTGTCAACCACTCCACCGTCTTCCGCCGCCTCGGCACGCTGGAGCAGCAATTGGGTGCCCGGCTGTTCGAGCGGGCACGGGCTGGCTACGTGCCGACCCCCATGGGCGAGGAGATGGTGCGCCTCGCCGAGCACATGGCCGACGAGGTGCTGGCGGTCGAGCGCCGCATCACGGGTCAGGACCTGCGTCCCTCCGGCGAACTGCGCGTGACCACCAACGACACGCTGCTGGTCCACATGCTCACGCCCATCTTCGCTTCGTTCCGGCAGGCTTATCCGGAAATCCGCCTGGACGTGGTGATATCCAACCAGTCGCTCAGCCTCTCGAAGCGCGACGCGGACGTCGCCATCCGCGCCAGCGACCGGCCGGGCGACACGCTGGTGGGTCGGCGCATGGCCTCCATCGCCTGGGGCATCTACGGCAGCGCGGCGCAGGACATTTCCGGCCCCCTCGATCCGGCGGACCTGAGGCGCCACGACTGGATCGGCTTCTCCGACAATCTCGGCGCCATCAAACCCGCCAAATGGCTGCGCGAGCGGGTGGGCGAGGAGAAGATCATCTATCGGGTGAATACCGTGCTCGGCCTTGCCGAAGCTGCGGCGGCGGGCATGGGTCTGGCGCTGCTGCCCTGCTTCATCGCCGCGGTCACGCCGGGGCTCGTTCAGCTGATGGGGCGGCAGGCGGAGCTGGAGTCAGGTCTGTGGCTGCTCACCCATCCCGACATCAAGGCAACGGCGCGGGTGCGCACCTTCATGGAGCACGCGGGCCGCGAGATCGGCAAGCTCCGGGGGCGGATCGAGGGCGTCGAGGACCAGCCCGCGGCGGCCGTGGGCTGAGGAGCCGCGGTAAGGCAAGCCTCAGTCGGCGGAAGCTTCAGCCGGGCCGCGACGGGACTTGGAGCGGCGCGAGGCCACCTGCTGGCCGTCGCCGCTGGTGCCAACGAATTCGCACCACATGGTCTGGATGCCGGCGAGCGAGCCGCGGAAGGAGTTCTGCCCGGTCTTCACCAGATCGAAGCAGGGCTCGAAGGTCATGCCCTTCACGAAGCCGCAGACGTTCTCGCCGCGCACGCGCAGCGTGTTGGGCGGCAGGCGCACAAAGCGCGGCGGCGCGTCGCGCAGGGTAATCATCCCGGCGACGGAGCCATCGGCATAGACACGCCCGGCGCCCTTGGAGCCTTCAAAGCAGGTGAACGAGAAGGTGCGCCCGACCACGAACTCGCGCGCCTGGTCAGCCGAGAGCTGCTGCTGGGCGGCGGCGGGAGCCGATGCCAGCGCGGCGGGCAGGAAAGCGGCAAAGCCCAAGGCCGCGACGACGATGCTGCGCATGGCTTGTTCGCGATTGTCCATTTGATCTTCGTTCACGTTGCGCAGACACCACCGGTTGTTGTCAAGGGCGGGAACAGTCAGGGAACACCGGCGCCGTGCGCACGGTGCCGAATCTTCCGGCACCGTGTTCCCAGAGTCGCGCTCAGACGGTTACCGGCCGATGAACAGGACGTTCTCTTATGGGCAGATTGATGGCTGCGGAGGCAAAGGAGAGCGCGACGGAGAGCCACCACACCCAGTCGTAGCTCTTGGTCGCCTCATAGATCTCGCCGCCGAGATAGACGCCGAGGAAGCCGCCCACCTGGTGGGAGAAGAACGCGAAGCCGTAGAGCATGGCCATGTAGCGCGTGCCGAACATGAGCATTACGAGGCCCGAGGTGGGCGGCACGGTGGATAGCCACAGGAAGCCCATGGCGGCGCCGAACACGTAGCAGCTCGTGGCCGTGATCGGCGACAGGATGAATGCCGCGATGGCGATGCCGCGCCCGGCATAGATGAGCGAAAGCAGCACCTTGCGCGACATGCGGTTGGAGAGGTAGCCGGCGGTCAGCGAGCCGAGGATGTTGAACAGGCCGATCAGCGCCAGCGTGTAGGCGCCCACCGACAGACTCATGCCCTTGTCCACCAGGAAGGCCGGCATGTGGACGGTGACGAAAGCAAGCTGGAAGCCGCAGGTGAAGAAGCCGAGCACCAGCAGCACATAGCTCGGATGCCTCAGCGCCTCGTTCAGGGCCGCGCCGATGGTCTGCTGCGGCGCCTGAGCTGCGCCGGCCGCAGACGGTGCCGCCGGGCGGGTGGCCAGCGCCAGCGAGAAGGGCAGCACGATGAGCAGCGAGGCGCCGAACACCAACAGCGTCTCGTGCCAGCCGATGGTGTCCATCAGCCCGCGGGTGAGCGGCGGGAACAGGAACTGGCCGAACGAGCCGGCCGCGGTGGCAAGGCCGAAGCCGAGCGACTTCCATTCGTTGGGGAGCAGCTTTCCGAACGCCGCCAGCACCAGGTTGAACGAAGCCGCCGACAGGCCGAAGCCGATGAGCACGCCGGCCGACAGGTGCAGCAGGCCGGGCGTCGTCGCATAGGCCATCAGCGCGAGGCCGGCCGCATAGATGAGCGCGCCACAGCACAGCACCCTGACCGTACCGAAGCGATCCGCCAGCGCCCCGGCGAAGGGCGAGCCCACGCCCCACAAGAGGTTCTGGATGGCGACGGCAAAGCCGAACACGTCGCGGCCCCAGCCGAACTCTTGCGACATGGGCAGCAGGAACAGGCCGAACACCGAGCGCGGCCCGAAGGTGAGCAGGGCCACCGCCGAGCCGGCAATGAGAATGAGAATGGCTGGAACAGCGCCGCTCCGGCCGGAGGCGGCGGGCGGGGAGGTCGGGGCGGACATCGGGGTCGTCTCGCGTTGGGAGATGCACACGGGCGGTGCACGTTGATCCCATTCTACGAGCAGCCAACGTCCTTTGGAAAATCAATAATCGTCAACGGGCCCATGAGCCGCTCTCATGAATCGGCCTCTCACTACCTCCGAGAAATGGAAAGGCGGAGCGGCCGAAGCCGCCCCGCCAGATCCGGTCTCAGTCGCGCGCCGGTCAGCCGCGACGCGGGCCATCGGCGTTGGGACCGCCATGCGGGCCGTGATGCCAGCCGCCGCCCATGCCACCGCCCATGCCCCGGAACTGCTGGTGCAGCACCATGTTGAGGCGCTGCTTCTGCGCGGTGTCCAGGGTCTTGTAGAGCGGGTCCGCCGCATCGGCGATCTTGCGCAGATCGGCGGCACGGGCGTCCATGCGGTCGGCGGCCGCGCGCATCCGGGCGATGGGATCGGCGGGCGTGCCGGCCTGCCGCGCCTCGCGGGCGGCCTTGCCGTCGGCGGCCATCTGCTCGCGGCGCTGGGCCGCCTCCTTCGCCACGGACTTCAGGGTCTGCTCCACGCCCGGCCACAGCTTCTCCTGGTCGGGAGTCAGCTTCAGCGCGGTCTTGAGAGAGACGATGCGGGCGTCGGTGAGGATGGCGCGATCCTCGGCGGTCGGCTGCCAGCGGTGCGGCGCATCCCCCGCCGCGTTGGTATTGGCGGCGTAGGTGGCCGCGGAACCGGCGATCAGCGCAGCGGCGGTTGCGGCAAAAAGAGCGCGTTTCATTCGTGGGTCCTCCTTCAGGGACGAAGGAAGCATCGTCCCCAACCCCACGCCGGGCAACTTAAACTTCGGTAATAGACATCTTGATACAAGTTGTTGCAAATAGATTATTCGTGCGACTTACGTCACGACACGCCCCACATTCTGCCACAACTTTCAGGCAACGGCGCCAGGCTCGAATAGTATTTGCGTTCCGAGGGTCGAAATACCCTCCGAATCCCTCGCGTAACCGCGCCGTTCCATTTCGCAGCGCCAGGCCCCCGGGCCGCCCGAGATACGGTAAAGGCAATATCCGCCAGCGCCGCGCTCATCCTGCGGCCCGGCCGAAGCGGAGGGCACGCCCACCACCGGAATGGGACCGCCCGCGGAAGGGATGTAGCCGAGGGAGGCGCGGTGGTCGTGCCCGTGGAGCACCAGCTCCGCTCCCGCCTGTGCCAGCACCGCGCGCACCTCCTCCGCATCGCGCAGGTCGCGGTGGAAGGGGCGTTCGCCGACCGGGGGATGGTGGATCATCACCACCCGGAACAGCCCTTCCGCCTTCAGTTGCTCCAGCAGCGCCGAAAGCCGGCCGAGCTGCGCCCGCCCCGCCTTCCCGCTGGCGAGGAACACGGCCGTGGGGATGGCCGTGGACACGCCCACCACCGCCACCTCGCCGCGTCGCCTGACGTAAGGGAATGAATCCACGTCCACCGGCGTATGGGGATGGCTGTCATCGCCCGCGAGAAACGGGGCCCAATGCTCCAGGTGGTAGTGCATGGCCGAGCGGACATAGGCGTCGTGGTTCCCCGGCACCACGCTCACCTGCGCGGGCGGCCCGAGGGAGGCGAGGAAGGTGGCGCCGGTGTCGAACTCGGCCGGCAGGCTGACGTTCACGAGGTCGCCGGTGACGCAGATATGGTCTGGCTGCTGGGCGAGGAGGTCTGCCGTCAGGGGCGCCAGCGTCGATGCGCCGAAATTGCGTCGCCGCGCGCCGATCCAGTTCATCATCCCGAAGAAGCGCTTGCCCAGAAGCTCGGAGACGCGCGCCTCCGGGATCGGGCCGAGATGCGGGTCTGAGAGGTGGGCGATCACGGGCATGAGGCGGACCTTGGTGCGGCGGGAATGCGGCGCTTATAGCAGATCGCGCCGCCCCCGCTCCGGTTCCCGCGTGCGATGCGGCAAGGCGCGCGGCCCAGATCGGTTGATGTTGCCGAAGCCATCCCGCACCCTGCATGCTGCAATGCGTCGATGTCCTCAGGCCAATGGCGAGTGAAGTCCGTGCGTCACGTTTTCGTCCTCCTGCTTCTTGCGCTGGTCCTCTCCCCTGCCCTCGTGCGGCAGGCCAAAGCCTCCCAGGTGGCGGTGCGCGGAACCGAGATCCTGGTGGATGGCAAGCCCTTCATTCCCCTCGGCGCCAGCGGAGAGGCGCGCTTTCCGGAGTTGAAGGCCCTCGGCGCCAATACCATCCGGACCTACGGGCAGGAGCCCGGCGAAATTCTGGATGCGGCGCAGCGGGCGGGGCTGAAGGTCATCGTCGGCTTCTGGCTCGCCCATCCGCGCCTCGGCTTCAATTATGCCGATCGCGGCGCGGTGACGGCCCAGCTCGACGCCCTGCGCCACATGGTCGAGCGCTACCGCACCCATCCGGCGCTGCTCATGTGGGGGATCGGCAACGAAGTGGAGGTCGAGCTTCAGCCGGAGGAGGCCCAGGCCGTCTGGCCGGCCATCGAGGAGGCTGCGCGTCTCGTCAAGACGCTCGACGGCCAGCATCCGACCATGGCGGTGCTGGCCGAGGTGGGCCAGGACAAGGCCGCCATCCTCAAGGACAACGCGCCGGACATCGACGTGCTCGGCATCAACGGCTATGGCGACGGCCTTCTCACCGCCGCCGGCCGGGCGCGGGCTCAGGGCTGGACAGGCCCCATCATTCTCACCGAGCTGGGCGCGCAGGGCCATTGGGACGCCCCGAAGGCCCCGTGGGGGGCGCCCATGGAGCCCACCTCCTCGGACAAGGCCACGCGCGTGCGGCGCTACCTGATGACCGCCAAGCAGGCGGGGGTCGGTGCCATGCCCTTCCTGTGGGGGCAGAAGCAGGAGGTGACGCCCTCCTATTATTCGCTGCTGCTGCCCACCGGCGAATGGACGGAGACGGTGGAGGTGATGGCCGATTTGTGGGGCGGGAAGGTGCCCGGCGGCCCCAACCGGGCGCCACGCATCCTCGCGCTCTCCCTCGTCGGCCCCGCCCGCTTCCCCACCGACGGGCAGACCGTGGTACGCCTCGCCGCCACCGATCCCGATGGTGACCCGCTCAAGGCCGAATGGCAGATCATGGCCGAGACCACCGCGCGCAGCGTCGGCGGCGATCCCGAGCCGGTGCCGCCGAGCTTCCCCGAGGGGCTGCACGACGCCGCGCCGACCGGCGTGCGCATCTTCGGCCTGCCGCCCGGCCGCTACCGCGTATTCGTGACCCTGCGCGACGGGCGCGGCGCGGCGGCCACCGGCAACATCCCTTTCGAAGTCCAGTAGATCTTTTCAAAACGCCTTTTCAGCACAGCATTTTGCGGAGGATTTCATGCCCAGGATCGACCGTCTTCTGGTGGGAGAGGCCCTGGTGGGCGACGGCAACGAGGTGGCGCACATCGACCTCATCATGGGTCCGCGCGGTTCCTCGGCCGAGATCGCCTTCGTCAACGCCCTCACCAACAACAAGGACGGATTCACCGCGCTGCTCGCTGTGGTCGAGCCCAATCTGATGGTGAAACCCGCCACCGTTCTGTTCAACAAGGTGACGATCAAGGATGCCCGCCAGGCGGTGCAGATGTTCGGGCCGGCGCAATATGCGGTCGCCAAGGCGGTGGCGGACTGCGTGGCGGACGGCATCATCCCCGTGGAAGAGGCCGACGACATCTTCATCTGCGTCGGGGTGTTCATCCACTGGGATGCCAGCGACGATGCGCGCATCCAGGCCTTCAACCACGAGGCAACACGCCTCGCCATCACCCGGGCGGTCAGCGGGGCACCGAGCCCGGTGGAGGCCGTAACGCGCCGTGATACGGCGCGTCACCCGCTCGCTGTTGACTGACCGCAGGACGAGCTACTGTGCGCCGTCGCCGTTCTCCTGCGACAGGTCAAGGGCGAGCCCGCGGGCGAACCAAGCGCCCGTGCCGGCGATTACGGCGCCGGACATGAAGGCCAAGCCGGTCCAATGCGCTGCGGCGAGACCGAGCCCCACCACGAGCCCGGAGAACGAACAGGCCATGGCCACGATCATCACCGAGGCGCGCTCCCGCGCGCCCGCGTCCCGGGCCGCCATGCTTTGCGCGGCCAGCTGGCTATGTGCTGTCAACTGCCCCAGAGGCCCCCCCGCAGGGCCCGCAGAGGGCGGGCGCGACCGACCCTTCGATTGAAATGCCACGATGTTCCTCCCGCGCCGCCGACTGTCCGGCGGTCATTTGGAATGAGAGTAAAGCAGAAAAGCTTCACCTCTTCATCAGGCGGAGACGCTGCTGGCTAAATTTTTCTTGCCGCAGCGTCATTGCACTGCAGCGAAGGTCCGAGTTGTGCCCGAAAAGCGAGCATCAGCATCGCGCCGGCGAACACGATGGCCGCCAGCGCCATGAAACCGACGTCGAAGCGGCCGGTCGCCTCCCGCACGAATCCAACGAGATAGGGCCCGGCGAAGCCGCCGAGGTTGCCCACCGAATTGATGAGCGCGATGCCGGCCGCCGCCGCCGTGCCGCGGAGGAACTGCGGCGGCACGGACCAGAACGGCCCCAGCGACGCATAGATGCCCATGGAGGCGAGCGAGATGGCGGCGATGGCCGCCATGTGCGTGGGCGCCACCACGCTGGCGGCCAGCCCGGCCGCTCCGGCGATGGCCGGAACCGCCACATGCAGCACCCGTTCACCGCGCCGGTCGCTGTGGCGGCCCACGGCGAGCATGGCGAGGGCGCTCAGCGCATAGGGAATGATGAGGATCAGTCCCACCTCGTGGGTGGAATAGCCCATGGCGCGCACGATCTGCGGCAGCCACAGGCCGATGCCATAGAGCCCCACCACGAGGCCGAGATAGACGAGGCCGAGCACGACGACCCGTGCATCCTTCAGCGCCGGCAGCAGAGCCTCGTGGGTGCCGGCGGGATGTGCCTGGTGCGCCGCATCATGGGCGGCATGGTCAGCGGCGAGACGCGCGGCGATGGCGGCCTTCTCCTCAGCCGACAGCCACCGGGCCTGTTCCGGGCCATCCGGCAGCAGGGCGAGCACCACCAGGCCGAGCGCCACCGCCGGCAGGCCCTCGATGATGAACAGCCACTGCCACCCGGCGAGCCCGAGGAGCCCGTGAGTGTCGAGAATCCAGGCCGACAGCGGCGCCCCCAGCGCGCTGGAGATCGGCACCGCCGCCATGAACAGCGCCACGTAGCGCGCCCGCACCGAGAGCGGGAACCAGTAGCCGAGATAGAGGATCATGCCCGGCAGGAAGCCGGCCTCGGCGGCGCCGAGCAGGAAGCGGGCAATGAAGAAGCCGGTCGCGCCCGTCACAAAGGCGGTCGCCGCCGAGATCATGCCCCACGTCACCATGATGCGGCAGATCCACAGCCGCGCGCCCACCTTCTGCAGCACCAGGTTGCTCGGAACCTCGAACAGGAAATAGCCGAAGAAGAAGATGCCGGCGCCCCAGCCATAGACCTCCGGCGAAAGGCCGAGGTCGGCATTCATGGTCAGGGCTGCGAAGCCCACGTTCACGCGGTCGAGGAAGCTGACCACGTAGAGCACCATCATCAGCGGGATCAGCCGCCGGACCGCCTTGGCGAAGGCGCGCGCCTCCACCGTCTGCTTCTCCGCCACCACGCGCCCCTCCCCCTGCTGGCCGGGTTGTGGCGGCGGACACGGCGGGCGTCAACCGCCCGAAGGAGGGACGGCACCTGGGTCCGTTTGACTTTCGTCATGTTGACGTCGCGCGCCGGGTGCGAGGAGATGCACGACTGCAACGCAAAGGGGCTTGCCCATGTTTTCGCTGAAGGGCCAGAAGGCGCTGGTGGTGGGCGTGGCCAACGACCAGTCCATCGCCTGGGGCTGTGCCAAAGCGCTGCACGAGCAGGGGGCGGATGTCGCCATCACCTATCTCAACGAGCGGGCCGAGGCGCACGTCCGCCCGCTCGCCGAAAGCATCGGCGCCGAACTCATCCTGCCCCTCGACGTGAGCGTCCCCGGCCAGCTTGAAGCGGTCTTTGCCGAGATCACGGCCCGCTGGGGTCGGCTCGACACCCTCCTGCACTCCATCGCCTTCTGCCCGAAAGAGGACCTGCACGGCCGGGTGATCGATTGCTCGGCGGAGGGCTTCGCCAAGGCCATGGACGTTTCCGTCCATTCCTTCCTGCGCATGATCCGCCTCGCCGAACCGCTGATGCGCGAAGGCGGCACCTGCATGACCGTCTCGTTCTACGGGGCCGAGAAGGTGGTCGAGCATTACAACATCATGGGCCCGGTGAAATCCGCCCTCGAATCCGTGGTGCGCTATGCGGCGGCGGAAATGGGCGAGAAGCGCATCTCCGTCCATGCCCTCTCCCCCGGCCCGCTGAAGACGCGTGCTGCCTCCGGAATCCAGGACTTCGACGAGTTGCTGAACGAGGCTGCCGAGCGGGCGCCGACCCACCTCCTTGCCTCCATCGAGGATGTGGGGGCTTTCGCCGCCTTCCTCGCCAGCCGCGAGGCCGCCAACGTGACCGGCGGTGTCCACCAGATCGACGGCGGCTACAGCATCATCGGCTAACGACGCCCGGCCTGCCCCAGCGGGACGCTTCCCTCTGCCGGATTCGGGCACTACCCTTGCACCTGCGGGTCCCACCCGCCACGGCCGGACAGCAACGATCCGGCCGCGACAACCGGCGATGGCCGGACGGAGGAACGCTCCAGCGCATCGGCCCGCCTTACGGGCACGCGCGTGCGCATGTCTTCGCCCGGCTTCCGCAAGGAAGGAGAGCGACCCCCATGAATCTCGCAGCCAAGCTCCGCGCCCGCGCGGCCGAAGGCCGGCCGGTGCGCGTCGGCCTCATCGGTGCCGGCAAGTTCGGCTCCATGTTCCTGTCGCAGGTGCGGACGACGGTGGGCATGCACCTGATGGGCATCGCCGACCTCTCCGCCGCCCGGGCGAAGGATGCCCTCGCCAACACCGGCTGGCCGGTGGACGATGCCCTCGCGACCGATTTCGACGACGCCCGCCGCACGGGCCGCACCGTCCTCACCGAGGATGCCGAGGCGCTCATCAAGGCGGACGGCATCGAGGTGATCGTGGACGCCACGGGCAGCCCCGCGGCGGGGCTCAGGCATGCGCTCCTCGCCATCGCCGCGCGGCGCCACATCGTGATGGTGACGGTGGAGGCGGACGTGCTGGCCGGCCCACTCATCGCCCGCAAGGCGGCGGAGGCGGGCGTCGTCTATGCGGCGGCGTATGGCGACCAGCCGGCACTGGTGTGCGAGATGGTGGACTGGGCGCAGGCCTGCGGCTTCACCGTCGTGGCGGCCGGCAAGGGCACGAAATATCTGCCCGCCTACCACGCCTCCACGCCGGATGACGTGTGGCGCAATATCGGCCTTACCCCTGAGCAGGCGGCCATCGGCGGGATGAACCCGCAGATGTTCAACTCCTTCGTGGACGGCACGAAATCCTCCATCGAAATGGCCGCCATCTCCAACGCCACAGGCCTCAAGGCGCCCCGCGACGGGCTTCTCTTCCCGCCCTGCGGCGTGGACGACCTGCCCACCATCCTGCGCCCCCGCGACGCCGGCGGACTGCTGGAGGAAGCCGGGCAGGTGGAGGTGGTGTCCAGCCTGGAGCGGGATGGACGACCGGTGTTCCGGGATCTGCGCTGGGGCGTCTACGTGGTGATCGAGGCCGATCCCTCGGCGCGGGGCGACTATGCCCGCCGCTGCTTCCGCGAATACGGCATGGCCACCGACCCGAGCGGGCGTTACACGGCGCTCTACCGGCCCTACCACATGATCGGGCTGGAACTCGGCATCAGCGTCGCCGCAGCGGCGCTCAGGAACGAGGCGACGGGCGCGCCCATCGGCTTCTTCTCCGACGCCGTGGCCGTGGCGAAGAAGGACCTCGCCTCCGGTGAGATGCTGGATGGCGAGGGCGGCTACACCGTGTGGGGTCGCATCATGCGGGCGGAGGATTCGCTGGCGCGCGGCGCTCTGCCCATCGGCCTCGCCCACAAGGTGCGCCTCACCCGCCCCATAGCCCGCGGCGAGGTGGTCGGCTGGGCGGACGTGGACATCGCCGACAGCGATACCGTGCGCCTGCGCCGGGAGATGGAACGCGCGTTCGCCGCCCCCGCCACGCGCCCCGCAGCAGCCTGAGAGGCAGACATGCCGTCTTCGGCGCGGCGCGAGGCCGCACCGGTTTGGCCCGCCTGCGGCGAATGGGAATATTGATCCAGATCAAATGTCCGGCGAAGGATCGCTAGGTTCCGCACTGCGGGACGAGCCTCGACCCATGCGACCGGACCCTGCCCCATGCGAACCGCCACGCGCGCCGTGCTTCATGTTCCCGTCTTCGGTTGGCTTCTGCGCGATGCCATCTACGGGCTGCCCGATGCGAAGTATTTCTTCATGGCGAACCTCGTATTCGCCTTCGGGTACCTGACCTATTTCTTCGGCTACGCCTTCATCATCATCTATGCGCTGACGGCGACTGCGCTGGCGATGACCGCGCTCATCGTCCTCACCGCCTCCGACATGCTGGCCACCATGGCGAAGCGCAAGGCGGCGCGGCTGGCCCGCGGCAAGTAAGCGGCAAGGCGACAAGCCAGAGGACCGGGTCCGGCCTCAGTTCCCCGCCCAGCGCCAGCGCATGTAGTCCACGGCGAAGGGCGCCATGGCGGGGGTGAGGTCGGCTTCGCTCCTCACCACCGCCACGTCGGCGAGTTCCGGGTTCGCTTCCGCGGCGATGAAGGCGCGGATGCGCGCGGCAAGCACCTCGGCCGGCGCATCGAACACCAGGCGCCCGAGGAGCGCGACGCGCGGTCCATCAAACAGGCCCGTGAAGCCGCCATCCCGAAGGATGTCCGAGGCAGAGAGGCCGGTCTCTTCGGTCAGTTCGCGCAGCATGGAGGCGTGGAGATCCACGCGGCCGTCCGGGGTAATGTCGGAAGGGTCCGGGGTGCCGCCCGGGAAGTAGATGCGGCCGGCGGACGCCGTCTGTGGCCCCATGACGCCCAGCACGAAGCCGCCGTCGGAGCCTTCGATGGCGCCGAGCGCGAAGGCGTTGACCATGCCCTCGTCCTTCCAGCCTTCGTCGCGCCAGAAGGTAAAGGCCGCGAAATCGGTCTGCCGGAAGGCGCCGGAAAGCACGCCGTCCGAAAATCCGTGGCGGGCGAGCAGCAGGATCGGCCCGTTCCACAGATGTGGGTTGTCGGCGGCGCGGCGGGCGAAATGCGCCTCGATCTCCGCCCTGCGCGGCGCCATCTCGGTCCAGCCGCCCGGTTCAAAGGCAAGATCGAGCCGATGGACCGGCGCAATGCGCCGGTCCACGGTCCAGTCCTGACCCCAGCCATCGCTCACGCGGCGGCATCCTTCAGGGTCGGGTAGTCGATGTAGCCCTTGGCGCCGCCGCCATAGAGCGTGTCGCGGTCCAGCTCGTTGAGCGGCGCATCGCGGCGCAGGCGCTCCACCAGGTCGGGATTGGCGATGAACGGCTTGCCGAAGGCCACGAGGTCGGCCTTGCCTTCGCTCAGCACGGCGTTGGCCAGGGCGAGGTCGTAGCCGTTGTTCACCATCCAGGCGCCGCTGTAGCGCTTGCGCAGTTCCTCGAACGAGAAGTCGGGCGCCACATCGCGCGGGCCGCCGGTGGCGCCTTCAACAACGTGGATATAGACCGGGTGGCGCTTCTCCAGCTCGTCGACCACGTAATTGAAGAGCGCCTGCGGGTTGCTCTCCGATACGCCGTTGGCCGGCGATACGGGCGACAGGCGCAGGCCCGTGCGGGCGGCGCCGATCTCGGCGATGATGGCGTCCATCACCTCCAGCAGGAAGCGGGCGCGGTTCTCGATGGAGCCGCCATAGGCGTCCGTGCGCTGGTTGGAACCGTCCTTCAGGAACTGGTCGATGAGATAGCCGTTGGCGCCGTGGACCTCCACGCCGTCGAAGCCAGCCTTGATGGCGTTGGCGGCGGCGCGGCGATAGTCCGCGATGAGGCCGGGGATTTCGGACAGCTCCAGCGCGCGCGGCGCGGAGGTCTCGGCAAAGCCGTTGTTCACGAAGGTCTTGGTGGCCGCGGTGAGCGCGGAAGGCGCCACCGGCGCGCCGCCGTTCGGCTGCAGCGAGGTGTGGGAGACGCGGCCCACGTGCCAGAGCTGAATGAAGATGCGGCCGCCCTTGGCGTGGACCGCATCCGTCACCTTCTTCCAGCCCTCCACCTGGGCGTCGGTATAGATGCCGGGTGTGTCCTGATAGCCCTGGCCCTGCTGGGAAATCTGCGAGGCCTCGGTGATGAGGAGGCCGGCGTCGGCGCGCATGGCGTAATATTGCGGGGCAAGGTCGCTGGGGACGAAGCCGGCGGCGGCGCGGTTTCGAGTCAGGGGTGCCATGACGATGCGGTTGGGAAGCGTCAGATCGCCGAGGCGGAAGGGTTCGAACAGGGACGTCGCGCTCATGAAGGGTGTCCTCTGGCTTGGGGCCGGGAGTGCTGCGATGCGGCAGACATAGGCGCGATCATGCCACTGCCAAGCCCGGGCGTCGGCGAAAGCAGGCTCAAATACGGCCTTCGACCGTGAGTAGTTTCAATGCCACGTATTGGCGATGCTCAATGATGGCGCCTTACCCATTGGCGTCTTTCAAATATGCAGCACGCCCTCGGCGATCACCACCGCGCCGCCGCCGATGGTGGCGCCGGTGACCTGCCCGGCCTTCACCGTGAAGCCGAGATCGACCCGGCTCGGCCGGCCCATCTCGAACCCCTGGTCGATCCGAACCTTGTGATGGCCGTCCACACGGTTCTCCGCGTCCAGCAGCACCCAGGGGAAGGCGGCGGCGGCGGAGCCGGTGGCCGGGTCCTCCTCCGTGCCGAGGCCCGGGGAGAACATGCGGGCACGGAAGTCCGCGTCGCCTTCCTCGTCCAGCGTGTAGAGATAAAGCGCCTCGCCGAAGCCGCCGAGGGAGGCGATGAAGGCGGCTTCGTCCGGCCGCGCGCGGGCAAGCGCCGTCAGATCGGCCAGCGGCACGAACAGGAAGGGCACGCCGGCATTGGCGACGATGGGGCGATGGGCGTCGAAGCCGATGTCGCCCTCGTCCAGGTTCAGCGCTTCGGCGCAGGCGGCGCGGGAGATGTTCACCTCTTCGATCTCCCCCTTGCGCGGCGCGGTGAACACCGCCGATCCCTTGCGCGCGCCGGCCGGCGTCGCGCCCTGCGTCGTCACCTCGCAGGTGATGGTGCCGATCGTCTCCTCGATGCGCAGGGTGCCCGTGGCGAGCTTGTCCTCCAGCGCGAGGAGCACGGCGGCGCCGACCGTGGGGTGGCCGGCGAACGGCATCTCGTGGGCGACGGTGAAGATGCGGATGCGGGCGCGGTTCGCCTTGTTCTTCGGCGGTAGCACGAACACCGTCTCGGAGACGTTGAACTCCCGCGCGATCTGCTGCATGGCGGCATCGTCGAGCCCCTGGGCATCGAGCACCACGGCGAGCGGATTGCCGCCAAAGGGGCGGGTGGTGAACACGTCCAGGGTCACGTACCGGCGCGGCATCTCAGCTCTCGAACGCTACAAGAGCACCCGCGCCCCCACGCCGGCCTCTCTACTCTCTGCCACAATTTAGCCTCAGATCGGCGAGGCCGGGAAGAGCCGCGAGGGGGTCACGAACTCCTCCTGCGCTTCCACCAGCAGCAATTCCCGAGACTGTGCTTTTTCGGTCCGCGACAGCACCCCGTAAATGGAGGATGCGGCAAGGGAAACCGCCTGCGCCGTGGAGCCCGTGCGCAGCACGTGAAAGAAGAACAGCGCGGCGATCGCATCGCCCGCGCCGTTGAGCGAGACGGCGAGGCGCGGCGTGCGCACCAGGAAGCGCCCGTCCGGCCCGGAGGCGAGGAGGTCGATGGAATCGGGTGGCGTCTCGCCCACATGCAGGCTGGTGACGAGGATCACCTTCGGTCCCAGCGCATGCAGCGCATCGCAGGCGGCGATGGCCTCCGGGAGCGTCGCGCAGGTGCGGCCGGTGAGCAGCTCCAGCTCGAACTGGTTGGGGGTGATGACATCGGCGGCGGGCACCGCTTGCTCGCGCATGAATTCCGGGATGCCCGGCCGCACGAAAATGCCGCGGCCCACATCGCCGATCACGGGATCACAGCAATAGGCGGCATTGCGGTTCGCCGCGCGCACCCGCTCCACCGCATCAAGAATGGCGGCGCCGATATCGGCCGAGCCCATGTAGCCGGACAGCACGCCGTCGCAGCGCGACAGCACGCCGCGCTCGGCGATGCCCTCCACCAGATCGCCGATGGCGGCAGCCTCGAACACCTGCCCCCGCCACGCGCCGTAGCCGGTGTGATTGGAAAACTGCACCGTGTTGATGGGCCACACCTCCACGCCCAGCCGCTGCAGCGGGAACACGGCGGACGCATTGCCCACATGGCCGTAGGCGACGTGCGACTGGATGGAGAGGATGTTCATGGGGCGGTTCCGGGGAGCGCTGGAACAGCCGGTTAACCCGATGGAGCGTCCGCCGACAAATGGAATCTGTTGATGCCCCCCCGCGGCCCCGCTGATGTTTCCCCGCGCAACAGCAAGTGACCGGAACCCCATCGTTCGGCCACTGGAAATGCGCCGCGCACAGGACTAAGCCGGGGCGCCGCCGTCCGATGGCGACGCTTTGTGCCGGTGACGCCTTGCCTTCGATCCGACTGCCGCTCCGTTCCCTTTTTGCCGCGTTGATGCTCGGCGGCCTCTTTGCGCCCGCGCACGCCGCCGGCCCCGCCTGCTATCCGCCCCAGGCGCTGGCGGCGAAGCCGGGGGAGGAGATCGTCCGGCCGCACACCGGTGGGCCGGGTCAGTTGCCGGACATCTCGGTGCCCGCGGCGGCGCCCGTGCCGGCCGCCCTGCGCGGTTCCATCCGCCGGGTGGACCTGCCGCCGGGCGTGAAGATGGTGGCCCTCACCTTCGACCTCTGCGAGGCCTCCAGCGAGACCTCGGGCTATGACGGTGCGCTCGTGGATTACCTGCGCAGCGAGGGCGTCGCCGCAACCTTTTTCGCCGGCGGCAAGTGGATGGTGAGCCATCCCGAGCGCGGCGGGCAGCTCACCGCCGATCCCGGCTTCGAGATGGGCAACCATACCTGGTCCCACGCCAACCTCACCGTGAAGACCGGCGAAGCCATGCGCCGGCAGGTGGACGACGCCGACATCGGCCTCGCCCTCGGCCGCAGGCAGGCGGAAGCGAAGGGCTGCATGCTGCCGAAGCCACAGGCCATCAGCCTGTTCCGCTTCCCCTACGGCTCGTGCAGCGCCGAGTCGCTGAACTATGTGAACGACACGGGCCATCTGGCCATCCAGTGGGACGTGGATTCCGGCGATCCCGCCTTCATCGGCGCCAAGGGCATGGCCGACGACATGCTCCGCGGCATCAAGCCCGGCTCCATCGTGCTGATGCACGCCAACGGGCGTGGCAAGCACACGGCCGAGGCGCTGAAGATCCTCATCCCCGCGCTCCGGGCCAAGGGCTACCGTTTCGCCACTGTCGGCCAGCTGCTCGCCGCCGGCACGCCGGTGATCGCCCAGACCTGCTATTCCCTCAAGCCCGGCGACACGCGCATCTATGACGAGGCCGCAAGGACCGGAAAGCGCATCCTGCCGGTGCAGTAGCGCGCGGACACTTTCAACTGGCTTCAGCCTGCGAGCGGCGGCCGGGCCGCTGCACTGGTGCCATTCTCGACCCGGTTGGCGCCTGCACGCTTGGCGCGGTAGAGCGCCGCGTCCGCAAGGTTCAGCAGGGTTGGGCTGTCGTGTTCCCCGACACCGGCGGCGGTGAGAACTCCGAAGCTTGCCGTGACCCTGCAACTGGCGCGGGACGCCTGATGCACGATGTCGAGCCCCTCGATCGCCCGGCGCACCTCTTCCGCCCGCGCCAGGGCCGTTACCTCCGCCGTCTCGGGGAGGATGCAGGCGAACTCCTCCCCACCATAACGGGCGGCCAGCGCCGGCTCGGGCATCGCCGCCGCGAGAACCGACGCCACGCGCCGCAGGCATTCGTCGCCTGCCGGATGGCCATAAAGATCGTTGAAGGCCTTGAAGGAATCGAGATCGAGCAGGATCAGCGACAACGGCTGCCCGGAGGCGGCATGGCGGGCCACCTCGCTGGCCAGCACCGTATCGAAACGCCGTCGGTTGGCGAGTCCCGTCAGGCCATCGGTGTAGCTGAGACGCAGGATGCGCTCGTTCAGACTCCGCAGCTCGGCCTCGGCAGCCTTGCGCGCGGTGATGTCGCGCACGATGGAGCAATTGTAACGGACGCCCTCATATTCAACGAAGTTGACCGTGACCTCGATGGGAACGTCCCTGCCGTTCTTCGCGCGGTTAACAGTCTCGATCTTGAAGGATCCCTTCTCCCCGATCTCCCGCCAATGGTCGCGCCACCTCTGCGGATCGAAGAGGGGGTCGACGTCCCACACCCGCATGCGAGACAGTTCCTCGCTCGTATATCCAAGAAGCCGCGTCGCGGCCGGATTGGTGAAGACGTAGCGCGCATCTTCATCCAGCCAGATGATCATGTCGGTGATGCGCCCCACCGTATATTGCGTGAGAAGCGAACGATGCCGGTTCTGAGCGGCAAGCCTCACGTCTTCAATGGAGATCAGGAACGCCGGCGACGGGTCGGGTGCTGGCCGGATGGTCACATTGGCGTCGCGCAGCGTGCCGTCCGCGCAGCGATAGGCGGCCTCGAACACGGCGCCGTAAGGCTGCGCTGGGCTGCCCAGATAGTGACGCGTCAGGCGACTGCCCTCCGGACACAGGAAGTCCTCGATGGGTCGTCCAGGCCGTGCCGCGCCATGAATGCCGGCCATTGCGGACCAGCCATGGTCGAGATGGCGCACCGTTCCGGCAGCATCGACGGTCAATTGCGCTGATGACGCGGCCTGAAAGTCGGAAATTCGCATCGACACCATGTCCGCCTTTTGCGCATTGACTATAGGGAAAGCGATACTGTGCCTCAACGGATGTCGCAGGCGCCGCGCGGGGGCCATTGCCTTCACCCATTGAGCCCCCGCGCCGACGGGGCCAAGATCGCACCTCCCTCCCTTCGCCCCCCGGAGATGCCCGTTTGACTGCCCCCGACCCCGACGCCCGCCGCTCCGCGCCCGCAACGCTCAAGAACCGCGGCCCAATCGGCGACCTTCTGCTGCCGCTTTTGCCCCGCTCCGGCACCGTGCTGGAAATCGCCAGCGGCACCGGCGAGCATGTGGTTCATTTCGCCCGCCGGGCGCCGCATCTCGTCTTCCAGCCGTCCGATCCCTCCCCCTTCGCCCGCGCCTCCATCGCCGCCTGGACCGCCGCCGAAGGTCTTTCCAACGTGCGCGAGCCCCTCGCCCTCGATGCGGCGGGCGAGGACTGGCCGGTGGGCAAGGTGGATGCCGTCGTCTGCATCAACATGATCCACATCAGCCCGTGGGAAGCGACCGTGGGCCTGATGCGCGGCGCCGGCGCACGCCTCCCGGCGGACGGCATTCTCTTCACCTACGGCGCCTATCTGCGCGACGAGGTCGAGACCGCGCCCAGCAATGTCGCCTTCGATGCGGACCTCAGGCGGCAGGACCCGCGCTTCGGCCTCAGGCACCTCGCCGAGGTTTCGGCGGAGGCCGCGAAGCACGGCCTCGCTCTGGCTCGGGTGGAGGAAATGCCGGCGAACAATCTTTCGCTGGTGTTCCGCAAGGTCGCGACTGTTTCGCCGCGCGGTGTCCCTGTGCCATAGTCGGTGCCGGCGCTTGCCAGAGGCCGGGCCTGATTCTCCGGCCTTTATCCCCGTGGAGGGCTTCCCGAGCGGAGGCGTTGCCGGGGCCCTTCAGCGTTCGAGGGACACACTCGCTCGGGGAGAACCATGGCGCGCGTCGTCGATCCGTTCATCAAGCTGTCCTCGCCCCGCATCTTCCTGGTGCGGATGCTGGTGTTCCTGGCCCTGTGCGCGGCGCTGGCGGCGGTGCTGCACCGGCAGATCGTTGCCGCCTTCCTTAATAATCCCGGGCTGAACGGCGTTATCTTCGGCGTGCTGGCGGTGGGCATCATCCTGTCCATCAGGCAGGTGTCACGCCTGTTTCCGGAGGTGGACTGGGTGAATTCCTTCCGCCTCGCCGATCCCGGCCTCGCGGTGTCGCGCCCGCCGACGCTGCTGGCGCCCATGGCCGCGCTTCTGGGCGAGCGGCTGGGCCGGATGGCCATCTCGCAGGCCACCATGCGCTCCATCCTCGATTCCATCGGCACCCGCCTCGACGAGAGCCGGGACATGGGGCGCTACCTCACCGGCCTGCTCGTGTTCCTCGGCCTGCTCGGCACCTTCTGGGGCCTCTTGGAAACGGTTTCCTCCATCGGCGCGGTCATCGGCGCGCTGCAGGTGGGGCCGGACGTGGGCTCCATCTTCGAGGACATGAAGAGCGGCCTCGCCGCCCCCCTCGGCGGCATGGGCACGGCCTTTTCTTCGTCCCTGTTCGGCCTCTCCGGCTCGCTGGTACTGGGCTTTCTCGACCTTCAGGCCGGGCAGGCGCAGAACCGCTTCTATACGGACCTCGAGGACTGGCTCTCCACCACCGTGCGCGACCTCGATGACGGGCCGCGCGACCGCGCGCTCGCCGCCGATCGCGAAGCCGCCCCGCGCGTGCCGGCCGCTCCGGCGCAGATCGCTGCTGCCGCGCCGCTTGCGCTGCCTCCGCCGGTGCTGGACCTCGATCCATTGGTCTCGGCCATGGGGCGGCTCGAGAAGACCATGACGGAGGCCGGCTCCCAGCGCGTGACCTCCGCTCTGGCGCAGCTTGCCGAGAGCCTGCAGGGCCTCGTCACCCACATGCGCTCGGAACAGGCGCTGCTGAAGCAGATGATCGAGCAGCAGCAGGCCCAGCAGGAGCAGATGCGGCGCCTGCTGGCGCGGGTCGAGGACGACGCCGGTCCGCGGCGCAACTGAGCGGAGGCGGCACCCATGGCCCTCGGAAGGCGCGGCCGCGACCGCCACATCGATTACTGGCCCGGCTTCGTGGACGCCCTGTCCACGCTGCTTCTCGTCTTCACCTTCCTGCTGTCGGTGTTCATCCTCACCCAGTTCTTCCTCACGCAGGAGATGGCGGGCAAGGACGACGTGATGCAGCGCCTTCAGGCGCAGATCCGCCAGTTGACCGACCTCCTCTCCCTGGAGCGGGCCAACATCCAGTCGTCCGAGAGCGAGCTTGCCTCGGTGCGCGCCTCGCTCGAGGCCAGCGAGAGCGAGCGCGACAAGCTGCGCGGGCAGGCCGTCGCGGTGCCCGCCCCTTCCGATACGGGCCGCGCCAACGCTTTGT
Organism: Xanthobacter sp. DMC12; assembly: GCF_056314105.1. Classification (NCBI taxonomy): domain Bacteria; kingdom Pseudomonadati; phylum Pseudomonadota; class Alphaproteobacteria; order Hyphomicrobiales; family Xanthobacteraceae; genus Xanthobacter; species Xanthobacter sp. DMC12. The sequence continues at coordinate 160,583 of NZ_JBQUYZ010000007.1, read as the reverse complement.
CCCGCGAACTCGACAGCCAGAAGGACCTCGCCGCTCGCGCCGCGGCGCAGATCGAGCTTCTGAACCAGCAGATCGCGGCCCTGCGCCGGCAGATGGCGGCGCTGGAGGAAGCGCTCAACATCTCCGAGAAGCGCGATCAGGAGAGCCAGGCCAAGATCACCGACCTCGGCCGCCGGCTCAACGTGGCGCTGGCCCAGCGGGTGCAGGAATTGACCCGCTTCCGCTCGGAATTCTTCGGCCGCCTGCGCGACATCCTCGGCAACCGGCCCGACATCCGCGTGGTGGGCGACCGCTTCGTGTTCCAGTCGGAAGTGTTCTTCGACGCCGGATCGGCGGTGATGAAGCCGGAGGCCATCGCCTCCCTCGACAAGCTGGCGGGCGCCATTCTCGACCTCGAGAAGTCCATCCCGCCGGACATCTCCTGGGCTCTGCGCATCGACGGCCACACCGACAACAGGCCCATCTCCAACGCCCAGTTCCCCTCCAACTGGGAGCTCTCGGCGGCGCGCGCCATCGCGGTGGTGCAGTATCTCATCGCCAAGGGGGTCAGCCCCAACCACCTCATCGCCGCCGGCTTCGGTGAATACCAGCCCCTCGACACCGGCACCTCCGACGAGGCCCGCGCCCGCAACCGCCGGATCGAGCTGAAGCTGACGGAGAGGTGACGGCTTTCGCGCCCCCGTCACGGCCAGGCTTGTCCCGGCCATCCAGGTGGCGTGGCCGGGAACACCTTCAGGCATCGTCCCATCGGCCCGACGTGGATACCCGGCACAAGGCCGGGCATGACGACGGTGAGGGGGAATGGCCTCCGTTCCTCACACCCGCGACGGCCCAGCCGTCGCCGTTCCCCGGACAAGCGACGGCGCAGCCGAAGCGCCGATCCGGGGTCCAGCGCAGGACTTCCGCGCAGCGGGGCAATGCCTGAGGGCGGTAGGGTCGGAAGCGCCTGCGGCGGACCGTTGCGCTGGGCCCCGGCTCTCCTTCCCACTGCGCTACGTTCCGTTGCAGTCGGCCGGGGCGCGAGGGTGGTTTGGGCGCGGGGGCTTGCGGATGGGGGAGAAGGTGGCAAGCTGGGGCGGCGCAACATTCGTCCCTTGAAAATACCGAATAACTCTGGCGGCATGCAATAAAGGCTGGCTCCAAATGGCGCACCCAAAACCGTTCCGACGCACATGCCGACAGCTTGCGGATGGAAGCTATGGAAACAATGGAAACTGGATGTACATAACTCACAAAAAATACGCCACGGCACCATCTCAGTACATCCGCGCATTTCTCGTTCTACAAAAAGATCTAAAGGATCTATTTGATTACATAGAGCCCGCAGATATCAACACACCATGTTATTCGTATCGCATACATCAACTATTAATGCGATTTTGCATAGAAATAGAAGCAAATTGCAAGGCAATTCTTATAGAGAATGGCAAGAAAAGCCCCAAAAATTGGACTATGAGAGACTACGAAAAATTAGCTAAAACTCACTTATTGCATGAATACGAAGTACGCCTACCCTTATGGAATGGCCAAAAAGGAACGAGGAAGCCCTTTTCCGCTTGGGGCACCGCTCAGAGCGGGCTTCCATTCTACCAATCATACAACGCCGCAAAACATGATCGCCACAATCATTTTCACTTAGCTAATTTTGATTCTCTGATAGATTCCGCGTGCGCTCTTGTAGCTATAATATCAGCTCAGTTTTATACTCACGACTTTATGCCAGACATACTAAGGACAGGAATTGGAGATCCCACAGACGGATTTGACGTCGCTATTGGGGAACTGTTCCACGTTAAATTTCCGGAATGGCCGCCAGCCGAAAGATATGACTTCGACTGGCGGAGTCTTGAAAAAAATAGCAATGATCCATTTGATGATTTGACGTTTTGAACCATGCGCAAAGAGGGGCTCCCGCCCCTCCCCTCGCATCCCTCACCTCACCTCGAAAACTTCTTGTACTGAATCCGCTTCGGGATCACCGAATCCGTCCCCAGCCGGCGCTTCTTGTCTTCCTCGTAGTCCGCGAAGTTGCCTTCGAACCATTCCACGTGGCTGTCGCCCTCGAAGGCGAGCATGTGGGTGGCGACGCGGTCCAGGAAGAAGCGGTCATGGGAGATGATGACTGCGCAGCCGGCGTAATCCTCCAGCGCCTCTTCCAGGGCGCGCAGGGTGTCCACGTCGAGGTCGTTGGTGGGCTCATCGAGCAGCAGGACGTTGCCGCCGCGCTGGAGCACCTTGGCGAGGTGGACGCGGTTGCGCTCACCGCCGGAGAGCATGCCCACCTTCTTCTGCTGGTCGCCGCCCTTGAAGTTGAAGGCCGCGCAATAGGCGCGCGAGGGGATCTCCTTCTTGCCGACGTAGATCACCTCGTTGCCGTCGGAGATTTCCTCCCACACGGTCTTCTTGTCATCCAGCGCGTCGCGGCTCTGGTCCACATAGCCGAGCTTCACAGAGTCGCCGATGGAGATGGTGCCGCCGTCCGGCTTCTCCTGCCCGGTGATCATGCGGAACAGCGTGGTCTTGCCCGCGCCGTTCGGCCCGATGACGCCGACGATGCCGCCCGGGGGCAGCTTGAAGGAGAGATCGTCGATGAGCATCTTGTCGCCGAACGCCTTGTTCAGGTGATCGAAGGCGATGACGTTCTGCCCCAGCCGCTCGGCCACGGGGATGACGATCTGGGTGGCGGAGGGCTGGCGCTCGGACGCGCGCTGCAGCAGTTCCTCGTAGCGCTGGATACGCGCCTTGTTCTTGGCCTGGCGCGCCTTGGGCGAGGCGCCGATCCACTCCTGCTCGCGGGAGAGGGCGCGCTGGCGGGCCTCGTCCTCGCGGCCCTCCTGCTGGAGGCGCTTCTGCTTCTGGCCGAGCCAGGAGGAATAATTGCCCTCGTAGGGAATGCCGCGGCCGCGATCCAGCTCCAGGATCCAGCCGGTCACGTTGTCGAGGAAGTAGCGATCGTGGGTGACGATCAGGATCGCGCCGGGATAGGTGCGAAGATGCCCTTCCAGCCAGTTCACCGTCTCGGCGTCGAGATGGTTGGTGGGCTCGTCGAGCAGCAGCAATTCCGGCTGCTCCAGCAACAGGCGGCAGAGCGCGACGCGGCGGCGCTCACCGCCCGACAGGCGCGTCACCTCCCAATCGTCCGGCGGGCAGCCCAGCGCGTTCATGGCCTGCTCCACCTTCGAATCGAGATCCCAGAGGCCCTGCGCCTCGATCTCGTCCTGGAGCTGGGTCATCTCGTCCGCGGTCTCGTCCGAGTAGTTCATGGCGAGTTCGTTGTAGCGCTCCAGAATGGCCTTCTGCTTGGCCACCCCGTCCTCAACGTTCTGCCGCACGGTCTTGGTGGGATCGAGCTGCGGCTCCTGCGGCAGGTAGCCCACGCGCACGCCCTCGGCCGGGCGCGCCTCGCCGGTGAAATCCTTGTCGATGCCGGCCATGATGCGCAGCAAAGTGGACTTGCCCGCGCCGTTGTTGCCGAGCACGCCGATCTTGGCGTCCGGGTAGAAAGAGAGGTGCACGTTGTCGAGCACCTTCTTGCCGCCGGCATAGGTCTTGGTCATGCCGTGCATGTGGTAGGCGTACTGATAGGGGGCCATGGGCCGCCATCTCCTGAAAAGGGGTGCGGGAAAGTTGGCGCCGTTCTAGCCTCGCAGGCGAGGCGCGGCAAGGTTTGCGAGACGAAAGCAGCCGGCGCGCTCTGGAGGAAAAGATGGGTTCCGACCACCACCACCACAAGGACTGGCGCACCGACGGCGTGCAGGTGATCCCCGGCGACAGCCTCGATCCCAACACCGCCCAGACCCCCGGCATGAACCGCGCCACCGCCATCAACCGCGCCCGCGCCGGCGCCGAAAAGATCTGGGCCGGCACCGTCCACATCCATCCGGATGCCAAGACAGGCGCCCACCACCACGGCGACCTCGAAAGCGTCATCTACGTGGTCAAAGGCCGCGCCCGCATGCGCTGGGGCGAGAATCTGGAGTTCGTGGCCGAAGCCGGGCCCGGCGACTTCATCTTCGTGCCGCCCTACGTGCCCCACCAGGAGATCAACGCTTCAGCCGACGAGACGCTGGAATGCGTGCTGGTGCGCTCCGGCCAGGACCCGGTGGTGGTGAATCTCGACATCGAGCCGGTGGAGAAGCCGGAAGCGGTCAAGTGGATCGACCCGATCCATCGGGAGTGAACGCGCGGGCGGCCTTCTGCTGCAAGGCTTTGCGGCGGGGCCGCGGCCAAGCCATCCACAGGCCGGCGGAGAAAGAATGCAAAGGGGTGTTGCATTCGCCGCCGGCATTTTCTATAGAACCGCACCTGCCGCCGACACATTGTCTCGCCGGCAAATGGATGCGGGTGTAGCTCAGGGGTAGAGCACAACCTTGCCAAGGTTGGGGTCGAGGGTTCGAATCCCTTCGCCCGCTCCAGTTTCTCTCAGAAAAATCAAAGACTTTCAGCGATGCCGCCGTCGGGCGGCGGTCTGCTGATTTGGCCTGTTAGGCACCTGTGAGGCACGCGAAGAAAATTGGGCTTTTTGGAACGCGCAGGCACATCGGCCGGGCGCCCTTCCGACCGATCTGAACGCGCCCGGCCTGACGAGAGCTTCCCGCTCGCGTTCGTCAATGCCGCCCACGAAGCCCCAGCTCCTCCTGCGGAGGGGCGATTTCAATCGGCTGGATCGATTTGCCCTGAAGCTGCTGGACGAGGATCGTAAGCGGGTTCTCCGCGTCGCCCTTCAGGGTGACCCTCCCGCCTCGCGGTGTAGTTGGCGGCAATGCCGGCTGCGGCCTTCTCCGCGCGGAGGATGGCTTCGAGGTTGGCGATGCGCATCAAGTCGGCGGAGCGGTGCTTGCCCGCTGACCACGATGTGGGCGCAAAGGAAATTCATTCCGCAGCGGCAATCCACCCTCCTCCAAATTTTGGAGGAAGCTCCGTATCGCGGTGCGGCCAGCGCCTACCCCTTCGGGAATAATACATTTAATATCAACTAGTTATAAATTGGCATCCGGCTTGCGTTGGGAAGGGGCGCGCAGTTTGGAGGCCAAATGCAACTTCACTTCGCTCTCGATTTTGACGGCACCATCAGCCCCGTCGACACCACGGATCTTCTCCTCGCCGCATTCGCGGACTGCAGCTGGCAGGAAATCGAAGGCGACTGGCGCGCCGGCCGCATCGGCTCGAGGGAATGCCTGTCGCGGCAGGTCACCCTGCTGGAGGCGCCCCGCTCCACTCTGTGCTCGGCGCTCGCCGACGTGAAGCTCGATCCGCACTTCGTCGCCTTCGTCACCCGGGCCTGGCTGTGCGGTGCCACTGTCTCCGTGGTGTCCGACGGGTTCGACCTCGCCATCATCCACCTATTGCACGCCAACGGCATCGACCTGCCGGTCACCAGCAACCAGCTGGTGGAAGACGGCTATGGACGCTGGCGGGCGGTCTTTTCCAACCGCGGCGAACAATGCCCGAGCGGGACCTGCAAGTGCGCTGCGGTCCCGGCGGATCGCCGGGTGGTGCTGGTCGGGGACGGACGCTCCGACTTCTGCCTCGCCCGCCGCGCCGACTTCGTGCTGGCCAAGGGCGAGCTGGCCACCTTCTGCGCCGCCGAGGGCATCCCCCACCGGGCCATTTCCGGTTTCGCCGACGCCCTCGCCTTCCTGGAACCGCTGCGGGCCCGCCGCGCCGCCTCTCCCTCCCGCCTCACCTTCGAGGATGTTCATGCTTGATCGCCAGACCGAAATCTCCACCGCCGCCGCCGAGCGTCTCCGCCTCCGCGACATGGAGGAGACCTATTGCTCCCACGGGGATACGGTCCATTACACGGAAGAGCCGAAGATTTTCGAGCGGTGCGAGGGGTCATTCATCTATGATGACGAGGACCGCGCCTTCCTTGATCTTCAGATGTGGTATTCGGCGGTCAATTTCGGCTATGCCAATCCGCGCCTGAACGAGGCCATGCGCCGCCAGCTCGACCGTCTGCCGCAGGTGGCGAGCCAGTATCTGCACCGCGAGAAGATCGAGCTCGCCGCCGAGATCGCCGAAGGCGCCATGGCCCGCTTCGGGCACAAGGGGCGGGTGCATTTCAACGTGGGTGGCGCGCAGGCCATCGAGGATTCCCTCAAGCTGGTGCGCAACGCCTGCGGCGGCAAGAGCCTGATGTTCGCCTTCGAAGGCGGCTATCACGGCCGCACGCTGGGCGCCTCGGCCATCACCTCGTCCTACCGCTATCGCCGCCGCTTCGGGCATTTCGGCGAGCGCGCCCATTTCATTCCCTTCCCCTATCATTTCCGCGGTCCGCGCGGCATGACCAAGGAGGAATACGGCCACCATTGCGTGCAGCAGTTCGCCCGCCTGTTCGAGAGCGAATACAACGGGGTGTGGGACCCCAAGGCCGGCAAGTGCGAATACGCCGCCTTCTACGTGGAGCCGATCCAGGGCACCGGCGGCTATGTCATCCCGCCCTCGAACTTCTTCCCGGAGCTGAAGGAGGTGCTCGACCGCCACGGCATCCTGCTGGTGGTGGACGAGATCCAGATGGGCTTCTACCGCACCGGCAAATTGTGGTCGATCGAGCATTTCGGCGTGGCGCCGGACATCATCGTGTTCGGCAAGGCCCTCACCAACGGGCTCAACCCCCTTTCCGGCCTGTGGGCGCGCGAGGCGCTGATCAATCCGCAGGCGTTTCCCCCCGGCTCCACCCATTCCACCTTCAATGCCAATCCCCTTGGGACCGCGGTGGCGCTGGAAGCCATGCGCATGATGCAGGAGGAGGATTTCGCCACCTCCGTGGCCGAGAAGGGCGCGCATTTTCTCGACGGCCTGAAGGAGCTGAAGGCGAAGCACGCCATCGTCGGCGACGTGGACGGCCTCGGCCTCGCCCTGCGGGTGGAGATTTGCGAGCCGCACGACAGCTTCACCCCCTCCAAGGCCATCGTCGACCGGATGGTGGACGAGGCGCTGAAGGGCGATCTCGTCCATGGCGGCGAGCGCTTCGGGCTGGTGCTGGACATCGGCGGCTACCACAAGAACGTCATCACGCTGGCGCCGTCGCTGACCATCAGCCACGCCGAGATTGACCTCGCCTTGGCGCTGATGGACCAGCTGTTCGCCCGCGTGACGCCGCGGTGAGCGCCATGCGCATCAAGGTCATCGATCTGGACGGCGCGCTCACGGTGCAGGACGAGGTCATGGCCGGTCTGCCCGGCTGCGACGCCGACCTGTACATCGCCCGCGACCTTGCACCCCGGCTTCGCCTTCTGGCGGGCCGGAGCGCGCTCAGGACGCTGGCCGACCGGCTCGGCCCGCCGACGCGCGGGGAGATATGCTTCTACGGCTCGGGCGACTTCCATCACCTGAGCCACCTTCTGGTGTCGCGCTTCGATCAGCCGGTCAGCGTGGTGCATTTCGACAACCATCCGGACTGGACACGCTTTCCCCGCACGCTCAATTGCGGCTCGTGGGTGAGTCGCCTTCTGGAACAGCGGAATGTCGCGCGCGTGGTCACGCTGGGCCCGTGCAGCTCCGACCTCAGCGCGCCCCAGCTGAAGGGCGCGGATCTGCCGGTCCTGCGCTCCGGCCGCCTTCAGATGCATCCGCTGGCGTCCGGCGCCACCTTCTATGCCGGGCCCGGCTTCGAGGCTGCCGGCATGCGCGGGGCGGCGGGGATCGCGGCCGAAGGCCTGCGCTGGGACGGCCTCGAGGACGGCGATTTCGCGGAGCGGATGGCGACCATCGCCGCCGATCTGCCGCACACGCCGCTCTGGATCACCCTCGACAAGGATGTGCTCGGCCCGGACGAGGCGGTGACCAACTGGGATCAGGGCCGGTTCCCGCTCCATCGGGTTTTGGAGGCCATCTCCGTGTTCGCCCAGCATCGCCCGGTGCTCGGCATGGACGTCTGCGGCGATTACTCGCCGGACGGCGACAACGGCGCGCTCCGCGCCCTTTGCGCCTATCTGGACCGCGACCAAAGGCGCGATCCCCACGGCAATGCCATCGCCGTCAACGGCGGCACCAACGGCCGCATCCTCCGGCACATGGGGAACATTCTGCAATGAGCGTGTCCCTCGTGGCTTTGTTCGCCGCCTCCGTCGCCTGCGACGTGGCGGGGCAGTTGGCTTTCAAGCGCGGCGCCGACCACCTTCCGGCCGTCAGCGCCGGCGCGGGGCGCTTCGCCCTGAGGCTGATGGCCGAGCCATGGCTGATCGCGGGACTGATGATCTACGCCATCGAGTTCCTGGTGTGGACGCGCATCCTCGCGCTGGTGCCGCTCGCCATCGCCTTTCCCGTCGCCAGCCTCAACATCCTCGGCGTCACGGTGGCGAGCCGCCTGTGGCTCGGCGAGCGGATCGCGCCGCGGCAATACGCCGGAGCCGCCCTCGTCACCGCCGGTGTCGCCCTCGTCGCATCCAGCCTGTGAGAAACCCCATGCCTCTCGACCGCAGCATCATGATCGAGGGCGGCCCCGTCGGGGTGCTGCTCATCCACGGCCTCGGCGGCACCCCGGTGGAACTGCGCGACGTGGCGCGGCGGCTCGCCGCCACCGGCGCCACCGTGCTGTGCTGCCAGCTCGCCGGCCATTGCGGCACCGAGGCGGAGCTGGCGGCGACGACGATCGAGGACTGGTACGCCAGCGCCGAAGCCGCCCTCGCGACACTGGAGGCGCGCTGCGCCAAGGTGATCGTGGGCGGCCTCTCCATGGGCGCGCTGCTCGCCGCTTTGCTCGCCGCGCGCAATCCCGAGAGCGTGGACGGCGTGGTGATGCTGGCGCCGACCCTGCGCTATGATGGCTGGTCCATCCCCCGCTACGGCTTCCTGCTGCGCCTGCTCATCAACACGCCGCTGGGCCGGCGCTATCGCTTCGTGGAGCGCGAGCCCTATGGCCTGAAGGACGAGCGCATCCGCAGCGTGATCGTGCGCGCCATGCGGCTGGGCGATACCGATGCCGGCAGCCTCGGCACGCCCTCCGCCGCCTTGCAGCAGCTGTGGCGACTGGTGGCGGTGCTGAAGCCCCAGCTCGGCAGCATTCGCCAGCCCGTGTTCATCGCCCATGCCCGCCACGACGATGTGGCGAGCTTCGACAACGCCGTGCTGCTGCAACGCCGGCTCGGCGGGACGGTGGAGTGCCTGGTCCTCGACGACAGCTACCACCTCGTGACCCTCGACCGGCAACGCCATCTGGTCACCGACCGGATCTCGGCCTTTATCCAAGGCGTGGTGGCGGCACCGCAGCGTCAACCCGCACGTGAGCCGCGCCTCGCGCCAGCCGGCCGTGCCGAACGGCAGGCGCTCCACACACAGCCGCCCCACACGCAGCCTCCCCAGGGACAGGTGGCGCATGTCGCATGATGCCCTGGTCGGCGACTGGCCCGGGGAAACGGCCCGCGCGCCGGTTGCCCCGCTTATCCGCACGGTGTCCGGCATGGCCGGCATCGATGCCACGGCCTGGAAGGCCGCCCGCCCGCCCGAAAGCGAGGGGTGGGCCTATCTCGCGGCCTGCGAGACCTCACCGCCGGCCGCCCTTGAGCTGGCGGCGGTCAGCGTGGGCGACCGCGCGGGTCTTGCCGCGGCGGCCCCGCTGTTCGCGCTGAAATACCGGCTCGACACCCCGCTGCAGGACGGACCTCTGGCCGCCTTTTGCGATCGCCTCGCCCGCCGCGTGCCCGGTCTCCTGGAATGGCGGATGCTCGGCGTCGGCTCGACCTTCACCGACGCCTGCCCGGTGGCGCTGAACCCGCGCCTGTGCGAGGCCGGCCGGGCGGAGGCCGTCGCCAGCCTCATCGCCGCCGTGGAAGCGGAGGCGACGGGGCGCGGTGCCGGGCTCGTGGTGTTCAAGGACCTCGCGCCGCGCGAGCTGGCGCAGCTGGCACCGCATCTGGCTGCCGCCCGCTACTTCGCGGTGGAGAGCCTGCCCGTCGCCGTGCTGGACCTCGACGGCACGAGCGATCTCGATGGCTACCTCGCCCGCCTCTCGCCGGCCACCCGCAAGGATCTCCGGCGCAAGCTCAAGCGGGCCGAGCGGGTGGAGGTGGAATGGCGGACCTCCCTCGCCGGCATGGAAGGAGAGGTGCGCGCGCTCTATGAGGCCACCCGCGCCCGCAGCCAGGTGCGCTATGGCGATTTCGAGGATTTGCCGGACGGCTATTTCGAAACCGTGTCGCGGGCGCTCGGCACCGATGCGGTCTTCGCCTGCTATCGGGTGAACGGGCAGCTCGCCGCCTTCAACCTTCTGTTCGTCGAGCCCGACCGGGTGATCGACAAGTTCCTCGGCATGGCCTATCCGCTCGGCCCCGCGCACGATCTCTACGCCCTGAGCTGGCTGGAAAACGTGCGCTTCTGCCAGCGCATCGGCAGGCGCTACCTGCAGACTGGGCAGACCGCCTATGCGTCCAAGCTGCGCTTCGGCAGCGCGCTGGAGCCGCGCACGCATCTGGTGAAGCATCGCAACCGGGCGCTCCACGCCGTCCTGCGCCTCGCCGCACCGCTATTGGCCTTCCCGCGCTGGGACCCCGACCTGCGACGGCTGGGCAGGGAGGGCGCGCGATGACGCCGCGTCCCGCCACCGTCGCGACCCTCACCCTCGTCGGCGTGTTCCTCGCCGTGGACACCGCGACCCAGCTCGCCTTCAAGGCCGCCGCCGAGGCCATCGGCGACATTCCGCTGGGGCTGGACTTCCTCGCCGCCGCGGCCGGAACCGCGTTCGCGTGGCTGGCGGTCGGCCTTTACCTTGCGACCTACGTGCTGTGGATGCTCGTGCTGCGCGATACCGCCCTCAGCCGTGCCTTCCCCCTGACGGCGCTGAGCTATGTGAGCGTGCCGTTGTTCGCCTGGCTCGCGTTCGGCGAGGCGGTGGACGCCCGCACCGCCGCCGGCATCGCCCTCATCCTCGTGGGTGTGGCGCTCGTCGGCCATGGCGAAGACGCCGAAACGGAGGCCGATGCCGTTGCGAAACCGGAGCTGACCCCATGCGAAACCTGATCGCCGGCCTCCTCACGCTGGGTCTGGTGACCCCGGCCTGTGCCGCGCCGGACGTCACCGGCATCTGGATGACCGAGGATGGCGAGGGCGCCATTGAGATCGCACCGTGCGGCGAGAAGCTCTGCGGACACATCGTGTGGCTGAAGTCCCCGCTGGACGAGCAGGCGCAGCCCGTGCGCGACGAGAACAATGCCGACCTCTCCCTGCGGGATCGCTCCCTTTGCGGCATGGAGGTGCTGTCCGGCGTCGCGCCGGGCGGTGACGGCTGGGAAGGCGGCTGGATCTACGATCCGGAGGCCGGCGCGCGTTATTCCGTGGCCATCGCGCCGGACGGGAGCGACGCCATCGTCGTGACAGGTTTCATTGGGATCAAGACGTTCGGCCGCGCCCTCCATTGGCACCGCGCGGCCGCCACGCTGAAACGCTGCGACGCCGCGCCCACCCAGAAGGCCAGCGCCGGGAACAAGAGGTCCTAGGACGTATGACGCGACGGCGCGGCTCGCGTTGGCTGAACTGGTGGTCGCTGCTGCCCCTGCAACTGCGGCTCACCTTGTATTTCGTCATGGTCAGCGTGCCGCCGGTGCTGGTGGCGAGCTTCATCGCCGCCGAAGTCATCTCGGTGACGTTCGAACGCAACGTGGAGCAGTGGATCGGCGAGATCGCGACCTTCATGGCGAACGAGGCTGCCGAGGGCCGCGAGGAGGCCCAGCGCGCCACCGCCGTCGTCGCCGCTGCCGTGTCGCGGGGCGGCACCGAGCCCATCGCCCCGTTCGCCGACCTGCTCACCACCGTGGGCTATGATTTCGTGCGCCTCTACACGGCCGACGGCACGGTCCTGTTCTCGACCGGCGATCTGGAACTGATGCAGCCTCTGCCGCTCAAGGCGGTCGCGTCCATTTTCTTCGTCCGGCAGGGCGGACATCGCGCCATGATGGTCGGGGCGGTCCAGCCGGTGCGGATCGGCGACCAGGCGGGTTTCCTGTTCATCGCCAATCTGCTCGATGAGCAGTTCTTCACCGCCCCGCAGACCATCCGCTCCCTCGACCTGCACCTGATCGAGGTGACCGAAGGCGGCGAATTGCGCGATCTTGAAGACCTCAAGCGGACCCCGCTGCCGGTGCCGCCGGAGTCGCTGGCGGCCCTCAGCGCCGGCGCACCTCTCGCCATCCAGAGGCGCAGCTTCGGCCTGGGGCCGGCGGCGGCGTTCAGCGCCCTTCGCGACGACAGCGGACGTCTCGTGGGCATCATCGCGTGCCGGCTCAACGGCACCTCGGCGACATTCGAACGCCTCGGCACCGTCTCGCTCTTCGGCGCTCTGGCTGTTGTCGCGGGCGTGCTGTCGCTGCTGGTGGGCTTCAGCATTTCAAGGCGCATGAGCCGCCCCTTGCACGACCTCACCCGCGGTGTGCGCGCGGTGGCCGAGGGCAATTACGCGATTCGGGTGCGCGAGACCGGCGGGCGTGAGATCGAGGCGCTGGCCAGCGGCTTCAATGCGATGACCGAGCAGCTCCAGACCCTGCGCGACCGGGAGACCGTCACGCGCCACCGGGCCCAGCTCGCGACGCTCGGGCAGGCGGCGGCGGTGATCGCCCACGAGATCCGCAACCCGCTCGGCATCATCAAGACATCGGCGGAACTGGTGCGCCGCAAGACCCCCATGGCCCCCAGCGAGGACCGGCTGATGATGTTCGTCCTCGACGAGGTCCAGCGCATCGACCGGCTGGTGAAGGAGCTGCTGGATTATGCCCGCCCCCCGCAATGCACCGCGGTGCCGCTCGATCTCGTCGCCTTCATCGTCCAGCCGGCGCTCGACTTCGTCGCGCCTGAGCTGCGCCGCCGCAACATCAGCCTCATCGCCCGCCTGCCGGACCACCCGCTGCCGATCCAGGGCGACAAGGATCTGCTGCATCAGGCGCTGCTGAACCTCATCCTCAACGCCATGGACGCCGCCGGCGACGGCGGCCACATCATCGTGCGCGCGGAGCTCGAGGCGGACGCGGTGGTCCTGCATGTGGAGGACAACGGCCCGGGCATCCCGGACGATGTGCGGGCCAGCCTTTTCGAGCCTTTCGTGACGACCAAGGTGAACGGCACCGGCCTCGGGCTCGCGACCGTGCGTTCCACCGTGGAGGTGCATGGCGGCGAGGTGACGTGTGCCGACGCGCCGGAGCGCGGCGCCATCTTCACCATCCGCCTTCCGCTCGGCAAACAGGGGTGATGCCGCGTATGGCCGCGAAGATACTCATCGTCGATGACGAGGTCCGCCACGGGGAGGTGCTGGAGGCTGCCCTCGCCGAGCGTGGCTTCGAAGCCGTTTCCACCAACACCGTCGCCAAGGCGCTCGCCTATTGCGCCAGCCAGCCGGTGGACCTGGTGCTGAGCGACCTGCGCATGCCCGACCGGGGCGGCGCCGACCTCCTGAAGGCCCTGAAGCAGGAGCGGCCGGAGCTGCCGGTCATCATCATGACGGCCTATGCCTCGGTGCGGGGCGCCGTGGACCTCGTGAAGGACGGCGCCTTCGACTATGTGGCGAAGCCCCTCGATCTCGACGACGTGGTCGCCACCATCGCGCGCGCCCTGCGGCTGAAGGCGGTGGAAAGCGAGAATGCGCGGCTGCGCTCCGAGCTGGAGGGACGTTACCGCTTCGACAATCTGGTGGGCGACAGCGCGGCCTTCCGCGACGTGCTGCGCCAGGTGACCGAGGTGGCCCCGAGCCGCGCCAGCGTGTTGCTGCTGGGCGAGAGCGGTACCGGAAAGGAGCTGGTGGCCCGCGCCATCCACTACAACAGTCCAAGGCGGGACCTGCCTTTCGTCGCCGTCAACTGCGCAGCCATTCCGGAAACCCTGATCGAGAGCGAGCTGTTCGGCCACGTGAAGGGCGCCTTCACCGGAGCCACCGGCGCGCGCGAGGGCCGCTTCGCCGCCGCCGACCATGGCACGCTGTTCCTTGACGAGATCGCCGACATGCCCCTCCCGGTTCAGGCCAAGGTGCTGCGGGCCCTGCAGGAGCAGAGCTTCGAACCTGTGGGCAGCAGCAAGAGCGTGTCGGTGGACGTGCGGATCATCGCCGCCACCCACAAGGACTTGCAGAAGGAGATCGCGGCCGGCACCTTCCGCATGGATCTTTACTACCGCCTCGCGGTGTTCCCCATCGCCCTGCCGCCGCTGCGCGAGCGCACCGACGACATCGTGCTCCTCGCCGACCATTTCCTTGCCGCCGCGGCACGCGACATGGGCAAGCGCATCAAGGGCCTGGCCCCCGAGGCGCAGGCCATGCTGACGCGCTACCGCTGGCCGGGGAACGTGCGAGAATTGCAGAACTGCATGGAGCGGGCCGCCATCGTCGCGCGGGGCGATCTGGTGGGCCCCGGCGACCTGCTGCTGTTCGAGGCGCCCGGCGACGCCGATGCACAGCCTCACACGCTCAATGGCGATCTCGACGGCGAGCTGACCCGCATCGAGCGCGAGTTCGTGCTGAAAGCCCTCAAGGACAGCGGCGGCGTGCAGGCCCGCGCCGCCGAGAAGCTCGGCATCACCGAGCGCAGCCTCTGGCACCGCGTCAAGAAGCTCGCCATCAAGATCGACAAGGAGGCTGGAGCCGGCGATGGCTAGGCAGGCCTCCTTCCTCCTGCTGATGCTGGCGGTTTCGGGGCTGCCGTGCGGGGCACGGGCGCAGGATGCCGGCACCGCAGCCGGCACGGCTTCCTCTTCGGGCGTCTCTTCGTCCTCGACCACGTCCGCAGCATCCGACGCCTGGATCGTCACGCTGGGCGGCAGCTTCAGCCTGGGACCGTCCTACGACGGCGCGCGGACCTTCGGGCCGTTCTTTTCGCCCTCGTTCGACATCCGGCGCGCCGACGAGCCGGCGACATTCGGTGCGCCGGACGACAATTTCGGCCTCAGCCTGTTCACGCTTGGCGATTTCAGCCTTGGCCCGCTGGCTGGCCTGCGCGAAGGACGGCCGAATGGCGTCCTGCTCGGCCTGCCGGGCTATTCCTGGGCGCTGGAGGGTGGCGGGTTCGCCGAATACTGGCCCATTGCCGGCGTGCTGCGCACCCGCGTGGAGGTGCTTGAGGGCCTCGGCAACGCCGGCGGCCTCGCCGCCAATCTCTCCGCCGATCTCGTGCAGAAGCAGGGCCTTTTCACCTGGTCCGTCGGGCCGCGCCTGTCGGTGGCGGACAGCACATTGATGCAAACGGAATTCGGTGTCTCGCCTCTCGCCGCGGCGCTGAACGGCCACATCGAACCCTACGCGCCCGGTGGCGGCATCAAGTCCGTCGGCCTCACCTCGTCCCTGTCCTACGAGGTATCGCCGGACTGGACGACAACCGTCTACGGCAGCTACCAGCGCCTGACCGGCGCCGCCGCCGCAAGCCCCGTCACCACTTTGGCCGGCAGCCCGAACCAGCTCACCATCGGGGTGGGGTTCGAGCATTCGTTCGTGCTGGGGCATTGAGAGCGGAGTGAACGGTACCGGCGTTTCCGGTGTCGGCGGAAAAGCTACAGGACGAACAAGCCGATGGAGGCGGCGGCCATCACGATGGTCGCAAGCCAGCCCACCAGCAGCATGGGGAGCGGAAGGGTCAGGCGGCCCATGAGGCGCGGGTTCATCGAGATCACCATCATCACCGCCATCATCGGGGCGGCGAGCACGCCATTGACCACGGCGCTCCAGTAAAGCGCCTTCACGGGGTCCAGGTGCGTGAAGTTCAGTGCAACACCCCCGAGCGTCGCGGCGGCGATGATCGCATAGAAGGCCTTGGCTTCCATGGGCCGCCGATCAAGCCCCTCGGGCCAGCCGAAAAGCTCGCTGACGCCATAAGCCGCCGACCCGGCCAGCACCGGCACGGCCAGCATGCCGGTCGCGATGATGCCGGCTGCGAAAAGCGCAAAGGTCAGTGGGCCGGCGATGGGTCGCAGCGCCTCGGCAGCCTGGGAGGAGGTCTGGATATCGGTCACGCCGCTGGCATGGAGGGTCGCCGCGGTAGCGAGCATGATGAACAGGGCGATGAGATTGGAAAATCCCATGCCGACGAAGGTGTCGGTGCGAATGCGCGCGAGTTCGGGGCCCGCATCGCGCGGGGCGACGCAGAGCGGCTTGACGTGGCGCCTGCGCAATTCCTCGACCTCCTGTCCCGCCTGCCAGAAGAACAGATAGGGGCTGATGGTAGTTCCGAGGACGGCGACCAGCGCCATGGCGTGATCGCCGTCGAACGCGATGCGCGGGACAAAGGTGCTCGCCAGCGCCACCGGCCAATCGACATGCGCGGCGAAAGCCACCGCGACATAGGCAAACAGCGAAAGCGTGGCCCATTTCAGAACCGCGGCGTAGCGCGCATAGCTCATGAAGGTTTCAAGCAGAACGCAGACGATGGCGAACCCCGCCACATAGAGGTGCTCCGGGCCGCCGACCAGCAGTCCGAGCGCCGCTGCCATGGCCCCGAGATCGGCGCCGAGATTGATCACGTTGGCGATGAGCAGCAGAACGATGACCACCCGCAACAGCCAGGGCGAATAGTGCAGGCGCAGGTTCCGGGCGATGCCTCGCCCGGTCACGCAGCCGATGCGCGCGCTGATCGCCTGAATGACCGCCATGAGCGGAAAGCTGAACAGCATAGTCCAAGCGAACGCATAGCCGAACTGGGCGCCGATCTGGCTGTAGGTCGCAATGCCGCTTGGATCATCGTCGGCCGCACCGGTCACAAGTCCCGGACCAAGACGGGACACGGTCAGCATCTTCAGGCGCAGCCAGATCGATGGCTTGGACCCTGCGTCTATCCCGCAGGTGGCGCCCTTGTTCAGGTCCGTCATCGGCTATCTCTTCCCGGCGTCCAACGACCTGCACCATGCCGCCGGAGGATGCCGGCAACGGATGGCGGTCACAGAAAACGCTGCTCGCCAGGGTGAGGCAATCCTGCCCAGACCGATGGCCGCGACGTCATCCGAAGCGCTATAATTGTACCATGCGGCCGGATTAGGGATGCGGGCCTGGCTGCGCGCGCAGCACGCCGGTAGCAGGGCGTTGCCGTCCTAAACGCGCCGGCGTGGCACGCTCGTCGGTGTCTCAATCGTCCGAGCGGTACATCAAATTGCGAATGCGGTATTCGAACTGGCCGGGCCCCATCTTCAGCATCCGGGCTGCGGCAGATGCATTGCCGTTACAGCGGCGCAGGGCGCGCATTAGAAGGGCCTCTTCCACCGCCTGCCCCGTGCCGAGATCGCCGCCCTGAAGGAGGCCGGCTTCACCACCCTGCGCCTGCCCAGCCCATCCTCTGCCGGTTCGGGCTGGAGAGCGCGGTGCGGCCCTCCCTCGCCTTCTAAAACACGACCGACGACGTGGACGCGCTGGAAACCGCCCTCAAGCGCATCCAGAGCAGTCGCGGCTACCGGCTCTGCCCCCTCCCCGCCCCGGCCTCATCGCCGGGGCGGGAGAGGCCGGGCGCCGAGCCCGACGAACGTGAAGAGTTCAGCTGCACTCCTGCGGCTCGGGGCGCGCCTGCCCTCAAGCATCCCATCTCCGCCAAAGACCGCAGAAGGGGATTTCGTGGTCCGCGTTCCCATCAACCCGACGCCCCGTGCCGGGCCGCACGGCCATTGTACGTCCAACTCGCAGGCATTTATTTACATTAAAAATATCGACAAACTAAATTTAAGAGCTATGCTGACTGTTCCTTCGCTGGTGCGTGCCGCCGGACCGGGATTCCCGGTGCTGAGCCTGGCCTGCGAAGCCTTCTCCGCTCGAAGCGCCGGGTGCCCCTCCGGCCGTTTCCAACGCTCTTTTCCGTCGGACCCGCCACTTCGGACCCCGCCATGAACGAAATCGTCGTCCCTTCTTCCGCCGCGACCTCTCACGGCGGACCGCTCCGCCCGGACGCGCCGGCGCTGGATGCCCTGTTCGACACGATCGCGGAGGGCGCGGCCCAGCGCGAATATGAGCGCATCCTGCCGCACGAGCCGCTGGGGCTGATCCGCTCGGCAAAGCTCGGCGCCCTGCGCCTGCCGGTGGAGGCGGGCGGGGCCGGAGCCTCGTTCCGAGAACTGTTCGGCGTGGTGCTGCGGCTCGCAACGGCGGATGCCAACGTGGCGCACATCCTGCGCAATCATTTCACCTTCGTGGAGCGCTACGCCCGCACCCCGCGCAACGCCGCCGAGGAGGGCTGGCGGCGCGCCGTGGCGGAAGGGGCCATCGTCGGCCTCGCCAATACGGAGAGCGACGCCAAGGTGGTGGGCGGCTCGCCCTTCGCCGCCGTGTTGCGGCCGGACGGCGACGGCTGGCGCATCAGCGGCCGCAAATACTATTCCACCGGCACCATCTTCTCCGACCTCGTGCTGGTGCGCGTGGCAACGCCGGAGGGCGGCAACGCCTCCCTCATCCTGCCGGTGAAGCGCGAGGGCATCGAGATCGTCGATGACTGGGATGGCATCGGCCAGCGCCTCACCGGCTCGGGCACCACCATCTTCAACGACGTGCGTGTCGAGCCGCACGAAGTGGTGCCGGACGGCACGGGCGTCGGCTACGGCACGGCCTATTCCAGCACCCTGCCTCAGCTCTACCTGACGACGGTGAATGCCGGCATCCTCGCCGCCGTGCTGCGGGATGCGACGGCGCTGCTCAAGAGCCGCAAGCACACCTATTTCTTCGCCCCGGCACCGTTGGCCACCGAAGACCCGATCCTCCAGCAGGCGCTGGGCGAGATTTCAGCGGCAGCCTATGCGGCGGAAGCGCTGGTGCTCGCCACCGCCGATGCCCTCGACGCGACGGATGCGCTGCGCGCCGCGGGCGCGCCCTCAGACGAGGTGAACGCGGCGGCCCATGGGGCAGCGCTGAAGGCGGCCCGCGCCAAGGTCATCATCGATGATCTCACCCTGCGCTCGGCAACCCAGTTGTTCGACGTGGGCGGCGCCTCGGCGGCCCACCGCGCGGTCAATCTCGACCGCCACTGGCGCAACGCCCGCACCCTCGCCTCGCACAATCCGCGCTCCTACAAGGCGCGCCTCCTCGGGCTCAACGCCATCGACGGCACGCCCCTGCCGCCTTCCAGCTTCTTCTGAGCGGCGGGCCGGCGCGACCCGGCCCCCACTGCCCCACGCCCATCCGAGACCCGAAGACCCGATGACGTCCCCGTTCGACACCTTTGCCCCGTCCCGCCGCACATTCCTTGCAGGCGCGGGCGCCTCCCTCCTCCTGCCGGCTGCCGCGCGCCGCGCGGGCGCGGCCCCGGCCACCGGCGGCACGCTCGTCGCGGTGCTCGATCCCGAGCCGGCCGGCCTCGTCGCCGGCCTGACCATCTCGGCGCCGGCGGTGGCGGTCTCCGCCAACATCTTCGATGGACTGGTGGAATATGACGAAGGCTTCAAGCTGAGGCCCAGCCTCGCCACCTCCTGGGAAACCTCGGCGGACGGCACCGTCATCACCTTCCGTCTCAGGAATGACGTGACTTGGCATGACGGCACGCCCTTCACCTCCGCGGACGTCGCCTATTCCCTGATGGAGGTGACGAAGAAGGTGCACCCGCGTGGCAATGCGGTGTTCGCCAATCTCACCACCGTGGACACGCCCGATCCCTATACGGCCGTGCTGCGCTTCTCGCGCCCTTCGCCGGTGGTATGGGCGGCCTTTAACGGCACCGAGACGCAGATCCTGCCCAAGCATCTCTACGAGGGCACCAACCCCCTCACCAATCCCCTGAACGGCAGGCCCGTCGGCACCGGCGCCTTCATCTTCAAGGAGTGGGTCAAGGGCGAGCGCATCGTGCTGGAGCGCAACCCGAACTATTGGGACAAGGGCCGGCCATACCTCGACAAGGTGGTATTCCGCATCATCCGCGATCCCGCCTCGCGCGCGGCGGCGCTGGAGACCGGCGAGGCGCAATACATCCCGCTCAATCCCGTGCCTCTTTCGGACGTGGCGCGCATCAAGGCGTCCAAGGACCTCGTGGTGGAAACGCGCGGCTTCGAGGGGCCGGCGCCTATGTATTTCTTCGATTTCAACCTGCGCCGCGAGCCGTTCGGCGACATCCGTGTGCGCCAGGCCTTCGCCCATGCGCTGAACCGCAAGGCGCTGGCCGAAACCGTGTTCTACGGCCTCGCCAAGCCCGCCCAGGGTCCCGTACCCAGCTACCAGACCCAGTTCTTCGCGCCCGATCTTCCGCAATACGACTACAACATCGCCAAGGCCGAAGCCCTGCTGGATGCCGCCGGCCTGAAGAAGGGGGCGGACGGGGTGCGCCTGCGCATCGACCACATCCCCTCCGCCTATGGCGAGGATTACCGGCGGGCGGGCGAATACTTCAAGCAGGCGCTGAAGCGCATCGGCGTCGAAGTCACTCTGCGCAACTACGATCTGCCCACTTACATCAAGGTCGTTTTCACCGAGTACGATTTCGACACCCACAGCGCCTGGTATTCCGCCTATCCGGACCCGCAGATCGGCGTGCAGCGGCGCTACTGGAGCCAGGCCATCAAGAAGGGCACGCCCTCCTCCAACGCCTCGGGCGTGGCGGACGCGGAGATCGACGCGGTCATCGAGCGCATCCAGACCGAGGGCAACGTGGAGAAGCGCAACGCCGACATCCGCGAATTGCAGCGCCTCGCGCAGGTGAAGCTGCCGTCTGTGAACCTCCTGGAACTCACCTTCTATCGCGCCTATTCGGCCAAGCTCTCGGGCATCGATCTTGCCCCGTTCGGCGGCTACCAGTCGCTGAAGACCGTCTGGGTGGGGGCCTGAGGTGGCGCGCGCCCTTCAACTGCCCGAGGGGCGGGTGCTGCGCTATCTCGGCCTGCGCGTGGTGCAGGTGGTGCCCACCATCCTCGCCATCGTGGTGCTGAACTTCTTCTTCCTGCGCCTCGCCCCCGGCGACCTCGCCGAGGTGATGGCCGGGGAAGCGGGCTCCGCGACGCCCGAATACATGGCCATGCTGCGCCAGCAGTTCGGGCTCGACCAGCCGCTGGCCGTCCAGTTCTTCAAATACATGGGCCAGCTGTTCCAGCTCAATCTCGGCTATTCGTTCAGAAATTCCATGCCGGTGCTGGACCTCATCCTGTCCCGCGCGCCCAACACGGCGCTGCTCATGCTCTCCAGCCTCGTGGTGGCGGTGGCGCTCGGCATCCTGTTCGGCGCCATCAGCGCGCAATGGCGCGGGCGCTGGCCGGACGGCGTGCTCTCCGCGGTCTCCACTGTCGGCTTTGCCACACCCCTCTTCTGGGTGGGGCTGATGCTGATCGTGCTGTTCTCGGTGGAATTGCGATGGCTTCCGGCGGGCGGCATGCGCGACCTGCAGCAGACGTACACCGGCCTTGCGGCGGTGGGCGACGTGGCGCTGCACATGGTGCTGCCGGTGCTGTCGCTGGCCTTCTTCTACATCGCCATCTACACGCGCCTCACCCGCTCCGCCATGCTGGAAGTGCAGGAGCTGGACTTCGTGCGCACGGCCCGCGCCAAGGGCATCGCGCCCTTGCCCATCGCCGTGCGCCACGTGCTGCGCAACGCGCTCCTGCCCATCGTCACCATGACCGGCCTGCAGCTCGGCACGCTGCTCTCGGGCTCGGTGGTGATCGAGACTGTGTTCGCCTGGCCAGGCATGGGCCGGCTCGCCTTCGACGCGGTGTTCCAGCGCGACATCAATTTGCTGCTGGGCGTGCTGTTCTTCTCCTCCTTCCTGGTGATCGTCTCGAACCTCGCGACCGATCTTGTCTACGCCCTGCTCGACCCGAGGATCGACGTGCGATGAGCCTCGACGCCACCGACATCCTTCCCCGCGCCGCCGGGGAGGCCGCCCCCGCCGCGCCGAAGCCGCGCCGCGCGGTGCGCGCTTCCTCCTTCGGCTATCGCTTCCTGCGCAGCCGCACGGCCCTTGCCGGCAGCATCGGCCTCGCGCTGGTGGCCGGCGCCGCGCTCTTCGCGGGCCAGATCTTCCCGGTCGACCCGCTCGACATGGTCGCCCGACCCTTCATCTGGCCCTTCACCTCGGCGGAATATCCCCTCGGGACCGACATGCTGGGCCGGGACATCCTCGTCGGCCTCGTCTATGCGGCGCGGGTGTCGCTGGCCGTGGGCCTCGCCGCGGCGGGGCTCGCGGTGGCGCTGGGCGTCGTGTTCGGGGCGCTGTCCGGCTACTTCGGCGGCTGGGTGGACCAGGTGCTCACCCGCATCACCGAAGTGTTCCAGACCATGCCGCCGCTGGTGTTCGTGGTGGTGGTGGTGGCGATCCTCACGCCCTCGGTCACGTCCATCGTGCTCGGCATCGCCATCACCTCCTGGCCGCAGGTCGCGCGGCTGGTGCGGGCCGAGGCGCTGCGCCTGCGCGATGCGGAATTCGTGCAGGCGGCGCGGGTGATGGGCATGGGGCATTTCCGCATCATCCTCACCCA
The DNA here is from genome assembly GCF_056314105.1 of Xanthobacter sp. DMC12. NCBI lineage: Bacteria > Pseudomonadati > Pseudomonadota > Alphaproteobacteria > Hyphomicrobiales > Xanthobacteraceae > Xanthobacter > Xanthobacter sp. DMC12. The sequence goes on along the minus strand of NZ_JBQUYZ010000007.1, from coordinate 138,254 downwards.
CATATTGCCCAACGCCATCTCGCCGGTGGTGGTGGCGGGCTCGATCCTCGTCGCCTCCGCCATCCTCACCGAGGCGGCGCTCTCCTTCCTCGGGCTCGGCGATCCGAACCTGATCTCCTGGGGCAGCATGATCGGCTCGGGCCGCGAGGTGCTGCGCACCGCCTGGTACATGACCGCGCTGCCCGGCCTTGCCATCTCGCTCACCGTCATGGCGCTGAACCTGCTCGGCAACGGCCTCAACGACGTGCTCAACCCGCGGGTGTCGCTGACATGAGCCGCCCTGCCCTCCTCGACGTTAAGGACCTCACCGTCCGCTTCCGCACCCCGTCCGGCCGGCTCACGGCGGTGGATCGCCTCTCGTTCCACATCGCGGCCGGCGAGACGCTCGCCATCGTCGGCGAGAGCGGCTGCGGCAAGTCGGTAACGGCCATGGCGTTGCTGCGCCTGCTCCGCTCGCCGCCGGCGGAGATTTCCGGAAGCCATGTGCGGTTCGAGGGCACGGACCTCCTGGCCCTCTCCGAGCGCGCCATGCGCGACGTGCGCGGCAACCGCATCGCCATGATCTTCCAGGACCCGCTCTCGGCGCTGAACCCGGTGCGCACGGTGGCCGACCAGATCATCGAGAGCCTGAAGCGCCACACGAGCCTGCGCGGCCCCGCCCTACACCGGCGCGCGGTGGAGCTGCTCGACCTCGTGCGCATTCCCGAGCCGCAGCGCCGGGCGGACGACTATCCGCACCACTTCTCCGGCGGGATGCGCCAAAGGGTGATGATCGCCATCGCCATCGCTGCCAATCCTCGCCTTCTGATCGCCGACGAGCCCACCACCGCCCTCGATGTCACCGTGCAGGCGCAGATCCTGAAGCTCATCGTCTCGCTCCAGAGGGAGTTCGGCATGAGCCTGCTGCTTATCAGCCATGACCTCGGCGTGGTGGCGGAAACGGCGGACCGCGTGCTGGTGATGTATGCCGGCCGCAAGGTGGAGGAGCGTCCGGTGGCCGATCTGTTCGCCCGTCCGCTCCACCCCTACACACGCGCCCTGATGCGCGCCCGCCCGACGCCGGGCCTTCGGCGCGAGCTGCTGGACGAAATCCCCGGCATCGTGCCCTCCCTCGCCGACCTCCCACCCGGCTGCGCGTTCGCGCCGCGCTGCGCCCATGCGGACGAGGCCTGCGCGCGGCTCCAGCCCGTGCTGGAAAGCGTCGGCGGCGAAGGCAGCGTCGCCTGCCTCCACCTCGATCACCTCGCGGGGGAGAAGCCCCACGCGCCCGTCCTGGAAGGCGTGCCGGCATGAGCGCGCCCGTTGAGACGCCCGCTTTGGAAGTGCGCGACCTCGTGGTCTCCTACCGCACCGGCCGGGGTCCCCTCTCGGCGGTGGACGGCGTGTCCTTCGCCATCCGCCCCGGCGAGACGCTGGGGCTGGTGGGGGAATCCGGCTGCGGCAAGTCCTCCCTCGCCAAGGCCATCGTGCAACTGGTCGAGCCCACGTCCGGCGCGCTGAAGGTGGAGGGGCACGACATCACGCGCCTCACCGCCCGCGAACGCCGGGCGCTCCGCCCCAAGGTGCAGATGGTGTTTCAGGACCCCATGGGCGCCCTCGATCCGCGCCAGCGCGCGGGCACCATCCTTGAGACGCCCCTGAAGCTGAACGGCGTGCGCGGCAAGGCCGAGCGGCGCGCCCGGGTGGCGAGCCTCATGGAGGCGGTGGGCCTGAGGCCGGAATTCATCGACCGGCTGCCGCATGAATTCTCCGGCGGCCAGCGCCAACGCATCGGCATCGCCCGCGCGCTTGCCCTCGATCCCGCGGTGATCGTCTGCGACGAGCCGGTGTCGGCGCTGGATGTGTCGCTGCAGGCGCAGGTGCTGAACCTCCTGCGCAAGGTGCAGCGCGAAACCTCCGTCGCCTATCTCTTCATCAGCCACGATCTCTCGGTGGTGGAGCACATCGCCGACCGGGTGGCCATCATGTATCTCGGCCGCATCGTCGAGCTGGCCCCGCGCGAGACGCTGTGGCGCGCGCCGCTCCATCCCTACACCCGCGCGCTCATCGAGGCGCTGCCGCGCATGGACCCGACAACGAGCCGCATCGCCGACAAGTCCATCGTCGGCGGCGACCTGCCGAGCCCCTTTTCCCCGCCCAAGGGCTGCCGCTTCCACACCCGCTGTCCCATCGCCGTCGCTCGCTGCGCCATTGATGCGCCGGCCCTGAGCGATGGGGGCGACGGCCATCTCGTGGCCTGCCATCTCGCATCCGGCGCCGTGCCCGCGCCAAACGCCAGCGCTGCGTTGCAGCCGGCCTGACCCTCTGCCTGCCCGTCCGGCGTAACCGCGCCGATCCGGAGACCCGACCATGACCGCACGCATCACCATTTCGCCCGCGGACTATCCCGAAAGTCCCCTCGCGCAGGCGCTGAAGCAGCCGCTGCTGCTCGGCCTGTTCCTGCCCATCCAGAACGGCGGTTGGTCGCCCTCGACCCTGCCGCGCACCACCGACTGGACCTTCGACTACAACAAGGCGCTCACCCTCAAGGCCGAGGAACTGGGCTTCGACCTCGCCTTCGGCCTCGCCCAGTGGATCGGCAAGGACGGCTATGGCGGCGAGCTGAAGTATCGCGAGCAGGCCATCGACCCGTTCGTGACCGTGGCGGCCCTGTCCTCGGTGACGAGCCGCATTATCCTCATCTCCACCATCCACATCCTCTACGGGCCGTGGCACCCGCTGCACCTCGCCAAATTCGCCGCGACGCTGGACCATATCTCGGGCGGGCGCTTCGGCATCAACATGGTCACCGGCTACGCCCCGCGCGAGCCAAAGATGTTCGGCACCACCCAGATCGAGCACGACGCACGCTATGCGCGGGCAGCGGAATTCATCGGCATCGTCGAGCGGCTGTGGGCGTCCACCGAGAACATCACCATCGACGGTGAATTCTGGAAGCTCAATGAAGCGTTCGTCTCGCCGCGGCCCAAATATGGCCGTCCGATCCTCGTCAACGCCACCGGCTCGCCCGCCGGCTTCGACTATGCGGCCCAGCATTCCGACCTCGTGTTCATCACCAGCCCGGCGGGGGCGGAGATCGAGGCGGCGCTCGCGGCGTTGCCGGACCACGTGGCAAACCTCAAGGGCCGCGCCAAGGCGGCCGGGCGCGAGGTGCGCGCCATCATCAACCCGATGATCGTCTGCCGGCCGACCGAGCAGGAGGCGAAGGCGTATCACGCCGCCATCCTCGCCCATGCCGACACCGGAGCGGTGGAGGGCTTCCTCGCCCACCACGCCGCCGGCGACAGCCAGGCCTGGAAGAACCACAAGGGCGAGCACCGGGTGCTCGGTGGCAACATCCAGATCATCGGCTCGCCCGAGCAGGTGGCGGACAAGCTCATCCGCCTGAAGCAGGCCGGCATCGACGGCGTTCAGCTCGCCTTCTTCGACTTCAAGCCCGACCTCGACTTCTTCGGCGAAGCGGTGCTGCCGCTGCTGAAGCAGGCCGGGCTGCGCATCTGAACTCTCATACGACCGAACGGAGGCTGCCCATGCTGAACCGACGCGACATCCTGCGCCTTGCTGCGGCCGGCGCCTCCCTTGCGGCCGTGCCGATTGCGCGCGCCGCGGACGGTTCGCCCGTCCGTGGCGGACACCTCGTCTCCATCGTGGTGCCGGAGCCGCAGACCCTCGGGCTCACGGTGTCCAACCCCACCATCGTCATCGCGATCAACGTGTACGATGGCCTCGTGACCTATGACGGCACGGGCGCACCGCGTCCCCAGCTCGCCGAGAGCTACGAGCAGGCGCCCGACGGCCGCTCCATCACCTTCCGCCTGCGCAAGGGCGTCACCTGGCACGACGGCGTTCCCTTCACTGCTGCCGACGTGAAGTATTCGATCCTGGAGGTGGTGAAGAAGACCCACCCGCGCGGCATCGGCACCTATTCCCAGCTTCAGGACATCGAGACGCCCGACGACCACACCGTCATCCTGCGGCTGGCGAAGCCCTCGCCGGTGATCTGGTCCGCGCTCAATTCCAGCGAGACGCAGATCCTGCCGAAGCACCTCTATGAGGGCACCGATCCGCTCACCAATCCGTGGAATACGAAGCCCATCGGGACGGGTCCGTTCATCTTCAAGGAATGGGTGCGCGGCAGCCACGTGACGCTGGAGCGCAACCCGAACTATTGGGACGCCGGAAAGCCCTATCTCGACCGGCTCACCTTCCGCTTCGTGCCCGATGCCGGCGCCCGCGCCGCCGCGCTGGAGACCGGCGAGGCGCAGTACGTGCCGCTTAGCCCGGTGCCGCTCTCGGACGTGGAGCGGCTCGCCAAGCGGCCGGACCTCGTGGTGGAAACGCGCGGCTGGGAGGCGGTGGCGCCAGTTTTCTTCCTCGACTTCAACATGCGCCGTCCCCAGTTCCAGGATGTGCGGGTGCGCCGGGCCATCGCCCTCGCCATCGACAAGAAGGCGCTGGCGCGAACCGTCTGGTACGGCTTTGCCGAGCCCGCCACCGGCCCCGTGCCGGCGTTCCAGACCGCGTTCGCAGCCACCGGGCTGCCCCAATACGACTATGATCCGAAGAAGGCCGAGGCGCTGCTGGACGAGGCCGGCCTCAAGCGCGGGCCGGACGGCGTGCGGCTGCGCTTCAACCACGCCAGCATTCCCTATGGCGACGACTTCAAGCGCTCGGGCGAGTTCATCCGCCAGCAGTTGAAGAAGGTCGGCATCGAAGTGGAGTTGCTGAACTACGACTTGCCGACCTTCCTGCGGAAGATCTACACCGAATACGACTTCGACACGCTGAACGCCTATTACGCCGCCTTCGCCGACCCCCAGATCGGTGTTCAGCGCCGCTTCTGGTCGCAGACCATCCGGCCGGGTTCGGCGTGGTCCAATGCATCCGGCTATTCAAATCCCAAGGTGGATGCCCTGCTCGAGGCCGCGGCGGTGGAGCCGGACCCGCAGAAGCGCAAGGCGCTGCTGGGCGAGTTCCAGCTGATCGTGCAGACCGAGGTGCCCTCCATCTCCCTGCTGGAACTGAAGCAGTTCCGGGTGTGGTCGAGCCGCCTGAAGGGCGTGAATGTCGGCCCCATCGGCGTCTATTCCTCCTTCGCGGACGCCTGGCTGGAGCCGGCGCCGGGAGCCGTGCGGGGCTGAACGCGGAACATCCGCCCGTCCCGAACCCTGTCCAAGCCGCACAAGGGATGCGTCATGTCTCAGGTTCCGCCGCACAACTCCGCCCTCGCCGACCGGCGCGTCGTCGTCATCGGCGGCACCAAGGGCATCGGCTTTGCCACAGCCGAGGCGGCGGTGGCGGAAGGGGCCGAGGTGGTGGTGGCGAGCCGGGACCCGGCACGGGTCGCCGGAGCGGTGGAGCGTCTGGGCGCCAGAGCGTCCGGCGCCAGCCTCGACATCGCCGATGCCGAAGCGGTGGCCGATTTCTTCGGGCAGGTCGGTCCGTTCGACCACCTCGTGACGACGGCGGCGCATGTGGTGCGCAAGCCGCTGCTGCAGGCGGACCTCAATGAGGCCCGCGCCTCCTTCGATTCCAAGTTCTGGGGGCAGGTGCATGCAGTGCGCTCCGGCGCGCCGCTGATCCGGCCGGGCGGCTCCATCGTTCTGGTGTCCGGCATCTCCAGCCGCCGGGGCATCGGCACCATGGCCTTCCCTGCCGCCATCAACGGCGCCGTGGAGGCGCTGGCGCGCAGCCTTGCCGTCTCGCTCGCGCCCATCCGCGTGAATGCGGTTGCGCCAGGCTATATCGACACGCCGGGCCATGGCGGCCCGGAGCGGGCGGCGACGCTGGCCAAGGTCGCAGCGGCCATTCCCGCCGGGCGGCCGGGGCGGCCGGAGGAGGTGGCGCAGGCCATCCTCTATCTCCTCACCAACCCCTTCTCCACCGGCACCGTGCTCGACATCGACGGCGGCCACCTCGCGTCTTGAGATAATCTTCGCCGCCGCGAGCGGTACCCCTCACACCACCAGCCGAAATCCGCCGCCGTCTTCCGCCGCCACCTGTCCGGGAAGCTGCTCCTCCCAGCCGAGATAGGTGCGCATGGCGTCCGGATTGCCGTCGTGCCGGTCGTGCGCCCAGAACAGATAATCGATGCGCTCGGCGTCCGGCGGGCTGGACGGGCTCGCCTCCACCGGCAGACCCGCCTCACGCCACGCCGCCAGGCCGCCTTCCACCGCGACGATCCGCCCGCCGGTGAGTTCGGCAAGATCGAGCGCCGCCAGATCGGCCACGCCGGGATCGGCCGCAAACAGCACGAGAGCGGGCGCCGCCAGCACGTCCGCCGGGAGTGCCGGAAGGCGCGGACGGATGGTCCACAGTGCCCCGGCCGCATGGCCCGCGCGATAGGCGGCACTGGCATCGAGCGAGAGCGCCCGCGCGCCGTCCTTCAGCAGGGACGACGCCTCCTGCGCGGAAACGCGGGGCACGGCCGGAATGGCGGATTTCGCCACTTCGCCCGCCCCGGCAATATCGGCGGGCGTCCCCTCGAATACATGCACATCCTCGCCGAGCTGGATCAGCCAGTGGGCGGTGAGGCGCGCCCGGACGCCATCGGCGTCGATCAGCACGATGCGCGCGTGCTGCACGCCCACCCATTTGTCCAGCGACTGCACCAGCTGCCCGCCGGGTGCCGGCACCGCGCCGGGAATGGGTTGGGCGGCGCGCTCGGCGGCATCGCGCAGGTCGAAGAGGAAGGTGGTGCGGCCACCCGCTTCCGCGCCGCGCCAGCGGTCGAGGGTCGCGGCATTCACCAGCGGCACGCCATATCGCACGCGGACGGCCTCGGCCCGGGCGCGGGCGGCCTCGTGGTCCGGCACCGGCTCCACCGGGACGGCGCCGGACTCCAGCGTCAGCCCCGCGAGGCGCCAGCCCTGCGTGCCGCCCTTCAGCGCCACCACCCGGTTCGGCACCTGCGCATCGATGAGGCTCTGCGCGCCGATGATGCCCCGCGTGCGGCCGGCGCATGAGACGACCACAAGCTGCTCCGGCCCGCGCACGAAGGCGTCGAACTTCTCCACCAGTTCCGCCCCCGGGCAACTGATGGCGCCGGGCACATGGAAGCGCGCGAATTCCTCGGGCGTGCGGCTGTCGAGGATCACGAGGTCAGCGCCCTCGCCCTTCAGGCGGGCGAGCTCGTCGGCCTCGATGGCCGGGGTATGGAAGGCATGCTCCACCACCTCCGCGAAGGCCTTCAGGCGGCTGTTGACGCTCTTGTAGACCTCGTAGCCGGCCGCCACCCACGCCGCGACGCCGTCGTCCAGGGCGGCAAAGTCGCTGTAGCCCAGCGCAGCCAGCCGCTGCGCGGCCTTCACCGCGAGGCCGTCGCCCGCGTCCAGCAGCACGAGGGGCGTGGCACGACGCGGCACCAGCGCACCGATGTCCAGCTCCAGCCGGCTGTAGGGCGCGTTGACGGCGAAGAAGGGATGTCCCTCTCCGAACTGCCCCTCCTCGCGCACGTCGAGGAAGGCGATTTCCCCGCTGCCGCGCAGGGCCGCCTGTACCTCCTGCGGAGACACGAGACGGACGGCGGCGGAGGGCGCGGCGGCGGAATAGGTCATGGGTCAATCCTCGGGGCGCGCAGAGGGCGCCGAATTCTGGCAGGGGTTCGCGGCGGCGGTCAGTCGCGATAGTCCGGCTCGCGCCGGTCGAGCAGGCGGCGCAGGGCGGAGAAATGCAGCTCCGCGCCGTGGGGCTTCTGGCCGGGCGCGGCAGTCTTCTGGCCGGCCTGCAACAGCCCGGCGCGATACTGGGCCTGCGCCTTCTCCACGAGGGGCGCCGGCACCTCTTTCAGCGGGCGGCCGGTCCACAGGGCATAGAGCTGCACCTGGCAGGCGCGTTCCAGCGCGAACAGCCGGTCATAAGCCTCTGCCGTGGTGCGGCCGGTGACGATGACGCCGTGATGGGCGAGGAACAGGATCTTCTTCTCCGGCCCCAGCAGCGCCGCGAGCCGCTCGCCCTCCTCAGGCTCCCGGGCGAGGCCGGTATAGGCGTCGTCATAGACGATCTCATCGATGAGCAGGATCTCGGTCTGGCCCACCGGCAACAGGCGGTTGTCTTCCAGCCGGGTCAGCGCCGTCGCGTAGGGCATGTGGGTGTGCAGCACCACCTGATGCTCGGGGTGGAGACGGTGGATCGGCGCATGGATGCAATAGGCCGAGCGCTGAATCTCGCCCTCCCCGGCGATCAGCCGACCGTCATAGCCGACCGTGAGCAGCCCGCTCGCCGTCACCTCCGACCAGTGCAGGCCAAACGGCGGCAGCAGGAACGCATCCTCCCGCCCCGGTACGGCGATGGTGAGGTGATTGTAGATGCCCTGGTCGAAGCCATGCCAGACGGCGAGCCGATGGGCCGCCGCGAGGTCCTCGCGGGCGGCCTGCTCCTCCGGGGAGATGCGGGAGGAGACACCGGGATGGGGAACGGCGGCGGAGCGCGCAGAAGAGGGCATGGAATTTCTTATTGATAAATTCGATAGACAAAATCAGTATCACGCCGTTCCGTTCCTTGGAAGGCCCGCCCGGCACGTTGGCGCGGGTCTTGGGGCGCTTTTCCTTTTCATCCTCAAGGCAGGGTCATGCGCACAGGTGCCCTCAAGCTGCTTGCCCTTCTCGGCGGTCTCGTCTCGGCCACCATCATCGGCGGGCTCCCGGCGACGGTTCTCGCCCAGTCGGCGGAAGGGACGCCGAAGCGCGGCGGCACGCTCGTCACCATCATCCAGCCCGAGCCGACGGTGCTGACCACCACCGTGAACAACCAGTTCTCCAACGGCGCCGTCTCGGTGAACATCTATGATGGCCTCGTCGCCTATGACGACAATCTGGGCCTCAAGCCGGCGCTCGCGGAAAGCTGGGAAATCTCGCCGGACAAGCTGACCCTCACCTTCCATCTGCGGCAGGGCGTGAAGTGGCACGACGGCGCGCCCTTAACCTCGGCGGACGTGCGCTTCAGCGCGCTGGAGATCTGGAAGAAGGTGCATTCGCGCGGCCGCCTCACCTTCGCCGAGCTGGAGGATGTGGAGACGCCGGACGCCCACACCGCCATCTTCCGGTTTCGCGCGCCCTCCCTCGTGGTGCTGTCGGCGCTGAACGCCTGGGAAGGGCAGGTGCTGCCGAAGCACGTCTATGAAAACACCGACATCCTGAAGAACCCGCACAACGTGGAGCCGGTCGGCACCGGGCCTTTCAGGTTCAAGTCCTGGACCAAGGGCGAGGCCATCGAGCTGGAGCGCAATCCCGACTATTGGGACACGGGCAAGCCCTATCTCGACCGGGTGATCTACCGCTTCATTCCGGACGGCGGCGCGCGCGCGGCGGCGATCGAGATCGGCGACGTGGGCTATGCCGCCTTCGATCCCGTGCCCTTCGCCGACATCGAGCGGGTGCGCAAGCTACCCAACCTGAAGGTGGAATCCCGCGGCTACGAGTGGAACGCCAAATACTACTTCCTGGAGTTCAACCTCAGGAACCCGATCCTGGCCGACATCCGGGTGCGGCGGGCCTTCGCCCATGCCATCGACCGGCAGGGGCTCGCCGACACCGTGTGGTTCGGCCTCGTGACCCCGGCCACCGGGCCGATCCCCTCCTTCACCAAGGCCTTCTACACCGCGGACGTGCCGACCTACGCCTTCGACCCCAGGGAGGCGGAGCGGCTTCTGGACGAGGCCGGCTACAAGCGCGGCGCCAATGGCGTGCGCTTCTCCATCAATCAGGACTTCCAGCCTTTCAACGAGAATTTCCGCAAGACCGCCGAATACATCCGCCAGAACCTCAAGCGCGTGGGCGTCGAGGTGAATGTGCGCTCGCAGGATCTCGGCGCCTTCGTGCGGCGCGTCTACGGCTCCTACGACTTCGACATCAACACGGGGCAGTTCTCCGTGTTCATCGATCCCGAGCTGGGGCTGCTGCGGCAGTTCTGGTCGAAATCCATTGCGCCCGGCATCCCCTGGACCAATGCGTCGGGCTATGCGGACCCGGGCACGGACAAGGTGATCGAGAGCATCAAGAGCGCGGCCGATCCGGAGCAGCGCGTGGCCCTGTTCCACGAGCTGCAGCGCCGGGTGCAGCGCGACCTGCCGGTGCTCCCGCTGCTCGAGCTGAAACAGTTCACCGTCTACAACGCCAATGTCCGTGGCGTTTCGGTCCGGCCGGACGGCGCCATGTCCTCGCTGAAGGACCTCTGGTTCGCCGAGTAGGCGCAGCACGCGGAACGAAAAATCCCCGGCGGGTCGCGATGGACCCCCGGGGATAAGTTGCGGGAGAACTCTGGAGGAGCCGGCGACGCGCGGCCGCCGGATGCCGGACCGTCTCGCCGGGGCCAGGAACCCGGGCGGAGGAACCCCGGCGGAGAGTCACCCGGGCCAGGGCCTGAGCGCGCGCGGGCTCAGCCGTTCGAGCGAGGCGAGGCAGCGCGCGGCGATCCGCATGTCGCCGATGGAAGCGAACAGGCGGCCGTCGATGTCGTTGAACAGGTGATCGCAGGCGTGGAAGAGAAAGCCTTCGGAATGGCGCGACGCGAGCCCCGCGCGGCGGCCTGCGACGGACAGGACGAGGATGCCGGCGGAGGGCTGGACACCCGATGGGTCGCTCGATCTGTCTGCGTCGGCCATGATCGTCCTCCGGCGTCGCGCGCCACTCCCGCGGTCCCGCCCGAAGGGGATGCGTGGGGCATGTGATTTAATTTTACTTATTCTATCGATTGGATCAATTATAAAATGCGTCGCAGCAGCGCGCTGCATTTCCTGCTCGCTGGAGCGCGTCATGATCGAGCCGATCCGCTTGGATCTCCCGCACCTTCCCGGCCAGACCTCTGCCTGCCGCCTCGCGCGAGCGGTCTGATCCCATGCTGACCAAGAAGGGCAAGTATGGCCTCAAGGCCGCGGTCTTCCTCGCGCACCAGCCCGAGGGCAAGGCGCTTCAGGTGGCCGAGATCGCCGACGCCAACCACATCCCCAAGAGTTCCTGGATGTGATCCTCGGCGAGATGCGCCACGCCGGCTTCCTCCTGAGCCGCAAGGGCAAGAGCGGCGGCTATCGGCTCGCGCGCGGCGCGGACCAGATCAATGTGGGCGACCTCATCCGCGCCCTCGACGGGCCGCTCGCGCCCCTGCCCTGCGTCGGCAGCCCCGACTACCAGCCCTGCCCCGATTGCGACGGCCCGAACTGCACCATCCGCCTGCTCATGGCGAAGGCCTACGCCGCCATAAGGGAGGTGATGGACGACTGCTCCCTCGCCGACCTGCGCGACATTTCCGGCGACCGGCTCCAGGCCTTCGTCGACTACATCTGAGCGCGCCCCTGTCCCAGAGCGACGGCGAGGCAGCGCGGAGGATCTGCTTATATCGCAGGCACGGCGCCCCTATATTGCGCATCTAGATAAAATACATAAAATGACTCGAAATTAGGAGAATCCCATGCCGCGCCTGCCCCTCCGCACGTTGGACGATGCCCCTGTCGAGGCGAAGGACCTGCTGGCAGCGGCCGAGGCGCGCAACGGTTTCCTGCCCAACCTCCTGCGCGTGCTCGCCAATGCCCCCACCGCGCTCGAGACCTATCTGACCGTTTCCGGCATCACGCCCGCGGCTCCCTCTCCCTCGCGGAGCGCGAGGCGGTGCAGATCACCGCGGCGGCCGAGCATGGCTGCGGCTTCTGCGTCGCCGGCCATACGGCCATCGTCACCAAGGCAGGGCTGGACCCCGCCATCATCGCAGCCCTGCGCGAGCGGGGGCATGTGCCGGATGCCCGGCTGGAGGCGGTGGCCCGCTTCACCAAGGCCGTCATCGCCAGCCGTGGCCGGGTTGAGGATGCCGACCTCGCCGATTTCCGCGCCGCCGGCTTCGACGACAAGGCAGCGCTGGAGGTGGTGCTGGGGGTGAGCCTCGCCACCCTCTGCAACTTCGCCAACAATCTGGGGGCCCCGCCCCTCAATCCGCAGCTGGAGCCGTTCCGCTGGGACGCGCCCCGCGAGAGCGCCGCGTGATGGCGGGCGGGCTCGATCCGTCACTCGCCACCTGGCTGGAGGACAATGCCCCCCGGCTCGATGCCGACGGGAGCGCCGCCGCCGATGTCCTGCCGCGCCTAGCAGCCGCCAGCGTCTTCGCCATCGGCGTGCCTGAGGCGGACGGAGGCGTGGGGGGACGCGCGATCGACGTGGTGGAGGCGATCGCCGATGTCTCGTCCCGGTCGCTGGCCGCCGGCTTCGTCTTCTGGGGCCACCGCACCTATGTGGAATACCTGCTCCAGAGCCCCAACGCCGCCCTGGCCGGGCGCCTTCTTCCGGATTTGCTGCGCGGACGCATCGCCGGCGCGGCGGGGCTGTCCAATGCCATGAAGTTCCTCGCGGGCCTCGAAGAGCTGCAGGTGACGGCGCGCCGCGAGGGCGACGGCTTCCGGCTCGACGGCAGGCTGCCGTGGGTCACGAACCTCGCGCCCGAGACGTTCCATCTCGCTGCGGCGGTTGCCCATGCGGACCGTCCCGGCGCGTTCGTCGCGTCCATCGCGGCGGGCGATGCCGGCCTTGAGCGCTCGGCGGACCTCGACCTCATCGGCCTGCGCGCCACCAACACGGCGGCGGTGGCGCTCAAGGACGTTCGCATCGATGCGGATCGCGTGATCGCTGCGGATGCCCATGCCTGGCTGCCCAAGGTGCGCCCGGCCTTCCTCGGCTTTCAGTGCGGCATGTCCATCGGCCTCGCGCGCCGGTCCATCGCGGCGGCACGGGAAGCTGCGGGCGCGGGCCGCCACATCCTCGCCGAGCCGCTCGCCGCGCTCGGTTCGGCGCTGCGCGTTCAGGAGCGTGCGCTGGCCGAGGGGCTGGAGACGGGGGCCTTCGAGACCCAGCCGGCGGCCCTGTTCCGCATTCGCATCGCCCTCGCCGAGATCGTGGCCGAAGCCATCGGCCTCGAATTGCAGGCGACCGGCGGCCGGGCCTATCTCACGGCGCCCGGCGCCGCCTTCGCCCGCCGCTGGCGGGAGGCGGCCTTCGTGCCTGTCATCACGCCGAGCCTCGTGCAGCTGAAGACGGCGCTCGCCGCGCAGCGCCAGAGCGCAGCATGAGCGTTCCGGTCCTGTCGGCTGAGGGCATCGCGCTCAGCTATCCCGGCGCGCCCGCGCCCGTGCTGGAAGGGTTCGACCTCGCCATCCAGCCGGGGGAGGTGGTGGCCATCCTCGGGCCGAGCGGGGCTGGCAAATCGAGCCTCCTGCGTGTCCTCGGGGGGCTCCAGCGGCCGAGCGCCGGAACCGTGCGGATGGACGGCGCGGTGCTGGAGGACGTGCATCCACGCCTCGCCGTGGCCTTTCAGGACCCCTGCCTGCTGCCGTGGCTGACGCTGGAAGCCAACGTCGCCTTCGGGCTCGATTTCAAGCGCCAGCCCCCCGTCTCGCACGCGGAGCGCCGCGCGCGCGTCGATGCCGCCATTGCCGAAGTGGGGCTCGGCCATGCCCGCCACCTTCCGCCCTCGGCCCTTTCCGGCGGCATGGCCCAGCGCACGGCGCTTGCCCGCTGCCTCGCCCGCAAGCCGGAAGTGCTGCTGCTCGACGAGCCCTTCGGCGCCCTCGACGAGGTGACGCGGGCCGAAATGCAGGACCTGCTGCTGAAGGTGGTGGCCGATTTCGGCACGGCCGCCCTACTCGTCACCCACGACATCGACGAGGCGCTGCTGGTCGCCGACCGGGTGGTGCTCATCGGCGGCGCGCCAGCCCGGCAGGTGGCGAGCTGGACCCTGGATCTGCCCAAGCCGCGCGGCGACGAGGTGGCGGCCCTCGGGGCGCTCCGCATCGACATTCTGAAGGCGCTGCGCGGCGCCGTCCGCCGCCACTGACGCCCGCCGACAAGGAGACCCACCATGTGCATCGCCTGCCTTCCCCGCGGCGGCTTTTCCCGCCGCGAGATGCTGAAGCTCTCCGCCTTGTTCACCGCCGCCGGCGCCCTCCCCCTGCTGCGCGCCGCCGAGGCCCGCGCGCAGGATCAGGACGCCCCGGTGCGCATCGGCTACCTGCCCATCACCGACGCCACGCCGCTGCTGGTCGCCCATGCCAACGGGCTGTTCGAGGCCGAGGGCCTGAAGGCGGAAAAGCCCGTTTTGCTCCGCAGCTGGGCGCAGGTGATCGAGGCCTTCATCTCGGGGCAGGTGAATGTCATCCACCTGCTGTCGCCCATGACCATCTGGGCGCGCTTCGGCTCGCGGGCCCCGGCGCGCGTCGTCGCGTGGAACCATGTCAGCGGCTCGGCCCTCACCGTGAGCCCGGATATCGGCAGCGTCGCCGATCTCGGCGGCAAGACGATCGCCGTGCCTTTCTGGTACTCCATCCACAATGTGGTGGTGCAGAACCTGCTGCGCGAAAACGGCCTCACCCCCGTGACCAAGAAGACCGGCGCGCCCGCCGCCAACGAGGTCAACCTCGTGGTGATGGCCCCGGCCGACATGCCCCCCGCCCTCGCCACCCGTCAGGTCGCCGGCTACATCGTCGCCGAGCCGTTCAACGCGGTGGCGGAAACGCAGGGCATCGGCAAGATCCTCCGCTTCACCGGCGATGTGTGGAAGGACCACGCCTGCTGCGTCGTCTTCATGCACGAGCGCGACCTCGATGGTCGTCCCGAATGGTCGCAGAAGGTGGTGAATGCCATCGTCAAGGCGCAGCTGTGGACCCGCGCCAACCGCGCCGAGACCGCGCGCCTCCTCTCCAAGGAGGGGCCGAACCGCTACACGCCCCACGCCCAGGCGGTGCTCGACAAGGTGCTCTCCCCGCCCGAGGCCGACACGGAGGCCTATCTGAAGTCCGGTGCCATCCGCCATGCGGACTGGAGGGAGAAGCGCATCGACTTCCAGCCCTATCCGTTCCCCAGCTACACGGAGGAACTGGTGCGCCGCCTCAAGGGCACGCTGATCGAGGGCGACGGCGCCTTCCTCGCCCAGCTCGACCCCGCGACCGCGGCGAAGCAGCTGGTGGACGACCGGTTCGTGAAGGTAGCGCTGGCGGCCAACGGCGGCCTGCCGGCCTTCGGCTTCCCGGCCTCCTTCGACCGCACCGAGGTGATCGCGCCTTGAATGCGGAGCCGCAGCAGAGGTCTTTCACCGCCGGGGCCGATCCCGCGACCCGCGCCCGCCCGAAAGGCGCCGCGCGGAGCGGCGGGCTATCGCGGCCGCTGCTCGGCATCGCCGGCCTCGTCGTGCTGGTCGCCCTCTGGTGGCTCGGCACGGATGTGCTGGCCGCCCCCGGCAGCTTCGCGCGGCGCTTCTCGCCGGCGAGCGCGTTCACCAGCCTCGGCGGCCTGCTGCTCCACTCGGACCTGCCGATCCATGTCTATGTGAGCCTCCAGCGCATCTTCATCGGCCTCGGCTTCGCGCTCGCCATCGGCGTGCCACTGGGGCTCGCCGTGGGCACCTTCGGCGCGCTGGAAGCGGCGACCACGCCGGCCTTCCAGTTCCTGCGCATGATCTCGCCGCTGTCGTGGATGCCGCTGGCGGTGATGGTGTTCGGCGTGGGCGACCGGCCCATCTATTTCCTGCTCGCCTTCGCCGCCGTGTGGCCCATCCTCCTCTCCACCGCCGCAGGCGTGCGCCAGCTGGACCCGCGCTGGCTGTTGCTGGCGCGCAGCCTCGCGGCGACGCGGTGGGAGATGCTCTCGCGGGTGATCCTGCCGGGGGTCGTGGGACACATCCTCACCGGCGTGCGACTCGCCATCGGCATCCTGTGGATCGTGCTGGTGCCGTGCGAGATGCTCGGCGTCTCGGCCGGGCTCGGCTATTTCATCCTCGATACCCGCGACCGGCTCGCCTATTCCGAGCTGATGGCCATGGTGCTGCTCATCGGCGTGCTCGGCTTCGCCCTCGACGCCCTCGCCCGGGCGCTGTGCCGCCGCTGGTCCTGAGCCCAAAGACCATTCCTTGAACGCAAGGAGGCTCGCCCGGTGCCGAACCGCACTCGGGCGGCCCCGGCTGCGCGCGGTGGCGGCATTTCCTATTGTCTATTATTTCGATCTAAATTATAAAAATAATCGCAGATTGCCCAAGCCTCCGCCGCTGCCGCGGGTGGCAAGAGGGCGCGCCTTCCCGGTGCCGGGGCGGCTCTGTCCTTCCCTGAATCGAGAGGTCCGCGCCATGACCATCGCCGCCCAGAAGATCGTTGCAGCGCCATCCTCTTCTCTCGCAGGACCGGCGGAGCTGGCCCCCATCATCGCCCGCATCGCCGCGAGCGGCGCCCCGACGGGACGCAGCCCGCAGGATGTGCGGGCCGATGTCGAACTGTTGCGCGCCGCCGGCTTCGGCGCCTTCCGCTTGCCGAAGGCCGAGGGCGGCGCCGGCGCTTCCGTCCCCGATCTGATCGGCGTGGTGATCGCACTCGCCGAGGTCGATTCCAACCTGCCGCATGTGCTGCGCAACCATTTCCTCTTCGTCGAGAAGGCCCAGCGCTCCAAGGCCAGCCCGAAGTTCGCCCGCTGGCTGGATGCGGTGCGCGCCGGCAAGCTGTTCGGCCTCGGCGCCAGCGAGACCGGCATCCAGAACATCGGCGCGGGCGGCGGCAACACGGTGGTGCGGCCCGAGGGCGCCGGCTTCGTTCTGGACGGCGTGAAATACTACAGCACCGGCAATGCCTTCGCCGACTACATCTACGTCAATGCCCGCACCCCGGAGGGCGTGCCTGTCGCCGCCGTCGTGCCACGCAAGCGCGAGGGCGTCAGCGTGCTGGACGACTGGGACGGCATCGGCCAGGAGCTGACCGCCTCGGGAACCACCACCTTCTCCGGCGTGAAGCTCTCGTCCGACGAGGTGATCGTGCAGGCGCAGGACGAGGTCCCGGTGCCGCACGACGCCACCCTCGCGCAGCTCTACCTCACCTCCATCGTCACCGGCATCCTCAAGGCGGTGGCGCGCGATGCGGCGGGGCTGATCCGCTCCCGCGACCGCAACTTCTACCACGCCACGGCCGCGCAGCCGGCGGAAGATCCGCAATTGCAGGAAGCGCTCGGCCGCATTGCCAGCGCCGCCTACGTGGCCGAGGCCGCAGTTCTGCGGGCCGCCGAGGCGCTGGACCGCGCCATCGAGAGCGCCCGCGCCGGGGCGCCCGATGCGGACCTGTTCGAGGAGGCGGCCCGCCGGGCCGCGCAGTCGAAGGTGGTGCTGGACGGGCTCGCCCTCGATGCCGCGAGCCGGCTGTTCGACGTGGGCGGCGCCTCGGCCGCCACCCGTCGCGCCGGGCTCGACCGCCACTGGCGCAACATCCGCACCTTGGCCTCGCACAACCCGGTTTCCTACAAGGCCCGCGCCCTCGGCCGGCAAATCCTCGACGGCACGCCGCTGCCGTCCGCCGCCTTCTTCTGAGGTCGCGCAGCGAAAGCCGGGATCATCCATGACCGACACAGCCACGGCCTCCGCCTTCCCCGCCCCGGGCAGGATCGCGCTGAAACTCACGCCCCGGCCCCGCGCGGGCCGGCTCAAGCTCGCCGGTGCCGATGCCGCCCGGCTGGTGCTGCCGCTCGCCCTGGTGGCGATCTGGCAGGGCGCCTGCTCGTTCGGCTTCATCAGCCCGCGCACGCTGGAATCGCCGGTGGCGGTGGTGGGCGCGCTTTGGGAGCTGACCGTCTCGGGCGTGCTGTGGGAGAGCCTCGTCGCCTCCTTCAAGCGGGCTTCCGCCGGCTTTCTCATCGGCGGCGGCCTGGGACTGGTGCTCGGCATCGTCGCCGGGCTGTGGCGCACGGGGGAGCGGGCCTATGACGCGCTGCTGCAGATGCTGCGCATGGTGCCGTTCCTCGCCGTCATCCCGCTGTTCGTCATCTGGTTCGGCGTGGACGAGGAGCCGAAAATCCTCCTCATCGCCCTCGCCTGCATCTTCCCGGTCTATCTCAACACCTTTTCCGGCGTGCGCAATGTGGACCCGAAGATCATCGAGGCGGCCACCGTCTTCGGCATGAGCCGGGCGGCCATCGCCACCGAGATCGTCGCGCCGCTGGCGCTGCCCTCCATCATGGTGGGCGTGCGCTATGCCATGGGCGTCGCGCTGCTCTCGCTGGTGGCGGCGGAACAGGTGAACGCCACCTCCGGCATCGGCTATCTCGCACTCAATCCGCGCGCCTCCCTGCGCACCGACATCATCCTCGGCGTGGTGCTGCTTTATTCCGTCCTCGGCCTTGCGGTCGATTTCCTCATCCGCACCGCCCAGAGCCGGCTCCTGCCATGGCATCGCAGCGTGCTTGAAAAGGCGCGCTGAGCCATGAACCAGGCCATCCGCACTCCCCTCCTGCCCGCCGAGGCCGTGCATTTTCAGGAGGAGGCAGTTTCACTCAAGGGCGCCGCCAAGGGCTTCGGCGGGCGCACCCTGTTCGAGGGGCTGGACCTCACCATCCGCCGGGGCGAGTTCGTGGCGCTGCTCGGTGCCTCCGGCTCGGGCAAAACCACGCTGCTGCGCATCCTGCTCGGGCTCGACACGCTGGATGCGGGCGTTGGCGAGGTCGCGACGCCCCGCGCGGCGGTGTTCCAGGAACCGCGGCTGGTGCCCTCGCAGCCGGTGTGGCGCAACGTGCTGATGGGCGTGCCGCGCCGCGCCCGCCAGCGCCGGCAGGCGCTCGATGCGCTGGCCGAGGTGGGCCTCGCCGATCATGCCGATGCCTGGCCCGTCACCCTCTCCGGCGGCGAGGCGCAAAGGGTCGCGCTCGCCCGCGCGCTGGTGCTCGAACCCACCCTGCTGCTGCTGGACGAGCCCTTCGCCGCCCTCGACGCGCTGACCCGCCTGAAGATGCAGGATCTGGTGCGCCGCCTGTGCGCCCGCCATCACCCCGGCACGCTGCTCGTGACCCATGACGTGGACGAGGCGGTGCGTCTCGCCGACCGCGTCCTGGTGCTGCGCGACCGTCGCCTCACCCTCGATGCGACCGTAGGCGAGGCCCTCGACGGCACCACGCCCGCCGGCGCCCGGCTGCGCGCACGCCTCTATGCCGAGCTGGGCGTCGACCCGCTCGGGCTGGAGGCCGCCTGTGAGTCCGGCCGCGCGCCGTGACCTTCATTTCCCCTGACCAGCCAAGGACCCGCCGATGACCCGTTTCCCGACGAAACCGCCGCTCTCGCGCCGCCGCGCGCTCGCCCTTGCTTTGTCCTCTGCTCTGGCCGTGGGGCTTGGGGCCTCCGCCTCGGCCGCCGAGCCGGACCTCTCCGGCGTCACCCTGCGCGTCGGCATTTTCGAGGACGTGACCCGCGACGCTATCGAGGCCACCGACTTCCTGAAGGGCACGCCCTACAAGATCCAGTGGGCGCGGCTCAACGGCGCCGGGCCGACCGTGCAGGCGCTGGGCGGCAATGCCATCGACATCTCCTGGGGCCTCAGCGATACGGCGGCCGCCAAGGCCTCGTCCGAGGACCGGCAGAACTGGACCGCCCAGAACGCGCCCATCAAGGTGGTGGCGCTGCTGAAGCCCCTGGATGAGGAGAAGTTCTCCAACAGCCTCATCGCCGCCCACAAGAGCGCCGGCATCAAGACGCTCGCCGATCTCAAGGGCAAGACCTACGCCTACAACGAGGGCGGCAACATCAACGCGCTCGCACTGCTCGGCCTCTACGCCGCCGGCCTGACCACCAAGGACGTGCAGGTACGCCTGCTGACCTATGACGCAACCTCCACCGCCCTGATCGCTGGTGCGGTGAATGCGGCCCCCGTCACCCGCGCCCGCGTCGCCGACGCCCTCGCGGACGGCACGCTCATCGAGATCGCGCGCGACATCGACGTGGGCTTTCCGGGCTTCGTCTCGGTGACCGCCCGCACCGCCGCCGTCGACGACCCCAAGCTCGGCCCGGCCATCGGCGATTTCCTCAACCGGCTGGCCCGCTATCTGCGCTGGGCTTCGAGCCGCCCCGAGGAGACCGCGAAGTCCTATGTGAAGACCCAGCAGCTCGCCGAGCGCGACGCGCTCGCCGCTGCCCGGGCCAAGGCCGTGACCCTCATCCCCGTCAACCCCGGTAGCCCGGGCTTCGAAAAGGAGATCGCAGCCACCGAAAAGCTGGTGAAGGCCGGCTTCTATCCCCGCCCGGTGGATTTCACGACCGTCGTGGACGGCCGCTATGCCGACCAGATCCTCAGCGGCGACAAGGCCCCGACCAACTGATCGGGGGCTGCGGTGCCGGCGGGGCTTGGCACCGTCGGCGTCACCTGAACTGTCCTTATAGACAAACGAAAACGGCTCCTGCCATGGGCAGGAGCCGTTGCCTTTTGGGCTTCGTAAAGCGCCAGTCCCGCTACTTCGCCGAGAGCACCGCGTGCATGGCGTCCACCGAGCGTCTGGTGGCGGTGGCCGGGGTCCAGCCGATGGCGGCGCGATAGGTGCCAAGCGGCAGAGGCGCGTCCGCCTCGCCGCCAAGGCCGAGCGGCGTCCCGGCCGTTGGCGCCACGTAGAGCGCATCCTCTGGACAATACAGCTCGCACATGAAGCAGGTCTGGCAGTCCTGCTGCCGGGCGATGACGGGGGGACCGGAGAGCGACGGCGCGAACACATTGGTGGGGCACGCGGCGACGCAGATGTTGCAGCCGGTGCAGCGGGCGGCGCTGATGATCTCGATCATGCCGCGATCCCCTCGCCCGCGCGCTGCTCCACGACATCCGCCGCAAGGGGCGGGGCCGGCCGGTGGGCGACGAACACCGCGTCGAGCCCGCCGGAGGTGAGGAGGTGGCGCTGGGCCGGGTCGGCCGCCGCGTTATCGATCCGCCGGTGCATCCCTCGGCTCTCGGTGCGCGCGAGGGCGCTGCGATACATCCAGCGGGCCACCGCCGTCATGGCTGCCGCCTCGCGGGCCCGCAGCACGTTGGCCGCGTCGGCCGGAGCGGAGGCGGCAAGGCGCGCCCTCTGGCTGTCGAGACGGTCGAGGGAGCGGGTCAGGCCCTCCTCGGTGCGAAAGTAATTGCGGTCGAAGGGATGGACCTCGCCCACCACGGTGCGCGCCGCCTCGGCGGGATCGAAGGGGCGGGCGCCGGCATCCCGCAGCCCCACGGTGCCGGCGCCCCGGCGCACACGCCCGTCCCGGACGCGGCGGCCGAACTCCCACGCGGCACGGCCGGCCCAGCGCCCGGACGAGACCGCCCAGGCCGCATTGTGGCTGCCGCCGCCGGTGAATCCTCCGCAGATGAGTTCGCGCGTCGCCGCATCCCCCGCCGCATAGAGGCCGGGCACGCGGGTCGCGCAGGTCTCGTCCACGATGCGCAGCCCCCCGGTGCCGCGGACCGTGCCTTCGAGGTGGAGGGTGATGGGGAAGCGGTCCGTGAACGGGTCGATGCCCATGCGGTCGAACGGCAGGAAGAAATTGGGCTGGGCCGCGCGCATGTTGGCCTGCATGGCCGCGTCGGCGCGGTCGAGCCTTGCGAACACCCGGCCCCTCTGGAGGTGACGCGCAATGACCGAGCGACCGCCGTTTGAGGCGGCACCGGGGATGATCTCTCCGGCCTCGTCGGTGAAGGTCGCCCATTTGAAGAACAGGGTCTTGGTGACGGAGGCGAAGTCCGCCGCGATGGCATAGGCGTTGGAGAATTCCATGCCGGAAAAGTCCGCGCCCGCTTCCGCCGCCATCAGATGGCCGTCGCCGGTGAGCGCGGTGCAGCCCAGCGCGCGGGAGAGGAAGGCGCAGCCGCCGGTGGCGATCACCACGGCCCCGGCATCCACCTGCCAGCCATCCCCCTGCTGCCGGCGGATGCCGCGCGCGCCGGCCACCGCGCCGGCCTCGTCCACCAGCAGCTCCAGCGCCGGGGCATGATCGAGGATGCGCACGCCCGCGCCCTTCGCCAGCTTGCGCATGAGGCGCATGTATTCCGGCCCCTGCAGCGAGACGCGGATGGGATTGCCCGCGCCATCCACGGGGAAGGGATAGCCGCGCGCGCCGAGTTCATGCAGCGCCGTGTGGGTGGTCTCCAGCACCCGGGCCGACCAGTCGCGATCGGCGAGAAAGCCGCCCAGCGCCTCCCGGCTGACGATGGCGGCGGCACGCAGCTTCGCGTCCGGCTCGACATACCAGATGGAGGTGCCGGACGGGGCGGTGGCGCCGGAGGTGCCGCAGAAGCCCTTGTCGGCCAGCACCACCCGCGCCCCCGCGCGCGCCGCCTCGAAGGCGGCCCAGGTGCCCGCCGGACCGCCGCCGAGCACAAGCACGTCGCAGGTGAGGTGGAGCCCGGACGGGGGTGAGGAGGAAAAGCCCATGGGGAATGCCTTCGCAAGGATGGCCCAGGCGCCCCCGCCTCGCGCCATGGGCGGAGGGGACGCGCAGGCCGTGCCAAATAACGATAATTTATTGTTCATTTAGTTTATAGACTTACTTGAAATTATCAAGATTAATATCCCTCGGCCGCCCGGCGAGGTGCGGTCATCGAGATGCGGTCCCTTGGTCCGCCGCAGCCTGTCAGGAGGCCCCATGAGCGCTTCGATCAGCACCCTTCCCAATTCGCCGGAGCCCGCCATTCCCGAGAGCGACATCACCCCGCTCTCCGGGCGCATCGGCGTCGAGATCCGCAACGTCCGCCTCGCCGGCGATCTGCCGCAGCCGCTGTTCGACGAGATCCACCGCCTGCTGCTGAAGCACAAGGCGCTGTTCTTCCGCGACCAGCACCATCTCGACGATGCGGCACAGGAGGCCTTCGGCGCGCGCTTCGGCGGGCTCGTGCCGCATCCGACCATCGGGGCGCTCACCGGCACCTCCTCGGTGCTGGAGCTGGACACCCGCCGCACCGGGGAACGCGACAGCGGCCAGGGCGCCGGCCGGGCTGACCAATGGCACACGGACGTGACCTTCGTGGACGCCTATCCGAAGATCTCCGTGCTGCGCGGCGTGGTGATTCCGGCGGCCGGCGGCGACACCGTGTGGTCCAACACCGCCGCCGTCTACGAGCGCCTGCCCGAACCGCTGCGCCAGTTGGCGGACAGCCTGTGGGCCACACATTCCAACGCCTACGACTATGCCGCCGTGCGCCCCCACGCCACCGCCGACGACCGGCAGGTATTCGACCGCACCTTCACCAAGACCGTGTTCGAGACCGACCATCCTGTGGTGCGGGTGCATCCCGAGACGGGGGAGCGCTCGCTGGTGCTGGGCAATTTCGTGCAGCGCTTCGTCGGCCTCAACAAGGGCGACAGCCAGAAGCTCTACGACCTGTTCCAGAGCCACATCACCGCGCCGGAGAACACCGTGCGCTGGCGCTGGCGGGCCGGCGACGTGGCCATCTGGGACAACCGCGCCACCCAGCACTACGCGGTGAACGACTATGGCGACGCCCACCGCGTGGTGCGCCGCGTGACCGTGGACGGCGAAGTGCCGGTGAGCGTGGACGGGCGCACCAGCGTCACCCGCAACCGCTTCGACAAGCCGGCCGACCGCGCCGCCTGACCTCGCGGAGGCCGGCGGATGGCGTCCCGCCGCCGGCCTCCCCCTCGCCTTTTCTGGAGTTCGAGATCGATGTCCGCCCTGCTCCGTCCCTTCGCCCGCGCCGTTTACGGGCTGGCCTGCCTCGCCCTTCTCACCCTCCCCGCAGCGGCGGAGACGGTGATCCGCTTCGGCCATCCCGGCGTCGGTGCCGAGCAGCGGCCCTATTCCTATGGGGATGCGACCACCTATGCCCGCGCCCGCGAGCTGATCGAGAAGGAGTTCGCGAACGACAAGGACGTAAAGATCGAATGGACCTTCTTCCGCGGCGCCGGCCCGGCGCTGAATGAATCGGTGGCTTCCGGCCAGCTCGATTTCTTCCTGCTGGGAGACCTGCCCGCCATCGTCGGCCGCGCGCGGGGGCTGAAGCACAAGTTCATCTTCGCCACCGGGCGCAACAACCCCATCTTCCTCGCCGTGCCCACCGACAGCACCATCAGCAAGGTGGAGGACGTGAAGGGCAAGAAGGTCGCCCTGTTCAAGGGCACCAATTTGCAGAACGCGACCGACCGCATCCTCGCTTTGCACGGGCTTTCGGAAAAGGACGTGCGCTTCATCAATCTCGATGCCAACGCCGCCGTCGCCGCGCTGACCTCCGGCAATGTGGATGCGGTGTTCGGCGGGCAGGAATATCTGCCGCTGGCGGCCAAGGGCGTGGTGAAGATCGTCTACACCACCAAGGGCGACGACCCGACGCTGGGGCGCAATTCCTCCTACTTCGTCACCGAGGCCTTCGCCGCCGCCCACCCGGATCTCACCCAGCGCGTGGTGACGGCCTTCATCAAGGCCGCCCATTTCATCTCGCAGGACCAGAACCGGGACGAGGCGTTCGAGGCCTGGGCGCTCTCGGGACTGCCCAAGGAGACCTTCGTCACCAATTTCGAAGGCCAGCGGCTCTCCCTCATCGTCAATCCGCTGATCGATGACTATGTGGTCGCCCGCTACAAGGAACAGGCCCAGGCCGCCAAGGAGTACGGCCTGCTCAAGGGCGATCCCGACATCGATCACTGGTTCGACCGCACCTATCTCGACGCGGCGCTGAAGACGCTGAAGCTCGAAGACTTCTGGTCCACCCGCGACGGGCGCGGAAACATCGAGACGCGCGGGCGCATCGACCAGAAGGCGTCGAACTAGCAGGCGGCACGCAGGCTCGACGACGGACGGAGGCTGATGCGCCCCGCGCTCCTCGTTCAGCCGTCATGCCCCGGCTTGGCCGGGGCATCCACCGGGCCGCGCATCGGGTGTTTCCGGCCGGGTACCGCGCCCGGCCATGCCGTGGATCCCCCGCACGAGGCGGGGGATGACGAGTGGTGAAAACACGAGGAACGACACATAGCGGGCGGTTGGGCATCGGCGAGCGGCAGGACCGGTTCAAAGCGCCGGCCCGCAGCAGAGACGGAAGGTGACACAGCATGAGCCTTGCAGAGACGCTCGACAAACCGGCCTTCGACACATCGCCTCGCGACGGCGCCGCGGCCGATACCGCAGCCCGGCGACGCGCCCGCCGGCGTGGGCCCTCCCGCCCGACGGCCCTCGGCTCGGTCTTGCTCGGCCTCTCCTTCCCCTTCGCCTTGCTGGTGGCCTGGTGGTGGGCGGCGCGCCTCGGTCTCGTGCCGGAACAGATCCTTCCCGCGCCAGCGACCATCTATGAGACCGTCTCCAGCCTCATCGCCGACGGCTCGCTGGCCACGCATCTCGAAGTCTCCACCCACCGCGTGCTGGTGGGCTTCGGCCTCGGCGCCCTGTTCGGCATCGTCTTCGGCGCGGCGGCGGGGCTTTCGCCCACGGTGCGCGCCTTCCTCTATCCGCCGGTGCAGGCAGTGGCGCGGGTGAATGTCCTCGCCTGGATGCCGCTCCTCACACTGTTCATGGGCATCGACGAGCCCTTGAAATATGTGGTCATCGGCTGGTCGGCAGCGATCCCCATCATCCTCGGCACGGCGCGCGGCATCGAGAATGTCTCGCCCGCCTTCCGGGAACTCGGGCGCGTGCTGCACTTCAACACGCGGGACACCCTGCGCCTCGTGGTGCTGCCGGGCGCGGTGCCCTCCATCTTCGCCGGCCTGCGCGAGGGGCTCGCCAATGCGTGGCAGACGCTGGTGCTGGCCGAGCTGTTCGCCTCCTTCGAGGGGCTAGGCTATCTGATGACCTGGGGCCGGCAGCTGTTCCAGCTCGATCTCGTCGTCATCGCCATGATCGTGGTGGCCCTCGCCGGCCTTGCGATGGACCTCGTCCTGCGCTGGGTGGAGCGCCGGGCGCAGCCGTGGAAGTGGGGGACGCGCGATGTCCATTGAGGCCGCTGCCGCCACCGCCCTTCCCGCCGAAACCCGCGCCGGCAATGCACTGCGGAGCGTCGCGCGCCGGATCGACTGGCGCCCATGGGCGGCTTTCGCGGCCCTGCTCGCCGCGTGGCTCGCCGCCCATCACTTCGGCTGGGTGCCGGCCAAATACCTGCCTTCGCCCGTTGCCGTGGTGCAGCGTCTCATCCGCGAGGTCACGGCGGGCACGCTGCTGCACGATCTCCACGAGACGTTGCGGCGCAATCTATCCGGCCTCGTCATCGGCGTCGCTGCGGGCCTCGCGCTGGGGGCGCTGCTGGGCGCCTCCTCCCTCGTCGGGCGCATTGTCGGCCCCACCGTGCTGGCGCAGCGGCAGACGGCGCTGTTCGCCTGGGTTCCGCTGCTCGCCATGTGGTTCGGCGGCGGCGACACGGGCAAGATCACCTTCATCGCGGTGGCCGCCTTCCAGCCGGTGGTCATCGGCACGTGGCGCGGCATCAGCCTCGTGCCCGCCACCTATCGCGAGCTTTCCGACGTGCTGCTGTTGAGCCGCTGGAACTACATGCGGCTCGTCGCACTGCCCCATGCCTTGCCGATGATCTTCACCGGCCTCCACGGCGCGCTCATCTACGCCTGGCTCGCCACCGTGGGCTCGGAGCTGTTCCTCAACATCTCGCCCGGCCTCGGCGGGCGGCTCAATGAGGGTAGCCAGCTGTTCGAGATCGACCTCCTGTTCCTCGTCATCCTCCTCTTCGGCCTCATCGGCCTCGGCTTCAATACGCTGGCCGAACGCGCCGAAGGCCTCCTGATCCGCTGGAACAACCGATGAACGCTCCTTTCCCTGCCCCTGTACCTTCCATCGCCACCGCGCTGCCCGCCCTCGACATCCGCCATGTGAGCAAGGCCTTCGTGGTGGACGGCAAGGCCGTGGAGGTGCTCGCCGATATCTCGCTCTCGGTGGAAGCGGGCAGCTTCGTGAGCATCGTCGGCGCCTCCGGCTGCGGGAAGTCGACCCTGCTGCGGCTCATCCTCGGCCTCGATCTCGATTATGCGGGAGACATCCACCTCGATGGCCAGCCGGTCGAGGGGCCGGGGCCGGAGCGCTCCATCGTCTTCCAGGAGCACCGCCTGCTGCCGTGGCTGACGGTGGAGGGCAATGTGGGCGCGGCTCTGCTGCATTCGGGGCTCGATGCGGCGGCGCGGCGGCGGTCGGTGGCGGAGCATCTGGAGCTGGTGGGGCTGGAGGCCTTCGCCAAGGCCTATCCGGCCCAGCTCTCCGGCGGCATGGCCCAGCGCGTCGCCATCGCCCGGGCGCTGGCCAACCGCCCCCGCTTCCTGCTGCTGGACGAGCCTCTGGGCGCCCTCGACGCCCTCACGCGCCTGCGCCTGCAGGGCGAGCTGAAGCGCATCGTCGCCCATGAGGGCGCCACCGCCGTGCTTGTCACCCACGATGTGGACGAGGCCGTTTTCCTCGGCCACCGCATCGTCGTCCTCCACCCCCGCCCCGGTCGCGTCGCCGCCGTGCTGGAGGTGCCGGAAGAGGCCCGGGCCGACCGCTCCAGCCCGGCCTTCGTCGCCCTGCGTGACCGGGTGTTGGAACTGCTCGGCGTCTCCCTGGGTGAAGGGCGGGCGCGGTGACGCTCAGAGGGTATTGAGGAAGGCGACCAGCGCCGCCTTCTCCGCCTCGGTCAGGCCGAGGGGACGGATGTGGGGCGAGAGGCGGGCGGCGTCCCGGTAGAGGGGACGGGCCGCCTCCTCCGCGTTCCGCGCCCATACCTCGCCACCGCCGCGATCGTAGAAATTGACCACGCCGGCGAGGGTCGGAAACAGTCCGTTGTGGAAATAGGGCTGACTGGCACCGATATGCCGTAGAAACGGGGTCCTGAACCTACCGACATCGTCTCGACTGTCAGTCGCCTCGAACCGCCCGAGATCCTGCGCCGGCTCGCCGAAGAAGGAGAGCCGCAGATTGTGGAACAGGCCATCGGAAAGCATTGGCCCGAAATGACAATTCATGCACCGGGCCTTGGTGCGAAAGAGGTGCAGGCCGGCGAGTTCGATGTCGTTCAGGGCGGTGTGATCGCCCTCGATGAAGCGGTCGAACCGGGTGGGGGTGTCGATAGTATTCAGGTAGGCAATCAGGGCTTCCGCCAGGGTCCGCGCGGTCAGCCCCTCCGCTCCAAAGACCCGCCGGAACTCCCCCTCCAGCTCGGTCCCGTCGATGCGGGCGAGGGCCGAAATAAGGTCCCGTCCCATCTCCGTGGGGTCGCTCAAAGGCGCGAGGACGCGGGCGGAGAGGTCGCTGCCCCGGCCATCCCAATCGAACCGCGCGCGGGTCGCAACCAGTTGCAATGACGGCGGATTTCGCCGCCCCTTCGCGCCGCCGATCCCCCGCCCCACCCGCTCGGGCACGCTGAATCCATGCGCCGGATCGTGACAGGACGCACAGGCGACTTGCCCGTCCTCCGACAGCCGGGGGTCGGCGAATAGCTTCGCCCCCAGCACGGCCTTGGGTCCAGGAGGCTCTGGCAGCGGCGGTACCCCCATCTCCACAAAGGCCACAGCGGCATCGATGTCCGGACGCGGCCATGAGGCCGGCGCTCCGGCGTAGGCCGCCCGCAGCTCTCCGCCCCGCTCCTCCGCCTTGGAAAATCCTGTGCCGGCAAGGGTTAGCGCCACCAGCAGCACGGGGCGAAGGGCGCGAGCGGACCTCAATGGCAGTCCGCCGCCACCTGGTCGCGATAGACTTCGAACGAGACGGTAGACGCCCATTTCTCCCGCCGCTGCCGCCACCGCTCCGGGCTCGTCCCATCCTTGAGCGCGCCTGCAACCGCCTGAGCCAGATCAGTATTTCCGGGCGAGACGGCGACCACCAGGGACGTTGGCTCAACGGCCGGGAGGGTGGCGGAGAATTTCTGCCACGAGAGCTTGGTGAACAGCGGATCGAGCAGCACCCGGTCGTGGATGGCGGCGTCGCAGTCGCCGGTGCGCACACGCATCAGTGCAAGCGCTGGAGCGCGCTCGATTTTCACCGTCGCACCAAGGCGCTGGGCGAGATCGCGGCCGTGCTGGTTGGCCTCCGAGGCGCAGACCACCCGCCCCTTGAGCTCATCCCAGGAGGAGAGCGGCCGATCCGATCGCATGGCGATGCTCAAACCCGACTCGAAGCCCGTCTCGACAATCCGGGCGCGCTGTCTCAGCCCATCTCCAGTTCCGGCGCGGGCCACCACGAGATCGACATCGCCGCCGGCAAGCGCCTGCACGGCGTCATCCGGCGCCACGAGGACGAATTCCGGACGGACACCCATTCCCCGTGCGATCTCGGCCGCAAGGTCCAGATAGAATCCTTCCTCGGCATAGAGGCGCATGTCCGGCGTCTCCGGAGGCGGTAGCCAGCCGACGCCGATGCGCAGCGTCCCGCCCACCCGGTTGTTCGCGTGGGCACCGGCGCCCCGCGGCGCGAGAAGGAGCAAGGCGGCCGCGAGCGCGCCGGCCATCGCCGCCACGAATATTGCCGCGAGGAATAGAGGAGGCCGGTGGAGCCGGGCCATTGGCTTGGCAATCCCTTGAAATGATTGAATCGGGGGCGAGCGGAGTGCGGACGGCGCCCTCCGCGGGCAAAACACCGCTTGATATTTTCTATAAAATCACTCGATTATATCAAAATTGCAAGCGATGCCCGTGATCGGCGCCTGCCCCGCTCACCATCCCTAGGGAGAGATCCATGCCCCGCCTATCCCTGCCGACATCCCCGACCGGACGCGCCCTCACCCTTTCCGCGCTTGCCGCCACCGCCCTTCTGGCGGCGGCGCTCTCCAGCGGCAGCCCGGCCGCACGCGCCGATGAGCCGCTGACCGCCATCAACCTGCAGCTGACGCCCTGGACGGTGATCGCGCAGGAGAACGGCATCTTCAAAGACGAATTCGACCGGATCGGTGTCAAGAAGGTGAACCTCATTGCCTCCGGCGGCGCCGACCTCGTGGGGGCCGAATCCGCGGCGGTCAACAATGGCGCCATCGCCATCGCCCAGCGCATGATCTATCCGGCCACCGTGCACCGCGCGAACGGCCTCGACGGCGTGGTCATCTGGGCGTCCGAGCCCTCCAACCGCTACCGCGCCCCCATCCTCGCCCGC
Source organism: Xanthobacter sp. DMC12 (assembly GCF_056314105.1). NCBI lineage: Bacteria > Pseudomonadati > Pseudomonadota > Alphaproteobacteria > Hyphomicrobiales > Xanthobacteraceae > Xanthobacter > Xanthobacter sp. DMC12. The sequence continues at coordinate 108,467 of NZ_JBQUYZ010000007.1, read as the reverse complement.
GCTGACAACGACAAGATCAATTCGGTGGCCGATCTCGACGGCAAGAAGTTCGGATCGAGCCGCATCTCCTGCTACTGGTCCTCACCCTTCGAAATGACCACCAAGGCTGGCCTGCCCTTCGATTCCCGCGACAAGCAGGGCCGCATCCGCTACACCTCCATCGACAATTCGGCGGTGGCGATCACCTCCGTCCTCACCGGCGCGACCGATGCCACCACCGCGCATCTCGCGGCCGGCGCCTTCGCCGGAGCCTGGCTCTCCGGCAAGCTCAAGGTGATCGGCCGCTCGCCCGATGACGGCGTCTATGTGAACAACGCCGGCCGCGTCACCTACTTCGCCCGGCGCGATTTCGTGAACAAGTATCCGCAGGTGGTCAAAGCCTTCCTCGCCGCGCGCGAACGCACCCGCGAGTGGACCTATGACCATGTGGACGAGGCGGCCCAGATCGTCGCCGATAAGACCCGCGTGCCCGTCGAAGTCGCGAAGTTTCAGATCAGCCATGCGGGCGAATGGGAATTCATGGCCGGCGAGCCCAATGCCGACCGCGCCCGCAACGCCATCAAGACGTTCCAGGCTTGGTACGTGGCCAATGGCGACGACATTCTCGCCGAACGCAGCCTCACCGAGGCACAGATCGACGCCTTCATCGACGGGCGCTTCTTCGCCGGCGGCGAATACTCGATCTACAACTGATCGGATCCGGCCTGAACTCAACCGCCGGGACACAATCCCGGCGGCGACGTCCTTAATTCCTCTCGCTTCCAGCCGGATGCCTCAGCATGTCCAACACATCCGACACCATCGAGGCCGCGGCGGTCGAAGCGGCCACCGTGGACCTGCCGACGCACGCCGAAGCTCCCAGTCGACGCGGGCTTCAGTTGCCCAACCTCACCGGCTTCGTTCTGCCTTTCATCATCCTGGTCCTGTGGCAGACCGCGGCGACCTATAAATGGATCGATCCGGTCTTTCTGCCCGCCCCTCTGACGGTGGTGACGGCATTCTGGAAGATGCTGACCAAGCAGAAGCTGGCTTTCGACTTCCTCGCCTCCATCAACATCGTCGGGCAGGCCTTCATCTATGGATCGGCCGCCGCGCTCCTGCTCGGCATCGCCGCCGGGCTGTCGCGCAAGGTCGAGGAATTCTTCGGCCCCACCTTCGATACGATCCGCCATATCCCGGGCATTGCCTGGCTGCCGCTCATCGTGCTCTGGCTCGGCATCGGCGCGCCGGCGAAGATCCTGGTCATTGCCAAGTCCGTCTTCTTCCCTGTGTTCCTCAATACGCTGCAGGGCATCCGCAACGTGGAGAAGAACTATATCGAACTCGCCAAGGTGCTCACGCTCACCCGTTGGCAGCTCATCCGCAAGGTAATCCTGCCTGCCGCCATGCCATCCATCATGGTGTCGCTGCGCTATGCGGCGGGCCTCGCCTGGGCGCTCGTTGTGGTGGCGGAGGGGCTTTCCGGCCTTGAGGGCCTCGGCTTCCTCATCTTCCGCGCCCAGGGCCTGCTGCTCACCGACCAATTGCTCGTCTGCATGGTCATCATCGGCCTCGTGGGCTTCGCCATCGACCGCTCCATGTTCCTCGCGCAGAGGCGCGTGCTGAAGTGGAAGCAGGGCTACGACGGCTGAGCCGGACGAAAGGAAAAACCATGGCCACGCCAGGACACCTCACCATCCGCAACGTCTCCAAGACCTATTCCCTCCCCGGTCGCCCGCTGGTGAACGTGCTCTCGCGCGTGAACCTAGACGTGGAGCCCGGCGCCTTCGTCACCATTGTCGGCCCGTCGGGCTGCGGGAAATCGACTCTGCTGCGGCTCATCATAGGCCTCGATGATGACTACAAAGGTGAGATCGAGCTGAACGATAAGCGCATCGTCGGCACCGCGCTCAGCCGTGGCATCGTCTTCCAGGATCATCGCCTGCTGCCGTGGCTGACGCTGGAGCAGAACATCGGCCTCAGCCTGGAGAATTCCGGCTGGACGCGGGCGGAGAAGGACCTCGCCGTGCGCGAGCATATCGTGCTGGTGGGTCTCTCCGGGTTCGAGAAGGCCTATCCGCATGAGCTTTCGGGTGGCATGGCGCAGCGCGCCGCCATCGCCCGCGGTCTCGCCAGCCGCCCGGAAATCCTGCTGCTGGACGAGCCGCTGGGAGCCCTCGACGCGCTCACCCGCATCCATCTGCAGGACGAGATCCAGCGCATCTGGGAGGTGGAGGGTGTCACGATGATCCTCGTCACCCACGATGTGGAAGAGGCCGTCTTCCTCAGCAACAAGGTGGTGGTGATGGCCGCCAAGCCCGGACGCATCGTCGAGGCGCTGGACATCGACCTCCCCTTTCCGCGTGACCGCGCGGACCCGGCATTCGTGGCCCTCAAGCGGCGCATCCTCACCGCCATGGGAGAGGATGGCGGCAAGCCCACCGCCCGCGCAGCATGAAGACCGGCATCATTCAAGTCGCGGCCCTGCTGGCGCTGGCGATCCTAGCGGCTTCTGGCCCGGCGCGGGCCATGGACACTGCGCCCTCAACGGATCTGCCGGACCTCTCGGAGAGCCGCGCCGCGCTCTATGCGGGCGACTACGAGCGGGCGCTGGCTTTGCTCGAACCGCTCACTGCCACGGTGCGCCACGCCGACCTCTACAACCTGCTCGGGTTCGCCAATCGCAATCTCAAGCGCTACGACGCAGCAGCGCGCTGGTACAAGGAGGCCCTGTTCTACGATCCGGTGCACCGTCCGGCGATCGAGTATCAGGGGGAGTTGTTCATCGCAATCGGCGACTTCAAGGGCGCCGAAAAGAACCTCGAACTCCTGCGCCTTCTGTGCTTCCCATCGGGCTGCGAGGAGCATGAGAAGCTTCGCAAGGCCCTCGTTGCTGCCGGACGCAATTCCTGAGGGACGGCGATCAGGCGTCCGGGAAAAAGCGATTGGGCGGGCGCGGCAGGCCGAGGTGCTCGCGCAGGGTGGTGCCTTCATAATCGCGCCGGAAGATGCCGCGCCGCTGCAGTTCCGGCACCACTTTGTCCACGAAGGCATAGAGACCTTCGGGCACGAACGGGAACATGATGTTGAACCCGTCGGAGGCCTCGGTGACGAGCCATTCCTCCATGGCATCCGCGATGGTCTGCGGAGTCCCCACGAAGGAGAGTCCGCCATAGCCGCCGAGCCGCTGGGCCAGCTGGCGGACGGTGAGATTTTCCGCCTTCGCGAGGGCGATGGCCCGTTCACGCCCGCTCTTGCTGGCATTGGTGGGCGGAATTTCGGGCAGCGGCCCATCCGGGTCGAAGCTTGAAGCGTCCACGCCGAGGGCGATGGAGAGGGCGGCGATGGCGCTTGCCTCATGCACCAGCGAATCCAGCCGGGCCCGGGTCTCGCGCGCCTCGTCGAGACTGTCGCCCACCACCACCAGCGCGCCGGGAAGAATTTTGAGATGGTCGCGGCTGCGGCCGGCCTTCTCCACACGCGCCTTCACGTCCGCATAGAAGGCCCGGCCAGATTCGATGGAGTTGACCGCGGTGAACACCACTTCCGCCGTTTCCGCCGCCAGTTGCCGCCCGTCATCGGATGCGCCCGCCTGGACGATCACCGGCCAGCCCTGCACGGGGCGGGCGATGTTGAGTGGTCCGCGCACCGAGAAATGCTCGCCCTTGTGGTCGAGCACGTGCATCCGCTCCGGATCGAAATAGAGCCCTGAGGCTGTGTCCCGCACGAAGGCATCGTCGGCGAAGCTGTCCCACAGGCCGGTGACGACCTCGAAGAACTCGCGGGCCCGACTATAGCGGGCCACGTGCTCCATCTGCTCATCGTGGCCGAAATTGAGCGCGGCATCGGGATTGGAGGTGGTGACGATGTTCCATCCCGCCCGTCCGCCGGAGATATGGTCCAGCGATGCGAAGCGCCGCGCGATGTGGAACGGTGCATCGAATGTGGTGGAGGCGGTGCCCACGAGACCGATACGATCCGTTGCCCCGGCGAGGGCGGAGAGCAGGGTGAAGGGCTCGAAGGATGTGACTGTATGGCTGCGCTTCAGGGCCTCGATGGGCATGTTGAGCACGGCGAGGTGATCCGCCATGAAGAAGGCGTCGAATTTCCCTTCCTCCAGCTTGCGGATGAACCGACGCAAATGGGCGATGTTGAAATTGGCATCGGGGAAGGCGCCCGGATAGCGCCAGGCACCTGTATGGATGCTGACGGGGCGCATGAAGGCCCCGAGGTGCAGGCGGCGCTGTGCGGGCATCAGGTCTCTCGATTGGACGGGGCTGAAGCGGCGCGCGTCCGATCAGGGAGCGGCCGGCGTCCAGATGGCGGCGTCGGAGGCGTCGACCTTCTTCGGCAGAACACCCTCAGCGAAGAAGACATCGGCAATCTTCTGCTGCTCCGCAAGCCCGGCTCGCGTCACAGGCCCCACCTTGTAGGAGCGGCGCGCATTGGCCTTTTCCACGGTCGGCGCGTCGATGCCCCAGAGGCCCGCGAGGATTTCGGCGGCGGGTCCGGGATTGGCCTTCACCCATTCGCCGGTGGCTTTCAGGCGCTCGAACAGCACGTCGAGCACCTTGCCGCCTCGCTTCGATAAATCCTCGGTAGTCAGATAATAGCGCTTGTAGCTGGCAAGGCCGGTGCCATCCGCGAGCACCCGCGCGCGCGACTGGTTCTGCGTGCTGGCGAGGAAGGGGTCCCACGCCACCCAGGCATCGAGATTGCCGCTGACGAAGGCCGCGCGGGCATCGGCGGGTGTGAGATAGGCCGGGGTAATGTCCCGGATCGACAGGCCGGCCTTGGCCAGCGCGACCAGCAGCAGATAATGGCTGCCTGCACCCTTGGTGACGCCGACCTTCTTCCCCTTCAACTGCTCCAGCGTCGTGATGGGAGAGGCGGCGGGCACGAGGATCGCCTGGGCCGAGGGCGAGGGCGCCTCCTCCGCCACATAGACGAGCTTGGCACCCGCAGCCTGGGCAAATACTGGCACGGTGTCGGCGACATCGGCCGAGAAATCGATGGAGCCGACATTCACGGCCTCAAGCAAAGGCAGGCCGCTGGTGAATTCGTGCCAAGAGACCTCCACGCCCAGCGGGGCGAGCGCCTTCTCCAGCGAACCGTTTGTCTTCAACACGGTGATGAGGGTGGAGGAGCGCTGGTAGCCGATGCGCACCTTTGTCGGCGCCTGTGCTGCGGCCGCCGTCGCCAGCGCGAAGGTCAGGGCGAGACCCGCAGCAAGGGGCCGGGAAGCGCGGAAGAGACGGGCAATCCGAAGGCCACGATGCAGGAAGAAGCGGGAAAGAAACACGTTCATCACCTCAAGGGGGAGACCGGCGGCCGGCACGAGAAAGGCGCCAGAGGGCGGCCTGACCGCGGGCGGCGGCCGTTACCGAGGAGATAATATCTATATTATCAATCGATCTTATGTAAAGATGACTCGCACCTCCCGATACCCCCCCGGCATACGCACGCAGACCGGGGGACTTTGCCGCTCCACCGCTCCTCCAAAGCCACCAGACGGTCTTCCGCATGACGACACCGGAATCCGCCCTCGCGCCTGCCGATGCGGCTCCCATTGCCCCCTTGCGCGACTTCGTCGTCGCCTTCGGTGGATTGCTCGACGAGCGCCCGGCCGAGGCCCGCATTCTAAAGGACGGTTCCGCCCTGCTCGCCCGGTTGGTGGCCCGAGACGACTGGCTGCCGGAGGCCTTCGCCGCGCCCCATCCCACCTACTACCAGCAATATCTGCTGCACACGGACTCGACGGAACGCTTCTCGATCGTCAGCTTCGTCTGGGGACCGGGCCAGAAGACGCCCGTGCACGACCACACCGTCTGGGGCCTCATCGGGATGCTGCGGGGCGCGGAATACAATCAGACCTTCGTGCTCGATGACGCAGGGCGGCCGGCGCCATCGGGCTCTGCGGACCGGCTGGAGCCGGGTGCGGTCGCTGCCGTCTCGCCAACCATCGGCGACCTGCACCGGGTGAGCAACGCCTTCGACGACCGGGTGTCCATCTCCATTCATGTGTATGGGGCGAATATCGGCGGCGTCCACCGGCACACCTATCCGGAGGATGGGCCGCCGAGGCCCTTCGTTTCGGGCTACAGCAACACCACCCTGCCCAATCTCTGGGACCGGTCCAAGGACGGCCGACGGAGCGCGTGAGCCAATGACCTATCATGAGGTTGCCACCTTCCCTTCCCTGTCCTTCGATCAGGTGCGGGCGCGGCTATTGGCGCGGCAGGAAACCGCCCTTCTGGACGTGCGGGAGGAAGACCCCTTCGCGCAGGAGCACCCGCTCTGGGCGGCCAACCTGCCGCTGTCGCGCATCGAACTCGACGCCTTCCGCCGGCTCCCCCGCCGAGACACGGTTCTGGTGGTTTACGGCAGCCACGACGGCGAGGACCTCGCGCCCCGGGCAGCCCGTAAGCTGATCGCACTGGGCTATGGCGCCGTGCATCTTCTCGAGGGCGGGCTCGAAGGCTGGCGCGCGGCGGGCGGGGAACTGTTCCGCGACGTGAACGTGCCGTCCAAGTCCTTCGGCGAGCTGGTGGAGCACGAGCGGCACACGCCATCCCTGTCCGCCGAGGAGGTGTCGCGGCTGATCGCCGACAAAGCCGATGTGGTGGTGGTCGATGCGCGGCGCTTCGACGAATACCGCACCATGAGCATCCCCACCGCCACCAGCGTGCCGGGGGCCGAACTGGTGCTGCGCGTGCGCGAGCTGGCGCCCGATCCCGCCACGCGGGTGGTGGTGAATTGCGCCGGGCGCACCCGCTCCATCATCGGCACCCAGTCCCTCGTCAATGCCGGGCTGCCGAACCCGGTGGCCGCGCTGCGCAACGGCACCATCGGCTGGCTTCTCGCCGGCCAGACGCTGGACCACGGCGCCGACCGCCGGCCGCCGGAACCCACGGCCGCCACCCGCGCCGCCGCCCGCGCGGATGCCCAGGCCGTCACCGCGCGGGCGGGCGTCCGCTCCCTCGCCTATCCGGGCCTCTCGGGCTTCCTCGACCCGGAGCGCACCACCTATCTGCTCGATGTCCGCACGCCGGAGGAATATGATGCGGGCCACCTGCCCGGCTTCCTCAGCGCCCCGGGCGGCCAGCTGGTGCAGGAGACGGACCACCACGCGCCTGTGCGCGGCGCCCGCTTCGTGCTGTTCGATACGGACGGGGTGCGCGCGCCCATGACCGGCTCCTGGCTGGCGCAGATGGGCTGGGAGGTGCATGTGCTCGAAGACGTCCCGGCCGCAGCGCTGAGCGCGACCGGCGCCGCCCCTCCCGACCGTCCGCCGCTTCCCGAGGTGCGGCTCATCACCGCCGCCGCGCTGGCCGAGGCGCGCGACGGGGCGCAGGACGATCCCGCGGCGCTCCAGATCATCGATGTTTCACCCGGCGCGGATTATGTCCGCGGGCATATCCCCGGCGCATGGTACGCCATCCGCGCCCAGCTCGGCGCGGCGCTGGAGACCATCCCGGCGGCGCGGCGCTATGTGGTCACCTGCGGCGCCGGCATCCTCGCCCGCTTCGCCGCGGCGGACCTCGCCGAACACCTCGGCCCCACCGCGGAGGTTTTCGTGCTCGACGGCGGAAACGCCGCCTGGCGTGCCGCCGGCCATCCGCTGGCACAGGGCGAAACCCGCCTCGCCGTGCCGCGGACCGATCGCTACCGCCGGCCCTATGAGGGAACCGACGCGCCACGCTCCGCCATGCAGGCCTATCTGGACTGGGAGTTCGGCCTCGTCGCCCAGCTCGCCCGCGACGGCACGCATCACTTCCGGGTCGTCTGAGGGGAAGCCGGCGGGCCTGGCCAGCCACCGGACAGGGGCGGCCAGACCCGCCCGGCCGATGCCCGCCGAGGGGGACAGGCGCGGCCTCGTCTGACTAACAGTATATAAAATCGAAGGCTGCCGATACGCTGTTCGGCGGTCTCGCCGCCAGCGGCTGGCACACGGCGGCTGTGACGATGCGCCTTTTGGTCGATGGCGGCGCGCCCATCGCCGGCGGCATCATCGGCGCGGGCGGAGAGATCAAGTAGCCACGACCGACACGTCCCGGCGACGTGCTGCGAGTGGAAAGCGAAATCATCGAAATCACCCCTTCTCGCTCGCGACCGGACCGCTGCCGCGTTCGCCTCCTGAGCGAGACCCGCAACCAGACCGGCGATGTGGTCCAGTTGCTCATCGCCGATCTTGTGGTGCCAGCGCGCGGCGCAGCGACCTGAGCGCCAACAGAAGGTCACGCTGCGGCCTCATCGCAGCAGATGCGTGCGGAACCATTCCAGCGCGGCACCTGCGGCCTCCTCGAACTTTTCCATGTAGGGCGAGAAATGTCCGCCCCGCAGAAGGACGAGCCTCTTCGGCTCGCGCGCCTCGCCATAGGCCTTGAGCGCGAGGTCCGTGGGCGTGACGTCGTCATGTTCGGCAACGATCATCATAAGCGGCGTGGGCGTGACCCTCGTCACATAGATGCCAGGCTCGTATTCCGAGGCGAATTCGAGCGAGCGCACGGTCACCATGTTCGGCCATGCCGCCTCCGGAAGATCGGCTCGCACATTCAGATAGAAGGCTCGCGCATCCGCGCCCTCGTAGACGGCCGCGTCGCCGGGCAAATCGGGCACCACCCGGCGCACGGCAGGCTCTTCCCCGCGATAACGCGCTTCCCGGTCGCGGACATAGGCCTCCCGCGCGGCCGCGATGGCGTCCGGACGCACGCGGCGGAGCGATTGCTCGTAGCCACTGATGGTCGGGACCTGGGCCACGACGCAACCGATGCGACGATCAACGGCGCCCAGCACGAGCGCATGCCCGCCGCTATAGCTTGATCCCCACAATCCCACATGCGCCCCGTCCACGCCTGGCTGGAGGGTCAGCCACGTAATCGCGTCACGCGTGTCGCGAATCTGCTGCCAAGGGTCGATCTCGTGGCGCGGTGCGCCGCCACTGCCGCCGAAATTGCGATGGTCATAGACCAGGACGATGAAGCCAGCGGCCGCGAAATCTTCAGCGAAGCGCTCGAGAAAATGCGCGGTCAGGGCAGCAAACCCGTGCGACATCACGATGGCGGCGCGCGGCCCAACGGTGTTGTCGGCGGGCGTGTAGAGCGCTCCGCTCAATCGGGTTCCGTCGCTTGCGGTGAAGTAGATCTCACTGCGCAGGAAGGCTGCTCCGCCCGGCACAGAATCGCCGCGCACTTCAAGACCGATCTCCTCCATCCCTGCGCTCCCGGCTAGCCTTGTCACCACCTCAAAAAAGGCGCTTGACTAAATAAGACGACTGGTCAAATTTATTCCCATCGAGGCGGCCATTCAAGCTGGAATGAACGTAGCTGGGGCGAAGCCCGACGAACGCCCGCCCGGAGGATCTGCAATGCCGATGATCGACCTGTCCCTGCCCAAGGGCGCGCTTCCTGCCGACAAGCTGGAGGAGATGATGCACCGGGCAGTGAAGACACTGATGTGGTGGGAGAAAATTCCGGATACGCCCGAGGCTCGGAACATCGCTTGGGCCTTCGTGAACGAGCTGGAACCGCACCACATCTTCATCGGAGGGATGCCGCCCGGACGTCCCCGCTATCGGTTCCGCGTCCACACCATCGAAGGGCTCATGGACGAGCGGGCCAAGCAGGGTGTCATGCGCGACCTCACCCGTCTCGTTCTGGAGACTGAGGGGGTGCCGGTCGACGCCGACAATGCCGCGCGCGTGTGGTGCATCCTGCGCGAATATCCGCGCGGAAATTGGGGAATCGCAGGCTATCCCTTCCCCCCGTCAGGCTATCTCTCCAGCGCCAGCCAGATCGCCATTTCGGCGGAGGATTTCGTGGAATGAGCCGGCACCTTGGTATAAATTTGACCAGTCGGCTTAAAATAGACCGAGCTGACTGACAGGCAGGAAGGACATCGAGGATGGCCAATCGCGCACCAAACCGGCGCGGCGCGGAGACACGCTCCAAGCTTCTGGCGGCGGGACTTTCGGAGTTTCACACGCGCGGCTTCAACGCCACGGGCGTCGATGTGATCGCCAAGACCGCCGAGGTGCCGAAGGGCTCGTTCTACAATCTGTTCGAAAGCAAGGAAGCCTTCGCGGCGGAGATCATCGATCTCTACTTCGAGCGGCATCGCAGCAAGCTGGCTGAATTCTTCGACCGGACCGACCTGCCGCCCCTCGACCGGCTCCGCGGCTATTTCCACGAACGCATCGGCTTCTTCGTGGCGATGGGCTTCAGGAAGGGCTGCATGATGGGCAACCTGAGCCTGGAGACGGCCGACCACAGCGAGAAGATGCGCCAGCGGCTGGCGGACAATTTCAGCATCTGGAGCGACCTGTTCGCCGGTACGGTTGCCGAGGCGCAGCGTCGCGGCGACATCAAGACGAAGACCGACCCGGCGATCCTCGCCGATTTCATCCTGAACAGCTGGGAGGGCGCCCTGCTGCGCATGAAGGCCGCGCAGAGTGTGAAGCCCCTGGAAGACGCCACCAAGATCATCTTCGAGACCATTCTCGTGTGAGATAAAAACAGGAGGAACCCAATGAGCGACAACGGTAAGATCATCGAAGCCTGCCGCGCAGCCTTCAGCGGCTTCGAGGCAAACGACAAGCGCAAGCTCATCGACCTGCTGGCGCCGGACGTCGTCTTCGAATTCCCGACCTCCCTTCCCTATGGCGGGAAGTACAAGGGCATCAACGAGTTCAAGGCATTCTGGGCCGACCTTTACGACAATTACTACGATTACTTCAATTACGACGCGCACGCCGTGCTCGATGCCGGCAGCCATGTTGTGGTGCCCGTCGTCGCCCGCGCCAAGGCGAAGAACGGCCGCTTCATGGAAAATGAGCACTGCATGCTGTTCCAGGTCGAGAACGGCCGCATCGTCTACGGCCGCATCTATGCCGACACGGCCAAGGGCCGCGATGTCATGGAGGGTATGATGAAGCATCCCTCGCGCGCGTCGGCCTGATCCGACCACCCGTCTCTTGAACCGGACGCGGCAGGATTTCTGCCGCGAGGCCACCGCGCCCCGACGAGGCCGCGGAACGAAGTCGCGCGCCCGGCGGCCTGAACGGCCTGGCGTCAGCACCGTGGCGCCCACGCCGATGGGGCGCGGCACGCCAACTAGAAAACTGAACCGGGAGGAAGTCATGATTACGCGCTCCGCCTTCATCCGTGGCGGCGCTGCCATGCTGGCGCTCGCAGCGGCCGGCACGGTCCGCGCCCAGGACAAGAAGCCGATCCGCATCGGCGTGCTTACAGACCTGTCCGGCAATTATTCGGACCCCGCAGGCATCGGCGCGGTGGAAGCAGCGCGCATGGCCATCGAGGACGTCGGCGGCAACGTCCTGGGGCGCCCGATCGAACTCCTGCAGGCCGATCACCAGAACAAGGCCGATATTGGCGCCGGCATCGCCCGTCGCTGGTTCGACGTGGATGGCGTCGGTGCCGTCTTCGAAATGGTTTCGTCCGCCGTGGCCCTCGCCGTGCAGGACATCGCACGGGAGAAGAACCGCATTTCGGTGGCCACCGGCGCGGCGACCTCCGCCCTCACCGGCAAGGCCTGTTCGCCCACCGGAATGCACTGGGTCTACGACACCTATGCCCTCGCCAATTCCACCGCTCGGGAACTGGTACGGCAGGGCGGTGATACCTGGTATTTCATCACCGCCGACTACACGTTTGGTCATGCGCTGCAGGCCGATGCGACGGCCCTGATCGAGGCCAATGGCGGCAAGGTGCTGGGGGCCGCGCGCCACCCGCTTGCTACGCAGGATTTCTCGAGCTTCCTGCTCCAGGCCCAGCAATCCGGCGCCAAGATCATTGCCTTCGCCAATGCCGGCAAGGACTTCGCCAATGCGCTGACTCAGGCGAACGAGTTCGGGGTCGGCGCGGACGGCAAGCAGCGCCTCGCCGCTCTCCTCATCACCCTCAGCGAAGCGAAGGCATTGGGCACGAAGGCGGCGCAAGGCCTCTACCTCACCGAGGGCTTCTACTGGGATTTCGACGACGCTACCCGCGCCTGGTCGAAGAAATTCTACGAGCGCCGCAAGGCCATGCCGACCTCCTTCCAGGCCGGCACCTATTCCGCCGTGCTCCACTATCTCAAGGCCATCGGGGCGGCCGGCACCGATGACACCGCGAAGGTGGTGGAGAAGATGCGCGAAATGCCGGTGGACGACATGTTCGCCCGCGGCGGCCGGCTGCGCCCGGACGGCCGCATGGTCCACGACATGCTGTTCGCTCAGGTCAAGACGCCGGCGGAGAGCAAGGGCGAGTGGGACCTCTACCGCATCCTGCGCACCGTGCCCGGGCCCGACGCCTTCCGCCCCCTCGACAAGGGCGGGTGCCCCCTCGCCTCCCTGTGACCCCCGAGACAGGACACACAGCCATGACCCTGAACCCCAATACCGTGAAGTGGGACCGCGTCGCCAAGAACGTGGAGCGCGAGCGCATCCGCACCTATTGGCGCCCCTACGGGCTGCCGGACATCATGGACACCGCGCAGAGCCATCTGTCGGGCGCAGATCCCATGCCGCGCTGGGAAGCCCCGCCCAAGGCGATCATTTCCGCCGCCATCAACGGCGCGTTCTTCACCAAGGCGCAGAACCCCAATCAACCCACGACGCCGGAAGAGATCATCGCCTCGGCCGAAGCCTGCATCGCGGAGGGCGCGCAGGTCATCCATGTCCACGCCCGCGACGCGAAGGGCTACAACGTTCTCGATCCCCGGCTGTTCGGCGATGTGCTGCGCCACCTGCGATCGTCCCATCCGGGCCTCGCCTTCGACGCCTGCCTGGTCGCAGTGGACGACGAGGAATGCGACAGCCTTGAGCAGATGCTGGAGCTGGGGCTCATCGATGCGGTGCCGGTCAACACGACGGCGCTGATCCTGGGCGACAACCTGTTCGTGAAGCCGCCCCATGCCATCATCGAGAAGACGCGGCTGGTGCTGGAGGCCGGCCTGACCCCGCAGATCGCCGTCTACACGGACGGCGACATCGACAATGCGCGGCGTCTGCTCATCGACAGCGGGCTCGTCTCGGGCCCCCTCACCTGGCTCGTGCTGGCCGGACTGCCGGGGTGCAGCCCCATGTACGGGCCCGAGAGCATGATCGAATGCCTGATGCGGCAGGTGCGCCTCATCCGCCACGTGGACCCCGGTGCGGTCATCATGGTCTGCGCGGGCGGACGCGCCAGCAGCCACATGGCGACGCTCGGACTTCTCATGGGCCTGCATGTGCGCGTCGGCATGGAGGATACGGTGTGGAAGTGGCCGCACCGGGACGATCTCATCGAGAGCAATGCGGGCCTGTTCCGCATGGTGCGGGACATCGCCGAGAATCTCGGCCGCGAATTGATGCCGGCGCGGGACTATCTCGCCATGACCAAGGCGCCGGCCGCCCGCGACGCAGCGGAGTAGGGCATGGCACCCCTCGGCTACACCACGGTCGGGCACGGGCCCCGCAAGGTGATGGCAGCCCACAGCTGGCTCGCCGACCACCGCACCTACGCGCCGATGATGCCGTTCCTGAACGGCGAGGCGGCGACCTTCGTATTCCCGGATTTCCGGGGATACGGCCGCTCGCGCGACCAGGACGGTGCCTTCTCCATCCGTGAGATGGGGCAGGACATGCTGGCGCTGGCCGACCATCTCGGCTGGGACCGCTTCGATATCGTAGGCAATTCCATGGGTGGCCAGGCGGCGCAGTGGCTCGCCGCAGGACCGCTGGCGTCCGGGCGCATCGACAGCCTGACCCTCCTGTGCGCGGTTCCTGCTTCGGGCTTCCCGCTGGATGCACAGGGCGCCGCCTTCTTCGGCGCGGCGGCGGACAGCGACGAGGTGCGGGGCCAGTGCGCCAGCGCGGTCACGGCCGGCCGGCTGGGCGCCGCCTTCGCAACCTGGATGGCGAAGCTTTCGCAGGAGAGCAGCACGCGCGAGGCGATCGCCCGCTACCTGCGGGCCTGGTCCACCGAGGACGTGTCGCACGAGATCGGCGAATTTGCGGGACGCGTGCGCATCTTCGTCGGCGCTTTCGATCCCGTTCTCACGGCGGCGGTTGCGCGCGAAAAGATCCTACCCCTCTTCCCCCATGCCACGATCGCGGTGGTGCCCGGTGCCGCGCACTATCCGAGCCTCGAAACCCCCGCCTACGCTGCAGCCCTCCTCAATCAGCCGGAACTGACGGGGGCGGATCATGCATCTTGACGGCATCCCCGAGCCGGACGCTTTCGGGCCCGCCGCTCCCCTCGCACCCCATGCCGGCGGACGCTGGGAGGCGCCGCCAGCGGTGAATGACACGGTGCTGATGGAGGTCCCGGGCGGGCGGACCGTCCGCGCCTTTCGACACAGGCCGACCACCTACGATGCCATGTTCCGGGCCTCCGTCGCGCGGAACCCCGACCAGGAGGCTGTCGTGTGCGGCGAGCGGCGTCTCACCTACGGGGCGCTCGACCGTCTCGTGGAGCGCACCGCCTCCGGCCTCATTGCCGAGGGAGTTACCCCGGGCGACCGCGTCGCCGTGATGCTGGACAACCGGCTTGAGTACCTCGTCGCGATCCTCGCGACGGTCCGCGCCGGGGGCATCGCCGTGCCGCTTGGTACCCGCCTTGGGCCGATGGATGTCGCCCACATCGTCCAGAATGCCGCGCCTGCGCTGGCCATCACGGCGCAGGCCTGGGCCGACCGGTTCCCCGCCCAATCGAGCATTCGCCGGCTTGTGCTGGTCGATGCCCCCGACGGCTCAGGCGGCTTCAGCGACCTTGCCATGGCGGCCCCGCACGCCATGCCGGAACTCGACCAGCACGACGTGATGCTGATCGTCTACACCTCCGGCACGACCGGCAAACCGAAGGGCGCTTGCCTCACCCACTTCAATTTCGTCCACACCTGCCTGCACTATCTCTACGCCCTCGCCATCGACCGCCCGCAACGCAGCCTTCTGGTGGTGCCGGGCACCCACATCGCCGGCTTTGGGCCGGTCATGTCGGTGGCGCTCGCCTGTGGCGGAGCCATCGTCATGATGCGCGAATTCAAGGCCAAGGCAGTCCTGGAAACGATCACGCGCGAACACATCACCTTCGCGGTGCTCGTGCCGGCCATGTACCAGCTCTGCCTCATGGAGCCGACCTTCGCCGAGCATGATCTTTCGAGCTGGCGCTACGGCGTCTACGGCGGCGCCATCATGCCGCCGGCGGTCATCTCCGGGGTCGCGGAGGTGGCGCCTCACCTGCGTCTCATTAACGCCTACGGCGCCACGGAGACCTGCGCGGTCTGCACCATTATGCCGGCCGAGTGGACGCTGCGCGCTCCGGCCAGCGTGGGCCTGCCGCTACAATGCGACGACCTGATCGTGATCGGCGAGGACGGCGGGGAGGTGCCAACCGGAGCGTCGGGCGAGCTTCTCATTCGCGGAGCGAACGTCAGCCCGGGTTATTGGCAGGATCCCGACGCCACCGCGCGCGCCTTTCTCGACGGCTTCTGGCGCAGCGGTGACGTGGCTACGCGCGATGCGGATGGGCTGTTTTACATTCACGACCGGCTCAAGGACATGATCAATCGCGGCGGCTTCAAGGTGTTCAGTGCCGAAGTCGAGAATGCCCTCATGAGCCATGGTGGCGTGGCCGACTGCGCGGTGGTGGGCGTGCCGGACCCGGTGCTCGGCGAGAAGACGTTCGCGCTCGTCCAGCGACGGGACGGCGCGACGGAGGCGGAGGCGCTGCGCGCCTACCTCAAGAGCCGCATCGCCGACTACAAGGTGCCGGACTTCTGGCTGGTCGGCGAGGCTCCGGTCCCCCGCAACCAGAACGGCAAGCACCAGAAGGCCGAGGTGCGCCGCATCGCGGCTGAGAGCCGACATAGCCAGAGTTCGGAGAGCCGGCGATGATCCTCGATCCCGCGTCCATGGACGCCACGTCCTGCTACAAGATTCTCATCGGCTCGATCGTGCCCCGGGCCATCGGTTGGGTCAGCACCATCTCAGCGGGCGGGGTGCCCAACCTCGCCCCGTTTTCCTTCTTCACGGCCGTCTGCCGCAAGCCACCTATGGTGTCCCTCACCATTCAGCCCAAGTCGGACCGGGTCTCGCTGAAGGACACCCTGATCAACATCCGCGAGACGGGGGCTTTCGTCACCAATCTGGTGACCCTTCCCCTGGCCGACGCCATGCACCATTCGTCCATGGAGCATCCGCCGGAGGCAGACGAGTTTGAACTGGCCGGCCTCGCCAAGGCGGCCTGCGATCTGGTGCCGGCGCCCCGTGTCGCACAGGCGCCGGTCAGCATGGAATGCCGGTTGGAGCGGATCATCCCCATTGGCGAGGTCGGAGACCATGTGATTTTCGGCGAGGTGGTGCGCTTCCACGTCCGCGACGACATCCATATCGAAGGCGGGCGCATCGATACCGCGGGCCTCAATCCCGTCGGTCGATTGGCGGCTGAGTATACGCTGGTCGAAAACATCTTCACCTGCCCGCTCGACGCCGACGTCCTCGTGGCGCGCGAAGGGCGCCGGATGGCGCGGCTGGATGGCAAGCCCGCCGACTGGTCACAGATCGCGCAGCCCGGATGGACCGGCTCCGGCAATGCGCTGAAGGGCTAGGATGTGTTTCGGCATGGAAGATTGGGTCTAACTCACCCTTTATGATGTTTGGGACCCAAGTAGTGCGGATCTCGATGGAGAATCAGCGCCATGCTGCCCAAGCTTCGCCTGTCCAATATGATCCCACTTGATCTGGTGATCGAGCACGTCACGTAGGCGGGTGACACCCCGATCGCGCAAGCCAAGGCCGTTGCCGCGAGCCTTTCTTGTCCGCCATGCTCGGTGCCACCGAGGCGCATTCAGTCCGGACAACCCGTCTCGAAGTGCTGGTTCGTCATCTCGATCTCCCTCCCGGCGGGCGCCCCGAAGCGAGCTTCGCTAGAAGGCTGATTCGACCTCAGCAATGTCCTTTTGCAGGTGGTGCGCAGTGGTCCCCCAGTTAGTGGGATCGGACCGTCTATCCTTGCGCTCACCTCATTCCACCGTTGTTTTTTTCGCGGAAGCGCCCCTACGCCATCCTCGACGCCCCGACAGGTGCTCCCTTGGCCGCAGAGGAAGCACGTCTGTCGACTTGGCCATCGATGATATGGGCCATCTCAGAAGCCACCCGATCGGCCGCAAGCCGCAGTGGCTCGACGAGCAGGCGGCCGAAACGCTCTATCTCTCCAGCGTCCTGCCCGCTGGCAAGCGCAAGGACAGGCTCCCCGCGGCTCTGGAGGGGTGATGGAGCCGTTCGCCGACCGCAACCTGCCGTTCCATGTCGCTGCCGCGAAACGCTATGCCGACCTCGCGGTGAAGGCGCGCGCGGCCAGAAAGGTCTTTCCGACGCCCGACAGCTATATCGCTGCAATCGCAGCCTCTCGGGGCTTCGCTGTGGCCACGCGCCCCACCAGTGCGTTCGCCGCCGCTGGTGTGGCGGTCATCAATCCGTGGAACGTGGGCCGCTGAAGACCTTCTGCGGACGGCACGTGTTGCACCTCGCAGCCCGGCGGAAGCGACCTGCCAGCGCGGCCCCTTACGCGTTTTTACACTGCACCCCGCTCAAAAATAGCTTGCTTCGTCCGGCGTTGTTTGCCGCATTGTTTCTTAATGACTTCCACCTTCCCAGCAACGCCTGCGGGAGGCACACCACCCCGGGCGCCTCCGCTGCCCCGTCACATCTCGCCGCGAACCGCCTTGACGCAGATCACCTCCCATGCAAATAGTGATCGAACGATAAATAAAAATCGTCCGGGAGGATTATATGTTCTCAAGGAGAGGATTCCTGGGAGCGACGGCGGCTGCCGTCTCCTATGGCGCGCTGCCCGCGATGGCCCAGCAACAGCCCATTCGCGTCGGCATGCTCACGATCAAATCCGGCGCGCTGGCCGCAGGCGGCCGGCAGATGGAGGATGGCTTCCGCCTCTTCCTGCGCGAGCGCGCCGAGCGCGTCGCCGGGCGTCCGGTGGAATTCATCGTGGCCGATACGGGGGGCCAACCGGCGCTCGCCAAGACGCGGGCGCAGGAGCTGGTGCAGCGCTCCGGCGTGCAGGTCGTCGTGGGGCCGGTGGCGGCCTTCGAGGCCTTGGCGATCAACGATTACTTGCAGGAAGCGGAAGTTCCCTTCCTGTGCTGTTCAGCTGCTGCGGAAGATCTCACCCAGCGCCGGCTGAATCCGTGGTTCGTGCGCACCTCGTCCACCTCCGCCCAGCCGTGCCACCCGCTCGGCGACTATGTGGCGCGTGAGCTGAAGTATAAGAAAATCGTCGCCATCGCCGATGATTTCGCCTTCGGCCAAGAGCAGACGTCAGGTTTCCAGCGCACATTCGAGGCGGCTGGCGGCACCCTCGTCAAGAAATTGTGGGCGCCGCTCAACGTGGCGGACTACGGCTCCTACATCTCGCAAATCGGCGAGCCCGATGCGGTCTTCGCGGCCTTTGCCGGGGCGAACGGTCTGCGCTTCCTGCGGCAATATTCGGAGTATGGCCTGAAGGGAAAAATCCCCCTCATCGGCTCCATGACGACCGTGGACGAGGGCGTGCTGCACAGCATGGGTGACGAGGCCATCGGCATCATCTCCGCCGGCTGGTATTCGGCCGCTCTGCCCGGCGAGGCCAATGCGCGCTTCGTCGATGCGCTGCGCAAGCAGACCGGCGTCGATCCGGGCTTCTACTCCGAAGGCGCGTATTCGGCCGGCCTCGCCCTCGAGGCCGCACTGAAGGCGGTGGACGGCAGGATCGAGGACAAGCCGGCGTTCATGAACGCTCTGCGCAAGGTGGACATCAAGGACGATCCGCGCGGGCCGTGGCGGCTCGATGCGTACGGCAACCCCATCGAGAACATCTATATCCGCAAGACGGAACGTCGCGACGGACGGCTGATGAACACGGTCATCAAGACCTACGAGAATGTCTCGCAGTTCTGGACCTACAAGCCGGAAGCCTTCCTCGCCGCGCCGGTCTACTCGCGCAGCGAGCCGACCAAGCTCTGAGCGTGCCGCCCCGCGGCACCCCTGCCCCACCCTTGCGAGCACGGTTCCATGATCGTCGACGCCCATAATCACGTCATGCCGGAGGCCATCATCCGGCACCTCGAAACCCAGGCGGATGTCTTCGGCGTCCGGGTGGACCGGGCGGACGGCGCAACGCGCCTCGCCCATCGGGAGGGCTTCGCCTATCCCCTGTTCGAGGAGTTTCTCACACCCTCAGCGAAGATCGAGGCGCTGGACCGCCGGGGCCTCGACGCCGCCATCATCTCGCCCTCGCCCACCCTGTTCTTCTACCGCGTTCCGCCGCAGGCGGAGGTAGAGTTCGTGCGGCGTCTCAACGACGAGATCGCCAACTTCGCCTCCGCCGCGCCCCAGCGCCTGCGGCCCATGGGCACCCTGCCCATGCAGTCGCCCGATGCGGCGGTGGCGGAGATCGAGCGTATCGTCGCCGATCTCGGCATGCGCTCGGTGATGATCGGCTGCCACATCGACGGTGCCGCGCTTTCAGAGCCGAAGTTCCGCCCCGTCCTGCGGCGCGCGGCGGAACTGGGCGTGCTTATCCTCACCCATCCCTATTACTTCGGAACCAAGGCCGGTTTCGAGAAATACTATCTCACGAACCTTGCCGGAAATCCGCTCGACACCGCCATCATGGCGGCGGACCTGATCTTCGGCGGGGTGATGGACGAGCTTCCCGACCTGAAGGTCGCGCTCTCCCACGGCGGCGGCTTCCTGCCCTACCAGATCGGCCGCCTCGTCCACGGATGGAAGGTGCGGCGCGAGGCGCAGACCATCCCGACCTCGCCCAAGGAGCTGTTCCGGCGCTTCTATTTCGACACCATCACCCATGATGCCGGGGCGCTCGCCTATCTCATCGATCTCGTCGGGCCGGAGCATGTGCTGCTCGGAACCGACATTCCCTTCGACATGGCGGACGAGACCGCGCTCGACACGCTCGATGCCGTGCCCGGCCTCTCCGCCGATGCGCACGCCCGCATCGCCGGCGGCAACGCCTGGGCTCTGACCGGCGGCTGACCGCCGCATCCCGACGCAACGGAGACACACATGGCACTCACCCTGGAACCGGCTTCGGCCGGAACGCCCCGTCACGACCTCGTCAAGGGCCTGTTCATCGACGGCCGCAGCGTCGATCCCGGCCCGCGCGCCCTCATGAACATCACCGCCCCGCGCGACGGCACCACCATCGCGCAGGTCATCGAGGCGAGCGCGGAGGATGTGAACCGCGCCGTCGCCAGCGCCGATGCGGCGTTCCGCTCCAAGGATTGGCGCGGCATGTCGGTGCGCACCCGCGCGCGCCTCGTCAACAAGCTGGCCGACGTGATGGAAGCCCATCTCGACGAATTGTTCGAGCTGGAGACGCTGAACAACGGCCGGCCCGTGCGCGAGACCCGCGCCCAGCTCGCCCGCGTGCCGGATCTGTTCCGCTACAATGCTGGCCTCGCCATGGCGCGGCGCGACGATGTGATCCCGGTGGAGGGCGATTATCTCACCTACGCCCGCCGCCTGCCGGTGGGGGTGGTGGCCAATGTCACGCCCTTCAACCATCCGCTGCTGATTGCCTGCCGGAATCTTGCGCCCACCTTTGCTTCGGGCTGCACCACGGTGGTGAAGCCCTCCGAATACACGCCGCTCACCACGCTGCGCCTCGCCGAGATCTTCTCGGAAGCCGGCCTGCCGCCGGGCGTGTTCAACGTGGTGACCGGCCCCGGCGCCGTCACCGGGCGGGCGCTGTCGGAGCATCCCGGCATCCGCAAGCTGGTGCTTACCGGCGGCACCGAAGCGGGCCGTCGCGCGGGCGCCGCCGCCGCCAGCAATTTCGCGCGCCAGACGCTCGAACTCGGCGGCAAGACGCCGGTGGTGGTGTTCGACGATTTCGACCTCGACCAGGCAGTGAACTATGCCGCCTTCGGGGCCTTCGTGGGTGCCGGGCAGACCTGCGTGTGCGCCGCGCGGCACATCGTGCAGCGCTCCATCTATGATGCGTTCGTGGAGAAGCTGGCCGCCAAGGCGAAGACCATCGCCGTCGGCGACCCCTTCGATGCCGCGACCCAGATGGGGCCGGTGATTTCCGAGCGGCAGCGCGCGCGCGTGCTCGACTTCGCCCGCATCGGCCTAGAGGAAGGCGCGCGGCTGGTGGCGGGCGGGCGGGTGCCGCCAGCGCTCGAAGGCAGCCACGGCTTCTATGTGGAGCCCACGGTCTTCGCCGACGTGGACCCGCGCATGCGCATCTTCCAGGAGGAGGTGTTCGGCCCGTTCACCGTGGTGACGCCGTTCGACACCGAGGACGATGCCGTGCGCATCGCCAACGACAGTCCCTACGGCCTCGCCGCCGCCATCCGCACCCGCGACATCGCCCGCGCCCATCGCGTCGCCGACCGCATCGAGGCCGGCATCGTCTGGATCAACGACCACCACCGCGTGGACGCGGCTTCCCCCTGGGGCGGCTTCAAGCTCTCGGGCATCGGCCGCGAGTTCGGGAAAGAGGCGTTCGACGCCTATTTCGACGTGAAGGCGGTGATGGTGAACGTCGGCGACCAGCCGTTCGACTGGTTCGACATGAGCGCCCCCACCCAGCGGCTGAACTGAAACCACCCGCCCCCGCGGCGGCCCCTGGAGGTGACCTCCATGTTCTGGATCAACGGTTTCCTGAACAGCTTCGCGTTCGGCGCGATACTGTTCCTGCTGGCGGTCGGGTTTTCCCTGATCTTCGGCCTCATGCGGGTCGCGAACCTCGCCCACGGCGCACTGTTCATGCTGGGGGGCTACATCGCCACATCGGCGGTGGGGCTCGGCTTCGCCGGGGCGGTGCTGGCGGCGGGGGCGGCGTGCGCCGTCTTTGGCGGCATTCTGGAGCGCACGCTCATCCGCCGCCTCGCGGGGCGCGAGCTGGCTCAGGTGCTGGGCACGCTCGGCCTCGCCTTCATCATCGCCGACCAGTGCCTGCTCATATGGTCGGGCGATCCCATCGCCCAGCCGGCGCCGGAGGCGCTGCGCGGCGCGGTGGGGTTCGGCGGCATCGTCTTTCCCGCCTATCGGCTGGCGCTGGTGGCGCTGGCGCTGGTGGCCTTCGCCGGCATCTGGGCGCTGGTGGAGCGCACGACGCTCGGCGCCCGCATCCGCGCGGCGGTGGACGACCGGGAGATGGCGCGGGCCATAGGCATTCCGGTGTCGCGCCTGTTCACCATGGTGTTCTGCCTCGGCGCCGGGCTCGCAGGCATTGGCGGGGCGCTCGCGGCGCCCATCATGTCGGTCTATCCGGGCCTTGATTCCGAAATGCTGCCGCTGGCGCTGCTGGTGGTCATCCTCGGCGGCATCGGCTCGCTCACGGGGGCGCTGGCGGGCAGCCTCGTCATCGGCCTCGTCTACACGTTCGGCCAGATGCTGCTGCCCGATCTCGCCTACGTCATCCTCTTCCTGCCCATGGTGGTGGTGCTCGCCGTGCGGCCCCAGGGCTTCTTCGGGAGGCAAGCCGCATGAAAAACCCTGGCCTCAAGACCCTCGGCATCCTCCTTCTCTGCGCGGCGGCGGTTCCCCTCGTCCTGCCCGGGCCGTTCTATCTCTCCATCGCCACGCAGGTTCTCGTCTACGGCCTGTTCGCGGTGAGCGTGAACCTCATCGCCGGCTATTGCGGCATGGTCTCGCTGGGCCACGCCGCCTTCCTCGGCATCGCCGGCTATGCCTTCGCGCTGCTGACGACCAGCACGGGCTGGCCGCTCTGGGCGGCGATCCCGACGGCGGTCGGCCTCTCGGTGGTGGCGGGTGCGCTGTTCGGCCTCGTGGCGCTGCGCACCTCGGGCCTGAGCTTCCTGATGATCACCCTCGCGCTGGGCCAGATCGTGTGGGGCATCGCCTTCCGCTACGTGGACCTCACCAATGGCGAGAACGGCATCTCCATGCCCCGCTTCCAGGGGCTGCTCGCCAACGGCACGGGGCTTTACTATTTGTGCCTCGTGGTGACGGGCGGCTGCCTCGCGCTCGTCACCATCCTCGCCGGCTCGCCGCTCGGCGCCTCCATGCAGGGCGTGCGCGACCAGCCGCGCCGCATGAGCACGCTGGGCTACGACGTGTGGCGCATCCGCTATGCGGCCTATGTGCTCTCCGCCGGCATCGCCGGCATCGCGGGCGTGCTCTACATGCTGCTGTTCCGCTTCATCAGCCCGCACACGCTCTCGCTCACGGTGTCGTCGGAAGCGGTGCTGATGGTGATCGCCGGCGGCCTCGGCACCACCTTCGGGCCCATCGTCGGCGCGGCGCTGGTGGTGCTGCTGAAGAATGTCGCCAGCGCCTATACGGATCGCTGGCCGACGCTGCTCGGCCTCATCTTCCTGTTCATCATCGTGGTGGTGCCGGAAGGGCTTCTGCCCGGCGCGCGGCGGCTGATGCGCACGCTCGGCGCGCGCCTCGCCACGCGGCGCGGGCCGACGGCGATCCCCGCCACCCCCGTCAAGGAGGCCCGCCCGTGACCGCGCCCACTGCCGCACTCCGCATCGACGACCTACACAAGAGCTTCGGCGGCCTTCATGTCATCCAGGGCGTGAACTTCACCGTCGCGCCGGGCGAGCGGCGTCTGCTGCTCGGCCCCAACGGCGCGGGCAAGACCACGCTGTTCAACCTCATCGCCGGCGATCTCAGGCCCACCGCCGGGCAGATCCGCATCGCGGAGGAGGACGTGTCGGCCCTCCCGACCTTCCGGCGCGCGGCGCGGGGCATCGGCCGCACCTTCCAGATCCTCACCCTGTTCGCCCGCGAGAGCGTGATCGGCAACGTCATCATGGCCCTCCTCGGCGGACGCCCGCAGCGCTGGAAGCCCTATGGCGCGGTGGCGAGCGATCCGGCCCTGCGGCGCGAGGCGCTGGAGGTGCTGGCGCGGGTGCGGCTCGACACGCTCGCCGACCGGCCGGTCTCGGAGACCTCCTATGGCGAGAAGCGCCGACTGGAGATCGCCATGGCGCTGGCGCAGGCGCCGCGCATCCTGTTGCTGGACGAGCCGCTCGCGGGCCTGTCGAAGGAGGAGCGCGGCACGGTGAGCGCGCTGCTCGCCGAGCTGCCGCGCGACCTCACCATCTTGATGATCGAGCACGACATGGATGTCGCGCTCGCCTTCGCCGAGAAGATCGCCCTTCTGCACTACGGCCGCCTGATCGTGGACGGCACGCGCGAGGAGGTGATCGCGGACCCGAGGACACGGGAGGCCTATCTTGCCCAGTGATGCCGCGCTCTCGCTCTCCGGCCTGAACGCCTTCTATGGCGACAGCCACATCCTGCACGACGTGTCGCTGGAGGTGGCGCCGGGGCGCATCCTCGCTCTGCTCGGCCGCAACGGCGCGGGCAAGACCACCTGCATGAACGCCCTCGCCGGGCTGCTGCCCACCCGCAGCGGTCGGATCGTGCTCAACGGGCGGGATATCTCGGCCTTCTCGCCCGAGGCCATCTGCCGGGCCGGGCTCGCGCTGGTGCCGCAGGGGCGGCGCATCTTTCGCAGCCTGAGCGTGGAGGAGAATCTCGCCGTCGCCCGCTGCGCCCGGCCGCCGGACGGGCGGGTGGCGTGGACGGACGACGACATCTTCGGCCTCTTCCCCCGCCTGAAGGAGCGGCGCCGGCACCCGGCCGGGCTCATGTCCGGCGGCGAGCAGCAGATGCTGGCCATCGGCCGGGCGCTGGTGACTGCGCCGCGCGTGCTGCTGATGGACGAGCCGACCGAGGGCCTCGCGCCGCAGATCGTCGCCGAGGTGGGCGCCATCGTCGGCCGGCTGCGGGCCGCCGGGCTGTCGGTGATCCTGGTGGAGCAGCACATGGCCTTCGCCCTGAAGCTCGCCGACGAGGTGGTGGTCATCAGCACCGGGCGAGTGGTGGACAAGGCTCCGGCGGCCGCGTTCCAGGCCGATCCGGCCCGGCTGGAGGAGCATCTGGGCGTGCACTGACGGCGGCCGAACACGGCGCCTGACCTTCCGGCATCTCGTCGCAGGGTGATGAATCGCACGCGAGCCGTGCTAGGATTGATCGTCCGATAAAGACCGGGTGTCCGCAGTGCCGTCCTCAAAAGCCCCCTCCCCCCAGCGTCGTCGCCTGTCCCCCGCGGACCGGGAGCGGGATATCGTGGCGGGGGCGGTGGCCTTCTTCGCCGAATTCGGCTTCGACGGCGCGACGCGGGATCTGGCGCAGCGGCTCGGCATCACCCAGCCGCTGCTCTACCGCTATTTTCCCGGCAAGGATGCGCTGCTCGACCGGGTCTACCAGGAGGTCTACCAGAGCCGCTGGCAGGCCGAGTGGGAAACCGCCATCGCCGACCGCTCCATCCCCATCGAGGAGCGGCTGAAGCGCTTCTATCGGGCCTATGCCGCCGTCATCCAGACCTATGAATGGGTGCGGCTGTTCATGTTCGCCGGCCTGAAGGGGCTGGACTTCAACAGCCGCTACCTCGCCTTCCTGCGCGCGCGGCTGTTCGAGCGCATGGTCATCGAGATCCGCGCCGCCAACGGCCTCGACGAGAAAGCCCCGGTGAGCGAGGAAGAGATCGAGCTGATCTGGTCGCTGCACGCCGGCATCTTCTACATCGGCGTGCGCAAGTTCATCTACGGCATGCCCATTCCGGCTGATCCCGAAGCCGACATCGATGTGAAGGTGAACGCCTTCCTCAACGGCGCCCCGGCGGCATTCGCCTCGGTGATCGACCGCGCCAAGCCCGCGCGCAAGAAGGTCGCCGCCCGGAAATAATCATTTGATAAATTAATTTGACGCCGGTCAAATTCCGCGCCACTATCTATCATCCGATAAATAATCGGACGGCTTCGCCCAGCCCGGCACAGACCGGCCACCGGCGATGCGACGCGACCACACGAAGGCTCGCGCGGGACGGCCCTCGCACAGGCGAGACGCTGCCGCCCTCAGGAGCCGAGGGAGGACACCATGCCAATGCACACAAACGCCGGGCCGCAGGCGCGCAACGCCGCGCCCCCCGCCCGCTCCAAGCGCGCAATCATCATCGGCGGCTCCATCTGCGGCCTCTTCGCTGCGCTGCTGCTGCGCAAGGCGGGCTGGGACGTGGCCGTCTTCGAGCGCATCGGCAGCGAGCTCGCCGGGCGCGGGGCGGGGATTGTCACCCATCCCGAGCTCTTCGACGTCATCGGCAAGACCGGGATCGACGTCACCGAGGCCCGTGTGGGCGTGGGCGTCAGCGGCAGACGGGTGTTCGGGCCGGACGGGCGCATCACCGGCCAGCTCGACCTGCCGCAGGTGCTGACCTCCTGGGGCCACCTCTACCGCCTGCTGCGCTCCGCTCTGCCGGACGACAGCTACCACCATGGCCGCAACCTCGTGCGCGTCGAGGACGGTGCCGAACGCGTGCGCGCCCATTTCGCCGACGGCGCGGTGGAGGAAGCGGACCTGCTGGTGGGAACGGACGGCCTGTTCTCCACCGTGCGCGCCGCCTTCCTGCCGGAGGCCAAGCCCACCTATGCGGGCTATGTGGCGTGGCGTGGGCTGGTGGAGGAGAGCGCGCTCTCGGCGGAAACCCGCGCGGCGCTCTGCGGCCACTTCTCCTTCAGCCTGCCGCCCGGCGAGCAGATGCTCGGCTATCCCGTCGCCGGCGCGGACGAGCAGCTGGACGAAGGCCACCGCCGCTACAATTTCGTCTGGTACCGGCCCGCCGCCAGCGACGGTCAGCTCGCCGAGCTTTTGACCGATGTGGACGGCACGCGGCATCCCCTCTCCATTCCCCCGCACCTCATCCGGCCCGAGGTGGTGGCGGGCATGCGGGCGGACGCGCACCGCCTGCTGGCTCCCCAGTTCGCCGAGGTGGTGGAGCGCACGCAGCAGCCCTTCCTCCAGGCGATCCAGGATCTGGAGAGCCCGCGCCTGCGCCTCTCGCCCCATGTCGTGATCCTGGGCGATGCCGCCTTCGTCGCGCGCCCCCATGTGGGCATGGGCGTGACCAAGGCCGCCGCCGATGCCGCCGCCCTCGCCGACGCGCTTGCAGATGGCACGGACGTGGAAGCGGCGCTGGCCGCCTTCGAGGCCAAGCGCCTCGCCTTCGGCCGCGCGGTGGTGCAGCGGGCCCGGCATCTCGGCGCCTACATGCAGGCGCAGATCCTCGACGAGGAGCAGCGCGCCCGCGCCGAACGGCACCGCCACCCCGAGGCGGTGATGAGCGAAACCGCCGTCGCCACGGGGATTGCCGCATGAAACCCGATGGAGCCTTCCCCCCTCGCCCACACGCGCGGCCCCGCGATGCGGCCGCGCGCATCGAGGCGATCCGGCAGAACCCCAATTTCCGCCGCCTCGCCGCCATCCGTGCCCGGCTGGGCCTCTCCATGGCCGCGCTGATGGCGACGCTCTATTTCGCCTACATCCTCACCGTGGCGCTGAAGCCCAGCGCCCTCGGCACGCCGGTGCTGCCGGATGCGGTCTCCACCTGGGGCATCGTCGCCGGCGTCGGCCTGCTCGGCCTCGGCTTCGTGCTGACGGCGATCTATGTCGCTGTCGCCAACCGCACCTTCGACCGCCTCACCCAGAACCTCCGGGAGGACGTGCAATGAAACGGCCTCGGCTCAACCGCGCGGCGCTCGCCGCCATCATGCTGGCTTTCGCCGCGAAGCCCGCCGTTGCGGCCGGCGCCATCGAAGGCGGCGCGCGCCAGCCCATCAATCCGGTGGCGATCACCCTCTTCCTGCTGTTCGTGGCGGTGAGCCTCGGCGTCACCTGGTGGGCGGCCCGCAAGGGCACCGGCGGCGCGCAGGATTATTACGCGGCCGGCGGCGGCCTCAGCGGCTTCAAGAACGGCCTCGCCATCGCCGGCGACTACACCTCCGCCGCGACCTTCTTGGGGGTGACAGCGCTGGTCTACTCGTCCGGCTATGACGGCATGATCTACGCCATCGGGTTCCTCGTGGGCTTTCCGATGATCCTGTTCCTCATCGCCGAGCCGCTGCGCAATCTCGGGCGCTATACCTTCGCCGATGTGGCGGCGTATCGCCTCGCGGAAGTGCCGGTGCGGGTGGTAGCAGCCACCAACACGCTGGTCATCGTGCTGCTCTATCTCATCGCCCAGATGGTGGGGGCCGGAAAGCTCATCGAGCTCTTGTTCGGCCTGCCCTATTGGGTGGCGGTGGGCCTCGTGGGCCTGCTGATGATGGCCTATGTGACCTTCGGCGGCATGCTGGCGACCACCTGGGTGCAGATCATCAAGGCGGTGCTGCTGCTCACCGGCTCGGTGGTGATGTCCCTGCTCATCCTTGGCCATTTCGGCTTCAGCCTGGAGGCGCTGTTCGCTCGCGCCGCCGCGCTGCACCCCAAGGGCATGGCCATCATGGCGCCGGGCGGGCTGGTGAAGGACCCCATCTCCGCCATCTCGCTGGGCGTCGCCCTCGTGTTCGGCACCGCCGGACTGCCGCACATCCTGATGCGCTTCTTCACCGTGGCCGATGCCCGGCAGGCGCGCACCTCCGTGCTGGTGGCGACGGGCTTCATCAGCGTCTTCTACACGCTGCTGTTCGTGCTCGGCTTCGGCGCCATCGCCTTCGTGATGTCGGACCCCAGCTTCAAGGACGCGACCGGCGCGGTGGTGGGCGGCACCAACATGGTGGCGCTGCATCTCGCCAACGCGCTCGGCGGCTCGGTTCTGCTCGGCTTCATCTCGGCGGTCGCGTTCGCCACCATCCTCGCGGTTGTGTCGGGCCTCACCATCGCAGGAGCGTCGGCGGCGAGCCACGATCTCTATGCCCGCGTCATCCGGCGCGGCAAGGCCTCGGAACAGGAGGAGGTGCGGGTCTCCAAGGCGGCGGCGGTGGTCATCAGCCTGCTCGCCATGGCCCTGGGGCTCCTGTTCGAGAACCAGAACATCGCCTTCATGGTGGGCCTCGTCTTCGCCATCGCGGCGAGCGCGAACTTCCCCGTCATCGTGCTGTCGGTGTCCTGGCCGGGCCTCACCACGCGCGGCGCCGTGACCGGATCGGTGACGGGCCTCGTGGTCGCCCTCGTGCTCGTGGCGCTAAGCCCGAGCGTGTGGACGACCACGCTGAAGCTCGGCCCCGCGCCCTTCCCTTATGACAACCCCGCGCTGTTCTCCGTGCCGCTCGCCTTCCTCGTCTCGATCCTCGTCTCGCTGGCGGATCGCAGCACGGCGGCCGAGCGCGTGCGCGCCGCCTTCGCCGCCCAGAACGTGCGCGCGCAGACCGGCTTCGCGGTGGACTGAAACACCAGACAGACAGGGAGAAACGACATGAACATCGCCACCAATGCCACCTTCGCCACCATCGAGGCCCCGCGCGACTGGCCGGAGGCCCAGCGGGCTGACCTGCATGCCAGCCGAGGCAACGGCCGCGTCGGCAGCCGCCTCGTCTCGCAGAGCGACCGGGTGCGGGTGTGGCATCTCGCGCTGAAGCCCGGCGAGCGCATCGGCTTCCATACCCATGTGCTCGACTATTTCTGGACGGCGGTGACCGGCGGGCGCGCCCGCTCCCACTATGCCGACGGACGGGTCGCCGAGGTGACCTATGAGGCCGGCGACACCAAGCACCACCATTTCGGCCCGGGCGAGTTCATGATGCATGACCTCACCAACATCGGGGACACCGAACTGGTGTTCACCACCGTCGAGTTCCTGGACAGCGACAACGCGCCGCTGAAGGTCGACTGAGACCCGGGTCGGACCCATCCGCGCAAAAGAAAAGGGGTCGCCGAGGCGACCCCTTTTTGCTTTCAGGATGGCGCCGATCAATTGTCGTCGGCGTCGTGGGCGGGGCCGGACTGGGCGCTGCCGATCTCGAAGGGGCGCTCGGAGACATAATAGGGACCGGGGGTGCCGAAGGCGCTGGGACGCTCGAGCCGGCGCTGCTCGCGGGCCACGGCCGCCGGGGAGGTGGGGGTCAGGCTCCCCTGTGCGGAGACCGCATACTGCTCCATGTTCTCCTTCTGGACGGTCGGGTCGGCGAAAGCCGAACCCATGGACGAGACGAGCACCACGGCGACACCGGCGGCGAGGACAGCAGACTTGATGGACATGGCAAGCACTCCGTTGTTGATGAGATGAATTTAGAAGTCGCCCGCCAAGACGAAAACTATTCTGTGATTTATTATTCTCATCTGCTTCGATAGATCAGTATACGAGGGTATGAACCGCGATCCGGGCGGGGGACCCCTGCCGAACAGGAGGCAGCGGGTAACGACCAAAGGCCGGTGCGTACCCGCACCGGCCTCTGCTCGTTCAAAATCGGATCGTTAAGCGACAGCAGAGCCGGAAATGCAGCGCCGGAAACGCGCTCCTAGGCCTCGCGCGCCGGCCCGAGGGTATGCGGGGCCATGGCACCGGCGCGCGGGGCGCGGGCCATCCGCTCCGACCTCCAGCGATGCGGTGTGGTGGAGGCGAAGCGTCGGAACACGGTCGTGAAATGGGCCTGGGTCTGGAAGCCGACGCTTAAAGCGACCTGCGCCAGCGGCTCGTCACTCTCCAGCATGATCTTCTGGGCGCGCTCCACCCGCAGCCGCAGCAGGTATTCGTGAGGCTTGACGCCCGTCGAGATGCGGAACTGCGCGGCGAAGTGCATCCGGCTGAGGCCGGCAACGCGGGCCATGTCGGCGAGCGTGACGGTCTCGCCATACTGCTCCTCCATGAAGGCGAGCACGCGCTTGAGGCGCCACGCCACCAGTCCGCAGCCGACCCGCGCGGGCTTCGGCGCCGCGTGCGGCGGATGGTGTGGCGTCGCCCGACCGTTCGCGGCGGGAAGCGGGGCGAGAAGCCCGAGGCGGCGGACCTCGGCGTCGAGGCCTGCATGGTTCTCCGCCGGGATCGCGGTGGCTGCGGCGGACGGCGCGGCATGGAACGACATGCTGAAGACCCCGAGTGCTGAAGTGCCGTTCGGCGGAAAGACTTGCGTCTCGCCGACTGGAGATCAGCATCGGCCACCCACGTCTCTTGCTCCATTCTACTTGGGGTTCGCGGCTCATATGATCGGGTCGCCGCGGGCATACCTTGGTATAGGTGCCTAGACTTTGCGTTTGGTGGGCTTGAGATGGCCGCCCATTTTTGCTGCACTACCGCCTCGCGAGCCGGCAAAGGCGCCGTTTGAACTGGCAAGATCGAGGTATGTGTCGGTGATACCGAAGCACGATGCCGGGCGACCGGTGGCCCTACACCGGGCATCCGGCCCCTGCGTTACGGCGGATCGCCGCGCGCAGGCCGAACTCTCGAGGACATGATGTCTGGTCTGGCCGGTCCCGTGTCAAGCAACAGCGCGGATTCCCCCGCCCGGGGGCGGACCGGCTATTTCCTCGTGGGGCTGCTGTGCCTCGCGATCTTCCTGGCGGATACGCTCTCGCCGCTCGACATGGCCATCGCCGTGCTCTACGTGGTCGTGGTGACCCTGAGCGCGAGCCTGTTCAAGCGCACGGGGCTACTGGTCGTGGCAGCGGCCTGCGTCATGCTCACGATGCTGAGCTTCGTCATCATCCACGCCACGGACTACAACATCTCCTCAACGATGCGATGCTTCGTCAGCGTCGCCGCCATCACCGTCACCACCTTTCTGTCGCTGCGCAACCAGGAGGCGACGGGCGTGCTGAAGGAACAGGCGGCGCTGCTGGACCTCTCCCACGATGCCATCTTCGTGCGGAACCTCGCCGACACGATCGTCTACTGGAACCGCGGTGCCGAGCGGCTTTACGGCTGGAACCGCGCCGAGGCCGTGGGCCAGCAGGCCGGCGCGCTGCTGAAGACCACCTTCCAGACCCCGCGCTCGGACATCATGCGCACCCTGCTGGACACCGGGCAATGGGAAGGCGAGATCGTCCAGACCGCGCGCGACGGGCGCCAGCTGGTCTGCACCAGCCGCTGGTCGCTCCAGCGCGACGCGCGCGGGCGGCCCATGGGCACCATGGAGACCAACCACGACATCACCGAGCGGCAGAAAGCGGAGCAGGAGTTGCACCAGGTCCGCAGCGACCTTGCCCATGTCACCCGCGTCAGCACCATGGGCGAACTCACCGCCTCCATCGCCCACGAGGTCAACCAGCCGCTCGCGGCCGTGGTGACCAACGGCGAGGCCGGCCTGAGGTGGCTGCGCCGCGCGCCGCCCGACCTCGACGAGGCGGAAGCCTCCGTCACCCGCATGATCGCCAACGCCCGCCGTGCCAGCGACGTGATCGACCGGCTGCGCGCCTTCGCCCGGCGCGGCAAGCCGGTGCGCCAGGCCCTTGCCAGCGCCGAGCTGGTGCAGGATTGCATGCTGCTGCTGGAGCGGGAGCTGTCGAGCCACCGCATCCGGCTCGATCTCGCCCTCAGCCCCGACCTGCCGCCCGTGGAAGGCGACCGCATCCAGCTGCAACAGGTGCTCATCAATCTGGTGCTCAACGCGATCCAGGCCATGGACGAGGTTGCCGAGGACCGGCGCGTGCTGCATATCGCCACCGCGCTCGCCACGCCGCCCTGGCCTACGGAAGGCGACACGGAGCTGACCATCTGCGTGCGCGACACGGGGCCGGGCATCGCGCCGGACATGTTCG
This sequence comes from Xanthobacter sp. DMC12, assembly GCF_056314105.1. NCBI lineage: Bacteria > Pseudomonadati > Pseudomonadota > Alphaproteobacteria > Hyphomicrobiales > Xanthobacteraceae > Xanthobacter > Xanthobacter sp. DMC12. Next base: position 75,979 of record NZ_JBQUYZ010000007.1, on the reverse strand, counting down.
CCACGCTGTTCTCGCCCTTCGTATCCACCAAGGCGGATGGGATGGGCCTCGGCCTCTCCATCTCCCGCTCCATCGCGCAGGCCCACGGCGGCCGGATCACCGCCGCGCCCAACGCCGGGGGCGGCATGTGCTTCACCCTCACGCTGCCGCTTCCCGGCCCCGCAGCCGCTTCCAACCCCAGGGACACCCGCCCGTGACCAATCGACCGCTGACCCGCCCGACGCCGCCCCCGAGCGCCCCCGTCGTGATCGTCGTGGACGATGACGCCAGCCTGCGTGAGGCGCTGTCCAGCCTGTTCCGCTCCATCGGGCTCGAGGTGGCGCTGTTTGCCTCCGCCGCCGAGCTTTTGGCCGCCAAGCTGCCGGATGCGCCGCGCTGTCTCGTTCTGGACATCCGCCTGCCGGGCGTGAGCGGGCTGGACTTCCAGGCGCAGCTGGCGCGCTCGGATCTCGACCTGCCGATCATCTTCATGACCGGTCACGGCGACATTCCCATGAGCGTGCGGGCGATGAAGGCCGGCGCGGTGGACTTCCTCACCAAGCCGTTCCGCGATCAGGACATGCTGGACGCGGTCTCGGCCGCCATCGAGATCGACCGCGGCCGCCGCGCGGAGCGCGCCTCCTCCTCGAAGCTGCGCGCCCTTTACGATACCTTGACCGAGCGCGAGCGGCAGATCATGGCCCTCGTCACCTCCGGCCTGATGAACAAGCAGGTCGCCGCCGAGGTGGGCCTGAGCGAGATTACCGTGAAGATTCATCGCGGTAACGTCATGCGGAAAATGGAGGCTCATTCCCTCGCCGACCTCGTCCGCATGGCGGAGGCGCTGGGGCCGAGTGCAAAAAGCTAAATTTGCAAACGTCTGTATGATTACGGCTTGGGCGGGCGGCAGGCTATACAGGGTCGAACCGGCGCGTCATCCGTGCCGAATGATTGCACGTTGAGGTGCCCCGCGTGTCACGCGCTCCAACCATAACCATCATCGATGATGATGAGTCCGTTCGCATTGCCACAGAAAGTCTCGTCCGCTCCCTTGGATTCGGCGCGCGGTCCTTCGCGTCCGCCGAGGATTTCCTTGGGTCCACGGAGCGCAGCCGGACCGCGTGCGTCATCACCGATGTCCAGATGCCGGGCATGAGCGGCGTCGAGCTTCAGACCCGGCTGCGCGCCGAAGGCGATCCGGTCCCGGTTATCTTCATCACCGCCTTCCCCGAAGAGCGCATCCGCCGGCAGGTGGATGAGGCCGGCGCGTTCGGCTTCCTGGCCAAGCCCTTCGACGGCAACGAAATGATCGATTGCATCGATCGCGCGCTGCAGGCCTCTGCGCGGCGCTGAAGCGCTGGCGCGCCCCGCGCCACCCCTGTCGTTCTCCCCTTCGTTTTGCCCCTGGCTCCACGCGGCGGCGGCCCCGCGCGGGATCGCGCGCACGCGCCAGCACGCACGCAATGCCCCATACCCACGTATGATGCGGACAAACGAGCGCCCAATTCTTTCGCCCGTCCCCCGGTCCTATGGTGACCCTCGTGACCCGAGACGTCGCCCGGGCATCGCGGCCCAGCGACCGCCTCCCGCGCCTTTCAAAAAGGACGACCATCATGGACAAGACCATTGCGAAGCTGCGCCAGCAGGCGCCCCTGCGGACCCCAACCGATCTGGGCGAAGACGCCACCAGGGACATTGCTGGCGCCCTCACCGTTCTTCTGGCGGACATGTTCGCGCTTTATCTGAAGACGAAGAATTTTCACTGGCACATGTCCGGCCCGCATTTCCGCGACTACCATCTCCTGCTGGACGAGCACGGCGATCAGATCTTCGCCACCACCGACGCCATCGCCGAGCGCGCCCGCAAGGTGGGCGGCACGACGCTGCGCTCCGTGGGCCACATCGCACGCCTCCAGCGCCTCGCCGACAACGATGCGGCCTTCGTGACCGCCGAGGACATGCTGGCCGAGCTGGCCGATGACAACAAGCGCCTCGTCACCTTCCTGCGCGAAGCCCACGTGGTCTGCGAGAACTACAATGACGTCGCCACCACCAGCCTCATCGAGGTCTGGATCGACGAGGCCGAGCGCCGCGTGTGGTTCCTCTTCGAAGCGACCCGTTCGAACTGAAATCCCCTTCCTCCCCGCCTCAGCCCGCCGGCCACGCCCGGCGGGCCTTTTTTTTGCGCGCGCTGCGCCCCGCGACCGATCAAGCGGAAGGCTTCCGGAACCGGAGCGCCCCCAACGCGAAGAGGCCGGCGGCCCTGAGGGCGCCGGCCTCGTCATTCCGTTGCCTGGCGGAAGGCTCACGCCCCCGGGGACGTGGCATCCTGGGCCGGCCCCCAGTGGGCGTCGGGCTGGGCCGGCTGGCCGATGAACGGGCGGGCGGAGTTCAGGGCCCGCAGCCTGGCCGCGGGGGGCACCTGGAAGATGTCGAGCGGCTGGACGACGACGCCGGGCCGAGCATCGAAGAAGGCAGTCTCGCCGCGTGCCTCGGTGGGGAAGCTGGTGTCCGCGCGGGCGGTGCCGGCAGCACCGGCCACCATGAAGGCGAGAGCACCGAACGCCATGATGAACTTCGAATTGGTGGACATGGGAAACTCCTCGGTTGTTGATGATTATGTTTTACATCTTCCAGACCAGACTCGATATCGAACTGAAATTCATCTCACGAATATCGTTGTTTTGCCCGCCTATACGTCCGTTTACTTCTCCGCCTCAACCCCAGCCGTTGGCCATACCAAGCCGACTGGGAGGGCGCCCCTCGGCCTCGGTCTCCCGTAGCAGCTTGTGCGACAGATCGATGGGAAGGCGCCCGTGCCGGACGAGGCGGAGGATGGACCGGCGCTCGGCCTGGATGCAAAGGAGACACATGCGCCTCTCCGGCCAGGCGACGGCTCCGACATCGTCGCCTACGGCTGCAGCTGATTCAGTCGGTGCTGGTATCGCTCGGCGACGATCATGCGACCGGCGGCGCGCCGGCATCGGCCTTCTGCGTCCCGGCCGTGTCGGCGAGGGCGTCGAGGGCCGCCTTCAGGACCGCCGCCCGGGTCTCGCGCTCCGGCGCCGCGTCCACCGCGTCGGCGGCAGGTCGATCCCCCGCAGGAGGATAAGGAGCGCCGCGGCGGCGAGCGCCAGACACGGGGCCGGGGGCGCGGAAGTCTGTGGCGCACAGGCCGCGCCGGCCACACGGCAGCGGCGCGCGAGGAGGCGCGACAAGACCCCGCGCGTGGCGGAGCCTCGTCTACCTTGGTGCAGTCGAAGCTGGTTCAGTGCGCAGGATCAGACCGGCGGCTGCGGGCTGCCAGAAGCTGGAGGGCGACGGCGAAGGCGGCGAACGCCGTCCCCAGCACGCACACCAGAAACCAGCCGCCCGCACCCCATGCGAGCGTCGCCGTGGCCGAGCCGAGGGATCCACCGAGGAACATGGCGCTCATGAGCACCGTGTTGATCCGCGACCGTGCCTCCGGCCGTAAGGCGAAGACGATGTGCTGGTTGGAAACGAGAGCGCTCTGCATCCCGAAGTCCAGCAGCATCACGCCGACGATCAGCCCCGCGAGCGAGCCCCATGCGCCGAACACGACCCACGCGGCGAGGGTGACGATGGCGCCCACCAGCACCGCCAGCTGAGGGCCGCGCTTGTCGGCGAACCGGCCGGCCAGCGGCGCGGCGAGGATGCCGACCGCACCCACGAGGCCGAACAGGCCCGCCACCTCGGCGCCGAAGCCGAAGCGCGGCTCGGCGAGGCGGAAGGCGAGGATGGTCCAGAACACGGTGAAGGCCGCGAACAACGCCGCCTGGGTGATCGCCGCGAGCCGCAGCGCAGGAAAATCCAGCCACTGCTGCCACACGGAATGCAGCAGCCGGTGATAGCTCAGGCGCTGCTCCGGCCTGCTGGTCGGCAGCGTCACCGCCATCAGCACCGCGCCGGCCAGCGCCATGGGCGCCGCGAGCCACAGCATCTCGCGCCAGCCCCCATGGGAGGCGACGAAGCCGGCAACCGTGCGGCTGAGGAGAATGCCCGTGAGCAGGCCGGCCATCACCGTACCCACCGTCGCGCCCCTTTTCTCCGGCGCGGCGAAATGCGCGGCGAGGGGCACGATCTGCTGGGCCACCGTCGAGGCGAGCCCCACCACCAGCGAGGCGGCCACCAGCAGCAGCGCCGTGGGCGCCACCGCCGCCAGCACCAGCGCGGCCGCGAGCAGCACGAACTGCACCACGATCAGCCGCCGCCGCTCCACGAGGTCGCCGAGCGGAACGAGCAGCACGAGACCGATGGCGTAACCGAGCTGAGTGGCGGTGGGGATGGCGCCCGTCAGGGCGCCCGGCAGATCCTGCTCGATCAGTTCGAGCATGGGCTGATTGTAATAGATGTTCGCCACCGCGAGGCCGGCGGCCGTGGCCATGGCCAGCGTCGCGCCGAAGCCCAGGGTGCCGGGCTGCGGCGCGGCCGCGAGATCGGGCGCTCCGGGGCGCCCCAGGGTGGATGTCTGCTTGAAGATCATGGGGGCCTCCTCGGGCGGGCGCATGCGGGCTCAGGCCGGAGCGTTCATCTCGGCGGTGGCGGCGGCCTGCTCGAGCACATGGATCAGGCTCTGTGTGTCACGCGGGCCGTCGTAGCGGATGCCGTTGATGAACAAGCACGGGGTGCCGTTCACGCCGGCCCGCGCGCCGCCCACGAAGTCCTGCTGGATGATGGCGTCGTACCGGCCCTGGAAGGCCGCCTGCAGCACGCGGCGCTCGATGCAGAGCGCGTCGCCATAGGCCGTGAGGCTCGCCATATCGAGGGCGTCCTGATGCTCGTAGAGCATGTCATGGGCGGCCCAGAAGACGCCGGAGGCGGCGGCCGCGGCGGCGAACTGCGCGGCCCTGAGCGCGTGGGGGTGCATCTCCGTCAGCGGGAAATTGCGGAACACGAAGCGCAGCCGCGCACCCATCGCCGCCTGCACGGCCTTGAGCACCGGGTAGGCCTCGCCGCAATAGGGGCATTCGTAGTCGCCATACTCGATCAGCGTCACCGGCGCATCGGCAGGGCCGGACACATTGTCGGTGGCGCTCACGGGGGGAAGACGGCGGGTCATGCCTGCGCTCCTTGGGGCTTCTGGGTGGGGGCGAGCGCGTCGAGCGCATCGAGAATGCCGTCCGCGCCGGGATTGAGGCCGAGCGGCGAGAGATAGCTCCAGCGGATGATGCCGCCGGCATCGAGCACGAACAGCGCGCGCTGGGCGACGCCCTCCGCCGTGCGATAGGCGCCATAGCGGCGCGCCACCCCGCCCTTGGGCTCGAAATCGGCCAGCAGCGGAAAATGCAGCTTGCGCGCCTCGGCGAAGGCCGCGTGACACCACACGCCGTCCACCGAAATCCCCACCAGCTGCGCGCCGGCGCGATGAAACTCCGGCAGCATCTGGTTGTAGAGGCCTATCTGGTCGCCGCAGACCGGGCTCCAGTCCGCCGGATAGAAGGCGAGGATCACCGGTGCGCCCCTGAGGTCCGAGAGGGAGAGCATCTGGTCCGGCGTCGCCGGCAAGGTGAAGTCGGGCGCGGCCTGCCCCGGCTGGAGCAGGGCGGGTGCGGAAGCGTCGTGCGGATCGGCCATGGCCTCATCCCTCTGCGTCGCGGATGTCCAATGTCGGCTGCGAGAGTGTCGAGGGTCTGCGCCGGGCGAAATCGGCCATAGGCTTGGCCGCCTCATACTTCCGTTTGTCCGGCGCGCCGCGCGTGCATTTCCGGAAGATGAGGCGCCGGGCCCGCCACATCTTGCCCCCGAAGGGTGCGGATGATGACGACGCGCGCCCGCTTGATCGCGCACCCACAGGAGACGGCCATGATCATTGATCTTTCCGGCAAGACCGCCCTCGTCACGGGGTCGAGCGAAGGCATCGGCTTTGCCATCGCCAGAGGGCTTTCGCTGGCCGGCGCGGCGGTGGTCGTCAACGGGCGATCCGAGGCGAAGGTGGCCGAGGCCGTGGCGCGCATCGGCGGCACCACGCGGGGCCGGGCCATCGACCTCGGCACCGCCGAAGGCGCCGCCGCGCTGGTGGCGGCGGAGCCGGCGTTCGACATCGTCGTCAACAATCTCGGCATCTTCCAGCCGTCCGACTTCTTCGAGACCGACGACGCTGTGTGGGACCGCCACTGGGCGGTGAACGTCATGTCCGGCGTGCGCCTCGCCCGCGCCTATCTGCCGGGCATGGCGGCGCGTGGCTGGGGGCGCATGCTGTTCCTTGGCTCGGAATCCGCCTTCAACATCCCGGCGGACATGATCCACTACGGCGTCAGCAAGACGGCCGACGTCTCCCTCGCGCGCGGCCTCGCCAAGCGCATGGCGGGAACGGGCGTGACGGTGAATTCCATCCTGCCCGGCCCCACCCTCTCGGAGGGCGTCGCGGCCATGCTGCAGGATGAGGTGGCGGGCGGAAAGACGCTGGAGCAGGCCGGCGCCGACTTCGTTATGGCGCACCGGCCGAGCTCCATCATCCAGCGGCCGGCGAGCGTGGAGGAGGTGGCCAACATGGCGGTCTACATCGCCTCGCCACTCGCCTCCGCCACCACCGGCGCCGCCCTGCGCGTCGATGGCGGCGTCATCGATTTCATCGTCTGACCTCAGAGAGACTGGCCATGGCGCCGCGCATCCTCATCGTCGGCGGCTCCATCGGCGGCCTGTTCGCCGCTGTGCTGCTCCACCGCGCCGGCTTCGACGTGCACGTGAGCGAACGCTCGGTGCATGGCCTTGAGGGGCGCGGCGCCGGCCTCGTCGCCCAGCGCGAGGTGTTCGACATCCTGCGCGAAATCGGCGTGGAGCACCTCGCGCATGTGGGCGTGACGGCCCATGAGCGGATCTATCTCGACCGGGCCGGCGCCATCATCCACCGCCAGCACACGCCCCAGACCCAGCTCTCCTGGGACGTGCTGTTCCGTACCTTCCGCCAGCTCCTGCCGGACGCGTGCTACCACATCGACCGGCCGGCCGTTTCCGTGGCGCAGGAGCCGGACGGCGCCCGCGTGACCTATGCGGATGGCCGGGGGGAGCGGGCGGATCTCGTGATCGGCGCAGACGGGGTAGGCTCGACCCTGCGCGGCGCCGTCAACGGCCCGAAGTCGCGCCCTACCTACGTGGGCTACGCCACCTGGCGCGGGCTCATTCCAGAGGCCGAGGTGCCCGCGGCGGCGGCCGAACAGCTGTTCGATCGCTTCGCATTCTACGAGATGCCCGGCTCGCACATCCTCGGCTATCTCGTGCCCGGCCCGGACGGCTCCACAGCCCCCGGCCGGCGCCGCTACAATTGGGTCTGGTACCGGCGCTACTCGGAGGATGCGCTCGGTGACGTGCTCACCGACGTGGACGGCGCCCGCCGCCCCTTCTCCCTCGCGCCGGGCCGCGTGCGCCCTGAGGTCGCCGACGCGATGAAGGCGGATGCCGCCCGCCTGCTGCCGCCATCCTTCGCCGCCATGGTGGCGACGGAGCCCCGCCCTTTCCTCCACGCCATCTTCGACTACGCGCCGCCGCAGATGGTGGCGGGCCGGATCGCGCTGATGGGCGATGCGGCATTCGTCGCCCGCCCGCACACCGCCATGGGCGTGGCGAAAGCCGCGGGCGATGCTTTCGCGCTCCGCGACGCGCTGGCCGCGACGCCGGACATGGACGCCGCCCTCGCCGCCTACGCCGCTGCCCGCCTGCCGGTGGGCGCCGCCATCGTCCAATACGGCCAGCGGCTGGGGCGTTCGCTGGAATAAGGTGGACTGGGGCAAACGAAGGTAGGTCCCGGTTTCCCCGCGTATAATTTTCCGCGTCCTGCCCATGCCTATGCTGAACACAGCCCCTTTCGGCTCGGCAGGCACGACGGCGATGAGCTCCCTCTCCCACGACAGTCTCGACACCCAAGCGGCGGCGCTCTTCGCAGACCTGCGGGCGCTCGCTCGCGCCTCCATGCCCCGGCTGGTGTTCGGGCTGCGACTCGCCGCGTCGGTTTGTCTTGCGCTCTACATCACCTATGCTCTGGAGCTTCAGAATTCCTTCTGGGCGGCGACCACCGCCGCCATTGTCTGCCAGCCGAACCTCGGCACGTCGCTTCAGAAGGGGCGCTGGCGGATCATCGGAACCATCGTCGGCGCGCTGGCCATGGTCACGATGCTGGGCCTCCTTGCGCAGGACCGCTACGGCCTCGCCTTCGGCCTCGCCGTCTGGTGCGGCCTGTGTGGCATCGCTGTCGTCGTGCTCCGGAACTTCGCGTCCTACGCGGCTGCGCTGGCCGGCTTTACCGCAGCGGTGATCTTCGCGGACACGATCAACGATCCGACGTCGGCCTTCTTCCTCTCCCTGGTCCGGGTCAGCGAAATCGGCATCGGCATCGGATCGACCCTCTTCGTCGTCGGTCTCACCGACTTCGGCAGCGCGCGCCGGGCGTTTGCGGTTCTTCTCGAAGACCTCGCCAGCCGTCTGGTCCAGGGATTCCGCGTATCACTCGCCCTGCCTGAGGATCGGCACGAACCCCGCGTCGGCCCTCGGGTCATCGCGCAGAAACTGGGCCAGCTTCAGGCCGCAGCGGACGCCGCAATGGCGGATTTCCCTTACCTGCGGTCGAGAAGCGGCCATCTGCGCGAGGCCGGCAGGCGCCTCATGACTGCGGTGGTCGGCTGGCAGACAATCGCGCTGGAGCACGACGCGGCCCGCCGAGGGGCGGACGAGGTTCGCTCTCGCCTCGACATGGTGCTGTCGCAACTGGACCCGGCCGATCTCCGGCAAAACCCGGCACGCCTCCGCGACGCTTGCGCAGAGGCGCTTCGGGCTCTCAAGGCCGTCCCCGAGGGCAACGCCAGGGCAAGCATCCTGACGGACGCGACCCGCGACGTCGTCCTTTGCCTGGAGGCGATCGCCGTGAGCGTCGCCCTGCTCATCGGCGCGGGCGCCCCGCGCCGGACGTCTCCGGCGTGGGCGGTGGTGATCGGCGATCCGCTTCCGCCCCTTCTCAGCGGCTTTCGCGTTTTCGCGGCGGTCGCTGCGGCGGCTGTGTTCGCCATCGTCACCGCCTGGCCGAATGGCCCGTTGGCCATCGCCTTCGTCGCGATCGCCGCCCTGATCTTCGCTCCGGCCGGCGCTCAGGCGCGCGTGCTCGCCGCGGACTTCACCGTCGGCTCCGTGCTCATGACGGTCATCGGCGGCGTGCTCTATTTCGGTGTGATGCCCGCCATCTCAACCTTCCCGCAGCTCGCGGGGATGCTGGCGCTCGTCATGGTGCCGGTCGGCTTCATGCAGGCGGGTGGCTGGCACACGCCGGTGTTCCTGGCCATGTCCGTCAATTGCCTTCCCCTGCTCGGGGTCGGCAATCCGATTTCCTATGATGCGTCCTCATTCTTCAACATCGCGCTGACGATCATCCTGGGAAATATCATCGGACTTCTCTTCTTCATCGTCATCCCGGGCTTGTCGCCAGAGGTGCAGGCGCGGCGCCTCCTTGCGCTCTCGGTCCGCGACCTGCGCAGGCTCGCGGCGGAGCCCGAGCCCCTTGACGGCGCGCGCTGGACGGCGGTGATGACCCGCCGTGTCGAAGACCTGCCGCCGCAGGCGACGGACGAGCAGGCGGCGGCTTTGGTGCGGCTGTTCGCCTTGGGGCGTGCCCTGATCGCCCTGCGCGACGCGGTGGCGGGCGAAATCGAGTCCCGGCTTTTCACCCGTGCCGGTGCCGAGCTAGCGGCGGGGTGCCCGAGCGCAGCGCGCATCACCTTCGGCGACCTGGAGCGCGTGCTGGCTGAGCGGCCAGGGCTGCCGGCCACAGAGGCGCCGGTCTGCGCTCCGGCGCGCGCGCAGGTGGCCATCATCACGGACGCGCTCGTTACGTGCTCGGACCTTTTGCAGGCAACGGGCCGTCGGCGCACCCACCTCGGCTAGATCATCAAGGACGGGGCCGCCCCATGTTCTCGGAACTCGATCTCCTCGGCGTGCTGGTCTCGCCCTTCGTGGCGATGATGGCGGTGGCATGGCTCATCACCATGCCGCTCACGCTGCTCGGCAACCGCATCGGCCTGTCGCGGGCGGTGTGGCACCCGGCCCTCTTCAACCTCGCGATCTACGTGATCGTGCTGTCCCTCACCGTGCTGACCATGGGAGCCCGCTCATGAGCGCCATCGAAATGCCCGCCGGGAAGCGCGCTTCCCTGTTGCCCCGCCTCGCGCGGGTACTTGTGACCCTCGCCGCCGTCGGCGTCGCCGGCGTTCTGGGATGGCGCATGTGGGAGACCTACATGACCACGCCCTGGACCCGCGACGGCACCGTGCGGGCCTATGTGGTCACCGTCGCGCCGCAGATCTCGGGGCGCATCGTGGAACTGCCGGTGAAGGCAGACCAGTTCGTCCATAAGGGCGACCTGCTGATGGTCATCGAGCCTTCCGACTACCAGATCGCCCTCGCCAACGCCGAGGCTACCGTGGCCCGCGCAAAGGCCGACCTAGAGAACAAAAAAGCGGAAGCCGAGCGGCGGACAAAACTCAGCGCCATCGCCGCCTCGCAGGAGGAAAAGGAGAGCTTCGCGGCCTCGGCGGACATGGCGGTGGCGGTCTATCAGCAGGCCCTCGCCGACCGCGACCAGGCGAAGCTGAATCTGAGCCGCACGCGCATCGTCTCGCCGGTGAACGGCTATGTCACGAACCTGCTCACCCAGGTGGGTGACTACGGCATCAGCGGCCAGCGCGCGCTCTCCGTGGTGGATGCCGACAGCTTCTGGGTGGACGGCTATTTCGAGGAAACGGTCCTCTCCGGCATCCACATGGGTGACAAGGCGAAGGTCGCGCTGATGGCCTATGGCGCGCCGCTCACCGGGCATGTCACCGGCATCGGCCGGGGCATCGCCATCCCCAATGTGGCGCCCGATGTCTCCGGCCTTGCCACGGTGAACCCGGTGTTCACCTGGGTGCGGCTCGCCCAGCGCGTGCCGGTGCGCATCGCGCTCGATCCGGTGCCGTCGTCGGTCACGCTGTCCGCCGGCCTCACCGCGACGGTCACCATCACCGGCAAATGATCGCCAGCGCGCATTGACGGCCTGCCGCGCAACGGGCAGGCCGCGTCCGTTTCCCGTCGCCGTATCTTCCTCCGGAATGACTGTGCCGCGCCATACCAATGTATGCGCCGGACATATGTGAAGCCCATTTATTGGAGCGGACCCCGCAGGTCATCATTGGCTCGTCTTCCGGTTACTTCCGAACCGGGAACGCGCGCCGTCGCGCAAGACGGGCGCAAGAGCCTCTCACCCCTGCTGCGGGAGCCGCCCATGGGCATCGCGAAAACCATCCGTCCCTATCACGAGCCCGCCGGCGGCTGGGGAGCCCTGAAGGCCATGGGCAGCGCGCTGGTGGAGCAGCATGTCGCCGTGTCCGGCATGGCCACCCTCGCCCGCATGAACCAGCCCGGCGGCTTCGATTGCCCCGGCTGTGGATGGGGCGACCCGAAGCACACCTCACCCTTCGAATATTGCGAGAACGGCGGCAAGGCCGTCGCCTGGGAAGCAACGACGAAGCGCTGCACGCCCGAATTCTTCGCCGCCCACACCGTCACCGAGCTTTCGGCCCTCGGCGATTACGAGCTGGAGATGGAGGGCCGTCTCACCCACCCCATGCGCTACGACGCGGCAAGCGACCGCTACGTGCCGGTGCGCTGGGAGGAGGCCTTCGCGCTGGTGGCGCAGCATCTCAATGCTTTGCCCGACCCGAACATGGCGGATTTCTACACGTCGGGCCGCGCCTCCAATGAAGCAGCCTTTCTCTATCAGCTTTTCGCCCGCGAATACGGCACCAACAACTTTCCCGACTGCTCCAACATGTGCCACGAGGCCACCAGCGTCGGGCTGCCCCAGTCCATCGGTGTCGGCAAGGGCACGGTGCTCTTGGAGGATTTCGCCCGGGCGGACTGCATCTTCATCTTCGGCCAGAACCCCGGCACCAACTCGCCGCGCATGATGACCGAGCTGCGCAACGCCTCGCGGCGCGGCGCCACCATCATGTCGTTCAACCCCTTCCGCGAGCGCGCGCTGGAGCGCTTCCAGGCGCCGCAGAACCCGGTGGAGATGGCGACGCTGACCTCCACGCCCATCTCCTCTCGCATCTTTCAGGTGCGGGTCGGCGGGGACGTGGCCCTCCTCAAGGGCATGATGAAGCATCTCGTTGCGGCGGATGACGCGGCCCGCGCGCAAGAACTCGCGCCGGTGCTCGACTGGGACTTTATCCGCGGCCACACCGCCGGCATCGACGCCCTCGTCGCCGACCTCGCCGCGACGGCGTGGGAGGACATCGAGCGCAAGAGCGGCCTCGCCCGCGCCGACATCGAGACGGCGGCCGAGGCCTACATGCGGGCGGAGCGCGCCATCCTCGTCTACGGCATGGGCATCACCCAGCATCGCCACGGCACGAAGAACGTGCAGCAGATCGCCAATCTCGCGCTGCTCAAGGGCAATGTGGGGCGCGAGGGCGCCGGCATCTGCCCGGTGCGCGGCCATTCCAACGTGCAGGGCGACCGCACGGTGGGCATCACCGAGGTGCCCTCCGACGCGCTGCTCGCGGCCATCGAGGCGCGCTTCGGCTTCGCCCCGCCGCGCGCGTTCGGGCACAACGTGGTCACCGCGCTGGAGGCCATGCTGCGCGGCGAGACGAAGGTGTTCATCGGCCTCGGCGGCAATTTCGCCGCCGCTATCCCGGATTGGCAGCTGACCCAGGAGGCCATGCGCAAGCTCAGCCTCACCGTCCACATCGCCACCAAGCTCAACCGCAGCCACCTCGTCCACGGGCGCGACGCGCTGATCCTGCCCTGCCTCGGGCGCACCGAGATCGACATGCAGGCGAGCGGGCCGCAGTCGGTGACGGTGGAGGATTCCATGTCCATGGTCCACGCCTCCAGGGGCCACAATCCGCCGGCCTCCGCGCATCTGAAGAGCGAGCCGTCGATCATCGCCGGCATGGCGCGGGCGACGCTCGGCAGCCGGTCCAAGGTGAACTGGGAGGCGCTGACCGCCGATTACGCGCGCATCCGCGAGGACATCGAGGCGGTGTTCCCGATCTTCCAGGGCTACAACACCCGCATCAAGGCGCCGGGCGGCTTCCACCTCACCTCCACCGCCCGCGAGCGCATCTGGGCGACGGCCTCGGGCAAGGCGAACTTCATCGTCTGCGAGGGCCTGTGCGAGGACCCCGGCGTCACCGGCCACCCGCTCTGGCTCACCACCATCCGCAGCCACGACCAATACAACACCACGCTTTATTCGCTCTCCGACCGGTATCGCGGCGTCCATGGCGCGCGCGACGTGATCTTCCTCGGCGCCAAGGAGATGGAAAAGCGCGGGCTGAAGCCGGACGACCGCGTGGACATCGTGACCCTCTCCACCGACGGCATCGAGCGCGCGGTGCGCGGCTTCCGCGTGGTCCTCCATCCGTTCCCGGAGGCGAGCTGCGCGGCCTACTACCCGGAAACGAACCCCCTCGTGCCGCTCTACGCGCACGACCCGCAGAGCTTCACCCCGGCCTCGAAGGGCGTCCCCGTGCGCCTCGTGAAGTCCGCCCCCGCCACCGGAGCGAAATGACCATGGACGCCCTTGCGCTCTCGCGCCTGCAATTCGCCTTCACCGTCGGCTTCCACATCCTGTGGCCAACGCTCACCATCGGCACCGCCTGGTTCGTCACGCTCCTCAGCTTCCTGTGGTGGCGGACCGGCAGGACGGTCTATCGCGACCTCATGCGCTTCTGGATGCGCCTGTTCGCCCTCGTATTCGGCATGGGGGTGGTGACCGGCATCGTGCTGAGCTACCAGATCGGCACCAATTGGGCCGGCTTCTCGCGCTCCGTGGCCAACGTGCTCGGCCCGCTGCTCGCCTATGAGACCATGACCGCCTTCTTCCTGGAGGCGGGCTTCATCGGCATCATGCTGTTCGGCGAATCCCGCGTGTCGAGGGGGACGCACTTCTTCGCCTGCCTCATGGTGGCGGGCGGCGCGCTCATCAGCACCACCTGGATCATCGCCGCCAACAGCTGGATGCAGACCCCGGCCGGCGCCGTCGCGGATGCCGGGGGCATCTTCCATGTGGTGGACTGGTGGCAGGTGATCTTCACCGCCTCCTTCCCCTATCGCCTCGCCCACATGGTGTGCGCCAGCTTCCTCACCTGCGCCTTCATGATCGCCGGCGTCTCCGCCTTCCATCTGTGGCGCGGCCAGCATGTGGCCGCCTCGCGCACCGCCTTCTCCATGGCGCTGTGGCTGGCGCTGGTGCTGGCCCCGCTGCAGATCTTCATCGGCGACCTGCACGGCCGCAACACTTTGGTGGAACAGCCCACCAAGCTCGCCGCCATGGAAGGCCTGTGGGACACCACGCGCGGCCCGGCCATGACGGTCATCGCCTGGCCGGACATGGCGGCGCAGAAGAACCTCTACGCGCTGGAAATCCCCCACCTCGCCAGCCTCTACCTCACCCACAGCTGGGACGGCGAGGTTCAGGGCCTGAAGGCGGTGCCGCCCGCCGACCAGCCCAACGTGCCCATCGTGTTCTTCGCCTTCCGCATCATGGCCGGCATCGGCATGCTGCTGCTGGTGACGGCGCTGACGGGGCTGGTGCTGCGGCTGCGCGGGCGGCTCTACGACACCCGCTGGTTCCAATATCTCGCCATGGCCACCACCCCCCTCGGCCTCGTCGCCGTGCTGGCCGGATGGACGGTGACGGAGGCCGGCCGGCAGCCCTGGATCATCTACGGCGTGCTGCGCACCGCCGATGCCGTCGCCCCGGTCGCCGCAGGGGCGGTCACCACCAGCCTTCTCATCTTCTTCGCCGTCTACAACCTGCTTCTCCTCGCCTTCCTCTGGTTCGCCGGACGGGTGGCGTTCAAGGGCCCGACCGACACCACGACCGAAGCCGCCGAGCGTCCCGGCATGGAACGCGCCAGCGTCAGCCTGTTCACCAATTCCCCCACCCTTCCGTCGCCCGTCCCCGGCGTCGGACACGCGAAGGCCTGACCATGACCGAGCTGATGCAGGCGGACCATGTGCCGCTCCTCTTCGCCGCCGCCGCCCTCTTCTGCGTCACCGTCTACGTGCTGGCGGACGGGCTGGACCTGGGCGTCGGCATCCTCTTCCTCGCCGCCCCGCGTGATCAGGACCGCGACGTGATGATGGCCTCCATCGAACCCGTCTGGGACGGCAACGAGACGTGGCTGGTGATGGGCGGCACGCTGCTCTTCGCCGCCTTTCCCGCCGGCTACTACATCCTGCTGCCGGCCTTCTACCTGCCTATCATGTTCATGCTGTTCGCCCTGATCTTCCGGGGGGTCGCCTTCGGCTTCCGCCTGCAGGCGACGCGCTTCCGGCCGGTGTGGGATGCCGCCTTCTTCGCCGGCTCCTTCCTCGCCACCTTCTGCCAGGGGCTCATCCTCGGCGGGCTCATCGACGGCGTGCCGGTGGAGAACGGCATGTTCGCGGGCGGCGCCTTCAGCTTCCTCAGCGTGCTCGGCGTGCTGTGCGGCATCGGCCTCGTGGGCGGCTATGCGCTTCTCGGCGCCGGATGGCTCATCTGGAAGGCGCAGGGGCCGACACAGGTGTTCGGCCGGGAGATCGCCCGCGCGGCGCTCCTCCTCACCGCCGCGATGATGCTGCTGGTGAGCCTCTGGAGCGCCTGGAGCGTGCCCGAGGTGGCGGCGCGCTGGTTCGCCTTGCCGAACCTGTTCTGGCTGGCGCCCGTGCCGCTCCTCACCGTGGGGGTAATCGCCTGGATCTGGTGGGCGATCTGGAGCGGGCGGGAGGCGCAGACCTTCGCGCTCGCCCTCGTGCTGTACGCCCTCGGCCTGTTCGGCCTCGTGGTGAGCCTGTGGCCCTATGTGGTGCCGCGTCAGGTCACCGTCTGGGACGGGCTGTCCGATCCCCGGTCGCTCGCCTTCCTGGGGGTGGGCGTCATGGTCATCATCCCGGTGGTGCTGGCTTATCAGGCCCATGCCTACTGGATTTTCCGGGGCAAGGTGCAGCACGAGGCGGACGGCGCGCAGGGCGGCTACGGCTGATCCCCTCCGCCCGCGCCATCGACCCTTCCGAAACAGGACACCCCGCGCGATGAGCCCATCGCGCGGGGTGTTTTTTGGTTTGGTAGTGCGACGAAGGCTGTGCGGGATCGCGCGCTTCGCTTTACGCGGCTAGCGGAAATCGCCGGTGGCGATGGGGTCGGAGGCGGGGAAGCTCTCCTCCAGCGCCTCATCCAGCAGCGCCGCGTCGGCGGTGGGGTAGTCGATGTAGCCCTCGGGCCCCTGCGTGTACCAGGTCTCCATATGATCCGGCGCCAACGGGATGCCGTGCTGGATGCGGGACGGCAGATCGGGATTGGCGAGGAAGCCCCGCCCGAAGGCGATGGCATCCGCCTCCCCCGTCTCCAGCGCCGCGGCGGCGCGGGCGCCGTCGAAATCGGAATTCAGCACCAGAGGCCCGTCGAAGACCGCGCGGATCTCGGGATGGACCGGCGGATGGTCGGGCTTGCCGCGGGTGCCGTCCGGCGGCGGCTCGCGCAGTTCGAGGAAGGCGATGCCGATCTCCGACAGGAGCTTCGCCGCATGCCGGAACAGCGGCACCGGATCAGGATCGTTGACGCCCTGGCTCTCGCCGTTGGGCGAGAGGCGCACGCCGGTACGGTCGGCACCGATCTCGCCGGCCACCGCCTCGGTCACCTCGCGCAGCAGGCGCGCGCGGTTCTCGATGGAGCCGCCATAGGCATCCGTGCGGTGATTGGCCGAGGCGCGCAGGAACTGGTCGATGAGATAGCCGTTCGCGGCGTGGATCTCGACGCCATCGAAGCCGGCGAGAAGGGCATTGCGCGCCGCCCGGCGATAGTCGTCGAGCAGGCCGGGAATCTCGCTGGCGTCGAGGGCGCGCGCCTCGGCGTGGGGCTGCTTGCCGTCATAGGTGTGGGCATAGGCCGGCGCCGTGGTGGCCGAGGCGGAGACCGCCTTCGCGCCGTCGAGGAAGCTCGGATGCACGATCCGCCCCATGTGCCAGAGCTGGCAGACCATGCGCCCGCCAGCCTGCTTCACCGCCTCCGTGACCGGCCGCCACGCGGCGACCTGCTCATCGCTCCAGATGCCCGGGGCATAGGGCCAGCCGGTGCCCTGGCGGCTGATGCCGGTGGCCTCGGAGATGATGAGGCCGGCGCTGGCGCGCTGGGCGTAATACTCCGCCATGAGCGCGGTGGGCACATGCTCGCGCGTGCCGCGGCCACGGGTGAGCGGCGCCATGAACATGCGGTTGGGCGCCGCGATGGCGCCAAGCTGGATGGGATCGAACAGGGTGGGCATGGGCGGTCTCCGGGGGATGGCGGGTCGCCGTGCGTCCGGCGTGTTTCACGCCGGACAGGCGGGAGGATGGCGCCTCAGCGCGGCAGCAGGTTGGTCTTGGCGAGATCGATCACCTCGTCGCCGCGCCCGCTCATCACCGCGCGGATCATCCAGAGGCTGAAGCCCTTCACCTCCTCGGCCTCGATGGTAGGCGGCATGGAGAGTTCCTGCCGCGCGGTCACCACGTCGAGGAGCGCGGGGCCGTCGTGGGCGAGAATGTCGTCCACCGCCCCCGGCAGGTCGCCCGGATCCTCGACCCGGATGGCGTGGATGCCGATGGCCCGCGCCATGGCGGCGAAGTCGGGATTCTCGAGGTCCACGCCCGTCTCCAGGAAGCCGCCGGTCTTCATCTCCAGCGCCACGAAGCCGAGCACGCCGTTGTTGACCACGACGACCTTCACCGGCGTCTTCGTCTGCACCAGCGTGACGAGTTCGCCCATCAGCATGGTCAGGCCGCCGTCTCCGGAAAAGGAGATCACCTGCCGGCCCGGCTGGGCCGCCTGGATGCCCATGGCCTGCGGCAAGGCATTGGCCATCGAGCCGTGGACAAGGGAGCCGACCAGCCGACGCTGGCCGTTCATCTTCAGGTAGCGCGCGGCCCAGATGGTGGGCGTGCCCACATCGAAGGTGAAGACGGCGTCCTCGTCCGCCTTGTCGCTCAGGAGTTTGGCCAGATATTGCGGGTGGATCGGCTTCTTGCCCGGCGTGCCGGTGGCGAGGCTGTCGAGACCCTCGCGGGAGGACTTGTAGGTGGCGAGCGCGGTGTCGAGGTGGCTGCGGTCGTCCTTGACGGTAAGGCGCGGCAGCAGCGCCGCGAGCGTCGCCTTGACGTCGCCCACCACGCCAAGGTCCAGCTTGCAGCGCCGGCCGAGCTGTTCCGGGCGTATGTCGATCTGGGCGATGCGGGCGCCGGTCGGCAGGAACTGCTTGTAGGGAAAATCCGTGCCGAGCAGCACCAGCAGGTCGCAGGCATGCATGGCATCGTAGCCGGACCGGAAGCCGATGAAGCCGGTCATGCCAACGTCATAGGGGTTGTCGTACTCAACCCATTCCTTGCCGCCCAACGCGTGGACCATGGGGCTCTTCAGCGCCTCGGCCAAGGCGATCAGTTCGGCGTGCGCGCCCGCGCATCCGCGTCCGCAGAACAGCGTAACGCGCTTCGCCCCGTTCATCAGGTCGGCCAGCGCATCGAGCTCGGCAGCGGCGGGTGTCACCACGGGCGCCGGCGGCAGGAGGCCGGCCCGCGGCGCGGGCGCGCGCTCGGGCGCCGGGCGCAGCGCGACATCCCCGGGGATCACCACCACCGCCACGCCGCGCTGCCCGACTGCCGCGCGGATCGCATTCTCAAGCACATAGGGCAGCTGGCGCGGGTCGGAGACCAGCTCGCAATAGACGCTGCATTCCGCGAACAGCGACTGCGGATGCGTCTCCTGGAAATAGCCGCCACCGATCTCCGCCGACGGGATCTGCGCGGCGATGGCCAGAACCGGCGTCCGGCTCCGCTGGGCGTCGAAGAGGCCATTGATGAGATGGAGGTTCCCAGGTCCGCAGGAGCCGGCGCAGACCGAGAGTTGGCCGGTGACCTGCGATGCCCCCGCCGCCGCGAAGGCCGCCGCCTCCTCGTGGCGCACATGGAACCAATCGATGCCGCCATGGCGCCTCAGCGCGTCGGTGATGCCGTTGAGGCTGTCGCCGACCACGCCGTAGATTCGCTCCACGCCGGCCTCGGCGAGGATGTCGACGATCAGATCCGCTACCTTTCGTGCCATCGGCAAACTCCCTGAGGTCTTGTGACAGATTGCCGGCGGGAAGGCGGCGTAGGGGCTTGGCCGCTCGCGCCGGCGTTGGCTTTCGGTCCCGCGCCACGCCCCTGATCCCTGCCCCGAAGGCATAGAACAGAAGCCCGGGAGGCGCCATGGCCCGTCCATGACGAAATCATCCAAAGCCGCAGGCATAATCGACAAGAGAGCGGCCCGGACCATTGGCAATATGGCGACGGTTGACGCTGGGCGTGGAATGCAGGCAGCTTGACTCCACCGGCCGCCGCGGTCATTTTGATCGAATGATAAATAACAGGTTCTGCGGGACTGTCCAGCCGGTTGACCGGCAGCGGCGGGAAGCAGACCGAGGGCTGGATACTGCTGCAGGACCGCATCAAATTTAGGCCCTTCATGTTTCTTGCGCTGATATTTGCAAGAACGAGGTGAAAGACTGCAAAGTGGACAGCGCGCGAGACTTCGACGGCTACAGGCCCATGCCCCGCAATGGGATAGACGCTGCATCATTCGACCGCCTCGTCCTGACGCCCGAGGGCGTCCGCGACGGATTCGAAACCTTCCTCGCCCGGGACGACCTGACGGGCGAACGCTGGCAGGTGAAGTCCGCCCTTCGTGGCAGCCCGGCGGCGGGCCTTCTCGATCGTGAGGCGGCCCTCGCGGACGGCCTGCCCGCCGACATCGCCGACCCGCCCCAGCGCCTGGAGTATCGCAACCGCGTGATCCTCCTCTACCCGGATCGCCCGGCGTCGACCCTCGGCGATCTGGCGCCGGGCACACTCGCCCTTGATGCCTTCCTCGATCTCGGCATGTCCGTCGCCGGCGCGCTCGCGCGCCTGCACGCGCTTGGGGCCGTCCATGGCGGCCTCAGGCCGCCCTGCGTGCTTCTGGAGGAGAACGGCCGGGTCCGGTTCCGGCATTTCGTCGGCCCCCACCCGGCCGCGTCCATCACCACCCAGACGCCGGGCGCGACGCAGCTCGCGGCGGCCGACGCCATCGCCTACGCCGCGCCGGAGCAGGCGCGGATCCACCTGCCGACATGCGACGCGCGCAGCGATCTCTATGCGCTGGGCGTCGTGCTCTACCGTTTGCTGGTCGGCCGGCTGCCGCTCCAGGCCACCAGCATGGCGGAGTGGCTGCACGCCCATGTGGCGGTCGCGCCCGCGCGACCGGGAGCCGCGCGCGATGACGTTCCGCCCATGGTCGACGCCATCCTGATGAAGCTCATCGACAAGGATCCGGAGCAGCGCTACCAGAGCGCGGACGCGCTCCAGATCGACCTGCGCCTCGCACGCGCCGCGCTGGCGGCCGGCGACGGCGCAGAGACGTTCGCCCTGGGCCGGGGCGAGCTTGCGCGCATGGGGATCGAGGCGCGCGGACTGTTCGGCCGGGCCACCGAACTTGCCGACCTCGTGGCGGCCCTGGGGCGCGTGTCCGCGACCGGCCGGAGCGAGCTGATCTTCCTTCGCGGCGAGGCGGGGGCCGGCAAATCCGCTCTGGTCGAGCAATGGTCGAAGGCCTGGCTGCCGGTGGGCGCCCAGTTCGCAGCAGGCAAGAGCGAGCTGCTGCAGGAGCGCATGCCCTACGCCCCGTTTGCCCAGGCGCTGCGCACCCTGGTCATGCGGGCGCTGGGCGAGAGCGCGGAAGAGCTGGACGGCATCAGGGCGCGCCTCGCGACCCATCTGGCGGGCTACAGCAGCCTGTTGATCGATCTCGTCCCCGAGGCCGAATTCATTCTCTCCGACGGCGGCGCGCTGCCGGACGTCGCCGCGAGCCTCGCGCAGGCCCGCGTGGTGCGGGTCGTGCTCCAGTCCTTGAAGGCTTTCGCGACGCCCTCCCGGCCGCTCGTCCTGTTCCTCGACGACCTGCAATGGATGGATGCGGCGAGCCTCGGCGCGCTTCAGGCCCTCTCGCGCGAAACGCCGCCGCACCTGCTGGTGATCGCCAGCTATCGCGAGGAGGAGATCGCGCGGCATCCGGAACTGGCGAGCCTGGTGGAGGACGCGCGCACCGGCCCGCTGCCGACGACCGAGATCCGCGTCGGCCCGCTCACCGACGCACAGACCCTCGAATTCGTCGCGAGCGCGCTGAACGGCGCGCCGGGCGAACTCGACGAACTCGCACGCAGCATTCACCGCAAGACGGGAGGCAACGCCTTCTACGTCCGGCAGCTTCTGCAGAAGCTCTTCGATGACAAGGTGATCGCGTTCGATCCGGAGGCGCAGCGCTGGCGTTGGGACCCGTTGCGCTTCGGCGCCTACAGCTCGGTGTCCGACTTCATGCTTCAGCGGCTCGACGCCTTGCCCCCGAGCCAGCGCGGCTTCCTGCAGCGGCTGGCGAGCGTGGGCGGGCGCCTCTCAGGGGAGAACCTCGCGCCCCTCGTCGGCCAGTCTGAGGCCGAAGTGGAGCGTCTGGCGGCCGGACTTGCGGAAGCCGGCCTGCTCCTGCGGCGGGAGGCCGACTACCTCATCGCCCATGATCGCGTTCTCGAAGCCGCCTATGCCTCGATTCCGGAGCAGGACCGCCCGGCCGAGCATCTTGCCATCGCCCGCCGCCTGATGGCCATCGGGCGCGACGGCGATGCGGACTGGGCCTTCGCCATGGCCGCGCAGATCGAGCGCGCGGACAGAACCACGCTCGACGAGGCGGAGCGACTGGCCTTCGTGAAGGCCTTGAGGACCGCCGCCCGCCGCGCCCGCAATGCCGGCGCCGCCCAACAGGCGGCAGGCCACATCGAGACCGCCCGCAGCCTGATGCCCGCCGACTGGCAGGTGAGCCACCACGCGCTGTTCGTCGAGGTGAAATGGCTTCATTGCGACAGTCTTCTCACCCTGGGGCGGACGGATGAAGCCCTGCCGGCCATCGACAGGCTGCTCGCCATCGCCGTCAATCGGGTCGACCAGGCGGACCTCTACCGCCTGAAGGCCATCGCGCGGACCCTCCGGTCGGACTACGAGGGGGCCATCGACGAGGCTCTGGCGGGGCTCGCCCTCCTCGGTGTCGAGCTTGAGCGGTCCGTGACGGACGAACAGCTCGAGCAGGCCTATCAGGCGTGCAGCGCCCGCCTCAACGCCCTCGACGTATCCCACCTGCGCGACCTGCCGGAGATCACCGATCCCGCGCTCCGGTCCGCGCTCGCCCTGCTCACCGCCTTGAGCGCGGCGTTCTTCGTGCGCGGCGGCCTGCGTGTGCTGCATCTCATCAAGATCGTCGAGCTTACCCTCGATCACGGCATGACGCCGGAGGCGGCCTACGGGTTTGCGTGGTTCGGCGTGTTCAGCGCGGAACTCTACGGCGCCTACGAGGACGGGTTGAACTACGCCATGATGGCGCAGGAGATCGTCCAGCGGGACGGCTACGAGGCGCAGCGGACGGCGACGCTGCTGGCCCTCGACCAGGTGGGGGTCTGGACGCGGCCGCTGCGCTACGCCCTCGACCGGGCGCGCGAGGCCGCGCAGATCGGCCTGACGGCCGGGGATCTCGGCTGGGCCTGCTACGCCCGCAACCACATCGCCTCCAACATGCTGATGCTGGGCGCGCCGCTCTCCGCCGTGCGGGACGACATCGCGGAGGGCCTGGCGTGGACGCGCCAGTACCGGTATCGCGACATCGAGCTTATCCTGGCGGCGCAATCCAGCCTCGTGGAAGTGCTCGCCTCCGGCGACTATGACGGCGCGAAGGCCGTTCCGGACGCGGAAGCCACCTCGCTGGCGACGCTTTTCTGGGTCCGCCATTACGCAGGCGTCACCGCCTTCCTGTTCGGCGATATCGAGCGCGCCGTCCTCGAGCTGGAGCAGGCGGCGGCGCTGAGCTGGGCGGCCCCGGCGCATATCGACACGGCGGCCTCGGCGCTCTTCCTCGCCCTCGCGCTGGCCCGGACCGGTGCGGGCGGGCTCGGCCGGAAGGCGGTGCTCGGACGGATCGGCCCCCTGCGGCAGCGCTTTGCGGATCTCGCGGCGCTCAATCCCGCCACTTTCGAGTGCAAGCACCTGCTGCTGGAGGCCGAGGCGGCCCGGCTGTCCGGCATGCCGGCGGACGCGCAGCGGCTTTATGAGCAGGCGGCGGACGCGGCCGCGGCCAGCGGCTTCGTGCATGAGCAGGCGCTGGCCTACGAACTGGCGGCCTATTGCTGCCGGGAAGCCGGGCTCGACATTCCCACCAGCGGATACATGCAGGCGGCGATCAGCCACTACCGGTACTGGGGCGCCGCGGGCAAGGCGGACCAGTTGCTGCGCAGCTTTCCGTTCCTGGCCGACGGCGGTGCCGGCGCGCGCCAGCAGCGGGCGAGCGATCCGGCGGGCGATGCAGCGGGACAGGGCGGCCTCAACCTCGAGGTCATGACGAGGGCGGCCCAGACGCTGGCCGAGACGGTCGGGCTCGATCAGGTCATCCGCACCCTCATGCGGGAGATGATCGTCCATGCCGGCGCCCAATACGGCCTCCTGATCCTCATGCGCGGCGACGAGCCGGTGATCGAGGCCTCGGCGCACATCGAGAACCAGCAGGTGGAGGTGGATGTCCACTCGGCCGTTCCCACGCCACGGGATCTGCCGCTGGCCATGCTCAATACGGTGATGCGCACGCGCAGGACGGCGGTCTACGCCGATGCCGCCAGCGAGGAACCGGGCCTGCGCCCGACCGGACACGGAGGCGCGCCCGCGCGCTCACTCCTGTTCATGCCGCTCATCAAGCGCGGCAGCCTCGTCGGCATCCTCTATCTGGAGAACAGCCTCGCGGCCGACGTGTTCACGCCGAACCGCACGGCGCTGCTGGAACTGCTGGCGACGCAGGCGGCCATCTCCCTCGATGCCGCCCGCCTCTACAACGATCTGATGGAGGAGAACACGCGGCGGGCCAGCGCGGAGTTCGACCTCCGGGAGACCCGGGCGGAGCTGGGC
Source organism: Xanthobacter sp. DMC12 (assembly GCF_056314105.1). Classification (NCBI taxonomy): domain Bacteria; kingdom Pseudomonadati; phylum Pseudomonadota; class Alphaproteobacteria; order Hyphomicrobiales; family Xanthobacteraceae; genus Xanthobacter; species Xanthobacter sp. DMC12. The sequence goes on along the minus strand of NZ_JBQUYZ010000007.1, from coordinate 51,994 downwards.
CGGGCCTCGCGCATGATGGCCATGGGCAATTATGCGGCCTCCATCGCCCACGAGATCAACCAGCCGCTCACCAGCATCGTCGCGAGCGCCGATGCGGCCATGCGCTGGCTGCGCCGCCCCGAGCCGGACCTCGATGAAGCCTTGCAGGGCGTCGAGCAGATCCGCGCCTCGGGCATGCGCGCGGCGGGCATCGTGAAGTCCCTGCGCGCGCTCGCCAAGCGCACCGCGCCGGTGCTGGAGCCGATCCGCCTGGAGGACCTCACCGAGGACGTGCTGCGGCTGGTGGTAAAGGACCTTCAGGCCAACGGCGTCGAACTCGTCGATCTGCTCGCGGTGGACCGGCGCGAAGTGAAGGCGGATCCGGTCCAGCTGCAGCAGGTGGTGTTCAACCTCATCACCAACGCCATTCACGCCATGGAGGCGGTCGCCCCCGGCCGGCGGCGCCTGACCATCGAGACCGTGCGGGAAGAGGGGGCGGTGCGCCTGAGCATCGCCGACACCGGGAGCGGCATGGGCGAAGACGTGCTCGCCCGCATTTTCGAGCCCTTCTTCACCACCAAGCACGCCGGCATGGGTATCGGGCTGTCCATCTGCCGCTCGATCATCGAGGCGCACGGCGGCGTGCTGCGGGCGCGCTCGACCCTGGGAGAGGGAAGCATCTTCCATTTCAGCCTGAAAGCCCTCGATGAGGCCGCCGAGACGGAACCGGACGCGCAAACCTGAGTATAGCTGACGCGGGAGGCCGGCCCGGCGATAAGGAAGGAAGGCCCGCCCCATCGCCGGCCGGCCGCCCGGGAGCCCCGCGGCAGCCGCGGCCGAGCGGGAGCGGAGCACCAACAACGCCGGACAGGAGCACATCGTGACGATGCCCAACGCGCGCGAGCCCCAGATGTATCCCGCGTTCAGCGCGCCTCAGATCGCCGTCGCCCGGCGGTTTGCGGGCGGACCGGAGCAGCGCTTTGCGCCCGGGGAAAGCCTCTACGAGATCGGCGCGGTCGGTGCGCCGGCCTGGCTGGTGATCGCGGGGACCATCGAGGTGGTCCGGCGCGACGGTCTGTCCGGCGAGGCGGCCGTGACCGTCCATCACGCGGGCCAGTTCTCCGGCGAGGTGAGCCAGCTCGACGGCCGCCCCGCCATCGCCGGAGGCCGGGCCGGTCCCGAGGGCTGCACCGCGCTTCCCTTCGACGCCGCCCATCTGCGCGCGCTCGTCATCGGCTCGGCGGAGTTGGGCGAGATCATCATGCGCGCCCTGATCCTGCGCCGCGTGAATCTCATCGCCGAGGGGGGCGCGGGCACCATCCTGATCGGCGTGCCGGACAGCCCGGAGATCCGGGACCTGCAGGTCTTCCTCAACCGCGCCGGCCTGCCGAACCTCGTCCTGGATGTCCGGAGCGACGAGGAAGGAAGGGCCCTCGTCGCCCGCACGGGCGTGCAGCCGGAGGACCTGCCGCTGGTGGTCTGCCCCGCCGGGCCGATCCTGAAGCGGCCCACCGTCGAGGAGATGGCCGCCTGCCTCGGCCTCGTTCCTGAGCTCGATCCCGAAAAGCTCTACGATGTCGCCATCGTCGGCGCCGGCCCCGCGGGCCTCGCGGCGGCGGTCTACGGCGCGTCGGAAGGCCTGTCCGTCGTCGTCCTCGATGCGCACGCCACGGGCGGCCAGGCGGGCGCCTCCGCCCGGATCGAGAACTATCTCGGCTTTCCCACCGGCATCTCCGGCCAGGCGCTGGCCGGGCGCGCCTTCAACCAGGCCCTGAAGTTCGGTGCCGAGATCGCCATCCCGGTGGCGGTGGATCGGCTGGACTGCGACGGCGGCACGCTGACGCTGGCCTGCGCCGGCGACCGCCGCATCCAGGCGCGATCGGTGGTGATCGCATCGGGCGCCCGCTATCGCCGCCCCGACGTTCCCGGCCTCGCCGCGTTCGAGGGCGCCGGCATCTCCTACTGGGTATCGGCCGTGGAGGCGCGCCTGTGCGGCGGGGAGGAGGTGGCCCTCGTCGGCGGCGGCAATTCCGCCGGCCAGGCCATCGTCTATCTCGCGCCCCACGTGAAAAAGCTGCACGTGGTCGTGCGACGGCCGCTCGCCGACACCATGTCGCGCTACCTCATCGACCGCATCGACGCGCTGCCCAACGTGGAGCTGCACGTGGGCAGCGAAGTCGCAAGCCTGGAGGGAGACCGCACCACGGGGCTCACCGCCGCCACCTTCCGCGACCGGCGCGACGGCAGCCTGCACCGGCGGGCGCTTCGGCACATGTTCCTGTTCATCGGTGCCGACCCCAACGCCGACTGGGCGGCATCCTGCGTCGAGACGGACGGGAAGGGCTTCATCACCACGGGCGCCGGGCGCCGCGCGCTGGAGACGAGCACGCCCGGCGTGTTCGCCATCGGCGACGTGCGGGCGGGTTCCGTCAAACGCGTCGCGGCGGCCGTGGGCGAAGGCGCCGCGGTGGTGGCGCAAATCCACGCCATGTTCGCCGAGCAGGCCGCCCAGGAGACGCCCCGATAAGGTGTCCCAAAAGACCACCATCCGCGCGGTGACGCTTGCGCCCGAACAGTTCCTCATAAAGGGCGCGGCGAGCCGGAGGCGCGGAACAAGGCGCCATCCCCGTGCGTTCGCCCGCACTGTGCGGTCGCCATCCGGCGATTGGCGCACGGCGATGGTTGGCCGGCGTGACGTCTTGCCGATCTTGCGGGCGCTGTCGGCCGGCTTCATCGCCCATCGTCATTCTGTCGGGAAGGGGGAAACCATGTCCGGATCGGCGACGGTTTTTTCGCAGGCGTATTTTCACGGCACGCGCGCCGATCTGCGGCCCGGAGACCTGATCGTCGTGGGCTACGCCTCGAACTTCGCCACGCCCCAGCCGCTCTCATGGGTCTACTTTTCGAGCACCCTTGATGCAGCCATCTGGGGCGCCGAGCTCGCGGCAGGCGACAAGCCCGGGCGGATCTATGTCGTCGAGCCGACCGGGCCGGTCTTCGACGACCCCAACCTCACCGACAAGAAATTCCCCGGCAATCCCACGCTCTCTTATCGGTCCCGCGACCCGCTCAGGGTCATCGCGGAAGTCACGAGGTGGGAGGGGCACCCCGCCGAGCAGGTGGAACGGATGAAGGAGGGGCTGGCGCGGCTCGCGGTGGATGGACGCCAGCCCATCATCGACTGAGTTGGACCGGACGACACGCGTCAGAACTTCATCCGGGCTGACAAAACAGCCTCGAACGGCGCCCCCACGGCGACGCCGAGGTTGTTGGTCCCGATGGACGACACGTAATAGGTCGTGTCGAACAGGTTCTTCACGTTGAGCTGGACCGTGAGCGGGGTCACCGCCCAGGGCGTCGGCCTTTCGATGGTGTAGGCGACCATGGCGTCGAACACCACGTAGCCCGGCAGCCAGAAGTCGTTGGCGGCCGAGCCCGGCGCCTCGCTCTGGCCGTGGAAGCCGCCGCCCACCTTCAGGGAGTTCTCGCCCCACACCTTGCCGAAATCATAGGTCGCGAACAGCGAGAAGGTGTGCGCGGCGACGTTCGCCGGCACGTTGCCAACGTATTGGGGATCCTCGACGATTTTCGCGTCGGTGTAGCCGTAGCTGGCGATGAGATTAATCTGGTCCGTCACCGCGCCGGAAATGTCGAACTCGAAGCCGCGCGAGCGCACCCTGCCGGCGGTGCGGGCGAAGGTCTCGCCGTTGATGACCTCGTTGTAGAGCACGTTCTCCTTCTCGATATTGAAGATCGCGACGGTGCCGGTGAGGCCCTTCATCACCTCGAACTTCATGCCGGCCTCGTAGGACACCCCGGTCTCCGGCGGCAGCGAGCCGATCTCGCTGGCGATGGAGATCTGCGGCACGAAGGATGTCGCGTAGTTCGCATAGAAGGAAAGCTTGTCGGTGGCCTTGTAGACGAGGCCCGCCCGCGGCATGAATTCGCCGCCCTCGGCGTCGGTGTTCAGGTTGAAAGGGCGGCCCTTGCCTGCGGTCTGGGTGTACCAGGCATAGCTGCCGCCGGCGACCACGATCCACTGGTCGGTCAGGTAGATCGCATCCTGCGCATAGCCGCTGTAAAGCGTCTGATTGGCTTGCTGGTCGCTGTCGGCGGCGGAGACGGTGGTGCATGCCGGAAGGGTGCCGTACACCGGGTGGTAGATGTTGAAACCCTTCTTGTTCTTGCAGCGGATCATGTCCGTGCGCAGCACGTCGTAGTCGTTCACGTTGGCACCGAACAGAAGCTCGTTCTTCAGGCCCGCGATCATCACGGTGCCGGTGAGGTCCGCGCGCAGATTGTTGTCGTGCTGGGTGGAATCCTGGGTCGCGTCCGCCCGCCGCGTGAGAATGCCGGTCGAGGGATCGTAGGCGATCACGCGGGCCTGGTTGTCCTCGTAAACGTCCTGGCTCCAGGCGTAGTTCACCTTCAGCTTCCAGGCATCGTTGAAGGCATGCTCGACACCGGCGAGCACGAGGTCCGACGTGCCATTGGTGACGTTGTAGGGCTCGTCGAAGCGGATGCGCCGGTCCACCGGCACGGCCTTGCCGGTGGTGAGGTCGAAGATGGTGCCGCGGTCGAACGGCACGGAATATTCGCGGTGGGTATAAGCGAGCGTGGCCGTGGTGTTCTCGCCGTACCAGGCCAGCGAGGGCGCGAGGATGCCCTGCTCGATATCGCCGAAATTGCGCCAGTAGTTCTGGTCCTGCCACTCGCCGATGAAGCGGAAGGCGAGGCCTGTGCCGTTGATCGGACCAGTGACGTCGAAATCGCCATATCCCCCGCCGAAGCTCGACAGTGAGCCGTTGAGATAGGCGTTGAAGGTTTCCTGAGGCTTCTTGGTGATGACGTTGATGATGCCGCCCGGCTCCTGGATGCCATAGAGGGTGGAGGCCGGCCCCTTGAGCACTTCCACCCGGTCGGTGGTGGCGTTGAAGCTGCGCGGCAGCACGGTGCGCAGGCCGTTGGTGAGGACCCCGCCGTCGCGATTGTCACCGAAGCCGCGGCGGATGAAGGCGTCCTGGGTCCCGCCGAGCGTATTGGCCACCGTCACGTTCGAGATGTTCTGCAACACCTGCTCGAGCGTGGTGGCGTTCTGGTCCTGGATGACCTCCTGCGTCACCGTGTTGATGGCCGCCGGAATGTCCAGCACGGGCATCTGGGTGAGGGTGGCGGTGGAGGTGGTGATGGCCTGGTAGCCCACCACGACGGCGTCGCTGCGCTCGGCATTCACCACGATGGTCGGAAGGTCGGCGTCGGAACCGGGGACATCCCAGGCGGGCGGCGCAACGGGCTGGGCGGGCGGCGGCGTCTGGGCCGCGGCCCGGCCGGCGCCGAGCTGAGCCAGCATAAGCAGCGAGACCGAAATGGAAAGGCGCACGCCCAATGGCAAAGGAGAAGTCATCAGTCCCGAAATCCCGGTCCGAGCTCCGCGTCGGCGTGAGCCGATCCGCGTTCGTGTCGGGCCGAGTTCTTCAAACCCAGATGTAGTAGTAAATTCTGGAACCCATCAAAGGGGCCGGAATGAAAGCTTGCGCGCATCCAAGCCGAATCCGCAGACCAATGCAAACCGCGTCAGCTTCGCGACAGAGGATCCCTGGAACGGCCCCACATCAGTGTTTGTCGCGGAGCGGACAAACTACATTCAAATTATTCCAATATAAATATGAGGAGGTCCACGCGACCACCTATTGTTGGCGAGTTCGGATTTCCTCAAATATGCGCACCCCGTGACCCTTTGACTACTACAGGAGCGCGCGGCACTCGGAAGGGGGCGACGAGGCCGGGGCTTGGTTGCCGCGGGGCCTGCGGCGATCAGCGATTGCGAGGACAGTGTGCGGAACACGGCGCGGGCGGAACATCTCACCGGCATGGACACCGTCCGCCTGCGCATCGACACGCTTAAGGCCGGCTACGGCCAGCGACTGGTGGTGGACGGGGTGAGCTTCACCGTCGCGGCCGGCCGCATGACGGCCCTCATCGGCCCCAACGGCTCCGGCAAATCCACCCTGCTCGCGACCATGGCGCGGCTGCTCCAGCCCATGGGCGGATCGGTGCTGCTCGATGGTCGCGCGGTCCACGGGCGAGCGACGCGCGCGCTGGCGCGGGAGCTGGGCCTCCTGCCCCAGAGCCCATCGGTGCCCGAGGGGCTCACCGCCTACGAGCTGGTCTCGCGCGGACGCCACCCGCACCAGGGTTTCCTGAGCCCGTGGAGCGACGCTGACGAAGCCGCCGTGGAGGAGGCCATGCGCCTCACCGGCACGTGCGAATTCGCGGCAACGCCGGTGGCGGCGCTCTCCGGCGGGCAGCGCCAGCGCTGCTGGATCGCCATGGCCATGGCGCAGCAGACCTCGGTGATCCTGCTGGACGAGCCCACCACCTATCTCGACCTGCGCTATCAGGTGGAGGTGCTGGACCTGCTCGCCCGCCTCGCACGCGATCACGGGCGCACCGTGGTGGTGGTGCTGCACGACCTCAACATGGCCCTCGCCTATGCCGACACCGTGCTCTGCCTGAAGGACGGGCGCATCCGCGCCGTCGCCGGGGAGGGCCGGAGCCTTGATGCGGCGGATGTCGCCGACATCTTCGGCGTGGCGGTGGAGGCGCTCGTCCATCCGCGCACCGGCAAGCCGGTGTTCGTTCCCCTCGGCGCGGCGCCGGGAGTGGGCGCGTGAGCCTCGCGGTGGCCGGCCATCCCCTCCCCCGGCCCCGAAGCCGGATCGCGCGCCCCATCCTCGCCGCCTCAGGCCTGGCGCTGCTGCTCGCAGCGCTGGCCGTCGCCTATCTCGGCTTCGGTGCGCGGGCCATCGCGCCGGAGGTGGTGGTGCGTGCGTTGATCGCCTTCGATGCCGACAGCTTCGACCACAACGTCATCGTCGAGCTGCGCCTGCTGCGGCTCCTCGCGGCGCTGGTGGTGGGGGCCGGGCTCGGCCTCACCGGCGCGCTCATCCAGTCCGTCACCCGCAACCCGCTGGGCGAGCCCCACGTGCTGGGCCTGAATGCCGGAGCGGCGCTGGCGGTGGTGACGACGCTCACGCTCTCCTCGGTCCTCGGGCCGCTCCTGCCGGCTCCGGTGCTCGCCGCCGCGCGGCCGTTGGTGGCGGGCTTTGGCGCGATGCTCCTGTGCGCGCTGGTGCTCGGCGCGGCCACGCTGGGGCGCACGGGCATGACGCCGCTGAAGGTGACCCTGTGCGGGGTCGCCTTTTCCGCCTTCGCCGCAGCCCTCAGCTCCGCCCAGCTGCTGCTGGACGACCAGACGCTGGCCACCGTGCGCCTGTGGCTCGCCGGAGACCTCTCCGGCCTCAGCTATGGCGCGCTGTGGGCCGCCGTGCCGCCCGCCATTGCCGGCCTCGCGCTCGCGCTGGTGCTGGCGGGTCGGCTCGATGCCCTGGCCATGGGCGATCAGGTGGCGGCGGGGCTGGGCATTCCCGTGGCGCGCACCCGTCTCCTGGCGCTCGTCGCCGCCGGGCTGCTGTGCGGGGCGGCCGTCTCGCTGGCCGGACCCATAGGCTTCGTGGGGCTGGTGGTGCCCCATGCGGTCAAGGCGCTGGGCGTGCGGGATATGAGGGCCGTTCTGCCCCTGAGCGCGCTGGCCGGCGCGGCGCTGCTGGTGGCGGCGGACCTCGCCGCGCGCAGCCTGTTCGCGCCCCGGGAACTGGCGACGGGCATCGTGACGGCGCTTGTCGGCGTTCCCGTCTTCATCGCCCTCGCGGCACGGCGGCGAGCATGAACACGGTTGCCCGCGCGGCGGGCTACCGGCGGCTCGGCACCGGCCGCCTGAGCCTGCGCCTGCGCCCCCGCGCGGCAGGGGTGGCGGCGGCGCTTGTTGCCTTGATCTGTGCCGGGGCCGCCTTTGCCCTTGCCTCGGGCAGCCTGCCCATACCCCTGCGCACCGTCATCGCCGCCCTCACGGCCGGCGACGTACCGCCGGAGGTGGCCCACGTGGTCACCGGGGTGCGGCTGCCGCGGGTGGTGCTGGCGCTGCTCGCGGGCGCCATGCTGGGCCTCTCCGGCGCCGCCTTGCAGGCCCTCACGCGCAACGGCCTCGCCGATCCCGGCCTCGTGGGGGTGAAGGAGGGGGCGAGCCTTGCCGTCCTCGTACTCATCCTCGTCTTTCCGGCCCTCGGGGCGGCGTGGCGGCTGCCGGTGGGCATGGCGGGCGGGCTCGCGGTGGCGCTCGCCGTGGTGCTGATCGCCCGCGACCTGTCGGGCGTGCGCTTCGTGCTGGTGGGCATCGGCGTATCGTGGCTGCTGGCTTCGGCGCTGCTCGTCTTCATCACCACGGCCGACATCAACGATGTGGAGACGGCCCTCGTCTGGCTCGCCGGCAGCCTTCATGCCGCCGAATGGACGCTCATCCCCGCCCTCGCCATCTGGGGCGCGCTGGGCGCGTTCGCTCTGTTCGCCACCGCCCGGGCCGCCGACGCGGCGCTGCTGGGCGATGCAGCGGCCATCGGGCTCGGCGTGCGGCTGCGGCTCACCGGCGCATTGGGGCTGGCGGCACCGGTTCTGATGACGGCGGCGGCGGTGTCCTGCGTCGGCAGCCTCGGCTTCGTCGGCCTCATCGCCCCGCACATGGCACGGCTGGTGGTGGGGGGTGGGCAGGCTGCCGTGCTCGCCGCCAGCGGGCTCCTCGGCGCGGCGCTGGTGCTGGGCGCGGACACGGCCGGCCGTCTCCTGTTCGCCCCGCTGCAGATCCCCGCCGGCATCGTGATGACGCTGGCCGGCGTGCCGCTCTTCCTGTTCCTGCTGTGGCGGCGGCGCGACCAGATATGACCGGATCCAGCCCATGACCGCCCTGCCCCGCAACCCCCTGCTCCGCCTCGCGACCCTCGCGCTCGCCTTCGCCCTCCATTCGGGGACCGCCCACGCGCAGACGCGCCCGTTCACCGACGATCTCGGCCGAACGGTGGAGGTGCCGGCGCGCCCGCAGCGCATCGTCTCCCTGCACGACCTCGACATCACATTGCCGCTGATCGAACTCGGCGTCGTGCCGGTGGCGAGCCACGGCCGGGTGCGGCCGGACGGCACGCGGTTCCTGCGGGCGGGAAAGCTGCTGACCGGCGTGAATTTCGACACCGCGCCCATCGCCTTCATCGGCGCCAACGCCATCGACATCGAGGCGGTGGCAGCGGCGAAGCCGGACCTCATCATCACCTCGCCTACCCGCGACACGCCCGTCTCGCAGCTGGAGCGCATCGCGCCCACCGTGAGCATCGAGCATCTAAGGGGAGGGCCGGACTCCATCTATGGGAAGCTCGCCGCGCTGACCGGCACCGAGGGCCGGCTCGCCACGCTCAAGGCGCGCTATGCGGCGCAGATCGCGCAGTTGCGCGGCCTCGTCGACACCGCCAGCCTCACGGTGGTCAGCTTCCAGGCGAACCAGGGCAAGATCACCGTCTTTCATACCGACCGCGCCCTCGGCCGCGTGCTGCGCGATGCCGGCTTCCGCTTTCCGAAGATCGTCGAGGGCATTCCCGAGGGGGGCCGCATGGATGTGAGCGCCGAGCGCCTGCCCGACCTCGAGGCCGACCTCGCCTTCGGCACCTTCCGCTCCGACCTTGGCCACGGGCCGGCGGCGGAAATGGCCGACATGGAGAAGGTGATGCCCGGCTGGTGCCGCCTGATGAAGGCGTGCAGGGAGGGCCGATACGTGCTGTTGCCAAGGGATGAGACCATTTCCAATACCTTTGCCGCGCTCAATCTGGTGGCGGCGGTGGTGGAGGCCGAGGTGATCCGGCTCCGGGCCGCGCGCCGCTAACACGGCCCCCTTCACTTCGGACTCGTTCCAAACATTTGCTGACGCATGGAAAACCGCGTTCGCCTGTGCCATCATCCCGGGCCTCGGGACGCAGGCGGGGCAGGGTCGGCAGGGGGATGACGGCACAGGCACGCAAGGCCAGGACGGACCGGTTCGGCGAGCGGCTCCGCAGCCGGGGGGCGAGCCTCTCGCCGCAACTCAAGGTCGTGGCCGACTACATCAACGAGAACCGCCGCACCGTGCTCGGCCAGTCGGCGCTGGAGATCGCGGCGGCGACCGGCACCTCGGACGCCACCGTCATCCGCGCCGTGCAGGCCCTCGGCTTCGATGGACTGAAGGACCTCAAGGGCACGCTCGCCGGCTTCCTGGGCGGCATCGTCTCCTCCGCCGACAAGATGACCTCCACCACCGAGCAGCTGGCCCGCGACCTGGACGCCTCCATCGATTTCGTCCGCGCCGGGCACGTGGCCGGCATCGAAGAGGTCACGCGCCCCGAGAACCGCCGGGCCATCGCCGCGGCCATCGAGCTGATGCGGGCGCGGGAGGGGATCGGCATCTTCGGGATCGGCGCCTCCGCCATCCTCGCCGACTATGTGGCCCGCCTCCTCATCCGGAACGGCCGTCATGCCTATGCGCTGAACCGCACCGGCATCGCGCTCGGCGAGCAGCTGCTCGCCATGCGGCGGGGCGACGTGCTCATCATGATGGGACAGGCGAGCGCCCATCGCGAGGGCGTGGCGGCGCTCGAGGAGGCGCGGCGGCTGGATGTGCCGATGATCCTGCTCACCGGCGCCGCCTCGCCCGCCTTCGGCAAGCAGGCGCAGGTGGTGGTGAAGGTGCCGCGGGGCAAGTCGGAGACCGTTCCGCTTCACGGAGTGGTGCTGGCCTGCCTGGAGATGATCGTGTTCGGCCTCGCCGCGGCGGAGCCGGAACGCTCGCTGCGGTCGCTGGAGCGCCTGCACGTGCTCTACGAAGACATCCGCCGCCCCCCGCGCGGCAATTGACCGGAGCGAAGGCCGAAGCCCGCGGGCATTCGGATGGCGGCAGAAGCGGGCCACCGGCACCATTATGCCGCAGCCTCACGAGAAAAGAGCCATGCGCCGGAGAAGCGCACCCTGGCGGCTGTGGCTTCCGGGCGTCCAGCCTATTAGGAAGGGGAGAACACTTCCTGTCAGACGGCTCCCCTCCGACGCCTGACGATACCGCGAGATAGGCGGACCCAGCCGTGCCCTTCCTGACCACAAATCCGGCGCTCGCCCGCGCCCTCGCCGAACGGGACTACACCAACCCGACGCCGGTGCAGAGCGCCGTGCTGGCGCCCGAGGCCTCCGGCCGTGACCTTCTGGTGTCCGCCCAGACCGGCTCCGGCAAGACCGTCGCCTATGGCCTCGCCATGGCCGAGACGCTGCTGGGGACCGCGGAGCACTTCGAGTTCGCGGGCGCGCCGCAGGCGCTGGTGGTGGCGCCGACGCGCGAGCTGGCGCTGCAGGTCCAGCGCGAGTTCGCCTGGCTCTTTGCGGCGACCGGAGCCCGCATCGTCTCCTGCGTCGGCGGCATGGATCCGCGCCAGGAACAGCGCCTTCTGGCGCGAGGCGCCCACATCGTGGTCGGCACCCCCGGCCGCCTGCGCGATCATCTGGAGCGCGGGCGGCTAGATCTCTCGGCGCTGCGCGTGGCCGTCCTCGACGAGGCCGACGAGATGCTCGACCTCGGCTTTCGCGAGGATCTCGAATTCATTCTCGACGCCACCCCGCCGGAGCGGCAGAGCCTCTTGTTCTCGGCCACCATGCCGCGCGGCATCACGGCTCTCGCCAAGCGCTACCAGCGCGACGCGCTGCGGATCGAGGTGGCAAGCGCGGAAGGCGGTCACGCCGACATCGAGTACCGCACCATGCGCGTCGCGCCGACCGAGGTCGAGCATGCGGTGGTCAACGTGCTGCGCTACTACGATACCCCCAGTGCCATCGTGTTCTGCAACACGCGCGAGACCGTGCGGCGTCTGCACGCCATGCTCCAGGAGCGGCAATTCTCCGCCGTGGCCCTCTCCGGAGAGCTGAGCCAGAACGAGCGCAACCACGCCTTGCAGGCGCTCCGGGACGGACGGGCGCGGGTCTGCGTCGCCACCGACGTCGCGGCGCGCGGCATCGACCTGCCGAACCTCGGCCTCGTCATCCATGCCGAGCTGCCGAACGATGCCGAAAGCCTGCAGCACCGCAGCGGCCGCACCGGCCGGGCGGGCCGCAAGGGCGTGAGCGTGCTGCTGGTGCCGCCGTTCCGCCGGCGCAAGACCGAGGATCTGATGCGGGGGCTGGGCATCCGGCCCGCATGGTCCGGCCCGCCGACCTCCGAGGAAATCCGCAAGCTCGACCACGAGCGCATGCTGCGCGATCCCGTGGTCACCGATGAGCCGAACGAAGAGGATGCCGGCGCCGGACTTGCGCTGCTCGCCGCGCACTCGCCGGAGCATCTGGCCGCCGCGCTGGTGCGCCTCTACCGGGCCGGCCTGCCGGCCCCGGAGGAAGTCGCCGACCCGGGGGAGCCGCGCGCCGCGCGCGACCGGGCGGCCGACCGGGATTTCGGCGGGTCGTCGGGCGCCGGCAGCGTCTGGTTCCGCCTCAATGTCGGGCGCCGCAACAATGCCGACCCCAAATGGCTGCTGCCCCTGATCTGCCGGCGCGGGAACGTGACGCGCAAGGAGATCGGCGTCATCCGCATCTTCGATGAGGAGACCGCCTTCGAGGTCAGCCTCGCCGCCGCAGAGCGCTTCAGCAAGGCTGCCCGCAGGGCGGACGGCGACGATGTGATCATCGAGCCGGCGCAGGGCCAGCCCGCGGGCCAGCCCCAGCGTCCCGCCCGCGGACGGCCATCGGGCGCCCCGCCAGCATCGGAAAAGCCGGCGCGCGGCCGGAAATTCCGCAATGGCCCCCCGCCGGGGAAAGCGGCCGAGGGCAGGGCGGAGCGCGGCAAGACCGGGGTCGAGGGGAAAGCCGCGTTCGACAAGCCGCGCGAGGCCCGTCCGCCGCGTCACGGCAAGAGCGAGCGCCCGCAGAAAGGCCCGCGCCCGAACGCAACCGAGGGACGGCCGAAGGGAAAGCCCCCACGGCGCTCCTGATGGCGCGCCCCGCCCCCGCGGCCGTCAGAGCGAACGCTCAACCGCGGCGGGCGGCGCCGCGCAGGGTTGGCAGGCCGATGCCTGCGGCATCGAAGCCGCCGTCCACGGCAAGCTCCTGTCCGGTGATGTAGCTCGCCTTGTCGCCGCACAGGAAGAGCACCGCCTCGGCCAGTTCCTCCTCCAGCCCGTAGCGGGCGAGCGGGATGGCGTCGTGATAGTCCGCACGGATCGCGGGCGAATGCACCGCCTTGGCCATGGCGGTGTCCACCGGCCCCGGCGCCACCGCGTTGACGCGGATGCCGATGCCGGCGAGTTCCACCGCGAGCTGCTTGGTGAGGTGGGCGAGCGCGGCCTTGCTGGTGCCGTAGGCCGCCCGCAGGGTCGAGGCCCTGAGCCCCGAGATGGAGGTGATGTTGACGACGGCCCCGCCGCCCTGCCGGGCGATCAGCGGCGCGGCGGCCTTGGTGCAGTGGAACGGGCCGGACAGGTTGACGTCGAGCACCCGGCTCCACTCCGCGTCCGAGGTCTCGAGGATCGGCTTGAACACGGCGACGCCGGCATTGTTGACCAGCGCGTCGAGCCGGCCGAACCGGGCGTCGATCGCCTGCACCGCGGCCGAGACCGCCGCCGCATCGGCCACGTCGCACACGAGGGCAAGGGTGCGTTCGGGTTCCGCCAAAGCGGCGACCGCCTCGTGCAGCAGCGCGGACTCGATATCGAGCAACGCCACCCGCCAGCCGTCGGCGAGGAATTTGCGGGCCACGGCAAGGCCGATGCCCCGCGCCGCACCGGTGACGAGGGCGACCTTCGGATCAGGGGAGGTGGATGTTTCGGGCATTCGCGTTTCGCTGTGCATTGATCTTGCCGACGCTCATATCGCGCCCGCCGGCGAAACGGAATGCCCCCATGGCACAGCAGGATCTCGCCACGGGGTGGGGGGCCGGGCGGAGCCCCGTCAGCGTCGCCATCCGCGCGGTGACGCTCCATCAGGGGGCGGCGTGGCGGCGGACGCGATCGGCGATGTCCTCCCAGCCGTGAAGGTCGAGCGTGGAATAGACGGCGGCGAGATGCTTCTTGAGGGCCTCCGGGCTCACCCCCAGGTCCGCCGCCGCCTCGCTCCGCCGCTGGCCGCGCGCCGCAGCGACGACGAGCTGCTTCTGGGTCGGGGAGAGCCGGGTCTCCATCACCATGTCCAGCGCCGCGCGCGACAGGGGCACCTGCTGCTCCAGGGTCACGATGAAGGCCCCCGCGCCGGCCTCCGAGGGGGCGCGCATCTCTTGCGCACACATGGCGAGCCGCCCTGCCGGCACCACGGCGAAGCCGCTGGAAGGCAGGCGCGTGTTCCGTGCGTCACGGCACAGGTCGGCGACGAAGTGCGGCGCCACGCCGGGTGTCCCGGCCAGGCGCACGCCCTGCCCCACCAGGGAGCAGTGCGACAGCATTCCGGCTCCCGCGTCATCGAGGAAGCGGAGGGTCCGGGCATCGGCATCCACCACCAGGTGCCCCTGTGGGGCCCGTGCCACCCAGCGCTCGGCCACGGCGGCCTGCGGGGCCCCTGCGAGGACGGCCTCCAGCCGCTGGAGCAGCATCGCCTCCTCCATGCCGAACGGCCGCCCGTGCTCGCGAAAGGCGAGGATGACGATGCGGGCGCGGCCCGCGATATCCACGCGCAGGTCCAGCGCATGGTGATGGCCGCTCGCTCGCACCAGCAGATTGTAGGTGTTGGAGCGATAGTAGCTCGCCGGCGGATCGATGAGATGCCCGACATTCTGCCCGCCCCTGCGCGACAGGGAGGCGACGTTGATCTCGTCCGGACCGACGAACAGCCGGTGAAACTCGTTGGCGAACAGGTCGCGCGCGTCGGCCGGGCTGTCCTCGTGGTGAAAGCCGACCGGCCGGCCCTCCTCATCCATCCAGAACAGGGCCACCGCCGCCGCCCCGACATAGCTGCGCGTGAGCCGGCACAGAAGCGGGGCGAGGGTGGCGATCTCCCCGCCGGAACGAGCGGTGACCGCGATGTCCTCGAACGCCTTGCGCGCCGCCTTCCGCATCCGTCCCCTGCCCCGCGCCGCGCGTCGGTCGCGGCCTTCCGCGTATGCGGCAAGGCTAGGACGGCGTGACCCGGCAGGCAATGCGGCGCGGCAGCTGGAGGGAAGGCCGCGGAGCCGGAGGCCGTCGTCCGTGCACCCGCCGGGCATCGGTCTGCGGGCTCTTATTTTGGCGCGTCCACCACATTGCCGTCGGCGTCGAAGACCTCTTCCTGCGCGCCCGGGCGCAGGTGGTAGCCTTGCGCGTCATAGGTGAAGCCGACCGTGATCTGGTAATGGTTCTTGCCGAGCCGGCCGAGATAAGCGCAGGCGAGGACGAGGAGGCCGTCCGGACCTGCGATGTTCAGCGATCCCATGGTCGCGCGGTCGTCATCGAACAGGCCGACCACGCCCTTGCGCGTCACGAGCGGGCCGAGGTCGCGGGCGAGGGTCTTCGCCTTCGGGCACCCGCCGCCGAGTTCCCCGACCAGCATCTCGAACCCGCGCTGGCCACGCTTGCGGCGGATGGCGAATTCGAGGAATGGCGTATCCGAAGGCAGCGGCGTCCCCTCCGCCCCGCAGTACCAGTCTTCGTGGCGCGGGTCGGAGACGCCATCTTCGGAGACGGCGGGGAAGCAGCCCTTGATGCGGGTGACTTTCGTTCCGCGATAATCGGCGCTTCGCGCCATGGCCGTGTTCACCTCGTCCTCGCCGGGCGCCGCGTCCCGCGCTTCTGCGGCGTGCGGCAGCAATAGAACCGTGAAGAGGGCGAGAACGCCCCGCCTGACCCTCGCCTTCATGTCGCCGATCTTCGTGCGTGAGGCATTGAAGCTGTCCATCGGCCACGCACCCGTCAGCGGCAGGGTCCGATACGCCTGCCCTTGGTGCGCATGGTGCGGGCGCCGCCGGGACCCTTCATGGTGATGGTGCCGTCCATGGTGTCAGCCCCGTAGCGCACATCGAAGACCTGCCCGAAATCGCCACAGGTCTGGCGGTAGGAGACGCGATCCGCCTCCACCTTCACATCGTCGAACGTGCAGTCCTTCGCCTCGGCCGCGAGGGCCGCGCGCACCTGCGCGGCGGTGCCGTTGGCCTGGGCCGCTTCCGCGTCGGAGATGCAGCGCTGCTGCGGGGCGCCCATGCCCGGCAGGCCGGTTATTCCGGGACGGGCCGGCGCCATCTCCGTCGTCACCTCCCAGAGGCCGGGCCGCATCCGCTCCTGCGCGCAGGCGGCAGACGCGAGACCGGCCAAGGCCAGAACAACCAGAAGCGCGCGGAGCGGCGCGCGCGGGGCCTGCGTCATGATGCGGGACCTTCTCGAATCGATGCCGGCGCCGGACGCCGTGGATGGCCCGGATGCTAGAGGCCGCCGCACATGGCGACCATTCCCCGCCGGGGGAGGTCCGCCCGGATCGACCGTCCGCCGCGCGTCAGGTGTCCGTGTCGTCGTCGCCGGAATCGGGAAGGGTGGCGGCCAGCCGCTCCGCTGCGTCCTTGAGGTTGGGCACCAGGGCCTTCGCCTTCTCCAGCGAAAAACGGGGCAAGGGGCCGTGGCAGGCCACCGCGGCCACCACCATTCCGCGCCGGTCCTTCACCGGGACGGCGATGGCCACCAGGCCTTCCAGAAACTCCTGGTCGTCCGTGCTGTAGCCGCGCTGCGCGATGCGCTCCAGCTCCGCCTCCAGCTCCTCGACGGTGGTGATGGTGTTCGGCGTCTGGGCCTTGAGGTGCAGGGAGTCCAGAATCCGCCGGCGCTGCACCGGACGCATGGCGGAGAGGAACAGCTTGCCGGATGCGGTGCAGTGCATGGGCACCCGCGAGCCCACCTCCAGGTGCATCCGCAGCGGCCAGGCGGCCTCCACGCGATCGAGATAGATCGCTTCGGACCCGACGCGGGTGACGAAATTGCAGGTCTCCCCCGCCACGTCCACGAGCCCTTCCAGGATGCTGCGCCGCTCCGCGCTCACCGAATTGCGCAGCATGTCGAAGCCCATGCGCAGGAAGCGCGGCCCGACCGCGAAGCGCCGGCCGTCCGGCTCGCGCAGCAGATAGGATTCGGCCTCCAGCTTCTGGCACAGGCGATGGACGGTGGGCTTGGGCAAAGACAGGCGTACGCACAGCTCGGGCACGCCGAGGGGCGTCTCGGAGCGGGCGATCTCGCCGAGGAGGTCGAGCGCCCGGAGCATGGCCGAGGCGTTGTCGCGCTCCTCTGGCCGCTCCGGCTTCTCCACGCTCTCCAGCTGCTGTTTTGCCTTGGCCATCTGAATCGCCAGCCTCTCGCTACGTGCAGCCTTAGCGGCTGGCACCCGGCTGTCAAACACAACGCAGCCGCACAGGCGCCCCTTCGCATTGCACAACATAAATCTCATTGAATGAGACGTTTCATTTCAAAATTTGGATTGACTCGTCTCATCCCTTCGTCGCATCGTCAGGTCCGCAGAGAGGAAACTGCCATGCAAGGCGAGGAAAACTTCGACTTCGTCGTCATCGGCGCCGGGTCGTCGGGTTGTGTTCTGGCCAATCGCCTGAGTGAAGACGGCAAAAGCCGCGTCGCTCTGGTGGAGGCCGGGCCGAAAGACAGCAATCCCTGGATTCACGTGCCCATGGGCTACGGGAAGACCATGTGGAACGACCGCCTCAACTGGCGCTTCCATACGGAACCCGAGCCGACCATGGGCGACCGGCGGATTTACTGGCCCCGCGGCCGCGTGCTCGGCGGCTGTTCTTCCATCAACGGCCTCATCGTCATCCGCGGCCAGAAGGAGGATTACGACGGCTGGGCGGCGCGCGGCGCCACCGGCTGGGGCTTCGACGACGTGCTGCCCTATTTCCGCAAGCTCGAGGACAACACCCGCTTCGGGGACGACCCGCTGCACGGCACCGGCGGGCCGGTGACGGTGAGTTCGATCCCGCGCAAGCACCCGCTCATCGAAGTCATCAAGGAAGCCGGCCGCACGCTGGGCGTGCCGGAGACGGCGGACTTCAACGGCGCCCGGCAGGAGGGCGTCGGCTATTACCAGCTCACCACCCGCAACGGCTTCCGCGTCAGCGCCGCCAAGGCCTATCTCAGCCCTGCCAAGGGCCGCGCCAACCTCTCCATCCTCACCGAGACGCAGGCGCGCCGCGTGCTGTTCGAGAACGGCCGCGCGGTGGGCGTGGAGGTGAGCAGCGGCGGGCAGGTGAAGGTCATCCGCGCGCGCCGCGGCGTGATCCTCTCGGCGGGCGCGGTGCAGTCGCCGCATCTCCTCATGCTCTCGGGCATCGGGCCGGCCGAGCACCTGAAGGCCAACGGCATCGGCGTCCATGTGGACAGCCCCGGCGTCGGCGGCAATCTGCAGGACCATCTCCAGCTGCGCCTGCTCTACCGCTGCACCAAGCCCATCACCACCAACGACGCGCTGAACTCCCTGTTCGGGCGCATCAAGATGGGACTCGAATATCTCGTGTTCCGGGGCGGCCCGCTTGCCATCGGCATCAACCAGGGTGGCCTGTTCACCCGCGTGCTGCCGGAATCGAAGACCCCGGACATCCAGTTCCATATCGGCACCCTCTCGGCGGACATGGCCGGCGGCAAGGTGCATGACTATTCCGGCTTCACCCTCTCGGTGTGCCAGTTGCGGCCGGAAAGCACGGGGTGGGTTCGGCTCGGCTCGGGCGATCCGCTCACGCCGCCGAAGATCACCGCCAACTATCTTGCGACCGACACCGACCGCCGCTGCGCCATCGGCGGCATGAAGTTCGCCCGCAAGCTCGCCGCCACCGAGCCGCTGAAGAGCTATGTGGCGGAAGAGAAGCTGCCCGGTCCGGGCGTCACCGACGACGAGGGCCTCCTCGCCTTCGCGCGCGAGTACGGCGCCACCATCTTCCACCCCGCCGGGACCTGCCGGATGGGCCCCGACGCCGACCGCGATGCGGTGGTGGACCCGCGCCTACGGGTCCGCGGCGTCGATGGCCTGTGGGTGGTGGATTGCTCCGTGATGCCGAGCCTCGTGTCCGGCAACACAAACATTCCCGCGATCATGATCGGAGAAAAAGCCGCCGACATGATCCGGGAGGACGTGATGAACAACGGAAACGGGCGAGACAACGCCCCAAATCAAATCAATGACGGGAGGACACAACAATGGCTGGGCAAGCAGGAGCTTCAAGTCGCGAGCTGAGGCGCGTGGTCGGCGCCAGCGTCATCGGCGCGACCATCGAGTGGTATGACTTCTTCCTGTACGGCATCGTCGCCGGCATCGTCTTCAACAAGCTGTTCTTTCCGGGCGATGATCCGGTGGTGTCCATCCTGCTCGCCTACACCACCTTCGCGGTGGGCTTCGTGGCGCGGCCGGTGGGCGGGCTCATCTTCGGCCATTTCGGCGACAAGCTGGGCCGCAAGAGCATGCTCATCATCACGCTGATGATCATGGGCGTGGCGACGGTGGCCATCGGCCTCCTGCCCACCTATGCGCAGATCGGCGTTGCCGCGCCCATCCTGCTGCTGCTGCTGCGCATCGCGCAGGGCATCGGCATCGGCGGCGAATGGGGCGGCGCGGTCCTGATGGCGTATGAATACGCGCCGGAGGACAAGCGGGGCTTCTTCGCCTCCATCCCGCAGATCGGCCTCGCGCTCGGCCTGTGCCTCGCCTCGGGCGTTACCGCCATCGTCTCCATGCTGCCGGACGAGCAGTTCATGAGCTGGGGCTGGCGCGTGGGCTTCATCGGCTCCGTCGTGCTCATCATCGTGGGCATGTACATCCGCCTGAAGGTGCACGAGACGCCGGAATTCGAGCAGGTGAAGGCCGCCAACAAGGCGGAGGCCATCCCCTTCTTCACCATGCTGCGGGAATATCCGCGCAACGTGCTGCTCGGCATGGGCGTGCGCTACATCGACGGCGTGTTCTTCAACGTCTTCGCGGTGTTCTCCATCGTCTATCTGGCGAACTACGTGAAGATCCCCCGTACGACGGCGCTCTGGCTGGTGACGCTCGCGGCGTTCGTTATGGTGTTCACCATTCCGATGTTCGGCAAGCTGTCCGACAAGTGGGGGCGCCCGCGCACCTATGCCATCGGCTCCGCCCTGCTGGCCCTGGTGGCGTTCCCGGCCTTCTGGCTGTTCTCCACCGGATCGCTGCCGCTGATCGCGCTCGGCATCGTGTTCCCGTTCGGCGTGCTCTACGCCATGTGCTACGGGCCTGAAGCCGCGCTGTTCTCGGACCTGTTCGACGCCCGGGTGCGCTACACCGGCATCTCGTTCGTCTACCAGTTCTCCGGCATCGTCGCGAGCGGCATCACCCCCATCATCGCCACCTATCTGCTCGCCCGCGGCGACGGACAGCCCTGGCAGGTGTGCGCCTACGTGGTGTTCGCGGCGCTGGTGTCCATGCTCTCGGCGCTGGCGATCAAGGTGCCGGCCCCCGGCACCCGCTTATCGCCGGCCGCGCGCCCCGCGACCGAAACGGTCCGGCAACCCGCGCGCTGACCGGCCCCCTCCGGAGGCGGCGCGCGGCCGCCGCCTCCCTCTCCCCAAAGACTTCCAAGGTTCCAAGAGGATTTTTCCGTCATGAAGATGACCACCGAAGAGGCGTTCATCAAAGTCCTGCAGGCGCACGGCATCAACGAGGCCTTCGGCATCATCGGCTCGGCCATGATGCCG
The DNA here is from genome assembly GCF_056314105.1 of Xanthobacter sp. DMC12. Lineage (NCBI taxonomy): Bacteria > Pseudomonadati > Pseudomonadota > Alphaproteobacteria > Hyphomicrobiales > Xanthobacteraceae > Xanthobacter > Xanthobacter sp. DMC12. Next base: position 31,478 of record NZ_JBQUYZ010000007.1, on the reverse strand, counting down.
GTGTCCGATCTCTTCCCCAAGGCCGGCATCCGCTTCTGGGATTGCGCCCACGAGACCAATGCGGGCCTGATCTGCGACGGCTACACCCGCGCCACCGGCCGCATGGCCATGGCCATCGCCCAGAACGGGCCGGGCGTGACGGGCTTCGTCACCGCCATGAAGACCGCCTACTGGAACCACACGCCCATGCTGCTGGTCACCCCCCAGGCGGCCAACAAGACCATCGGCCAGGGCGGCTTCCAGGAAGTCTCGCAGATGGCCATGTTCCAGGACATGGTCTGCTACCAGGAAGAGGTGCGCGATCCCTCCCGTGTGGCCGAGGTGCTCAACCGCGTCATCGAGAAGGCCTGGCGCGCCTGCGCCCCGGCGCAGATCAACGTGCCCCGTGATTTCTGGACCCAGGTGATCGACATCGAGCTGCCGCAGATCGTGCGCCTCGAGCGTCCCGCCGGCGGCCGCAACGCCATCGCCGAGGCGGCGGAAATCCTCTCGCAGGCGAAGTTCCCGGTGATCCTCAACGGCGCGGGCGTGGTCATCGGCAACGCCATCGGCGAGGCCATGGCGCTGGCCGAGCGGCTGGATGCCCCCGTCTGCGCCGGCTACCAGCACAATGACGCCGCCCCCGGCAGCCACCCGCTCGCTGTCGGCCCGCTCGGCTACAACGGCTCCAAGGCCGCCATGGAGCTGATCGCCCAGGCCGACGTGGTGCTGGCGCTGGGCACCCGCCTCAACCCCTTCTCCACTTTGCCCGGCTACGGCATCGACTACTGGCCGAAGCAGGCGAAGATCATCCAGGTGGACATCAACCCGGACCGCATCGGCCTCACCAAGAAGATCACCGTGGGCATCTGCGGCGACGCCAAGGAAGTCGCCGGCCAGTTGCTCGGCCAGCTCGCCCCCGGCGCCGGTGACGCGGGCCGCGCGGAACGCCGCGCATTGATCCACCAGACCCGCTCGCGCTGGCTCCAGCAGCTCGCCTCCATGGACCACGAGGACGACGATCCCGGCACTCGCTGGAACGAGGACGCCCGCGCCCGCGACGCCGGCCGCATGTCCCCCCGTCAGGCGTGGCGGGCGATCCAGTCGGCACTGCCGAAGGACGTCATCATGTCCACGGACATCGGCAACAACTGCGCCATCGGCAATGCCTACCCGAGCTTCGAGATCGGCCGGAAATATCTCGCGCCGGGCATGTTCGGCCCCTGCGGCTACGCCTTCCCGGCCATCATCGGCGCCAAGATCGGCTGCCCCGACGTGCCGGTGTTCGGCTTTGCCGGCGACGGCGCCTTCGGCATCTCCATCAACGAGATGACCTCCATCGGCCGCGAGGAATGGCCGCCGGTGACCATGGTGGTGTTCCGCAATTTCCAGTGGGGCGCCGAGAAGCGCAACACCACGCTCTGGTACGACAACAACTTCGTCGGCACCGAGCTGGACCCCAAGCTCTCCTACGCGAAGATCGCCGATGGCTGCGGCTTCAAGGGGGTGCGGGTGGATACGCCGGAGAGCCTGAAGGAGGCCATCCACACCGCCGCCGAGGAGCAGAAGAAGGGCATCACCACCTTCATCGAGGTGGTGCTGAACCAGGAACTCGGCGAGCCCTTCCGCCGGGATGCCATGAAGAAGCCCGTGCCGGTGGCCGGCATCGCGCGCGCCGACATGCGCGAGCAGATCGCGCGCTGACTGAGACCCGGGCGGGATGGCCCCTCCGCACGTCCCGCCCGGCCTTTTCCTGCCCCAGCTCCAGCCCCGAGATGACGGCCATGCTCGCCCTCGACCGCATCATCGACGCCGCGCGTGCCGCCCCCCGCAGCATCGTCCTGCCCGAGGGGAGCGACCCGCGCATCGCGGCCGGCGCCCGCCGCGCCGTTGAGGAAGGGATTGCCCGGCCGATCCTCCTCGGCCCCCACGAGGAGGTGATGGCGGCCCTCGATGGTGACGCGCGGGGCATCGCCATCGAGGATCCCGCCACGTCCCCGCGCCTTCAGGCCTATGCCGAGGCCCTGCACCTCTTGCGCCACGCCAAGGGCATGGACCTTGCGGCGGCGTGGCGGCGCATGCGCGAGCCCCTGGCGTTCGCCGCCATGATGGTGCGGCAGGGCGACGCCGACGGCACGGTCGGCGGCGCGGTGGCGACCACCGCGGAGACGGTGCGCGCCGCGCTCCAGATCATCGGCCTCGCACCGGGGGCGAAGATCGTCTCCAGCTTCTTCCTCATGATCCTGTGCGAGGATTACCACCAGCAGAAGGGGGCCTATGTGTTCTCCGACTGCGGGCTGGTGATCGACCCGGACGCAGCGGAGCTGGCCGACATCGCGCGCGCCGCCGCGCACTCCTACACGGCCATGACCGGCCTGATGCCGAAGGTGGCCATGCTCTCCTTCTCCACCAACGGCAGCGCGCGGCACCAGCGGGTGGACAAGGTGGTGGAGGCGGTGCGCCTGGTGCGGCAGGCGGAGCCGGATCTGGTGATCGAGGGGGAATTGCAGTTCGATGCCGCCTTCGTCGCGGCCGTGGGCGCGGCCAAGGCGCCGGGCTCGGCGATCCGCGGGGATGCGAACGTGTTCGTCTTCCCCAATCTCGACGCCGCGAACATCGGCTACAAGATCGCCCAGCGGATGGGTGGGGCGAAGGCCATCGGGCCGGTGCTTCAGGGGCTCGCCAAGCCCGCCAACGACCTCTCGCGCGGCTGCTCGGAGGACGACGTGTTCCACATGATCGCGCTCACCTGCGCCCAGGTCTCCCGGTCGCTTCCGGCCGCCGCGGCGGAGAAGGCCGGCAGCGTGTGGCAGAGCGTACGGACGTCCGGCGATCTCGGTGAGACGCGGGCGCGCTGAGGCGAAAGGATCAGTTGCCCAGCTGGAGCATGGATTCGGACGCCGCGTAAGCCTCGCCCCACTGGGCGATCGTCTTCGAGACGGCCGAGAGCGAGATCGGCTGACCGACCGCGCGCGGCGCCGCGGCCGCGAACAGCGCCGCAACGAGCACCAGCGGCATCAGGACCTTTCGCAATTCGTCTTCGGTGTTCATCTGGGTCACGAGCTTGGTTTTGAAGACCAATCATATACCCAGCGCCATCGGCAGCCAAATGCGGCGCAACATCGCGCATGCTGCATCGCACAAATATAGGACCTACCCTAGGTCACGCGGCGCTTGGCGAGCTTTCGGGCCAGGGTGCGGCGGTGCATGCCGAGGCGCCGGGCGGTCTCGGAGACGTTGAAGTCGGTCTCCGCCAGGGTTTCGTGGATGCGCTCCCATTCCAGCGTCTTGATGGAGCTGGGCCGCACGCCGAGCGGCACGTCCGGATTGCCCCCCTGCCGGGCGAAAGCGGCCTCGATGTCGTCGGCGTTGGAGGGCTTGGCGAGATAGTGGCAGGCGCCGAGCTTGATCGCCTCCACCGCCGTCGCGATGCTGGCGAAGCCGGTCAGCACCACGATCTTCATCTGCGGATCGAAGGCGTGCAGGTGCTGCACGCATTCGAGGCCCGAGGCGTCGAACAGTTTCAGGTCGACCACGGCGCGTCCGGGGCGGAATTCGCCGAGCACCTCGGGCAGGTCGCCGATGCGCCCGCAGTGGCGGACGCTGTAGCCCCTGCGCTCGAACGAGCGCTGGAGGGCGCGGGCGAAGGCCGCATCGTCCTCGATCAGGAGCAGGTTGGTGTCAGGCGACATCGGCATGGTCCACGGCAAGCGCCTCCAGCGGCACGCGCAGTTCCACGAAGGCGCCGCCGCCTTGCAGGTTGCCGGCCTCGATATCCCCGCCCAGCTTGCGCAGGACATTGATGGTGAGGAACAGGCCCAGCCCCCGCCCCGCCTCTCCCTTGCTGGACTGGAAGGGCTTGCCGAGCTGCGTCAGGGCATCGGGGGCGAAGCCCGGGCCCTTGTCGGTGACGCGGATCACGAGGTCCTCGCCCTCCTCCGCCGCGCGGATGCCGATGCCGGCGGGCGAGGCCTCGAGCGCGTTGTCGAGCACGTTGAACAGCGCCTGCTGGATCACGCCGTCGCCGGTGATGGCCGCGCCCTTCGACGTCGCGTTGGCATAATCCAGCGCGGCGGGCCGGCGGCTCTTCGCCCAGTTGTCCACCATCCCGTCCAGGAAGTCGGACAGCGGGCCGCGCTGCGCCGCTTCCGCCCGCGCCTCGCCGGCGACCATCAGGATATGGGAGACGATGCTTTTGCAGCGGCCGATCTCCGCCTGCATCTCCTGAAGCTCCCCGGCAAAGGCCGGGTCGTCGCGGAAGCGCGGCATGTGCTGCCAGTCGTTCAGGATCACCGAGAGGGTCGCCAGCGGCGTGCCGAGTTCATGGGCGGCGCCGGAGGCGAGGAGGCCGATGCGCACGATGTGCTCCTCCTCCGCCGCCCGCCGCCGGGCCTCGGCGAGGTGGGCATCGCGCCGCCGCAGATTGGAGGTGATGCGGGTCACGAACGCCACCGCGAGCACCGAGGCAAGAAGGAAGCAGAGGAACATGCCCTGCACGTGCAGGTCGAAGAACGTGCGCTCGCCATGATGATGGGCGCCGCCGTGGTTGCCGAAATCGATCGGCCGGTAGAAGTGGGTCAGCCAGATGAAGGACAGGCTGGTGACCAGCACGATGACCCAGGCCATGGGCGGCGCGAGCAGCACCGCCCCCAGGATCACCTGCAGCAGGAACAGGGAGATGAAGGGGTTGGTGGCGCCGCCGCTGAGGTAGAGCTGGAGGGTTAGCGCGGCCACGTCCAGCAGCAGCTCGATGCCGAGTTCGGTCTCGGTGACCTCCGCCGCCCCGAGCGCGCGGTGGAGGCTGACGAGGTTGAGGCCGATCAGGAACAGGACGACAAGCCCCATCTCTGCCAGCGGCAGGGCGATGCCCAGCCACAGATGGACGACGGCGATGGCCACGATCTGCCCCGCCACGGCGAGCCAGCGCAGCGAGATCAGCAGCCGCAGATTGTCGCGCGTGGCGTCGCTCTCGATGGCCGTCACGCTCATGCCAACATCACTCCCCGGTTGCGGCAGCTTGACCGCGACCACTAGCGCCCCGGCGGCCAATCCGGCAACGCGACCTTTCCGCCAAGGGGGAAGGCCGCGCCCCGGGGCCTGCGATCATCTCCCCGCCCCGGCGGTGGCTGCCGCTGCCTGCCGGCGCGCCTCCTCGGCCTTGCGCACGTAGTCGAGCGTCTTGGCGCGGACCATCTCGCGATGCTCGCTCACCGCCGCCTCGCGATAGAGATGCCGCCCGGCGCCCATCAGCACCACCACCACCAGCATCAGGGACGCGGCCAGGCCGAACATGCGGCCGATGGCGCCATCCGGCCCGCGGATTTCGCGGATCATCACCACGCACAGCGCCAGCGACACGAGGATGGAGAGGCCGAACAGGCCGAAGGCGCCGGCCTGCGGACCGCTCGTCTGCGGCAGGGTGAAGAGCGCCACCGGGCCGACGAGGAACTGGGCCATGGTGGGCCAGAACGCCCAGCGATAGCCGAGGCGGATCAGCTCGGCCCGGCTGAAGCCGGTTTCCGCGATCTCCACCTCGCTCCGCCGCCGGAACAGCCACACGAGGAACAGCCCCGCCATGGCCGGGCACGCCAGCACGAAATGGGCATAGCGCGGCAGCACGTTGGGCAAGGCGAGGGCGGAGAGGAAGCCGTGCACCTCGCCCCATTTCTCGGGGAACAGCATCAGGTTGACGTTGGCGAGGAAGATCAGCGGGATGAACAGGAAGAGCAGGCACGCCACGCCGGAAATGGCGAGGTGCAGGGCCTTCATCCGCTCCATCCGGTGCCAGAGATATTTGTGGATGTAGGTGAGCACGAAGGCGATCACCACCAGCGGGATGATGGACACCCACAGCGCGCCGGTGAGCGCATTCGCGCTGTAGAAATAGACCGTATAGAGCGTGTTGATCGCCAGCAGCGGCCCCACCCCCAGCACCACCGCGATGCTCTTGTTGGCGGTGATGGTGGAGGCGATCTCATGGGCGAGCCGATCGTAGCGCTTCTGCCTGAGCCCGCGCGCTTCATAGATGAAGGACAGCAATGCCCCGCCCACCATGAAGTTCACGAAGGCGATGTGCATGAGGAAGAAGACGATCAGCACCAGGACCAGCACCGGTTCCGGCGCCGGCATGGGCAAAGGAATGTCGTGGGGAACGGGAATGTTGGGGTTCATCGCGTGCCGGTCTCCCGCGTGGGGGGCGTTGCGGAGGCCTGGGTGAGGGGCAAGGCGCCGGTGAGGGCGGCGCGCAGCGTCGGGGTGATGACGACGACGCCCGCCTGCTGCGCGCCGGGAATGGGCGCGCTGTTGTGCTGGAGGTGCTCGAGATAGGCGCCCATCAGCTCCAGCTCCCGCCCGTTGCCGGGAAACGGCGGCATGAAGGGCTGGGCCTCGTGCATGTTCTCGATGTAGCCGGCGGTCAGCTCGCTCTTCCACGGCTGGTCGCCGAACATGCGCTGGAGATGGCCGGTGATGGAATTCACCCCGTGCCCCGTGTGACAGCGCGAGCAGGTGTTCATGAACACGTCCTTGCCCGCCTGCAGGCGCATCAGCAGCGCCGCGCGCTCCGGCTCGGCAAGGCCCTCGGGCAGGCCGGTTTTCTCAGCCGGAGTCAGCGGGTTGGAATAGGTGGCATAGGCGAGCACGCCGTCGCGCTGGAGCAGGGCGTAGTCGTCCACCCGGAAGCCGTTGGCATACATGTAGCTGCCGATGACATAGGGCTTGCGGACGAATTCGCGCACCCGCTCGAAATGCCCGGTCATCCATAGGATGGCGACGAACGGCACGACGAGGACGACGCGCGGCATCAGTTGCGGGCGGGCGATGGCCAATTGCACCACTGCCAGGATGGCGACCACGGTCACCACCGCGATCTCCAGAAACCTCTGCTGCCACTCGGCGAATTGCAGGCTGGCCAGCGCCACGCCGAAATTCTCGCGCATGGCCTGCGGCACCACCGCGTAGTACCAGAGCCCGCCCGCCAGAACGAGCGGCGCCGCCACCAGCGTCCAGACCGCGATGGCCCGGAGCGCCGTCGCCCGGAAGGGATCGTCCCGCTTCACGAAGAAGGGCACGAGGAACATGGCGATGACCCCCGCCATGGCGGCCGCGAGCGGCGTGCGGAAGGCGAGCTGCGGCAGGTAGACGGGATTGGTGAAGCCGCTCCACAGGGTGTGGTGGGAGAGCCAGTTCCCCGGGTCCATCATGAAGCCGAGGATGGAGACGATGATCGCCATCGTCACCCAGGAGAAGAAGGCGAGTGCGAAGCCGAGGCGGATGTGGCGCACCTTGGCGGCGCCCGTCGCCCAGGTCTTCCAGGTGAGCGTATAGGCGAGGATCAGGCAGACCTCGGTGATGAACACCAGCCATTCCACGAACCACGCCCAGAAGAAGACGCGGATGAGGCTGGCGATGGACGAGGGGTTCACCAGCGACACCGACAGCCAGATGCCGACGCCGGTCAGCGCCCCGACCGTGGTGGTGATGAGGAAGGCGACGAACAGGATGCGGTAGGCCAGAGCGTCCCAGCGCGCATCGCCGCGCCGGTGGCCGTACCATTCCATGGCCGCGACCAGGGGCATGAGCCCCACCGCGAGGCCGTGGTTGATGAGCACGTGGAGGATGGCGATGGTGGCGATGAGGCCGCGGTTGCCGAGGATGTCGAGGTGGAAAACGGGAAAGTCCATCACGCCCTCGCCGGACTGCCGAAGGCCGCGCCTTCGGCATCGCTCGCCGCCAGCGCGAGCAGCGCGAACTCGATGGTGAAGAGAACGAGGCCGAGCGTGTGGGCGAAGCTGCCCGGCGGATGGGAGGCGACCAGCGCGAGCGCCCCGGCGGCGAGCGCGGCGGCGATCACCGTCGGCGCCAGCAGCAGCGCCAGATCGTAGGGATGAAGGGGAAGCGGGTTCCGCGCCAGGCGCCGGAACGCGCGGGCCAGCACCGCCGCCGCGCACAGGAGGATGGCGGCGCCGCCGACAAAGCGGAACAGGTCCGCGCTGCCGAGCAGGATCAGGATGGCGGTGAGCAGCAGGGCATTCACCACCGCGAGCCGGTCGGGCCGGGCGGCAAGCCAAGCCCCCAGCCTGGAAATAGCGTGGGCGGTCATCTTTGGTCCGTCGTGCTGTGATCGCGGATGGCCCACTATGGTGAGGCGCCCGCACGGCACGATTGGACAAACGGTCCAAGCCGACGAAGCATCCCGGCGCGCCGGGCACGTGAAGCGGGATGAAAGCCGGGCCGCGCCGGCCTCACCCGGCCTGGGCCGAACGCTCGGCCGGGATGCGCGCGCGCCAGGCGGAGGGCGGCACGCCGGCGACACGGCGGAAGGCGTTGCTGAAGGCGCTGGTGTCGCTGTAGCCGAGCGCGGTGCCGATCTCCGTCACGCTGAGGCGCGTGCCTGTGAGCAGCCGCTGGGCCACCTCCACCCGGCTCTGCAGGAGAAGGTCGCGATAGGTGGTCCCCTCCTCCTTCAGCGCCCGCTCAAGAAAGCGCGGATGGATCGACAGGGCGGCGGCGATGGTCTGCACCTGGACGTCGTGGAACAGGATGCGCGAGCGCAGCAGCCGCACGACACGATCCGCCATCTTCGGCGTGTCCACCGCCCAATAGGTGCGGACGCGCTCCTCCAGCGCGGCGCGCAGGGCGGGATCGGCGGTCCTCACCTTGTGCCGGAGCACCTCGCTCGGGAACACCAGCGCCGAATGGCTGCTGTCGAACCGCACGCGCACGCCGAAGAACGCATGATAGGGGCGCGGATCGGCCGGCGCGCGGCGCGCCAGCCAGACCTCGGAGGGGCGGGCGCCGCACAGTTCGCGCATCAGGTTGAAGCCGATGGCAATGGCGCCGTCTTCCATGTGCTCGGCGCCCTCGGCGTTGCGCTGGTAGACGCAATAGCCGCTCCAGGCGACGCCCTCCCGCTCCATGACGTAGGGGACGGCACCACGCACATAGCGGCGCTGATTCTCCGCGAGGTCGAGGATGGCCCGGCCCCAGGTGGGCGCGTTGCGCATCAGCAGGCCGACGAGGCCCAGGCTCTCGCTGGCGTTCCTCTGGCCCACCAGCAGGCCGAAATGCGGGCAGCCGGAGCGCCCGGCCGCCACATGGAAGAGGCGGCTCGCCATAGTGAACGGGATCTGGCCTTCGGGATCGGCGATGGCGTCGGGCGCGAGGCCGCAGGCGTCAAGAACCTCGCCAGGCTCCACGCCGAGACCGCGCAAGACGTCGGGCACATGAACCAGCGCCCCCACCCGCTGCGATCCTTCCGGCATGTCCCGATCCCGCGAAACGCGTGCCAACGCAAGGCTGTACGAGGGCGGAACATTTCCATTTCAGTCGCAAAATCGCAAGTGAGCGCAGGCGCCTCCTGCTATATGCCCGATGGACCGTGGCTTTCCCGCGCCACATCCGCGCCGGCGGCGCGACGCGGGGGGAAAGTCTCACCCTCATCGGACGCGCAGCCATCAAGACGCCCATCGCGATGTCCATTCCTTCGTGCCGTTCCGGCGCGCTGGCCCGGCCCCGCGTCGCGCCCGCCTGCCGCGCCGGCAGCCTGCGCGGCGGCCATGTCACGGCGGGAAAGCTTGAACCTGTCCGTATTGCCTTTGCAGGCTCCTTCCCGCACATCTATGCGCCCGGCACGCAGCGCAGCATCCGGCACGCGCGCGCCGGGGCCGAGGTCGCGGAGATCGCGGGGGTGCTGAAGGTTGGCGTCGCGCCCGGCGCGTCGGCCGCGCACCGTGCCGTCCCGCACCACGGCGCGGACGTGCGGCAGGCCGGAACCGGGGGAGATCGGACATGAGCGAGGGGCGCCCTGAGGGCAATGCGACCGGAGGCGGCCGCGCCGCGGCCCTGAAGGAACTGGCCATCCGGGAGATTCGCAGCTTCCTGTTCCTGTTCCTCTATCTGTGGGTGCTGCTTGGCCTGTTCGTGCTGAACCAGGCGGTGGTGGAGCGCGCCCATGGCGGCACCATGACCTTCCAGGGCTTCGCCTTCCTCAACGCGCTGGTGCTCGCCAAGGTGATGCTGGTGATCGAGGATCTCGAAGTCGCGCGCTGGCTGAAGGGCCGGCCGCTCATCCTCGTCATCCTCTACGAGGCGGTGATCTGCACCCTGTTCTTCCTCGTCTTCCACGTCATCGAGCGGTCGGTGGTGGCGAAGTTTACCGGCCACGCCATTACCGCCAGCGAGATCGAGGTCGGCGGCGGCGGGCTGATTGGGGCACTCCTCGTTTCGGTGATCCTGTTCGTGTCGCTGCTGCCCTTCTTCGCCTTCAAGAACGTCACGCGCGCCATCGGCGCAGACCGGATGCGGCAGATCCTCTTCCACCGGCGCACCGAAGACGAGCCCACGCGCGTCGAGCCACATTTTTGACGGCGGGCGCACCGGGGGGCGCGCCTGAACTGACCAGAAGGGGGAGAAGCGATGACCAAGGCAGTTGCGGCCGTATCGAGCGGCACCGAGACCGACGCCGAGCGCCGCGTCTACAGCGACGGCAGCCCGCACGACGAGATCCACTATCTCGAGTGCAAGCTCATCCTCAAGCCCGAACGCTTCACCTCGGCCAAGGCCTTCCTGGAATACGGGAAGATCATGGCCAAGACCGCCAAGAAGTTCGGCATCGACTTCTCCGACAAGGGCATCGTGCTGAAGCCTGAAGTGCGCGAGGTTCTGTTCCTCGATACCGCCGACTTCGGGCTCTACAACAACGCCTTCATCCTGCGCCGCCGCATCCGCTACGAGAACGGCTTTCCCGCGGAAGACCCGGAGATCGTCTTCAAGTTCCGCCATCCGGACCTCAAGACGGCGGCGGAACTGGACGTGCGCCCGCTGATCGCCGGGCAGTACCGCATCAAGTTCAAGGCCGAGGCCCTGCCCCTCAAGGACCAGGTGGGCGGCTACCGGATGCTCTATTCGCACAATGTGCAGTTCGGCATCAGCCAGGCGCCGGAAGGCGACAACACCGCCATGTCCACCCTGGCGCAGGTGTTCCCCGTCCTCGGCCAGTTGAAGACCCTCGCCGACCAGCGGGTGGAGCTGGTGAACCAGACCATCGTCGAGGAGGTGCTGCAGGACCTCGGCGTGCTCGACTTCGGCAAGGGCGTCACCGCCAAGGCCAACATCGCCATCTGGCGCGAGCGCGGCACCCACCGTCCCATGTGCGGCGAATTCGCCTTCCAGGCCAAGTTCGAGCGCCGCAACGAATTGCACGACAAGGCGCTCCAGCGCTGCCGCCTGTTCTTCATCGAGCTGCAGCAGACGACCCGCGACTGGCTGTCCCTCGGCACCACCAAGACCGGCCTCGTCTATCGCCTCAAGGGCAACCCGCCCCAGGCGCACGAGTGAGCCTGAAGATGGCGAAGCGGCCGTTGCTGGAGCGGATGCGCGGGGACGAGTTCCTCGGCGTCCATCTGGCGGTGAACATCTTCGTGGGCAGCACGCTCCTGTGGCTGCTCCTGAAGGTGCTGGCGGGGCTCAACCCCATCTGGGCCATCGCCTCCATGGTGGCGGCGAGCGACCCGCAGGTGAAGCAGGCGTTCGCCAATTTCCGCGCCCGCTTCGTCAACGCCCTGCTCGGCTGCGCCGTGGGCATCCTGTTCCTGCTGTTCGGCGGCGTGGACGAATGGAAGCTGCCGTTCGCCATGGCGCTGGCGGCGCTCGCCTCGTCCTATCTGGTGCGCATTCCCACCATGTGGCGCCAGTGCCCGATCACCGCCGCGCTGGTGGTCGCCTCCGCCGTCTCCGCGCACTCCAACCTCTCGGGCATGGAGATCGGCGTGCGGCGGGTGGGCGAGATCATCCTCGGCTGCCTCGTCGGCGCGCTGGTGTCGTGGGCCATGTCCAAGGTCTGGCACGTCCCGGAAAAGCCGGCCAAGGCGAAGGCCTGAGCGGGGCGCCGAGGGTATCCCCCGTCCCGTGCTGCTCAGGCGTGCGAGCGCTCCACGCTGTTGAGGGTGGCCGCCACGTCCTGGTCGAGGTTCGCCTTCAGGAAGTGCTCGGTCTCGGGCAGGATGAGGTGGAAGTCGGTGAGGTTCTCCACCGCGATCTTCAGCGGCCCCGCCTCCACCTCCAGCACATGGCCGCCCTGGCTGCGGTCGTCGGAGAGGAAGTGGAAGTGGTAGCCCTCCACGCTGAACTCGGCGGAGTATGAGGGCGACCAGATGCCCACCAGCGTGCCGTCCACATCCTCGAAGGTGAATTCGCTCTGGGTCTTGGCCGCCTCGGCGAGCGGGGTGCCGGGCTTGGGCGGGCACACGGCGCGGGCTTTCACCTTCTTGAACCGCCCATCGAGCCGCACGGCGTGGAAGATGTTGTTGGAGGAACGGAAGCAGTCACAGGCGGCGCCGAGGCCGTCGAAGCTGGTGACGTCCCCGGTCTCCCCCACGCGGTCGGCGGAAAAGCGCGTCACCACCGCGAAGGGCGAGCCCGCGTCGGCCGGCGCCTCATGCACCTCGCCATCGGCGCGGGCCTGGAAGGCCTTGCCGTCCAGCACCACCATCTCCCCGTCGAGCCCGGCGAAGGTACCGAGGCCGAAATCGCCATGCTCCAGCAGCGTGCCGACGCTGACCTCCCGGTCATACACCCCCGCCACCAGCGCGCCGGAGGTGGAGATCTGGAACACGGTGTGGACCTCGGCCTTCAGGTGATCGGCGAGGATGGCGCGGACATGCGCGCCGAGATCCTTGCCGGCGCGGGCGGCTTCCTGCTCCAGCGCGGTCATGAGGGAGAGCGGCAGATCGATCTCGAGGCGCGGCATGGGTCCGTCTCTCCGGCGGGCTGGGAGCAACGGCCTTCCAAGAGCAGATTTGCCGCGCGGAGGCAACGCGCCTCAAATCCCCAGATACGCCTCCCGCACGCGCGGATCGGCGATCAGCTCCGCCGCCGGGCCGACCATGGTGACTCGGCCGGTCTCCATCACATAGCCCCGGTCCGCTACCGAGAGCGCCCCGAAGGCGTTCTGCTCCACCAGCAGCACGGTGACATCCAGCGCCTTCAGCCCCTTCACCACCTCGAAGATCTGCGCCACAAGGATGGGCGCAAGGCCCATGGAGGGCTCGTCCAGCAACAGGCAGGCCGGCCGGCCCATGAGGGCGCGAGCGATGGCCAGCATCTGCTGTTGCCCGCCAGAGAGACCGCCGGCGAGTTGGTTGCGCTTTTCCTTGAGTATCGGGAACATGGCGAAGGCATCCGCCATGTCGCGCTCCACCCGCTCATCCGCGAAGACGAAGGCGCCGAGGCGCAGGTTTTCCTCCACGCTGAGATTGGTGAAGATCTGCCGCCCCTCCGGCGATTGCGCCAGCCCCCGCGCCACCCGGCGATAGGCGGGCACAGCCGTCAAAGCCTCGCCGCGAAAGGTGATGGAGCCGCCCGACACCGGCTGCACGCCGGAGAGGCAGCGCAGCAGCGTGGTCTTGCCCGCGCCGTTCGCCCCCACCACGGTGACGATCTCGCCGGAGCCGACGAACAGGTCCACCCCGTGCAGCACCTCGATGCGCCCGTAGCGCGAGCGCAGCCCCTCAACCGTGAGCATGAAGCGCCTCCGTCGTGCCGGCGCCGAGATAGGCCTCGATCACCTTCGGGTCGCGGCTGACGACAGCCGGATCGCCCTCGGCGATCTTCTCGCCGTGGTCGAGCACCACGATGGTGTCGGACAGGCGCATCACCAGCTTCATGTCGTGCTCCACCAGCAGGATGGCGACGCCGGTCTTCGCCACCTCGCAGATGAGGCGGTCGATCTCCTCCGTCTCCACCGCGTTGCAGCCGGCCGCCGGCTCGTCCAGCAGCAGCACGCGGGGGCGGGCGGCGAGCGCCCGGGCGATTTCCAGCCGCTTCAGCGCGCCGTAGGAGAGGGCGCCGGCCTCGCGCTCGGCCGCCCGCTCCAGCCCCACCCGCTCCAGCAGAACCCGCGCGCCTTCCGCCGCCGCGCGCGCCCGCTTGCGCGAGCCCGGCAGGCCGAAGAGATCGGCGAGCACCGGCCCGCGCTCGTGCATGTGGAAGCCGACGATGACGTTCTCCAGCACGCTCATCTCGTGGAAGATCTGAAGGTTCTGGAAGGTCCGCGACATGCCCCGCCCCGCCAGTAGGTCCGGGCGAAGGCCGGTGACGTCCGCGCCGTCGAGGCGCACCCGGCCGGATTTCGGCAGGTAGACGCCGGAGATCATGTTGAAGAGCGTGGTCTTGCCCGCCCCGTTGGGGCCTATGACCGAGACGATCTTGCCCTGGTCCAGCGCGAAGGACACGTCGTTGACCGCCGTGACGCCGCCGAAGGAGATGCCGAGGCCTTCCACTTGCAAGAGGCTCATTCCCCCCTCCCCCGCAGCAGGCGCCGGGCGCTGGGGATGAGCCCCGCCGGCAGGAAGATCATCACCAGCATCATCACGAGGCCGAGCACGACGTGCTCATAGTCCTGCAGCACGGTGAGCACCTGCGGCAGCAAGGTGAGCAGCGCCGCGCCGAAGATGCCGCCCAGCACCGAGCCCGCCCCGCCCAAGACCGCCATGGTGACAAGCTCGATGGAGTGCATGAAGCCCGCCACATCCGGCGTGATGAGCCGGTTCTGCAAGGCCAGCAAGGAGCCGGCGACGGAGGCGTAGACGGCGGAGATGACGAAGGCGTTCAGCTTCGCCTTCGCCACATCGATGCCCGCCGTGCGCGCCGCCACCTCCGAGCCGTGCAGCGCCCGCAGTGCCCGGCCGGTGGGGCTGTCGTGGAGATTCAGCGCGAGCCAGGCGCCGATGAACAGCACGAGGCCGCAGAGGGCGTACCAGAATTGCGGGTTGGTAAGCTCGATGCCCACCTGTTCCAGCAGCGCACGCAGGCCGGGGTCCGGCACCTTGATGCCGTCCGGCCCGCCCGTCAGCCAGCCTTCGTTGGCGAGCACCATGGACACCAGCACGCCGAAGCCGAGCGTCGCCACCGCGAGATAATAGCCCTTCAGCTTCAGGATCGGCCGTCCCACCACATAGGCGATGGCGCCCGAAAGCGCCGCGCCGGCCACCACCGCGAGCGCCGGCGGCAGGCCGAAATGCGCCGGCAGCAGGGCGCAGGCATAGCCGCCGATGCCAAGGAACCCCGCATGGCCGAGGCTGATCTGCCCCGCATAGCCGGTGAGGATGACGATGCCCACCACCGCGATGGCATTGACGAAGACCAGCGAGCCGACGCGGTAATAATAGTTCGACGGAAAGAAGAAGGGACTGGCGATGATGAGCACCGCCAGCACCAGCAGGGTGGACTGCTTGGAGGAGAGCCGCATGGTCACACGCGCTCCACCGGATTGCTGCCATAGAGGCCGCGCGGGAAGGCGAACAGCACGGCGAGAATGACGAAGAAGGCCACCGCATCCTTGTAGTGGGAGGAGATGTAGCCCGCCGTCAGCGCCTCCATGAGGCCGAGCAGCAGCCCGCCCGCCAGCGCCCCCTTGGGGTTGCCCATGCCGCCCAGCATGGCGGCGGCAAAGCCCTTCAGCGCCAGCGAGATGCCGATCTCGAAGCTGGTGGGCAGGATGGGGGTGATGAGCACGCCCGCCAGCGCGCCGATGGCGGCGGAGAGGGCGAAGGACAGCGTCATCACGAAGCGCGTGTTGATGCCCACGAGCTGCGCCGCGAGGCGATTATTGGAGGTGGCGAGCACCGCGCGCCCGGTGAGCGTGCGGGTGAAGAACAGCCACAGCGCCACGAAGATGCCCACCGCCCCCGCCACCACCCACAGGCTCTGCGGCAGCACGGTGGCGCCCAGCACGTGGATGGGATCGTCGCCGGAGAAGGACGGCAGGCGGTGGGTGCCCTTGTCGAGCACGATCTGGGTGACACCGCGGATGAAGATGGAGGCGCCGATGGTGATGATGATGAGCGACACCACGGGCGCCCCGCGCGCCGGCTCGATGGCGAAGGTGTTCAGCGCCACGCCGATGGCCGCCGTGAGCGCGATGGCGATGAGCGCAGCCAGCGGCAGCGGCAGCCCGGCCGCGACGCCGGCAACCGAGATCATGCCGCCCAGCATCACGAACTCGCCCTGGGCGAAGTTCACCACGTCGGAGGCGTTGTAGATGATGGTGAAGCCGAGGGCGACGAGGGCATAGACCGCGCCCACCGTGACCCCGGACACCAGGAATTGCAGCAGATCGGACATACGCTCGCTCCCCGCGGGCGGTTCGAGGCGGCGGGCCGGATGGGCCGGCAGGCCGCGTCACGCTGTGTGGAAGGGGTGCCGCGCATTGCCGCCGGGCGCGAAGCCCGGCGGGGGCGGCTTTATGGTCCGCCGCGACCCGCGCGGCGGAAGATGTTCAGTAAAAGGGTGGCTACTTCACCAGCTTCCAGCCGCCGCTGCTGATTTCCAGCATGCGGAAGGCGGAAAGATCGAGGCCGAGATGATCGGTCTTCGAGTAATTATAGGTGCCGGTGGTGCCGACGAGGCCAGTGGTGCCCTCTATGGCGTCGCGGATGGCGGCGGGCTTGGCGGACGGCGCCTTCGCCAGCGCCTCGGTGAGGATGCGCATGGCGTCATGGGCATAGCCGCCGAAGGTGGAGACCGGCGCGCCGCCGGCCGCCTTCTCGAAGCTCGCCTTGTAGGCCAGCACCACGTTCTTCTGCGGGTCTTTCGGATCGAGCAGTTCGCCCACCAGCAGCGCGGTGCCGGGCAGGCGCACGCCCTCGGCATTCTTGGCGCCGGAGAGTTCGATGAAGGCGTTGGAGGCGACGCCGTGGGACTGGTAGAGCGGCAGGGCAATGCCCAGCTGCGCATAGTTCCGCGTGATGGTGGCCGGCCCCTGCCCGAAGCCGGTGTTGAGCACCGCCTGGATGCCCGGCTTGTTGCGGATGTTGGTGAGCTGCGGGGTCATGTCCGCATCCTTCGGCCCATAGGTCTCGTCCGCGACGATCTCGATGCCGGAGGTCTTGGCCACCGCGATGCACTGGGCGCGCATGGAGGCGCCGAAGCCGTCGGTGCCGGAGATGAGGCCGATCTTCGTGAGGCCGCGGGCCTTCATGTCGTCGAAGATCTTCTGGCACGCCATGCGGTCGGTGTGCGGGGTCTTGAAGGTATAGGGCTTCACCGGATCGATGATCTCAATGGCGCCGGCGAGCGAGATGAAGGGCACCTTGCTCTCCTCCGCCACGGCCAGAATGGCGAGCGACGTGCCGGTGGTGGTGCCGCCGACCATGGCGACCACGCCGTCGTCTTCCACGAGGCGGGTGGCGAAGGTCTTGGCCTTGGAGGGATCGCCGCCGTCGTCATAGAGGACGAGCTTCGCCTTCTCGCCCTTGATGCCGCCCTTGGCGTTCAGCTCCTCGACCATCATGCGGATGGTCTTGGCCTCGGGATCGCCGAGCGAAGAGGCTGGCCCCGTCTCGGAAACCACGGCGCCGATCTTGATGTCGGCAAGGGCGGGGGCAGTGGCGGCGGTGGCGAGCAGAGCCAGCGCGAGGGCGCCCGTGACAATCCTCTTCATGTGTCCTCCCCAGGATTGATGGCTGACGCCGCCGCGCCGTCGCCACCGCCGGCAAGCCTGAGGAGGCAAGCCTGCGGGGATAAGCGAGGGGGCATCACGCTTCGATCTATTATCGTTAGATCGTTCGGTCTTTTTAATTCAGATCCATTCGCATTGCCACCAGAATCTGCAGCGCTTGAACGCAGCGTCAGCCGGGCCAATTTTTCGTCGGCCTTCAGGGAGGTAGCCGGTACGTTTCCACGCCCCTTCGCTCTCCCGCCTCGACGAATTTGCGCCGGAAGGCCGCAGGGCGCCGCTTGACATGGCTCAAGGAACGCGAGAATAGTTAGATCGATCGTTCGATGAATTATCCGACAATCCAACGCCGCCGATTCAACGCCACATCAGGGGTGGACCGCCATGCCGCACGCCGCCGTGTCCGAGGCCGCACAGGCCCGCGACTATCGCGCGCTCATCGAGCCCGCGCGCATCAACAGCCGTCTTTACTATGATCCGGCCATCTTCCAGGAAGAGCTGGAGAAGATCTGGTACAAGACCTGGGTCTATGTGGGCCACACCAGCGAAATTCCCAACAAGAACGACTACGTCACCAAGTCCATCGGCCCCATGCCGGTGCTTATGGTGCGGGACCGGGAAGGCGAGGTCCGCCTCCTCCTCAACAAGTGCCCCCATCGCGGCAACCAGCTGTGCGCCTACCAGAAGGGCAACCGCACGTCCTTCACCTGCCCCTATCACTCCTGGACCTTCTCCAACACCGGCGACCTCATGGGCTATGCCCTGCCGGAGGGCTACGAGGGCCAGAGCAAGGCCGGGCTGAACCTCGGCAAGGTGCCGCGCATCGCCATCTATCGCGGCTTCGTCTTCGGCTCCATGGCGGCCGAGGGCATCTCGCTGGAAGAGCATCTCGGCGGCGCCAAGGCGGCCCTCGACCAGCTGCTCGACAACTCGCCCACCGGCGAACTGGAGCTGACCGCGGGCTTCCTGCAGCACCGCACCAAGGCCAACTGGAAGTTCATGCTGGAGAACGAGACGGACGGCTACCACCCCGGCTTCGTCCACGGCTCCGTCTTCCAGGTGACGAACTCCGGCATCGGCAGCCTTTACGGCGCGGATTCCACCGCGCTGACCCGCGACTATGGCAACGGCCACACCGAATTCGACCTGCGCCCCGAATGGCGCAAGAACGACAAGCCGCTGCAGTGGTTCGGCACCACGCCGGAGCGCCTGCCCGAGTACGTGAAGAGCATGAACGCGGCCTATGGCGAGGAGCGCGCCCGCGAGATCATGATCGACGGCTCGCCCCACGTCATGATCTTCCCGAACCTCTTCATCGCCGAGATCCAGATCTTCGTGCTCCAGCCGGTGGCGGTGGACGAGACCATCCAGCATGTCACCGCCGTGCAGTTCAAGGGCGCGCCGGACATCAACCGGCGCCTGCGCCAGCAGACCATGGGCTCGGTGGGCCCCGCCGGCCTGCTGCTCGCCGACGACACCGAGATGTACGAGCGCAACCATCGCGGCGCGCAGATCCTCGATCCCGAATGGTTGGTGCTTTCGCGCGGCCTGCACCGCGAGCGCCTCGATGAGAACGGCTTCCGCATCGCCCATTCCACCGACGAGACGCCCCAGCGCGGCATCTGGCGCCACTATCTGAACCTGATGACGGAGGCCCGCTGATGACCGCCCTCGCCCATTCCTTCGCGGACGCCTCCGCTCCCGACCTCGCCAAGCTGGAGCCGGCGACGCTGCACCATCAGGTAGCGCAGTTCCTCTATCTGGAGGCCCGCCTCGCCGACACCCACGATTACGACGGGTGGGAGGCGCTGTGGACCGATGATGCCATCTACTGGGTCCCCGCCAATGGCGACGACACCGACCCCGAGAAGGAAATGTCGGTGCTCTACGACAACCGCTCGCGCATCGGCGTGCGCATCCGCCAGCTCAAGACCGGCCGTCGCCATACCCAGACGCCGCGTTCGGAGCTGGCCCGCGTGATCTCCAACATCGAGATCGCCGAGGTGCGCGGCCCCGAGGTGAACGTGCGCGCCAACGTCCTCATCTACGAGGACAATCTGCGCGGCGACACCCTCTGGGCGGCGCGCAACACCTATCGCCTGCGCATGACGGAGCAGGGCTTCCGTCTGGTGCGCAAGAAGATCTGCCTCGTGAACAACAACAAGCCGATCTTCACGCTGTCGTTTCTGGTGTGAGGGCGGGTATTCCGCCCCTCTTCCCGCTGTCATGGCCGGGCTTGTCCCAGAAGTCGGCTGTTGCCGACTTCCGACCCTGAGAACGGAACCCGCAAACATGCGGGTTCCGGCCATCCACGTGGTAAGGCCGGGAACGCTCCTCCGACCACCGCGCCAGCGGCCCGACGTGGATGCCCGGCACAAGGCCGGGCATGACGGCCGCTCAAGCAGCGCCCTCCCCTCCCGCCCCCAGAGGCACCCCATGACACACAGCACCACACACAGCACCCCCTCCGAAAGCTGGATCTCCGAAGGCCCCGTCCTGCTCGATTACGCCGATGGCGTCGCCACCCTCACGCTCAACCGTCCCGGCTCGGCCAACGGCATGAACATCGAGCTGATGCAGGCGCTCTACAAGGCCATCATGGTGGTGCATCGCGCCCCCGATGTGCGGGTGGTTCACCTGCGCGGCGCTGGCGCGAATTTCTGTGCCGGCGGCGACGTGCGCGAGTTCGCCTCCAAGGGTGAGGCGCTGGGCGATTTCCTGCGCGAGGTGACGGCCTATCTCCAGGTCGCCATCGGCGCGCTCATCCGCCTCAAGGCCATCGTCGTCACCGAGGTGCACGGCTATGCAGCGGGCGGCGGCGGGCTCGGCCTCGTGTGCGCGTCGGACATCGTGATTGCCGGCGCGGGCGCGAAATTCATGGCCGGCGCGACGCGCGTTGGCATGGCGCCGGATGCCGGCGCTTCCGTCATCCTGCCCCACCTCGTCGGCTTCCGCCGCGCGGCGGAAATCATGCTCTCCAACCGCGTCGTCACCGCCGAGGAGGCGCAGGCCATCGGCCTCATCACCAAGTGCGTGCCGGACGAGGCGCTGGTTGAGGAAGCCGGCAAGGCCGCGCGCTTCTATGCCGCCGGCGCGCCCCTCGCCATGGCCGCCACCAAGCGCCTGCTGTGGAACGCGCTGGATGTGGAGCGCGCCTTGCCGGAGGAGGCGCGCACCGTCTCCGAACTCTCCTTCACCGCCGACAGCCGGGAAGGCCTCGCGGCGGTGATCGAGAAGCGCAAGCCCGTCTTCACCGGCCGATGACCGCCCCCGCGAAGCCGCCCTTGCCCCCGCGCCGCGCGCTCGTGACCGGAGGCGGCGCCGGCATCGGCGCCGCCATCGTCCGCAAGCTGGGCGCGGACGGGATGGCCGTGACCTTCTGCGATCGCGATGCCACGGCCGGCAGCGCGCTCGCGGCGGAAACCGGGGCCACCTTCGTCCACATGGACGGGACGGACGCGGCAGCCGCGCAGGCGCTGTTCGCCACGCACGGCGGGTTCGACGTGCTGGTGAACAATATCGGCGCCGACCAGCACGCCTTCTTCACCGACACCACGGTGGACGACTGGCGCTTCCTGCTCTCGGTGAATCTGGAAACCGCCTTTCTCTTCACCCGCCTCGCTTTGCCCGCCATGCAGGCGGCGCGCTACGGGCGGCTGGTGAACGTGGCCTCGGAAGCGGGGCGGCTGGGCTCCAAGGGTGGGGCGGTCTATGCCGCCGCCAAGGCCGGGCTCATCGGCTTCACCCGTTCCATCGCCCGCGAGAATGCCCGCTACGGCATCACCGCCAACGCCGTCGCCCCCGGCCCCATCCGCACCCCCATGGTGGAGCGGGCGGTGGCGGAGGTCGGCGAGAAGATCCTCGCCGACATGGCCGCCCTCACCCTCCTGCGCCGTATGGGCGAGCCGGAGGAAGTGGCCGCGGCGGTGGCCTTCCTCGCGTCGCCGGGCGCCTCCTTCGTCACCGGCGAGGTGCTGGGCGTCTCCGGCGGCATGGGCTGCGGCGCCTGATTGTTCAAGCAAGACCAATAGACTGGAAGCCCCCGATGACCCGCATCGTCTTCGTCACGCCCGCCGCCGAGCGCATCGAGATCGATGCCGATGATGGGCTCTCCGTCATGGAATGCGCCCGCCGCGCCAATGTGCCCGGCATCGTCGCCGAGTGCGGCGGCGCCTGTTCCTGCGCCACCTGCCACGTGCATGTGGACCCCGCCTGGTCCGCGCAGGTGGGCGAAGCCTCCGGCATGGAGCGCGACATGCTCGAATTCGCCGAGGACGTGCGCGACACCTCCCGCCTCTCCTGCCAGGTGAAGGTGGCGCCGGCGCTGGACGGCCTCGTCGTCCATCTGCCCGCCGGCCAGGGCTGAGGGCGATGCCGGGTCCGCTTTCGGGACTGCGCATCGTCGAGATGGTGGGCCTCGGCCCCGCCCCCTTCGCCGCCATGATGCTCGCGGATGCGGGAGCGGAGGTCATCCGCATCCACCAGAAGGGCGCGCGGGCGGACATCCCGCTCATGAACACGCGCTTCGACGTGCTGGCGCGCGGCCGCCGCTCGCTGGCCCTCGACCTGAAAGACGCGCGCGACCTCGGCATCATGCGCGATCTGATCGCCCGCGCTGACGGCCTCATCGAGGGATTCCGGCCCGGCGTCATGGAGCGCCTCGGCCTCGGGCCGGAGCCGTGCCTTGCCGCCCATCCGCGCCTCGTCTACGGCCGCATGACCGGCTGGGGGCAGGAGGGGCCCTTGAGGGATGCGGCCGGGCACGACCTCAACTATCTGGGCATGACCGGGGCGCTCGCCGCCATGGGCCCGGCCGATGCGCCGCCGCCCGTGCCGCTGAACCTCGTGGCCGATTTCGGCGGCGGCGGGATGCTGATGGCGTTCGGCATGGTGGCGGCGCTGCTGGCGGCGAAGACCACCGGGCAGGGCCAGGTGGTGGATGCGGCCATGACGGACGGCGCGTCGCTGCTGGCCGCCATGTTCTGGGGCTTCCGCGCCGGCGGGATATGGAGCGATGCGCGCGGGGCGAATTTGCTCGATGGCGGGGCCTATTTCTACGGCACCTATGCCTGCGCGGACGGGAAGTTCCTCGCCGTGGCGCCGGTGGAGGGCCGCTTTCACCGCATCCTCATCGAGCGGCTGGGGCTCGACGCCGCCGACTTCACTCACGCCGCCGATCCCGCCTCTTGGGGCGCACTGCGGGCGCGCCTCGCGGCGGTGTTCCTCACCGAGCCGCGCGACCATTGGGCGGCGCTGTTCGACGGCACGGACGCCTGCGTCACCCCCATCCTCGACTGGGACGAAGCCGCCGCCCACCCCCATGCGCAGGCGCGCGGGGCTTTCGTGGAGGTGGACGGCGTGACCCAGCCCGCCCCCGCCCCCCGCTTCTCCGCGACCCCCTCCGAGGTGACCCACGGCCCTTCGGCGCCGGGCGCGGACGGGCGGGCCATCCTCTCCGACTGGGGGCTCGATCCGGCGCGGCTGGGGTGAGCTGAATGGGGTGAGGCGGAGAGCTGACGCGCCCCCCAGCCGTCATGCCCGGGCTCGTCCCGGGCATCCGCGTGGAACGGCCGGGGATCAATTCTCGGACTGTAGCTCGATCGGCCCGACGTGGATGGCCGGGACACGCCCGGCCATGACGCCGTATTGTAGGATAGAGGCCGCAAGTAAACGGGGCAGCCCACGAAAAAACCGGCCTCCCGGCGGTGGCGGGAGGCCGGAGAGTGGGCCCGGCACATGCGACGTCGAAAGGCGTCGGGAGGAGGGCCGGGTTTCAGAGCCCGCGCAAAAAGTCCCCGATGCGGGAGAGCGACGCAGCCGCCTCGGGCAATTCCTCGAACACCTGGAAATGGTGGCACATGCCGGGGAACACCTCGACCTCCACCCGCCCGCCCTGCTCCGCGGCGCGGCGGGCGAGGAGGTGGCTGTCGTCGAGCGTGATGTCGTGCCCGCCCGCATGCACCAGCACCGGCGGCAGGCCCGAAAGATCGCCCAGCACCGGCGAGGCGGCGGGATCGTCCGGCGCGTGGGTCCGGCCGAGATAGGTGCGCGCCATGGCCTTCAGCTGCTCGGGGCGGGAGAAGATGTCCTTCTCCGCCAGCGCCACATAGCTCTCCCCGCCCATGGTGAGATCGAGCCAGGGCGAGAGCAGCACCAGCGCCTTCGGCAGCGCCAGACCCGCGTCCCGCGCCCGCTGGACGGTGCCCAGCGCCAGCGCCCCACCGGCGGAATCCCCCACGAGCGCGAGCGGCGCCCCGCCCGCCTCCACCAGCGCGCGATAGGCGGCGAAGGCGTCGTCGTGCGCCGCCGGAAAGCGGTGTTCGGGGGCGAGGCGATAATCGAAGCCGATCACCCGCATTCCGCTCGCGAGCGCAATCCGCGCCATCAGCCCCGCATGGGAGCGCACGGAGCCGATCTGGAAGCCGCCGCCATGGCAATAGAGCAGCACGCGGGTGGCATCGCCGCCCGTGGCATCGAAGGCGCAGGCGGGAAGGCCGCCGAGCGTGAGGGGCGTGCGCGACACCTCCGGCGCGCCCTCGCCCGCCCCGAGGAAGGTCTCGAAGCTGTTGCGGATCTCGGCCAGCGTCATGCCCGCCGCCCAGGCGGAGGTCGCTGCGGCGATGCGCGCGCGCACCCGCTCGAAGGCGGGTGCGTCGGAGGAAAGAGCCTCTGCCAAGGCCGCCTCAGTGGGTCGCTTCGGGCCGGTGCAGCACGCGCGTGGCCTTGGCCTCGTAGCGCGGCAGCTCCCCTTCAGGGTGGCACTCCACGTTCACGTTGATGCCGAGGCGGGCCTTGATCTCGCGCCGCACGTCGGCCGCCGCATCCTCGCCTGGACGCTGCGAGGCGGCCACCGCCTCCACCGCCACGGTCATCTTGCCGATGGTGGTGGCTTCCTTGTCCACATAGATCTGCCAGGCTTCCTTGGCGAGGCCGGGAATGCCGGCGATCACGTCCTCGATCTGCGACGGGAAGACGATGACGCCCTTGAACTTGATCATGTCGTCGGTGCGCCCGATGATCCGGCCGATCTTGCGCATGCCGCGCCGGCCCGAGGGGCAGTCATAGGGGCGCGGGGAAAGGCGCACGAGATCGCGCGTGCGCCAGCGGACCACCGGGGAGGCTTCCTTGCGCAGGGTGGTGATGACGATCTCACCCACCTCGCCCTCGGAGACCGGCTTCATGGTCTTGGGATCGAGGATCTCGACGATCACCGTATCCTCGTTGAGGAGCTGCAATTCGTCGTCGGCGTGGGTGAAGGGCGTGGAGATGGCGAGGATGGGCCCGCCGGCTTCCGTGGTGCCGTAGATGTTGTGGCTCATGAAGCCCTCGGGCATCTCGGCTTCCAGCTGCGCGCGGAACTCGGCCGAGACCGACTGGCCACCGAGGATGGCGACCTTCAGCGTCCAGTCGTTGCGCGGGTTGATGCCCTGGTGCTTGGCCGCCTGCACGAGAGTCATCAGCCACAGGGGTGACATGGAGGCGACGTCATAGGCGTGGTCGCGCAGCCAGCGGGCGGCGAGCTCGCCGCGGCCGGGGCCGATGGGGAAATTGGTGCAGCCCACGGCGGAGAAGCCGGCATCCAGCGCCGGGCCGCCGATCCACAGGCCATAGCCATAGCCCTGATAGGCGCGGAAGCCGGGCTTCACGCCCGCCGCGGTGAGCAGGCGCGCCATCTGGGACGGCAGCAGGCTGTGCAGATCGTTCTTCGTCATGCCGAAGGTCACCGGCAGGCCGGTGGTGCCGGAGGTGGCGACGAAGCGCTCCACCTTGTCCATGGGGACGGTGAGGAAGGGGAAGGGATAAAGGTCGCGCAGCAGCGACTTGTCCATGAAGGGCGCGTTGGCGAGGCCATCCGCGCTGGCGAGGTCCTCCGGCTTCATGCCGGCCTGCGCGAAATGCGCCTTCCAGGTGTCGCACTGCGCCAGACGCGCACCGAGGCTGGCAAGGCCCTCGCGCTGGAGCTTCAGAATACCGTCGCGATCGAGCGACTCCACCTCAGGATGCTGCATGTGGCTCCTCCCCCATCCGACCGTTGAAACACGCGGCTCTTGTGGCCGCTCCCGGTTGGCGAATTAATAGACCGAACGACTGGTCTATGTAAACGGCGATTTTGATCTGCATCAACGTTGGTGGCGCGATGACGGGGCGAGGCTACCATGGGGAAGGCAGCGAAGGCACGCGCGGCGGGTTTGGCGCAGGGTAACAACGCCGAAACTGCACAAGCGGGCGCGCACGTGCCCCAACCGTCATAGCCGGGCTTGTCCCGGCCATCCACGTCGGCCGATTTCACAACTCCATCAATACTTTTCCCGGCCGAACCACGTGGATGCCCGGGACAAGCCCGGGCATGACGACTGGACATGATGAGCCACATTCCGCCCTTCAGCTTCTTCAAACAACTCCAAGGACACGCCAATGCGCCCGCCGCCCTTGGCACCGCCGCCCCATGCGCCTATAGACCGAATGATCGGAACATTCTTGCAGGTGTGGCCGCCGTGGCGAGAACGCGCTCAGCCGAATACGACAATATCCACGACACCATCCTGGAACGGGCGGCGTCGGTGTTCGCGCAGCGCGGCTATGCGGCCACCTCCATCGGCGACATCGCCGAGGCGTGCGAGTGCTCCAAGTCGCGGCTCTATCACTATTTCACCTCCAAGGAGGCGATCCTTTCCGACCTGCTGACCTCGCATGTGGAAAGCCTCCTCATGAAGTGCCGGCAGACCCTTTACGGCTATCAGGACCCGGAGGAGCGCTTCCGCCAGCTCACCCGCCTGTTCCTCGATGTCTATAGCGTCTCGCGCGACCAGCACGTGGCGCTGCTCACCTGCGCGGAATTCCTCGCCCCCGAGACGCGCAAGGTGCTGGTGGCGAAGCAGCGCGAGCTGATCGCCTATGTCAGGGACATCCTCTTGCAATTGCGGCCGGATCTCGCCCATTCCAGCACGGCCCACGTGGACACCATGCTGTTCTTCGGCATGATCAACTGGACCTACACGTGGTACCACGCCGACGGTGCCGTGACGCCCAACGAGCTGGCCGACCGCACGGTGGACCTCTTCGTGAAAGGCTACGCCAGCGCCCCCGCGCCCGCGAGCGGCACGCCCCACGCCAAGCCGGACGGTCGGCATGCCGGCCGGCATGAGGGGCGCAGCGGGAAGGAGTAGAGGGGCGGCTGAAGGGGCCGACGCAGCGGCCGGTAGAGGGTTTGACCCGCATTGTCCGCCGTCATCCCCCGGCTTGTCCGGGGGATCCACTTTGCGGCTGGGCTGGCCTTTGGCGATCGAGCACCGAGCCCGCGGTCGGGTGGATGCCCCGGACAAGCCGGGGCATGACAGCGCTCTAAATCATCGTCCTCCCCAACAGCCAGACCGCAGCCGCCCCCCTCACGCCGCCGACCGCTTCATCCGCGCCACCGGGTCGAACCCCTCCGCCGCCACCTCATCGAGCGTCAGCACAGCCCCCGCCTCCAGCAGCTTCTTTGCCGCCATATAGGTCCGCGCATCATTCAGCGCGTCCACCGCGATCATCCGGCCATCGCGGAAATACCAGAGCGATTCGCCCCGTTCGGATCGCCGGCGCAGCACCGCGTCGTAACCGCGATTGAGGCCGACGATTTGCAGTTTCATGTCGTACTGATCGGACCAGAACCACGGCACCGGGGCGTAGTCTCGCGTGTGGCCGAGCATGTCGTCCGCGGCGCATTCCGCCTGATCCACCGCATTCTGCACGCTCTCCAGCCGGGTCGGCAGGCCCTGGAAGGGGAAGGACGCGCAATCGCCCGCCGCCCAGATGCCGGGCGCCGAGGTGCGGCCGTGCGCGTCCACCACGATGCCGTTCTCGCAGGTGATGCCGGCCGCGCGGGCGAGTTCGTCGCGGGGCAGGACACCGATGCCCACCAGCACCGCATCGACCTCCAGGCGCGTGCCGTCGTCCAGAGCCACCGCCGCCACGGCGCCGTCCTGTGCCTCGACCCCGACGACGCTGCGGCCTTCCACGATGCGCACGCCGTGGCCCGCATGGAGCGCCCGGATGGCGTCGGAGGTCTCGGCGCAGGCGACGCGCTCCAGAATGCGCGCGGCCCGCTCCACCACGGTGACGGCGAGCCCGGCCTTCGCCGCCACCGCCGCCGTCTCAAGCCCCACATAGCCGCCGCCGAGCACGAGCAGCCGCCGGCCGGGACGGATCTCGCCCGCCAGCCGGTCCGCGTCGGCAAGGCTGCGCAGCTCGTAGACGCCTGAGAGACCTGCAAATTCCGGGGGGAGCGGACGCGGGCGGGTGCCGGTGGCGAGCGCCAGCTTGGTCCAAGCCACGCTACGTCCACCCACCTCCAGCGTGCGGGCAACCGGATCGAGCACGGTGACGGGCGCGTCCGTCACCACATCGACGCCGAGGCCGCTCCAGAACTCGGCGGGGCGCAGATAAAGCCGGTCCACCGTCCACTCCCGCTTGAGATAGGCCTTGGAGAGCGGCGGACGCTGATAGGGCGGGTGCGGCTCGTCGCCATAGATCGTCAGCGCACCCGAATATCCGCCATGCCGCAGGCGCAGCGCGAGGGAAGCAGCCGCCTGCCCGGCTCCGACGATGGCGATGTGCTCCTGATCCGTCCCCACGTCTTCCATGGCGTCCCCCGTTTGGATATTTATTGACCGAACGTTCTGATTATTATACTGCCGAAATGCGGGCGGCAATCGGCTTTCCCGCGCGCCGTCGGCCCCGACGTTCGGCGCGTGGCAGGCGATGAGGCCCCTCCCCCGGCCGCACAGACGGGCACCACATGACGGGCATCACAGCACTCGCGATCCACCTGCCGCGCCTGCGCCTCCAGCGCGCCGCCATGACCGCCGCCATGGGCTGGCTCTGCCCCCGAGGCGAGGCCCGCGGCGCCCGCACTTTGGCCTATTGGGACGAAGACCCCATCACCATGGGCGTCGCCGCCGCCCGGGCGTGTCTGGAACAGGTCCCCGAGGCCCGCACGACCGTCCGCGCCCTCACCTTCGCCACCACGACGCCGGTGTTCGCCGAGCCGCAGCAGGCGTCCCTCATCCATGCCGCCCTGCGTCTGCCCGAAGCGACCCGGACGCAGGATGTCGGTGGTACCATGAGGTGCGGGCTACTCGCGCTGCATGCCGCTCTTGAATCGTCCGACCCGGCATTGCTGATTGCTGCCGAATTGCCACTGAACACCCCGGGTGGAACCGCTGAAATGCGCTATTCGGACGGGGGTGTCAGTGCGCTCATTGGGTGCGGGGCTGACCTCCTCGCCTATCGCGGCGGCGCCAGCCTCTCCGCCCCCTTCATCGAGCGCTATCGCGCCCCCGACCGCTCGCTCGCCACCGATTGGGAAGAGCGCTGGGTGCGGGAGGAAGGCTTCCTCGACCTCGTGCCCCGCGCCATCGCGGAAGCCCTTGGAAAGACCGGGCTTTCCGCGTCAGAGATCGACCATTTCGTCCTGCCGTGCGTCATTCCCGGAGCGGCAAAGGCGGCGGCGCAGGCAGCCGGTCTCTCTCGCGCAAAACTGGCGCAACCCCTTGATCTGGAATGCGGAGACACCGGCTCCGCCCACGCCCTCGTGATGCTGGCGCGGGCCATGGAAGACATGCGCCCCGGCGAGCGGGTGCTGGTCGCCCAGTTCGGCCAGGGCGCCACCGCATTGGTACTGGAGGCGACCGACGCCATCTCCCGGTTTCCGGCCGCCGCCTCGGCCGTTCTGGCGGATGGCATCTCCGAGGCCAACTATCTGAAACTCCCCATCTTTCGCGGCCTCATGCCGTGGGAACGCGGCCTGCGGGGCCGCTTCCCCGTGAACGAGGCGCTGACCACCGCGTACCGTAATTCCGAGGCTCTGCTGGGCTTCGTCGGCAGCCGCAGCCCCGAGACCGGCCAGGTGCAGTTTCCCCCCTCCCGCCTTGCCGTCGCGGAGGCCGGATTGTTCGCGGAAACCCAGCAACCATGCCCCCTTGCGGACCTCGGCGGCACGGTCGCGACCGCCACCGCAGACCGCCTCGCCTTCTCCCGCAGCCCGCCCAATTGCTACGGCCTCATCGACATCCCCGGCGGCGGCCGCCTGATGATGGACTTCACCGACCCCGACGCCGAGCGCCTCTCGACCGGCGATGCGGTGCGTTTCGTGTTCCGCATCAAGGACATGGACGAGCGCACCGGCTTCCGCCGCTATTTCTGGAAGGCGGTCGCGGCCCCCGCGCCGTTCGCCGCAGCCTGACCGGAGGGCGACAAAATGGCCAACGGAATCAAGGACAAGGTCGCCATCCTCGCCATGGGCTGCTCGCGCTTCGGCGAGCGCTGGGACTTGGGCCAGGAAGAGCTGATGGCGGAGGCCTATCTGGAGGCGCTGGGTCACGCCGGCATCGCCCCCGAACAGATTGGCGCGGCTTGGTATTCCTCGCATTATGACGACATCGGCGCCGGCAAGGCCGGCACCCCCATGGCGCAGGCTTTGCGGCTGCCCAACATCGGCGTCACCCGCGTAGAGAACTTCTGCGCCGGCGGCACGGAAGCCTTTCGCGGCGCCGTCTATGCGGTGGCCTCAGGGGCGGTGGACATCGCTCTGGCGGTGGGCGTCGAGAAGCTGAAGGACACCGGCTTTGCCGGCCTGCCCCCGGCCTCGCGCGGCACCTTCGCGCCCATGTATCTGCCAACACATACGAATCCCGGAAATTTTGCGCAGCTCGCGCGAGCTTATGGCACCCGCCACAACATCTCCGCCGGCGACCTCAAGCGGGCCATGGGGCACACCTCCATGAAGAGCCATGCCAATGCCGTGAGGAACAAAAACGCCCACCTGCGCAAGGCGATAACCGTCGAGCAGGCGGTGAATGCGCCGCTGGTGGCCGACCCGCTGGGCCTGTTCGATTGCTGCCCGGTGTCCGACGGCGCCGCCTGCGCCATCGTCACCACGCCGGAAATCGCCCAAAGCCTTGGAAAGACGCCGGTTCTGGTCAAGGCCATCCAGCTCGTCGCCTCCAACGGCTGGGAGGTGCAGAGCAGCGGCTGGAACGGTGCCTATGTCCACACCGCCCGCATCGCCGCCCGCCGCGCCTATGCGGAGGCGGGCATCGCCGATCCGCGCGCGCAACTGAGCTTCACCGAGCTGCACGATTGCTTCTCCATCACCGAGCTGGTGACGCTGGAGGATATCGGCCTCGCCGACGAGGGCACCGCCTGGAAACGCATGCTGGACGGGGCTTTCGACGCGGATGGCGCCATGCCCAGCCAGGTGGACGGCGGGCTGAAATGCTTCGGCCACCCCGTCGGCGCTTCGGGCCTGCGCATGCTCTACGAATGCTGGCTGCAGCTGACCGGGCAGGCCGGCGAGCGCCAGCTCGCGAGCCCCAGCCTCGCCCTCACCCACAATCTGGGCGGCGCGCCGGCGCAGAACGTGTGCTCCATCACCATTGTCGGTGCCGCCTGATCCGACCGTGGCGGCCCGCTGACTGCCCCGCCGCCCGGCTCGCGCCGGCGGCGGGGTTTTTTATTGGGAGCGAGGGAGTTAGCCCCTCTACCAGTCTGCGAATGTCTTCCCCTCGGCCGCGAGCTGGGCGAGGAGCGGTGCGGGTTCGGAGCCGGCGCCGCCGGTGGCGTGGGCGGCTTCGACTTCGGTGAGGATGGTGGGAAGGCCAAGGGCGTCGGCGGCGTGCATCGGGCCGCCCTTCAGGCGCGGGAAGCCGTAGCCGTTGACGAAGGCGAGGTCGATGTCGGACGGGCGCAGCGCGATGCCCTCGGCGAGTTCCCTCGCGCCTTCGTTGGCCATCACAGCGAGCAGCCGGAGCTGGATCTCTTCCGGGGTGAAGGATCGCGGCACGATGCCCTTGGCCGTGCGGGCTTGCGCGATGATCTGCTTGACGATCGGGTCCGGCGTGCGGTTGCCATTTGCGTCGTAGGCGTACCAGCCGCCATTGGTCTTGCGCCCCAGCCGCCCCGCCTCCACCAGAGTATCGGCGATGGCGACGTAGCGCTCGTTCGGGTCCCGCGTCGCCGCCCGGCGCTTCCGCATGGCGTAGGCGATGTCGAGGCCGGACATGTC
>NZ_JBQUYZ010000006.1:0-330902 GCF_056314105.1 Xanthobacter sp. DMC12 | reverse complement strand
ACCGCGGACCTGTTCGGCTTCCTCACCACCGAGCCGAGCGAGCCGGTCGCCAGCATTCACCCGAAGGCGATGCCGGTCATCCTCACGGAGCCCGAGGAAGTCGAGATCTGGATGAGGGCGCCGTGGCAAGAGGCGAAGGCACTCCAGCGCCCGCTCCCGGCCGGCGCGCTACAGATCGTGGCGCGGGGTGTTCAGCAAGACCGCGCCTAGCCTATATGAATGGCGGGCACTCTTCAGCGTCAGAGATTCTGTGTTTGCTGGCAAATTCGGCCGGCTAGCTAGCGCTGGCGGCACTGCGCACGACACGCCTCGATGCAGACCTAGTTACGGCCTTTTTCTTTTTTTGCCGTTCTCCCTTCCCGACAAGTATAATGGGTACCCAATTTGTATCAGCTTTAACCCCCCGAAACTCAGCCTCAAGTTTGTCTTGGTGCACCAATGCGTCAGTCGTATATATTACTGCAAAGAATGTCCGCCAATCATCGTGTCCGCCATACCCCTTCATATCTGCGTAGATCTCATCGAGAGCTTTTTTGACTTCCGACATCGTCTCGGCAAATTTATATTCTGCCGCAGCCATTAGAGAGCGGACACCCATGTCCGGCTTATACACTTTCAGCACCTGGGCGACCGGAATTTCGCGCACCGCATCATGGAAGGCGAACTCTAAAACTTGATATACCGCAGCGCGCACCTCCGCCTCATTGCGAGGCTCAATGTTTTTTTCTCGGATTATACTCGGTGTATTCTTAAGCAATGTCTCGAATACGCTTATACCCGTGACCGCCCCGCCTTCAGTGATCGTTGCCAAAGACTGATAGAAACCACGCGCCCTGCGGAGGGTAGAGCTATAAAGCAATGGATCGTCTGGAGAATTCTCCATACTTGATATATTTTCTACAGGAGAGCCATCAACAATACGCTTGGTAAGTAATGGTAGTTTTAAAAGCTCGGCAAGAATTGCGAGATCTGCGTATATTTTACTCACCCAATAATCTAACGTATCAGTTGCTTCTATTAATTCGTAATTATCAGGATCATCTATTGTTTCAGATGCCTGCCCGGCCATTATGTGAGCCAGTTTATGCTCGGCGACTGCAGAATTTCTAAATGATTCACTAATATATCTTGATAGCAAAAGATCTTCTCTAGCCATTTATACCACTCCCATTGCGTAGTGTAAGTAAATTTCGCAATACGAAGCAAAAATATTCATCATAATCAATAAATTTAATGTCTACACTTTCGGCTGTACCTTAAATACAGGAAGAGGAGGGAGCCTCAGTTCGGCCCCCCAATCTAAAGTAGAGAAAAGAGACCTGAAGTAAGCATAAGACGCCGGACGCGCAACGCTATCAGCGAAAGTATCAACCACGTCAGCGCAGTCTGCCGAAAAGCCATTGTAAATGACATCGTAATCTGCGACGCATTTCGCATAGCTTTTGCGTTTACACTTTATATTAACATCCCACTCTATGCGGGCAAAAAGAGCTCCCTTTTCTGCATCAAAATGCAGGCGAGAAACTTCTCCATTATACTGCATATTGAAGGATGAAAGATCTCCATCCCAGTCTACATCACGATTTGCCCCAAACTTCACCGAAGTCAGCAGAATTGCAACAAGTCTCGCCTGTCTGACGGCCTTGTTATAGCGCCGACGCCTCGCCTCGCCATCATCTGGATCGGAGGCTGTGGGGGCGGAAATATTGGTGCCTTTCGGTTCCATCAGGCTACCTGCAAATCACTGCGGCGCTTATCGCTGTAGTCGTCGTTGCACGACGGGGCAATCTCAACTCCCCTCTCAACTTTGACGCACAGGAGCCTGCTCAGATGGCGAACCTGCCCCTTGGCGAAGGACGAGGCAAAAACGGATTTTTGTTCGGGAGCAGGTTCAAGGCCCCACCCCCCCCTCTGCCGATATGGCAGACTGGGAGCGCTCCAAGCGGCAAACATCGATGGGCTCCCCGAGAGCGTAGAAGAGCCCCGCAATGGTCCGCAGGGTAGGGTTGGCCTCAGCGCGCAGCAACTGCGACAGACGCGCCCGGCTAAGTCCGGCGCGGCGCGCGAGCTCGGCCTGCGTCACGCCTTTTTCAGACATCACATCCAAAAGAAGGAACTGGGCATTCAGCACCAGGTCTTGCTCAGCCTCCGCCCTTTCCCGAACGCCCTTTGCGGCCTTGCTTTCCATCGCTCTTGTCTCCCACTCCCCGCCCGCCCTGCTGACCCGGGTAGATCGACAAGGCCCCCACTTCCTTCGCGGCCAGCTCCAGAAATTGCTGGTTGGCTCGGTCCTGCTTCTTGTCAGGATCCACCCTTACGCCCACAAAGGTTTTTGTTCCGTTGACATTCAATGCCGACCCATACAGGCGCCACGCGAAGGCTTTAAATTCCCAGATATCTACCTTTCCTCCGACGCCGTCAGAGTAGGTTCCGAGCTTCTTGAATTGCTGATTTGAGAGATTGTGGCGCTCTATATCGCAATATCTTCGAATATAGCGATTGATCGAACGCGCACGCTGCACGTCTCTCTCTTGATCACTATCGCAAATCCTTCGATATTCCTCATGGGCACGCGGGGTCACCAAGACCCAAGCTGCCGCTCCAGATCCCACCTCAATCAGTTCTCGTTTCGGCTGCGGCACGAAGCCTATCCCCGCGCCGACGCCACGTTGTTAATATATATGTTAACACCGCTGCAAGAAAAGGGTTGCAGGAGGCATTTCGCGTTTTGGTTACTGGAGTGCGACAAAATTGCCCCCTCAAGCGATTCGGTTGCATTCTACGAAGCCGGCTCGACCATGGGAATGGTTCCAGCGCAAACCCAGTGACATTAGGGGCGCTGGAGGTACAACCGGGGGGGCACTGATTGGCCGTTGCTTTCGATGGCATCTTGGCGCGTTCGCCCTTGCCCTGACACTGAGGCGGACGAGAGTCGGGCGATCTGCCACCCATAGATCGCCCGGCCCATCCCTCATTTGAGGGGTATTCCAATGCCACGCTCCCGCTAGAAGCAAAACGTCTGCCTCGACCTCCATTCGGTCAGACCCAGAGCCGGGCGCCACCTTCCCGCATGTGCGCCCGGATCTTGCTGCTCTGCTTTAGGTTGCGCTAGCGTACCGCGCCTACCACTGTCCAAGTTTCACACCGGGGGGCGGTGGACCGCAATCGCCGTCCGGCCCTCCCTCAGCAGCTTCGCCGTCGCGGACTGAGAGCGGCCTCGCGCTAATGGCTCGGGCCGACGGTGTCGGCCATCTCTGCGTCGCGAGCACCCAAGGGAAGCGGTGCACCAGTCGTGGTGTCGCGGGCCGTTTGTTGCTCAATTTCGGCGTTCAGCTCCGCGCCAAGCAGGATGACGCTGAACGATAGCCACAGCCACGTCATGAACCCGATGACCGCGCCGAGCGAGCCATAGGTCTCGTTGTAGCTGCCGAAGCGGCTCACATACCAGGAGAAGCCAGCGGACATGGCGAGCCACAGGACTGATGCCGCCATACTGCCCAAGCTGAGCCACTTCCACCGCGCTGGCGCCCGGCAAGGGCCGTAGCGATATATAACGGCGACGAGCGCAGCCACGATCAGCGCGAGGATGGGCCAGCGCAGCAGCGAGACGAACCATTCCGCAGCAGCATCGAGATAGAGTGCCTTCAGCAGCAGCGGCAGCGCCACCACCGCCGCGAGCGCAATGCAGGCGAACACCACAGCCGCAAGCGTAAAGCCGAGCGTCAGGAGCGTGAGCCCGACCAGGGAGCGGGTCTCCTCTTCTTCATAGGCGATATTGAGCGCCTCGATCATCGCTTTGGTGCCCGCGTTGGCGCTCCACAGGGCCACCCCGAAGCTCAGAACGAAACCGAAGCCTAGGGTCGCCGAGCCTTGCGACATGACGCGCAGCGCCTGATCCTTCATGACGTCGATTGCTCCCGACGGAAGGAACCACGATGCCGCGTCGAGCTGGTCCCGCAGTGCCGCGGGGTCGAGGAACAGGCCATACAGGGAGACGAGGGCGCTGATAGCCGGAAAGATCGCGAGCAGCGCGTAGAAGGCAACGCCTGCCGACAGGCTCAGGACCCGGTCGTCAAAGAATTCGTGGAGGACCCGTATTAGGATGTCGCGCCAGCCCCGGCGCTGGATTTGAAGTGGGCTGTCGGCCTCCCGGCCGCGGTCATGCCCCCATTGATCCGTATGGGTGTCCACCGCAGCGCCCTCCACATCTTGCCGCTTCGTCCCCGTCGGCGGGAACGTGCTGCCTCCGCACCTGACAACCCATCAGCAGGGCGGCGGTTTCAGCACCCTCTCGTCTTAATTCAACGAAGTTGGCGCAGCAGCCATGGCCTCTCGATCGGCGCAATCGACCGGCGCGCGGCAGACGAGATCAATACCGATTGCCGTCCATCATTATGGCCCGGGCTAGCTCGTCGCGGCTCACGGCCGCGGCGCGCTGCGCAGCGTTGGGCGACGGAACGGCCGCCGCGCGGGTGCCGCCGGCGCGGATAATGCGAACAAGCTCGTCGGCGTTCTGCGCAGTCATGCGGTCAGCTGAGCGCTTCGCAGCCCAGCCGACTGCAGGCACGACCACCGCGCCGAGCCCGGCGCCCACCGGGCCGCCGATCATGCCGCCGAGCTGGCCACCCACGCCGAGCCCCATACCGCTGCTGACGACGCCCGTCGGCGCGAAGGCGCCCACGGCCCGCAGGGTGTTCTGCGTGGCGCTGGGCATGATGACCCGCCGGAGCGCCTCGAGTTCATCGGCCGTGAAGCCCCGCGGGTTCTGCGATAGCCGCAGCATCTCCTGCCGCGTGGCGTTGTCGACGTTGCCGCCCTTGCCCGTCACTGCGGCCCGGTCCCGTGCGTGATCTATGGCCCGCGCTGCCGTCTCCGACTTCGCCAGCCGCCCCCATAGCCCGCGAGCTTCCTGGAGCGCCGACAAGCCGCGCGTAGCGTCGCCAGCGAGCACGTCGCCGGCCTGCGGATTGGCAATCGCGTCGTCCAGTGCCCCGATCAGCATGTTGACGACGCTGTTGTTGGACCGGTTATCGGGCCGATAGCCGTTGCTGGCGATCTTGCGTAGCTGATCGAGCCCTTTCAGCGAGACATTCTGACCGGCGAGCGCATCCAATTCGCCGAGGGCCACCCGCGCGCCCGGCTGCAGCTCGGGATGGTAGCCGTAATTCGCAAGCTCTCCCGTCACGCGTTGGCGGATGCGATCGACCATCTGCGGCGTGAAGACGACGCCGGCGTTCTCCGACGCGTGGTAGGCCGCGTCCGCGGCCTGGCGGAGTTGATCGGGCGTCGGAATGTTCGGCGGGCGGTTGAGCGCGCCGAACATGTTGCCCACCAATCCGGTGGCCGCCTGGGCGACGGGCTGCGCCGCTGCGCCGAAGATCGCGCCGGCGATGGCCCCGTCCGACAGGTTCTGGTCGTGACCGGCCGCACTCAACGCGCCGTAGCCAGCGCCCTCAGCGGCGCCGAGCCCCATGCGCGCCGCCAGCCCGCCGGCGCCCTGCATCGCGCCGGTGCCGAAGCGGCCCACCAGCGTGGCGCCCGCGCCCATCGGCACGGCCATGGAACCGCCGACTTCGGCGGCCGTGCCGGCCCAGCCCGACCGGTCGCGCGCTTCCTGCGTGCGGGCGCGCTCGGCGTCGGCGCCCTGCCCGCCCATCGCACCGGCCAGCTTGTCGGCATAGCCGAAGGTCATCCCGTTCGCGAGCAACCGCACGACGTCGTCCGCCGCCTGCCCGGCCTTGGCGTACCACGGCTTGGCGTCGTACTCGGCCTGGACCGTGGCGGCCGGGCGCGGGCCGGCCGGGGCCGGCGCAGGGGCCGGGGTGTCGAACTGATCGAAGACATTCGCGGCGGGCGCGGTGGACTGCGCTGGCCGAGCGGAGGCCCGCGGCTGCTGGACGAAATGCAGAAAGGGGTTCGGCTCCGCTGCGCCCACCGGCAGCGCAGGGGCTGGAGTATCGAACTGGTCGAAGACATTTGCCGGCGCCCGCACGGGAGCGGACGGAGGTGCGTCCAAAACGAACCCGGGCGGCAGCGCCGCGGAGGGCGCCGGGACGGCCGCGCGGCGCGGCTGCTCGACGAATTGCGCGAATGGGTTCGGCTGCGTGGCCGGAGGCGGATCTAGGACAAAACCGGGCGGAAGCAGCGCGGGGCCGGACGCGGGGGCCGACGGCCGGGGCTGCGGCCCAGACAGCAGGTACGGATCGGGCGCGCCCGTTCCCGTCCGCGGCGGGTCAAACTGATCGAACGGGTTCGGGTCAGCCGGCGGCCGCCGTGGCGGAAGAGGCGCGAACGGTGCAAAGGGGTTCGTCGTTGCTGCCGAACTCGGCTGCGTCATGGCTGCTTCCCCTCTTCAGGCCGCGAAGCGCGGCGACGCTCCTCACGGCGCTCCATTTCGTGAATGATGATGAAATTGCGGGCGGTGTTCTGGCCGAGTCGCATGATTGCGATCAAATCGGCCTCGTCATCCGATGCCCGGACACGACATTCGCGAGGCAGAGCGAAATGGACGACAAGTTCCTGGATCGAGCGAACGGCAGGAATGAAGAACTCCCGCGCGCGCCCTGAACAGTTCAAATTGACGCTGAGGTGGGCCGCGCTGAGCCCCTTCAGCAAGGCATCGCGTTGCGCATTGGTGAACTGCAGACGGCCCTTGCTCGCGTTCCGAAGCTTCTGGAAACTTTCAATCGCTTCGTTGAGATAATAGGCGATGTCAATCTCACGATGCATCTTGAGAGCGTTCCCGAAGTGGATCGCACACCACTCCGCCTCTTCATCGAAGTCGAATTCCGGGTTGGGGTAAGCGCTCACGCGGCTGGCCTCTTTCATTCTCCGATGCAAACATAGCCCATAATTCTCGAAATCGGAATTGAATTCGCGGCGGGGCACGTTCATTTTATTGAATTTTGCCGTGTATTTATTAGAACACATGACCTAACTGGTGACATACATACAGTGTATGTCGCTTTTATGGGGTCGCACGTCGGACGATTTGTCCGAAAAGTTGGGAAGGGCGCAAATTTGTACGAGCGTCGCCAGCTGCTGCCGAACAGGCCGGCGGAGTGCCCCCGGGGGGCGGGCCGGGGGTGGCTTCGCCGAGTTTCGCGCCAACGCCACGGGGGAGGATCGACATGCTCGCCGATATCGATCTTGGGCCGGCGACCTCGAGCGGTCGAAGCGGCGCCGCGGACGTTTCGGAAGGGCTGTCCGGTTCGGTTTTTCGGGCGGAAATTTGTACGGGCGTCGGCAGCTGCTTCTGCCGCAGCGCGCGGACTGACCCCAGGGGGCGGGGGCGGCCGGGTGCGGCACCGGGTGGCGACGCGCGTCACCCCACCACCACCACCACCACCACCACCACCACCACCACCACCACAGGGAAAGACTGACATGCGCGCTGATATCAACCTTGAAACGAACCGCCGTTGCGCCCTGGCCGCGCTCGCTGTCCTGGCGGACGAAGTGAAGAGCGCCGGCTGCACGCCCGCGAAGGCGGAGCGCCTGCGCCTCCTCGCCGAGATGGCACGGGACCATGTCGCAGCCCCGGTGGCGGAGAAGAGCCGCCGGGCACCGCTACCGCAGCAAATGGCCCGGCCGAGCGGATCGGCGGTCGTGATCCCGTTCCCCGTCCGGCCCCGGTGACGCTTCGATGGGGCCCGGCACGGGCGGCTTCGGCTGGCGTCCTACATGCCGCGGCGCCCGTCCATCCCCGGTTCGATTTGGGTATGCCCATATCAAACCGGCCCAAGTTTGGTTCACTAAATAGCCCTTGATAATTCAAAGTGAACCAGTCATATATGAACCATCCAAAATGAACCATTGGGTGGCCCAGTGCTCGCTCGCCTCTACCTTCGCGCCTCCACCGATGAACAGGACGCATCGCGCGCCCGTGCGGATCTGGAGGCATTCGCCGCCGACAAGGGGCTTCGCGTCGCCGCGGCCTATGTCGAGAACGAGAGCGGCGCCAAGCTGGCCCGGCCGGAGCTGTTCCGGCTCCTTGGCGACTGCAAACCGGGCGACGTGCTCCTGATCGAACAGGTGGACCGTCTGTCCCGCCTGACGACGGCGGATTGGGCTCGACTTCGGTCAGAGCTGGACGCGCACCAGGTCCGGGTAGTGGCACTGGACCTGCCCACGTCGTGGATGCTGGCGGTGCCGGCCGACGACTTCACGGGCCGCATGTTCGCTGCCGTCAACGGGATGATGCTGGACGTCCTCGCCGCGGTGGCGCGCAAGGATTACGAAGACCGGCGCCGGCGGCAGGCGAAGGGCCAGGCGAAGGCCAAGGCCGAAGGGCGATATACGGGACGGCCCGAAGACGCGAAGCGGAACGCCAGCATCGCGGCGATGCTGGCAAAGGGCTTGTCATGGTCGCAGATCCAAGACGCGACCGGGTGCAGCCGGGCCACGGTGGCGAAGATCGCGAAGCGGCAGGCTGCGCCTGACGCTTCACGACAGTTGCGCAGGCCGTAGCTCTGTAGGCTACGACCTGTCCGCAACCTCGTAGATGGCGGCGATCACGTCAGGCGCCCGCTCCCTCGGCACAAGGGCCTCAACGATCGCCCATTTGTGCGTATCTGTGCCGTGCAGAATTTCCGCCTTGGTGCGAAAGCCACCCTCGGCGATCGGCATGCGCCGAATGCGGACGGTTAGCGGCTCGCGGTTCGGAAATGGAATGACTTCGCCCATTGCGTGCGCTCCTGTATGCCGTTTTCGACGGCGCTGGTCCGGGGCCGAAAAAGCCACACAGTCGGCCCCGCACGCCTTTAGGCTCGCGCCCTGGACATGCGCGTGCGGACCCCGGACAAGCCAGGAGATGGTCAATCGACCACAATTGACTATGCACTGTGATGGCTTTTCGAGCCGAAAATAAACTACTGAGCAATGACTTCTCATGTCAAACAAAGTTATTTCGACTTTGTCGGCTGACGTCGATCGACAATATAAGACATTTTCGCCGAATATTTTCTATTGACGAATCACCATACTACCTCCTCGATGTTCCCAACGATCACCGCGAGAGGGGACGCCGTGGCGGGCGAAACGCCGTCCGCCGACCAATCGACCAGTCGACGACAAATCCGGCGCCAGCCCGGACAAGGCGACCGGCAGGGCCGCTCGGCAAGCGAGACCGCGCCCGCAGGCTGGAAATCGAGCGCCCGCGCGGGCTGGCTGCAGCCAGGATCGCCGGCGAGTGCAGCCACCCCACAAGTCAATCCGGCCATCGCTACCAAGTTGTCAGTCGTTTTCAGAGACCGAAGGCGCAATTCTGTCGACATTGTCGATACCGTATGTCGACTAAGTCATTGATGACATACAGATATTTTCCATGCAAACACCTTCACTGTCCAAGTCGAAACTGTGGGCGGGACCATGGAACTAGCAAAGGCCACCACCGAGACGGAGCGGCGCTTCATCAATGAAATCGCCGCCGAGCTGAAAGAGCCCATCACGCCACGCGCGCGGCGTCAGGCGCGTGAGGAACTTCTAGCGATTGCTCTGCACACCGACAGCGCGGAAGTGCGCGCCCTCGCTCTCGACGCGATCGCCCACAGTCCTGAGGAGCCGGCGGCGCGGGAAGCGCCGCGCCCCCGGGCCGCGCGCCATGGGTAAGCTGCTCCTTGAGGCGGAGGTTGCCGACCTACTGCGATGCTCAACCGCGAAGGTGAAACGCCTCCGTCTATCGGGGCGGCTTCCATTCATCCCGGGCCGGCCCGTCCTGGTCGACGAAGACGATCTGAACGCCTTCGTGGCCGCGGAGAAGTCAAAGCGCCCGCCGGACCCGGGAACACCGGAGCACGACCAACAGCAGCTCGAGGCGGCAAAGCTCCGGGCACGGCGGATCTGGCTGGCGCGGAAACTTCGAACGCGGCACACCTAATCAGCCAGGCGGGAACGTCCCCGCCGGAGCGCGCCACTCAATCGAAGACGGCCTGTCGTCCTCTTCGCCTAGAGCCGCGGCGGCGCGCGCC
This sequence comes from Xanthobacter sp. DMC12, assembly GCF_056314105.1. Lineage (NCBI taxonomy): Bacteria > Pseudomonadati > Pseudomonadota > Alphaproteobacteria > Hyphomicrobiales > Xanthobacteraceae > Xanthobacter > Xanthobacter sp. DMC12. The sequence continues at coordinate 320,934 of NZ_JBQUYZ010000006.1, read as the reverse complement.
GGAGCGGGTGCCTTTGGGTCTCGGCAAACCGCAATGAGCCCCGACGGCCGCGAGCACGCCGGAGCGCGCACTAGCCGGGCGGCTGGCGCGCGGCAAGCCGTAGACGTTGGGCCCGAATGGCTTCCAGCGCGCCCATCCTGCAAAGGGCAGCGCCCGCGCTTCGATAAAGCCAGCGTCGGCCTATCGACCTCGACCCAGCCCGGCGACGCGCGAGAATTTGCCGCCATTGCGCGCTGAACACACGGAGACGCCCCGAGCTTTTTTCCCTTCTTCGTGCGGGTAGCCTTCCAGCTAGCCGCCCAGCAAGCGGACGGATGGACGATAGCGATTGCCGGTGCATTGTTCGGCGGCCCGGCCGGACATCATGTCCGGCCCACGCCCTCGAAATGCCGAGGGCGACCCGGCAGATTGCTAGTTGGAGCGCGTTCGACATTCCCGTCGAGAGGCGGAGACACGCTTCCCGACGGGAGCCCCTGCACTACCGCGGAATTGGCCTCCGCCGACATAGGTTCTGCAACTGCAACCGGTTCAATTGCCTTAAGGCTCAAATGATTGGCCAACCCAAGATATAAGCGCGAATTTGGCCGTTCTCATTCGAGCGGACAATTGGTCCGCCTCTAATGCTTATCCATCCATTCAGCTCCCGTTTCCTGGGCTGGTGCTAAGCGCCATCGCTGCGCGGCGCATTGGCCTTCTCTGGGAGCGGGGTTCTCCGGCCCGGGTTGTCCTGTCGAAACCCGCGCGCGAACAAGCCGGACGATTTGTCCGCCCGCCCGCACGCGGTGTGGCCTGACGCCGTTTCCTGTCTCGCGGCCGCAGGACGCCGGCCATTACGCCCGGGGGGAACTGGGAGCGCTTGGACGCTCCCACGTGTCCCCCGTAGGGGGTCCAAGCTGTCCGAGCGTCCGAGCATTGAAATTGCAGGCGTTTTTCCCTTGGACGGACAGAGTAGCCATGTCCATCTTGTCCGAGCATGGGGAAAACTTGAATACTATTTGGAATCAATGACTTGCGCTTGGACATATAAGCTTTGTCCATGCTCGTCCGACCTGTCCGACGCGTTCGTTAGGGCATCAGACTGCCCGCCTCGATCTGCCGCCTTCGCGTAAATGCACCACGGCGCTTTCTCGCCGGTCCCGGCCTGCGCGACCGACAGATTGACAATTTGTCCGTCCCGTTCGATCGCCACGCCCTGACCAGCAAGGACCAACTTCAGCTTTTCGCGCACCCTCCTCTCGGAGGTCAGTTGCAGCAAGGCGTCCCCGGCCCGCTCCCGGACGCCTGGCCAGATCTCAGTAATTCTCGCAACTGACCGACCCGCGAGAGCATCGTAGGCAGCGTGGGCAATAACCTCGCGCTCGCCGCGCATTTTGTCCTGCCGCATCGTTTGCACAGTGCTTGTCAGCGCGCCGACGCGGACGACGACGCCGACGCTATCCCCTCCGAGAAAGCGCTCGGCGCCTTCGCCTGGTCCATTTCCAAGCGCGACGCCTTCGAGCCGCATCCAATCGTCGGACCCGCCGGCCGGAGGTCCGAGGTTCCCCTGTGCATCGGAGAAGTGGAACAGCCGCCAAGCATTGTCGGGCTCGACGCCGTAGCGTGGCGCCTGTTCTTTGCTCATTTGGGACAGGGCTCGGGCCGAACGCGCGGCCGAAATGAGCGCGCTCGCGCCGCGTCCGGCTTCGATGGTCGCTTCGGCGCCGCTCAGCTTGCGGGTGTGGTGCACCAACTCAACTGATGCGTTGCTTCGTCCCGCGATGCGGTTCCATGCCTTGACCACCTCATTGACTGCACCGTTGTCGTTCTCGGGCACCGAGTGCGAATTGACGAACGGGTCCACCACCACGACGTCGATCTCGTGTTGGCGGATCTGGTCGACAAGGGTGTCTTCGGTCTCCCTGGAGATCTCAGCGCCGGACCGGCCCGCTCTCGCCAGCATTATTTCCATGTCGCGGCCGCTGTCTCGCAGGAGGCGAGACTTGCCGTCAGTGCCGGTTAAGTCGCGCCTTGTAAGGCCATAGTGCATCATGGCCGCGGTGATGCGCCGGTCTACCTCGTCGGCGGGGTCTTCGCCGTTCCACAGCCAGACGCGATGCGGGCCTTCGTGGACGGGCACACCAAGGAGCGGCCGGCCGGAGGCCATTGCCAGCGCTTCGGCGATGATGAGCGACGTCTTTCCGACCTTGGTCGGCGCCAAGGTGGTGGACACGTAGCACCGAACGTAGTGGGTGCCGTACACTTTCCGACGCGGCGCAATTGACGGCGGGGCCGGGAACTCGAAATAGGTCGGCTGGATCCTTGCCGCGGGACTGACAGACTTCGCCTGTGGCTCTTCCGGGAAAAGCGGCTCTCCGCCAGCGGGATCGAGCCATAAGGCCGCCGATGCAGCGGCAGCGCTGAATACGCCGCCGCTGAAGCGCTCGGCCTGTTCGAAAAGCCAGGAAGCGCCGACCTTGAATGGCGGCTTCATGCGGCGCCAATCTCCGGCGACCACCTCCGGCTCGTTGTCCTGATCGCGCTCACTCTCCCACCGGGCGCACCACTCCGCGAAGATCGCGAAGCCGTCGGCCTCGTGGTTCGGGCCGCATGCCCCCCGGATGGCGTAGCCTATCTTCAGATAGTCCTCTCGGGCTTCGAACTTGCCTTCATTATTCGGGATGACGGCCACTGCAGCGCGCACCGCGTCCAGTTCACCGAGGAGGCTCCCCTGTGGTGGGGCGGCGGCCCCGCCCTCCCGATTGACCGCACTCGCGGCGGGAAGGAGGTGCCGTAGCGCTTCGAGGAAGGCCAGCAGCTGCGCCGCTGTGGCGGACGGCACATCGGCCAGCGCCGGCATACCCTCGGGCCAGTAGTAGGGCTTGTTGGTGAAGGGGTGGATGCCGTGGGCGACGAACTGCCGGCCCTCGTACAGGATCTCTACCCGATCGCGCCCGCCGCTCTGCTTGGCTGCACCGAACTCGATGCGGGCGTATTGAAACTCGTCTTCCACCCGGATCAGATAGCCGGCCTTCGGGGGGCGGCCGATGCGGGCCGGCAGATGGCCGAAGTGCTCTTTGATGGCAGCCGCGATGATGGCAGCTGCGGTCGGGTCGGTGGCGTCGGCGTCAATCAGTGCGAGCCCCCGGCCCGTCTTGACGCCTACGCCGGCGCCCATGGCTTGCCAGCGCGGCAGATCGGCGGGCGTGCTCTCGTGGGCAACGAAGTCGAAACCCGACCAGTTGCCGTCGGGCCACTTCACGCCCGGCATCTTGCCCCGGGCGTCGTCGCCCCTGGCCAGCCGACTGGAGAGCGACGACCGATTGCTGATGGGCGCGCCTGGCGGGATTATTGGACAGAGGCGATGATAACCGAGTGCCCAGATACGCGCGAAAGCGTCGCCATCTGGAAGTCTTGCCGGCAGCGGAAATGGCACAACGGCCGTGGTGGTCGCCTTTTCGCTGCGGAGGGCGGTCACAGCCTCGTCGAACGACGGCTGGACTTTCTTGTCCCTTTCGCTCATCATGATCTCACTGCTGAAGGTTTTATTTAGAAGCCGGTGCGCTTTGTCCGAGCGCGCCGGCTTCATCTTTCTCGATGCTGTAAAGCCGCAGCCCTTCCGCGCCAGGAAGGCGAGAGCATTACGCCGCGGGGCGTGCGCATTCCGCAGAATTGGCCGCGGGCCGACGGGCGTCCTGCGGCTCTGCAACGGCGTGCGGCATCTGCCGCCAGCCCGGCGCCGCAGCGATCAGGGCGGCGAGGGAGGCCGTTTCCACGAGGGTTTTCTTGCCGAGCTTGCGCAGCTGCAGCTCGCCGCTGTGCGCGAACTTGTACAGCGTCGCTCGGCTCACGCCGGCGATGCGGGGCGCCAGTCTTCACCGGCCAGCCTCCAGCAACGCGTCGAGGTCGGCGTAGCGCACGAGGGTCCGGTTCCGAAGGCGAACCTTCGCAAGCTGCCCATCCCGGAGCATCCGCCAAAGCGTCGGCTCCGAAACGCCGAGGTATTTTGCACCATCTGCGACGGAGCAGGCGCGCGCGCTGCCGGGCGCCTGGTTCGGTGGCTGCAGCGTCCGGGAGGGGGTCGAAGCGGTGGCCGGGGGCTGGACTTCACGAACGCCGAGCATGCCAAGTTCCTCCTATCAGGAAAGGTCCCTTGGCTGCTCACAAAATCCCCTGCGCGCGAACGTTAATAGCGCAAAATTTAATGTCCGCTCGCATTCTCCGGCGGATCAAGCCATATGCGCGGATATCGCCTCAGCGCCCTCCTGATGCTGGCTTCAGTAAGTGGCGCTGGAGGGCTATGCCTGTTGTGCACGCCCAAGGTGAGTAGTTTTCTCGGCGCGGCCTTTATCGCCTCTGCCCTGCTCAACCCTCGGTCCATCGCTTCGGAGACGACACGGTTGATCAGGTGATCGCGGCCGAAGTCTTCGGGCGCCCCCCTCTTTTTCGGTGGAGGTGGCGATACGGGCCGAAACTTCTGAAATCCCATCAGGCGCGCCACCGCGACGGCTAAAGGGCCACCGCGTTCAACATCGGCCTGCATTTCGGCCACGTCGACCCCGGCCAGATAGGCAAGCCAAGCAACGATTTCATCGTCGGGCGGGTGCGGGGCGACGGGGTAATCGAATAGCGACGCCAAGCTCCCCGCGCCCGCCTTCTCTGCCCCGCTCATGGCTGACCACCCTTCAGCCGGTCGAGATGGTCGGCCCACCACTGCATAAGTTCGACGCGTTCCGGCCAATACTGCGCCCGGTTGTAGGCGCGGCGGATTTCGTTGTCGTCCTTGTGCCCGAGCGAGGCCTCGATCACATCGGAGCGGAAGCCGGTCTCGTTCAAGATGGAGCTGGCACTGGACCGGAAGCCGTGCGCGGTCATTTCCGCTTGGGTGTAGCCCATGCGACGGAGAGCAGCGTTCATCGCATTCTCGGACAGCGGCCGGGCATTCGAGCGGATGGACGGAAAAACCAGCGAACTCGTGCGGGCGACCAGCTTCACCTCGCGCAGCACCTCGATGGCCTGTCGGGAAAGCGGGACGTCGTGCGGCCGGCGGACCTTCGTTCGCCTGCCGTCGATGTGCCAGACGGCATCCTCGACGTCGATTTCATCCCAAATTGCACCTCTTACCTCGCCGGGCCGGGCGAACGTGAGGGCCACGAACTGGAGAGCACAGCGCAACGTCGGCCAGCCATCATAGGCGTCGATCCCCGCCAGGAGCGCGCCGAGGCGCTTTTCGTCAGTGATCGCAGCTCGGTGCTGCACCTTGGGCGCCTTGAGGGCGCCACGGAGCGCGAACGTGGGATCGCCGCTCGCGCGCAAGGTGGCAACCGCCAGCCGAAACACCGCGCCGATCATGCTGCGCAACCGGCGAGCTGTTTCCCTCCGGCCGCTGCGCTCGATCTGCTGGAGAACCGACAACACTTCGGCGGGAGTGATTTCAGCAATGGGCCGCAGCCCTAGCGACGGCCCAGCCAGGTCAACAAGCATCCACTGGCTTTTCTTGATCGTGGCGGCAGCCGCTCCCTCATCCTCGAGCCGAGCCAGATATTCCGCCGCCAGGGTCCCGAAGGTATGTTCCGCGGACATCACCGCAGCGAGCTTGTTGGCCTTTTTAGTGACCTGGGGGTCAACGCCCGAGGCCAACAGCTTCTTGGCCTCCTCCCGCCGTTCCCGCGCATCAGCGAGTGAGACGGTGGGATATGATCCGTGCGAGAGCTTCTTCTGCTTACCGGCGAAGCGATAGGCCTGATTCCAAAGGCGGGCGCCGTTCGGCTTCACCAGCAGATAAAGCCCGCCGCCATCGGAGAGCTTGTAATCGCGCTCTCGCCCTTTGGCGGTCCGGCACGCGGTATCGGAAAGAGGCATGTCGAGCGCCTGATTGTTGGCCTCGGAGGAGCTGATTCTCCGATGAGGCCAACGTCAAGGCCAACAAATTAGCGATATGGCCTGATCGGAATAGCACCTGCCAAGCACCCACAGATGGGGAGACGCACGAAATTCCGACGTGATTTCAACGCCGTTATATGCTACAAGATCGCGGGTGATTGGAGCTGACAGGAGGCAAATGGTGCCCAGGGGCGGAATCGAACCACCGACACTGCGATTTTCAGTCGCATGCTCTACCAACTGAGCTACCTGGGCATCCGCCGGGCCTAGGCCCGGGTCCGGAAGGCGTCAGCGCTTCCGGAGCGGCGAGTGTATAGGGAGGAAATCGGGCCGTGTCCAGAGCCGGCGCGCTGTCGCGGCGGCGGTGGGCGGGGGCTGTGGACAAACAGCTCCGGCGGTCGGCGCGAACCCTGCGGGGCAAAGGGTTTGTCCGTGCCGAGCGGAAGCCGCGGACGCGGGTTTGCGGCGGAACGGCCGGTTGGCAGGGCGCCGGGCGCGGCGTCTTTTTCCCCTTCCGCTTGCCATGGCGTGCGCCGCCAACGGCGCGGTGCATTCTTGCGCGGAAACTGGCACAATGGCCGGCAAAGCACCGTCAGGGCGCAGATCGCGGCCGTCGGGAGCAGCCGGGACTGACGGGGGGTGGCGTGGCCGAGCGGAAGATGAAGAGCGTCGCCGAGGTGAAGAGCACCGAACAGGAGGCCGCGGACTACGCCACCGGCTCCGGGGCGCCGGCGGCCGAGGCGGTCACGCTGGAAGAGGCGCTGGGCGTGCAGGTGCGCTCCATCCGCCGCGAACTGGACCTCACGGTTTCCGATCTCGCGGGCGCGGCCGGCATCTCGGTGGGCATGCTGTCGAAGATCGAGAACGGGCAGATCTCGCCCTCCCTCGCCACGCTGCAATCCATCTCCAAGGCGCTCAACGTGCCGCTCACCACGCTCTTCTCCGCCTTCGAGGAGCGGCGCGACTGCTCTTTCGTGAAGGCGCAGCAGGGCGTCATCATCGAGCGGCGAGGCACCAAGGTCGGGCACCAGTACGAGCTGCTGGGCCACGGCCTCGGCGGGGACATCGTGGTGGAGCCCTATCTCATCACCCTCACCGAGGAGGCGGCGCCCTATACCGGCTTCCGGCATGCGGGCGTGGAGTTCATCTACATGCTCTCCGGCGAGGTGCTCTACCGCCACGCGGACCGCACCTATCACCTGCGCCCCGGCGATGCGCTGATGTTCGATTCCGGCGCGGCCCATGGCCCGGAAGACCTCATCAAGGCGCCCATGACCTACCTCTCCATCATCGTCTACGGCCGCGACCGGCACTGAGCCGGCGGGTCCGTGCCCCTGGCGATCGCGAAAGTTTTCCTCCAGAGAAAATTATATTCCCTTCCAATTGACGCCCCCGGCGAACGGGCGTACTCCTTGTGACAAGGCCGCAGCGGCGGCCCGCAATGGAGTAAAATCGAACGCCATGTGCGGCATCGTCGGACTTTTCCTCAAGGACCCGAAGCTCGAGGGCGAGCTGGGTGCCATGCTCGCGTCCATGCTCTGCGTGATGACAGATCGCGGCCCCGACAGCGCGGGCTTCGCGGTCTACGGCGCAGGTGGCAAGGACAGTGTGAAGCTCTCCCTGCGCGCCGCACGGGGCTATGATTTCGAGGGCCTCGCCGCCGGCCTGTCCGGCCCGGCGAACGGCATGCCCGGCCTCGTTCTCCATGGCACCCACGCGGTGGTGGAGATCCCGCAGGTGCGCGAGGCCGCCGTGCGCGCCTTCCTCGCCGAGCGCCATCCCGAGGTGGCGGTGGTGGGCACCGGCTCGCGCATGGAAATCTTCAAGGAAGTCGGCCTGCCCTCCTCCGTGGCGCAGACCTTCGGCCTGGCACAGATGCGGGGCACCCACGGCATCGGCCATACCCGCATGGCCACCGAGAGCGCAGTGACCACCGCCGGCGCCCATCCCTTCTCCACCGGCGCCGACCAGTGCCTCGTGCACAACGGCTCGCTTTCCAATCACAATGCCCTGCGCCGTCAGCTGAAGCGCGAGGGCATCGCCATCGAGACCGAGAACGACAGCGAGGTGGCCGCCGGCTATCTCACCTGGCGGATGCGGGAAGGCGCCTCCCTCGGGCAGGCTCTGGAAGCCGGCCTCAAGGACCTCGACGGTTTCTTCACCTTCGTGGTGGGCACCGAGAGCGGCTTCGGCGTGCTGCGCGATCCCATCGCCTGCAAGCCCGCCGTGATGGCCGAGACCGACCAGTATGTGGCCTTCGGCTCGGAGTATCGGGCTCTGGTTGACCTGCCCGGCATCTCCAAGGCCAAAGTTTTCGAGCCCGAGCCCGCCACCGTGTACTTCTGGGAGCGCGCACAGTGAACGCCATTGCGCCGGACGTGACCTTCGACCTCGCCACCACGCCGCTGCGCGAGCTGAACGAGGCCCTCCACAAGGCCACCGCCGAATCCAACGCCCGCCGCTGGCGGGTGCTGAACCCCAACGGCCGCCACGCGGTGGCAGTGGGGCTGGCCATGCCCCTGACCGTCGAGATCGAGGGCAACGTCGGCTATTACTGCGCCGGCATGAATGCGGAAGCCTCCGTCATCATCCATGGCAATGCCGGACAGGGCGTCGCTGAGAACATGATGAGCGGCTTCGTGCATGTGCGCGGCGATGCCAGCCAGTCGGCCGGTGCCACGGCCCACGGCGGCATGCTCGTGGTGGATGGCAATGCCTCCGCTCGCTGCGGCATCTCCATGAAGGGCGTGGACATCGTGGTGAAGGGCTCCATCGGCCACATGAGCGCGTTCATGGGCCAGTCCGGCTCCCTGGTGGTGCTGGGCGATGCCGGCGAGGCGCTGGGCGACAGCCTCTATGAGGCGAAGCTCTTCGTGCGCGGCACGGTGAAGAGCCTCGGCGCGGACTGCATCGAGAAGGAGCTGCGGGACGAGCACAAGGCGCTCCTCGCCCAGAAGCTGAAGGCCGCCGGCCTCGAAGGCACGGTCGATGTCTCGGAGTTCAAGCGCTACGGCTCCGCCCGCCAGCTCTACAACTTCCACGTGGACAACGCGTCCGCCTACTGACGCGCGCCGCCGTCGCCCCCGCCACGGGCGGGACGCACCGACCGCATTCGAACTTTTCCGGGTGAGGACCCCATGACCGCCCACAACAATACGCCGCGCACCCCGCCGCGCTTCTCCTCGACCTTCGATCCGGCGACGCTGGCCGAAATCCGCCGGGCCGCGGCGACCGGCATCTATGACATCCGTGGCGGTGGCACCAAGCGCAAGCTGCCCCACTTCGACGACCTGCTCTTCCTCGGCGCCTCCATGTCGCGCTACCCGCTGGAGGGCTATCGCGAGAAGTGCGGCACCGAGGTCACCCTCGGCACCCGCTTCGCCAAGAAGCCGATCACGCTGAAGACCCCCGTCACCATCGCCGGCATGAGCTTCGGTGCGCTCTCCGCGCAGGCCAAGGAAGCGCTGGGACGCGGCGCGTCCACGGTGGGCACCTCCACCACCACCGGCGACGGCGGCATGACGCCGGAAGAGCGCGGGCAGTCCAAGACCCTCGTCTACCAGTACCTGCCGTCCCGCTACGGCATGAACCCGGTGGACCTGCGCAAGGCCGACGCCATCGAGATCGTCATCGGCCAGGGCGCCAAGCCCGGCGGCGGCGGCATGCTGCTCGGCCAGAAGATCTCCGATCGTGTGGCCGCCATGCGCACCCTGCCCAAGGGCATCGACCAGCGCTCGGCGTGCCGCCATCCCGACTGGACCGGCCCGGACGACCTTGAGATCAAGATCGAGGAGCTGCGCGAGATCACCGATTGGGAGAAGCCGATCTATGTGAAGGTCGGTGCCTCGCGGCCCTATTATGACACCGCGCTGGCGGTTAAGGCGGGCGCCGATGTGGTGGTGCTCGACGGCATGCAGGGCGGCACCGCGGCGACGCAGGACGTGTTCATCGAGCACGTGGGCATCCCGATCCTCGCCGCCATCCGCCCGGCCGTGCAGGCGCTCCAGGACCTCGACATGCACCGCAAGGTGCAGCTCATCGTCTCCGGCGGCATCCGCACCGGCGCGGACGTGGCCAAGGCGCTGGCGCTCGGTGCGGACGCGGTCGCCATCGGCACGGCCGCCCTCGTCGCGCTCGGCGACAACGATCCCCAGTGGGAAGACGAATACCAGGCGCTGGGCTCCACCGCCGGGGCCTATGACGACTGGCACGAGGGCCGCGACCCCGCGGGCATCACCACCCAGGATCCCGAGCTGTCCAAGCGGCTCGATCCGGTGAAGGCCGGCCGCCGCCTCGCCAACTATCTCTCGGTGATGACGCTGGAGGCGCAGACCATCGCCCGCGCCTGCGGCAAGAGCCACCTGCACAATCTGGAGCCGGAAGACCTCGTGGCGCTGACCGTAGAGGCCGCCGCCATGGCCGGCGTGCCGCTGGCGGGCACCACCTGGGTGCCCGGCAAGACCGGCGGATACTGATCCGAACCCTCAGGCCGCGCCGCTCGACCGGCGCGGCCTTTTTCAAAGAATACCGCTTCCAAATTCCGGGGACTTTCGCATGGACCACTTCCGCTATCCGCTCCGCGAGGCCGAAGGCCGCGCTTCCGCCGCCGCGCAGATCGACCTCGCCAAGGTCGCCAAGGAACGCGGCATCAAGTATTTCCTGATTTCCTACGTGGACCTCTTCGGCGGCCTGCGCGCCAAGCTGGTGCCCGCCGCCGCCATCGGCCCCATGCAGAAGGAAGGCGCGGGCTTTGCCGGCTTCGCCACCTGGCTCGACATGTCCCCGGCCGATCCGGACCTTTTCGCCGTGCCGGACCCGACCAGCCTCATCCAGCTGCCCTGGAAGGAGGAAATCGGCTGGCTCGCCGCCGACCTTTACATGGACGGCAAGGAAGTGGAGCAGGCGCCCCGCACGCTGCTGAAGCGGCAGCTCGCCGCCGCGGCGCGCCTCGGCTACGAGATCAAGACCGGCGTCGAGTGCGAATACTTCCTCATCACCCCGGACGGCAAGGGCATCTCGGACACCGCCGACACCGCTGAGAAGCCCTGCTACGACCAGTCCGCCCTCATGCGCCGCTACGATGTCATCAAGGACATCTGCGACGCCATGCTGAAACTCGGCTGGGGCGCCTACCAGAACGACCATGAGGACGCCAACGGCCAGTTCGAGATGAACTGGAACTACGACAACGCGCTCCTCACCGCCGATCGGCACGTCTTCTTCAAATACATGGTGAAGACCATCGCCGAGCAGCACGGCCTGCGCGCGACCTTCATGCCGAAGCCCTTCATCAACCTCACCGGCTCGGGCTGCCACGCCCATGTGTCCATGTGGCAGAAGGGCAAGAATGCCTTCTCCGATCCCAAGGGCGAGCTGGGCGTCTCGGAGCTCGGCTACCACTTCATCGGCGGCCTCATCCACAATGCGGACGCACTCTGCGCCCTCACCAACCCGACGGTGAATTCCTACAAGCGCATCAACGCCCCGCGCACCATCTCGGGTGCCACCTGGGCGCCGAACACCGTCACCTACACCGGCAACAACCGCACCCACATGATCCGCATCCCCGATGCGGGCCGGTTCGAGTTCCGCCTCGCCGACGGCGCGGCCAACCCTTACCTGCTGCAGGCGGGCCTCGCGGCCGCCGGCCTCGACGGCATCGAGAACAAGCGCGATCCGGGCAAGCGCCTCGACATCAACATGTACACCGAGGGGCATAAGGTGAAGGGCGCCAAGCGCCTGCCGCTCAACCTGCTCGATGCCATGCGCGCGCTGGAGAAGTCCAAGGTGCTGACGGAACGCCTCGGCAAGCCGTTCGTGGACGGCTACCTGAAGCTGAAAAACGAGGAGTGGAACGCCTTCTCGCGCCACCTCACCCAATGGGAAAGGGACAACACCCTCGACATCTGAGCCCTGCTCTGTCGGTTGTCCCCGGGAGCCCGGCGCATTCCCCGCGCCGGGCTCTCACCTTTTTTGAGCACCTCACTCCGGCGCGGGCGTCGCCAGCGGCTTGTCCTTCTCGACGATGTAGGTGATGGCAAGCTTGGTCTTTTCGCCGCCCACCTGGAAGGCGTGCGGCACCTCCGGCGGGATCTGGAAGCCGTCGCCCGGCGCCAGCGTGCGGTCGGGCTGGCCCTTCACCGAGAGCACGCCGCCGCCGGCGATGAGATAAGTGCTCTCGATGCCGGGATGGGTGTGACGCGCCACCTTCAGGCCGCCGTCGAACTCCGCCTCCATGAGGATGGCGACGTATTTGTCCCCCGGCACGTCGGTGCGGCCGAGCACCTTGCGCGTGATTCCGGTTGGGGCGGGAGCGGGGGCGGCTTGTCCCTGTGCCATGGCCTGCGTGCCGCCGACCTCAATCGCGGCGAACCCCGCCAGCGAGCAGATGGCGCAGGAGATGAACCGGCGTCGAGCGAGCATGATTTGTCCTCCCAGCTTTGGCCCGCGCGCCGCGCAGGCGCTTCAGGATAGTGGGATTTCCGCCCGCGGCGAGAGACGCGATCACCGCCAACAAAAAAAGGCGCCGCCCCACGGGACGGCGCCCCTCTCCAAGGGGTATTGGCGTGCGTCAGCGCTGGGCGACGTAGGGCGCGAGGCGGCCCACGGTGAAGATCTGGACGCGCCGGTTGATGGGATCGGTCGGCTTCTTCGGATCGAGCAGCACTTCTTCGCCGAGGCCCACCGCCTCCAGCCGCGTGGGATTGATGTTGAACACGCTGACCAGCGCGCTCACCACCGCGTCGGCGCGGGCCTGGCTGAGCTTCAGGTTCACGTCACGCGGGCCGGTGACATCCGTGTTGCCGGTGACGATGAACTTGTAGCCGTGCAGGATGGGGTTGTGCATGGCGTCTGCGATGGCGCCGAGCGTGCCGTAGGACGACGGCTCGATGATCGCCGAGCCGAGGCGGAACTGGATCTGCACGTTGATCTGCGGCAGCTGGTCCAGCTTCAGGGCCAGCGACGGGCGGGAAAGCTGCTCACCCGGATTCTGAGCCATGTGGGTCTGGACCATGCTGCGCAGCTGCTGCGCGGTGATGGTCGGGGCCTTTTCGCTCAGGCCTTGCAGACCCTGGAGGATCTGGCCATCGGAGAGCGCGGTCTGGGCATGAGCGGGGGTGATCGCCGGCACGGCGGCAGCGAGCAGCGCGACCAGTGCAAGGCGGGTCAGAGGCGAGGTCATCGCGAAGCGTCCTTCGTTCGGGTGCGAGGATGTGGAGAGGACGCTCAGCGGTAGCCGGCGTTGGTGATGGCGGCGTTGCACTTGTCGCTCACGACCCGCGTCGCCTGAAGCAGGCAGGAGAGCAGATTGCCGTCCTGCGGCACCATGCCGGGGCACAGGCGGGCCGTGTCGGCCGAACAGACCTCCTGAATGGAATCCTGCGCCGCATCCCGCTCGGCGATGGAGGCCTTTGCGGTCGCGTAGTCGGCTTTGCACTTGGCGCTGACCTGATTGATCTTGCCGTCCATGCAGGCGAGCAGCTTGCCCTCGCCCAGATTCACGTTGGAGCAGAACTTGTTGATGTCCGCCCCGCAGCTGCGTGCCAGGAGCGCGCCGGCCTGCGCATAGCTCATGGTCTGGGCGCCTGCCGCAGAGGCAGACCCAGCCAGGATTACCGCTGCAAATAGAACCCTGCCGATCTTCATGATTTTCCCCAGCCCGTCTCAAGTGAAGTCTTCAAGACGACGTAGGGGTATCATCAAACGGTATCGGCCGACAGCGGGCATGGACATGACCGGCACCGGACTTTTCGGGACAAACTTAACGGCATGAGGAAAGCTTGACTGTTTCCGTACAAACGGGATGGCGTCATTGAGCTTGGCCTTGAGCGTTGGAAAGCACGCCTGCGCGGCTACTCGAGCGTCTCGCCGAGCCACGGCAGCTCGGCACGCAGGGCCGGCAGCACATCGTTCTCCAGCGTCTGCCGGCAGAAGCGCGCCACGTCGTGCGGCAGGCGGCCGAGTTCCTGCCGCCGGCCGATCAGCGTCAGGCTGCGGGAAAAGGCCGGCCCCGGCAGCGGCGCGTACTGGAGCCGGTCGCGATCGAGCCCCGCCTCGAAGATGCAGAGCGGCGTCGTCACCGCGAACCCCTCCCCCGCCGCCACCGTGGCGGAGACGCCGAATGGCGTGTCGAACTCGAGGCGCCGCGGCAGGTCGAGCTTGAGACGGCGCAGATGCCGGTCCACCTCGATTCCGGTGCGCGAGCGGGCGGAGAAGCGCACCAATGGCAGGCGCTGCGCGAGGCGCCCCATCTCCTCCACCCGCTCGGGCGCCCTCTCGCCGGCGGGCAGCAGCAGCACATAGGGCTCGGTGAGGAGCGGGAAACGCTCCAGCCCCTCGATGTCGGCCAGTTCGTCCACGCCCACCAGCAGATCGAGCTGGCGCGAGAGCAGCGCGCTGGCGTGGGCCGCCGTGAGGCCGGCGAGGAGCGACACTTCCTCCGCCACCGCGCACAGCCGCCCGGCGAGGGGCGCGGAGAGCGCGCGGGAGAGGGAATCGACGAGGCCGGCGCGGATCAGCGGCAGGCGGCCGTGCTCGGTCTCCTTCAACGCTGGCACGATCTGCCGGGCCTCGGAGAGCAGCGCGCTCGCCTTCTGCCGCAATACGCCGCCCGCCGCCGTGAGCCCCAGCGGGCGGACGCTCCGGTCGAACAGCGCGACGCCCATGCGCGTCTCCAGCTCCGCCACCGCCTGCGACACCGCCGGCTGGGTGAGGCCGAGCCGCCGCGCCGCGCCGGCCATGGCACCAGCCTCGCAGACGGCGAGGAAGATCTCCAGCGCCTTCAAATCGAACGGCAGAAGCTCGCGCACCGGCACCCCCGCAGAATAAGCAGGATTTATATTACCTGTGGTTTCGGGCGGGGCTATATCTTTTCCAAAGGGGTGCATCGGCGTCCGCGCCGAGGGGTTCCCAAGGGTCCCGAGGGGTTCAATGTCCCGCTATTCCGTATTCAGCCTGATCGCCAACGCGCTCAACGGCCAGAAGGGCTGGACGCCCGCCTGGCGCGATGCGGTGCCGAAGCCCTCTTATGACGTCATCATCGTCGGCGGCGGCGGTCATGGCCTCGCAACGGCCTATTACCTCGCCAAGGAGCACGGCATTCGCAACGTGGCGGTGCTGGAGAAGGGGCATATCGGCTCCGGCAACGCGGGGCGCAACACCACCATCATCCGCTCCAACTACCTGCTGCCGGGCAACGAGCCCTTCTACGAGTGGTCCATGAAATTGTGGGAGGGCCTGGAGCAGGACCTCAACTACAACGCCATGGTCTCCCAGCGCGGCATCATCAATCTCTACCACTCGGACGGACAGCGCGACGCCTATGCCCGGCGCGGCAATGCCATGCGCCTCGCCGGCGCCGATTCCGAACTGCTCGACCGCGAGCAGGTGAAGGCGCTCTGCCCCTTCCTCGATTTCGACAACTCCCGCTTCCCCATCAAGGGCGGGCTCATGCAGGCCCGCGCCGGCACCGCGCGCCACGATGCCGTGGTGTGGGGCTATGCCCGCGCCGCCGACCAGCTGGGCGTGGACATCGTGCAGAATTGCGAGGTCACCGGCTTCATCCGCGAGGGTGACGCGGTGGTGGGCGTGGAGACCAATCGCGGGCCCATCCGCGCCGGCAAGGTCGGCCTCGCGGTGGCCGGCTCCACCTCGCGGCTGACGAAGCATCTCGGCTTGCGCCTGCCCATCGAGAGCCACGTGCTGCAGGCCTTCGTCTCGGAAGGGCTGAAGCCGCTGGTGCCGGGCGTCATCACCTTCGGCATGGGGCATTTCTACGTCAGCCAGTCGGACAAGGGCGGCCTCGTCTTCGGCGGCGACATCGACGGCTACAATTCCTACGCCCAGCGCGGGAATCTCCCTGTGGTCGAGGACGTGGCCGAGGGCGGCATGGCGCTGATGCCGCTCATCGGGCGGCTGCGCATGCTGCGCTCGTGGGGCGGCCTCGTGGACATGTCCATGGACGGCTCGCCCATCATCGATGTGGGGCCCCTGCCCGGCCTGTTCCTCAACACCGCGTGGAACTACGGGGGCTTCAAGGCGACGCCCGCCTCCGGCTGGTGCTTCGCCTGGACCATCGCCAAGGAAGAGGCCCACCGCTTCAACGCCGCCTTCCGGCTGGACCGCTTCCGCACCGGCCATGTGATCGACGAAAAGGGAGTCGGCGCCCAGCCGAACTTGCACTGATGGGCGCGAAGACAACATCGGTCGTCGTGCTCCGGCTTGACCGGAGCACCCATCTCTCCGCCAGGCACAGCGCCCGGCCCCAGCATGGACCCTCCGGTCAAGCCGGAGGGCGACGGCGGAAGGCGGGCGCAACGCCGGCTCTGCCGCTCCCCCCTCACCCCTCCACCCGGACCTGACCCATGCGCATCACCTGTCCCTATTGCGGCGCGAGGTCGTCCCATGAGTTCGCCTATCTCGGCGATGCCGCGCCCACCCGGCCGGACCCGGCCGCGCCCGACGCCCCGGATGCCTTCAACACCTACGTCTACGAGCGCGACAACGTGGCCGGCGTGATGGACGAGCTCTGGTACCACTCCGGCGGCTGCCGCCGCTGGCTCACCGTGACGCGCGACACCCGCACCCACGCCATCACGGCCGTGCGCTTTACCCGGACGGAGGCGGCCGAATGACCCGGCTTTCCGCAGGCGGGCTGATCGACCGCAGCCGCACCCTCGCCTTCAGCTTCGACGGCAAGCGCTACACCGGCCATCCCGGCGACACGCTGGCGTCCGCGCTGCTCGCCAACGGCGTGCGGCTAGTCGGCCGCTCCTTCAAGTATCACCGGCCGCGCGGCATCGTCACCGCCGGCTCGGAGGAGCCGAACGCGCTGGTGGAACTGCGCTCCGGCGCCCGGCGCGAGCCCAACACCCGCGCCACCACGGTGGAGCTGTTCGACGCGCTGGAGGCCACCAGCCAGAACCGCTGGCCCTCCCTCGACCACGACCTGCTGAGCATCAACCAGCTCGTGTCGCCCTTCCTCGGCGCGGGCTTCTACTACAAGACCTTCATGTGGCCGGCCGCCTTCTGGGAGAAGGTGTACGAGCCCATGATCCGCCGCGCGGCCGGCCTCGGCCGCGCCGCCGATGCGGCGGACCCGGACCATTACGAGAAGGCCACCCATTTCTGCGACGTGCTGGTCATCGGCTCCGGCGCGGCGGGGCTCGCGGCGGCACTCGCGGCCGGGCGGAGCGGCGCGCGGGTGGTGCTGGCGGACGAGGACTTCCGCCTCGGCGGCCGCCTCCTCTCCGAGCAGGCGGAGATCGACGGCGGCAGCGCGGCGGATTTCGTGGCGCGGGCGTTGGCCGAACTTTCGAGCCTGCCCAACGTCCGCCTCATGCCGCGCACCACCGTGTTCGGGGCCTATGACGGCGGCGAATTCGGCGCGGTGGAGCGCGTGAGCGACCATCTTGCCGTCCCCGCCCCCTTCCAGCCCCGCCAGCGGCTGTGGCGCTTCATCGCCAAGCGCTCCGTGCTGGCGGCAGGCGCCTTCGACCGGCCCATCGTCTTCCCCGGCAATGACCGGCCCGGCGTCATGTCGGCGCTGGCGCTCGCCACCTACGCCACGCGCTTCGGTGTCGGCGCAGGGCCGCGCACGGCGGGCTTCACCAACAACGACCACGCCGTCGCCGCCCTCCTTGATGCGGCCGCGGCGGGCGTCAAGCTGGAAGCCATCGCCGACGTGCGCGACGCCGTGGCCCCGGCCCTCGCGGCGCGGGCGAAGGCGCTGGGCGTCGATCTCCTCGCCGGCAGCGAGGTCATCGCCACCTCGGGCAAGTGTTTGTCGGGCATCACGGTGCGCACGCCCAAGGGCATCCGCACGCTCTCCGTGGAGGCGCTGGGCGTCTCCGGCGGGGCGACGCCGAATGTGAACCTCACCTGCCACCAGGGCGGCAAGCCCATCTGGCGTGAGGAGATCGCCGCTTTCGTGCCCGGCGCCGTGCCTGTGGGCATGGCGGTGGCGGGCGCCGCGGCCGGGCACCTCACCCTCGCCGAATGCCTCGCGGACGGAACGGCGCTGGGCGCCGCAGCGGCGGAAGATGCGGGCTTTGCCCCCGTCGCCGCGCCCGCTCCCGTCGCAGCCGATGCACCGAACGGGCTCAAGGCCTTCTGGCAGGTGCACGCCAAGGGCGCCGCCTTCGTGGACCAGCAGAACGACGTCACGGCCAAGGACGTGGCCCTCGCCCATCGTGAAGGCTTCCGCGCGGTGGAATTGCTGAAGCGCTACACCACGATGGGCATGGCCACCGACCAGGGCAAGACCTCCAACATGGCGGGCCTCGCCATCATGGCGGCGCTCACCGGCAAGGGCATTCCCGAGACCGGCACCACCGTGTTCCGCCCGCCCTACACGCCCGTGGCCCTCGGCGTGCTCGCCGGCCACCATCGCGGCGTGGACTTCAAGCCCACCCGCCCGACACCCACCCACAAGTGGGCCGAGGAGCAGGGCGCGGTCTTCGTCGAGACCGGACAGTGGCTGCGCGCGGCGTGGTTCCCCAAGGCCGGCGAGGACTGGCAGGCGGCGGTGAACCGCGAGGTGAAGGCGACGCGCGAGAGCGTCGGCGTTATCGACGTGTCCACCTTCGGCAAGATCGACCTTCAGGGGCCGGATGCCGGCGTGCTGCTGGATCGCGTCTACATCAACATGTTCTCCACCCTCGGCGTGGGCAAGGCGCGCTACGGCGTGATGCTGCGCGAGGATGGGATCGTGATGGACGACGGCACCACCGCCCGTCTCGCCGACGACCACTATGTGATGACCACGACCACTGCCAACGCCGCCAAGGTGTTCCAGCATCTGGAATTCTGCCTGCAGGTGCTGTGGCCGGAACTGGACGTGTGCCTCGCCTCCATCACCGAGCAATGGGCGCAGATCGCCGTTTCCGGCCCGCGCTCCCGCGATGTGCTGGCGAAGCTGGTGGACGGCGCGGATGTCTCGAATGCCGGCCTGCCCTTCATGGGCGCGCTCCAGACGACCGTGATGGGCGGCGTCGAGGCGCGCATCTTCCGCCTCTCCTTCTCCGGCGAACTCGGCTACGAGATCGCGGTGCCCGCCCGCCACGGCGACAAGCTGATGCGGGCGATCATGGCGGCCGGCGCGCCCTATGGCATCACGCCCTACGGCGTCGAGACGCTGGCCGTGCTGCGCATCGAGAAGGGCCATGTCTCCGGCAGCGAGCTGAACGGGCAGACCTCCGCCCGCGATCTCGGCCTCGGGCGCATGGCCTCCACCAAGAAGGACTTCATCGGCCGCGTGATGGCGGGACGCCCCGCCTTCACCGATCCCGAGCGGCCCACCTTCGTCGGCTTCCGCCCGGTGGACCGGAGCGCGCGGCTCAAGGCCGGGGCGCATTTCCTGGCGCTTGGCGCGGCCGCGACCACCGAGAATGACGAGGGCTACATGACCTCCGTCGCCTGGTCGCCCATCCTCGGCCACTCCATCGGCCTCGGTCTCCTCAAGCGCGGCCCGGAGCGCATCGGCGAGAAGCTGCGCGCCTATGACCCGGTGCGCGGCGGTGACATCGAGGTCGAGGTGTGCTCTCCCCACTTTGTCGATCCCGAAGGGGAGAAGCAGCGTGTCTGACCTCTTCCAGTCCCTCTCCCCCGCCCACCTCGTTCCGGCCGGGCATTATGGCGTTGCAGGCGCCACCGGCGTGACCGCGCAGGTGGTGACGAGCCTTGCCGCCGCGACGCTGGTCGCCCGCAAGGGCAAGACCGGCACGCTGATCGCCGCCGTCACCGCCGCCGGCCTGCCGCTGGTGGATGCACCGAAGGCGAGCGTTGGCGCCGGCCTTGAAGCCGTCGGCACTGGCCCCGGCAAGTGGCTGGTGTTCGCCGAAGGATCGGACGGCGCCGCGCTGCGCCGGCGTCTGGAAGAACTGGCGGCCGGCCTTGGCGCCGTGACCGATCAGAGCGACGCCAATCTCGTGCTCGACATCTCCGGCCCCATGGCGCGCGAAGCGCTGGCGAAGGGCGTGGCGGTGGACCTCGATCCCCGCGCCTTCCAGCCGGGCGATGCGGCGACCACGCCGGTCTCCCACGTGGGCGTCACCTTCTGGCAGCGCGACGACGCGCCGACCTATCGCTTCGCGGTGGGCAACACCTTCGCCCCGGCCTTCCTGCGCTGGCTGGCGGCGAGTGCGGCGGAATACGGCTTCGCCCTTTCCGGCACCGACCGAGGTTGACGGCAGCGCGGCGCGCGCCTCCTCTCCGCACCGAATTCATCTGAGACCGGCGCCCGGCTGCGTCACACGCGCGGCGCCATAAAAGGACCCATCATGACCAGCCCCAACGAGCCGTTCATTCTCGCCTTCTCCTGCCCCAACCGGCCGGGCATCGTCGCTGGCGTCTCGACCTTCCTGTTCGAGAAGGGCTGCAACATCCTTGAGGCGCAACAGTTCGACGACACCGAGACCCGGCGCTTCTTCATGCGCGTGGTGTTCAACGTGGTGGAGGGCGAGGCCAGCCTCGCCGAGATCCGCTCCGGCTTCGCGGCGGTGGCGCAGACCTTCTCGCTGAGCTTCACGCTCCGGCCGGTGGCCGAGAAGCGCAAGGTGCTGCTGCTCGCTTCCAAGTTCGACCACTGCCTCGCGGACCTGCTCTATCGCTGGCGCATCGGCGAGATTCCCATGGAAATCGCCGGCATCGTCTCCAACCATCCGCGCGAGACCTATGCCCATCTGGATTTCGACGGCATCCCCTTCCACCATCTGCCGGTGACCAAGGCCACCAAGCTGGAGCAGGAAACGCAGGTCTGGGAAATCTTCCAGTCCTCCGGTTCGGAGCTCGCCGTGCTCGCGCGCTACATGCAGGTGCTGTCGGACGGGCTGTCGGCCAAGCTCTCGGGCAAGTGCATCAACATCCACCACTCGTTCCTGCCCGGCTTCAAGGGCGCCAAGCCCTACCATCAGGCCCATGCGCGGGGAGTGAAGCTCATCGGCGCCACCGCCCATTACGTGACTTCTGACCTCGATGAAGGCCCGATCATCGAGCAGGACGTGGAGCGCATCTCCCACCAGGATTCGCCCGAGGATCTCGTCCGCAAGGGCCGCGACATCGAGCGCCGCGTGCTGGCCCGGGCCATCTCCTGGCACCTTCAGGACCGGGTGCTGCTGAACGGTTCCCGCACGGTGGTGTTCCGCGACTAACCTCAAATAAGGGAACCCGGCACCGGGGCCGGGGCGTTGAGGGGGCGATATCCACGACAAGGAGAGCCCCATGCAACGCCAGGGCATGCTCATCGCCGCGGCCTTCGTGCTGGTCCTCGCGCTGGTCGCGGCGAACATGTTTTCCAACCGCGGCACGCCCGCGCCGAGCGAGACCGCGCCGGAGAACATCACCGTGCCGCGCGGCAATCCCCCGCCGCTGACCACGGCGCCCGATGCCCCTCCCGGCCGCACGCTCGCGCCGGCGGAGCAGAATGGGACCCGCCCGTGAACGACGCCTAATTTCTAGGCATTGATCCCATTTCCTGCGCCCCGCTGCGGCAAATCCAGCCGCAGCGGGGCGCAGTTCGTTCAAGCCAAATATTTGATAAAAATGCAAATATCAGAAATTGCATACAAGTGGCGCGCTTCCTGCTAGACCCCTGCCATCAGGCGCGTGGAGCGCCGTCCATCAGGGTAGACCATGCAGACCGTCGCCAGCCTCCTCGAAGCCCACAGGTCCGGCCTCCGCTCCGTCTCGGAAACGGTGCGCGGCGTCTATGCCCGGCTTGCGGTGCATGACGACCCGGCCATGTTCATCACCCTGCGCGAAGAAGCCGATGTGCTGGCCGAGGCCGCCGCGCTGGAGGCCGCCGGCAACACGGGGCTGCCGCTCTACGGCATCCCGGTGGCGGTAAAGGACAATATCGACGTTGCCGGCCTCCCGACCACCGCCGCCTGCCCGGCCTTCGCCTATGTGCCGGAGCGCGACGCCACCGCCGTGGCGCGGCTCAAGGCGGCGGGCGCGCTCATCATCGGCAAGACCAATCTCGACCAGTTCGCCACCGGCCTCGTGGGCGTGCGCTCGCCCTATGGCATCCCGCGCAACTCGGTGAACCCGGAACTGGTGCCAGGCGGCTCCTCCTCCGGCTCGGCGGTGGCGGTGGGCGCGGGCATCGTGCCGGTGTCGCTGGGCACCGACACCGCCGGCTCCGGCCGCGTGCCGGCCATGCTGAACAACATCGTGGGCCTCAAGCCCTCCCTCGGTCTCGTGCCCAACACTGGCCTCGTGCCCGCCTGCAAGACGCTGGACTGCATCTCCATCTTCGCCCTGACCGTGGACGATGCCATGGCGGTGTTGAACGTGATCTCCGGCTTCGACGCGGAGGATGCCTATTCCCGCGACCTGCCCGTCGCCCCGCTCGCGGCCGCGCCTCCTGCGCCCGTGCTCGGCATCCTGCCGCCGGCGCAGCGGGAGTTCTTCGGTGATGCCGAGTCGGCCGCGGCCTATGAGGAGGCTCTGGCACGGTTCGCGTCGATGGGCGCGGTGCTGAAGGAGATCGATTTCTCCGCCTTCGCCGAGACGGCGCGCCTGCTCTATGAAGGGCCGTGGGTGGCCGAGCGCTGGATCGTCGCCGAGCCCCTGCTCACCACCGATCCCGATGCCGTGCATCCGGTGACGCGCGCCATCACCGAGCCCGGCGGCAAGGCGAGCGCGGCGGATGCCTTCCGCGCCATTTACAAGCTGAAGGAATTGCGCGCCCGCGTGGCGCCCATCCTCGCCGGCATCGATGGCCTGCTGTTGCCCACCGCGCCCTCCGCCTACACGGTGGAGGAGGTTCTGGCGGACCCCATCCGCCTCAATTCGCGCAATGGCACCTACACCAATTTCGTCAACCTGATGGACCTGTGCGGCATCGCCGTGCCGACCAAGATCACCGCTGGCGGCGTGCCCTATGGCGTCACCCTCCTCGCGCCCGCCGGGAAGGATGCTGAGATGGCGGCGCTGGGCCGGGCCTTCGTGGCGGCGGGCACCCTGCCGCTGGGCTGCGGCCATGCGCCGGCGCCCGCCCTTCCGCCGCTTGCGCCGGCGCAGGAGCCGGGTCGGCTCGATGTCTGCGTGTTCGGCGCCCATCTCTCCGGCATGCCGCTCAATGGCGACCTCAAGGCCATGGGCGGACGCTTCGTGCGCGCCGCCAAGACGGTGCCGTCCTATCGCATGAAGCTCCTCCCCGGCGCCCTGCCCCGCCCCGGCGTGGTGCGGGTCAATGCGGACGGCGCGGCGGTGGAGGGCGAGGTATGGTCCATGCCGTTCGAGGGCGTCGGCCGCTTGCTGGCCACCATCCCGTCGCCGCTGGGCCTCGGGCAGGTGGAACTGGACGACGGCACCCGCGTCACCGGCTTCCTCGCCGAGGCGGCGGCGCTCGACGGGGCACGCGACATCACCGCGTTCGGCAGCTTCCGGGCGTTCACCACAGCGGCCGAATGAGCCACCCGACTGACTGAAGGGAACCGCACAAAAGCGTGCGGAGGGGCCTCGACGGGCTGGACAAGGCTGAGCGATACACTGTATCAACTAGCCATCGAAACCAGCCCGCCGGGTCCCATGTCCCTGTCCCTCTCCCCCTCCGCAGCGACGCCGCCGGCCACCGGCCGGCAGGACCGCGCCGCGCCCCTGGGCGCCGCCGGGGCCGCGGGGGAACACGAGCATGGCGACCACGGGCACGGGTATCATGCCCATGCCGCCGCTCCAGCCGGCCGCCGCCCACCCGTGCGCATCAGTGCTTCGGTACTGCGCATGTCCCTCGGTGGGCGTCTCGCGCTGGTGTCCGTGCTGCTCCTCATCCTGTGGGGCGCGGTGGCCCTGGTGACGGGAGGCGGCGCATGACCGTGCAGATTTCCTTCCGCAACCTGACCCTCGGCTATGAGCGCCACCCGGCCGTCCACCACCTGTCCGGCGACGTGGAGAAGGGCGCGCTGCTCGCCATCTGCGGCGCCAACGGCGCCGGCAAGTCCACCCTCCTCAAGGGCATCGGCGGCGCGCTGAAGCCGCTCGGCGGCACCATCGACCGCCATGGCCTCGACCCGCGCGAGATCGCCTACCTTCCGCAGGGCGCCGAGATCGACCGCAGCTTTCCCATCCATGTCTATGACATGGTGTCCATGGGCCTGTGGCGGCGCGCCGGCCTGTTCGGCGGCATCGGCCGAGCCGATCGCGCGAAGATCGAGCACGCCATCGCTGCCGTCGGCCTCGAAGGGTTCGAGAACCGCCCCATCGGCACCCTCTCCGGCGGGCAGATGCAGCGCACCCTGTTCGCCCGCCTGCTGCTGCAGGACGCCCGCGTGATCCTGCTCGACGAGCCGTTCACCGCCCTCGACGCCAAGACGGTGTCGGACCTCGTGGACCTCGTTCGCCGCTGGCATGGCGAGAAGCGCACCGTGATCGCGGTGCTGCATGATTTCGACCTGGTGCGCGCGACCTTCCCGCAGACGCTCCTCCTCGCCCGCACGCCGGTCGCCTGGGGGCCGACGGCGGAAGCGCTCGGCCCCGAGAACCTGCTCAAGGCCCGCCGCATGGGCGAAGCGTGGCGGGACGACGCCATCCCCTGCCCCGACGCAGCCTGACCAAACATTCACCGACCGGCCCCGCGCCGGTCTGATCCTGACCACGCATTCACGACCGGCTGACGCCGGTCTTCTGGACGCACCATCGCTGCTCTTGCGCTTGGCCGGGGACCACGGGCCCCGGCCAAGGCCGGTCCGGTTCCTCCAACCCACCGGATCGGCTCCCCGGCCAAGCGCAAGGGCAGGACGATGACAAATCCGGCCGGCCGCCCACGCGCGGCACCGGCGCCCGGGATTGATCGATGAACATCTATGACACCCTCATTTCTCCCTTCGTGGAGTTCGAGTTCATGCGTCGCGCCCTCGCCGGCGTGTTCGCGCTGTCGCTCGGCGCGGGGCCGGTGGGCGCCTTCCTGATGCTGCGGCGCATGTCGCTGACGGGCGACGCCATGGCCCACGCCATCCTGCCCGGCGCGGCCATCGGCTTCCTGTTCGCCGGGCTCAACCTCTACGCCATGACGGCCGGCGGCCTCGCGGCCGGCCTTCTGGTGGCGGTGGGCGCGGGTGTGGTGGCGCGGGCGACGGGGATGAAGGAGGACGCCTCCCTCGCGGCCTTCTATCTCATCTCGCTGGCGCTGGGCGTGCTCATCGTCTCGCTGCGCGGCTCCAATGTGGACCTGCTGCATGTCCTGTTCGGCACCGTGCTGGGCATCGACGACGCGACGCTGATGCTGATCGCCGGCATCACCACCGTCACGCTCCTCACCCTCGCCGTGGTGTGGCGGCCGCTGGTGCTGGAATGCGTGGACCCGACCTTCCTCGCCTCGGTGAGCCGCAGCGGCGGGGTCAGCCACATCGCCTTCCTGTCGCTGGTGGTGCTGAACCTCGTGGGCGGCTTCCATGCGCTGGGCACGCTGCTCGCGGTGGGGCTGATGATGCTGCCGGCAGCCACCGCCCGCTTCTTCGTGCGGGACCTCACCGCCCTCGTCACCACCTCGACGCTGATCGCCTTCGCGTCCGGCGTCGCGGGGCTGCTCGTGTCCTACCACCTCGGCACGCCGTCCGGCCCGTCCATCATCCTGGTCGCCGGGCTGGCCTATGCGTTCGCCGTCATCTTCGGGCCGATCGGCGGGCTTGCCGGCCGCTTCGTCCCGCGCCGTCACCTTGAAGCCTGAAGAGGACTTTCATGATCTCCCGACGTCTCCTCCTCGCCGCCGGCGTTGCCGGCTCCCTGGCCGCCGGCCTCACCCTGCCGCTCGCCGGCCCGGCCCTCGCGCAGGCGCCTGCCCAGAAGATGCCCGTGGTGGCCTCCTTCTCCATCCTCGGCGATTTCGTGAAGCAGGTGGGCGGCGACCGCGTGGCCGTCACCACCATCGTCGGCACCAACGGCGATGCCCACGTCTACCAGCCCACCCCGGCCGACGCGAAGGCGGTGGCGGCGGCCAAGGTGGTGTTCGTGAACGGCCTCGGCTTCGAGGGCTGGATGGACCGCCTCATCAAGGCCTCCGGCACCAAGGCGCCGATCGTCGTCGCCACCAAGGGCATCACGCCCCGCGTCCGCACCGCCACCGAGCCGCAGGACGACGACGAGAAGGACGCCGGCCACGGCAAAAAGGGCAAGGAGGCCCATGCCGGTCATGACCACGGCCCCATCGATCCTCACGCCTGGCAGTCCATCGCCAACGCCAAGATCTACGTGGCCAACGTGCGCGACGGCCTGATCGCCGCCGATCCGGACGGCCGCGACGTGTACACCGCCAACGCCGCCGCCTACACCGCGAAGCTGGATGCGCTGGAGACGGAAGTGAAGTCCGCCCTCGCCAAGATCCCGGCCGAGCAGCGTCGCATCATCACCTCCCACGACGCCTTCGGCTATTTCGGCGAGGCCTATGGCCTGGTGCTCGTCGCCCCCGAGGGTGTCTCGACCGAGAGCGAGGCCTCGGCCAAGGACGTGGGCCGCATCATCCGCCAGATCAAGGCGCAGAAGATCCCGGCCGTGTTCGTCGAGAACGTCACCGACCCGCGCCTCATCCAGCGCATCGCCAAGGAAAGCGGCGCCAAGGTGGGCGGAACGCTCTATTCCGACGCCCTGTCCGATGACAAAGGCCCCGCGAGCACCTACATCGACATGATGCACTCCAACGTGCGCGAACTCTCGTCCGCTCTGTCGAGCTGAGAGGCGCCCGTTTCCTTCCGGCGGCCGCCTCGCGCGGCCGCCGCCGTACCAAGGTGAAGCCATGGCTGAAACGCAGGCCGAGAAGATCCCCGTCACCGTGCTGACCGGCTACCTGGGCGCCGGCAAGACCACGCTGCTCAACCGCATCCTGTCGCAGCCGCACGGCAAGAAATTCGCCGTCATCGTCAACGAGTTCGGCGAGATCGGTATCGACAACGACCTCGTGGTGGGCGCCGACGAGGAAGTGTTCGAGATGAACAACGGGTGCATCTGCTGCACCGTGCGCGGCGACCTCATCCGCATCATCGACGGCCTGCTGCGCCGCAAGGGCGGCTTCGACGGCATCATCGTCGAGACCACCGGCCTCGCCGACCCCGCCCCCGTGGCCCAGACCTTCTTCGTGGACGAGGAAGTGCAGGCCAAGACCAAGCTCGATGCGGTGGTCACGGTGGCCGATGCGAAGTGGCTCTCCGACCGCCTGAAGGACGCCCCCGAGGCGAAGAATCAGGTGGCCTTCGCCGACGTGATCCTCCTCAACAAGACCGACCTCGTGACCGGCCCGGAACTGGACGCGGTGGAAGCCCGCATCCGCGGCATCAACCCCTATGCCAAGCTCTACCGCACCCAGAAGTCCGAGATCGACATCGCCAAGGTGCTGAACCAGGGCGCCTTCGACCTGGAGCGCGTGCTGGAGCTGGAGCCCGCCTTCCTCGAGGAGGACGAGCACCATCACCACCACCACGCCCATGGCGAGGCCTGCGGACCCGACTGCGGTCATGATCACGGCCACGACCACGATCATGACCATGACCACCATCACGGGTTGAAGGCGGTGCATGACGAGGAGATCCAGTCGGTCTCCTTCTCCACCGACAAGCCGCTGGACCCGGACAAGTTCTTCCCCTGGGTGCAGAACATCGTTCAGGTCGAGGGGCCGAACATCCTGCGCTCCAAGGGCATCCTGTCGTTCAAGGACGACCCCGACCGCTTCGTGTTCCAGGGCGTCCACATGATCCTCGACGGCGATCACCAGCGCCCGTGGAAGGCCGACGAGAAGCGGCTGAGCCGCATCGTCTTCATCGGCCGCCAATTGAAGCGCGACCTGCTTGAAGAGGGCTTCCTCGCCTGCGTTGCGTGAGGTCTGGCGGAACGAGGGCGCTGTCGTCCCCACGCCGCCCTCCCTGTCCCAACCGTCGCCCTCCGGCTCGACCGGAGGGCGGATCAACGAAAGACCGCCGTCCTCTCCCTCAGGCCACCAGCCCGCGCACCAGCAGGTCGTGATACTCCAGCGCGACCTCTTCCGCCGACTTGTCGCCGCCGGGCTTGAACCAGCGCACCATCCAGCTCAAGAGCGAGAGCACCGCGCGCCCGGTCATGGCCGCGCCGACCTCCCGGAACGAACCGTCCGCCACGCCATCCGCGATGATCCGGCGCAAGAGGCCCTCATGGGCGTCGCGCAGCGCGAGGGCATCGTCCTTCAGCCCGGTGTTGGCCATGCCGGAGAAGCCCACGAGCATGGTGACGAAGCAATCGTAATTGTCGGCAAGGAAGCGGGCGTGGGCGACCATGAACTGCTTCAGCTGCTCGGCCGGCGGGTCCTCCCGCCGCACCGCGGCGGATGACGCATCGTTGAGGCCGGACAGCGTGAAGATGATGATGGCGTCGTAGATCTCCTGCTTCGAGGAGAAATAGTTATAGATGGCGCCCTTGGAGTAATTGAGCGACCGCGCGACCTCGCTGAGCGACGACTCCACATAGCCCTTCTGCGCGAACATCTGCGCCGCCTGCCGCAGGATTTCCGCGCGCGGGTCGCTCATCATGGGCGGACGGCCGAGGCGCGTGCCATCGCCCTCCGCCGCGACGCGCAGCGCCGCCGACTTCGGCGGACGGCCGCGCCGCCGGGCGGGGGCCGGGCGGGCCGGCGCATCCTGTTCGTGGTCGCCTCGATCCTGCAGCGTCGTGCTCCTTGACGATTGGCTTTTATTTATATACCGACTGGTAGGAATGTAAATGCCCGCCGCCACCCGGCGGGCCAGCGAGCGAGAGAGCGGGAGACGCACCATGGCCGCATCCGGTAAGCCGACCTTCGACTGGGCCGACCCCTTCGATCTCAACAGCCAGCTCACCGAGGACGAGCGGCTGGTGCGCGACACCGCCCGCGACTATGCGCAGGAAAAGCTGCTGCCGCGCGTGACCTCCGCCTATCTCGACGAGCGGTTCGACCGCGAAATCATGAACGAGATGGGCGAGCTCGGCCTGCTCGGCCCCACCATCCCGGCGGAATACGGCGGCGCCGGCCTCGGCTACGTGGCCTACGGCCTCGCCGCGCGCGAGGTGGAGCGGGTGGATAGTGGCTACCGCTCGGCCATGAGCGTGCAGTCCTCCCTCGTCATGCACCCCATCTACGCCTACGGCACCGAGGAGCAGCGCAAGAAGTACCTGCCCAAGCTCGCCACCGGCGAGTGGGTCGGCTGCTTCGGCCTGACCGAGCCGGACGCCGGCTCCGACCCCGCCGGCATGCGCACCCGCGCCGAGAAGATCGACGGCGGCTATCGCCTCAACGGCGCGAAGATGTGGATCACCAATTCGCCCATCGCCGACCTCGCGGTGGTGTGGGCGAAGTCCGCGGCGCACGACAATGCCATCAAGGGCTTCGTCGTGGAGCGCGGCATGAAGGGCTTCTCCACCCCCAAGATCGAGGGCAAGCTCTCGCTGCGCGCCTCCATCACCGGCGAGGTGGTGCTGGAAGACGTGGAGATTCCGGAAGAGAACCTCCTGCCCAACGCCGCCGGCTTGCCCGGCCCCTTCGGCTGCCTCAACCGTGCCCGCTACGGCATCGGCTGGGGCGCCATGGGTGCAGCGGAGGCCTGTTATGCGGCCGCGCGCCAGTACACGCTGGACCGCAAGCAGTTCGGCAAGCCCCTCGCCGCCACCCAGCTGGTGCAGAAGAAGCTGGCGGACATGGCCACCGAGATCGCGCTGGGCCTCCAGCTCGCGCTGCGCGCCGGGCGGATGTTCGATGAGGGCACGCTGCCCATCGAAGCCATCTCCTTCCTCAAGCGCAACAATTGCGGCAAGGCGCTGGATATCGCGCGGGTCGCCCGCGACATGCACGGCGGCAACGGCATCTCGGCCGAATTCCACGTCATCCGCCACGCGGCGAACCTCGAGACGGTGAACACCTACGAGGGCACCCACGACATCCACGCGCTGATCCTCGGCCGCGCGATCACCGGGATCCAGGCGTTCTTTTGATTGTCTCCCTCTCCCCTTGCGGGAGAGGGTGGATCGCGGCAAAGCCGCGAGACGGGTGAGGGGTTGAAGCCGCCCCCCTCACCCCCAGCCCCTCTCCCGCAAGGGGAGAGGGGAGCCAAAGCCGCCAAGCGAGTCTCCCCCATGACCTCCCCTGCCTCCCCTCCCCTCGCCGGCCTCCGCGTCCTCGAACTCGCCCGCATCCTTGCCGGGCCATGGTGTGGGCAGCTGCTCGCCGATCTCGGGGCGGAGGTCATCAAGGTGGAGCGGCCGGGCGGCGGGGACGATACCCGCACCTGGGGCCCGCCCTTCCTGAAAGGCGCGGACGGGGCCGACCTCGGCGCCGCCTATTTCCATGCGACCAATCGCGGCAAGCGCTCGGTGGCGGTGGATTTCGAGACGGAAGAGGGCCAGCAGATCATCCGTAATCTCGCCCGGCAAAGCGATGTGCTCATCGAGAACTTCAAGGTCGGCGGGCTGAAGAAATACGGGCTCGACTATGAGAGCCTCAGAAAAGAAAACCCCCGCCTCGTCTATTGCTCCGTTACCGGCTTCGGCCAGGACGGCCCCTATGCGCCGCGCGCGGGCTATGACTTCCTGGTGCAGGGCATGGGCGGCATCATGGACCTCACCGGCGCGCCGGATGGCGAGCCGCAGAAGGTGGGCGTCGCCTTCGCCGACATCTTCACCGGCCTCTATGCCACCGTGGGCATTCTCGCGGCGCTGCGGCGGCGGGACGAGACCGGCACGGGCGGGCATGTGGACATGGCGCTGCTCGACACGCAGGTGGGCGTGCTCGCCAACCAGGCCATGAACTACCTCACCTCCGGCAAGGCGCCGAAGCGCATGGGCAATGCCCATCCCAACATCGTGCCCTATCAGGTCTTCCCCTGCGCGGACGGCTATTTCATCGCCGCCATCGGCAATGACGGCCAGTTCGCCCGCTTCTGCGCCGTGCTCGGCGCGCCGGAGCTGGCGCAGGCGGCCGACTACGCCACCAATCCCGCCCGCGTCGCCAACCGCGCCGTGCTGGTGCCGAAGCTCACGGCGCTGACCATGGCCTTCGCCCGCGACGATCTCCTCGCGGCGCTGGAGGCGAAGGGCGTTCCGGCGGGGCCGATCAACACCGTCTCGCAGGTGTTCGAGGACCCGCAGGTGAAGGCGCGCGGCCTGCGCGTGGACCTGGCGGAGGCCGGCGGCGGAACCATTCCGGCCGTGGCCAGCCCCATCGTGCTCGACGGCGTGCGGCAGGTGGCGAAAAGCGCGAGCCCGCGGCTCGGTGCAGATACGGAAAAGGTGCTCGCGGCGCTGAAAGCGCTGGCGCAGGGCTGAAAAGAAAAGGCCGGGCATTCGCTGCCCGGCCCTTCTGCATTTCGCCTCGCGAGCCTGTCAGGCCGCCACCGCCTTTGTATGGTTCAGCGGCAATTCGAAGAGGCCGAAGACGCTGGGATTGCGCTTCCAGGCATCGAGCGCGACCGCCAGCGAGGCGATGGCCCAGAACACCAGATATTCGATGCCGTGCCCGGCCCAGTACCAGCCGAGGCCATGGACCGCCACGGTGGCATAGGCG
This sequence comes from Xanthobacter sp. DMC12, assembly GCF_056314105.1. Classification (NCBI taxonomy): domain Bacteria; kingdom Pseudomonadati; phylum Pseudomonadota; class Alphaproteobacteria; order Hyphomicrobiales; family Xanthobacteraceae; genus Xanthobacter; species Xanthobacter sp. DMC12. Next base: position 289,586 of record NZ_JBQUYZ010000006.1, on the reverse strand, counting down.
GCGACCGCCATCACCCCCGCCGAGATAATGCCCACATATTTCGTGAACAGCCCGAAGGTGAGGCCGATTCCGCAAACCAGCTCCATCGTGATGGAAAGCACCACGAAGGCTTCCGGCGGCGTAAGGCCCGCCTTGGAAAAGAATCCAACGGCCCCCGAGAAACCGATGATCTTGGAAATGGCGTGGGGGAAGTAGAAGAGCCCGCACAGGATCCGCGTTATCACCATCGGATCGGAGACATCGAAGCGGGATTGAACGTTGGACATGACCAAGCTCCCGATATGCGCAGGCCCTGAATGCCTGCAAGCTCGCAATCAAGCTTGGACGAAAGCTTAGGCCCGGTAGCCGGGTAGACATTGATTTCAGACAATCTCCCCGCGCGCTGCTGCAAACCGCGCTTGCAGCAGCGCATGGGAGAGCGCGCGAGTCAGGCTGGCGCGCCTTCCTTCAAGAGCTTCCAGGTGATGGAATCGAGCAGCGCCTCGAAGGAGGCGTCGATGATGTTGGGGGAGACGCCCACCGTGGTCCAGCGATCGCCGGTCTCGTCCGCACTCTCGATGAGCACCCGCGTCACCGCCTCCGTGCCGCCGTTCAGCACGCGCACGCGGTAGTCGGTGAGGTGAAGGCCGGAAATGAACGGCTGGTACTTGCCGAGGTCCTTGCGCAGGGCCACGTCTAGCGCGTTCACCGGGCCGTTGCCCTCGGCGGCGGAGATGAGGGTCTCGTCGTCCACCTTCACCTTCACGATGGCCTCGGCCACGGTGACAAGCTCGCCCTGCGCGTTGTAGCGGCGCTCCACGTTCACCTTGAAGCGCTCGACGGAAAAGAAGTCCGGCACCGAGCCCAGCATCCGCCGCGCCAGCAGGGCGAAGGAAGCGTCCGCCGCCTCGTAGGAATAGCCCAGCGCCTCACGCTCCTTCACCACCTCCAGCAGCCGGGAGATGCGGGGGTCCTTCTTGTCCACCGGCACGCCAAGGCGTTCCAACTCGGACAGCACGTTGGAGCGGCCCGCCTGGTCGGAGACCATCACCCGGCGACGGTTGCCCACCTTCTCCGGCGCGACATGCTCGTAGGTGGCGGGGTCCTTCAGGATGGCCGAGGCATGGATACCGGCCTTGGTGGCGAAGGCGCTCTCGCCCACATAGGGCGCGTGCCGGTCCGGGGCGCGGTTCAGCATCTCGTCCAGCGTGCGGGAGACGTGGACCAGCTCGCCCAGCGCCTCTTGGCCGACGCCGATGTCGAAGCGCTCGGCGAAGTCCTTTTTCAGCAGCAGGGTGGGGATGAGCGAGCAGAGATTGGCATTGCCGCAGCGCTCGCCGAGGCCGTTCAGCGTGCCCTGGATCTGCCGCGCGCCGGCCCGCACGGCGGCCAGCGAATTCGCCACCGCCTGCTCGGTGTCGTTATGGGCATGGATGCCGACATTGGTGCCCGGCACCACTTTCACCACCTCGGCGACGATGGCCTCCACCTCGTGGGGCAGTGTGCCGCCGTTGGTGTCGCACAGCACCACCCAGCGCGCGCCGGCCTCATAGGCGGTGCGGGCGCAGGCGAGGGCAAAGTCGCGGTCTTCCTTGAAGCCGTCGAAGAAATGCTCGCAATCCACCAGCGCCTCGCGCCCGGCACCAATCGCCGCCTCGACGCTCTCGCGGATGGAGGCGAGGTTCTCCTCCTTGGTGGTCTCCAGCGCCACCCGCACCTGATAGGCGGAGGATTTCGCGACGAAGCAGATGGCATCGGACTGCGCCGCCAGCAGCGCCGTCACGCCGGGATCGTTGGACGCCGAGCGCCCGGGGCGCTTGGTCATGCCGAAGGCGGTGAGGCGCGCCTTCGCCTCATGCTTCTCCGCGAACAGCTGCGTGTCGGTGGGATTGGCGCCGGGATAGCCGGCCTCCACATAGTCCACGCCCAGCCGGTCCAGCAGGGAGAGCACGCGCAGCTTGTCGGCCACGGTGAAATCGACGCCATTGGTCTGCGCTCCGTCGCGCAGGGTGGTGTCGAAGAGATAGAGGCGTTCACGCCCCTCGGCGGCTGATGCCGTCATTGCCCGGCCCCCTCCCCCAGCGTCTTCGTCATCGCCGTGTTGGCGAGCCAGGTGTCGGCCAACGGCACCATGTTGCGGCGCTGGGGTTCGTAGCCGCGCTTCTGGAAGAAGCCGAGCGCGGTGTCGCTGGCATCCACCGTGAGCTTGCGGGTGCCGCGCGCCTTGGCCAGCGTCTCGGCGGCATCGCACAGGGCCTTGGCGACGCCAGTGCCGACGGCGTCGGGCGCCACGTAGAGCATGTCGATGTGGGCATTGTCCTTGAGCGAGACGAACCCGGCCACGTCCTTGCCGCGCAGCGCCACCAAGGTGAGGCTCGCGGCGAGGCGGGCGGCGAAGGCCTCGGCGTCGTCAGCCCTGGCGGCCCACGCCTCCTGTTGCTCGCTGTCGTAATCCTCGCCGGTCAGTTCGGCGATGGAGGCGCGGAACAGGTCGGCCAGCGCCGGCGCATCGGCGGGGAGGTAGGGGCGCAAAGCGATGGCGCTCATCGCGACACCTCCCAGCTGGTGGTCCCATCCTTGTTGTCCATCAGCACGATGCCCTTGGCGGCCAGCTCCTCGCGGATCTGGTCGGCGCGCTTGAAGTCCTTCGCCTTGCGGGCGGCGAGCCGCTCGGCGATGAGGCCGGAGATGACCCCTTCATCCAGCGCAATGGCCTCCTTCTGCCGCGCGCGCCACCCGGTTTCGGTATCGCCGAGCAGGCCGAGGAGATTGGCCGCGCCCTTGAAGCGGCGGCGGAGCGCGGAGGACGTGTCCTCATGCTCGGCCACCTCGGCGAGGTGGTGCAGGTGGGCGATGACGGAGGGGGTGTTGAGGTCGTCGGCGAGGCGGTCGGCGATCTCCGTCTCGAACGGGTTGCCTTCGCCCGTCTCCGCCTCCACGTCGCCGATGACGCGATACCACTTGTCCAGCGTCTTGGCGGCAAAGCCGAGGCCCTGGCGGGTCCAGTTGATGGGCTGGCGGTAATGGGTGGAGAGCATGGCGAGGCGCAGCACCTCGCCGGGCCACTCGTCCAAAAGCTCGCGGATGGTGACGAAGTTGCCGAGCGACTTCGACATCTTCTCGCCTTCCAGCATCAGGAAGCCGTTGTGCATCCAGGTCTGCGCCATCACCCCCGAATGGAAGGCGCAGCGCGACTGGGCGATCTCGTTCTCGTGGTGCGGGAAGACGAGATCGATGCCGCCGCCGTGGATGTCGAAGGTCTCGCCCAGGTGCTTCCAGCTCATGGCCGAGCACTCGATGTGCCAGCCGGGGCGACCGGGGGTGGCGATGCCGCAGGGCGAGGGCCAGCCGGGCACGCCCTCGGCGCTCGGCTTCCACAGCACGAAGTCCATGGCGTCGCGCTTGTAGGGGGCGACGTCCACGCGGGCGCCGGCCATCATCTCATCCAGCGAGCGACGGGAGAGGCGGCCGTAATCCGGCATGGAGGGCACGTGGAACAGCACGTGCTCCTCCGCCACATAGGCGTGGCCCGAGGCGACGAGCCGCTCGATGAGCACGCGCATCTCCTCGATATGCTCGGTGGCGCGCGGCTCCACGGTGGGCGGCAGGCAGTTCAGCGCCGCCGTGTCCTCGCGGAACCACCGGTAGGTCTCTTCGGTGAGATCGCGGATGGAGATGGAGCGGTCGGCGGCGCGGGCGTTGATCTTGTCGTCCACGTCCGTGATGTTGCGGACGTATTTGACATGGCCTTCACCATAGAGACGCCGCAGCAGGCGGAACAGCACGTCGAAGACGATGACCGGGCGCGCATTGCCGATATGGGCGTGGTCGTAGACCGTCGGCCCGCACACGTACATGCGCACGTTCAAGGGATCGAGCGGACGCAGGAGGTCCTTCGAGCGGGTCAGCGTATTGTAGAGCCTGAGCTCCATGGATCGTTCCCCCGAATGGCGCACAAGCGCCAAGCCGGTCCACCGGCCGGGGCGTCCAGATCCTTGTCTAACGAGATGAGCAAAGGACGGCCGCGGCCAGCTTTTCGGCTAACCGCAAATAATCGCCGCGATGGCGCAGATGGTGATGAAACCGCCGTTCATGGCGCGGGACAATGGTTCGGGCGCGGGCGCTCGTCAAGATGTTTCACGCCGTCCGGCAAAGCTCCGCACCTCCGGATATCGTTATCTTCCCCAGCTTGACCTGCCCCTTCGTGAGCGTCTATCCCCGGATCAGTTGCGCCGGGCGGGGGTCGGGGCGCATCCGATGATCCCGCCCGTGACCCGAAAGCGCACTGCCGCGTTCGGGACGCGCCTGCCGAAGAGGTGCCAACCTGTCCATACCGCTGATCCGAACCCTCGCCGCCGTCGCCGTGGCGAGCCTGTCGCTGATGGCGCCGGCCATGGCGGAGACGCGCATCTTTCTCATCGACAATTCCGACGGGTCCAGCATCGATTCCTGCCTCGCCTCCGGCGCGCCCTGCGGGCAGAAGGTGGCGGAAGCCTGGTGCCGGTCGCGCGCCTACAGCCAGGTCATCGATTTCGGCCGCGTGGCGGCGCCCGCCTCCGCGTTCACCCCCTCGAGCGTCGCCTCCCCCGCCGTGACCTGCACCGGCCCGCTATGCCCGGAGACGGTGGCCATCACCTGCTCGCGGTAGCGGGGACGATCGGACCGGCAGAGAAATCGCATTTTATAGAAAAGCTTCAGGTCCGCGTTTTGTGATCGCGGTATTTCAGTCTTCCGCGCCGGATCGGCTATGTTCAGCCCCGGCCTGCCCCAGCGACATGCTTCGGGCGGGTCCAACAGGCCTGAAACACAGTGACCGGGAGAGGATCGCCCATGTGCGAGACGTGCTCATCACCATCCATCGGACGCCGACGCCTGCTTGCCGGCGGACTGGCGGGCGGACTGGCCCTTGCGGCCGCGCCGCTCTTCGCCGCCTCCGCCTTCGCCCAGTCGGGCGGCTATGGCACCGCCGCACCGGTGAACCCCGATGAGGCCTTGAAGCGCCTCGTGGACGGCAATGCCCGTTACGTCGCCGGCACACAGCAGAATGCCGACTATTCCGCCGGCCGCCTGAAGCGCGCCACGGGACAGCAGCCGTTCGCCGCCATCGTCGCCTGCTCGGATTCGCGCGTGGTGCCTGAACTGGTGTTCGACCAGGGGCCCGGCGAACTGTTCATCGTTCGAGTGGCCGGCAACTTCATCGATGAAAACGGGCTGGCGAGCCTCGAATTCGCCACCGCCGTGCTTGGCGTGAAGCTCATCCTCGTGCTCGGCCACGCCTCGTGCGGCGCGGTGCAGGCGACGATCACGTCCATCAAGGACAACACTTTGCCGCCCGGCCACCTGCCGAGCCTCGTCAACGCCATACGCCCGGCGGTCTACGAGGCCATGCGGAGCAACCCGCCCGACCTTCTCGCCGCCGCCAGCGACATGAACGTGAAGATGAATGCCAAGCTGGCGCAGACCGCGACGCCGATCCTGTCGGAGCGGGCGGCGGCCGGTCAGCTCAAGTCGGCGAGCGCCATGTACGATATCGGCACCGGCAAGGTGACGTTCCTCTGAGCCCTGCGCCGCGCGTGGGCAAGACCGCCCCGGCGCGCGGCGCTTCTCTTTCCGCTACTTCAGGAAGTCCGCGCACTTCGGCACGTCGGCGGCGGTGCCCCACGGCATGATCGGCACGGTGGAGGTGGAATTCTTCGGGCTGCCATCGATCAACTTGTCCGAATAGACGAGATAGACGAGCACGTTCCTCTTGGTGTCGCAGCCGCGCACGATCTGCATCTTCTTGAAGAAGAAGGAGCGGCTCTCGCGGAACACCACGTCGCCCTGCTCGAACTTCGACTTGAAGGAGATCGGCCCCACCTGCCGGCAGGCAAGGGAAATGTCCGAGACTTCCTCGGCGAGGCCCACCATGCCCTTCACGCCGCCCTTCTCGGGGGTCGTATAGTGGCAGGCGACGCCCTCCACCACCGGATCATCGATGCCGTAGACGGCGAGCTTGTCGTCGGGGGTCAGGAACTTCCAGACCGTGGACTTCCGGAAGATGAGGTTGGGCTCCTGCGCCAGCGCCGGCCCGCCCGCGAGCGCAGCGACGCCGATCGCGCACACGAGCGCGAGGCGGCCCAGCCGGCGGGTGAGGGTGGGACGGTCGGTCGAGACAGCGTGCGTCATGGAATTCCCCGGAAAGCTGCCGCAGGCAGGCGCCCGAACGGGCGGGCCACCGACATATGGGATGTGCCGCCCCCAGCGGAAGAGCGACGCAATATCGCTTGGCCGGCGACCGACGACATTGACGGCCGCCGCGCCGCGTGACACCCCTTTCGCCCCATCGCAGGTTTCGCCCAACCCCACAGAGCCCGATCAACGGCCGAGGAGCCATCCATGGAGATCAAGCGCCGCCATTTCATTGGCGCGTCCGCCACAGCGCTCGCCACCGGCGCGGTCGCCGGCCCCGCCCTCGCGCAGACCCAGCCCGAGGTGAAGTGGCGCCTCACCTCCTCCTTCCCGCGCTCCCTCGACACCATCTTCGGCACCGCGCAGATCTTCGCCAAGTACGTGGCCGAGGCCACCGACGGCCGCTTCCAGATCCAGACCTTCCCGGCCGGCGAGCTGGTGCCCGGCCTGCAGGCGCTCGATGCGGTCTCCACCGGCTCGGTGGAGTGCGCCCAGACCGCCACCTATTTCTATACCGGCAAGGACACCGCGCTGGCCTTCGGCACCGGCGTGCCGTTCGGCTTCAACTCCCGCCAGCAGCACTCGTGGTGGTTCTTCGGCGGCGGTGAGCAGATCATCAACGGCGTGCTCGCCAAGTACAACGTCACCTCCATGCCGCTCGGCAATTCGGGCTGCCAGATGGGCGGCTTCTTCCGAAAGGAGCTGAACGACGTCGCCGACCTCAAGGGCCTGAAGTTCCGCATCGGCGGCATCGGCGGGCAGGTGCTGGCGAAGCTCGGCGTGGTGCCGCAGCAGATCGCCCCGAGCGACGTCTATCCAGCGCTGGAGCGCGGCTCCATCGACGCGGCGGAGTTCGTCGGCCCCTATGACGACGAGAAGCTCGGCCTCGTGAAGGTGGCCAAGTATTACTATTACCCCGGCTGGTGGGAGGGCGGCGCCATGCTGCACCTCGTCATCAACAACGCCCAGTGGAACGCGCTCCCGAAGCACTACCAGGCCATCGTCCGCAACGCCGCCGAGGCGGCCAACAACTGGATGCTGGCCAAGTACGATTCGGTGAATCCCCCGGCGCTGCGCCGGCTGGTGCAGCAGGGCGTGGAGCTGAAGCCCTTCCCGGCGTCCATCATGGAGGCGGGCTACAAGGCGTCCTTCGAGCTTTACAACGAGCTGGCCGCCACCAACCCGGCGTTCAAGCAGGCGCTCGATTCCATGCTCGCCATCCGCGCCGACCAGCTGGTGTGGTGGCAGATCGCGGAATACGCCTACGACAGCTACAACATCCGCTCGCGCGGGCGCGGCTGAGCGCGGGCCGGCGCACCTGAGCCGGCTCTCCTCACCTTCCAGCGAGGGGCCACAGTTTCGTCACCATTGCCCCGCGCTGTCGGTCTATAGAGGGGCGCCGGTCCGGTGAAGGTTCGGCACGGCGCCAGTGGAGAGAAGAGCTGAGGATGGAGTCCGCGCGAGGGAACGGCGCCGGAAGTCCGGTTGCCCTGAAGGGTGCGAGCGGCACGACACGCCAGCTGGCGATGGGTTCGCTCCGTCGTATGGCGCTCGGCCTCCTGGTCGCCGTCACCACCGCGGGCACCGCTCTGGCGCAGGCCGGCAGCCCCGCCTGCCAGCAGCTCGAAGGCTCCCTGATGGCCCTCGACCGCAGCGCCGGTGGCGTCGCCAACCAGCAGGCGCAGGCCGCCAAGCTCCGCGGCGATCTCGACCGCCTCTCGGCGCAGGCGCGCGGCATGGGCTGCGATGCGCCGCGCGGCTTCCTCATCTTCCAGGGGCCGCCCCGTCCGCCCCAGTGCGACCAGATCGACGACCAGGTCTCGCGCCTCAGGTCGCAGATCGCGGGCCTTGAGCGCGGCGGCGCCGACACCGGCGGCCAGCGCCGGGCGCTCATCATCGCCCTCGCCCAGAACAATTGCGGCCCGCAATACACCGCCGCCGTGCAGGCCGCCCGCCGCGCCAACGAGCCGGCGAAGCCGAAGAACTTCTTCGAAGCCATCTTCGGCACCCAGCAGACCCAGCCCGAGGAATCCTCGCCCGACCTCGACCTGATGCCGCTGGAGACGCCCAAGAGCTATTCCTCGCGCACCGTGTGCGTCAGGACCTGCGACGGCTATTTCTTCCCCATGGCGAATTCCACCAACGCCAGCCGCTACGCGCAGGACGACCAGCTCTGCAAGCGCCTGTGCCCGGGCTCGGACGCGCAGCTCTTCACCTACAGCGGCGACATCAAGTCGGCGGTGAGCATCTCCGGCCAGTCCTACATGTCGCTGCCGAATGCGCTGCGCTACCGCAAGGAGCTGGTGCCCTCCTGCACGTGCAAGCCGGCCGGCCAGTCGTGGGCGCAGGCGCTCGCGGGGCTGGAGGATGAGACCACCCTGCGCAAGGGCGACATCCTGGTGACCGAGGAGCAGGCCCGCGAAATGTCCGCCCCGCGCCCCGCCGAGCCGACCAAGGGCGGCAAGCCGGTGGCCGGCAAGCCCCCGGCCGGCAGCACCGCCGCCGCCGAAGCGGTCGCCGGCGGTCCGGTCGCCGCCACCGTCGCCGCGCCGCTTGCCCCTGCGTCGGAGCAGCCCGGCCAGCGCAAGGTGCGCGTCATCCCCCTGCCCCGCTCCCAGAACGCCTCAAGCCAGCAGGGCACCGCCGGTCAGGGCACGGCGCAGTAAGGCTCAGCGCGGACGTCTGACCCGCCTTCAACGCGCATCATCGCCCGGACAAGCCGGGCGATGATGGCGGGACTTTAGCTCCGCAGGTCCAAGACAACTCGTTCCGTTCTCAGGCCGTGCGGAATTCGCTGCGGCTGTAGCCCTGCATGTAGAGCAGCGCGGTGAGGTCGCCGTGGTCAATGCGGGCGTGGGCGGCCGCCGCCACCGCCGGCTTGGCATGATAGGCGACGCCGAGGCCCGCCTCGCCCAGCATGGCGAGATCGTTGGCGCCGTCGCCCACCGCCATGGTCTCGGACGGGGCGAGATGCAGCCGGTCGCGCAGCTCCACCAGCGTGGCAAGCTTGGCCTCGCGGCCGAGGATGGGCTCGGCCACCGACCCCACCAGCGTGCCCTCCTCCACCAGCAGTTCGTTGGCGCGGTGCTCGTCGAAGCCGATGCGCGCGGCGATCTCCTGCGTGAACAAGGTGAAGCCACCGGAGACGAGCGCGGCATAGGCGCCGTTGGCCTTCATGGTGCCCACCAGCTCCGGCCCGCCGGGGGTCAGGGTGATGCGCTCGCGCAGTACGTCGCCTACCACGCCCGCCGACAGGCCGCGCAGCAGCGCCACCCGTTCGCGCAGTGCCGGCTCGAAGGCGATCTCGCCGCGCATGGCGCGCTCGGTGATGGCGGAGACGTGCGCCTTCAGGCCCACGAGATCGGCCAGTTCGTCGATGCACTCCTGCCCGATCATGGTCGAATCCATGTCGGCCAGGAACAGGCGCTTGCGCCGGCCGGTCTCAAGCTGCACCACCACGTCGATGGGGGCGTCCCCGAGCGCGCCGCGCACGGCGTCGGCCAGCGCGCCCGCATCGGCCGCGAGTTCAGGCGCGAAATGGATGTCCACCGCCACGCCGTCGTCCAGCACCACCGGATCCTGCGCCTCCGGCAGCACGGAAAGGGCGGCATGGATTGCCTCGTAGGTCAAAGCCGGGGCAGATGGGTTTGAAATCAGCGTCGCGACGTAGGCCATGGCAGTTTCAATGCTCGAAAGGGGAAAACCGTTGGCGGTGCTCATCGCAGGTCCGACCGCCAGCGGCAAGTCGGCGCTCGCGCTGGCCGTGGCCGAGCGGCTGGGCGGCATCGTCCTCAATGCAGATTCCATGCAGGTCTATGGCGATCTTGCCATCCTCACGGCGCGGCCGACCGTCGCGGAAATGGCCGAGGTGCCCCACGGCCTCTACGGCCACGTGGATGCGGACACGGACTATTCCGTCGGCCGCTGGCTGGAGGATGCGAAACGCGCCCTTCGCGACGCGCAGGCGGCCGGGCGCCTGCCGGTCTTCGTGGGCGGCACGGGGCTTTATTTCCGCGCACTGACGCAGGGGCTTGCCGAAATTCCCGCCATTCCCGAAGCCGTGCGCGCCGAGGTGCGCGGCGCGGCCGAGGCGCTGGACAGCCCGGCCCTCCACGCCCGCCTCGCCGCGGTCGATCCTTCAAGCGCCGAACGGCTGAAGGTGAACGACCGCCAGCGGGTGTTGCGCGCGCTGGAGGTGATCCACGCCACCGGCCGCTCGCTGACCGACTGGCAGAGGGATGCGCAGCCGCCGGTGCTCGATGCGGACAGGTGCGTGAAAATCGTGCTGGAGGTGGATCGCGATCTGCTGCGGCAGCGCATCGACGCCCGCTTCGAGGCGATGATGGCCGCTGGCGCCCTGGAGGAAGTGCGCGCCCTCGCCGCGCGCAACCTCGCCCCCGACCGCACGGTGCTGAAGGCCCACGGCGCGCCCGCCCTCACGCGCTATCTGAAGGGCGAGATGTCCCTCGCCGAGGCCATCGCCGAGGGCCAGAGCGACACCCGCCGCTACGCCAAAAGGCAGGCCACCTTCTTCCGCCACCAGATGCCCGACTGGGCGCGCGCATCGCCGGAAGCGGCGCTGGGGGCGGTGATGGGGATGCTTGGCGGAGGGGAGATGGGGTGAGCCGGAGCGCTGATCCCTTGATGGAGAGCAGCCGGAGGACGGTGTCGGCGGCATTCATTCACTGTCGCTCCGCCCGCACAGCGTCATGCCCGGGCTTGTCCCGGGCATCCACGTGGGACGGCCGGGAACAGCTCCGCAGACATCCACTCTAACGGAACCACGTGGATGGCCGGGACAAGCCCGGCCATGACGGTGGGACAAATGACAGTTGCCGTCGTGCTCAGGCTTGACCGGAGCACCCAGCTGCCATTTGCGCCGGCTGGAGAAATCGGCCCTCCGGTCGAGCCGGAGGGCGACGGCTCAGTACGCGGCTGCGCCGCCCCGCCTCACTCCGCCGCGGCGGGCGGCGGGGGGGCGACTTCGGGGGCCGGGGTGTAGATCAGACCGCCGCCGTCGCGGAACTTCTGGGCCATTTCGGCCATGCCTGCCGAGGCGAGGTTGTCGGCCTGGGCACGGGCGATGTCGCCGGCTTCCAGCTTCAGCTCCTGCGAGATCTTCATGGAGCAGAACTTCGGCCCGCACATGGAGCAGAAGTGCGCCACCTTGGCCCCCTCGGCGGGGAGCGTCTCGTCGTGGAAGCGCTCGGCCGTCTCCGGATCGAGCGAGAGCGCGAACTGGTCGCGCCAGCGGAAGGTGAAGCGGGCCCGGGAGAGCGCATCGTCGCGGATGCGCGCGGCCGGGTGGCCCTTGGCGAGATCGGCGGCGTGGGCGGCGATCTTGTAGGAGATGACGCCGGCCTTCACGTCGTCGCGGTCGGGCAGCCCGAGATGCTCCTTCGGCGTGACGTAGCAGAGCATCGCCGTGCCGAACCAGCCGATCATCGCCGCGCCGATGGCGGAGGAGATGTGGTCGTAGCCGGGGGAGATGTCCGTCACCAGCGGGCCGAGGGTGTAGAACGGCGCCTCGTGGCAGACCTTGAGCTGCTTCTCCACATTCTCGCGGATGAGGTGGAGCGGCACGTGGCCGGGGCCCTCGATCATCACCTGGCAATCATACTTCCAGGCGATCTCGGTGAGCTGGCCCAGCGTCTCCAGCTCGGCGAACTGCGCGGCGTCGTTGGCGTCCGCGATGGAGCCGGGGCGCAGGCCGTCGCCGAGGGAGAAGGAGACGTCATACTGGGCGAGGATCTCGCACAGCTCCTCGAAATGCTCGTAGAGGAAGCTCTCCTTGTGATGCGCGAGGCACCACTTGGCCATGATCGAGCCGCCGCGCGAGACGATGCCGGTGACGCGGTTGGCGGTGAGCGGCACGAAGGGCAGGCGCACGCCGGCGTGCACCGTCATGTAGTCCACGCCCTGCTCGCACTGCTCGATCACCGTGTCGCGGAACACCTCCCAGGTGAGGTCCTCGGCGACGCCGTTCACCTTCTCCAGCGCCTGATACAGCGGCACGGTGCCGATGGGCACCGGCGAGTTGCGCATGATCCATTCGCGGATGGTGTGGATGTTCTTGCCCGTGGACAGGTCCATCACCGTGTCGGCGCCCCAGCGGGTGGCCCACACCAGCTTGTCCACCTCTTCCGCCACGCCCGAGGTCACGGCCGAATTGCCGATGTTGGCGTTGATCTTCACGAGGAAGTTCCGGCCGATGGCCATCGGCTCGGTTTCGGGGTGGTTGATGTTGTTGGGGATGATGGCGCGGCCGCGCGCCACTTCCTGCCGCACGAATTCCGGCGTGATCTCAGCGGGGATGGCCGCGCCGAGGCCCATGGCCTGATGGTGCGGGTGGGCGCCGCCGTTCACCTTGGCGAGGTTTTCGCGGGCGGCGACATATTCCATCTCGGGCGTGATGATGCCGGCGCGGGCATAGGCCATCTGCGTCGGGCGCTTGCCCGGCTTGGCGCGCAAAGGCTTCCGGCCGGAGAGATCGAACTGCGGCAGGGTGGAGGACTGGCCGGCCTTCAGGCCGTCGTCCTCGGGCTTGAAGGCCCGGCCGTCCACCTCTTCCACGTCGCCGCGCTCGCGAATCCACTGGGCGCGCAGCTGCGGCAGGCCCTTGGTGAGGTCGATGACGGCCTGCGGATCGGTATAGGGGCCGGAGGTGTCGTACACCTTCACCGGCATCTCGGACGGGTCGGTGAGCGAAATCTCGCGCATGGCGACGCGCACGTCCGGCCGGGTGGCGGAGACGAACACCTTGCGCGAATGGGGCAGCGGCCCGGTGGTGACTTTCAGGGAGGACGTCGAGGCTTCGTCCAGCATTGCGGATCTCCGTTCAGCTTGCGCTTTCAACGAGAACCGGGGTGTAGAGCTAGGAGACGGGTGCGGGTCGACGCTGAGCGCCGGGGGAGCACAAGTTCCGATCCCTTCGCCGGTATGACCCGGATCAGGTTCGAAGGGTCATCGCGGCGCCGCGGAAGGATCTCCCGCGAACTTGCGATATCTCAGCCCCTTCCGGGGCCCCCCTTGGAACGATGACACTGTGATGTATACGAAAGCCCAATGTCAACGCTGCACTGCAGCGAACGCATAGGTCAAGTCACCCAATTGGGAAGATCGACGGTATTGGAACCCGGCGCCAGGCCGACTAAACCAGCCGAATAACTTTGCGAAGGAGCATGCGCGCATGGGCACGGGCTTGGCTGAGGATGGCACGATCCGCCACGACTGGACCGTTGACGAGATCGCGGCGCTCATGGACCTGCCCCTGCTGGAGCTGGTCGGCCGGGCCAATGCCGTCCACCGCGCCAACCACGACCCCAACGAGGTGCAGCGCGCGAGCCTGCTCTCCATCAAGACCGGCGGCTGCCCGGAGGATTGCGCCTATTGCTCCCAGTCCGCCCGCCATGCCGAGGTGGACCTGACGCGGGAGAAGTTCCTCGATCCCGCCTCCGTCATCGCCCTCGCCGCGCAGGCGCAGGCCAACGGCGCCGAGCGTTTCTGCATGGGCGCGGCGTGGCGGCGGGTGAAGGAAGGGCGCGAGTTCGACGCCGTGCTGGACATGGTGCGCGGGGTGCGCGGCCTCGGCATGGAAGCCTGCGTCACCCTCGGCATGCTGGAGCCGCATCAGGCCCAGCGCCTCGCCGAGGCGGGACTCACCGCCTACAATCACAATCTCGATACGGGGCCGGACTTCTACGGCGAGATCGTCACCACCCGCACCTATGCGGACCGCATCGACACGCTCACGAGCGTCCGCGCTGCGGGCATCGAACTGTGCTCTGGCGGCATCATCGGCATGGGCGAGACGATGCGTGACCGGGGCGCGATGCTGCAGGTGCTGGCGGGGTTCGATCCCCACCCCGAGAGCGTGCCGGTGAATGCGCTGGTGGCGGTGGAGGGCACGCCGCTGGCCGACCGCCCGCCGGTGGACCCGCTGGAGATCGTGCGCATGGTCGCCACCGCCCGCCTCGTCATGCCCGCCTCGCGGGTGCGGCTTTCGGCCGGTCGGGCGGCGCTCAGCCGCGAGGCGCAGATTCTGTGCTTCCTCGCGGGGGCGAATTCGGTGTTCTACGGGGATACGCTGCTCACCACACCCAATGCCGGCCTCGGCGCGGATGCCGCGCTGTTCGAGGCCATCGGCGGCGCCTGCGAGCGCTGCTAGGCGGGGATCAGGAAGGCTCCCTCTCCCCGTGCGGGAGAGGGGCGTTTTCTCTCACGCAGCCAGTTCGGCGTGGTGCAGGCGCGCCCGTTCGTGACCGCGCGACTGGGTCCGCTCGTCCTTGCCAGACCGCTCGTCCTTGCCCTTGATCTGGCGCAGCACTTCATCGAGCCGGGTGAGGGCGTCGCTGGCGGCGTGCTCCTCACGGCTCGACCCCGCCTCCCAGGCGGCCTCGTTGCGGAAGTCCTCGGCCTGCGCTTCCTGCACCAGAAAGGCGCGGACTTCGAGCAGCGCCGCCTTGAGGTTGGTTTGGGAGTTCATGTGTCTTGCCCTTGATCGTCACGTGTCTTGGGTTGTGCTCTTGCTGGTCTAATACGGCCACGTCGTGGCGAAAAAGGGGGTGTCCGAGGGTCATACGCTACGGAAATCCCTCACTTTTTCGCCATCTGCCCCCGCCGCGCCACAGCTCTCCCAGCGACAGCCTCGCCTTAAGAAGCCGGCAACCGTATTCGCGCCGCGGTGTGGATGGCGGCCGGCGGGTGCTGGCCGCATCCGGGCGGGCGGGCTAAGGTCGACGGGCGGAAGCCTTGTGTTGCTTGATCTTGGCCGGACATACCTAATGGAAGCTTACCACCAGCTCCTGCGCCGCATTCTCGATGAGGGCGTGCGCAAGGACGACCGGACCGGCACCGGAACGCTCTCGGTGTTCGGGCACCAGATGCGATTCGATCTGGGTGCCGGCTTCCCGTTGGTCACCACCAAGAAGCTGCACCTGAAATCCATCATCCACGAGCTTCTGTGGTTCCTCGCCGGCGACACCAACATCCGCTACCTGAAGGAAAACGGCGTCTCCATCTGGGACGAGTGGGCGGATGCCAACGGCAATCTCGGCCCGGTCTACGGACACCAGTGGCGCTCCTGGCCGACACCCGAAGGCGGCGTGATCGACCAGATCGCGCAGGTGGTCTCCGACATCCGCCGCAACCCCGATTCGCGGCGCCTCATCGTCACCGCCTGGAATCCGGCGGACGTGGCGAAGATGGCCCTGCCGCCCTGCCACTGCCTGTTCCAGTTCTACGTGCTGGAGGGCAAGCTTTCCTGCCAGCTTTACCAGCGCTCGGCGGACGTGTTCCTCGGCGTGCCGTTCAACATCGCCTCCTATGCGCTGCTCACCCACATGGTGGCGCAGGTGACGGGGCTGGGCGTCGGCGATTTCGTCCATACGCTGGGCGATGCCCATCTCTATGTGAACCATCTCGATCAGGCCCGCGAGCAGCTCTCCCGCACCCCGCGCGCCCTCCCCTCTTTGCGGCTGAACCCGGCGGTGACGGACATCTTCGCCTTCCGCTACGAGGACATCGAGATCGTGAACTACGATCCCCACCCGGCCATCAAGGCTCCGGTGGCGGTGTAGCCGCCCGCAGCCATCCGGCCAGCCATGATCGAGACGCTGTTCCTGCCCGGCGCAACGGGAGACGCCGCGTTCTGGCGGCCCGTCGCAGCGCGGGCCGAATGGGACGGCACGTTCTTCTCCTGGCCTGGACTGGGCAGCCAGCCGGCCCGGGCGGACGTGAACAGCATCGACGATCTCGTCGGGCTGGTCGCGGGCCGGATGCGCCAGCCCGTGGCCATCGTCGCCCAGTCCATGGGCGGGTACATCGCACTGAAGCTGGCGCTCGCCTTCCCTCACCTCGTCCGAACCCTCGTTCTGTGCGTGACCTCCGGCGGTGTCCCGGTCGCCGACCTCGGCGGAGAAGACTGGCGGCCGGACTATTTCGGCGCCTTCCCGAACGCGGCGCGATGGATCGCCGATCCGGTGGAGGATCTGTCCGGCCGGCTGTCGACGGTCCGCGCGCCGACGCTGCTGCTGTGGGGCGACGCCGATCCCATCAGCCCGGTGGCGGTCGGGGAAAGGCTGGCGCGCCTGCTGCCCGCTTCCCGCCTGTGCATCGTGCCGGGGGCGGGACATGATTTGGCGCAGACCCATGCGGCGGAAGCGGCGGACGAAATCCGCCGTCATCTGATCGCGACTTCGTAAGCCCGCGGGACCGGGCGGGGGCATCATCGGGCTTGTCCGGATGCCGGCTTCGTCCTTAGCTCGAACGCGGGCATGGACTTCCCCTTGGACTTCCCTAGCGTGAGACCGTGCCCGCGGTTGGACTCAATAAGGTGCTAGCAGCCTCGATCGCGGCCGGGCCTTGCGCCTGTGGCGGCACCAACAGGGAGGAAGCCATGGCCGGAACGGGTGATCTTCTGGGACAGCTCATCGGCGCGGCGCTCGGCTCGGGCAGCGTGCGCGGCGGCGGCGCCCCGCAGGGCGGTGGCGGGTTGCCGGGCGGGCTCGGCGACATTCTGGGACAGGTGCTCGGCGGCGGCCAGCGGGGCAGCTCGGGCGGGGCACCTTCCGGTCTGCCGGGCGGCCTCGGCGACATTCTCGGCCAGGTGCTCGGCGGCGGCGGTCCACGCGCTGGCGGCGCGTCGGGGTTGCCCGGCGGTCTCGGCGACATCCTCGGGCAGGTGCTGGGTGGCGGCCGCGCGGCGCCGCAGGGCGGACCCTCCGGCGGCGCATCGGCCGGCCCCACGGGCGGGCTGGAGGACATTCTCGGCCAGATCCTGGGCGGCGGCGGCGCGGGCCGCCCCTCCGGCGGCTCCACGCAAGGTGGGGGTATTTCCGGCGGCGCGGGCGGCGGCCTTGGCGATATTGCCGCCGAAGCGCTCGGCCGCGGCGGCTCCAACCCGGCCGGCGACTATCCCCAGCCGGAGCCGCAGCAGGCGCCGCCCGACTATCGCCAGCCGCAACCCTCACCCCAGCCCGGCCATCAACCTTCTTCATCGGGCGGCAGCGACCTAATGAGATATGGCGGCCTCGCCATCATCGGCATGCTGGCCTGGAAGGCCTACCGCAAGTGGCAGGCCGGCGCCGGCGGACGCTCGGCCTTCTCTTCCGGGGAACCGGACGCCGCCTTCTCCCCCGCCGCCGCGCCGGGCGGGCCGGAAGCCTTTTCCGGCGTGCTGCTCTCGGCCATGGCCGCCGCCGCGCAGGCGGACGGAGAGATCGACGAGGAGGAGGTCTCGCGCATCGGCGGCGGGCTGGAGCGCATGGGCTCCGCCTCTCCCCAGCGCGATGCGCTCATCGCCATCCTCACCACGCCGGTCGATCCCAACGAGGTGGTCGCCGCCGCCGCGACGCCCGAGGCGGCGCTGCAGATCTACGCGGCCTCTGCCCTCGCCATCCGGCCGGACAACGACGCCGAGCACGCCTATCTGGACTGGCTCGCGGGTTCGCTCGGCATCGATCCCGGCCTGAAGGCGCAAATCGACGGCGAGTTGAACGCCTGAGAGAGTTCGCCCCATCACGCCATCGTGCAGGCCATGGCCGTAACGCCGCCGCAGGGGGCGGCGTAAGGGGAAGCGGGCGCCGGGCGGGCGCCTGCACAGCTTTGCCGGAAAGGTCCCGATGCCCCTGTTTCACGAGCGCTCCGGCCGGTTCAGCCCCGAGAAGACCCTGTTCCTCGTCTCCAGCATCCTGCCGGCGGTGTGGCTCGTGGGCCTTGCCGCCAACGGCCAGCTCGGCGCGCGGCCGTGGACGGAGGCGATCCATTTCACCGGCCTGTGGGCCATTCGTTTCCTCGCGGTGACGCTGGCGGTGACGCCCCTGCGGCGGCTGTTCAACCTGCCGAAGCTCCATTTCGGCCGGCGCATCTTCGGCCTCGCGGCGCTCGGCTACGCGGCGCTGCATCTCACGCTCTACATCATCGACCAGGGCTTCGGCCGGGCGCTGAGCGAGATCGTGCTGCGCATTTATCTCACCATCGGAGCGGTGGCAGTGGCGCTGCTGGTCGCGCTCGGCGCCACCTCCACCGACGGCGCCATCCGGCGGCTCGGCGCGACCCGCTGGAACCGGCTGCACATGGCCGTCTACGCCATCGCCGTGCTGGGCACGGTGCATTTCTTCATGCAGTCCAAGCTCGATGTCACCGAGCCGGTGCTGATGGCCGGCATCTTCCTGCTGCTCTTCGCCTTCCGTGTGGCGGGACGCGACGGGAAGAGCGTGACGCCGCTCGCCATGGCGGGGCTCTCGGTGGCCGGGGCGGCGCTTACCGCGGGCGTCGAAATGCTCTGGTATGCGCTGGCGACGCGGGTGGACCCGTTTCTGGTGCTGGACGCGAATTTCACCCTCGACCTCGGCCCCCGCCCGGCCGTGTGGGTGCTGGTGATCGGCCTCGCGGTGGCGACGCTCGCCGCCATCACCCCGCCCGCCCCCCGCCCCTCCCGGCGTGCGGCGATGACCGGAAATACGGAAGGCGCAGGCGCCTGAAACGCGAAAGGAAGGGGTGCCCTGAGCCCCCTTCCTCCCGCTGGCGCCGGGCGCCCGGCGAAAGCCCCCGACGGGCCTTGTAAAAGAAGGATCGATCCGCCCCACCGCCGTCGTCCTCCGGCTTGACCGGAGGACCCATGACGCCGTTCGCCCATCTTTCGGAGGCCTGCTTGAGCCGTGGGATGGGCCCTCCGGTCAAGCCGGAGGGCGACGGTCGTCATCAGCTTGGCGGACGGTCAGGCTCCCTCACGCCGCGGCGCGTTCCGGCACCGGCAGGCCGAGCCATTCGGTGTAGAAGGCGTCGATGTCCGGCTCGAAATCGTGGATCACCGGATACCAGGGGGTCGGCGCCTCCACGTCGTGGAGCGTGCCGCATTCGGGGCAGAAATACTCCCGGATCACCTGCCACGAGGGCGTCGGGGCCATGAGGCGGGGATAGATCTCCTCCATCTTCTGCGGCGTGTCGCGGACATGGACGCGGGCGTGCAGCTTCCAATTGTCCTTCCAGTCGCAGAAATCATGGCCGCACTCGCAGCGCACGGTCCACTTCTTGGAGACCTTCTGCTGCACGATGAAGAGCTTCGGGCCGAGGGGCAGGATGATCTTGTCATCCCACGGCACGCGCTCCTGCAGGATTTCCACATAGGTCACGAACCGCTCGGGGTCCTTCGGGGTGGAGAGCATCTGGTGCAGCGTATCGGGATCGATCTTGCCTTCCACGAGATCGACGATCTTGGCGCGGGTATAGGACATGGTTTCCTCCTGAACATCTTGATTTGCGAAGAAAAAGCGGGCGGCGGCGCGGACCGCCGCCCAGTGGAGGGATCACTCCTCCACGAACTGCACGGTGGTCACGTCCGGCAGCTCGGAGATGTCCATGGAGTAGCGCGAGCCGTAGGTGGGCACGCCGATGTCCTCCTCGTTGAGCACCCAGCTCTCCGGCAGGTCCCAGAACGCCCGGAACTGCTGCTCGAACTTCGGGCCCAGCTTGAAGGAGGCGGCGAACATCTGCTGCACCTGGGTGCCCGCATCCTTGGCGAGGATCTTCTCGCGCTCGCCCTTCATCCACTCGCGGGTGGGGACGGATTTCGCGAGACGCGCCTTGCGGATATCCGCGCGGGCGGCCTTGGTCGCGGCCTCGTCCACCACCACGAGGCCGTCCGGCCCCTTCTTCACCACCACGCCGTAGACATCGCCGGCGAGGCGCTCCAGCACGTAGCCGCCGTTGATGTCATCGGCCACGGCCTGCGGCTCGCGGTCGAGCGGATCACCGAAGCCGGGGCCGCCGCGCATGTAGTTGAGGTAGAGGTCGTAGTCCGCGAACATCTCCTCGGTAGTGATGGCCTGCTTGTCGCGCTTGATCTGCGCCTTGGGCAGCATCGCATCCCAGGTGGGGTTCTCCGGGTCGGTGTCGCCGCCGAGCGGGATGTCGGCGCCGGAGGCGATCAGCTCCTTCAGCCCCGTCTTGTGGGCGGCGAAGCGATAGCCGGAGGCGGCGGGATAGCCACCCATCAGACCCCAGTCGGACGAGATGTGGCCGTTGCCCATGAAGAACATGGTCCAGTCCTTGGCGTTCCAGACCATGCGCAGGCTCTCGAAGCCGCAGCCGCCGCGATACTTGCCGGAGCCGCCCGAGGAGGCCTTGATCTGGCGGCCGAGATAGATCAGCGGCTCGGCCAGTTCCCAGATCTCCATGTCGCCCATGTCGCCTTCCGGGTTCCAGATGGCAGCGGCGTGGGAGAGGCCGTCCTGCACGGCGGTCGCCCCGGTGCCGTTGGCGGCGCATTCGAACGAGTTCACGGCGTGGATCTCGTCATACTGGTTGAAGCCGCCGCCCTGCAGCCAGTTGGAGGTGTTGGCGTTGCCCGCGTTCACCTCCTCGAGGTAGCCGCGGCCGAAATAGGAGCGCGACAGGCCGCGCCAGAGGGCCGTCCAGGCGGACACCAGGAAGTGCCAGGAATAGGAGAAGGCGACGCGGCGGTCGTCCGGGTTCATCCAGGTGCCCTTGGGCAGGCGGAACTCGGTGCCGTAGGCGGCGCCGTCGTTGATCATCTCGGAGGGGATGAGCGTCTGGGTCATCATCACCCAGATGCCCGAGGTGAAGCTCACCTGATGGGCATTGTAGGTGTGCCAGCCCCAGCGGCTCGACCCCTCGAAATCCAGCCGCCAGGTGCCGTCCTTGCGGATGGTCATCTCGCAGGGGGCGTGCATGATGGTGTCGAGCTTGGCGAAGTCGGAGGGCACCCGCACGTCCTCATGGGCGTAGGGCACGTCCACGAAGCCCACCTGCCGGTAGGTGCCGGGGATGGTCATGGCCTTGATGCGCGCCTGAAGGCCGAGGCGGCCATGCTCCACCGCTTCATAGGCGAACTTCCAGTAGGCCTCGATGCCCTCTTCCGCGACCACCTCTTCCACCAGCTTGCGGATCATGTGGCAGCCGGCGATA
Source organism: Xanthobacter sp. DMC12 (assembly GCF_056314105.1). NCBI lineage: Bacteria > Pseudomonadati > Pseudomonadota > Alphaproteobacteria > Hyphomicrobiales > Xanthobacteraceae > Xanthobacter > Xanthobacter sp. DMC12. Next base: position 268,508 of record NZ_JBQUYZ010000006.1, on the reverse strand, counting down.
CGGGTGCGCTCGTCCAGCATCCAGTAGCGGGTGGTGCGGACCATGCGCTGGCTCTCGTGCAGCCAGTCGCGGAACAGCTCGTCATTCGCGCCCACCTTGCGGCAGGTGATGGAATAGCCGTCGCCGAAGCGCTGCACCTGCCCCGTGGCCATGGAGCCCGGCCCCACCGCGCCGGTGTCGATGACGTGTGTGACGCCGCCCACCCAGCCGATCAGCTCACCTTCCCAGAAGATGGGGACGATGGTGTGGATGTCGCAGGGGTGGACGTTACCGATGAGACTGTCGTTGTTGCAGAAGATGTCCCGGTCGTGAACGCCCGGATTGGCCTCCCAATTGTTCTCGATCATGTATTTGATGGCCGCACCCATGGTTCCCACATGGATGATGATGCCGGTGGAGGTGAGAAGGCTGTCGCCCGCCGCGTTGTAGAGGGTGAAGCACAGTTCGCCCTCCTGCTCCACGATGGGCGAGGCGGCGATCTTCTTGGCGGTCTCGCGCGCATCCACCACGCCGGCGCGCAGGCGGGAGAACAGCTTGTTGTAGAGGATGGGCTCGCTCTCGCGCAGCTCCAGCTTCTTCAGGCCGGCATAATGGCCGGTGGCCTTGGTGGCCGTCATCAGCCGGTCGCGATGCTCTTTGAGCGTCTCGCCGCCCCGGACGATGCCGCGGGTGGCGCCCTCAAGGCTGGTCTGTTTGACGTTGACGTTCATGGGGTCGTTTCCTCTTGAGATTGGTTGGGTTTGCTGCCCGCTCCCCGTGCGGGAGAGGGCATCTTCCCGTTTCTCCCCTCTCCCCTTGCGGGAGAGGGGGCGGGGGTGAGGGGTGGGCGGCGCCCCTAGGCACCGACGCCGGCTCGTGCGGCGCGATACCCCTCACCCCAACCCTCTCCCGCAAGGGGAGAGGGAGTAATCCCGCCCCTCACACCTCCTTCAGGTGGAAGAGCCGGTGCCCATCGAGCCAGGTCTCGAAGCCGTCGGGCACGACAAACGTGGTGGCGTCGGATTCGATGATGGCGGGGCCCATGACGCGGTTGCCGGGGCGCAGGGATTCCATCTTGTAGAGCTGCGCATCCACCCACTTCTTCTTGCGATAGAACTTGCGGGTGCCGATCTTTGCTTCTTCCGGCGGGGTCTCGCCCTCTTCCGGCTCCTTGGGGATGCGGGGCTTGGGGATCGGCACCATGCCGCGCATGATGGCGCCGGTGACCGAGTATCCCAGCTCCGGCGAGCGGGCGGACGCCGCATAGACGCGGCCATAGGTGGCGTTGAAGGCGTCGGTGAGCTGGTCCCAGTCGCCGGCCGTTCCGGCGGTGGCGATGGGGCTCTCGATCTCCAGATCGTTCAGCTGCCCGCGATACTGCATGCGGTAGCCGGGCTGGAGCGTCACCTGATCGGCCGAATAGCCGTTCAGCTTGAACTCCTCCAGCACGTTGTGGGTCAGCTCTTCCCACGCCGCCTGAAGCGTCTCGGCCGCCTTCACCTTGTCCGCCTCCGGCGCGTCCGGCGGCATGTTGATGTCGAGGGACTTGTCGTAGCGATACTCGAAGTCCGCCGCCGCGCAGCCGAAGGCGGAGAAGCCGGCCGCCCAGGCGGGCACGATCACGTCCTCGAAGCCGAGGCCTTCCGTATAGCCATAGGTGTGGACCGGCCCGGCGCCGCCATAGGAGAAGCAGACGAAGCTCTGGGGCGAATAACCCTTGCCCGAGATCATGGAGCGCAGGTAATCGCGCAGATCAGAGTCGAGCAGCTCGATGATACCGGCCGCCGCATCTTCCACGGAGAGGCCGAGCTTGTCGGCGATCTGCACCTTGATGGCGTCCACCGAGCGCTGCCGGTCCAGCTTCACCGCGCCGCCGAGGAAGTTGTCGGGGTTCAGATAGCCGAGCACCATGTGGCAGTCGGAAATGGTGACGGTCTCGATGCCGCTCTCCTTCCAGCACACGCCCACCCGGTAGCCGGCCGAATCCGGGCCGAGCTTGATGGCGCGGGTGTAGGGATCGAGCCGGATGAAGGAGCCGGCGCCGGCGCCCACCGAGTCCATCGCCACCAGCGGCAGGGACAGCACGAGCCGGGCCATGTCCGGGTCGTTCTTGATGGTCATCTCCCCCTGGGTGATGAGCGCCACGTCGAACGAGGTGCCGCCGATGTCCGAGCAAGCGATGTTCTTGTAGCCCAGCACTTCGCCGAGATACTTCGCGCCGATCACCCCGCCGATGGGGCCGGAGACGATGGTGCGGGCCAGCTCCTTCGCCTTCCAGGAGATGGTGCCGCCATGGGTCGCCATCACGCGGAAGTCGAACTTGGTGCCGCGCTCCTTGAAGGCGTTGGAGATCTTGGAGAGCGTCTGGCGCGAAGGCTCGGCGGCGTAGCCTTCGAGGATGGTGGTATTGGTGCGATGGGTTTCCTTGCGCACCGGATAGTAATCGGCCGAGGCGAAGACCGGGATCTTCTTGCCGCTCTTCTCCACTTCCTCGGTCACGATATCGCGCACGCGGCGCTCGTTCACCGGGTTCTTGTAGGAGTGCATCAGGGAGATGACGATGCCTTCCACCTCCGCCGCGATGAGGTCGCGGGCCGCCTCGCGGGCGCTCTCCTCGCGCAGGGGGATGACCTGCGTGCCCATCATGTCCGTCCGCTCGATCACGCCGCGGGTGAGCTGGCGGGGCACGAGCGGCGGGTCGTAGCGATGGGTGTTCAGGTGGATGCGGTCCTCATAGGCATAGCCGAGGTGGCTCTGCACCGCGCGGCCCATGCGGTGGAAATCCTCCATGCCGCGATTGACGATGAGGCCGCATTTCAGCCCCTTGCGCTGGACCACGCGATTGAGCATCGCGGTGCCGGAATAGACGCCGGTCTGAAGCTGGGCGAGGGCCTCATGGAGCGACATGCCCCAGTTGGCGAGCCCGTCTTCAGAGGAAGCGATGAGGCCGAGGGCCTCGTTCTGCGGCGTGGACTGGGCCTTGCCGACGACGAAGTCGCCGTCCTGGTCCACGAAGAAGGTATCCGTCATGGTGCCGCCGGCATCGATGCCGAGCACCTGGACGCTGCGCAGGTTTCCCACGGGAACGTTCACGCTCGTTTCCTCCCTGTCGTGCCGGCGTTGGATTTTTCGGTGCCGGCTCGCAGCATGAGGGGCAGGATGCGTGCCAATCGCGATCGACTGTATAAATGCGAGGATTCTCCTGATCCTTGTGCAATGCGTCATGTAATCTGGAAGTCTTCGACTGTCCGATTTCCGGACACTTGTTGTCCGCCCCCCGATCGTTTCAGACGACGACTGCCACCACGCGGCCGGCCGGACTTGCGAGCAGCATGAAAGTGCGCGTATTCTCCGGCCAAAGCCGCCGCCGCCGGCCTCGATGCCGGCGGTCAGAACGCGGCAATTCAGGGAGTGAACCCGCCTGCGGGCGCTGCGGCCATTGGCCAAGGCAGCCTGCCGGCCAATGGCTCCGGCGGCGCACACGGGAACGCCGCGCCGCCCGGCCCGGAGGGCAGAGCTGGTGCCACATCGCGAGATTGCGCGCGCCTGGGAGGCGTTTCACCAGGACGGCGCCGCCTCCGCCGTCATCCGCCCGGCGGTGATGGCGTCCTGGCAGCGCTCCCGCCTTCATCACATCGCCGCCGACCGCCCGGCCGCTCCCCTGGTAAGCGAGGCCGAGCTGTTCCGCCGCCGCCACCAGAACAACCGCCTCGTCACCGCCGCCCGTCCGGCCATGGAGGAGGCGCGCCACCTCCTCTCCGACGCCCATTCCATGCTGATCCTCTCCGACCCGGACGGCACGATCCTGGAGGCCGAGGGCGATGCCCGTGCCCTCGACACCGGGCAGGAGGTGAAGCTGCAGCAGGGCGGCCTGTGGTGCGAGGCGGAGATCGGCACCAACGCCATCGGCACCGCGCTCGCCTGCGGGCGGCCGGTGCAGATCCACGCCGCCGAGCATTTCTGCGCCCCCGTCCAGCGCTGGACCTGTGCCGCCGCCCCGGTGCGCCACCCGCTCGACAAGGAGATCATCGGCGCGGTGGACATTTCCGGCTCCACCGACACCTTCAACCCGCAGAACCTCGCCCACGCGGTGGCCCTCGCCCACCAGATCGAGGCGGTGCTCGGCCGGCGCATGGAGATGGAGCACGAGCAGGTGCTGCGCCATTTCCTCTCCAAGCGTTCGCTCTGGCTCACCGAGGAAATCCTCGCCTTCGGCCGCTCCGGCGCGCTGATCTATTCCACCGACCGCGCCCTGAAGGAGGCGGCTCGGCGCTCGGACCGTCTCATCGCGGACGGCCGCCTCGCGGCGCTAAAAGACGTGACGCCCGATGCCTGGGCCGCGCGCATCGCCCAGCTTCTGCCCGGCGCCAGCGTCGAGATCGTGCGGGAGGACGGCGAGGAGATCGGCGGCGTGGTGGTGCTCCATGCGTCGCGCCGTCCGAAGCCCGCCCCGCGCGATCCGGCGCGCGAGCTGGAGCCCCTCGCCTTCGACGCCATCATCGGCGAGAGCGCGATTATGCAGGAGGTGAAGGCCAAGGCCCGCCGCATGGCGGAGAGCGGCCTGCCCATCCTGCTGGAGGGCGAGACGGGCGTGGGCAAGGAGGTCTTCGCCCGCGCCATCCATGGCGTGCGCGCGCCGGCCGGGCCGTTCGTTCCGCTCAATTGCGGCGGGCTGCCGCGCGATCTCATCGCCAGCGAATTGTTCGGCTACGAGAAGGGCGCCTTCACCGGCGCCGATGCCTCGGGCAAGCAGGGCAAGGTGGAGGCGGCGGACGGCGGCCTGCTCTGCCTCGACGAGATCGGCGAGATGCCGCTGGAGCTGCAATCCTATCTGCTGCGCGTGCTGGAGGATGGCGTGGTCTACCGCGTGGGCGGCCACACCGGGCGGCGGGTGGACCTGCGCCTCGTCTCCATGACCAATCGCGACCTCTCCGGCGAGGTGGCGGCGGGGCGCTTCCGGAAAGATCTGTTCTATCGCATCGCCGCGCTGCGCCTGCGCATCCCCCCGCTGCGCGAGCGGGGCGACGACGTGCTGCTCCTGCTCGACCACATCGGCCGCAGCGCCGCCGCCCGTGCCGGCCTTCCGCCCCCGCGCTTCACACAGGCCGCCCGCGCGGCGCTCGCCGCCTATTCCTGGCCGGGCAATGTGCGCGAACTGCGCAACGTGGTGGAAATGCTGATCGCCATGGGCAGCGCCGATGCGCCCATTGATGTCGGCGACCTGCCGCCGGAAATCGCCACCGCCGCCACCGCCGCGCCCCCCGCGACGGACCTTCGCACCGTGGAGGAAGCCGCCATCCGCGCCGCCGTGGAGGCCTGCGGCGGCAACCTCACCCGCGCCGCTCGCCGCCTCGGCATCGCCCGCTCGACGCTCTACATGCGCCTTGCCGCTTTGGAGCGCGACGCCTGACACCTGACGCAGCTTGATCTGCGCAGGTACCGGAGGGCGTGCTAGCCTGCGCACCGACGCAACCATCCCGGCAGGCTCTCATGTCCCAGACGCTGTTCGACATCCCCCTGAAGCGCATCGACGGCACGCCAGCGACGCTGGGTGAATTCAGCGGCAAGGTGCTCCTCGTGGTCAACGTCGCCTCCAAATGCGGGCTCACCCCGCAATATGCGGCCCTGGAACAGCTGTATGAGGCGCGCAAAGATCAGGGGCTCGAAATCCTCGGTTTCCCCGCCAATGATTTCGCGGGGCAGGAGCCCGGCACCGAAAGCGAGATCGCCAGCTTCTGCAGCCTGACCTACGGCGTCACCTTCCCCATGTTCGAAAAGATCTCGGTGACAGGCGCCACCCGCCACCCGCTCTATGACGCGCTGGTGGCGGCCCAGCCCGAGGCCGAGGGCGCGGAGGCCATGCGCGCGTTATTGTCCAGCCGCGGCCGCGCCGCCCCCGCCACGTCCGACGTGATCTGGAACTTCGAGAAGTTCCTGGTGGGCCGCGACGGCCGCGTCGTCGCGCGCTTCGCACCAAACGTGGCGCCTGACGACGAGCGCGTCTCACGAGCGCTCGACGCCGCGCTCTCGGCGGCCGGCTGAACGCCGGCCCGGCGCACGTCGCGGGGTGGCGGGACTACCGCCCCGCCACCAGCTCCGCCGCCACGAGATCCTCGATGGCCGCGCCCACGGACTTGAACAGGGTGATCGCCGAGGCGTCCGCCCGCCCCTGCTTCGTGCCGGCGCACAGCTCGTAGAGATCGGCCTTCACCTGGTCCTTCGACCAGATCCCGGCCGCAACCGGCAGCAAGAGGTCGCCGGCCTCGCCGAGGGCGCCGACATAGGTGTCCACATAGACGTCGCTGGCGAGGATGAGCGCGTCGTCGCTTTCGCGCATGGTGGGGGTGAAGGCGCCCACGAGGTCCACATGGGTGCCTGCCTTCACATCCCGCCCGAGGATCAGCGGATCGTCGGAGGTGGTGGCGCTGGTGACGATATCGGCGGCGGCGACGGCCGCCGACAGGTCGCGCGCGGGCTCGGCCGGCAGGCCCAGCGCGGCAAGCCGTTCCGCCATGGCGGCGGCGCGCTCCGGCACCCGGCCCCACACCAGCACGCGGCGGATGGGCCGCACGGCGCAATGGCCCTGCGCCAGCTGGAAGGCGAGATTGCCGGTGCCCACCACGGTCAGCGTCTCGCTGTCCATGCGCGAGAGGAAGGTGGAGGCCAGCGCCGAAGTCGCCGCCGTCCGCCGGTTGGTGAGCGCATCGGCCTCGATGATGGCCGTGGGCACGCCGGTGGTGCCGTCGAACAGGGCGTAGACACCATGAACCGCGCCGAGCCCCTTGGCGCCATTGGCCGGGAAGACGTTCACCAGCTTCACGCCGAACACCGCGCCGGGCCGCCACGCCGGCATGGTGAGGAGCCGGCCGGGCGTCGCCTCATTGCCCACATGGTGGACGCCGCGCACCGGCGATTCCACCTCCGCCGCCGCGAAGGCCGCCCGCAGCGCCGGCACCAGACGCTCATAAGTGAGCGCCGCCTCGACCGCGCCCGCGTCGTAGAATGCGACCATCCCGCCTCTCCTTTCCGGAAACCTCTTCTAGACCATGGGAGCCCCTGCGCTGCAACGGCACGGAACCAAAGGGCCGCGCGGCCACTTGGTTCTGCAAAGGAGACTTAGCCATGCACCACGATGCAGCGAGCCGCGGCCCCATCCGCCATTTCCTCCACGAGGCTGGCAACTTCTTCCACGCGCCGCCGGGCTCCGAGCCCATCCTCGAATGGCGCGCGAAGGCGACGGGCAGCCAGGTTCTGGTCTGCGACGGCATGCCCGTCGCCCGTCTCGATTGCCACGACCGGCGCTGGAGCTGGCGGGTGCTGGACGATGCCTCGGCGCCGATCCGCGCCGGGTCCGAAGCCGAGGCGCGGCTGCTGGCCACCTTCTACGCGCGGCGCCTGCACGGGTGATGTTGCCGAGATAGCCGGCGGAACTCCCTCTCCCCTTGCGGGAGAGGGTACGCTCCAGCACCGGACGCATTTTCCCTTGCCCGCGCCGCCGCGCGGGTGTGCTCTGACAACAGGTGAGAGAAGGCCTGCAACGAGGGGCGAGATGGCGCCACGGGCGAGCTGGAAGGGATTTCTCACGGTCGGCGCGCTGAGCTGCGCCGTCGGCCTCTATGCGGCCGCCTCCACCTCCGAGCGCATCAGCCTGCATATGGTGAACCGCAAGAGCGGCCATCGCCTGCGCCGGCAATATGTGGACGAGGAAACCGGCAAGCCGGTCGAGAATGACGATCAGGTGCGGGGCTACGAGGTCTCCAAGGGCGAATACATCACCATCGAGCCCGAGGAAGCGGCCGCCGTGCTGCCGGACAACGACAAGACCATTTCCATCGACGCCTTCCTGCCGTGCGACGGCATCGACACGGTGTATCTCGACCGCCCCTATTTCCTCGCACCGGTGGATGAGGCCGCCGCCGAGGTGTTCGACCTCCTGAAGCGCGGCATGGCCGCCCAGAAGGTGGCGGCGCTGGGGGAGGCGCTGCTGTTCCGCCGCGTCCGCCGGCTGCTCATCCGCCCCACCGGCGAGGGCAGTGCGCTGCTCGCCTCCACCCTCTCCTTCGACTACGAGGTACGCTCGGCGCAGGAGGCCTTCGCCGACGTGCCGGAGGTGAAGATCACCGGCGAGATGCGCGATCTCGCGACCCACATCATCAAGACCAAGGCCGGCAAATTCGATCCCGACGCCTATCCGGACCGCTACGAGGCTGCCCTGGCCGAGCTGGTGCGCGCCAAGATGGAGGGCAAGCCCCTGCCCAAGGCGCCGCCGCGCAAGGAAGAAAAGGTGGTGGACCTGCTGGAGGCCCTGCGCGCCAGCGCCAAGGCCACCGGTGGCGCGAACGGGAAGGCCGCCGGCGGAAGCGGCAAGAAGGCGCCCGCCAAAGCCAAGGCCGACAAGAAGGCCGCCGCCGAGAAACCCGCGCCCTCCCGCAAGACCACCCGCAAGGCGAGCTGAGCCATGGCCGACCTTGACCGCTACCGCGCCAAGCGCGACTTCGCCGCCACCCCCGAGCCCTCCGGCGCCGCCCGGCGCAAGGCGAAGGGTGAAGCCGCGCGGCCGGAAGGCTCGTTCGTCATCCAGAAGCATGCGGCGCGGCGCCTGCATTATGACTTCCGGCTGGAGATGGATGGCGTACTGAAGAGCTGGGCCGTCACCCGCGGCCCCAGCCTCGTGCCCGGCGAGAAGCGCCTTGCCGTGCATGTGGAGGACCATCCCCTCGACTACGGCGGCTTCGAGGGCACCATTCCCAAGGGCCAGTATGGCGGCGGCAACGTCATCATCTGGGACCGCGGCACCTGGACCCCCATCGGCGATCCCCACAAGGCCTATGCCAAGGGGCATATGGAATTCAGCCTCGACGGCGAAAAGCTCCACGGCCGCTGGCATCTGGTGCGGATGCACCCGCGCGGCGGGGAGAAGAAGGAGAACTGGCTCCTCATCAAGGCCGAGGACGCATTCGCCCGACCTGAGGGCGCGCCGGACATCCTCGAGGAGGAGCCGCTCTCCGTCGTCTCCGGCCGGGCCGTGGACGCCCTTTCAGAGGATGATCCCCCGCCGAAGAAGCGCGCCGCCAAGGCCGGGGCGGCTACGAAGAAGGCCGGGGCCAAATCCACCGTGGTGAAGTCCCCCATGGCGAAGTCCCCTGCCCCGCCCGCCGACGATCCCCCACCCGATGGCGCGAGGGGGAACACCGGCGCTCCACTCACCCTCCCGAAGGGCGCGAAGGCCGCCCCCCTCCCCGCCTTCGTGCCCCCCGCGCTGGCGACTCTCACGACCAAGGCGCCGGCCGGCACAAGATACCTCCACGAGATCAAGTTCGACGGCTATCGCATCCAGGCGCGGGTCGAAAACGGCAAGGTGCGCCTGCTCACCCGCACCGGACTCGACTGGACTGACCGATTCGGCACCGGCATCCCTGCCGAACTCACCCGATTCCCCATCCGAACCGCGCTTTTCGATGGTGAAATCGTCGTGGAATCCGGCAATGGCGCCACCGATTTCTCCGCCCTTCAAGCCGACCTTTCGGAGGGGCGCAGCGACCGTTTCGTCTATTACGTCTTCGATCTTCTCCACCTCGACGGCCACGACCTGACCCCGCTCCCCCTCAAGGATCGCAAGGACTTGCTGGAAAAACTGGTGGGCGAAACGGGGGACAAGGTGCGCTACAGCGCCCATTTCGAGGACGACGGCGCCCTCGTCCTGCGCCACGCCTGCCGCCTGAGCCTCGAAGGGGTTGTCTCGAAACTGAAGAATGCCCCCTACCACAGCGGCCGGACGCGCGACTGGATCAAGTCCAAGTGCTTGGAACGACAGGAGTTTGTGGTCGGCGGCTTCGTCCCCTCCACCACCTCGCGCACCGCCGTCGGCTCGCTGGCGCTGGGGGTGTTCGAGACCGGCAAGCTGCGCTATGTGGGACGCGTCGGAACGGGCTTCACCCAGCGCGTCGCGGCCGATCTCTACAAGCTGTTAGCCTCTGAAAAGACTGATGTTTCTCCCTTCTCCGGGAAGCTGACCGCAGAGGAAACGCGGGGCGTCACCTTCGTTGAGCCACGCCATGTGGCGGAGGTGGAATTCGGTGCCTGGACCGGCGACGGCCACCTACGCCACGCCGCCTTCCGCGGCCTGCGCGAAGACAAGCCGGCGACGGAGATCGTTCGGGAAAAGCCTGCCGAAACAAAGACTTCCGATCCACCCGCGCCCCAGCGCCGGGTGCGTCTCACCCATCCGGACCGGGTCTATTGGCCGGATGTCGGCCTCACCAAGGAAGGGCTGGCGGACTATTACGCGCAGGTCTGGCGCACCATGGCCCCGTTCGTCACCGGCCGCCCTCTGGCGCTGGTGCGCTGCCCGGAAGGCATTGACGGTCAACGGTTTTTCCAGAAGCACCCGTGGAAGGGACTGGACAAGAACATCCTCCAGGTGCCCGATCCGAAGGAGAAGGATGAAGCCCCCTACCTCGCCATTCGCGACCTCGACGGCCTGACGGCGCTGGTCCAGGGCGCGGCCCTGGAGATCCACCCATTCGGGGCGACGCTGGCGGACTGGGAGCGGCCGGACATCCTCACCATGGACCTTGATCCCGCCGACGATGTGCCGTGGCGGGACGTGATCGTTGCGGCTCAGGAAGTGAAGCAACGGCTTGAGAAAAAAGGCCTTTCCGCCTTCCTGAAAACCTCCGGGGGCAAGGGCCTGCACGTCTGTGCGCCGCTCCGGCCCAAGGCCGACTGGACCCGTTTGAAGGCCTTCACCAAGCAGATGGCCGAGGAAATGGCGGCTGACAGCCCGGAGCATTTCGTCGCCACCATCAGCAAGGCCAAGCGCAAGGGTCGGATTCTCATAGATTATTTGCGTAACCAGCGGGGCGCGACGGCGGTGGCACCTTATTCCACACGGGCGCGGCCGGGGGCCCCGGTGTCCATGCCGCTGGCGTGGGAGGAGCTGGGCGAGGCCATCGGCCCGCAGCATTTCAATGTCGGCAACGCCATGGCGCGGCTTATGAATCTCAGCCAGGACCCATGGGGCGATTTCCGCGCCGCCGCGGTGCCGTTGCCAGAATAGCGTGGCGCTACTTTCGCTTGCCCTTCTCCGCGGAAAGGCTGCGGCGCAACGCATCCATGATGCTCACCACATTGCCGCCGGTGGGAGCCTCGGGGGCTGGCTTGGCTGCCTTCTTCGCCGGACGCTTCTTGCGCTTGGAGGCGATGAGATCCATGAGCCCCGCCTGCACGGGGTCATGTACCATCTCCGGTTCAAAGGCTTGCGTGCGCTCGGAAATCAGCGTCTTGACGAGGCCGAGCGCAGCCTTGTCCGGTGCCTCCCGCGCTTCCGGCGCGCCATCGAATTCGCGCACCTCATCCCCGTAGCGCAAGGTCCACAGGATGAGCCCGCTCGCGCGCGGCTCCAGCATTACGCCGCGCTCGCGGCGATACATGACCAGGCGCGAGAGCGCGGCCGTCTTTGTTTCCTCCATGGCGGAGCGGATGACGGCAAAGGCTTCCGCCCCAACGGCGTCGTCGGGAACGAGATAGTGCGGCTTGTCCAGGTAGACCCAGCCGATGCTGTCGCGCGGGACGAAGCTCTCGATGTCGATCGTGCGGGTCGACTCGAGCGCGATGTCGTCGAGTTCTTCATCCTCGACAAGCACATAGCTGTCATCGCCCGTCTGGTAGCCGCGCGCCTCGTCCGCCTCGGCAACCGGCTTGCCCGAGCCCTCGTCCACGTATCGGGAGACGATGCGGTTGCCCGTCTCCCGGTTCAGGGTGTGAAAACGCAGCTTTTCCCGCTCTGACGTGGCCGGTGTCATGGCCACCCGGCAGGTCACGAGCGAGAGCTTCAGGTAGCCCTTCCAGAAGGCGCGCGGCGCCATGGACCGCTTACCGGTCAGTCTTTGGAGACATGGGACGGCTTGCCCTTCTGCTTGGTCGCGGCAAGGTCATGAAGCTCCTTCTCGCTCATGGAGTCCACCATCTGGCGGGAGGCCCCCTTGAGGGAAGATTTCTTGCGCTCGCCCTTCTTGACGGACAGGGCGGCGCCGGCCGCCATCTGCTGGGCCTTTGATTTTGCTGGCATTTGAAGCCTCCTCAGTAAGAGCGCCGGCCTTTCAGGACTTCCAGTTCCGCCCGCTCCCAATATTCGCGGTCGCGGCCCTGCGGGCAGCCGTCGTCCCGCCAAAGCGCGTGGGCGCGCCAGCGAATGCGATCGCGCTCGGTATCGGAGAGGCCCTGCAAGGCATTGGCGGTTTGGCCGGGCTCGGCGGTGATCGGGCTCGGGTTGGTGGCGTGGGGCATTCTCGTTCCTCCGCGCAAAAGTCGGCGCGCACGCGCGCTTCGCCCCCCTCGCCCAAAACCCTGCCCCGCGCGCGATGGTTCCCGCGGCCCTACGGGACGGCTAGAACAGGCCAAATCAGAATGAGGAGACGACCATGGCGCGCTTTCCCGTCACCGGCGAAATCGAAGCGGACTCAGACGCCCTGTTGGCGCGGCTCGGCATCCCGGCCGACCGCCTCAAAGGGACGCGCGAGGCAGTGACGCCGCTGACCGGGGAAGTCATTGCCCGCATCACGGAGATGGACGCGCCCGCGGTCCAGGAGGCCATCGGCCGGGCCCATGCCGCCTTCCTCCAGTGGCGCCTGGTGCCGGGGCCGCGGCGCGGCGAACTCGTGCGCCTGTTCGGCGAGGAGTTGCGCGCGGCCAAGGCCGACCTTGCCGCGCTGGTGACGCTGGAGGCCGGCAAGATCACGTCCGAGGGCCTCGGCGAGGTGCAGGAGATGATCGACATCTGCGACTTCGCCACCGGCCTCTCCCGGCAGCTTCACGGCCTCACCATCGCCACCGAGCGGCCAGACCACCGGATGATGGAGACCTGGCACCCCATAGGGGTGGTGGGCGTCATCTCGGCCTTCAACTTTCCCGTCGCCGTGTGGGCGTGGAATGCCGCGCTGGCGCTGGTTTGCGGAAATTCGGTGGTGTGGAAGCCATCGGAAAAGACGCCCCTCACCGCCCTCGCCGTGGACGCCATCTTCTCCCGCGCCGCCGACCGCTTCGGCGGTGTGCCGGAGGGGCTCTCCACCCTCGTGCTGGGCGGCCGCGCGGCGGGAGAGGCGCTGGTGGACGATGCGCGGGTGCCTGTCATTTCCGCCACCGGCTCCACCGCCATGGGCCGGCATGTGGGGCCGCGCGTGGCCCAGCGCTTCGGGCGCGCGATCCTCGAACTGGGCGGCAACAATGCCGCCATCGTCTGCCCCTCCGCTGATCTCGACCTGACGCTGCGCGCCGTCGCCTTCGCCGCCATGGGCACGGCCGGCCAGCGCTGCACCACCCTGCGTCGGCTGATGGTGCATGACAGCGTCTATGACGCGCTCCTGCCCCGCCTGAAGTCGGCCTATGCCTCTGTGAGCGTGGGCGATCCCCGCGCGGAGGGGACTTTGGTGGGTCCGCTCATCGATGCCGGCGCGTTCGAGGCCATGCAGGTGGCTCTGGAAGCCGCGCGCGCAGCCGGCGGCATCGTCACTGGCGGGGAGCGGCTGGGGGCCGAGTTCGCGCTCGATGGCTATTATGTCCGCCCCGCGCTGGTGGAAATGCCGGCGCAGACGGACACGGTGGCGGCAGAGACCTTCGCGCCCATCCTCTATGTGCTGCGCTACACCGACCTTGCCGACGCAATCCGCCTCAACAACGAGGTGCCGCAAGGCCTCGCCTCGGCCATCTTCACCACGGACCTGCGGGAGGCGGAACGTTTCCTCTCGGCGGCAGGGTCGGATTGCGGTATCGCGAACGTGAACATCGGCCCGTCCGGCGCGGAAATCGGGGGCGCGTTCGGCGGCGAGAAGGAGACCGGCGGCGGACGCGAGGCGGGCTCCGACAGCTGGAAGGCGTACATGCGCCGCGCGACCAACACCATCAACTACGGCTCGAGCCTGCCGCTGGCCCAGGGCGTGACCTTCGACGTGGGATGAGCGCAGCGATTGGGCTCGACACGGCGGCAGGACTGCGCTTCAACCGATTTAACGGAGATACCCCATGACCCTTCCGAGCCCCCTTCCCTTCGTCGCCAAGGCCCCGGTGGTGCCGGTGGTGGTCATCGAGCGCCTTGAGGATGCCGTGCCGCTGGCCCGCGCGCTTGTGGAGGGCGGCCTGCCGCTGATCGAAGTCACGCTGCGCACGCCGGTGGCGCTGGAAGCCCTGCGCCTGATCGCTGCCGAGGTGGAAGGTGCCATCGCCGGCGCCGGCACCGTCACAACCCGCGCGCAGATCGAAGCGACCATCGATGCCGGTGCCACCTTCCTCGTCAGCCCGGGTACGACGCCGGAGCTGGCGGCCGCCTTCACCGAGACGCCGATTCCGGTGATGGCCGGCTGCGCCACGGCGTCCGAGGCCATGCGGCTGGCGGAATTGGGCTTTGAGGTGCTGAAGTTTTTCCCGGCCGAGGCCTCGGGGGGCGCAGCCTTCCTGAAGTCCATTGCCGGCCCCCTGCCCCACCTGCGCTTCTGCCCGACGGGCGGCATCGGCCCCGCGAATGCGGGCGACTATCTCGCCCTGCCCAACGTGGTGGCCGTAGGCGGCTCCTGGGTGGTGCCGACCGATGCGATCCGCGCCGGCAACTTCGCCAAGGTGCGCGAGCTTGCGGCGGCGGCGGCCCAGCTCAAGCGGGCGGCCAAGTTCGGCTGAGCAGGCGCCTCTCCTGAAACAAAAAGCCCGGCGATCACGCCGGGCTTTTTCATTCTGGGAGCGGTGTCAGATGGCTTTCGTCAGCCGACGGTCTTGCCTTCGCCCTCCGCGAGGAAGTGCTCCAGCCAGTGGATGTCGTACTGCCCCTCGGCGATGGCGCGGGTGCGCACCAGCGTGCGGAACAGGGGTAGTGTCGTGTCGATGCCGTCCACCACGAACTCGTCCAGCGCCCGGCGCAGCCGGCGCAGGCACTCGTCCCGCGTCTTGCCGTGGACGATGAGCTTGCCCACGAGGCTGTCGTAGGTGGGCGGGATGACGTAGCCCTGATAGGCGTTGGAATCGACGCGGATGCCGAGGCCTCCGGGCACGTGATAGTGCGTGATCTTGCCCGGCGAGGGGCGGAAGGTGGTCGGGTGCTCGGCGTTCACGCGGCACTCGATGGCGTGGCCTTCCATCACCACGTCGCTCTGCTTCAGCGTCAGCTCCTCGCCGGCGGCGACGCGGATCTGCTCGTTGATGAGGTCGATGCCGGTGACCATCTCCGTCACCGGATGCTCCACCTGGATGCGGGTGTTCATCTCGATGAAGTAGAACTCGCCGTTCTCGTAGAGGAATTCGATCGTGCCGACGCCGAGATAGCCGAGCTTGCGCATGGCGCTGGCGCAGGTCTCGCCGATCTGGGCCCGCTGGGCCGCGGTGATGACGGGGGACGGCGCCTCTTCCCACACCTTCTGATGGCGGCGCTGGAGCGAGCAGTCGCGCTCGCCGAGATGGATGGCGTGGCCCTTCCCGTCGCCCAGCACCTGCACCTCGATGTGGCGCGGGGTGCCGAGGTATTTCTCCAGATAGACGGCATCGTCGCCGAAGGCGGCCTTCGCCTCCGTGCGGGCGGTAGAGAGGGCCTGCGACAGGTCGTCGGCGGTCAGGGCCACCTTCATGCCGCGCCCGCCGCCGCCAGCGGCGGCCTTCACCAGCACCGGAAAGCCGATTTCGGCGGCGACGCGGTGCGCCTCCTCATCCGAATGGATGCCGCCGTCAGAGCCGGGCACCACGGGGATGCCGAGGGCCTGCGCTGTCTTCTTGGCCTCGATCTTGTCGCCCATGATGCGGATGTGCTCCGCCTTGGGCCCAATGAAATGGATGTTGTGATCGGCCAGAATCTCGGCGAAGCGAGCGTTTTCGGCGAGGAAGCCGTAGCCCGGATGCACCGCATCCGCCCCGGTGATCTCGCAGGCAGCGAGCAGCGAGGGAATGTTGAGATAGCTCTCGCGGGCTGGCGGCGGGCCGATGCAGACGCTCTCGTCCGCAAGGCGCACGTGCATGGCGTCGGCGTCGGCGGTGGAATGCACCGCCACCGTCGCGATGCCCAGCTCCTTGCAGGCGCGCAGGATGCGCAGCGCGATCTCGCCGCGGTTGGCGATGAGGATTTTTCTGAACATCAGCGGTGCGTGCCTTGTGGGTGCCTGCGGGTGGGCCTGCCTCGTCCGGTCGCGCTCATTCGATGATGAGCAGGGGCTCGCCGTATTCCACCGGCTGCGCGTTGCCCACGAGGATGCGCGTCACGGTGCCGGAGCGCGGCGCGGGGATGGCGTTCATGGTCTTCATCGCCTCGACGATGAGCACGGTCTGCCCCTCGCGCACGCTCGCACCCACCTCGATGAAGGGGGCGGCGCCGGGCTCGGCGGCGAGATAGGCGGTGCCCACCATGGGGGAGGCAACGACGCCGGGATGCTTGGAGAGGTCCGCAGGGGCCTCGGCCGCGACAGCCGGCGCGGCCGCTGCGACGGGGTCGGCCGCCGGATAAGGAGCGGCGTAGGGTGATCCCTGGGCGATGGTGACCGGGGCGGGCGCGCGCACCACGCGGATGCGCAGGCCCTCGTGCTCCACCTCGATCTCGGTCAGGTCGCTGCCCGAGAGGAGATCGGCGATCTCCTTGACGATGGCGGTGTCGATGGGAGGGTTGGAGGGCTTCATGATGTTCCTGGCTCTGGCCGGCCAAAGGGCCGCGCGAGGGCGTTGAGGGATCTTAAGGGGTCTGCGGCAGGCCGGCGATGGCGCGCAGGCCCAGCACATAGCTCTGGGGTCCGAAGCCGCAGATCACTCCGCGGACGACGGGCGACAGGTAGGAATGGTGGCGGAAGTCTTCCCGTGCGAACACGTTGGACAAATGCACCTCGATGGTCGCCACCCCCACCGCGGACACCGCGTCGCGCAGCGCGACGGAGGTGTGGGTGTAGGCAGCGGCGTTGAGGACAATGCCCCGCGCACCGCGGGCCGCCTGGATGAAATCCACCAGCGCGCCTTCCGAATTGGTCTGGCGGAAGACGATGTCGAAGCCCAGCGCTTCGCCCTCGGCCCGGCACAGCGCCTCGACATCGGCAAGCGTCGCCGCGCCATAGATGCCGGGCTCGCGGGTACCGAGCAGGTTGAGGTTGGGCCCGTTCAGGACGTGGACGGTTTCTGTCATCCGTGCGTGATCTGCCACCGGCCTCCTGTCGGCCGGGTCGCAGCCTTATAGGGGTGCGCGCGCCCGATGGAAAGAGTGCCCGCGGAACGGGCGGCCAAGGCGGCCGCCCCCATCCGTGAGCATTCGGGCGGGTGACGCCCCTTCTACTTACCCGTCTGCTTGCTGCGGGCGTCGGCGACAGCGGCCTTCAGCTTGTCGAAGCCGACGGCGCCGATCACCACCTGATCGCCGATCACGTAGGACGGCGTGCCGTTAAGCGAGAGCGCCTCGGCGATCTTCATGCTCTCGTCGAGGGTGGCGTTCAGCTCGGGCGAAGTGGCCTGCTTCTGGATCAGCGCCGGGTCGATGCCGACCTCCTTCGCCGCCGCCAGCGCCTTGGCGCGATCGGCCTGGCCGCGACCGCCGAGAAGGGCCTGATGGAACGCCATGTACTTCTCGGGGGCCACCATGCGCACGGCGACGGCCACCTGCGCGGCCTCGACCGAGCCCTGGCCGAGCACCGGGAACTCCTTCAGCACCACGCGCAGCTTCGGATCCTGCTTGATGAGGTCCTGAAGGTCCGACAGCGCCTTTTTGCAATAGCCGCAATTGTAGTCGAAGAACTCGACCAGCGTGACGTCGCCCTGCGGATTGCCGGCGACGATGCCGCGCGGGCTCGACAACAGCAGCGGCTTCAGCTCGGCCACCGCCTTGCTGCGCTGGGTCGCATCGGCCACCATCTGCCGGCTTTCCAGCACGGAGATGGCTTCCTGGAGCACTTCCGGGTTCTGGATCAGATACTCGCGGATGATGCCGCCGAGTTCCTTCTTCTCCTCGTCCGTGAAGGCTGCGGCCGGGCTGGCGGCAAGGAAGAGGGCCGGCAGGGCGGCCAGCGCCAGCGCGGAAAGGCGGGCGGCGAGGTGCCGAAAGCCGGTTCGGGCCAGGCCCGTGGGGGAGAACATGCGGGGCTCCTTGGGTGAAAAGCTGTCTTTGAGCATCAGCGCTGATTGGCGGCCGATGCGGGCGGTTTGAAATTCACGAGATCGTCGGCCTTGAGCCAGCCGGGCGAGCCCTGCGGAAACTTGGTCCGGGCGCGGGCCGCGAGTTCCCGGCCGAGCTTGAAGTCGCCGGACGCGAAATAGGACTGCGCGGACGCGAGGTCCGCATTGGCCGTATCGCCTGAACGGCCATAGGCCAGCGCGAGCGAGCGCCAAGCGGACGGGGAGTTCGGATCACGCTGGGTCGCCTGCACCAGTTCGCGGATGGCTTCCTGGGTGTAGGTCTGGTTGCCCGACTGCACGAGCGCCTGCCCCAGCATGGCGCGGATGAGCGGCGCGCCATTGGTCATCTGCACAGCCTTGCGGAGCGGTGCGACGGAATCGCTCGCGCGCCCGGCCTCAAGCAGCGCCTGCCCCTTGAGCTCGTAGAAATAGGGGTTCGACGGCTCCTTGGCGATGAGGGCGTCGATCTGGCGGATGGACGAATCCACATTGCCGAAGCGGTAGGCCGAGATGGCACGCGCATACTGGGCCGCCATGGAGCCGTCGGAGGGCGGGTAACGGCGTGCCACCGCCTCGGGACGCTCCATGAAGCCGATGAGCTTCGCGCGCATCATGTCGTGGCGCGCCTGCAGGGCCGGGGGGTCCTTGACCTCGTAATAGGGGCTCGCCTTGGCCAGTTGTTCCAGCGCGGCGATACGCTCGCGGGCCATGGGATGGCTCAGGGCGTAGGGATCGATCCGCTGGCTGATGAAAAGCTGGTCGTTCTGGAAGCGCTCGAACGTCTGCAGCATGCCCTTGGCGGACTGGCCAGTGGCATTGAGATACTTCACTGCCGAGCGGTCGGCGGCGGATTCCTCGCCGCGCTGATAGGAGAGCAGCGAGCGGCGGATCATCTCCTGCGGCGCCGACATTGCGGCAGCGCCCATGTTGCCGACGTCCCGGCCGTTCATGCCGCTCGCCGCGCCGGCCGCGACGCCGCCCGCCGCCAGAAGCATGGCGACGATCGCCATGGTCTGCGCACCGG
This sequence comes from Xanthobacter sp. DMC12, assembly GCF_056314105.1. Lineage (NCBI taxonomy): Bacteria > Pseudomonadati > Pseudomonadota > Alphaproteobacteria > Hyphomicrobiales > Xanthobacteraceae > Xanthobacter > Xanthobacter sp. DMC12. The sequence goes on along the minus strand of NZ_JBQUYZ010000006.1, from coordinate 249,391 downwards.
CGATCTGCTCCCGCATCCGGGCGAGGTGGCCGCCGGCGATATGGCCGGTCTCGTGGGCGAGCACACCGATGATCTGGTTGGGCGTCACCGAATCGACGAGCGCGCCGGTGTTCACGAAGATGCGCCGGCCATCGGCCACGAAGGCGTTGAAGGCCCGGCTGGAGATGAGCACCACCTCGACGTTCTGCTGGGCAAGCCCCGCCGCCTTGAGGATGGGGCGGGTATAGTCCTTGAGCAGCGCCTCGATCTCGGTGTCCTGGATGGTCTGCGGCGCCGACTGGGGGGCCTGTTCCTGCGCGCGGGCGGCAACAGTCCATGTCGCCTGCACCGGAAGGGCCGTCGCCGCAGCAAGACACAGCACGCGTCCGGCGGTGCGCAGCCCGCCCCCCACACGCTCCGCCAATCCGATCCGCTGTTCCGCTCGGGCTCGATCCATTCCGTCAACCACCACGCAAGCCGCCATTCACGCAGGGACTAAAGCCATATCCGCCTTGGCTCGCTCCGGGGCACAGGCTACGAGATTGCCGGACACTGGCGTCGGCGAAAGCCGAGGTCAATCCGCTGGCCTTCACGTTGGGGCGAACCCGCCTCAGGGACAGGCAGAATAAGGCGGCAGCACGGCAGCGCGAGCATCGGCGCGGCCTTCACCCGCAGGAACGCAACGGAATTTCGGCAATGCGGCAGGTTCTTCCCCTCCTCTCCCGGCGCAGTGCGGTCGAGCCCTTTATCGTCATGGACGTGATGGAGCACGCCGCCCGGATCGAGGCGCAGGGCGGGCATGTGATCCATCTGGAGGTTGGCCAGCCGGCGGCCCCGGCACCGCTCGTCGCGCGGCAGGCGGCGGCCGCCGCGTTGGCAGCCGGACAGGTGGGCTATACCGCCGCCCTCGGTATCCCGGCCCTTCGGGCGCGCATCGCCCGCCATTACGAAGAGCAGCACGGCGTCTGCGTCGATCCGGAGCGGATCGTCGTGACCAATGGGTCGTCGGGTGGCTTCATCCTGGCTTTCCTGGCCCTGTTCGAGCCGGGAGATCGCGTGGCCATCGCGGCGCCGGGCTATCCGCCCTACCGCCACGTCCTGTCGGCGCTCGGCTGCGAGCCGGTGCTGATCGAGACCCGCGCAGAAGATCGCCATGCTTTGACCGCCGAGCGGCTGATGGAAGCGCACCGGGCCGGGCCGCTCAAGGGCGTTCTGGTGGCGAGCCCCGCCAATCCCACCGGCACCATGATGGACCGCGCCGCCCTGACCGCGCTCCACGCCTGCGCCCGCGACCTCGGCCTCGCCTTCGTCTCTGACGAAATCTACCACGGGCTCGATTACGCCTTCCCGGCGGTGAGCGCGGTGGAGATCGGCGACGATGTGACCGTCATCAACTCCTTCTCCAAATACTTCTGCATGACCGGCTGGCGCGTCGGCTGGATGGTGGTGCCGCCGGGCGTCTCGCGCACCATGGAGCGGCTTCAGCAGAATTTCTCGATTTCGGTGCCCACCCTGTCCCAGATCGCCGCCGACGCCGCCTTCGAGGGCCGCGCCGAGATGGATCAAGTGAAGGCAACCTATGTCGAGAACCGGCGCATCCTGACCGAAGGGCTGCCCGCCGCAGGCCTCGGCCGCTTCCTGCCGGCCGACGGCGCCTTCTACCTCTATGCCGACGTCTCCGACTTCACCGACGATTCGGCCGCCTTCGCCCGCAGCCTGCTGGACGCGGCCCATGTGGCGGCGACGCCGGGGGTGGATTTCGATCCGTTCCACGGCCGCCAGTTCCTGCGCTTCTCGTATGCCGGCTCCGGCCCCGACATGGCGGAAGCCGTCCGGCGCATCGGTGACTTCCTGAAGCGGGGGTGAGAGGGGAACCGGCGCCCCATTCTGCGTGTCAAAGGGTCGCAGGACCCTCCGGGAACTGGGGCGGGACGCCACACGGCCGCTCCATTTGCTGGTAGGATGAACCTCCATGAGCCGGCCCAACGATCAGATCGTCGAGATCACGCCCGATGTGCTGCTGAAGGCCTATGCCTGCGGCATCTTCCCGATGGCCGAGAGCGCCGACGATCCCGGCCTCTACTGGATCGAGCCCGAGCGGCGCGGCATCATCCCCCTTGATGCCTTCCACGTTTCCTCCCGCCTCGCCCGGACCGTGCGCGCGGACAAGTTCGAGGTCCGCGTGGACAGCGACTTCGAGGCGGTGATCGACGGCTGCGCCGAGCCCCAGGAAGGCCGTGACAAGACCTGGATCAACGCGCCGATCCGCCGCCTCTACGGCGAACTGTTCGCCCGCGGCCGCTGCCACACAGTGGAAGCCTGGCGCGACGGGCGGCTGGTGGGCGGGCTCTATGGGGTGCGGCTGGGTGGCGCCTTCTTCGGCGAGAGCATGTTCCACCGGGAGCGGGACGCCTCCAAGGTGGCGCTTGTGCATCTGGTGGGACGGCTGATCGCCGGCGGCTTCCGGCTGCTGGATACCCAGTTCGTCACTAGCCACCTCAAGACCTTCGGGGCACTGGAGGTGTCACGCCGCCACTATCACAAGCTGCTGGAGCACGCGCTTGAGGCGGAAGGCGACTTCTACTGCTGGCCCCGCGCCGTGACCGGAGAGGGCGCCTTGCAGCCGATCAGCCACACGTCATAGATCGGGTGCTCCACCGCGTGCAGGCCTGGGCTCGCCGCGAACATCCAGCCGGTGAAAATCCGCTTGGCCTGCCCCTGCAGGGTGACCTCGTTCACTTCGGTGAAGGAGGTGGTGTTCTGCGTCTCGGTGGCGGGGCGCGTGTAGCAGACGCGCGGCGTCACCTGCAGGGCGCCGAACTGGGCCGTCTCGCCGATGGCAATATCGAACGAGGTGATCCGGCCGGTGATCTTGTCGAGGCCGGCATAGACCGCAAAGTCGTTGGCGATCTTCTGCGTCGGCGGCTGCACCACCACCACGTCGCCCTCATCGCCGGGAGGGGCCGGCTGAAAGCCCGCCTGCGGCGGCTGCTGTTGTTGCGCGGCGGCCGGCGGCGGTGGCGCGGGCGCCCGCTGGATGGCGGCCGGGGCCGCCGGACGCTGCGCGGGAGCTGCGGGCGGGGCGGAGATCACCGGAACGCTGTTGGGCACCGCGGGCAGCGGGCGCTGGTTGGGAATCGTTCCGGGCGGCGGCAGGGGCGTCTGCTCGATGGTGCCGCGGCTCTGCGCCAGCGCCTGAGGCATCGCGGCGGCAATCAGGCCGGCGGCCAGCAGCGAAACGGAGCAGAGGAAGCGCATCAGTCTGTGGACCCGTGGAATGAAGGCGGCGCGACCGGGAAGCGGTCCGGCCTCTCTCCCCTTCTGACCGCCTGAATCAGGCGGTGGCAAGGCGGCACCGGGGGAGCCGCCTCAGAAAGCAATCCGTGCCACGAGGGGCGGGATCCCAATGCGCGGGGCCGGCCTATTCGCCGGGCGTCCAGGCCTTGTAGTCGCCCGTGACGCGGGGACGCAGGCCGCCGGCCAGCACCGATCCCTTGGGACGGTAGGCGCCGGGCGTGCCGGTCATGTTGCGGCGGTGCGGCTTCTGCCAGGAGCGGGGGGTGTAGGTCTCGTCCACCGGCGGGGTATCCACGCGGTGGTGGATCCAGCCCCACCAGCCGGGCGGAATGGTCGAGGCTTCGGCGTAGCCGGGATAGATGACCCAGCGGCGCTCGAAACCCAGCGTCGGGTCAACCGCGCCGCCCTTGGTGCGATAGTAGCGATTGCCGAACTCGTCCTCGCCCACAAGCTCACCGAACCGCTTCGTCCACCACATGGTGCCGACGGTCTGCTTGTTCCACCAGGTGAAGATGTAGAGCAGAAGGTTCTTCACGGCCCGCGCCTCGTTCAAGTCGCGCGGAACATGCCATCCGCCCCGCCCGATGTCCACCGCCGGACAGGGGCCGATCCGCGCTTTAGGGGGCAAACAGCAGCATCACATAGACGCAGAACACGATCAGGTGGACCACGCCATTGAGCGCATTGGTCTTTCCCGTGCCGAAGGACAGCACCGAGAGGACGAAGGTGAGCAGCAACATGGTCCGGTCCTCGTTGTCGAGGCCGAGCACCATGGGCCGCCCGATCATGACGCTGATGAACGCCATGGCCGGGATGGTCAGCGACACCGTGGCGAGCGCCGAGCCGAGGGCGATGTTGAGAGAATGCTGCAGATGGTTGCGGGCGGCGGCGCGCACGGCCGACAGGCCTTCCGGGAGAAGAATGAGCGTCGCCACGAGCGCGCCGGTCACGGCATCGGGATCGCGCAGGGCGAAATGGGCGAGGAAATCCTCGAACGAAATCGCCACCCAGCCGGAGAGCGCCACCACCGCCCCGAGGCTCCCCAGGAGCATTAAGACGGCACGCAGGAAAGCCGGCAACTCCGGGGGCGCTTCCGCGTGGCCTTCCGGCTGCGCGTTGAAATGCTCGCGGTGGCGGACCGTCTGCATGTAGAGAAAGGCCGCGTAGAGGGCGAGCGCGATCGCCGACATGTAGATGAGCTGGAACGGCGAGAAGATGCCGGACGCCCCTGCCCGCGTCTCGCTGGGCAGGATCAGCAGCATCACCCCGAGGGCGATCGTCGCCGAGAGATAGCCCGAGACGCCCTGCTGCTGGATGGTCTGCTCACGGTGGCGGATGCTGCCCAGCAGGAGGCACAGGCCGACGATGCCGGCATTCACGATCATCAGCACGGAGAGCACCGATTCGCGGGCGAGCGTTGGGTTATTCTCTCCGTTGAGCATCATGGAGGCCATCACCGAGACCTCGATGACGGTGACCGAGAGCGTGAGGACCAGGGTGCCCCACGGCTGGCCAAGCCGGGCCTCCACCACATCCGCATGGCCGACGGCCGAGAAGGCCGAGCCGCACAGGAGCGCGACCGAGCCTATGGCAAGCAATCCCGGCAGGACGCCGGATGCGGCTGGCGAGACGCCCGGCCACAGGAAGAACGTCAGCGCCAGCAGACCACCCAGGACCGGCAGGACATAGGCCGAGACGGCAGGCCCCTTCCCCATCTCTTCCCTCCCCGGCCGCGGCTGACGCTCAGTGAGGCCTTTCCTTATCCGGTTCGCACCGCAAAAGGTACTGCCATCCTGCCTGCGCCTTTCGCCTAAAGCGCCGGCGAGCGCCCCCCCTCCTTGCGTTCCGCCAGCAGGCACAGATAGAGCGAGGCGAGCGTCGCGCCGGCGAGCGCCGTGATCTCCGCATGGTCGTAGGGCGGGGACACCTCCACCACGTCAAACCCCTTGAGGTCGAGCGCACCGAGGCGCCTGAGGCAGGCGATCACCTCGCGGGTGGAGAGGCCACCGCACACCGGCGTGCCGGTGCCGGGCGCAAAGGCGGGGTCGAGGGCGTCGATATCGAAGCTCAGATAGACCGGCGCATCCCCCACCCGCTCGCAGATGTGCCGCGCCAGCGCCGCGGGCCCCATCTCGCCCGCCACGTTGCCGTGGACGATCTCGATGCCGTAGCTGCGCGGCGCGTGGGTCCGGATGCCCACCTGGATCGAACGGTCGACCCGGATGAGCCCGTCCTTCACCGCCCGGGTAATCATGGTGCCGTGGTCTACCCGGTCCCCAGCGTCGTCCCAGGTGTCCTGATGGGCGTCGAACTGCACCAGCGCCACCGGCTGGCCGAGGCGTGCCGTGAGTGCCCGCAGGATGGGATAGGTGAGGAAATGGTCGCCGCCGAGGGTCACGAGGTGGCTGCCGCGGGCGTAATGGGCGGCCGCCTGCGCCGCGATGGCACCGGGGATACCGGCCGGCAGTCCGTAGTCGAACACGCAATCCCCGCCATCGGCGACGTCCAGCTTCTCGAACGGATCGAAGCCGAAAGGGTAGAAGGGATCGCCATCCAGGATGGAGGACGCGGCGCGGATCGCGCGCGGTCCGAACCGCGTGCCGGGCCGGTTCGACACCGCCACATCGAGGGGCACCCCCCAGACGACCACTTCGGCTCCGCCCCCGTCGCGGGCATAGCGCCGGCGCAGGAAGGAGGCGACGCCCGAGTAGTTCGGCTCGGTGGACTGGCCGTGGCGGAAAGCCGGGTCCAGGGCCCGGTCGACGGGGCGGGGAAGGGTCGGATCGGCCATTTTATCCTCGCAGGGATTTCTCGCGCGGCAGGGAGTTCACGAGGCGGTGGGACGTCACGGGCGGCGGGTCGTCTCCCCACGAACGAATCCAGCGCCGCCGGCCCGTCCGCGCCGGCGCATCATAGCGAAGGCTGCGCCGCCCGAAAGCACCGGCCAGCCCGGTTTCCGGCCCCCCGCCGGGTCGCCGGAGGATGGGAAAACGATGCGCACAATCGGAAACAAAATTACGCCGTACAATAGTAGGACGAACGACTTGTGCGCACGCGCACTACACGCTATTGGCGCATACAACCAGCTTTTCTCCTTTTGCGCGGACGAACGGTCCTGGAGCGGCCCGATACATGGATTTCCAGGTCCAGACTGTGTTGTCGGTCTCGGCCGTTGTGGGCCTGCTTCTGGCTGCCCTGCAACTCCTGGCGGGATGGCGGTTGCGGCAGTCCTGCCTGTTGGTGTGGTCGCTTGCCAACCTGTTCCTCACCACCGGCTGCGTGTTCCTCGCCGCGCGCACCAACATCGGTCTTCCGGTCAGCGCGCTGATCGGCAATGGCTGCATCCTCATCGGCATGGGGCTCATCTACAGCGGCATCCGCGTCTTTGACGAACGGCCGCGGGGGCTGGTCGCCGTGGCGGCGGTCGCGCTGTTCGGCACAGGCCTCCTCGGCTTGTCGCTGTGGAGCGGAAACAACATGGCCGACCGGGTCACCATCACCTCCATTCTGGTCGGGTGCTGGAGTGCGACAGCGGGACGCGCCCTGATGCAGACGTCCGGCGGCGGACCGATCATCTCGCGTGTCGCTTCGGCCATCGTCCTGATCGCGGTGGCCGGCGGCTACACGGTCCGGGGCGTCGGCGTGCAGTTCGGGCTGCTGCCGTTGCCGGGCAATGGCGGCCCGGCGGAGGTGCTGGTGGTCATCCTCGGCCTCGGCCTCGCCATCTGCTGGACCTTCGGCAGCCTGTACATGGTGCTCGAGAAGGTCGCTTCCCGCGACGATCTCACCGGCCTGCTCAATCGCCGCGCCGCCCTGCAGCGGGGCGAGGAACTGCTGCGCATCGCCCGCGCCCGGCGCCAGCCGTTCTCGCTGCTTCTGGCAGACCTCGACCACTTCAAGTCGGTCAACGACCGCTTCGGCCACGACGTGGGCGACCTCGCGCTGCAGCGGTTCGCCGCTCAGGTGCCGCAATGCATCCGGCCCAATGATGTCGCCGGGCGCTATGGCGGAGAGGAGTTCTGCATCCTGCTGCCGGGGGCCGGCGCGGAAGGTGCGCGTGCCACCTCTGAGCGGCTGCGCCTGCTGGTGGAAGAGCAGCTTCGCGAAGTGGCCGGCTACAACATCGGTGTCACGCTCACCGTCGGAGCGGCCACCTTCGTGCCGGGAAGCGGCGGGCCGGACACCATCGCCGACCTCATCGTCGCGGCCGACGGTGCGCTCTATTCCGGCAAGGCACTGGGCCGAAACCGCACGGCCATGGCTCCCCTACCGGTCGGGGGGGCACCCAGCATCCCCCAGGAGGCTCCCGGCCACGGGGCAGCGGCCGCCGACCTCTCCCGTTAGTGAAGGCTCAATGCGGCTCGCCAGCCGGCACGCGGCGCGGACGGTTCATTCCGGCACCAGCCGCCCGCGGTAGACGACGGCCGTGCCTGGCCCGGCCGAGGTGTCCGGCCGCTCCACCGGCTCGCGGGTGACAACCAGTTCGGTTCCGGCGAGGCCCTTGCGTCCGAGACGCGCGAGGTCCGGCAGTCGCTCCGACAGGCCGGCCGAGAAGGCACCAATGAAGCGCGCGCCCGAAGCCGGAGAAACCAGCCACAGGCGATAGGTCTCGCCGTCCGGCGGCGCCGGAGCGAAGGACCGCAGGTGCAGGGCGCCGCTGTCCGGATCGATCCGGACCGAGACGGCCGGCAGCGGCTCCGCCTGCATCACCGCGACCCAATAGCCCTCACCCGGCCAGACCCACTCGCGATAGGCCGCCACTCCGCCCAGCCCCAGGCAGAGCACCGCGAGGAGAAGCGAAACCCCGCGCCAGGGGCCGTGCCGCACGACGATGCGCGTGGGCGGGTTCGGCTCGTCAGGCAGCGCGGACACCTCACCGGAAGCGACTTCAGCCGCCCATCCCGGCAGCGGCGCCTCCTCGGCCTTCTCGCCCGCGGCCGGATCGGCGGACGGGGGCTCGCTTGCCGGCGCTTCCTGAGGCACAGCTTCAGGCGAGGACGCCTCGGCGGCATCTGCGGGCACGCCAGCCGGAGCGAGCGCCTCTGCCCCCTCTTCCAGTTTCTTCGGCTCAGGGGCCTCGATCACATCCGGCACCCTGGGCGCTGAGGCAGGTTCAGGCACAGCTTCGGCCACGGGCGACGGAGCAGACTCCAGCGCGGCCTGCTCCGTTTCAACCGGCGGCGGCGGGGAAACGGGAGCGACCGGCGCGGCCTCAGCCGTATCCGGGACATCACCCGACACCGCCAGGGCCGTCGGCTCCTGCACTACGGGCGGCGGCTCCGGAACGGTCGCGGCCGGTCCCTCCGGCGGCGCTGCTTCAGCCGGCTCAGCCGCTGGTGGGGGCGGCGGAAGGCTCCCCGCGACCGACGCCGTTGCGACAGGCGGCGCGCCATCCCCGGCCGGGGCAGGCGTCTCGGCGACGGGCTCCGGCTCCGGCGGTGGATCGGGCTCCAGGAACATGAAGGCCGGTGGGGGCGTGAGCGGCTCGGGCGCCGGACGGGGGCGCGGCGGAGGCGGCACCAGTTGCAGCGGCGCTGCCTGCTCCGGCAACCGCGAGGCAATGGGCGTGCTCTCCGGCCGGGGCAAGGCCGGATGCGCCACCTCGGACGTCACCGGAGACAGCGGTCCCATCAACCGCGCGTCCCGGATCGTCCCGACTGGCGCGCGGCCCGGGTCCATCGATTGGGACGGCCCCATCGGGCCCGCCTCGAGCGGCGGGAAAGACCGCCGGCGGGCGGGCCGTTCCGCGCCGCGCGCAGGCTCGGTGCGACCCGGCTCGGCGCTGCGGCCGAGGCCGAACAGCCGTCGCACCCGCGAAACGGCGCCCGCTCCCTCCCCTGTCCCCGACCGCAGCGGCCGGCCTTCCGGCAGAGCCGGACGGCGCGGCGGATCGGGCGATGGCGACATGCCGCGCGGCAGGGAGGCCCCGCGCAGCGCGGGCGGGGCGCTCCTCAGATCCGAGGCGATGGCACGCCAGATGTCCGGCGAGGGGATCACCGGCACCGCCAGCTCATGCAGCGGGGCAAGCCGACGCTCCCACAGGCGGACGAGGGCGGCGAACTGCGGCTCGGCGGCACACCGGGCGCGCACGCGGCGGCGGTCGTCATTGTCGAGGGTGCCGAGCACGTATTCTGCGGCGAGGATGCGGTCCGCATCCGGCGGGGCCACACGCTCGGGCAGGCGATCAGGCAAGGCGGGGCTCATGGGATGGCTCTCATGGCCGCCGCCCCAGGAACTCGCCCAACTGGTGGATGCTGCGGGCCATCCAGGCGCGGATGGCGGGCGCGGGCGCGTCGAAATAGACCGACAACGCCTCGTAGCTCCAGCCGTCATAGAAGGCGAGCAGCAGCATCCGCCGCCGCTCTTCCGGCAGCCGGCCGAGACAGGTGAGGAGGCGCGTCAAGGCCGGGCTGCGGTGGGGCGAGGCGATGGGATCGTTGCCGCGCTGGGCGGCGTCGAACGGCTCGAAGGCGTCGCCCACCGGCCGCTGCCAGGCCATGTCGAGGGCACACCCCCGCGCGATGGAGACCATCCAGCACACGGGGTCCTCGTTCTGCCGAAGGGTATGCGCCTCGGAGCGAACGCGCCGGTAGGCCTGCCGCACGGCTTCCGCGGCAAGCTCCGGGCGGCGCAGCAGGCGCAGCACGATGCCGTAGAGCTTCGGGCTGGTCAGCCGGTAAAGCTCTTCGAATGCGCGCAGATCGCCGGCGGCAACCGCGTCGACGAGGGCATGGACCTTGCGGTGGGGAGTCACGGAACACTCGTGCTCGGGGTTTGGCCGAGCAGAAGCTACCGGAGCGGCAGACCCGAATGGAAGCCTCAAGGTTGCAGGAACCGGCCGCGGATGGGAAAAATCGTGTTCCGCACCGCAGCAACGGCTACCTGCGTACCCCCTTGAAACTTAAGCTATACCGCGCTCAGAAGCGCACCGGCGCGTTGGGCCTGAGCGGCGGGCGGCGGGTCGTGTTGTCCACACGCGCGGAACGGTCCATCTCTCCGGCCGCCTCTACCAGCGCGAGGTCCGCCTCGGCCTCTGTCAGCGTGGCCTTGGCCTCGTCCTGCTGAACCTTGAGGTCATCCGCCGAGCGGCGCAGGTTGTCGCGGCGGGTGCGGGCGGCGAGCGCGAGCGGCGGATAAGCGAAGTGCCGCGGATCGGTGATGCCGGAGCGCGCCTCCTCGGCGGCGATGTCGCGGTCCAGATCCTGGGCCATGCGCTCGAACTCGGCGATCATCGTATCGATCTGCACGAGGCGCCGGCGCGCATCGTCGATCTGGAACCGCTTGGCACGGATCAGGGGGTCACGCGACTTCATCGGCGTCTACTCCGGTACAAATGACGCTGCCCTTCGGTGGTCGCGCACGCTGCCTGCCATCCTGCCTGCCATGTGCGCCGGGGCTTCCGGGCAATGAGAATGTCCTGTGCTGGTTGCCCTTTCCTTACCTCCGGCGTCGCCGTAGCGGGAAAATCGTACGAACCGCCCCGTCGGCAACCAATCGTTTACCGCCTTCGTTAATGATGACGCTACGGTTCGGGTGATGCGCCGCCGCGCGCTCATCCGGACGCCGGATCAAGGGGCTCGGGCGAGGGGTGGTCGGGCGGTTTGCGTGGGGCTGTGGAAAAACCTTAAGTGCCTGAAATGGAGTCAGTCTTGACTCCCATGCACAAAGATTTTTCCGCAGACTCTTGTGGGCAGGAATCGAGTTCTGTTAACGATTCTACACACGTAACGCGAATCACCCCGATGGCCGAGCAACGAAAGTCGGCGCCGCCGCCTTTCGGCTAGTTGCGAGGAAAGGGATAGCCATGCGCGTCTTGCTCATCGAGGACGACAGTGCTACGGCCCGAGGCATCGAATTGATGCTGAAGACCGAGAGCTTCAACGTCTATACGACCAACCTCGGTGAGGAAGGCGTGGACCTCGGCAAGGTCTACGAATACGATATCATCCTTCTTGACCTGAATTTGCCCGACATGTCCGGCTTTGAGGTCTTGCGCTCCCTTCGCGTCGCGAAGGTGAAGACGCCCATCCTCATCCTTTCCGGCCTCGCCAATACGGAAGACAAGGTAAAGGGCTTCGGCTTCGGCGCCGACGACTACCTGACCAAGCCCTTCCACAAGGACGAGATGGTGGCGCGCATCCACGCCATCGTGCGGCGCTCCAAGGGCCATGCCCAGTCGGTGATCCAGACCGGCGACCTCATCGTCAACCTGGACACCAAGACCGTCGAGGTGGAGGGCAACCGCGTCCACCTCACCGGCAAGGAATATCAGATGCTGGAGCTGCTCTCGCTCCGCAAGGGCACCACCCTCACCAAGGAGATGTTCCTGAACCATCTCTACGGCGGCATGGACGAGCCCGAACTGAAGATCATCGACGTGTTCATCTGCAAGCTGCGCAAGAAGCTGGCGAACGCGTCCGCCGGCAAGAACTATATCGAGACGGTCTGGGGCCGCGGCTATGTGCTGCGCGAGCCCATGCCCGGTGCCGAGCGCATCGCCGTCTGACCTGACTGCCCTTTCCCTTTTCTTCTCGTCACGAGGCCCCGCTCCGGCGGGGCCTCTTGCGTTTGGGGCCTATCGTTTCGGGCTTCGGCTACTTCTTCGCGGGCGCGCGAGCCTCGGCGCGGGCGAGCCAGGCCTTCATGAAGGCGATCTCCTCCTCCTGCGCCTTGATGATCCCCTCCGCGAGCTTTCGGATTTCGGGGTCCTTGCCGAAAGCGAGTTCCACCTTGGCCATGGCGACAGCCCCCTGGTGGTGGGGGATCATGCCGCGCACGAAGTCCACGTCGGCATCGCCGGAATAGGCGATGTCCATGTCCTTGTGCATCTGCGCCCCGGCGGCCTTGAACGCGGCCGTGGAGGGGGTGTCGGCTGCCGTCGTGGCCGGACCGCCCATGGCGTGGGGCATGGTCTGCATGTCGTGCATCATCGCACCGCCGGGCATGGTCGACTGGGCCGCCGCCGGGCTGATGGACAGAAAGCCGGCGACAACGACGGCAGCGAAGGTGAAGGGCACGGCCGCGCGAAGGCGTGCCGCGAAAGTGCGGGACCGCATGGGGTCTCTCCTCAATGATGGCATGTCCGTTCCGGCGCCCTCGGCCGGCGCCGTGGCCGTCAGGCCCAATGTCGGGGCGGCGGGAGCTGGACTTCCGGCCCCAGGGCGGGCCGCTCGGGCGAGGGCGCGGGGCCGAGACGCTGGCCGGCTCCGTCCGGCCGCGGGGCGAGGTCAAGCGCTGGCGCGACCCAGTGGCAGGACATCAGGCAGCCGTTGCCCAGGCAACAGGACGCGCCCGAGGGCACCGAGGCGCCGCCCGCATGGGAAAGGCGCGGCGTCACGACAGGCCGCGCTATTCGATGCAATGAGCCGGCCGGTTCGGGCAGAAAGGAAGCCGCCAGGGGCGCCGCCACGGGGGCGATAGCCTCACGAGAACTCGACGCTGGCGCGTCCTGCGCTGCTTCATGATGACAGCCGAGGCGGGCGAAGGCGGCGCCGCTCGTCGCAGCCGCCAGACCCAGCGCGCTGCAGAGCAGCGCGACAAAAAGGAGAAGCCGGGCGGCAAGGCTCATGGAGCCATATCCTCGGTCCGATCAGGCCGCGGTCAGGGTAACCGTATCTCCGTCCTGGGTGAAGGCGACGGAAAGGCCGCAGTCTTTGGCCAGGAGGCCGGCATAGAAGGGCTGCACCGAATGGGCGTCCAGCCCGCCCTCGGGAAGGGTGCCCTTGGCCAGCGCCTCGATGCCCTGCGGGATGCGGGCGCTCTGGCCGGTGGAGACGAGGGCAAACGTCACGTCGTCCCCCTCCCCCGCCCCGGTGACGCGGATGACGCCGCCGCGCGGCACGGTGGTGCCGGCCAGAAGCACGAGGTTGAGCAGCAGCTTCACCCGGTTCTTGGGCAGCAGCACGCGCGGCAGCGTCCATTCCAGCGCCGTGCGCTGGTCCTCGATCACGCCCCGCACCACCTGCTCGGCATCGCCCGTGTCGAGCCGCGCGCCGGCCGAGCCCGCCGCGCCGAAGGCGAGCCGGGTGAACTGAAGCCGGGCCGAGGCCTGCCGGGCGCTCTTGGCGATGAGGTCGAGGGCCACGTCGCGCATGTCGGCGGCGTTCTCGTCTTCAAGAACTTCGAGGCCGTTGACGATGGCGCCCACCGGGCTGATGACGTCGTGGCAGACCCGCGAGCACAGGAGCGCGCCGAGATCGAGCGCGGAGACGGCGAGCGGAATGCGGGGGGCGTCGGCGGACATGACGTTTCCCGGGGCGGCGACGGAAACGGCGCCGGGCACCGCATGCGTCTCGAACAGCGAATCCGTCTTGAGGGACGGCCGGACCTGATACACCGCCGCCGGGAAGGGCCACAAGCCGCGCGACCCTCCCGCCGCATCGACACACGGTCCGCACCCGTCTAGAGACGACCGAAATCCGCCCATCGAGACCCGACCATGACCCAGCGCCCTCCCCGCTCCCCCGCGCCCACCGATGCCGCAATCCTCGCGGGGCTGGCCGAGGCGGCGCTCGCGGCGGGCGTTGCGATCCGGCGCATCGAGGCGGAGGGCATCGATCCCAGCCACAAGGCGGACCTCAGCCCGGTGACGGCGGCCGACCATGCGGCGGAAGAGATCATCTGCGCGGCGCTGGCCCACCTGCTCCCCGGCGTCCCGGTGGTGGCCGAAGAGGCCATGGCGCTGGGGGCGCAGGTGAATTGCGGCAACCGTTTCGTACTGGTCGATCCCCTCGACGGCACCAAGGAGTTCATCTCCGGCAACGGAGAATACACGGTGAACATCGCATTGGTGGAGGACGGCACGCCGGTGCTCGGTGTCGTCTATGCGCCGGCGCGGGCGTTGCTGTTCGCCGGCCGGCCCGGCGCCGCCTTCCGCGCCATCCGCGCGCCGGGCGCGGCTGTGGATGCGCAGGACTGGACGCCCATCGCCTGCCGAAAGGTGCCCGATGGCCCCATCGTCGTGGCGGCCAGCCGCTCCCACGGCGATCCTGCCACGGACGCGCTGATCGGTCGCTACGAGGTGGCCGAGCGCATTCCCGCCGGCTCGGCGCTCAAGTTCGGCCTGCTCGCCGAGGGCAAGGTGGACCTTTATCCCCGCCTCGGGACCGTGATGGAATGGGACAGCGCGGCCGGCCATGCCCTCGTCGCCGCCGCTGGCGGCAGCGTGACCCGGCCGGACGGCAGCCCACTGACCTATGGTCATGCGGACGCCAGCTACAAGGTGCACGGGTTCATCGCCTGGGGGGCAGGCGGCCCGGCCCGCGTGCGCCCCGCGGATTAACGCGGCGATAACACGCGATCATCATGGTGATTGGGATGCAACGGCTCGGGACAAGCGACGGCACGCCTTTGCGCGGTCACACTGGTCGCCATAATTGGCTCGATTCGTCCCGCTGTTTGCGAATTTCAACGCCCGCCCGCTGAAGCCCTCCGGCCGACGCCCACCGCGAGAGACCCCATGCGCTTTGCTTCCGTGCGCTTCTCTTCAAGCCTCCTGAAGACCGCCCGCGCGCTCGCGCTCGCCGTGGGCCTCATCTCGGGCCTGCCCCTCGCCGCGGGGCTCGCGCCGGCCGCGGCACAGGGCCAGACGCCGCAGAACTATTCAACCAACGAACTGGTGAGCAAGGGCCACTCCTTCTTCGGCAGCGTCTCCCGCGGGCTGGCGCTGTCCATCGAGAAGGCGGTGAGCCAGTGGGGACAGCCCAACGGCTACATTCTCGGCCAGGAAGGCGCCGGCGCGTTCATCGGCGGCCTGCGCTACGGCGAGGGCGTGCTCTATACCCGCAACGCCGGCGACCTGAAGGTCTACTGGCAGGGCCCCTCGGTGGGCTGGGACTTCGGCGGCGACGGCGCGCGCACCATGATCCTCGTCTACAATCTCAAGAGCGTGGACGACATCTTCCGCCGCTTCGGCGGCATCTCCGGCTCGGCCTATCTGGTGGCGGGATTCGGCATGACGGCGCTCGGTGCCGACGGGATCGTGGTCGTTCCGATCCGCTCGGGCGTGGGCGTGCGCCTCGGTGCCAACCTCGGCTACCTCAAGTTCACGCCCAATCCCACCTGGAACCCCTTCTGACCGCATTGGGGCCTGACGGCGCTGGCACGCGCGCGCGGGCCATGGCATGAATGAAACGGGCGCCCGCCGCGAAGCGGGCGCTGGCTCAGGTGACGGCGGTGGTCTTGCCGGCGTGCCTCCAGGCGAAGGGCGAGTGCGCGCGTGATCGAGCAGATCATGTATTTCATGCTGGGCGTGCTGATCGCGACGCTCGTGGCTCTGCTCGTGCTGCCCGCTGTCTGGCACCGGGCTGTCCGGCTCACCACCAAGCGGGTGGAAGCGGCGGTTCCCATCTCCATCTTCGAGGTGCAGGCCGACAAGGATCAGCAGCGCGCCTTCTTCGCCCTCAACCAGCGGCGGCTGGAGCTGCAGTCGGACGCCATGCGCGACACGATTGTCGCCAACGCCGCCACCATCGAGACCCAGCGCCAGCACGCGTTCAATCTGGAAGGGGAGTTGAAGACCCTCCAGGCCCAGCACGCCTTGCTTCAGGCCACCAGCGCCGAGCGCGATGTGCTGCTGGGCGAAACCCAGGATCAGCTCGCCGACCGCACCGCCGCCGTCGCCCGCCTTGAAGAGGCGCTGGCCGATCGCACCGCCGCCCTGGCCGCGCTGGAAGCCGCGCACGGCACCCTCACCGGCGATGCCCGCGCCCAGGCCGAGGCGCTGATGGCGCGCGAAGAGGCGCTTTCCGCCGCCCGCGCACGCATCACCGCGCTGGAAGCGGACGTGGCCGGCCTGAGCGCGCGCCTTTCCGACACCACGCGCCGGCTCGAAGAGACCGCCGCGACCCTGGACGCCGAGCGCGCGGCCACCCTCGAGGCCCGCGCCATCGCCGCACAGGCCGCCACGGAGCTTTCGACCGACCTCACGGAGACGCAGGAAGCCCTTGCGCTCAAGGTGGCGGAGAGCGAGGCGCGGGCGCAGGCCATCGCCGCGCTCGAAGCCGAGCGCGACCGGCTGGCCCAGGCCCTCGCCATTGCCGAGGGCGACCTCGACGCCAACCGCGCCGTCGTCCACGCCTTCGAGCAACGCCGCGCCAGCGAATTCGTCGCGGCCGAAGCCGAGAACCGGCGGCTGGAGGATGCCCTGCGCATGCTCAAGGCTGACCATTCCCTGATGGAAGAGGCGGTGCAGCGCCGTCGCGACGACGGCAGCGCACCGGTTCCGTCAGCCGTGGTGGCTGTGTCCCCTCGGGCGGACGACGCCATCCTGCGCGAGAGCATGACCGATCTCGCCGCGCGCCTTGCGGCCCTCACCGCCCGGCTGGAAGGCGATGGCTCGCCCATCCGTCAGGCCGTGGCCGACGGGGCTGGTGGCGACCTTGCCGCCCGCATCCGCGCCCTGCTGGAGCAGGCCGACGCCAGCATTGGCGACGAAGGGCCGTTATCCGGTGACGGCGCCGCGACCGAGGCCGAAGTTCAGCCCGCCGCAGGGACTGTCCGCCGCAGCCGCAAGTCGTCACGCAGCCGGGCCGCGGTTTGAGCGGTCCGGTTTCGCGCGCCGACGTGCGAAAGTCCGGAGAGGACGCATGAGCGATCCAGATTCCCCCGCGGCCCGCATTGACGCGAAGATTGCGGGGCTGACCGACTGGCGCGGCGCCGTGCTGGCCCGCGTGCGCACCCTGATCCATGAGGCCGATCCCGAGGTGACCGAGGCGGTGAAGTGGGTGAAGCCCACCAACCCCTGCGGCGTGCCCACATGGGAACACGCCGGCATCCTCTGCACGGGCGAAATCTACAAGAGCTATGTGAAACTCACTTTCGCCCAGGGGGCGGCGCTCGATGACCCGAGCGGGCTCTTCAATGCCGGCCTGGGCGGCGGCACCCGCCGGGCCATCGACATTCACCAGGGTGAAGAGGTGGATGCCGACGCGTTCAAGGCGCTCGTGCAGGCGGCCGTCGCCCTCAACCTTGCCCGGCAGGCCTCGAAACGGCGGTAGCGTCCTATCGCGACGCCAGCGTCAGCTCGTCGAGGCGCGCCCGCATGGAGCGCGGCAGTTCGGGGAAGCGGGAGGGCTCGACGAAATCCGCCGTCCGGTAGGGCGGCCCCTTGGTCTTGCCGGTGAAGACGCGGGTGCCCTCGGCGGTCATCACCACATCGCCACGCCTGAGGGTGGGATCCTCCATCACGTCCACATGGGTCAGGCCACCCACCTTGCCGTTGCAGGTGCAGCCCTCCACGAGGCGCTGGCGGTAGACGTAGGCATTGGGCAATTCCGAATACGGCTTTCCCTCGCGCGTGACGGCGCCATCGATGCCGCGCGCGGGGTCCGAGGTGCTGACGACCGTCATCTTCGCCGCCGGGCAGAAGGCTGCGCACTGGGCGAGATCGCTCTTCTCCGCGCCCGCGCGGCCGGGAAGGGGAAAATAGCGCCCGTCGCAGGTGCGCACACAGAAGCCGTGGCCGCCGCCGCTGTAGCTGGGGGCACCGTCCAGCCCGCGCGGCGTGACGAGAATGCGCGGCTGTTCGCTGGCTCGGTAAGACGGGCGCCCGCCGAACAAGGCTGAGAAAAAGTCCGTGAGCGGCGATCCGCCGTGCGAGGGAAACAACCCGCGCGACTGCGCTTTGGCCTCGCTGCCAACGGGCGCGAGCGAAAGGGCGAGGCCCAGGGCGAAAGCGGCAATCAGAGCCAGGAGCCCCTCGCCGATGCCGCGTCCCGATAGCGGCTCGCCCCCGCCGGCCTTCTCGGCCTGCCGCGCACCCAGCCCCGATCGTTGTGCCATCTTCCACCCCGTTCCAAGCATCTCGGCGCGTGGTTGCGGCCACACGCCGTCGCTAGGCTGCTGCAGGTCAGACACCTGCTCAGGCCGACGACGCCTGCGGCGACCCAATCGTTCCACCGGACGTGCAACGCCAATCAGGACGGAGACGTGCGGGCCGAAGGCGGTCGCAGCGAATTCGGCGCGGTTCGCAGCGCCTGACGAGGCCCCGGGGCATGGGGCTCAGGACGAGCGATATCGGCACGAAGACGGCAGCGCAAGCCACAGCCAAGCTTGATGTCGTTAATATCTCAGGCGAAGGCGGATACGCCGTGAACAGGCGGCCGCGGCGTTTCGGCCGGGCGCTCGTGCGGCTGCGTGAGGACCGCAAGGGTGGGCGTCGCAACCAGCAGGGTAGCGAACAGCATCACGACCACGGAAATCAGAACGGACCCATTGGCTACGCGGGGCATCGCGGGACTCCCTCTCCCCGATTCCGGCTGATGGTCCGCCGCACCATCGCCATCCCTAATATAACCTTAATTCCTGGTGGACGGTTCCTGTGCTCAAGGTCACGTTCGCGAGAGTGGGGTTGCGCGAATCAATAAACACACCGCCCGCCTACCGCCACCGAAGGCAGTGAGGTTTCCCGTTTCCCGCCGTGGCAGTGGATGACCCTCGCCGGCGCTGCGGTGCGGCAACGAAGCCGCCTTGCGCGTCACCGCCCGCCGCACTGATATGGCGGCATGATAGACAAGCTCGAATACCTGATCGCCCTTGCGCGTGAACGCCACTTCGGCCGGGCGGCCGAGGCCTGCGGTGTCACCCAGCCGACCCTCTCCGCCGGGATCAAGCAGCTGGAGGACACGCTGGGGGTGCTGCTGGTACAGCGCGGCTCCCGCTTCATGGGCTTCACCCCCGAGGGCGAGCGCACGCTGGAATGGGCGCGGCGCATCGTGGCCGACAGCCGCGCCATGCGTCAGGACATCGACGCGCTGAAGCGCGGCCTCGCCGGCCCCCTCCGCATCGCAGCCATTCCCACGGCCCTGCCCATGGTGGCGGCGCTGACGACCCCGTTCCGCGCCCGCCATCCGGACGTGCGCTTCACGGTCATCTCGCGCACCTCCATCGAGATCCTGAACCACCTGGAAAATCTGGAGATCGACGCCGGGCTCACCTATCTCGACAACGAGCCGCTCGGCCGCGTGAACACGGTCCCGCTCTATCGCGAGCGCTACCGCCTCGTGACCGCCGCCGATGCCAAGTATGGCGACCGGGAGAGCGTGACCTGGGCGGAAGTGGCCGAGCTGCAGCTCGCCCTCCTCACCCCCGACATGCAGAACCGGCGTATCGTCGACAATCTCCTCGCCGCCGCCGGCGCCAGCCATAAGCCGACGCTCGAATCCAATTCCATGATCGTGCTGTTCACCCATGTGCGCACGGGACTGTGGTCGAGCGTGATGCCGGCCATGCTGGCGGATTCGCTGGGGCTGACCTCCACCGTGCGCTCCATTCCGATCCTGGAGCCGGACATCTCCCACTCCATCGGCCTCGTGGTGCCCCATCGCGAGCCGACGACGCCCATCACGGCGGCTCTCGTAGCGGAAGCACGGCGCATCGCGCCGAAGCTGGAGCAGGCGACTCTGACCGACCCGGCAATTGCTGCAATGCAATAATTCGGGGCGGCCCGTGCCGCTCCCAAAACCGTGTCCGCATAGAAAAACACGATCAATATACCAAGAACCATCCCAGACTGACCGGAATGACGCAGGCCAGCGCCTTGATTTCCGGTCTGCGCCCCTCTCAACCAGGCCCGGCTTGATAGAGATGTTCTATTGCAACATCCTACAGCTGCCTTGATTGAAGGGCCACGTGTGACACACTTTCCCCCAAGCAACACGAAGCGGCGGCAACGCGGCCTCGGGCAGTTGGGGAAAGCGAGACGTCCATGGCGGTCTATGAGGATTGGAGCACCGAGCGCGCAGCGCAGGTGATCGCGGAGCACAAGCATCTCGACGGGGCGACCATGCCGATCCTGCACGCCATGCAGGAGACGTTCGGTTTCGTGCCGGATCCCGTGGTTCCGATGATCGCGGAGACGCTCAACCTCTCCCGCGCCGAGGTCTACGGCGTCCTCACCTTCTATCATGACTTCCGCCGCGAGCCCCCGGGCCGCACGGTGGTGAAGCTCTGCGCGGCTGAGGCCTGCCAGTCCATGGGCAGCACCGCCCTCACGGCCTATGCGGAAGAGAAGCTGGGCGTCGCGATGGGCGAGACCTCGGCCGACGGCCGCGTGACGCTCGAACCCATCTACTGCCTCGGCCTGTGCGCCTGCGCCCCCTCCGCCCTGGTGGACGGGCAGCTGGTCGGCCGCCTCGACCGCGCCACCGTCGACGAAATCGCCGAGTGCGTCGCCGCCGGCAAGCACTTCGGAGAGGTGTGATGAAGTCCCCCCGCATCTTCGTTCCCAACGACGCCACCGCCATCGCCTGCGGCGCCGACCGCGTCGCCAAGCGGCTCGAGGCCGGCCTTCTCGCCCGTGGCATCACCGCCGACATCACCCGCAACGGCTCGCGTGGCCTGTTCTGGCTGGAGCCGCTGGTGGAGATCGAGACCGAGCGTGGCCGCATCGGCTACGGCCCGGTCACGCCCGCCGAGGTGGACGAACTGCTGCACGCCGGCTTCCTGCACGGCGCCGATCACCCCAAGTGCATCGGCGTGGTGGATGAGCTGCCCTGGCTGAAGAAGCAGACCCGCCTGACCTTCGCCCGCATCGGCATCATCGATCCGCTCTCCCTCACCGAATACGAGGCGCACGGCGGCTATCGCGGCCTCAAGCGCGCGCTGGAGCTGGGGCCGTCCGGCACGGTGGAAGAAGTGTTCGAGAGTGGCCTGCGCGGCCGTGGCGGCGCGGGCTTCCCGACCGGCATCAAGTGGCGCACGGTCGCCGCCGCCCCGGCCGACCAGAAGTACATCGTCTGCAACGCCGATGAGGGCGACTCGGGCACCTTCGCCGACCGCCTCATCATGGAGGCGGACCCCTACTGCCTCATCGAGGGCATGACCATCGCCGGCCTCGCCGTGGGCGCGACCAAGGGCTTCGTCTACTGCCGCTCGGAATATCCCATCGCCTTCGTGGTGATGGAGAAGGCCATCGAGAAGGCGCGCATGGCGGGCCTGCTCGGCGACAACATCATGGGCTCGGGCGTTTCCTTCGACATGGAAATGCGCATGGGCGCGGGCGCCTATGTCTGCGGCGAGGAAACGTCGCTGCTGGAGAGCCTTGAGGGCAAGCGCGGTCTCGTGCGCGCCAAGCCGCCGCTGCCGGCGCATGTGGGCCTGTTCGGCAAGCCCACCGTCATCAACAACCTCGTCTCCCTCGCCACCGTGCCGATCATCCTCGACAAGGGCGGCAAGTTCTATCGCGACTTCGGCATGGGCCGTTCGCGCGGGACGATGCCCATCCAGCTCGCGGGCAACATCAAGCACGGCGGCCTGTTCGAGACCGCCTTCGGCATCACGCTGGGCGAGCTTGTCGAGGAGATCGGCGGCGGCACGGCCTCCGGCCGTCCGGTGAAGGCGGTGCAGGCGGGCGGGCCGCTGGGCGCCTACCTGCCGGTGCATCAGTTCGACACGCCGTTCGACTATGAGGCCTTCGCGGCCAAGGACGCGCTCATCGGCCATGGCGGCATCGTGGTGTTCGACGACACGGTGGACATGGCCCACATGGCCAAGTTCGCCATGGAGTTCTGCGCCCACGAAAGCTGCGGCAAGTGCACCCCCTGCCGCATCGGCTCCACGCGCGGCGTCGAGACCATCGACAAGATCGTCGCCGGCGAGAAGCGCGAGCAGAACCTCGCGCTGCTGGAAGACCTTTGCCACACCATGAAGCTCGGCTCGCTCTGCGCGCTCGGCGGCTTCACGCCCTACCCCGTCGTCAGCGCCCTCACCCATTTCCCGGAAGACTTCGGCGCCACGCCGAAGCTCCCGGCCGCGGCCGAATGACCGTAAAGGAACGCCCCCATGTCGCTCGTCCATGAAATCGACTACGGCACGCCGGCTTCCAAGTCGGAGAAGCTGGTTACGCTCACCATCGACGGCATGAAGGTGCAGGTGCCGGAAGGCACCTCCATCATGCGCGCCGCGATGGAGGTGGGGAACCAGATCCCCAAGCTCTGCGCCACCGACATGCTCGACGCCTTCGGCTCCTGCCGCCTGTGCCTCGTCGAGATCGAGGGCCGCAACGGCACCCCCGCCTCCTGCACCACCCCGGTGGCGGACGGCATCGTGGTGAAGACCCAGACCGAGCGGCTCAAGAAGATCCGCAAGGGGGTGATGGAGCTCTACATCTCCGACCACCCGCTGGACTGCCTGACCTGCTCGGCCAACGGCGACTGCGAGCTGCAGGACATGGCCGGCGTCGTCGGCCTGCGCGACGTGCGCTACGGCTATGAGGGCGAGAACCACACGAAGCTGGGCAAGGACGAGTCCAACCCCTACTTCACCTATGAAAAGTCGAAGTGTATCGTCTGCAACCGCTGCGTCCGCGCCTGCGAGGAAGTGCAGGGCACGTTCGCGCTCACCATCTCCGGCCGTGGCTTCGACAGCCGCGTCTCGCCCGGCATGGACGAGAGCTTCCTCACCTCGGAGTGCGTCTCCTGCGGCGCCTGCGTCCAGTCCTGCCCGACCGCGACGCTGAACGAGAAGGCCATGTACAACATCGGCACCCCCGAGCACTCGGTGGTGACGACCTGCGCCTATTGCGGCGTCGGCTGCACCTTCAAGGCCGAGATGCGCGGTGACGAGCTGGTGCGCATGGTGCCCTACAAGGACGGCAAGGCGAACCGCGGCCATTCCTGCGTCAAGGGCCGCTTCGCCTATGGCTATGCCGTCCATCAGGACCGCATCCTCAAGCCCATGATCCGCTCCTCCATCCACGAGCCGTGGAAGGAAGTGAGCTATGAGGAGGCGATCGCCTACGCCGCCTCCGAGTTCAAGCGCATCCAGGAGAAGTACGGCAAGCGCTCTGTGGGTGGCATCACCTCCTCGCGCTGCACCAACGAGGAGACCTACCTCGTCCAGAAGCTGATCCGCGGCGGCTTCGGCAACAACAACGTGGACACCTGCGCCCGCGTCTGCCATTCGCCCACCGGCTACGGCCTCTCCGTGACCTACGGCACCTCGGCCGGTACCCAGGACTTCGACAGCGTCGAAGAAACCGACGTGGTCCTCATCATCGGCGCGAACCCGACCGACGGCCACCCGGTGTTCGGCTCCCGCCTCAAGAAGCGGCTGCGCCAGGGTGCCAAGCTCATCGTGATCGATCCGCGCCGCACCGACGTGGTCCGCTCGCCCCATATCGAGGCGGCCTACCATCTGCCACTGCGCCCCGGCACCAACGTGGCGATCGTGACGGCCATGGCTCACGTCATCGTCACCGAAGGTCTGGTGAACGAGCAGTTTGTGCGCGAGCGCTGCGACTGGGACGAGTTCCAGGAATGGGCTGCCTTCGTCGCCGAGGAGCGGCACTCCCCCGAGGCGGTTGAGAAGTACACCGGCGTGTCGGCCGAGGCGGTGCGCGGCGCGGCTCGCCTCTATGCCACCGGCGGCAACGGCGCGATCTATTACGGCCTCGGCGTGACCGAGCATTCGCAGGGCTCGACCACGGTCATCGCCATCGCCAACCTCGCCATGGCCACCGGCAACATCGGCCGCAACGGCGTGGGCGTGAACCCGCTCCGCGGCCAGAACAACGTGCAGGGCTCGTGCGACATGGGCTCGTTCCCGCACGAGCTGCCGGGCTACCGCCACATCTCGGACGACGCCACCCGCGCCTCCTTCGAAGCCCTGTGGGGCGTCGGGCTCGATGACGAGCCGGGCCTGCGCATCCCGAACATGTTCGATGCGGCCGTGGAAGGCACCTACAAGGGCATGTATGTGCAGGGCGAGGACATCCTCCAGTCCGACCCCGACACCAAGCACGTCTCCGCCGGCCTTGCCGCGCTGGAGTGCCTGGTGGTGCAGGACCTGTTCCTGAACGAGACCGCCAACTACGCCCACGTCTTCCTGCCGGGCTGCTCCTTCCTTGAGAAGGACGGCACCTTCACCAATGCCGAGCGCCGCATCCAGCGTATCCGCAAGGTGATGGCGCCGAAGAACGGCTATGCGGACTGGGAAGTCACCCAGATGCTGTCGAACGCGCTGGGCTTCCCAATGAACTACAGCCACCCCGGCGAGATCATGGACGAGATCGCGGCGCTGACCCCCTCGTTCGCCGGCGTGAACTACAAGCTGCTCGACGAGATGGGCTCGGTGCAGTGGCCCTGCAACGAGAAGGCGCCGGAAGGCACGCCCATCATGCACATCGGCGGCTTCGTACGCGGCAAGGGCAAGTTCATGCTCACCGAGTATGTGCCCACCGACGAGAAGACCGGGCCGCGCTTCCCGCTGCTGCTCACCACCGGCCGCATCCTCAGCCAGTACAACGTGGGCGCCCAGACCCGGCGTACAGAGAACTCCGTCTGGCATTCCGAGGACGTGCTGGAAGTCCATCCCCACGACGCTGAGCTGCGGGGCATCCGCGACGGCGATTTCGTGAAGCTGGACAGCCGCGCCGGCTCGACCTCGCTGCGCGCGGTGATCTCGGATCGCGTGGCGCCGGGCGTGGTCTACACCACCTTCCATCACCCGGTGACCCAGGCCAACGTGGTGACCACCGACTATTCCGACTGGGCCACCAACTGCCCGGAATACAAGGTGACGGCGGTGCAGATCTCGCCTTCCAACGGCCCCACCCAGTGGCAGGAGGAATACGAAGACCTCAGCCGCAAGAGCCGCCGCATCGCAGCGGAGTGAGGGGCGGGGGCGTCCGCCTCCGGCTAGTGGCCGCCCTAGATGTTCGCGCCCCCTCTCCCCATACGGGAGAGGGCCGGGGTGAGGGGTATTCCGCCGCTTAAGCTGGTGCCGGACGGATAGGCCCTGCCCCCTCACCCCCAACCCCTCTCCCGCAAGGGGAGAGGGGAGCCTTGGCTGAACTGCCCCTTCCAGCCGTCCTCAGGTGCCCCCATCTAGATGAAACGATGACCGACGAGCCCGCCTGCCCGCTCCCCTCCGATCTCCCCGCGCCCCCTCCGGCGCGGCGGGTGGAGCGCGTGCAGTTGAGGGACGGCGCGCTCTCGGACGGCACTCGTGCGGTGCCGGAAGAGGTCCCGGTGGCCCTTACCTTCAACGGCACCACCCATGCGGTGATGATGGCGAGCCCCACCGATATCGCCGCCTTCGCGCTGGGCTTCGCGCTCACCGAAGGCATCGTCGCGGCGAAGGAGGAGATCCTGTCCCGCGACGTGATCGTCGTCGATGAGGGCATCGAGGCCCGCATGTGGATCGCCGAGGAGAAGATGAAGCATCTCTCCGCCCGGCGCCGCGCGCTCGCCGGCCCCACCGGCTGCGGCCTGTGCGGCGTGGAGAGCCTGGCGGAGGCGGTGAAGCCGGCCGCCCATGTCACCGCGACGTCCGTTTTCGCGCCGGACGTGGTGCTGGGTGCCATGGCCACCCTCGGCCCACTTCAGGCGCTGAACCGCGAAACCCGCGCGGTGCATGCCGCCGCCTATTTCGAGCCCGGCCGCGGCATCCTCGCTCTGGCGGAGGACGTGGGCCGCCACAATGCCCTCGACAAGCTCGTCGGCATGGCAGCCGACGCCGGTTTCGACACCGCGCGCGGCCTGCTGCTGCTCACCAGCCGTGTCTCCATCGAGATGGTGCAGAAGGCGGCGGTGCTGGGCGTTGGCGTCATCGCCGCGGTGTCCGCCCCGACGTCTCTCGCCATCCGCACGGCGATTGCTGCGGGCATCACCCTTGCCGCCATCGTGCGCGATGACGGCTTCGAGATTTTCACCCATCCCGGGCGCATCGCGCCCGCGTCATCGGAACGGGACCATGTCGCATAACTCCACCGAGAAGCTGGTCTACATGGCCAACCAGATCGCCACCGCCTTCGCCGCGCAGAAGCACGAGGCGGCGGTGGAGGCGACGCGCACCCACATCCGGAAGTTCTGGGACCCGCGCATGCGCACCAAGATCGCCGAGCATGTGGCCCATGGCGGCGAGGGCCTTCTGCCCATCGCCCGCGAGGCCCTGGAAGGATTGCAGGCGCCGAAGGCCGCCTGATCCCTACACCACGTCCTTCGGCGCGAGGGCGCATTTCATGCGCCCCTCCTCCACCTGGAGCACCGGGTGGACGATGCCGAAACGGGCCTTCAATCCTTCGCACGTCTCCGACAGGAAATCGTCGTCGAGGTCAGCCCCCGGCCGCACCAGATGGGCGCTGAGCGCCACCGATGTGGTGCTGAGGCCCCAGATGTGCAGGTCGTGGACCTCGCTCACCCCCGGCCGCGCGGCGAGATAGGCCTCCACCGCCTCGGCGTCGATCCCCTCCGGCACCATGTCCATGGCGAGGTTCACGCTGTCCTTCAGCAGCCCCCAGGTGCCGGCGATGATGGCGACGGAGATCGCCAGCGACACCACGGGGTCCAGCCACAACCAGCCTGTCAGCGCGATCACCGCGCCGGCGATCACCACGCCCAGCGAGATCGCGCCGTCAGCCATCATGTGGATGAAGGCGCCCCGCACGTTCAGGTCGCCCTTGCGCCCGGCCATGAACAGCAGCGCCGTGCCGATGTTCACGCCCACACCAATCAGCGCCACCACCATGACGATGCCGGTCTGGATGGGTTCGGGGTCGGCGATGCGGCCGAAGGCTTCCAGAATGATGCCGCCGGTGGCCACCAGCAGCAGCGTCGCATTGGCGAGCGCGGCGAGGATGGAGGAGCGGCCGTAGCCGTAGGTGCGCTTCGGCGTCGGTGCCCGCCGCGACAGCCACGCGGCACCCCAGGCGAGCAGCAGGCCGAGCACGTCCGAGAGATTGTGCCCCGCATCCGCCAGCAGCGCGAGCGAGCCGGACATGAAGCCGAACCCCGCCTCGATGAGGACGAAGGCCAGATTCAGCCCCGCGCCGATGGCGAAGGCCCGGAGCGAATCCGGCGGAGCATGGGAATGGCCGTGGCCACCGTGGGCATGGGAGTGGCCGGCGTGATCGTGGCGACCATGTTCATGATCGTCATGATCGTGATCGTGGTCGTCGTGATCGTGGCCGTGACCGCTCTGAAGGGATGCCATGCCGCGCCTCCACGCATTCGCGCGGCATCTTCCACAAGCGGGGGGCGATGTCACGCGCCACCGGCGCGGCGTGAGCGCACGGCTATCCCAGGAAGGCGGAAACGGTCCGTGCGAACGCTTCGGGCTGCTCGATGGCGGAGAGGTGCCCACCCGGCAGGCGCGCCAGTCTGGCGCCCGGAATGGCGGTGGCAATGGCCTCGCCCCAGGCCGGCGGCGTGGAGCGGTCGCCATCGGAGACCATCACCAGTGTTTCGACTGAGATGCGCGCAACGTCCGGGCGGAAATCCATGTCGCGCATGGCGGCGCTGGTGCCCATGTAGCCCGAGGGCTTCGTCCCGGTCACCATCGCCCGGACGTCCGCGACCCGCGCGGGCCGCTGCGCCTTGAACTCGGGCGTGAACCAGCTGTCGATGACGGAATCGGCGATGGGCCCGGTGCCGTCCTTGCGCACCGCCTTGATGCGGTGATCCCAGAAGCGCGCCGGGCCGGCATGGGCGGTGGTGTTCGAGAGCACGAGGCGGGTGAGGCGCTGGGGCGCGTTCAGCGCCAGCCACTGGCCCACCATGCCGCCCAGCGACAGGCCGCAGAAGTCGGCAGTGGCGAGGTTGAGGCGATCCATCAGCGCCAGCACGTCGCGGCCGAGGTCGCCCATAGAATAGACCTGATCCGGCGCGGCGCTTTCGCCATGGCCGCGGGCGTCGTAGCGGATGAGGCGGCGGCTCGCGAACAGCGGAGCCACCTCGTCCCACATGCCGAGCGTGCAGCCGAGGGAATGGGAGAGGATGAGCGGCGGCGCGCCCTCCGGCCCCGTCACCTCCACCCTGAACCGCTCCCCGGAGACCTCCAGCAGCGCCACGGCGCCCTCCCCTCTGGATTCAATATGCCAGAGGTGTAGCGCGTTCAGGGGAAGGCGCAAGCGCGTATGGTGACGGCGAGAGCCCGCCGTCGTCCTCCGGCTCGACCGGAGGACCCATCTCTCCTCCCGCACCGGCGCCAAGCCGCACGATAGACCCTCCGGTCAAGCCGGAGGGCGACGGCGGCTGCAGTGGAAAAGCACCCGAAAAGGATGTGGGCGGTTTGGGGCAGGAAGGCCTATCGCAGGCTCACTCGAGGTCGGTCTCGAAGATGGCCATGCGGAAGTTCTGCGTGACCTTCCCCTTTTCCTCGTCCTTGGTGAGGGTACCGATGGAATCCTCGCCGAGATAGACCTCGGCCGTGTCCTTCGACTTGGCGAAGGCGACCACCTTGAACTTCGGGTTGCCGAACTTGGTGCGGAGGTAGCTCGGAGCGTCCTTGTCCAGAACCGGCATGCGGAAATGATAGGAAAGCTCGCCGTCCTCCTCGTCCTTGTCCAGAGTGCCGATGGCTTCCTCGCCGAGGAACACCTCAGCGCTGCCCTTCGGCTTCGCGCGGGCCGCCACGTTGATCTGCGGATTGTTAAAGAGGTTCCGCATATAACGCTGCACCTGCTCGATCTCGGTCTTGTCCAAGGGGTGTCCTCCTGAGAGCGGATGGCCGCCTTATGGCCGCCATCGGGCGCGCGTTCAAGCCGGCGGGGTCAGATGTCAGCACCGGACCAGATGTTGTCCTCGAACATCTGATCCATGGAGCGCGAAGGCTCGGCGCAGCCGGCCTCGCCCACCACCTTGGCCGGGATGCCGGCGACGGTGGTGTTGCGCGGGACCGGCTTCAGCACCACCGAACCGGCGGCGACGCGGGCGCAGCGGCCAACCTCGATGTTGCCCAGCACCTTTGCGCCGGCGCCGATGAGCACGCCGCGCCGGATCTTGGGATGCCGGTCACCGCTCTCCTTGCCGGTGCCGCCCAGCGTCACGCCCTGGAGGATGGAGACGTCATCCTCGATCACCGCCGTCGCGCCGACGACGATGCCGGTGGCATGGTCGAAGAACACGCCGCGGCCCATGGGCACCTGCGGATGGATATCGACGGCGAAGACGGACGAGGCGCGGCTCTGGAGGTAGAGCGCGAAATCCTTGTGCCCGTTGTTCCACAGGGAGTGCGCCAGCCGGTGCGCCTGGATGGCGTGGAAGCCCTTGAAATAGAGCACCGGCTCCAGCGTGCGGTCGGCGGCGGGATCACGGTCCACCACCGCCATCACGTCGGCGCGCAGGGCCTGGGGGATGTCCTTGTCGCGGGCCACCGCATCGAGCCAGGCGGCGCGGATGGCCGAGCCCGGCAGGTCGGTATCGCCGAGGCGGGCGGCGATGCGCTCGCCGATCACCGCCTCAAGGCTTGGCTGGCCGAGGATGGCGCTGGTGAAGAAGCCGGCGAGCAGCGGCTCGCGCTCGGCGGCCTCCTCGGCCTCGTTGCGCAGGCGCGCCCACACCGGGTCTACCACATCGTGCCAGCGCTCGGTGCCAAGGCGCGTCACGCGCGGCCCGGCGATCTCCGGAACCTGCGAAACCGGCGCCTGCGAAACCATCGGCAATTGCGGCATCTCTGCCTCCTCGGGGCTCAGACTTGCCCCTGTTCTAGCACATGCGGCGGCAAGGCGAGAGGTTCCCGCCGGCCGGCGTCAGGGGCGCCCCTTCAGGAAGTCGAGAGCGCCCTGCTTGAACACCTTGTCGCCCACGGCGGGATTGTGGTCACGGTTGGGGATGTCGAGCTGGGTGCCGTCCGGGAGCAGCGCCACCAGCGGCGCGGCGGCGCCGGAAACCGTGTCGCGGGTGCCGATGGCCACCATCACCGGCTGGTAGATGCGCCCCACCTCCTCCCGCGTCAGCACCTGCCGGGAGCCACGGATGCAGGCGGCGAGTGCCTTGAGGTCCGCCTTGTTGGCATCGGCGAAGGCGCGGAACATGCGGCCCATGGCATCCGGCACGTCATCAAGGCTCGGCGCCTCCAGCGCGTCCGCCACCGTCTGCGGCAGGCCGACCCCGTCCACGAGGTGGATGCCGAGACCCCCGAAAATCGCCGAGCGCACCGCATGAGGAAAATGCAGCGCCATCTGGGCGGCGACGCGGGCGCCCATGGAATAGCCGATCACGTCCGCCCGCTCGAGGCCGAGGTGCCGGAGCAGGCGGTGGGCGTCCTCTGCCATCAGGCGGGTGTGGTAGAGCGCAGGATCGTAGAGCTTCTCGGATTCCCCGTGGCCGCGATGGTCAAAGGCTATGACGCGGTAGCCCGCCTCGGTGAGCGTCTTGGTCCAGGAGGGGCCGACCCAGTTGATCTCCTTGGTGGAGGCGAAGCCGTGGATCAGGAGGACCGGCTCGCCGGCACCCTGGTCGAGATAGGCGATATCGACACCGTCGGAGGAGAAGTGGGGCATGAGGGACCTTCGCGGGGAACAAGAACAGGCGGGGGCTCACGCCGCTCGGGCGCGCGGGCCGGGAAACTAGAAGGTCCCTCCCCGCCTGCCAACTCCCCGCCGGTCTCCTCCAGTCCGAGGGCGCGCACCACCTCGGTGGCGGCGAGTACGTCGCGGGTGGCCTCGGCGATGACATCGGCGGCGGCCGGGGCCGGGACCGCGATCGCCGCCACGGGCGCAACGGTGGGTGCGCGCCGCACAAACGGCTTTCCGCGTGGCATTGCGGCGGGAGGCTCGTGCCTGCGCCCCCGCCGCCGCTTGTGCCGCCACGTCCGGCGGGCACAGGCGACGCAGAAGGAATTGAAGCTCGACACCAGCGCGAACAGATAGAAGACCGCGAGGAAGCCCCACCAGATGAGGTGGAACAGCAGGCTGGTGATGGCGATGGCCCCGCGCCCCAGCGTCTTCAGGATGCCGAGGGTCTGCACGCCCTTGGCGTCAGCGAGCCGGGCGACGCGGGAGAGGTCGCGCCCGCCCTCGGCCACCTTCAGCCCTTCCAGCGCGGCGCGGGTGCCGGCCTTGGTCTCGATGCGGGCGGTATCGTCCAGCATGCGCGTGAGGGTGGCGAGGCGATCGGTGCGCACCACGCTCTTCACCGCCGCCCCGTCCACCGCGGCCGAGCCAGACAGGAGCCGGCGCAGGGCCACGAAGTCCACGCTCTCCCGCGCGGCACGGGTGAAGCTGCGCAGCAAGCCGGCGGAAAGGCGGCCCGTGCGCTTCGCCACCTTCACCAGCGAGATGCCCATGCGCACCGGCAGGCTCGCGCCCACGGTGGCGTAGGTGCCGGCCGTCACGGCGATGCCCACCGCCGACAGGCCGAGAATGAGCTGGTCCGGCTCCTCGCCGCGGGCGATCTTCAGGCCCTCGCGGCCGGCATCGCGGATGTCGCCCCAGACCATCAGGTCGCTGGTCGCCGCCCCCGCGAGGCCGGCGAGGTCTGTGGGCTGGCCGGTGAGGAAGCCCATGCCGAACGCCTTGGCGGAATGCAGCGCCTGCGCGCCCGCGCCATTGGCCGCTTCCACCTGTTTGCGCAGCTCCGGGGGAATTGCGAGGTGCCGGGCATCGGCCAAGGCGAGATAGGAGGTGGCGAGCGCCGTGTCGTCCTCCGCCAATGCGGCCTCGATGGCGCGCGTCGCGTCCTCCCCCGTGAACCCCTTGAGGCCGAGATCCGCGAGGGCGGCGGGATCGTCGCGGGCCGCGATGAGCTTCGCGCTCTCCTTTGCCACGGGCACAAGCCAGGGCGCCGCGCCGAGCAGCGAAATGAAGACGACGAGGAAGGCGAAGATGCGGGCCATGGTCTTTCCGTGCCGTCATCCTTGCATCCCATTGTGGCGAAGTCGAAAGCATTCGCCGGAAAGGCTTGAGGCTCGCACCCATGGCTCGCACCCTTGGCTCGCACCCATGGCTCGCGCCCGCCGGCGAACGGCGCTAGAAGCGCCCCGCACGAGGGGAGGACACCACATGCTCAAGGTCTGGGGCCGCATCAATTCGGTGAACGTCGAGAAGGTGATCTGGACCGTGCGGGAGCTCGGCCTACCCTTCGAGCGGATCGAGGCCGGCGGCGCCTTCGGCGTGGTGGACACGGCCGAATTCCGGGCGAAGAACCCCGTAGGACGGGTGCCGGTGATCGAGGATGATGGCTTCGTGCTGTGGGAATCCAACGCCATCGTGCGCTATCTCGCCACCCGCCACGGGCTCGGCACGCTGATGCCCGCCGATCTCCAGGCGCAGGCCGAGGCGGGGCACTGGATGGATTTCCAGCTCGGCACCGTCGCCGCGCCACTGAGCGCGCTGACGTGGGGCATCGTGCGCACCGCGCCGAACAAGCGCGATCCGAAGGCCCTCGCCCCCGCCTTCGCCAATCTCGGCACGGCGCTGACGATCGTGGACGCGGCGCTCGTCGGGCGCGAGCATCTGGTGGGCGATCGCCTCACCGTGGCCGATATCCCCCTCGCCTGCTGCGCCCACCGCTGGTTCAACATGCCGCTGGACGGGACCGGGCTGGAACGGCCGGAGCTCCCCAACCTCGCGGCATGGTACGGACGGCTCAAGGCGCGCCCGGCGCTTGAGGGGCTGATGCCGGTGCCGCTGACCTGAGCGGCCCCGGTGGCGGACGCACGCTCAGAAGTGCGTCACCCCGTCATAGATCAGCTTCAGGCCGACCACGGCGAGGATCGTATAGACGAGGCCGAAGAAGCGGGCCGGCGAGACCCGCCGCACCAGCCAGACGCCGGCCATGGTGGCCACCACCGCGACGGGGAACAGCACGGCCGAGGTGGCGAGGTTCTCGAACGAGACCTGCCCCAGCGCGAGGAAGAACGGCAGCTTCACCCAGTTCACCACGGCGAAGAAGGCGGTGGCTGTCGCCGCGAACTGCTGCACGGGCAACGGCCGCCGCAGCAGGTAGATCATCAGCGGCGGCCCTCCCGCGTTGGCGATCATGCTGGTGAAGCCGGAGACCACGCTCCACACCACGCCCGAGACCTGCCCCGCCACACCGGGCTCGCGCTTCAGCCGTCGCGACAGGAAGGCGCGCGCCGCTTCCGCCACCGAAAGCACGCCGATGCCGAAGGCCACCGCCGCATCGGACACCGAGGCCGCAAGCAGATAGCCGAGAATGATGCCCGCGACGGCGCCCGGAAGGGTCCGCAGCAGTTCCTTGCGGCTCCAGCGGCGCCAGTAGGCGTAGAGGCTCACCACGTCCTGCACGATGAGCACCGGCAGGATGATGGCCGCCGCCTGGATGGGCGACATCACCAGCGCCAGGATGGGTTGGCCCAGCACCGACAGGCCGGTGAAGCCGCCCTTGGAGAGCCCCACCACGATGGTGGCGGGAACGGCGGCGGCATAGAAAAGCGGATCGACGATCAAGGGGGAACTCGCTGCGGCAGCCGCCCCTCGCGCGGGACGGGCGCCGGTCGCACGGAGGCGCCGGCCCGCCGCCTATAGCAGCCCCTCCGGTGCGGCACGACATAAAACGCCCGGCAAGGCCAAGCCCCCGCTGCTTTCAGCCCCTCTCCCTGCGGCACGGGCCGAGCCGCGCGAGAGCGAGCGCCTGCTCGAAGCCCGCTTCGAGGGAATCGATGACGGGCACCGGCGCCGCGACCTCGATCTCCGCCGCATAGCCGGCCAGCGCCGCCCCGCCGAGGATCACCACGTCCGGCGCCTGCGCCGCGATGGTCTCCTCCACCACCCGGGCCACGGCCCAGGTCTTGTCCGAGGAGCCATCCGCGTGGCGTGCGGACAGGCCGAGGGCGTCGCCGGGGACCATGGCGATACCCGCGCAGCGCCCGTCCAGATGGGTCCGGCGCATCAGCTCGCGCAGCATGGCGGGCCATTCACCGTGGGGCACCACGATGGAGAATCGCTCGCCCAACTGGAGCGCGGCGAGGATGCTCGCCTCGGCCATGCCGGCAAAGGGGAAGGTGAAGGTGCCCCGCAGCGCCTCAAGGCCCGGCTCGCCGAAGCACGCATAGAGGGCGGCATCGAACGGCGGGCGTCCCTCCTGCGCCTCCTGCGCCACGGCCGCCGCTGCCGCGTCGAGAGCCGCATGGCCGGCCACGGCCGCGGATTGGCGTGTGGTGACATAGGGCTCGCCGAAGGTGGCGGTGACGCCGGCGAGTTCGACGCCCGCCGGCGCGCGACGCTGGAGGGCCGCCACCATCCGGTCGGTCACGGCCGCGCTGGTGTTCGCATTCAGGACCAGAATCTTCAAAGCGCCCTCCCCCATGCCCGCCCCAAAGGAAGCATCGGGGCGCCGCCGTGAAAAGCGGCAGGATCATCGTTCGACCCAAAAAGCATGCGCCCGACCCGACATGCCTAATTGGTAGGCATATATGCAATTCATCGATGATTTAACGATAAACTGTCCCTTCCATTCCCTAGCGGCATAAAGGATCGGGACAGCTCCGGCCGCATGGCACAGGGGTTGCTAGCCAGCATGGGCATCCGCCGAAGAGGACTCGACGATGCCCATCACCCATCTGCGCAACAGCCCGGCCCGCCGCCTCCTGAGGACGGCTGCCTTTCTCATGGCCACGGGCGGCGCCTTCGCCGCGCCGGCCCTTCTGGCACCGGGGTTTGCCGCTGCGGAGACCACCCTGCGCATCGGCATGACGGCGGCCGACATTCCGCGCACCCTCGGCCAGCCCGACCAGGGTTTCGAGGGCAACCGCTTCACCGGCCTCACCATGTATGACGCGCTGGTGCTGTGGGATCTGTCCTCCGCCACCAAGCCCAGCGTCCTCGTGCCCGGCCTCGCCACCGAGTGGAAGGTGGACGATAACGACAAGACCAAGTGGATCTTCAAGCTGCGCCCCGGCGTGACGTTCCATGACGGTTCGCCGTTCAACGCCGATGCCGTGGTATGGAACGTGGACAAGGTGCTCAACAAGGAGGCACCCCAGTTCGATGCCAGCCAGGTGGGCGTCACCGCCTCGCGCATGCCGACCCTGCGCTCGGCGAAGAAGATCGACGATCTGACGGTGGAGCTGACCACCTCGGAGCCCGACTCCTTCCTGCCCTACAATCTCACCAACCTGTTCATGGCGAGCCCAACCCACTGGCAGAAGCTCTATGAGACCGCCGAGGGCGCCGACGCCAAGGCGAAGGCCGCGGCGGCCTGGACCATCTTCGCCCGCAGCGCCTCCGGCACCGGCCCGTGGAAGATGGCCGCCTTCGTCCCGCGTGAGCGGCTGGAGCTGGTGAAGAACGCCGCCTACTGGGACAAGAACCGCATCCCGAAGACCGACCGCATGGTGCTATTGCCCATGCCCGAGGCCAACGCCCGCACCGCCGCCCTCCTCGCCGGGCAGGTGGACTGGATCGAGGCGCCCGCGCCCGACGCCCTGCCGCAGCTCAAGTCCCGCGGCTTCAAGATCGAGGCGAACGAGCAGCCGCACGTCTGGCCGTGGCAGTTCTCGCGCATCGAGGGCTCGCCCTGGAACGACATCCGGGTGCGCAAGGCAGCGAACCTCTGCATCGACCGCGAAGGCATGAAGGAGGGCCTGCTCGGTGGCCTGATGGCGCCCGCCACCGGCACCGTGGAGCCCGGCCACCCCTGGCGCGGCAACCCGACCTTCCAGATCAAGTATGATGTGAAGGAAGGCCAGAAGCTGATGAAGGAGGCCGGCTTCGGCCCCGACAAGAAGCTGACGGTGACGACGCAGACGTCGGCCTCCGGCTCGGGCCAGATGCTGCCGCTGCCCATGAACGAATACCTGCAGCAGGCGCTGGCCGAGTGCTATTTCGACGTGAAGCTCGACGTCATCGAGTGGAACACGCTGTTCACCAACTGGCGCAAGGGCGCGAAGGACCCCTCCGCCAATGGTTCCAATGCGGTGAACATCACCTATGCGGCCATGGACCCCTTCTTCGCCATGGTGCGCTTCCTCCAGTCCGGCATGGCGCCGCCCGTTTCCAACAACTGGGGCTACATCAACAACCCGAAGTTCGACGAGCTGGTGAAGAAGGCGCGCAACGCCTTCGATCCCGCCGCGCGCGATGCCGCCCTCGCCGAGCTGCACGCCGCCTCGGTGGACGATGCCGCCTTCCTGTGGGTCGCCCATGACGTGGGTCCGCGCGCGCTGAGCCCGAAGATCAAGGGCTTCGTGCAGCCCAAGAGCTGGTTCGTGGACTTCTCGCCGGTGTCCATCGGGCAGTGAGGCGGGGACCTTCTCCCCTTGCGGGAGAAGGTGGATCGCGGCGCAGCCGCGAGACGGATGAGGGGCTGTCGCCGACCGCACGGTGTCGGGAGCGGCGGCGCCTTCACCCCTCACCCCCGCCCCCTCTCCCGCAAGGGGAGAGGGGAGAGAACAGAAGCGACACACGCGGAGCCGCCCGCCCCGCGCCTTTCCGATTGAAGCAAGGTGGCCCCGTGCTCCTCTATATCCTGCGGCGCATCGTCTATGTGATCCCCATCGTCGTCTCGGTGGCGCTGGTGTGCTTCCTGCTGGTTCACATCACCCCGGGCGATCCGCTGGTGGCGGTGCTGCCGCCGGACGCCTCGGCGGAACTTGCGGCGCAGATGCGCGCGGCCTACGGCTTCGACCAGCCCCTGCCGGTGCAGTTCGGCATCTGGGTCTGGAAGGCGCTGCACGGCAATCTCGGCACCTCCATCGCCACCGGCCGGCCGGTGCTCGCCGAGGTGACGGCGGCGGTGGGCAACACCTTCATCCTCGCGGTGACCGCAGCCTTCATCGGCTTCGTGCTGGGCGCCTTCTTCGGCCTGATCGCCGGCTACTTCCGCAACACCTGGGTGGACAAGCTCGCCACCTCCATCGCGGTGGCGGGCGTCTCCGTGCCCCACTACTGGCTGGGCATGGTGCTCGTCATCATCTTCTCCGTGTGGCTCAACTGGCTGCCCGCCGTGGGCATGGGGCCGGGCGGCTGGGCGTGGAACTGGGAGCATCTGCGCTTCCTCATCCTGCCCGCCGTCACCATGTCGGTGATCCCGATGGGCATCGTGACGCGCACGGTGCGCGCGCTCACCGGCGACATCCTCTCGCAGGATTTCGTGGAGGCGCTGCGCTCCAAGGGCCTGCGCGAGACACAGGTGTTCCGCCACGTAGTGAAGAACGCCCTGCCCACGGCCATCGCCGTCATGGGCCTGCAACTCGGCTACCTGCTCGGCGGCTCCATCCTCATCGAGACGGTGTTTTCCTGGCCGGGCACGGGCTTCCTTTTGAACTCGGCGATCTTCCAGCGCGACTTACCCCTCTTGCAGGGCACGATCCTGGTGCTGGCGCTGTTCTTCGTCTTCCTCAACCTCGTGGTGGACATCGCCCAGGCGGCGATCGACCCGCGCATCAAGAGGGCCTGAGCGTGACCGCCACAAGCGACGCCGCCCTCGAGGCGGCCCCCATCGAGAAGGCCCGCGGCTATTGGGCGACGGTAGCCCGCCGCCTTTCCCGCGACAAGGTGAGCATGGCCTGCGCGGCCATTCTCCTCCTCATCGTGCTCGCCGCCATCTTCGCCCCCTGGCTCGGCCTCGCCGATCCCTACCAGGGCTCCATGATCCGCCGGCTGCGCCCCATCGGCACGCCCAACTATCCGCTGGGCAGCGACGAACTCGGCCGCGACATGCTCTCCCGCCTCGTCTATGGCGGGCGGCTCTCGCTGCTGATCGGCATCCTGCCGGTGATCCTCGCCTTCGGCATCGGCACCAGCCTCGGCCTGCTGGCGGGCTATCTCGGCGGCAAGGTCAACACGCTGATCATGCGCACGATCGACGTATTCTACGCCTTCCCGTCCGTGCTGCTGGCCATCGCCATCTCGGGCGTGCTCGGGGCCGGCATCGTCAATTCCATTGTGTCGCTCACCGTTGTGTTCGTCCCGCAGATCACCCGCGTGGCGGAGAGCGTCACCACCTCGGTCCGTTCGCTGGACTTCGTGGATGCGGCGCGGGCGTCCGGCGCCTCGGCGCTCACCATCATGCGCGTGCATATGCTGGGCAACGTGCTGGGGCCGATCTTCGTCTATGCGACGGGCCTCATCTCCGTCTCGATGATCCTCGCGGCGGGTCTCTCCTTCCTCGGCCTCGGCACGCGGCCGCCGGAGCCCGAATGGGGCCTGATGCTGAACACGCTGCGCACCGCCATCTACGTCAATCCGGGCGTCGCGGCGCTGCCGGGAGTGATGATCTTCGCCGTCTCCATCTGCTTCAACATGCTCAGCGACGGGCT
This sequence comes from Xanthobacter sp. DMC12, assembly GCF_056314105.1. Taxonomy (NCBI): domain Bacteria; kingdom Pseudomonadati; phylum Pseudomonadota; class Alphaproteobacteria; order Hyphomicrobiales; family Xanthobacteraceae; genus Xanthobacter; species Xanthobacter sp. DMC12. Next base: position 211,174 of record NZ_JBQUYZ010000006.1, on the reverse strand, counting down.
GCGCAGCGCCATGGACATCCGCAATTGAGCACCATCGAACCTCTTGAGGATCTCGGCGGACCGGCCCAGCCGCTGCTCGCCGTGAAAAGCCTCACCAAGCACTTCCCCATCGGCGGCGGCCTGTTCGCCGAGAAGAAGACGGTGCGGGCGGTGGACGACGTCTCCTTCGCCGTCGCCAAGGGCGAGACGCTCGGCATCGTGGGCGAGAGCGGCTGCGGCAAGTCCACCACCGCGCGCCTGCTCATGCACCTGATGCCGCGCACGTCAGGCGAAATCCTCTTCGACGGACAGGTCGTCGGCTACAGCCTGTCCATGCGCGAGTTCCGGCGTGGGATGCAGATGGTGTTCCAGGACAGCTATGCGTCACTGAACCCGCGCCTCACCATAGAGGAGAGCATCGCCTTCGGCCCCAAGGTCCATGGCGTTGCGGACAAGGAGGCGCGGGCGCTCGCCCGCGAGCTGATGGGCAAGGTGGGCCTGCGCCCCGAGGTCTTCGCCAACCGCTATCCCCACGAGGTCTCCGGCGGCCAGCGCCAGCGTGTCAACATCGCCCGCGCCCTCGCGCTGAAGCCGCGGCTCGTGATCCTCGACGAGGCGGTCTCGGCGCTCGACAAGTCGGTGGAAGCGCAGGTGCTGAACCTGCTCACCGACCTCAAGCGCGAGTTCGGCCTTACCTATGTCTTCATCAGCCACGACCTCAACGTGGTCCGCTACATCTCCGACCGCGTGCTGGTGATGTATCTCGGGCAGGTGGTGGAGGTCGGGCCGGTGGATCAGGTGTGGGAGGCGCCCGCCCACCCCTATACGCGCGCACTGCTCGCCGCCATGCCGGCCCTCGACCCGGACAAGCGCACCGAGACGCCGCCGCTGTCCGGCGATCCGCCGAACCCCATCGATCCGCCCGCCGGCTGCCGCTTCCACACCCGCTGTTCCTTCGCCGAGGAGGTGTGCGGCCGCATCGGCCCTGCGCTCTCCCCGGCGACGCCGGGCGATACGGCGCCGGATGCCCATCTCGCCGCCTGCCACATGGTGATCCCGGGCTCCGGCCACAGCCGCGCGCCCGCCGCGACGGAGGTCGCCGCATGAGCCAGCACCTTTCGCCGGAAGACGCCGCCGCCATCATCCGCGCCGCCGGCCTCGATCTCTCCGCCGCCGACGCTGCGCGGATCGCCGCCGGCATCTCGCCCGGCCTTGCCGCCTTCTCCGCCGTGGCCGGCACCCTGCCGTTCGATCTGGAGCCTGCGACCTTCCTCACGGTGCAACGGCCCCGTGCGGAGCCTCAGGAGGGCGGCCAATGAGCCTGTCGCTCCGCCCCTCCGCCGGCGCCCCGGCCGATCCGGCATTGATGACGCTGGCGGAGGCTGCCATGGCCATCCGCGCCGGCGTGCTCTCCTCCCGCGAGGCGACGGAGGCCTGCCTCGCCCGCATCGCGCGCCTTCAGCCGGCCATCAACGCCTTCATCGCCATCGAGCCGGAAGCAGCCCTCGCCGCCGCAGATGCGGCTGACGCGGCACTGGCGCAGGGTGAGGAGAAGGGCCTGCTCCACGGACTGCCCCTCGCCCACAAGGACATGTTCTACGAGGAAGGCCGCGTCTCCACCTGCGGCTCGAAGATCCTCCGGGAAAGGGTGGCGACGACCGATTCCACGGCGCTCGCCCGCATCAAGGCGGCCGGCACGGTGCGGCTCGGCGCGCTGCACATGGTGGAATTCGCCTATGGCCCCACCGGCCACAACGCCCATTTCGGCGCGGCGCGGAACCCGTGGAACACCGCCCATGTCACCGGCGGCTCCTCCTCCGGCTCGGGGGCGGCGGTGGCAGCGCGGCTCACCTACGGCGCGCTCGGCTCGGACACCGGCGGCTCCATCCGCATGCCGGCGCATTTCTGCGGCGTCACGGGGCTGAAGACGACCGTGGGGCTGGTGAGCCGCTACGGCGCCATGCCGCTCTCCTTCTCCCTCGACACCATCGGCCCGCTGGCACGGACGGTGGAGGATTGCGCCATCCTGCTCGGCCTCATGGCCGGACACGACCCGCTGGACCCCACCACCGCCACCGCCCCGGTGCCGGACTATCTCGCCGCTGCCGAAGGCCGCCTGAAGGGCCTCACCATCGGCATCCCGGATGCCTTCTATGTGGACGATCTAGACCCCGAGGTCGCCCGCGTGCTGGACGAGACCATCGCCACGCTGAAGCGCGGCGGCGCGCGCATCGTCACGGTCTCATTGCCCGACCAGACGAAGCTCTCCGGCGCCTCGCAGGTGGTGCTGAATTGCGAGGCCTCCGCCAGCCACAAGGCGTGGCTTCTGGAGCGCCCGCAGGACTATGGCCCGCAGATCCGCACCCGGCTGGAGAACGGCTTCGCCATCCCCGCCGTGACCTATCTGGAGGCGCTGCGCTGGCGGGGGCCGGCGCTGGCCGAGCATCTCGGCGCCGTGGCCGAGGTGGATGCGGTGCTTGCCCCCACCGCGCCCATGCCCGCCCCCACCATCGCCGAAACCGACACGGACGGCGGGCCTGGCGCGGAAGCGATGATCCAGCGCATCACCCGCTTCACCCGGCCGGTGAACTATCTCGGCCTGCCCACCGTGAGCCTTCCTTGCGGCTTCACCCGCACGGGGCTGCCCGTCGGGCTTCAAGTGATCGGCCGCCCGTTCGCCGAGGCGACGCTGATCCGCATCGGCGCCGCCTTCCAGCGCGAGACCGACTTTCATGAACAGATGCCGGAGGAAGCATGAGCGAAGCTGCAAGCCAAGCGACCGGCGCGAAAATCGTGGCTGAGGCAGCAACGCCCCTCGTCGACATCCGCGACCTCACCATCCGCTTCACCGGCGAGCGCACAGTCCATGCGGTGAACGGCGTGTCCCTCTCCCTCGGCGAGGGCGAGGTGCTGGGGCTGCTGGGTGAATCCGGCTCGGGCAAGAGCGTCACCATGCGCGCGCTCATGCGCCTTCTACCCAAAAGGCGCTCGGTGATCTCCGGCAGCGTGCATGTGGCGGGGCAGGACGTGCTCGCCATGGACGACGCCACCCTCTCCGACTTCCGCGGCCGCACCGTTTCCATGATCTTCCAGGAGCCGGCGCTGGCGCTGGACCCGGTCTACACCATCGGCCGGCAGATTTCGGAATCGGTGATGCGCCACGAGGGCCTGAGCCAGCGCGATGCCACCGCCCGCGCGCTGGAAATGCTGGAGCTGGTGCGCATCCCGTCCGCCAAGCGCCGGCTCGATGCCTATCCCCACGAGATGAGCGGCGGCATGCGCCAGCGCGCCATGATCGCGCTTGCCCTCGCCTGCCGCCCCAAGATCCTTCTGGCGGACGAGCCCACCACCGCGCTCGACGCCACCGTGCAGATCCAGATCCTGCTGCTGCTGCGCGAGCTGCAGCGGGAAATGGGCATGTCGGTGATCTTCGTCACTCACGACATCGGCGTCGCCATCGAGATCTGCGACAAGGTGGCGGTGATGTATGCCGGCCAGATCGTGGAGACCGGCACGCTGGGCGAAATCGTCCGCACGCCGCAGCATCCCTATCCGCGCGGGCTGCTGGCCTCCACCGTCCACGGCGCGGCGCGCGGAGCACGGCTGGAGACCATCCCCGGCACGCCGCCCTCCCTCGACAAGGCGCCCGTCGCCTGCTCCTTTGCCCCGCGCTGTGCCTATGCCCAACCGCGCTGCACCGCCGCGCCGCCGCCCTACGTCCATCTCGGCCCCGGCCGCGACGTGCGCTGTGTTCTGGCTGAAACCCCCGTCCCGGTGAATTGATGTCCGCGCTCGCCACCAACCTCACGATCAACGCCGACCGCCTCTGGAGCACCATCATCGAGACTGCCCGCTTCGGCGGCACGGAGAAGGGCGGCGTGCGCCGCCTCACCCTGTCGGAGGAGGACCGGCAGGTGCGCGACTGGTTCCGCGCCGCCTGCGAGGCCGCCGGCTGCACCGTGAGCGTGGACGGCCTCGGCAACATGTTCGCCCTGCGGCCGGGCAAGGACATGACGAAGCCGCCGCTGGGCATCGGCTCCCACCTCGACACCCAGCCCACCGGCGGCAAGTTCGACGGCATATTGGGCGTGATGGCGGCGCTGGAAGTGGTGCGCACGCTGAATGACGCCGGCATCGAGACCGACGCGCCGCTCTGCGTCTGCAACTGGACCAACGAGGAAGGCTCCCGCTTCGCCCCGGCCATGATGGGCTCGGCGGGCTACGTGGCCGACCTGCCGGTTTCCGACATCCTCGCCCGCACGGATGCGGAGGGCATCAGCGTCGGCGCGGCGCTCGACGCCATCGGCTACCGCGGGCCGGAGGCGGTGGGCGCGCAGAAGTTCTCGGGCTTCCTCGAACTCCACATCGAGCAGGGGCCCATCCTGGAGGCGGAGGGCCTTCCCATCGGCGTGGTGGAGCACGGCCAGGGCATCATCTGGTACGACGGCCGCATCACCGGCTTTGAGAGCCACACGGGCTCCACGCCCATGCACCTGAGAAAGGATGCGCTCGCGGCCTTGTCCGAGATCGTGCTGGCCATCGAGGCTCTCGCCAAGGCGCACGGGCCGAACGCGGTCGGCAGTGTCGGCGAGGCGGTGATCGCACGGCCCTCGCGCAATGTGATCCCCGGCGAGATCGCCTTTTCCGGCGAGTTCCGCACGCCGGACGCCGGCATCCTCGATGCGCTCGACAAGGGCCTTCAGGCGCAGGTGAAGGAGATCGCAGCGCGGCGGACGGTGGAGATCCATCTCGACACCATCTGGCGCAAGGAGCCCACCCATTTCGATCCGGCCATGACCGGCGCCATCGCCGCCGCCGCCGACCGGCTCGGCCTGCCGCACCGGCCCATCGTCTCCGGCGCGGGGCATGACAGCTTCCACCTCGCCACCGTGGTGCCCACGGCGATGATCTTCGTGCCCTGCAAGGACGGCGTGAGCCACAACGAGCTGGAATCCGCCAAGCCGGAGGAGTGCGCCGCCGGCGCCAACGTGCTGCTGCACGCGGTGCTCGCAGTGGCGGGCGGCGGGGCGTGACGCCTCTCGTTCCGCGCCCGCTGACGGCGGAGGCCTTCGCGCCCTATGGCGAGGTGTTCGCCGTGCCGGAGACGGTGGGCGTGCGCACCTCGTTCGACGCCGGTCTCTTGAACCTGCGGTCGGACGTGCCCGCGAGCCTCTCCCTCATCCTCGCCGCGCCGGTGCCACAGCCGGTGGCGGTGAGCGTGATCGAGCGGCACGTCTTCACCTCCCAGAGCTTCGTGCCCATGGCGGCGGCCCGCTGGGTGATCGTGGTGGCACCGGGCACGGCCGAGGGCGGGCCGGACCTTGCGGCGGCGGAAGCCTTCCTGCCCGCGCCCGGACAGGGCATCACGCTGGCGCCGGGCAGCTGGCACGCCCCGCTGACTGTGCTCGATGCCCCGGCCCCGTTCGCGCTCCTCATGTGGCGCGACTATGGGCCGGACGACGAGGAGGTGATCGCCATGCCGCCGATGATGGTGGTGATCTAAGCCCGCGCGGCGCTTGAGCGGAGGCAGCCTTTATCCCGCGGCGAGCCGCGCCCGCCCCCATTTGCGTACGGCGTGCAGGCCATCGAGCACCGGCCGCTCCACCACGGCGAGGAACAGGCTGGCGAGCGCAAAGGTCGCCAGCGCCGTGAGCGCGAACAGGAGCGCGAGCCCTCCCACGCCGAGCGGCGCGAAATGCACGAAGGCCCAGGCCGCCGGCCCCACGATCAGCGGCACATGCACCAGATAGAGCGGGAAGGAGAGCGCGCCGAGATGCTGCAGCGCCGGCCGCTCGAACAGGTCGCGCAGCCAGGGCGTGGTGAGGAAGGCGACGATGACGAGGAGCGCCCCCGCCTCCCGCCATCCTGCGCCGCCGAGGCGGGAGAGGACGGCATCGGCGAGGCCCGGCCCATCCGCATGGCCGGGATAGGTGGCGCCGAGCACGAGGCCGAGAAGCGCGAGCAGCGTGCCCGCCACCGGCATGGGCCGGAGCCAGCCGCGCAGCTCGAACACCAGCGCGCCACCGCAGAAGGCGGCGAGCGAAAAGTTACCAGCGATGGCGAGGCCAAGGAGCCCCGCGACCAGCGCCGGCACGCGCGCCCGGCCACGCACAAGGGCATAGCCGCCATAGATGAGGAACGAGCCCATCAGCTCGATGCGCATGGTCCACAGCGGATTGTCGAACAGCGGCTTGCCTGTCTCCACGAACACCTGAACCGCCCCCTCCCAGGCCGCCTGCCATAAGGGCGGGATGGGCGGCTGGTGGGTCCAGCGGAACCAGGAACTGCCGGAGAGCGCCTGCGCCGCCTTCCCCGCCTCCGGAAAGCCGGCGATCCAGAACCAGGCGATGAGCGAGCCGGCGAGCGCCGGCAGGGCGAGGCGGAAGTAGCGCAAGCCGATCAAGAGCGGCGCTTCCTTCAGCGTGCGCGGCGCCGAGGCAGCCAGCACGAAGCCGCTCAGAGCGAAGAAGACGGCGACCGAGAAATGCCCGTTCCACAGCACCGCCAGCGGCGTGTCGGAGACCGAGAACCCCTCGCGCCCCCAGGAGCGGAAGGGGCCGGGCACGAAGGCGTAGAAGAAATGGAAGATGGCGACGGTGCAGGAGGCGAAGCCACGCAGGCCGTCGAGGCTCGTCACGCGCCCCAGCGGAGGATCGGCGTGGGGCGGATCGATGAGGTGCGTACCGGAAACGGGCATCAGGCGGGCATCGGGGCAGCAAGCGGGAGCCGGACCGTAGCGCCGTCATGGGCGCAGGTCCATGCCAGGCCGCCGTGCGCCCGGCTCGAACCGAGCCCTATTTCCGCCGCGTGGCCCACCCACGCATGGGCCCTCCGGTCGAGCCGGAGGGCGACGCTGGACCAAGCCGCTTGGTCAGTCAGGCCCCTGCGAACGCATCGGAGCAAAGCGCCTTGAGCGCCGCGCGATACTCCTCGCCGAGGCGCGCGCACAGCTCCGCCGCGCCGGGCAGGTCGGCGATGCCGCCCACCCCCTGCCCGGCCGACCACACGGTCTTCCACGCCTTCGCCTCGTTGGACATGTCGAGCTTGGCGTGGCCCTGGAGATTGTCCGGGTCGAGCCCGGCGGCGCGGATGCTGGGCTTCATGAAGTTGGCGTTCACGCCGCTGATGGCGGGCGTGTAGAGGATGTCCGCCGCCGAGGAGGACAGGATCATGTCCTTGAATTCCTGCGGCACCATGGCCTCGCGCGTGGCGATGAAGCGCGTGCCCATGTAGGCGAGGTCCGCTCCCGCCGCGCGCGCGGCGAGGATCTGGGCGCCGGTGTTGATGGCGCCGGCCATCAAGATGGTGCCGGCGAACACCTGCCGGATTTCGGTGACGAGGGCGAACGGGCTGAGCTGCCCCGCATGGCCGCCCGCGCCGGCGGACACGGCGATGATGCCATCCACGCCGGCTTCCGCCGCCTTCTCCGCATGGCGGCGGCTGATGACATCGTGGAAGACGACGCCGCCATAGGCATGCACCGCCTTTACGAGGTCCGGCACGGCACCGAGCGAGGTGATGATGAGCGGCACCTTTTCCTCGACGCAGATGGCGAGGTCCGCTTCCAGCCGCGGATTGGACTTGTGGACGATGAGGTTGACGCCGAACGGCGCCGCATCCGGCGTCTCCGCGAGGCGCGCCTTTATCTCGCGCACCCAGTCACGGAAGCCCTCGCTGGTGCGGGCGTTCAGCGCCGGAAAGGTGCCCACGAGCCCCGAGCGCGAGACCTCCACCACGAGATCCGGGCCGGAGGTGAGGAACATGGGTGCGGCGACGGCGGGGATTTTCAGGCGGCCCTCGAAGGCGGCGGGAAGCGGCATGGGGTGGTCCTTGTTCTGGTGCGGCGGGGCCGCGTGTCCTTGATCCTGAGGCCGTTCAGACGGCGGCCGCCTTCGCGGCCTGGCGGGCGAAGAAGGCGGCGATCTTCTCCTGCGCCTGTGCGCTTTGGATGAGGCGGGCGCAATAATCGCGCTCCACCTTCAGCGCCGTGTCCATGGGCAGGCGTGCGCCCTCGAACACGCAGGAGAGGATGGCGCGCGGCGCGGGATCCTCTCCCTTGGTCCGCGCCAGCACGCGGGCATTCCAGAGGGCAAAGAGGTCTCCCGCGGCGGTGCTGGTGGGCGCGAGGCCCGGCAGGCGGAAGCCCTTCACATCCCATGGCGCGACGGCGCTCACCCGGCCCTCGCGCAGGGCCGCCTTCGCTGCGGGGATGAGATCGTCCGGCGCGACGATCGCATCGATCAGCCCCGCCGCCTGCGCCTCGGCGGCAGTCATGGCGCGCCCCTCCAGCAGGATGGGCAAGGCAGCGGCCATGCCGAGACGGCGCAGCACGCGCTGGGTGCCGCCCGCGCCGGGCAGGATGCCGAGCGTCACCTCCGGCAGGCCGAAAAGGCCCTTCGGATTGTCGGCCGCGAGACGGTGATGGCAGGCGAGCATCAGTTCCAGCCCTGCGCCCAGCGCCGTGCCCGGCGCGGCGGCGACCACCGGCTTGCCGCACGTCTCCAGCCGTCGGAACAGCGCGCCCATGCGGCCGATGCGCCGCGCCGCTTCCGGCAATGTCACGTCCGGCCCGGCAAGGCCGCTCATGATCGAAAGGTCCGCCCCGGCGAGGAAGGAGGACTTTCCAGAGGTGACGATGACGCCGGAGACAGCGCCATCCGCCGCCAGCCGTTCCACCTCGACCTCCAGCGCATCCACCAGCCCCCAGCCGAGCGTGTTCACCGACCGGCCGGGCTGGTCGAGGATGAGAATGGCGATGCCGTCGCCGTCGATCTCGGTGCGCAGCATGGCTCAGACCCGTTCGATGATGGTGGCGACGCCCATGCCGGCGCCGATGCACAAGGTGGCGAGCGCCGTCGCCTTGCCCGTGCGCTCCAGCTCGTCCAGCACGGTGCCGAGGATCATGGCTCCGGTGGCACCGAGCGGGTGGCCCATGGCGATGGCGCCGCCGTTCACGTTCACCTGCGCGGGGTCGAGGCCCAAGGCGTCGGTGAAGCGCAGTGCGACGGCGGCGAACGCCTCGTTGATCTCGAAGAGGTCGATGTCCGCAACCCGCATCCCCGCGCGCTTCAGCGCCTTCTCGGCGGCGAAGGAGGGAGCGGTAAGCATGATGGTGGGTTCCGAGCCGATCTCCGCGAAGGCGCGGATGCGCGCGCGCGGCCTCAGGCCCGCCGCCTCGCCGGCCTCCCGCGTGCCGATGAGCACGGCGGCCGCGCCATCCACGATGCCGGAGGAATTGCCGGCGTGATGGACATGGGCGATCTCACCGACCTCCGGATAGCGCAGGCGCGCGATGGCATCGAAGCCGGGGTCCGCTCCCATGGCGGCGAAGGCGGGCTTGAGGCGGGCGAGATCCTCCACGCTGGAATTGACCCGCACCGCCTCGTCGCGGTCCAGCATCACCTCTCCGATGGCGTCGGTGACGGGCACGATGGAGCGGGCGAAGCGGCCTTCCGCCCACGCCCGCGCGGCCCGGTGATGGCTCTCGACGGCAAAGGCATCCACGGCGGTGCGGTCATAGCCCCATTTCGTCGCAATGAGGTCGGCGCTGATGCCCTGCGGCACGAAGCGGGTGGCGAAGGCCACGTCCGGATCCTGGCTCCACGCCCCGCCGTCGGAGAGGATGGGAATGCGCGACATGCTCTCGCAGCCGCCGCCGATCACCATGTCCGCCTGCCCCGCCATCACCTTGGCGGAGGCCATGTTCACCGCCTCCAGCCCGGAGCCGCAGAAGCGGTTGATCTGAACGCCCGCCACCTCCTCGTCATAGCCCGCGCGCAGGGCGGCGATGCGCGGCAGGCATTGGCCCTGCTCGCCGATGGGCATGACGACGCCCATCACGATGTCGCTCACCTGCGCCGTGTCCAGTTGGCTGCGGTCGCGCAGCGCGGACAGCACGGTGGCGGCGAGGTGCACGGGCGTTGCCGCATGCAGCGCGCCATCCGGCTTGCCGCGGCCGCGCGGGGTACGCACATGGTCGAAGATGTAGGCGTCCGGCATGGAGAATCCTTGCAGCCCCGAAGGTCAGGCGTAGAGGCCTTCGATCTCGGTGGCGTATTTCTTCTGGATGTTGGAACGGCGGATCTTCATGGTCGCCGTCACCTCGTCATCGTCGTGGTCCAGCTCCTTGGTGAGGAGGTGGAAGCGGCGGATGTGGGAGACTTGGGCAAGCTCCCCATTGGCCTTGGCGATCTCGCCCTCGATCAGCGCGCGAACCTGCGGGTTCTCCACGAGATTGCGGAAGTTGGTGTAGGAAATCGCCTTCTCTTCTGCCCATTTGCCCACCGTCTCGAAATCGATCTGGATGAGGGCGGAGACATATTTGCGCGCCTCGCCGATGACGATGCATTCCTTGATGAAGACGCTGGACTTCGCGACATTCTCGATCTCCGACGGGCTCAAATTCTTGCCGCCGGCTGTAATCATGATGTCCTTCAGGCGATCCACGATCTTCACCTGATCGCCCACCATTTCCACCACGTCGCCCGTGTGGAGCCAGCCATCGCGGAGCGCCGCCGTCGTCGCCTCCTCGTTGCGGTAGTAGCCGGCGAAGACGAGGTCGCCTTTCACCAGCAGTTCGTTGTGCGGGCCGAGCTTCACCTCCACGCCCTCCGCCGCCGGACCGACGCAGCCGGGGCGGAGATCGGTGAGGCGCTGGCCGGTGCACATGCCGGTGGTCTCGGTGGCGCCATAGACTTCCACAAGAGGCACACCGAGCGTGCGGAAGAAGCGCACGATATTGGGCGAGATCGGCGCCGCGCCGGTCATCGCCACCTTGGCGCGCCTGAGGCCGATGAAGTTCTGAAGAGCGCGGAAGTAGAGCAGGTAGGCCACGACGAAAATCACCCGCTCCTTCAGCGAGCGCCGCGACGGATGCTTTTCGGCGAACGGCTCGCAGGCCTTCAGCAGGCGCTCGTAGAGCGCGCGGCGCAGGCCGCCCGCCTCCATCATCTTGATGGTGATGGAGGCCGCCAGCTTCTCCCAGATGCGCGGCACGCCGAGGAACATGGAGGGGGCGACCTCCCGCAGGTCCTCCTGGATGGTGCGGATGCTCTCGCCGAAATTCACCTGCGAGCCCAGATAGATGGGCGCCATGGTGGTGAGCATCTGCTCGGCCACATGGCAGAGCGGCAGATAGGAGACGTGGGTGGTGGTCTCGTCGAGCCCCAGCCGCTCCGTGAGCGCGATCGCCTCGGCGCGCAGGTTGCGATAGGTGAGCATCGCGCCCTTGGGCTTTCCGGTGGAGCCGGATGTGTAGATCATCAGCGCCACGTCGGCGAGCGACTGGCGCGCCAGCGCGGCGTCGATCAGGCCGGGGTGCGCGGCGCGGTGGGCGGCACCCATCTCGATCATCGTGTCGAAGGCGATCACCTCGCCGCCCGTATAGGTGCGCAGGCCCTTCTTCTCCACCACCACGATGCGCCGGAGCTTCGGCAGTTCGGCCCGCCGCTCCAGAACCTTGTCCACCTGCTCCTGGTCCTCGCAGACGACAATCTCCGCCTCCGCGTGGCCGAGCACGTAGGCCACCTCATTGGCTGGGCTGGTGGGATAGACACCCACCGTCACCGCCCCGAGGAGGCCGGCGCCGAGCTGGGTGAGCACCCATTCGATGCGGTTTTCCGAGAGCACCGCCACATGCCCGCCCTCGGGCAGGCCGAGGGCGCGCAGGCCATGGCCAGCGAGGGCCGCGCGCTCGAAATAGGCCTGCCACGACACCGGATTCCAGATGCCGAAATCCTTCTGGCGGATGGCGGTGCGCTCGCCGATGCGCTGCGCATTGAGACGCAGCATCTGCGGCAGGCTGAGGTCGGGAAAGCCAAGTGCGGTCATGGTCGCGCGCTCACGAAAGCCAGCGCTTGCGGCGCTTGTAGTGCTTGATGTCGCGGTAGCTTTTCGCCCCCGCCTCCCCGGCCATGCCGAGGTAGAATTCGCGCACGTCCTGGTCCGCCATCAGCCGCTCGGTGGGGCCGTCCAGCACGATCTTGCCGGTCTCCATGATGTAGCCGTAGTGCGAGACGGCGAGCGCCACCGCCGCATTCTGCTCCACCAGCAGCATGGAGACGCTGCGCTCGCGATTGATGCGGGCGATGATGGTGAAGATCTCCTCCACCAGCTTCGGCGAGAGGCCGAGGGACGGCTCATCCAGCAGGATCAGCTTCGGCTCCGCCACCAGCGCGCGGCCGATGGCCAGCATCTGCTGCTCGCCGCCGGAGAGATAGCCCGCGCGGCCGGTGCGTCGCTCGTGGAGGCGGGGGAAATACTCGTAGACCGCATCGAAGGAGGAGGGCTTCGCCGCCCGCCCGGTGAGGGCGTAAGTGGCGGCGACGAGGTTCTCCTCCACCGTGAGATCCTCGAAGATGCGCCGCCCCTCCATCACGTGGAACAGGCCGCGCCGCACAAGCTCGTGCGGCTTCTCGGCTCCGCTCGCCGCCCCGTCGAAGGTGATGGCGCCGGAGGTGACGTCGCCATCCTCCAGCGCCAGCAGGTTGGAAACCGCCTTGAGGGTGGTGGATTTGCCGGCTCCGTTGGAGCCCAGCAGCGCCACCACCTTCCCGGCCTCCACCTTCAGCGACAGGCCGCGCAGCACCTGGATCGTCTTGTTGTAGACGACCTCGATGTTGGAGATGTCGAGGATGGGGGCGCCTGGAGTCTCAGTCATTGTTCCCCCCGCCCACCGCCGTCATGCTCCGGCGCGACCGGAGCATCCATGCCGCCGCCCCGCGCCAGCACCCGGAGGCCCGATGAGCCCTCCGGTCAAGCCGGAGGGCGACGGCGGGAGGAAAGATGAGCAGAGCGGTCATCGGCATCACTTCTTCAGGCTGATCCAATCGGACGCCGGCTTCATCTGCTTGTCGGCGGCGTTGAACTGGTAGATGCGGCCCACCGGCACGGAATTTCCCGGCACCGAGATCGGCACGCCGATGATGCCGCCGGTGTCGAAATCCTTGATGGAATTGAGCGCGGCCTTCAGCGTCTTGCCGTTCAGTTCCTGCCCGGCCGCGAGCGTGCGCTTGGCCGCTTCGCCCATGAGCATGGCGGTGAGGAAACCCTGCATGTAGCCCGTCGCCTGATAGGTGGGGCGCAGCTTGCGGATCTTTTCAAGGATCGGCGCATCGGGGGCCGTATCGTAATAATAACGGTAGGGCATCACGCCCATGAAGCCGTCCGCCGGCGCACCCACATTCGCCCAGAGCGAGTTGTCCATGGACCAAAAGGTGCCCATGAACTTGGTCTTGAGCCCCAGTTGCTTGGCCTGGGACATGAATTCGGGCAGCGGCGCCAGAACATAGCCGTGGAAGATGGTGAAGTCTGGGTTGGCGCGGCGCAGCTTCAGCACCTCGGTGGAGACGTCCACAGCGGTCGGGGGGGTGACGATCTGCGCCACCACGTCAAGCCCCATGGCCTTCGCCCGCTTCACGCTCGCCTCGATGGGGTCGCGGCCGAACTCGGTGTCCGAATTCACGAAGACGAGCTTCGCGCCCGGCTGCGCCTTGGCGATGTATTCGAGCAGGATGGCGAACATTTCGACATAGTCCGGCCCGGCCATGAACTGGAACGGATACTTCACGGGGTCGTTCAGCTCGCTGCCGAAGGAGGCGCCGGCCATGAGGATGCTGCCGCGGCGGTTCAGCTCCTCGTTGATGGTCTTGGCGAAGCCGGTCGAGTCGCCATAGTAGAGATGGATGTCGTTCTGGGTGGTGAGCTTGTTGAACACCGCAACGGACGTATCCACCTTGTAGGCGGTGTCCTCATAGGCGAGGCGCAGCTTGCGCCCGGCAATGCCGCCCGCCTCGTTGGTGAGCTTCACATAGTCCGACATGCCCGCCTCGATGGCCACGCCGGCGAAGGCGAACACGCCCGTGAGCGGGATGGAGCCGCCGATGACGATCTCCTTCTCCTGCGCATAGGCGGTGAAGCCGGGGAAGGCCGAGGCGAGGCCGGCGCCGGCGGCGAGGCCCATGATCTGGCGTCTGTTGAGACTGGTCATTGGCGTTTTCTCCCTTGGATCTTTTTACTTGGTCTTTTCTGGCGTTACGTCCGGAATGGCCACAGATGGAAGAAACGGCGCGCACGGCGCACCATTTCCGCCAGCCCATGCGGCTCGAAGACGAGAAACAGGATGATGAGCGCGCCGAACACGATGGTGCGCACGGGCGAGAGCGCCGCGCCGGCATTGGGGAAGATGGGGGCAAGCCAGTCCACCACGTACTTCAGCAGCTCCGGCACCAGCGTCATGAAGGCTGCGCCCAGCACCGAGCCGATGATGGTGCCGAGCCCGCCCACGATGACCGCCGCGAGGAAGAAGATGGAGGTGGCGAAGGGGAAGCTTTCCGGCGTCACCACGCGGAAGAAATAGGCCCACATGCCGCCCGCCACGCCCGCATAAAAAGACGAGAGGGCGAAGCTCATGAGCTTGTAGCGCAGCAGCGGAATGCCCAGCACTTCGGCCGAGATGTCCCGGTCGCGGATGGCGATGAAGGCGCGGCCGATGCGGGTGCGGAACAGGTTCGCGGCGCCCAGCACCATCAGGCAGGTGATGGGCACGATGACGAAGTAGAGCGCGAACGGGCTCGCCAGTTCCAGCCCGAACAGCCGCGCCGGCGCGACATTGATGCCGCGCACGCCGCCCGTCACCGATACCCAATGGGTGAAGACGAAATGCAGGATCACCGACGCCGCGATGGTGGCGATGGCAAGATAGAGCCCCTTCACCCTGAGGCTCGGAATGCCCACCAGCACGCCCACGAAGGCCGCGACGAAACCGGCCGCGAGGATGTTGAGAAGGAACGGCGTGCCCACCTGCCCCTCGAAGAAGGCAACCGTATAGGCCCCCACCGCCATGAAGGCCGCCTGCCCGAGGCTGACGAGGCCCGTAAAGCCGGTGAGAATATTGAGCCCCGTCGCGCTCGCCACGTTGATTGCGACAAGACAGGCCAGATAAAGCCAGTATTGGTTGAGCACGAAGGGCGCGAGCACGAGCATCGCGAGGAGCACGCCCATCCACGCCCGCTGCGTCGCTGTGACGAGCAGGCCCTCGTCGGCGATGTAGGTTTCCTTGGCGGTTGCGATGCGCATCAGAGCCGCTCGATCTCCACGGTGCCGAACAGGCCGTAGGGCCGGATCATCAGCGCCGCGATGAGGATGGAGAAGGTGGTGACGAGCTTGTACTCGCCGCCGAGGAAGGTGCCGGCCCAGGCCTCCACCAGGCCGATGAGGATGCCGCCGACGAGCGCGCCGAGCACGCTATCCAGCCCGCCGATGATGACCACCACCAGGGCCGAGAGGCCGAACACGCCCATGGTGGGCGAGATGCCGCCGATGGCGCCCACCAGCAGCCCCGCCCCGGCGGCGGTGGCGCAGGCCACCATCCAGGCCAGCGAGAACACCGCCGGCACGTTGATGCCGCAGGAATAGGCTGCCGCCTGGTCGGTGGCCGTGGCGCGCAGGGCGACGCCGCCGCGCCAGAAGCGGAACAGCAGCAGGAACAGGGCGATGACCAGCGCCGACACCACGAAGCCAATGGCGATTTTGCGCGAGACATAGGCCTCGCCGATGAACACCGGCGCCTGCCCCATGAAGTCCGGCAGCGCCCGCGGATCGGTGTTCCAGATCAGCTCCGTGGCACCGATGAGCACGGAGCCGAGCCCCACCGTGAGCATCAGCACCGAAATGGAGCTCTCCCCGAGCATGGGCCGGATGAGCGTGCGCTCCACCACGAAGCCGAACAGCGCGCCGCCGGCAATGGCGAGCGGAATGGCGAGCCATGTGGCGAGGCCGAAGGCGGTGACGAAGGCGAAGAAGAGATATCCCCCCAGCATCAAGATTTCGCCCACCGCGAGATTGATGACGCGCGTCGCCTTGTAGATGAGCACGAAGGACAGAGCCGTAAGGGACAACAATGCGCCGGAGCCGAGCCCCGCCAGCGTCACCTCGGCGAAGAAGAGCCAATCCATCAGGCCGCCTCCCCCACGCCCGAGAGGCGGCGCATCAGCTCGGCGGGATCGCCCGAACCGAGATAGGCGGCGGCGACCTCGGGATTGGACTGCACCTGCGCCGGCAGGCCCTGCGCGATGACCTTGCCGAAATTCAGCACCACCACATGGTCGGAGATGTCCATCACCATCCCCATGTCGTGCTCCACCATAAGGATGGAGATGCCCCACTCTTCCTTCACGTCGAGGATGAAGCGGGCCATGTCCTCGGTCTCTTCGCGGTTCATGCCGGCGACGGGCTCGTCCAGCATCAGGAGGCGCGGGCGCATGGCGAGGGCGCGGGCGAGTTCCACGCGCTTCTGGAGGCCGTAGGAGAGAGAGGCGACCGGCTTGTTGCGGATGTGGTCGATCTCCAGGAAATCGATGATCTGCCGCTCCACCTCGGCGCGCAGCTCCATCTCCTCGGCCCGGGCCGCGCCCCAATAGGTGAGCGCCTGCAAGAGGTTGGTCTTCATGTGGGCGTGCCGGCCGAGCTTGATGTTGTCGAGCACGGTCATGCCCTTGAAGAGCGCGATGTTCTGGAAGGTGCGCGCCAGCCCCGCCTTCGCCCGCTGCGGCGGGTGGGTGTGGGTGATGTCCGCGCCGTCGAGCCGGATGGCGCCCGCGCGCGGACGGTAGAAGCCCGAAATGCAGTTGAAGAGCGAGGTCTTGCCGGCGCCGTTGGGGCCGATAAGGGCCGTGATGGAGCCGGGCTTCACCGCGAAGGACACATCGGTGAGCGCCTTCAGCCCGCCGAACCACAGGCCGAGGCCGTCCACCGCCAGGTGCGCGGCGGCCGGCGCAGGCGTTGCCGCGGAGGCGGGCGCGACGCTCATGCCCTCTCTCCCGGATGCGGGCCGGCGCACGCGCGCCGCCCGGCCGCAGGGACCGAGTTGACCTGTTCCAAGGCATTCCCTCCAAAGCCGCCGGTTTTCCGGCGGTCGTCTTGGCTTTACTTCACTTCAACTCTGCGACTTGCTCAGCGCGTAGCGCGCGAAGATGCGCTCCACCGGCTCGTCGATCTCGCGGCCGGCCCGCACGAAGCCCTTGCGCCAGTCGATCAGGTGCCGGCGCATCCAGGTGCGGGAGAGGTCGAGGTCGCGCGCCTTGACGGCATCGATGATGAAGCGATGCGCCTGCGCCATGCGTGCGGCGCCCTCCGGCACACGACGGCAGATCATTTCCGTCGAGGGAAAGAACAGCAAGGCGGCGGGCTCGCGCGCCATCTCCAGCACACGGTTGCCGCAGGCGCGGGCGAGCAGGGCGTGAAACTCGGAATCCAGCTCCGCCATCACGACCGGATTGTTCACCGCCGCTTCCAGGCGCTCCTGGTTTTCCTCCAGCGCGGCCAGCATGTCCGCGTCCGCATGGATCACCGCGCCTTCGACGACCCCCACCTCCAGTACCATGGCGGTGTCGAACAATTCGCGAAACGTCACGTCCTGCAACACCAGCGCGCGGCTGATGCGGGTGGAGAGCGCCGCCGGCCGGGGCTCGCAGACGAACAGCTTGCGGCTCGCCTCCCGCCGCACGAGGCCGCCCTGCTCCAGCACGCGGATGCCCTCGCGCACCGTGGAGCGGTTCACCCCGAACTGCCGCACCAACGCCGCCTCGGTGCCGATCTCGTCCCCCGGCCGCAGCCGGCCGGACACGATCTCGGCCTCGATGGCCTCGGCGACCATCTCGTAGGCGGAAGGGACCTTGATGCGGTCGAACCGTTCCATGAGCACCGGGAAATCCGCGAAAGGGCACTTTGTCGGACAAAAGGCTATTTCTGGCTCAGAGGGTTGTCAACGGGCATTTCGTGGAACGAATGACTCAATTTAAGTCGTTGAAAGTATTATATTTCAATCGAAACTCATCGACAGACCGACATATTGTGCATTGCGACAACGCAGGCGCACCAGGCGGACCGCCCGGAGGCTGAAGCTCGCCCGGCCCTGTTCTTGCGTGGGCCACGGCTACGTGGCCGGAATTGCCCGGCGTGTGTCGGGGGCGGGTGAACATGTCCTTGATTTTCCGTGATGAATGCGAACGGGCCGGACGCCTAGACGCCGCGTCGCAAACCCGACAGGGCGTCCCCTGCGACGGCTTCCGGGCAACGGCAGGATGACGACCGCCGTCACCGCCGGGCCGAAGATCGCCGCTCTCTCTTGCGGCAAGCCGGTCTATCTCGTGGTGCTGCTGCATGCCGAGGGCAGTTGCGGGCAGGAGGTGATCGACCTCGCGCTGAATTTCGCGCCCGAACTGCCCAAGGCGGATTTCCTCGCCGCCGAGGCCCCCTTCCCGGCCGCGACGGGTCGCCGCTGGTTTCCCGGCGAGAGCTTTTCCACCGAGGCCATCGTCGCCGGCCTCGCGACCAGCGCTCCGCTGCTCGACGCCTTTCTCGACGAGATGCTGGCGGCGCGACGCCTGCCGGGCGACCATCTCGCCCTCGTGGGCTTCTCGCAGGGCGCCATACTGGCCCTCGAGGTGGGCCTGCGCCGTGCCGTGCCGCCCGCCGTCATCATCGCCTTCGGGGGTGCCCTGCCCGAGGCGCGCGACATTGGTCCGCCGCGGGCGAAGCCACCGGTGGTGTTCATCCATGGCGAGGACGATGCCGTGGTGCCACTCGCCGACATGATCGCCACCCGCGACCGCCTGAAGGCCCTCGGCCTGCCGGTGAAGAGCATGCGCCGGCCCGGCCTCGGCCACGGCGTGGATGACGACGGCATCGTCGCCGCCGGCAGCGTGCTGGCCGCGACCCTCGTGAAGCCGAAGAAGGCGAGCGATGACCATGACCATGATCCCGACGACCACGATCATGACCACTGAGACCGGAGCCGCCCCCGTGACGGACGTCATCGCCTCCCCGCCCGAGCCGCTGCGCCGCTTCTCGTGGGACATCCAGTCCATGGTCGAGCTGGCGGACGACCCCCGGGAAATCCTGATGATTGGCCGCGACCTGATGGGCCGGCTGGTGGCGCAGGATGACTGGCTACCGGAGGTCTTCGCCCGGCTCGATGGCGTGCCGTTCCGCCAGTACCAGCTCTATGCGGACCAGATGACCCGCTTCACGGTCGTCGCAACCGTTCTCGCCCCCGGCGCCGCGCTGCCCCTGTGCGAGCAGGCCGTGTGGGAACTGGCCGGCGTGCTGCGCGGCGAGATCGTGCGCCAGCGCCTTGCGCTGCCCGAAGGCGCATCGCCGGTCGCGCGGGCGCCGGAGAAACGCCTTGGCGCGGGCGCGGTGGATGCCTTCTCACCTAGGGACGGCGACGGCCTTGCCATCGCCAACGGCTCGGCCACCGCACCGGCGATCCTGATCGAGGTGCATGGTGCCGAGATCGGCGGTGCGGCGCGCCGCGCCGTCGGGCCGGACGGCAGCGTGGGCAGCTTCACCACGGTGTACGCCAACCCGCCCGAGGCGCCGGCGTGGGACATCCTGACCATTCAGGCGCGCATCACGGACTGACTGTTGCCGGGCGACATGCGCCGGTGGTCTAGTCGCTCTGCGCCCGCCGGCGCGGAGACCTGCGAGATGCTGCGCCGCGCCGTCCTGATCCTCGCCCTTCTGCTCGCACCGGCCATCGCACGCGCTGGGGACGGCGCCGCACCGGATCGCGCAGCAGAGGTCGCCATCCGCGCCCGCCTCGCCGCCTGGGCCGAGGCTTTCAACCGGGGCGACGCCACCGCCACCTGCGAACTGTTCTCCGATGATCTGCGGGCTGACGTGCAAGGCGCCCCGGCGGGCGACAGGGCAACAGTCTGCGCGCGCATCGCCAAGGCGCTGGCGAAGTCGGCCGGCAAGCTCGCCTATACGTGTGTGGTTCACGAAATCCTGGTGTCCGGCGACCTCGCCATGGTCCGCCTCACCTGGGTGCTCACCGCGCGGCCGGACGGCAAGGAGATTTCGCGCGACGAGGGCATGGACATATTCCGCCGCGACGCCGACGGCGTCTGGCGCATCGCGCGCTATATGGCGTTCACGGTGAACGAAGAGGATGCGCCGGCCGGAAAATAGCCCGCCTCGGCAACTCGCTTATTCGGCAGCTTCCTTGGGCGGCTTGCGGCGGCTCTTCGCCGGAATGACGAGATCGAACTCCGCCAGTTCCTCGTCGGTGGGCCAGGTCATGTCCTTATCCCACGCCCAATGCGCGCGGATGTCTTCGTCGCTCATGGCGCGCAGCTTCTCCCAGTCGACCTCCTTGATCGCCCGGTCAGCTTCCTCCAATTGCTTCTTGGTAGGCACGCCGCTCGCTCCGCTTCGCCATCCTGAGGGATATGGCCCGCCGCCTCCGGCCTCGCCACGTCCACACACACAATAGCACATCTTCGCCGATGGCAGCCACGGACTCGAAACGCAGCTCGGTCTGGGGCGGCTTGAGGGAACGGCGGTCGAGGCGCGGTCGCCCGTCGAACAGACGACCGGAAATGGAAAGCGGCAAACCATGCTTGGCACGGTTTGCGGCATCCTTGTCGTCATCCCATTCGAGGTCGTCTGTCTCGCCCATCGCGGCCCCCGTCGCCGTTAGATTCTGACATATCCTGGCTTCGCGGCCCAGACTTCGCTCCGGTGACAGTGTCACCGGGCCCGCCAAAAAAAAGCCCCGGAGCAGCGCGGGCTGCTCCGGGGCCTGCCTCAACGCATGAGGATCAGTTCTTCGACTTGTCCACGAGGGCCTTGGCCTTGATCCAGGGCATCATGGCGCGCAGCTTCTCGCCGACTTCCTCGATGGGGTGGGCGTTGGCGCGGGCGCGGGTGGCCTTGAAGGAGGCCTGGTTGACCTTGTTCTCCAGCATCCAGTCACGGGTGAACTTGCCGGACTGGATGTCGTTCAGCACGCGCTTCATCTCGGCCTTGGTCTCGGCGGTGATGATGCGGGGGCCGGTGACATACTCGCCGTATTCGGCGGTGTTGGAGATGGAGTAGTTCATGTTGGCGATGCCGCCCTCATAGATGAGGTCGACGATCAGCTTCACCTCGTGGAGGCACTCGAAATAGGCCATCTCGGGGGCGTAGCCGGCTTCCACCAGCGTCTCGAAGCCGGCGCGGATCAGCTCCACGAGGCCGCCGCAGAGCACCACCTGCTCGCCGAACAGGTCGGTCTCGCACTCTTCCTTGAAGGTGGTCTCGATGACGCCGGCGCGGCCGCCGCCGATGGCGGAGGCGTAGGACAGGCCGAGGTCATGGGCGTTGCCCGAGGCGTCCTGGGCGATGGCGATGAGGGTCGGCACGCCGCCGCCGCGCTGGTACTCGGAGCGCACGGTGTGGCCGGGACCCTTAGGGGCGACCATCAGCACGTCGAGGTCCTTGCGGGGCTCGATGAGGTTGAAGTGCACGTTGAGGCCGTGGGCGAACAGCAGCGCCGCGCCGTGCTTCATGTTGTCCGCGAGGCTCTCGCGATAGATGTCGCCCTGCAGCTCGTCGGGGGTGAGCATCATCACCACGTCGGCGATCTTGGCGGCCTCGGCGGGCGCCATCACCTTGAAGCCCTCGGCCTCGGCCTTCTTGGCGGAGGCGGAGCCGGGACGCAGGCCGATGATGACATCCTTCACGCCCGAGTCGCGCATGTTGAGCGCGTGGGCATGGCCCTGGCTGCCATAACCGATGACGGCGAC
Source organism: Xanthobacter sp. DMC12 (assembly GCF_056314105.1). Taxonomy (NCBI): domain Bacteria; kingdom Pseudomonadati; phylum Pseudomonadota; class Alphaproteobacteria; order Hyphomicrobiales; family Xanthobacteraceae; genus Xanthobacter; species Xanthobacter sp. DMC12. Next base: position 189,626 of record NZ_JBQUYZ010000006.1, on the reverse strand, counting down.
CTTCTTGCCCTTGATCAGGTTCAGGTCGGCGTCGCTGTCGTAATAAACGCGCATCGTGGTCTCCTTATGGGCGTTATCTCGAATTGGGGGATGGCCGCGGCTCCTTTGCACCGGATCGCGGCAAATGGAAACAGGCGTTTCGCCCGGCACCGCTGCCGGCGAACGCCTGTTTCCGATTGGTCACATTGTCAGGCCGCGGCCCTCACATGGCTTCCGGGCCGCGGGAAATGGCCACCACGCCGGTGCGCGCAACCTCCACGAGGCCGAGCGGCTCCATCAGCCAGGCGAACTGGTCGATCTTGTCCGACTTGCCGGTGATCTCGAACACGAAGCTTTCGCGCGTCGCGTCGATGACACGGGCGCGGAAGGCCTCGGCGAGCCGAAGCGCCTCGCCGCGGGCATCGCCCACGCCACGCACCTTCACCATGGCGAGTTCGCGCTCCAGCGCCGAGGCTTCCACGGTGAGGTCGCGCACCCGGTGGACAGGCACGAGGCGGTCGAGCTGGTTCTTGATCTGCTCAATCACCATGGGCGTGCCGGTGGTGACGATGGTGATGCGCGAGAGGTGGCCCTCGTGGCTCACCTCGGACACCGTGAGGCTGTCGATGTTGTAGCCGCGGCCGGAGAACAGCCCGATGACGCGCGCCAGCACGCCCGGCTCGTTGTCGACCAGGACGGAGAGGGTGTGGCGCTCGATGGGCTCTTGGGTGTTGGGCATGGTTGTCTCGGATGGAAGGGCGTGAGGGCGGCGATGCGCCGAGAAGAGGCTCCCTCTCCCCTTGCGGGAGAGGGTTGGGTGCGGGGGTTACGTCCGTCTGGCCAGCGCCGGGCGGCTCCGCCCGGCGGCTTCGCGCCTCACACCAGCATCTTGCCCTCGTCGGTGATGGCCTCGTCGAGGTCGATCGCCATGTCGCCGAGGATCATCTCGTTGTGGGCGCGGCCCGACGGGATCATGGGGAAGCAGTTTTCCTGCTGGTCCACGATGCAGTCGAAGATCACCGGCCGCTTGATGGCGATCATCTCCTCGATGGCCGCGTCGAGATCGGACGGCTTGTCGCAGCGGATGCCCACGCCGCCGTAGGCGTCGGCGAGCTTCACGAAGTCGGGCAGCGCCTCGGAATAGGAGTGCGAGTAGCGCGCGCCGTGCAGCAGTTCCTGCCACTGGCGCACCATGCCCATGTACTTGTTGTTCAGGATGAAGATCTTCACTGGCAGGTCGAACTGCACGGCGGTCGACATCTCCTGCATGTTCATGAGGATGGAGGCCTCGCCGGCGATGTCGATGCACAGGGCGTCGGGGTGCGCCTTCTGCGCGCCGATGGCGGCGGGCAGGCCGTAGCCCATGGTGCCGAGGCCGCCGGAGGTCATCCAGCGGTTCGGCTCCTCGAAGCGGAAGAACTGCGCCGCCCACATCTGGTGCTGGCCCACCTCGGTGGAGATGTAGACGTCCTTGTCCTTGGTGAGATTGTAGAGCCGCTCGATGGCGTACTGCGGCTTGATGATCTCGTCCGAATGCCGGTAGGCGAGGCAGTTGCGCCCCCGCCAGCGGTCGATCTGCGCCCACCAGGACTCCAGCGCCGCCTTGTCCAGCTTCAGGCCGCGGGCCTTCCAGGCGGCGAGCATGTCGGCGAGCACGCGGGTGCAGTCGCCGATGATGGGCAGGTCCACCTTGACGTTCTTGTTGATGGACGAGGGGTCGATGTCGATGTGGATCTTCTTGGAGCCCGGCGCGAAGGCGTCGAGGCGGCCGGTGATGCGGTCATCGAAGCGCGCGCCGATGCAGACCATCACGTCGCAGCCGTGCATGGCCATGTTGGCTTCGTAGGTGCCGTGCATGCCCAGCATGCCAAGCCACTGGCGGTCGGCCGCCGGGAAGGCGCCGAGGCCCATGAGGGTCGAGGTGACGGGCACGCCGGTGAGGCGGGCCAGCTCGCGCAGGATGCGGCTCGCCTCCGGCCCGGAATTGATGACGCCGCCGCCGGTGTAGAAGATGGGCCGCTTCGCCCCGGCCAACATCTCCACCGCCGCCGCGATCTGCGGCGCCTCGGCGTCGAGCTTGGGGCGGTAGGTCTTGTGCTGGATGTTCTCGCGGCCGACATAGGTGCCGGTGGCGAACTGCACGTCCTTCGGGATGTCGACGACCACCGGGCCCGGCCGGCCGTTCTGGGCGACATAAAAGGCCTCATGCAGGGTGCGCGCGAGGTCGTTCACGTCCCGCACCAGGTAATTGTGCTTGGTGCAGGGGCGGGTGATGCCGACCGTGTCGCACTCCTGGAAAGCGTCGTTGCCGATGAGGTGGGTCGCCACCTGCCCGGTGATGCAGACGATCGGGATGGAATCCATCAGCGCGTCTGTGAGGCCGGTGACGGCATTGGTGGCGCCGGGGCCGGAGGTGACGAGCACGACGCCGACCTTGCCGGAGGAGCGGGCATAGCCCTCGGCCGAATGCACCGCCGCCTGCTCGTGGCGCACGAGGATGTGCTCGATGTGGTTCTGGTGGAACAGCGCATCGTAGATCGGCAGCACGGCGCCGCCCGGGTAGCCGAAGATGTGCTCGACGCCCTGGTCAGCGAAGGCCTGGATCACCATCTCGGCGCCGGTCATCTGCTTGCTCATGGTCCAACTCCCTGCGGGATGCTCTCGGTCCCGGCCGGCGCGCTTCGCCGGACTTTTATCCTTGTCTCCGCCCGGCCTGCGGCCCGGCTCGATCCTTGAAATCCGCGCCGGCGCCCGGCCCAGAAACGACGAAGGGGCCCGAAGGCCCCTCGTCACGCGCCACCTCGTTCGTCACAGCCCTCAGGCCGGACGGAAAGTGGCGCACCACCCTACGAGAAGAATAACGATCTTGCGCATGTCGGCGCCGTCCCTTTCAAAAGTTGCGCAAAACTACCCACGCCCGAGCGCGCCGTCAAGCGGCAACCATCGGGAGCGGAACTGATGGCGACACTAGATGGTTCAGCACATGCTGACCATCGCAGGCGGAGCAGGATACCGCCCCTCATCCGGCAGGTTTCGCCATACCGCATGCGACTATAAAACAGATATCATCCCGCACTCTTGTATATTATACGGGTTGTAAAAAGCAACGAATAAGCAAGGGAGCGATCAGATGCAAGAATGGAAAAATCGCCTATACGATGCATATGTATCTAGCAACCAGGGCGGTCAGGATGCATCTCTTGGTTATTCAGTGCGCGGCCCGCACATAAACTCATTCATAAAACACCATATGCCATCGGATCGGCATATTAAAATACTGGACGTCGGATGCGGCGCCGGGGATGTCATTTACTGGCTTAAAAAATCAGACTATCATGATATATCCGGATTTGACATATCACCCGAAATGATTGATCTGGCACACAGACGAGGCGTCGTCGAAGCCTATCTCGGAGATATTAATCAATCTCTTTCTTCGATACAATCCAATAGCATTGATGCTGCAATTTGTTTTGACATATTCGAACATTTATCGAGATCTGAATTATTCAACATATCTGATGAAATATTTCGCATCTTGAAACCCGGCGGAACGATCTTCGTTCACACACCAAACGCGTCCGGAATTTTCGGAGATCACGTCCGATATGGCGATATTACACATGAAATTTCGTTCACATCGACATCGATGCGCCAGCTTATGCTCACTGTAGGCTTTGAAAACATATCGTCGTTCGAAGACAAGCCCGTTCCCCATGGGCTAAAAAGTACCATTCGAGCTATCATCTGGGCGGTTGGAACGGCAGGCTTCCGACTACTTTACGCTGCAGAGACCGGGAGTTTCAATTATATCGCGAGCCAGAACTTCCTGACTTCCGCAACCAAGCCTGCATAGGTCTTCGCAATAAGCGGCTCGAGTTGGCGCCCCCACGCCGGAACGCCAGACTGGCACCGCAAGCCAGATGGACCGTGTTCCACAACAGGAATCAAAAAAAGTTCGCTTTCGGCCGGCACTCCGTGGAGCGCGGACGATGGCGTCCTCCCGGCGGCGCGCCCGCGCGCGCCCGTATGGACGGTCCCCGGCGCACCTCTCGCAAATTACGAACTGCGCGAGCGCTTCCAAGCCTGTCAGGCCTCGGCGAGACGATCGATACGCACGTGGCAGGCCGTTGGTCTGCCACGCCCGATGCACTCCGTTAGGGAATGCGTGGTAGCTTTCCGCAGCTTCCGCCGTGATATTGCCCAAAGTTGGGGGTCTGTATATCAAACCTGCGGTCCCGACGGATCCCGATGAGGAGGGGCACTGCCTCATGAAGAAGTTCACGCTCGCGATTTCGGCCACTCTCCTCGCGACGGCGCTGTCTGCCGGCGCCGCGCTGGCGGATTGCCAGACGGATGTCGCCTCGGTGCGCGGTGAACTGGAAGAGAAGGGCAAGGCCCTGCAGTCGATCGTGAACAAGAAGGAGAAGAACCCGCAGGTCCTCTGCCCCGCGTTCCGCGCCTATGCCGCGGCCGAGCAGAAGTGGGTGAAGTTCCTGGCCGACAACAAGGATTGGTGCCAGGTTCCGCAGCAGGCCATCGATACGGCCGCCGCCTCCAACAAGAAGACCATCGATCTGCGTAACAAGATCTGCGAGGCCGCGGCCAACGGTGCGACCGGCGTCGAGGGCGGCGGCGGCAAGCCCCCGCCGCAGGGCTCCATGTCCAGCGCGCTGGGCATCACCACCGGCTACAGCATCGATGCCGGCAAGAACTCCGGCGTGTTCGGTACGCTCAACGGCAACGCCCTGAAGTGAGGCTGACCGATTGAGTTCCAGCGAAGGGGCGTCCGCCCCGCCGATCGCCGATGCCCCACGCGGTAACTGGGTGGAGCGCCTGGCCCCTGGCCCGGTGCGTCCCTACCTGCGACTCGCGCGGATGGACCGGCCCATCGGCTCATGGCTCCTGCTCCTGCCCTGCTGGTGGTCCACGGCGCTCGCGGCCATCGCCAATGACGATCCCTACCCCTCGGTGAAGCTGCTGGTGCTGTTCGCCATCGGCGCCGTCGCCATGCGCGGGGCGGGCTGCACCTGGAACGACATCCTCGATCGCAAGATCGACCGGCAGGTGGCGCGCACCCGCGGCCGGCCCATCGCGTCCGGGCAGGTAAGCGTCCCCGCAGCCTTCGCCTTCCTCGTGTTCCAGGCCCTCGTCGGCCTCGCGGTGCTGCTGTCACTGCCGCATTTCGCCATCGTCACCGGCATCGCCTCCCTCGGCGTGGTGGCCGTCTACCCGCTGATGAAGCGCGTCACCTCGGTGCCGCAACTCATCCTCGGCATCGCCTTCTCCTGGGGGGCGCTGATGGGCTGGGCGAGCGTGATGCGCACCATCGCCGATCCAGCCCTGCTGCTGTTCGCCGGCTCGGTGCTTTGGGTGTTCGCCTACGACACCATCTATGCCCATCAGGACAAGGAGGACGACGCCATTGTCGGCGTGCGCTCCACGGCCCTGCTGTTCGGGCGCAGCACCGGCCTTGCGGTGTCGCTGTGCTACGCCGTGGTGGTGTTCCTGTTCGCGGCGGCGCTCATGTCCGTGCCGGTGGGGCCGTTTGCCTATCTCGGCCTGATCGGCTTCGCCGTTCACCTGTGGCTGCAGGTGCGCCGGCTCGACATTGACGATCCCGAGCGCTGCCTCGCCGTCTTCAAGTCGAATCGCGACGCCGGCCTGATCCTGTTCGCGGGCCTCGCCCTCGACACCCTTCTTCCCAACACCATCGCGCCTCTCCTGCCGTAAGGACAGCCCGCGGGGCGGTCCGATTGACGCGGTGCAGCATCAGATGGCTTGCCTCGCGGCGTCCGCGCCCCTATTTGGCAGGGCAATGAGCACCGAACCGACGCGCGCCGGCGGCGGGGATCATCCCCGGTTCGCCATCGAAGACGCCTTTGCCCGCCGTATGGTCGATACGGTGGCGCAGGCCGGCGAGATGGCGCGCAGCATGTTCGCGGCCGGCGTAAAGACCTGGACCAAGGGCAACGATTCCCCCGTCACCGAGGCCGACATGGCGGTGGACGCCTTCCTGCGGCAGCATCTCACGGCACTCGATCCCGCCGCCGGCTGGCTGTCCGAGGAATCGGCCGACACGCCCGCGCGCCTGTCCGCCCAGCGGCTGTGGGTGGTGGACCCCATCGACGGCACCCGCGCGTTCATGGCCGCCGGCAGCGACTGGGCGGTCTCCGTGGCGCTGGTGGTGGGGGGACGGCCGGTCGCCGCCGCGCTGTTCGCCCCGGCCACCGACGAAATGTTCACCGCCATGGCCGGCGCCGGCGCCTTCCATAACGGCCGCCGCCTCGCCGCCCCTTCACGCGCGCGGCTCGACGGTGCGCGGGTCGCCGGCCCGCCGGCCGATCTCGACCGCATCGCCCGCGCCGCCCGCGTGGAGCGCCTGCCGCGCATCCGCTCGCTGGCGCTGCGCCTCGCGCGGGTCGCCACCGGCGAGATCGACGTCGCCCTCGCCGGAGGCAATTCCAACGACTGGGATCTGGCCGCCGCCGATCTCGTGGTCACGGAGGCGCAGGGGCGCCTCACCGGCCACGACGGCGTGGCGCTGCGCTACAATGCGCCGGTCCCCAGCCACGCCCCCCTCGTCTGCGCCGGTGCCCCGCTGCACCCGGCCGCGCTCGAGGCCATGGGCGCACCCGTTTCTTTCAAAGCCGCATTGGATACGCCATGACCGACACGAAGAAGCAGTTGCCCCACCTGGTTTTCGGCGGGGAATTGACCGCAATCGACAGCACCGAGTTCAAGGATCTTACCAAGCTCGACATCGTCGGCATTTATCCCGACTATGCCAGCGCCGCGGCCGCCTGGAAGGCGAAGGCGCAGCAGACCGTGGACAACGCGCTGATGCGCTACTTCGTGGTACATCTCCACCGCCTCCTCGATCCGGAAACCGGCAAGGTTCAGGGCGGGTGAGGATCAGGTCTCTCGTTCCGCATCCCCTGCGGGACGCAACAACAGTGGGCAAACCATAAGATGTGGCGGCGACTGAGGACCAACCGCGCCTTCAAGGTGGCAGCGGGGACGACGTTTGCGTCCTATTTCAAGCTGGTGGCGCATACGACGGATTTCGTCATCGAGCCGCCGGACGTCTTCGAGGCCATCGACGAGCACCTGCCGGTGATCGTCACCTTCTGGCACGGGCAGCATTTCCTGACGCCGTTCGCCATGAAGCCACACCACAAGGCCAAGGTGCTGATCTCCCGCCATGCGGATGCGGAGATCAATGCCATTGCCGCCGAGAAGCTGGGCGTCGGGACCATTCGCGGCTCCGGCGCTACCTCCAAGCGCGACTTCCACCGCAAGGGGGCGGTCTCCGCCACCTATCAGATGCTGGATACCCTTGCGGAAGGCATCAATGTGGCGATGACGGCCGATGTCCCCAAGATCGCGCGCAAGGTGGGGATGGGCGTCGTTACCATTGCACGCTACTCGGGACGCCCTATCATCCCGGTCGCCATGGCGACCCGTAATCGCATCACCCTGAAGAGCTGGGACCGCGCCAGCCTGAACCTGCCGTTCGGGAAGGGTGCAGCCGTGGCCGGCGCGCCGATCTGGGTCGCCCGCGACGTGGACGAGGCCGGCCTCATCGCCGCCCGCGACCAGGTGCAGGCCGCCCTCGAGGACGTGACCCGCCGGGCTGAGGCCCTGGCCGCACGGACCTCGCGCCGATGAAGGGCCAGCCATGAAAGGCGAGCCATGAAGGCCGCGGCATGAAGGGGCGCAAGCTGCCTCTCACCCTCCGGGCCTACCGGCGGGCGAGTTCCGTGGCGGCGCTGCTGGCGCCGGCGTGGCTCTCCTATCGCGTCCGCAAGGGCAAGGAAGACCCGGCGCGCCTCGCCGAGCGGCGCGGCTATGCCAGCACGGAGCGCCCCCCGGGGCCGCTCGTGTGGGTGCATGGTGCCAGCGTGGGCGAAGTCATCTCCGTCCTGCCGCTGATCGAGCGGCTGACGCAGCGCGGCTTCCGCGTGCTGCTCACCTCCGGCACGCTCACCTCGAGCCGTGTCGCCGAGCGACGGGCGCCGCCCGGCGTCATCCACCAGTTCGTGCCGCTGGATGCCCGCGCCTTCGTCGCACGCTTCCTCGACCATTGGTCGCCGGACCTCGTGCTGCTCGCTGAATCCGAGCTGTGGCCCAACCTCCTGGCGGAGCTGGGGCGGCGCGGCACGCCCATCGTTCTGGTCAACGGCCGCCTATCCGAGCGCTCCGCCAATCGCTGGAAGAAGCTGCCCAAGAGCGCGCGGGCACTGCTCTCCCGCGTTGATCTGTGCCTCGCCCAGAGCGAGGAGGACGGCGCGCGCTTCCAGGCGCTGGGCACGCCGCGGGTGGAAGTCTGCGGCAATCTGAAGTTCGACGTGCCGCCCCCTTCCGCCGATTCCGCCGAGCTGCAGCGGCTCGACAAGGCGCTGGGCAAGCGGCCGATCCTGCTCGCCGCCTCCACCCATGAGGGCGAGGAAGCGCTGATGCTGGAGGCGCACGAGATCCTCACCTCCAAGATCCCGGATCTGGTGACGGTGATCGCCCCCCGCCATCCCGAACGCGGGCTGGATGTGGCGGCCCTCGCCCAGGCGGCCGACCTCGGCACCCGCCAGCGCAGCCTCGGCGAACTGCCGGACCGGGAAACCGACATCTATATCGCCGACACCATCGGCGAACTGGGCCTGTTCTATCGCATGGCGCCGGTGGTGTTCATGGGCGGCTCCCTGGTGGAGCACGGCGGGCAGAACCCCATCGAGCCGGCGAAGCTCGGCGCGGTGGTGCTGCACGGCCCCCATGTGTGGAACTTCGCCAACATCTACGAGCGGCTGGACGCCGACGAGGGCGCGGCGGAAGTCACCGACGCGCTGGGTATCGCCCGCGCCGCCTATGCCCTCATCAAGGACCCGCAACTGCACGGCGAGATGGCCGACGCGGCCCATGCCGCCGTGACCTCGCTGGGCGGCGCGCTCGACCGCACGCTCACGGCCATCGAGCCCTATCTGGTCCACATCCGCCTGCAGGCCCGCTGATGCGGCGCGCGCCCGCCTTCTGGTGGCGCGACCGGCCGGGCCTTGCCGCCACCCTCCTCTCCCCGGTGGCGGCGGTGATCGGCGGCGTGGCGCTGCGCCGGCTCGGGCAAACCGGCGGCACGGTGGACGTGCCGGTGATCTGCATCGGCAATCCGACGGTCGGCGGCGCGGGCAAGACCCCCACCGCCATCGCCCTCATCGAACGGCTCAAGGTGCGCGGCGCGCAGCCCTTCGCCTTGCTGCGCGGCCACGGCGGCAAGGTGAAGGCGCCCCTTCGCGTGGATCTTGCCGCCCACACCGCGGCGGATGTGGGCGACGAAGCCCTCCTGCTCGCCCGCCATGCCCCGACCATCGTCGCGGGTGGCGACCGGCTGGGCGGCGCGCGACTGGCGGTGAAGGCCGGCGCGAGCCATGTGGTGATGGACGACGGCTTCCAGAACCCCTCGCTGCACAAGGATTGCAGCCTGCTGGTGATCGACGCCGGCGTCGGCGTCGGCAACGGCTGCGTCACCCCCTCCGGTCCCCTGCGCGCGCCGCTGGCGCCGCAGCTTGAGAAGGCCGACGCGGTGCTGGTGATCGGCGAGGGCGCGCCGGGCGAGCGGGTGGCCGGCGCGGGGCGCGCGGCCGGGCTCGCCGTGCTGCGGGGACATCTGGCGCCGGAGCCCTCGGCCATCGCGGCGCTGAGGGGCCTGCCGCTGGTCGCCTTCGCCGGCATCGGCCGGCCGGAGAAGTTCTTCGCCACGCTGGAGGCGCAGGGTCTGTCGGTGGTCGCCCGCCACCCCTTCGCCGACCACCACCCCTACCGGCCCGACGAGATCGCCCGCCTCACGTCGGAGGCGGCGCGCCTCGGGGCGCGGCTGGTGACGACGCAGAAGGATCTGGCGCGCCTTGAGCCAGAGATCGCGCGCACGGCGACCATCGCCCCCCTGCCCGTCCGTCTCGCGCTCGACGGCGCGGATCAGCTCGACGCACTAATCGACCGGGCCGAGGCCCGCGCCGCCGCACGAACGTCCTGATCCGACCTCAGTGCCGCCGGGCGAGCAACGCGGTCGCCGCCACCATCAGCCAGCCGAGGATCATCAGGCTGCCGCCGAACGGCGCGCTTCCGCCGAGGAGCTTGACGTCCATCAAGGCCCGCGACGCCAGATCGCCCGAAAAGAGAAGTGTGCCGAGCGCGATGGCGCTGGCCCCCACCTTCAGCAGCACGCCTCCGCGGGCAAGCTGGAGGGCGAGGGCCACCAGCGCCGCCAGTGCCGCGGCATTGAACAGCAGGAAGTGCGACGCGGTCTCGAGGTTGGTGCCCCCGCCCACATGGGCCGCCGCAGCCGCGGCGCCGACACCGGCAGCACCGAACAGGCCGGCAAGAAGAACGAGAAGACAGGTCCAGAGGTCCATCGGGCGTTTCCTTGAAGCGCCGCGGCCGATCGCGGGCAGCCCGTCTATACGCCCGCCGGAAGGGTCGCGGTGCATGACATCGCGGCGCAGGGTGTGGCAGCGCCCGACACGACCCCCGGGCATGCCCGGGGCCAACCAAGGGCTATGAGCCCAAAGTCTGGCTGGGCGGTGCCTTGTGGAGCGTCGAGGTGCTCAGCATAATCCGCCCCAACCAAGGCGGGTACCGCCATGAATGATGGACAGCGGCCAAAGCGGTCCGCGCGAGGGAGGCAGAAGAATGTCCGACAAGGTCTATGACGTTCCGTCCCAGTGGGCTCAGAAAGCCTATGTGGACGACGCGCACTACCAGTCCATGTATGCCGCCTCGGTCAACGACCCGAACGCCTTCTGGGGCGAGCACGGCAAAAGGATCGACTGGTTCACGCCCTACACGAAGGTGAAGAACACCTCGTATGATCCCGGCCACGTCTCCATCAAGTGGTTCGAGGACGGCGTGACCAACGTCGCCTACAATTGCGTGGACCGGCATCTCGAGACCCGCGGCGACCAGGTGGCCATCATCTGGGAGGGCGACAGCCCCGACGAGAGCCGCAAGATCACCTATCGCGAGCTGTCCTCCGAGGTGAACAAGCTCGCCAACGTGCTGCGCAACCGCGGCGTCGAGAAGGGCGACCGCGTCACCATCTACCTGCCGATGATCCCCGAGGCGGCATTCGCCATGCTGGCCTGCGCGCGGCTCGGCGCCATTCACTCCATCGTGTTCGGTGGCTTTTCCCCGGACAGCCTCGGCGGGCGCATCGCCGACTGCGGCTCGAAGGTCGTCATCACCGCCGACGAGGGCCTGCGCGGCGGCCGCAAGGTGCCGCTGAAGGCCAATGTGGACGCGGCGGTGAGCCAGATCGACGGCGGCGTGGACCACGTGATCGTCGTGCGCCGCACCGGCGGCAAGGTGGACATGACCCCCGGCCGCGACGTCTATTACGACGAAGCCGCCGCCATGGTGACGGACGAATGCCCGGCCGAGCACATGAACGCGGAAGATCCGCTGTTCATCCTCTACACCTCCGGCTCCACCGGCAAGCCGAAGGGCGTGCTTCACACCACCGGCGGCTATCTCGTCTATGCGTCCATGACGCATCAGTACGTGTTCGACTATCACCCCGGCGACATCTACTGGTGCACCGCTGACGTGGGCTGGGTGACGGGCCATTCCTACATCGTCTATGGCCCGCTCGCGAACGGCGCCACCACGCTGATGTTCGAGGGCATCCCGAACTATCCGTCGGTCTCCCGCTTCTGGGACGTGATCGACAAGCACCAGGTGTCCATCTTCTACACCGCCCCCACCGCCATTCGCTCGCTGATGCAGGCGGGCGAGGAGCCGGTGAAGAAGACCTCGCGCGCCTCCCTGCGCCTGCTCGGCTCGGTGGGCGAGCCCATCAATCCGGAAGCCTGGGAGTGGTACTACCACGTGGTGGGCGAGGGCCGCTGCCCGATCGTCGATACCTGGTGGCAGACCGAGACCGGCGGCATCCTCATCACCCCCCTGCCCGGCGCGACGAAGCTCAAGCCCGGCTCGGCGACCCGTCCCTTCTTCGGCGTCCAGCCGGAAGTCGTGGATGCGGCCGGCGGCGTGCTGGAAGGCGCCTGCGAGGGCAACCTCGTGATCGCCGACTCGTGGCCGGGCCAGATGCGCACGGTCTATGGCGACCATGAGCGCTTCGAGCAGACCTACTTCTCCACCTATCCCGGCAAGTATTTCACCGGCGACGGCTGCCGCCGCGACGCGGACGGCTTCTACTGGATCACCGGCCGCGTGGACGACGTCATCAACGTCTCCGGCCATCGCATGGGTACGGCGGAGGTGGAAAGCGCCCTCGTCGCCCATCCGAAGGTGTCCGAGGCCGCCGTCGTGGGCTTCCCGCACGACATCAAGGGCCAGGGCATCTATGCCTATGTCACCCTGATGGACGGCGTGGAGCCCACCGAGGAGCTGCGCAAGGAGCTGGTAGCCTGGGTGCGCCGCGAGATCGGCCCCATCGCCTCGCCGGACCTGATCCAGTTCGCGCCGGGCCTGCCCAAGACCCGCTCGGGCAAGATCATGCGCCGCATCCTGCGCAAGATCGCGGAAGACCAGTTCGAGAGCCTCGGCGACACCTCGACGCTGGCGGATCCCGGCGTGGTGGAAGACCTCATCAGCAACCGCCAGAACAAGCGCGACGCGGCCTGAGGCTCTGCCGCCTGGCACGAACGATACCCAGAAGCCGGCGTCCCTCGGGGCGCCGGTTTTCTTTTGGGCCGTTGCAAAAGAAAAACCGGGCGCTCGCGAGAGGCCCGGCGGGAGGAATGCGACGAAGATAGAGGCTCGGCGAGGGGGGCTCGCCGCGCCGGTCAGTGCGAGCGGCTGACCACCGTATATTCACCGGCGGCGACGCGCTCGGCGACGCGGGCCATATATTCGGAGCTGGCGGCCTCGCCATAGGTGGCGACGAGGCTGCGCAGGGCGGTGAAGAGCGCAGCCTGCACCAGGCAATCCTCGTCCAGCCCTTCGCGCACGGCCTCGACCCACGCATCGTTCAGATAGGTCAAGGCGGCGTGGCGGTCATCTGCGGCCATGTCCGAGATTTCCGGCAGGTCGATGACGGGGTTTGTCAGGGTGGACACGTTTGGCTGCCTCCGCGCCGAAGAACCGAACGGCGCACCGGATATCTAGCACTTCACGCTGGGGGATTCAGGCGAGTTCTGACCAAAAGGTTAACACGAAAGGGGTCAATTCCCCCCATACCGCACCACGATTTCGTGAGTGAGGCGCCCGCCCTCGTCGAGCTGGCGATCCACCGCCATGCGCGCGGCCGGCGTGCAGCTGCGGTAGACCTCGGCATAGCTGGAATAGCCGCGGTTGAAGCTGGCGATGATCTTGGAGCGGCGGGCGTCCGAGGGCTGCTCGGTGTCGATGAGCGCCTGCATCTCGTTGCGCCAGCGCTGCGCCTCGGCGGTGACGCCGCAGAGGGGCCGCAGGTAATGCAGGGCGCCGAGAATCTCCGCGAGCCGCATCAGATCGCCGTCATAGGGCGGCGGCGCGCCTTCCGTCGGCCCGGCGGCGCGGGACGATACGGGGCCGGCGAGCACGAGGCCGGCGGCGAGAAGGAGAGAAAAGGCGCGCTTCAGCATGGTTCCGCCCTAACTCCTGCGGCCCGCGGCGCGCCGGGTCAAGGGGGCGAAGCCGCGGCTCACATCTCGCCCATCAGCAGCGCGGCCTTGGCCACCACCTCGGCAAGCCCCTCGGTGGTGGTGAGGCTCGCGACCTCATTGGGCCGGAACCAGCCCACCTCAGCCGCCTCCTCGCCGGGCATGGGCTCCCCACCGCGCCAGCGGGCGGCGTGGGCGAGCACCACGAAATGGGCCTTCAGCTCGCCCTCGCGGTTGCGGACGATGATGTCGCGGGCGGCGGCAAGGCCGACGATCTCGGCCTCCACGCCCACCTCTTCCATCACCTCGCGCACGGCGGCCTCGGCCACCGTCTCACCCGGCTCCACCCGCCCGCCCGGCAGGCTCCACAGCCCGGCGCCGGGATTGGCGGCGCGGCGGGCGAGCAGCACGAGGGGGCCGCGGAACACGGCAGCGCTGGCGGCGAGCGTCGGGCGCACCTCGACGCGCGGAGTGGCCGGCGTCTCGCTCTCAAGGGTGTCGGACATGGCGAATCTCGGACCGAAATGGGCGGCGTCCACCCGTGACGGGCGGCTTGTGGCGTTTCGGCCGGAGCTTACCTTTCCCCGATCCGAGGAGCACGCGATTCGTGACCGAGCCTGACGTCCCCGCCAAACCCGCTCCCAAAGCCGCCCGCCCCCGCGCCGGTGCCGCGCCGCGCGCGTGGCAGCGCATGCTCTCCGGCCGACGGCTCGATCTGCTCGACCCCTCCCCCCTCGACGTGGAGATCGAGGACATCGCCCACGGCCTTGCCCGCGTGGCGCGCTGGAACGGCCAGACCTCGGGCGCCAACATCTTCTCCGTGGCCCAGCATTCCCTGCTGGTGGAGAAGATTTCCCGCCGCACCCATCCGGACCTCGATGCCCGCTGGCGCCTGTGCGTGCTGCTGCACGATGCCCCGGAATACGTCATCGGCGACATGATCTCCCCCTTCAAGGCGGTGCTGGGGGGTGACTACAAGACGGTGGAGGCGCGCCTGCTCGGGGCCATCTGCGTGCGATTTTCGCTGCCGGTGGGGTGGCCCGATCAACTTTTGAAGATCGTCAAGGCGGCGGACCGCGCCTCGGCCTATTTCGAGGCGACGCGGCTGGCGGGATTCGCGGAGGAGGAGGCCAAGGCCTTCTTCGGCCGACCCGCCCGCCTCGACGCTGGGGTGGAAAAGGATTATCTCACCCCGTGGGAGGCGGAAACGGCGAAAGCCCGTTTCCTCAAGAGATTCGAGGAGCTTGCGCCATGATCCATGTCTGCTCCCTCGCCAAGCTGCACGAAACGGTGGAACAGACCGGCGCGCGGCATGTCATCACCCTCATCAACGGCGGCACGGTGCTGACCCGGCCGAGCAACGTCGACCCCACCAACCATCTCTTCCTCGGCATCAACGACATCGCCGAGGAGATCGAGGGGCTGGTGGCGCCGGGCGAGGCGCACATGCTCGAGCTGTTCGAGTTCGTGCGCGCCTGGCCGCGCCAGACGCCGCTTGTGATCCATTGCTATGCCGGCATCTCGCGTTCCACGGCGGCGGCCTACGCCACGCTGTGCGCCCTGCTGCCGGATCGCGACGAGATGGAGCTGGCGCAGCGCCTGCGCCATGCCTCGCCCACCGCGACGCCCAACCCGCGCATCGTCTCCCTCGCCGATGCGGCGCTGAAGCGAGACGGCCGCATGGTCGCCGCCATCCACGCCATCGGCCGCGGCGCCGACGCCTTCGAGGGCGAGCCCTTCGCCTTGCCGGTGGCCTGACGGGGAAAGCCGCCCCACCGGGATCGCGCTCTTCTCAGCTTTGCATCGGACGCGCGGCATGGAGGCCGGCTGCGCGCGCCGCCCCCTCGCGAGCGTGGCGGGCATGGGCTATGTTGCGCCGCAACTTGCCCCCGACAGACTGAGCGCCGGGCCTGTGGCGCCTCTTCGCCAGCCCGCGCCGTCTCCCCGCCCCGGCCGGTTCGGCCAGAGACCATTCATGCCCGCTTCCGCACAGAGCCCCAATCAATTGGGCTTCGCCCGCATCTTCGCCATGGCCGCCGCCGCGGGCGTCGCCGTGGCGAACATCTATTACAACCAGCCCATGCTGGCGGTGATGGAGGCGGACCTGCCCGGCCCTCTGACGCCGCTGGTGCCCACCGTGACGCAGCTCGGCTATGCCGCAGGCCTCTTCCTCCTGGTGCCGCTGGCGGATCAGCTGGAACGGCGTCGGCTTATCGTCCTGCATTTCGTCGCCGTCGCCGCAGCGGCCGCCCTCTCCGCCCTCGCCCAGGGCGCGCTGGCGCTGCTCGCGGCCTCACTCCTCCTCGGCCTCGGCTCCACGGTGGCGCAGCAGATCGTGCCCTTCGCCGCCCATCTCGCGCCGCCGGAGAAGCGGGGGGCGACGGTGGGAACGGTGCTCTCGGGCATCCTCGCCGGCATCCTGCTCAGCCGCACGCTGGCCGGCTTCGTCGCCGCCCATGCGGGCTGGCGCGCCATGTTCTGGCTGGCGGTGCCCATGGCGCTCGCCGCCGCGGCGCTGATGGCGGCCATGCTCCCGCGCAGCAAGCCGGAAGGAAGGCTGAGCTACCGAAGCCTCATGGCCTCCCTCGTCGGCCTGTGGATGGAATTCCCGACGCTCCGGCGCGCCGCGATCACGCAGGCGCTCATCTTCGCCTCCTTCATCGCCTTCTGGACCATCCTCGCCTTCCGGCTGGAGGGGCCGCCTTTCGGCCTCGGCTCTGAGGCGGCTGGCCTGTTCGGCATTCTCGGGCTCATCGGCGTGCTGGCGGCGCCCCTGTTCGGCCGCTTCACCGACCGCCGCGGTCCTGCCAGCGTGGTGATTCTGGGCGTCGTGCTGGCGCTCGCCGCGTGGGTGTTCTTCTCCGCATGGCCGCAACTGGCCGGTCTGGGCGTGGGCGTGGTGTTGATCGACCTTGGCATTCAGAGCGCGCTGGTGGGCAATCAGCATCGCATCTTCGCGCTGCGGCCGGCGGCGCGGGCGCGGCTCAATACCATCCTCGTGGGCACCATGTTCCTCGGCGGCGCCTTCGGCTCGGCTGCCGCCACGATGGCATGGACCTGGGGCGGCTGGGCCGCCGTCTGCGCCACCGGCCTCGGTCTGTGCGTCGCGTCGCTGGTCCTTACGCTGCTGGCCGGGCGCGTGGGGACGCCAAGGGGCTGAACGCCTCAGCCGGCCGCCAGCACGCCCACGAGGCCCGGCACCGGCTGGCCTTTCTCCGAACGCGTGGAAGCCTGCTCCAGCAGAACCACCGCGAGTCCCGCCTCCGCCGCCAGCGCGCGGACATAGGGCTCCGCATGGGCATAGCGCAGCGTCTCGCGCAGCAGCACGCCCGCGCCGTCGTGCGTCTCCAGCGTGAAGGCAAACAGGCCGCCGGGCGCCAGCGCGGCGCGGGCGGCGTGGAAGATGGGGGCGAGATCGCCCACGTAGCAGAGCGCATCGGCGGCGAGGACGAGATCGAGGCCTCCGGCCGGCACCGCCCCCAGCGCCGCGCCCATCTCGCCGGCTTCGAGGGCGGCATAGAGGCCGAGGGCCCGCGCCTTCTCCAGCATGGCGGGAGAGAGATCCACGCCGTCGAGCCGCTCAACGAGCGGCGAAAAAAGCACACCGGCGAGGCCCGTGCCGCAGCCGAGGTCCAGCGCCGCACCGAAACGCAGCTCACGGGCCTGCGTGGCGCAGGCGGCGCGCACCGCCTCCAGCAGCAGCTCGGGGCCGCGATAGGCCAGCTTCTCGCGCAGCGCCGTGTCGAAGCGGTCGGCATATTGGTCGAACAGCGTGCGCACATAGGCCGCCGACATGGCGCCCTCGGTTGTCCCACCCCCGAGCTGCGCCCGCCGCAGCCCCGCCCCCAGCCGGTCGGCGGGATCGAGCGCGAGCGCCCGGCCATAGGCCTCCCGTGCCGCCTCGCTTTCCCCCTGCCCTTCCCGCGCCTCGCCCAGCAGGAACCAGGCGGCGGCGAAATGCGGCGCTGCCTCCACCGTCTCGGCCAGAAGCTCGGCGGCAGCGGCGAAATCGCCCTCGGCGAGGAATGCGCGCGCCCAGTCGAGCCGCCGGTCGAGAACGGGATCACCTGATGTATCGAAGGCAGCAGCGGACACGCTCGATCTCGCAGATTGGAACCTCGCGCAGGCGCGCAAGTCTCCCCATATAGTGGTGAACCCGCCCAATAAAGTGATGCGCCCGGAAGACCTCCTCTGCCCCTCGCCCAAGGGCCTCTACAGCCCCATCGGCGATTTCTACGTGGACCCCACCCGCGCCGTGCCGCGGGCGGTGATCACGCACGGCCATTCGGACCATGCCCGCGCCGGCCACGCGCACGTGCTCGCCACCCGCGAAACGCTCGACATCATGGCGCTGCGCATGGGGCCGGATTTCGCGGGAGCGACGCAGGCGCTGGCCTATGGCGAGGCGATCACCATCAACGGGGTGACGGTGAGCCTCCATCCCGCCGGCCATGTGCTCGGCTCGGCCCAGGTGCGGCTGGAGAAGGACGGCCTCGTGATCGTCGTCTCCGGCGACTACAAGGACGCCGCCGACCCCACCTGCGCGCCGTTCGAGCCCATCCGCTGCCACGTCTTCGTCAGCGAGGCGACGTTCGGCCTGCCGGTGTTCCGCCATCCCCCCGCGGCGGGGGAGGTGGACAAGCTGCTCGCCTCGGTGCGCATCTTCCCCGAGCGCACCCACATCGTCGGCGCGTACTCACTCGGCAAGGCGCAGCGCATGATGGCGCTGATCCGCCGGGCGGGGCACGACGCGCCGATCTACGTCCACGGCGCCCTCATCAACATCACCGATTACTATCAAAGCTGCGGCATGGATTTCGGCGAGATCCTGCCGGTGAAGGGCGCGCCGAAATCGGCCTTCGCCGGGGCCATCGTCATCGCCCCGCCCTCCTCCATGACGGACCTCTGGGCGCGCCGCTTCGCCGATCCCATCACGTGCTTTGCCTCCGGCTGGATGCGCGTGCGCGCCCGCGCCCGCCAGCGTGGGGTGGAACTGCCGCTGGTGGTGTCGGACCACGCCGATTGGGACGGCCTTACCGCCTCCATCCGCGCCACCGGCTGCGAGGAATTGTGGGTGACCCACGGTGCCGAGGATGCCCTCGTCCACTGGGCCCACACCCGTCAGCTCCGCGCCCGACCGTTGCACATGGTCGGATATGGCGAAGAGGACGAGGAGGTCGCGACAGCGGCGCCGGAGGGGGAGGCCCCCGCCCCATGAACCGCTTCGCCGCGCTGCTTGATCGCATGTCCTACGAGGCCGGGCGCAATGCCAAGATCCGGCTCATGGCGGACTATTTCCGCTCGACGCCGGACCCCGAGCGCGGGCTCGCGCTGGCGGCGCTCACCGGGGCGCTATCGTTCGCCAATGCCAAGCCCGGCGTGGTGCGCGCGCTGATCGCCGAGCGGGCGGACCCGGTGCTGTTCGAGATGTCCTACGATTATGTGGGCGATCTCTCCGAGACCGTCGCCCTCATGTGGCCCCGGCCGGAGGGCGCGCGGCCGCACGCGCCGCTGCTGTCGGAGATCGTCCACGGCCTCTCCACCTTCTCCAAGGTGTCCCTGCCCCGGCATCTGGCCGAATGGCTGGACGGCCTCGACGAGACAGGCCGCTGGGCGCTCCTGAAGCTCATCACCGGTGCCATGCGGGTGGGCGCCTCCGCGCGCCTCGCCAAGACCGCCGTCGCGAGCCTCGGAGCGGTGACGCCGGACGAAGTGGAGCTGGTCTGGCCGGGGCTGGAGCCGCCCTATGAAGAGCTGTTCGCCTGGGTAGAGGGGCGTGGGCCGCGGCCTGAGACCTCCAACCCCGCCCCGTTCCGCCCGGTGATGCTCGCCCACGCCATCGAGGAGACGGATTTCACCGCCCTCGACCCGGCCGATTTCCGCGCCGAGTGGAAGTGGGACGGCATCCGCGTGCAGGCGGTGGCCGGCACCGGGCCGGATGGCGCGCGGGTGGTGCGGCTCTATTCCCGCACCGGCGAGGACATCTCCGGCGCCTTCCCTGATATGGCGGAGGCCATCGCCTTCGACGGCGCCATGGACGGCGAACTGCTCATCGTCCGGGACGGCCGGGTGGAGCCGTTCAACGTCCTCCAGCAGCGGCTGAACCGCAAAACGGTGACGGTGAAGATGCTGGCGGAATTTCCCGCCCACATCCGCGCCTATGACCTGCTCGTGGACGGCACGGACGATTTGCGCGACCAGCCCTTCGCCACCCGCCGCGCCCGGCTGGAAGCGCTCGTCGCACGCCTCCACACCCCGCGCATCGACCTCTCCCCCATGGTGCCCTTCTCCACCTGGGAGGAGCTGACCGCCGCCCGCCGCGATCCCGCCTCGGCCGGCGCGGGCGCGGATGCCGGGGCGGTTGAAGGGGTGATGATCAAGCGGGCGGACAGCCTCTATCTGCCCGGCCGGCCCAAGGGCCCGTGGTGGAAGTGGAAGCGCGATCCGCACACGGTGGATGCGGTGCTCATGTATGCCCAGCGCGGGCACGGCAAGCGCTCGTCCTTTTATTCTGACTACACCTTCGGGGTGTGGACGATCGGCGACGAGGGCGAGGACATTCTGGTGCCGGTGGGCAAGGCCTATTTCGGCTTCACCGACGAGGAATTGAAGCAGATCGACGCCTTCGTGCGCCGCGCCACCATCAATCGCTTCGGCCCGGTGCGCGAGGTGGTGCACGAGAAGGACGAGGGGCTGGTGCTGGAAGTGGCCTTCGAGGGCCTCGCCCGCTCCACCCGCCACCGCTCCGGCATCGCCATGCGCTTCCCCCGCATCGCCCGCCTGAGATGGGACAAGCCGCCTGGCGAGGCGGACCGGCTGGAGACGCTGGAGGCGTTGCTGGGGTGAGGCGGTCGCATGCCCAAGGATTGTTGCGGGCCGTCGCCCTCCGGCTCGACCGGAGGGCCCATACCGCCGCCGGGTCAAATGTCGAAATGGGTGCTCCGGTCGAGCCGGAGCACGACGGCCCTGTCTCTCGTCGAGCGGTCGGGCGCGCTACTGGCTCGCCCACACGATCCGCGCGATCCAGTCCACCTGATCCAGCGGAATCTGCCGGTCCTCGTGGGCGGGGTTGAGGGAGCGCAGCTCGATGTGGCGGGTGGTCTTGCGCACCAGCTCCTTGGCGAGCACCTCGCCTTCCTTGGTCTTCAGCACCACCCGGTCGCCGCGGCGCGGCTCGGAGGCGGGGGAGACCACCACCACGTCGCCGTCGCGATAGACCGGCTCCATGGAATCGCCGGCGATCTCCAGCGCATAGGCGTGGGCGTCGTGGACATCGGGAAAGACGACCTCGTCCCAGCCGCTGCCCACGGGAAAGCCGGCATCGTCGAAGAAGCCGCCCGAGCCGGCCTGGGCGAAGCCGATCTGCGGGATGGCGTTGAGCGGGCGCGTCGGGGGCGCGGGCGCCTCTTCGGCAAAGCCGCCGCCGTGGGCCGGGCGCCCGGACTCATCCAGCAGGGAGAAGAACTGCTCCGGGCTGGTGCCGGTGGCGGCGAGGGCCTTGGCGATGCTCTCGGTGGAGGGCCAGCGCGGCCGGCCATCGATGGTCACGCGCTTGGAGCGGTTGAAGGTGGTGGGGTCGAGCCCCGCCCGCCGCGCAAGGCCGGAGGTGGACAGCCCGTGCTGCTCGGCGAGCTCGTCGACGGCACGCCAGATCTTACCGTGGGTCAGCATGGGAAAGACGTTCCTTGCTCGACGTGCCCTCGACAGCGATATGCGGACCGGACTCCCGTGCCACGCCGCGCCCCCCGACCGGATGAAGATATGAATTTGTTCCCCCTTTGTACAGGACTTCAGTCCGCATGCAACCATAAGGCGAACGCAGTTGCCCTTTCGTTCGTCCGGGCCTATGTGCGCGCCGTGCCCGTTCAAAGTCCCCGCGAGGAGCATCGCCCGTGACCGCCGCCACCCTCATCTACAAGATCGCCCCCGCCGAGCTCTGGGCGGCGGCCGAGCAGGCCGGCGCGTTCACCGGCGCGCCGGTGGACGTGGCGGACGGCTACATCCATTTCTCTACCGCCGCGCAGGCGCGCGAGACGGCGGCGAAGCACTTCGCCGGGCAGGCTGACTTGAAGCTGGTGGCGGTGGAGGTGGCGGCGCTCGGCCGGGCGCTGAAATGGGAGCCCTCGCGCGGCGGCGCCCTCTTCCCGCACCTTTATGCGCCGCTGCCGCTCACCGCCGTGAGCTGGGTGCGCGACCTGCCGCTCGGCACGGACGGGGCGCACGTCTTTCCGTCCCTCGACTGAGGCTCACCCGAACGTCCGCCGCACCAGCGCGGGCAGGCGCAGCGCCTGAAAGCCGCCGCGTGCCAGAAGAAAGGCGAGCATCGCGAGCCAAAGGCCGTGATTGCCCAGCGGCCGCAGCGCCAGGAACACGCCGAGATAGACGACGAGGGACGCGAGCATCAGGTTGCGCATGTCGCGCGACCAGAGCGCGCCGATATACACGCCATCGAAGGCATAGGCCGTCACCCCCGCCAATGGCAGCAGCGCGGCATAGAGCAGGTAGATGCGCGCCTCAGCCCGCACCTCCGGGCTGGTGCTCATGGCGTCCACGATGGCCGGGCCGGTGACGAGATAGACTACCCCCGCAAGCGCCGCGAAGACGAACCCCCACACGATGGAGAGCCGCACCCCGACGGAGAAGTCCGATTTGCGCCGCGCGCCCACGGCCGAACCGCAGATCTGCTCGGCGGCGGTGGCGAAGCCATCGAGGAAATAGGCCGCCACCATCACCATGTTCTGGAGCACGGCATTGGCGGCCAGCGTCACGTCCCCGGCCCGCGCGCCCTGCGCGGCGAAGAAGGAGAAGGCGAACATCAGCGCCGCGGTGCGGATCATGATGTCGCGATTGAGCATGACGGTCTGGATGAGGCGCGCCTTGTCGAGCAGCACCGCCTTCGCCACCCCGACCCGCCCGCCGAGCAGGCTGGCGCACACCACGACGCCCGCCACCGCGCCAGCGATCTCGGCCACCAGCGTGCCCGCGGCCGAGCCCGCGACACCCCATCCGGCCCCGAGCACGAGAGCGGCCGAGAGCACCATGTTGAGGGCGTTGATGCCCACCTGCAGCGTCAGAGCCCGGCCGGTGCGGCCGAGGCCCACCAGCCAGCCCAGCACCACATAATTGGCGAGGGTGAAGGGCGCGGCGAAGATGCGGATGGCGTAATAGTCGCGCACCGCCGCATTCACTTCATCGCTTGCCCCGGCCAGCGACAGGGCCGCGCTCTCGATGGGTGTGCGCAGGAGAACGATCAGGAGGCCGAGCGCACCGGCCACCAGCAAGCCGCGCGCCAGCACCGCCCGCTCCTCCACCGCATCGCGCCGCCCCACCGCCTGCGCGGCGAGGCCCACGGTGCCCATGCGCAGGAAGCCGAACATCCAGAACAGCATGTCGAAGATGACGGCGGCGAGCGCCACGCCGCCGAGCAGCGACGCGCTGCCGAGGCGACCCACCACCGCCGCATCCACCACGCCGAGGAGAGGCGTGGTGAGATGCGCCAGCGTCATGGGCAGCGCGATGGCGAGCACGCGGCGGTGGGTGACGCCCCCCGAGACAGCCGCGAGCGACACAGCCTCAGCGCCGGCCGAACACGCGCATCAGAATCCAGAGCGGGATGACGATGACGGCGCCGAGGAGGAAGTAGCGCCACATGCGCTCCACCGCCTCGAAGCTGAAGCTGAACAGGTTGCGGATGAGGCGCTGGAGGCTGTTGAGAATGTTCATCGGGTCGAGCCCGAGGGCGGCGAGAATCACGCCCACCACCACCGAGAGCAGAACGAGGCGCACCAGCACCCAGGCCGGCGAACCGCCGAAGAAGCGCGTGAGCTCGTTGTTCTCGGACATGGGTCCTCTCTCCTCTTGGTCCCGTCCTTTAACATAGCTCAAGGCGCGCCGGGAATGGCGCGGCTAGCAGGGTGGATGCGACACCGGCGGGGATCGACGCCGCCGGCCGGGTCTCTCAAAAGTCATTCCGCAACGGAATTTTCCCGCTCATGGGCACCGCCGCCTTCCTGTTCGCCATCTGGGGCCTGCTGCTGACGCCGGGGCCGACGAATACCCTGCTCGCGCTCTCCGGCGCCTCGGTGGGGCTCGGGCGGTCGATACGGCTGATGCCGGCCGAGCTTGCCGCCTACCTCATGGTGACGGTGCCCCTCGCCACGACCGGCGCGGACCTCCTCGCCGGCGCACCGTGGGCGGCCACCGCCGTGCGTTTGGCGGCGGCGGGCTGGATCGCCTATCTGGCGGCGCGGCTGTGGCGGCTTCCCGCGCCGGGGCAGGCCGGAGGCGAGGTGAGCGTCGCGCGGGTCTTCACCACGACGCTCCTGAACCCCAAGGCCCTCATCATCGGCCTGACCCTGCTGCCGCGCGGGTCGGAGCCCGAGTTCCTGCCGCACCTCGCCTTGTTCGCGGGCTCCGTCCTCGCCGTGGCGGCGATCTGGGCGGGTGGCGGCGCGCTCGCGCAGCACGGGGATGGCGGGCCGCGCCCCCTCTACCGGCGCGCGGCCGCCTTGTGGCTCGCCTTCCTTGCCGCCGCGCTGGTGGGCGCGGCGATCCGGGCCTGAGCCTTACTTCCCGTCGAGGAAGTCCGTCACCAGCGCGATGGTGGCGGCGGGGTTCTCCTCCATGATCCAGTGGCCGCTGCCGGGCACCACGTCGCCTGTCACGTCGGTGGCGGCGAAGCGCATGACCTCGGCCATGGTCAGGCCGAACGAATGCTCGCCGCCGAGCGCCAACACCGGCATGGCGAGCTTGCCCGCCTTGAGGAATTCAACATTGTCGACCGCATCCTGGTCGAAGGCCGCGAACTGGGCAAAGCCCGCATGCATGGCGCCGGGC
This sequence comes from Xanthobacter sp. DMC12, assembly GCF_056314105.1. NCBI lineage: Bacteria > Pseudomonadati > Pseudomonadota > Alphaproteobacteria > Hyphomicrobiales > Xanthobacteraceae > Xanthobacter > Xanthobacter sp. DMC12. The sequence goes on along the minus strand of NZ_JBQUYZ010000006.1, from coordinate 165,222 downwards.
TGGGCATAGAGCGCCGCGTAATGCTCCCGCGCGGCCTCGGAGAAATGGCTCGGATCGGCGGAGAATTCGTTCCAGAAGCGGTCGAGATAGATGCGCTCGCGCCCGGCGACGAGGCGTTCCATGTCCGGCCCGCCGAAGCGGAAATGCCAGAGCAGCGGGTTCTTGAGAATCTCCTCCCACGGGCCGACGCCCGGCAGCGGCGCGTCGATGAGGACAAACTTCGTCACCCGGTCGCGGTGGAGCGCGGCGAAGGCGAAGCCCACCATGTTGCCGATGTCGTGGGTGACGAGGGCTACCTTGTCGATGCCGAGGGCATCGAGCACGCCGGCCATGTCGGCGCCCTGGGTCTTCTTGTCGTAGCCACCCTCCGGCTTGGCCGAGAGGCCCATGCCGCGCAAGTCCGGCACGATCACGGTATGGGTGGGCGCCAGCGCTTGGGCGAGAGCGCCCCACATGTCGCCGGTCTCGCCATAGCCATGAATGAGCAGCACCGCCGGCCCCTGCCCACCCGTGCGGACATGGAGGGTGGTGCCGTTGGTGTCGATCTCCGCCACGCGGAAATCGGCGGGAAAGGGAACGATCTGGCTTGCTTCGGGGGCAGTCGAAGGCGTTTGGGGCATGGTTTCCTCCCCGCCAGTGGTCGGCGGATGCGCGAGGTGCGCTAAGGGAAACATGCGCTCTTCCGATGACGCCTAGTAGTGGCGTTCTCCGCAAACTTCGCTTTCGGGGCGAAACTTGCCGCAGCGGCGGCCCCGGCGCAGGATGCTGGTGCGCGATGTCATTTCCGCCTGGAAATTTGCCTCGCGGGCCCAAACCTGCTAACAGCCCCAGCTTCACACGGACGGCCATGCCGATCCCGCCGACCGGACCGAGAGCCCGGAGGCCCCCGCCCGACAGCGCGATGCGCCCTCGGGCGTGCTTTGCGTTGGCTTGATGCACCGGCATCGGGTTGCGCGCAGCGCGGGAGATCATAGCGGTCCGGTGTGAACCCTCAACGCATGGGTGCCCATGTTCGACAACCTTTCCGACCGCCTCGGCGGCATACTCGACAAGCTGAAGCGGCGCGGCGCTCTCACCGAGGCCGACGTCGGCGAGGCCATGCGCGAGGTGCGCCGCGCGCTGATCGAGGCGGACGTGGCGCTGGACGTGGTGCGGTCCTTCACCGACCGGGTGCGCCAGCGCGCCGTGGGCGTGGAGGTCATCAAGTCCGTCACCCCCGGCCAGATGGTGGTGAAGATCGTCCACGACGAGCTCGTGGCGACGCTCGGCTCCGACGCCGACCCTATCGACCTCAACGCCCCCGCCCCGGTGCCGATCCTGATGGTCGGCCTGCAGGGCTCGGGCAAGACCACCTCCACAGCCAAGATCGCCAAGCGCCTCACCGAACGCGGCAAGCGCAAGGTGCTGATGGCCTCGCTCGACACCCGCCGTCCGGCGGCCATGGAGCAGCTGGCCACCCTCGGCAAGCAGGTGGAGGTCGCGACCCTTCCCATCGTCGCCGGCCAGTCTGCCGTGCAGATCGCCAAGCGCGCCATCGAGGCGGCCAAGCTCGGCGGCTTCGACGTGGTGATGCTCGATACCGCCGGCCGCGTCACCCTCGATGAGGGGCTGATGGCCGAGGTGGCCGAGGTGAAGGCCGTCACCAAGCCGCACGAAGTGCTGCTGGTCGCCGACAGCCTCACCGGTCAGGACGCGGTGAACACCGCCAAGGCCTTCGACGGCCGCGTGGGCCTCACCGGCATCGTGCTGACCCGTGCGGATGGCGATGGCCGCGGCGGCGCCGCGCTGTCCATGCGCGCCGTCACCGGCAAGCCCATCAAGCTGCTCGGCACCGGCGAAAAGATGGACGCGCTCGAGGATTTCGATCCCCACCGCGTGGCCGGCCGCATCCTGGGCATGGGCGACGTGGTCGCCCTGGTGGAGCGGGCCGCCGAGAATATCGACATCGAGAAGGCGAAGATCACTGCCGAGCGCATGCGCAAGGGCACCTTCGACCTCGACGACCTGCGCGGCCAATTGGAGCAGATGTCCAAGATGGGCGGCCTCGGCGGGCTCATGGGCCTCATGCCCGGCGTCGCCAAGGTGAAGAACCAGATCGCCGCCGCCAATCTCGACGACAAGGTGTTCAAGCGGCAGGTGGCCATCATTAATTCGATGACCCCCAAGGAGCGCCGCGCGCCCAAGCTGCTCGACGCCTCGCGCAAGCGCCGCATCGCCGCCGGCTCCGGCACCAAAGTGGAGGAGATCAACCGCCTCCTGAAGATGCACCGCCAGATGGCCGACGTGATGAAGGCCATGGGCGGCGCCGCCGGCAAGCGCGGCCCGCTCGCCGGCCTCGCCGGCATGATGGGCTTCGGCGGCGGCGGCCCCTCCCCCGAGATGCTGCAGGAGATGGCGGAGAAGATGGGCAAGGGCGGGCCCGGCGGTGCCGGTGGCGGCCTGCCGCCGAATTTCCCCGGCCTGCCCGGCGGCGGCCTGCCGTCCAAATTCCCCGGCGGCCTTCCCGGCCTGCCCAAGGGCTTTCCTGGAGTGGGAGGGCCCGGCAAGAAGAAGTAAAGCCAACGCCCCCTGCCTGCCCGGGCGCCGGCAACAGAAATCAACCCGAATACCAAACGCAAGACACTGACTTAAAAAGGAAGAAGACCATGTCCCTCAAGATCCGTCTCGCCCGCGGCGGCGCCAAGAAGCGTCCCTACTACCGCATCGTCATCGCCGACGCCCGCGCCCCGCGCGATGGCCGCTTCATCGAGAAGATCGGCACCTTCAACCCGCTGCTGGCGAAGGATGCCGCCAACCGCGTGGTGCTCGACACCGAGAAGGCGAAGGCCTGGCTCGAGAAGGGCGCCCAGCCCACCGACCGCGTGGCCCGCTTCCTCGACGCCGCCGGCCTGCTGAAGCGCGAAGCCAAGAACAACCCGAAGAAGGCCGAGCCCGGCCAGAAGGCCCAGGAGCGCGCCAAGGAGAAGGCCGACAAGGCCGCCGCGGCCGCCGGTGGCGAAGCCGCCGAGTGAGGCTTCCCTTTCGGGAGCATGAGGAACGGGGGCGCCTGGCGCCCCCTTTTCTTTTTGGGACAACGGTTCACAACCGCGCCCCGGCACCTATCTAAGCCCCAGCCCCGAAAGCTCGGGCGCGGCGGCACCACCGTGACGCTGCGGGCGGTTTCCCCTGCCCGCCGGCCGGGCTAGAGAAGGGCGACGCATCTTTTGAATCCATTCTGCCCCCTTTGCTGCTTCTGGAGCGCCTGATGTCCGATCCCGTCACCGTCTCGTTCGCCCGGCTCACCGCCGCCGCCAAGGGCGTCCTCGTGGTGCTCACCGACGAAAGCCTCGCCTTCGGCACGCAGGCGCAGAAGCTGGTGAAGGGGGCGGACAAGGCGCTGACCCGCGCGTTCGATGCGGAGAAGTTCAAGGGCAAGGCCTGGAGCGGGCTGGACCTGCTCGCCCCCGCCGGCATCGAGGCGCCGCGCCTCATCGTCATCTCCGTGGGCAAGGCGGCGGACCTCAAGCCCAAGGACTTCCTGAAGCTCGGCGGCCTCATCGCCGGCAAGCTCCCCGCCTCCGCCCGCGAGGCGAGCGTGGTGCTCGACCTGCCCGGCACCAAGATTTCCGCCGATTCCGCCGCCGAGGTGGCGCTGGGCATCTCGCTGCGCAGCTACAGCTTCGACCGCTACAAGACCAAAAAGAAGGACGATGCCGCCGAGCCGGCCGCCCGCGCCGTCACCCTGCTCGTCTCCGACGAGGCCGGCACGAAGCGCGCCTATGCCGCCCGTCAGGCGGTGGGCGACGGCGTGCTGTTCGCCCGCGACCTCGTGAACGAACCCGCCAACGTGCTCGACCCGCCGGAATTCGCCCGTCGCGCCGAGGAGCATCTTTCCGGCGTGGGTGTCGAGATCGAGGTGCTGGACGATGCCGCCCTCGCGGAAGCCGGCCTCAAGGCGCTGCTCGGCGTCGGCCAGGGCTCCATCAAGGAAAGCCGCGTCGTGGTGATGCGCTGGAACGGCGGCCCCAAGGGCGAGGCGCCGGTCGCCTTCATCGGCAAGGGCGTCACCTTCGACACCGGCGGCATCTCCATCAAGCCGGCCGCCGGCATGGAAGACATGAAGGGCGACATGGGCGGCGCCGCCTGCGTCACCGGCCTCATGTATGCCCTCGCCGCCCGCAAGGCGAAGGTGAACGCGGTGGGCCTCATCGGCCTCGTGGAGAACATGCCCGACGGCGCCGCCCAGCGCCCCGGCGACATTGTGACCTCGCTGTCCGGCCAGACCATCGAGATCATCAACACCGATGCCGAGGGCCGGCTCGTGCTGTGCGACGTGCTCTGGTACGCCAAGGAGCGCTTCAAGCCGAAGTTCATGATCGACCTCGCCACCCTCACCGGCGCGATCCTGGTGGCGCTGGGCTCAGAATATGCCGGCCTGTTCTCGAACGACGACGAGCTGTCCCAGCGCCTCACCCAGGCGGGCCAGGAGACCGGCGAGCGGGTGTGGCGCATGCCGCTGGGCCCGGAATACGACAAGCTGATCGATTCCAAATTCGCCGACATGAAGAACACCGGCGGCCGTAACGCCGGCTCCATCACCGCCGCCCAGTTCCTCCACCGCTTCGTGGACAAGACCCCGTGGGCGCACCTCGATGTCGCCGGCACGGCCATGTCCTCGCCAGCGAGCGACATCAACAAGAGCTGGGGCTCGGGCTGGGGCGTGCGCCTGCTCGACCAGCTGGTGAAGGATCACTACGAGGGGTGAGGGCCTAGCTCTTGTCCGTCGCCTCTCTCGGACCTGTCGCTCTCTCATAACCGTCGCCCTCCGGCTTGACCGGAGGGCCCATCTCCCCGCCTGAGCTGCCGCGGGGAGAGAGGGGCAAACGGCACCCTGGGTCCTCCGGTCAAGCCGGAGGACGACGGCGGCTGCAGGCGATGGAATGCGGAAACGGCCCTATTCCGCCGGCCCGGCGTGGGGCGGGTGCTTGGGCTCGGTCAGGCGCACGGCGGCGTAGCCCATCGCGATCACGACGAGCGGCATCACCACATATGCGTAGAACCAGAGGCCGGTCATATCAGTCGTCCAAGCACGCTTCTTGCCATGAAATGTAGCACACCCGCAGCCGCCAGCCAAAAGACGCTGCCGAGGGCGATGAGCACGCCATGGGACGGCCCCGCCGCCCCCATCCCGCCGAGCCCATAGAGCGAGGCCACCGCCGGCCCCAGCGCACCCACCGTCAGGCAGGCGGTCGACGCCCGGTCGAGGGCGTTGGCGGTCAGCTTGGTGCGCTCGTTCTGGATGAGGCTCATGGCCGCCATATGGAAGGCTCCCACGGGCCGGTCAAGCCGGAGCGCGACGCGGTGCGAGCGCGCGTGCTAACCTTGCCCCGATGACCGAAATCCTCTTTTACCACCTAGAGCGCCGCCCGCTGGAGCAGGTGCTGCCGATGCTGCTGGAGAAGTCGCTGGAGCGCGGCTGGCGGTGCGTGGTGCAGTGCGGGTCGGCGGAGCGGCGGGACGCGCTCGATTCCCATCTGTGGACCTATAGCGAAGCCTCCTTCCTGCCTCACGGCACGGAGGCGCAGCCTTTGCCCGAGCGCCAGCCGGTGCTGATCGCCACCTCCGAGGCGAACCCCAATGGCGCGCAGGTGCGTTTTCTCGTCGATGCGGTGCCGCTCGCCGATGCCTCGCCCTATCAGCGCGTGGTCCACCTGTTCGACGGGCGTGACGACGAGCAGGTGGCCAAGGCCCGCGAACGCTGGCGCGAGGCCAAGGCGGTCGCCGGCAACGAACTCACCTACTGGCAGCAGGACGAGAACGGCCGCTGGGTGCGCAAGGCCTGAGGCCGGCAGGGCGCAGGCCGCACGGATAACGGCGCAGGACAGGCGATGGCGGGCCGGGCGCAAGCCGGTTCCGGGCAGAGCTTCGCCTTCGGCGGTGCGGGAAGGTTGACCGCAGGGTCTGTTTCTGTCCTAGTCCCGGCCGTTTCGACCCCTGACGGATCCATGACCGAAGATCGTATGCCGGAGCGTGCCGCCGAGCGCGCGCAAGATCGCTACAACGCCCGCGAAGCCGAGCCGAAGTGGCAGAAGACCTGGGCCGAGCGCGGCATCTTCCGCACGCGCAACGACGACCCGCGTCCGAAATTCTTCGTCATGGAGATGTTCCCCTATCCGTCGGGGCGCATCCACATCGGCCACGGCCGCAACTATGTGATGGGCGACGTGCTCGCGCGCTACAAGCGCATGCAGGGCTTCAACGTGCTGCATCCCATGGGCTGGGACGCCTTCGGCCTGCCGGCAGAGAATGCCGCCATCGAGCGCGGCATCCACCCCAAGGCCTGGACCTACGAGAACATCGCCTCCATGCGCGAGCAGCTCCAGCTGCTCGGCCTGTCGCTCGACTGGAACCGCGAGATCGCCACCTGCGACCCGTCCTATTACGTGGAGCAGCAGCGCATCTTCCTCGATTTCCTGGACAACGGCCTCGCCTATCGCAAGGAAAGCGAGGTCAATTGGGACCCGGTGGACAACACCGTGCTCGCCAACGAGCAGGTCATCGACGGCCGCGGCTGGCGCTCCGGTGCCATCGTGGAGCGGCGCAAGCTCTCGCAGTGGTTCCTGCGCATCACCCAGTTCGCCCAGGAATTGCTCGACGCCATCGACACGCTCGACCGCTGGCCCGACAAGGTGCGCCTCATGCAGCGCAACTGGATTGGCCGCTCGGAAGGGCTCGAAGTGCTGTTCGAGTTCGCCAAGGCCGGCGCCCAGAAGCTCCCGGCCGGCACCAAGGCGGTGAAGGTCTACACCACCCGCCCGGACACCCTGTTCGGCGCCTCCTTCCTCGCGCTCTCACCCGACCATCCCCTGGCCAAGCACCTCGCCGGCACGGACGGGCAGCTCTCCGCCTTCATCGCCGAGTGCAAGCGCGGCGGCACCTCAGCGGAAGAGATCGAGACGCAGGAGAAGAAGGGCTACGCCACGGGCCTCAGTGTCGTCCATCCGCTGGACGCCACGCGCACCGTGCCGGTCTATGTGGCCAACTTCGTGCTGATGGACTACGGCACCGGCGCCATCTTCGGCTGCCCGGCCCACGACCAGCGCGATTTCGACTTCGCCACCAAATACGGCCTCCCCATCACCCCCGTGGTGCTGCCCGAAGGCGCGGACCCCGCCACCTTCTCGGTGGCCGAGGGGCCCTATGACGGCGACGGCACCCTGTTCAATTCCGCCTTTCTCGATGGCATGCGCGTGCCCGAGGCCAAGGAGGCGGTGGCCCGCCAGCTGGAGCGCTTCCGCGTCGAGGGCGAGCCGCAGGGCACGCGGCGGGTCAATTTCCGCCTGCGCGACTGGGGCATCTCGCGCCAGCGCTATTGGGGCTGCCCCATCCCGGTCATCCATTGCGACGACTGCGGCCCGGTGGGCGTGCCCCGCGACCAGCTTCCGGTGGAACTGCCGGACGACGTCACCTTCGACCGTCCCGGCAATCCGCTCGACCGCGCCAAGGCGTGGCGCGACGTGCCATGCCCCAAGTGCGGCAAGCCGGCCCGGCGCGAGACGGACACCATGGACACCTTCGTGGATTCGTCCTGGTACTTCCTGCGCTACGCCTCGGACAACGTAGAGAAGCCGCTCGACAAGGCGGCGGTGAGCCACTGGCTGCCAGTGGACCAGTATATCGGCGGCATCGAGCACGCGATCCTGCACCTGCTCTATTCCCGCTTCTTCACCCGCGCGCTCAAGCATTGCGGCCGGGTGGACCTGGAGGAGCCGTTCGCCGGCCTCTTCACCCAGGGTATGATCGTCCACGAGACGTACAAGGATACCGAGGGCAAGTGGCTCTTCCCCGAGGAGGTGAAGCTCCTCGGCAACGGCAAGGCGGTGCGGATCTCGGACGGCACGCCCGTCACCGTCTCCCCGCCGGAGAAGATGTCCAAGTCCAAGCGCAACGTGGTGGCGCCCGAGGTGGTGGCGGATACCTACGGCGTGGACTGCGCCCGCTGGTTCATGCTCTCCGACACCCCGCCCGAGCGCGACAGCGAGTGGACGCAGGGCGGCATCGAGGGCGCCTGGCGCTTCGTGCAGCGCGTGTGGCGCCTGGTGAACGAGGCGGTGGAGCTGGGCGCCAAGCCGGGCGCAGCTTCCGGCGCCGCGCGCCCGGAGACGTTCAGCGAGCAGGCCCTCGGCCTGCGCCGCGCCGCCCATGGCCTCGTCGCCACGGTGGCCGAGGACATCGAGCGGCTGCGCTTCAACGTGGCCGTGGCCCATGTCCACGAGTTTGCCAACGTGTTCGGCTCGGCCATCGCCGCCGCCCGCTCGGCGCCGGAGGTGCCGGCAGACCTCGCCTTCGCCCTGCGCGAAGCCGCCGAGATGCTGACCGGCGTGGTAGCGCCCATGACGCCGCATCTGGCCGAGGAATGCTGGGTCGCGCTGGGCCACGGGTCTCTGGTGGCAGAGGCCCGCTGGCCGGCCACCGAGGCCGAGCTGCTGCGCCGTGACACGGTCACACTTCCGATCCAGATCAATGGCAAGAAGCGTGACGATATTGTCGTCCCGCGCGCGGCGACCCCCGCCGAGGTCGAGGCCGCCGTGCTCGCCCTGGAAAGCGTCCAGCGGGCACTCGACGGACGCGCGCCGAAGCGTATCATCGTGGTGCCGCAGAGGATCGTGAATGTCGTTGCCTGATCCTGCCCTTCCCATGCGCCCCGCCGGCCTTCTGGCCCGGCTGATGCTCGTGTGCGCCCTGTCCGGGGCGCTCGCTGGCTGCTTCCAGCCGCTCTATGCCGAGAATTCGACCACCGGCGGCCCGGCGCTGATGGACAAGATGCGGGATGTGGAGATCGTCCAGATCCAGGGGCGGCTCGGGAACGACCTGCGCAACGACCTGATCTTCGCGCTCACCGGCGGCGAGGGAAACCCCAAGGGCGCCCCGCTGCAGATGATCATCACGGTGGATTCTTCCACCTCCACGGCGCTCATCAATTCCGCATCGGGCCTGCCCGAGAACCAGATCGTCCGCGTCACCGCCAACTGGCGCATCATCAAGGCGGACGACAAGAAGAAGGCCACGGTGACCGAAGGCGCGGCCACCGGCTCCGCCACCATCGACACCAGCGACCAGCGCTTTGCCAACTACAGCGCGCAGATCGACGCCGAGAAGCGCGCCGCCCGCTCCGTGTCGGACCAGATCAAGGCGCAGCTCGCCGCCTGGTTCATCCGCACCGGCAACGCGCCGCCGGCCCGCTCGGCGAGCTGAGCGGATGGTCGCGGTCCGGCCCGGCGACGCCGACGCGGCGCTCGCCCGGCGCGACCGGTCCAAGAGCGTCGTCCTCATCTTCGGTCCCGACATTGGGCTCGTGCGCGAGCGCGCCGAGGGGCTGGTGCGGCGCGCCGTGCCCGACGCCCATGATCCCTTCGCCTTGGTGCGGCTGGAGGGCGACGAGATCGCCTCCGATCCCCGCCGGCTGATCGACGAGACCTCCACCATCGGCCTGTTCGGCGGCGAGCGGGTGGTGTGGGTGCGCGCCGGCTCCAAGAACATCGTGCCCGCGCTCCAGCCCGTGCTGTCCAGCGGTTCCGACACGCTGGTGGTGGTGGAGGCCGGCGACCTGAAGAAGGGCGCGCCGCTGCGCACGCTCTGTGAGAATGCGCAGAACGCCCTTGCCATCGCCTGCTATGCCGACAGCGAGCGCGACCTCGCCCGCCTCGTGGACCAGATGATGGCCGAAGCGGGCCTCGCCATCGACCGCGATGCGCGCGAACTGCTCGTCTCCCTCATCGGCGGCGACCGGCTGGCCTCGCGTGGGGAGATCGCCAAGCTCATCCTCTACGCCATGGGCACCGAGCGGGTGACGCTGGACGACGTGCGCCTCATCGTCGGCGATGCCTCGGCCCTCGCGCTGGACGACGTGGTGGATTCGGCGCTGGCCGGCGAGACGCGGGAGGCGCTGGCCGCCCTCTCCAAGGCCTTCGGCGCGGCCACGCGGCCGGATGCCGTGCTCGGCGCGCTGCTGCGGGCGCTGACGGCGCTGCATCCCATGACGCTGGCCGTGGCGGGGGGATCGAGCGCCGAGAGCGTGGTGGGCTCCGCCCGCCCGCCGGTGCATTTCTCCCGCAAGCCCAAGCTGGAAAAGGCCCTGCGCGGCCTTGACCCCGACCGCTGCATGAAGGCGCTGCTCGCCGTGGACGACGCGGTGCTTGCCGCCCGCCGCAACGCGACCCTCGCCCCCGCCATCTGCGAGCGCGTGGTGCTGCAAGTGGCCCAGCAGGCGGGGCGACGGCGGTAAAGGGCCGCTCTTTGCAGCGGTCGTTGGGGGCTTGTTCTGGCCACCGTCCCTTGGCGCCGTCATGGCCGGGCTTGTCCCGGCCATCCACGTGGGTCGGCCGGGAATAGGTCTGGGGACGCCTACTCGATCGGCCCGACGTGGATGCCCGGAACCCGCGTGTTCGCGGGTTCCGATCTCGGGAGCGGAAGTCGGCAACAGCCGACTTCCGGCACAAGGCCGGGTATGAGGGCAAGAGGGGCGTGGGAGCCGGCGCGAGACAGACAATGACGGCCGCCCTTCAGGCCATTTTCCGCCATCCGGTCCAGACGCGAGCGGTGCCATAAATCAGGATGGCGGCTTTGTCGCGCGTGCCGCCGTCCACGTCGCCCGTCCTCGCCTGCCCGGAGCGCCGCATGAGCTGGATCCTGCCGGACCGCATCGACAATCACTTCCCCGGTCACCGCGCGGTGGTAGGGGTGTTCGCGGTCATCACCGCCATGACCATCGGGCGCAGCCTGTTCCACATGCTCGCCCCGGATGGCGGGGCGCAGTCGGTGGCGCACATTCCGCTGGACACCTTCTCGCCGGTCCAGGCGGGTCAGGCGGTGATCTTCGTCTTCGCGCTGTGGGGCCTGTCGCAGCTCATCATGGGGGTGCTCTATGTGATCGCCCTGGCGCGCTATCGCGCGCTCATCCCGCTGCTGCTGGTGCTCATCGTCGTGGAATATACAGGCCGCTACCTGCTCGGCCACATGCGGCCGCTGGATGTGACCCACGCCCCGCCGGGCAAGATCCTGGACCACATCATGATCCCGCTCGCCCTCGTGCTGCTGGTCTTCAGCCGCCCCGTGTTCGGCCGGCGCTGAGCGCGCCGGTCAGGCCCTGTCCCGCGCCAGTTCGGCGAAGTGCCCCTTCATCTGCAGCCATCCGAGGGCGGCGAGGCCGGGCAGGCCGGCGACGGCGGTGAGGACGAAGAACAGCGGCCAGCCCGACGCCTCGGCGATGGCGCCGCTGGAGGAGCCGAGCAGGGTGCGACCCACCGCCGTGAGCGCCGTCAGCAGCGCATATTGGGTCGCGGTGTGCTCCCGCGCACCGCACAGGGCCGAGAGATAGGCGACGAAGATCACCGTGCCGATGGCGCTGGTGAAGTTCTCGATGAGGATGACGCCCGTCAGCACCGCCTCGTTCGGGCCCACATAGGCCTGGAGCGTGAAGCCGAGGTTGGAGGTGATCTGCAGGACGCCGGAGATCCACAGGCAGGTCACCAGCGGCCGCTCGCGGGCGATCCAGGCGCCCACGAAGCTGCCGGCGATGGTGCCGCCGAAGCCCACCACCTTCACGATCTCCACGTAGGTCGCCTTCGAGAAGCCGATATCGAGCACGAACGGCCCGGTGAGCACCCCGGCGAAGGCGTCGCAGAATTTGAACAGCATCACGAACAGGAGGATCATCACCGCCTGGTTGCGGCGGAGGAACTCGCCGAACGCGCCCATTGTGGTGGCGACGAGGCGGTGGCCGGTGCCTTCCTCCGGCGCGCGCACCGGCGCCGTCGGCTCCCGCGCGAATAGAGTGGCGCCGACACCGATCAGCACGCAGCCGGCAGCGATCATGTAGCCCCAGAACCAGCTCGTCCCGCGCGGCAGGTTCAGCGCCGTTTCCAGATAGGCGACCAGCGCGATGACGCCGGCGCCGGTGGCCAGCATGGCGATGCGATAGCCGGTGACATAGCCGGCCATGCCGGCCGCCTGCTCGCTGGCGCTTTCCAGCCGCTCCACGCGGAAGGCGTCCACCGCGATGTCCTGCGTCGCCGAGGCGATGGCGACGGCGAGCGCGCAGGCGGCGACGCCGAACGGTGCGGCAATGGGATCCTGAAGCGCCAGCGCGGCGATGGCGGCGATGAGCACGATCTGGCAGGTGAGCAGCCAGCCGCGCCGCCGGCCGAGCAGGCGGGAGAGGAGCGGCACGTCCACCGCGTCCAGCACCGGCGCCCAGAGGAACTTCAGCGTGTAGGGCAGGCCCACGAGGCTGAACAGGCCGATGGCGGTGAGCGTCACCCCCACGTCCTTCATCCACAGCGAGAGCGTGCCGCCCACCAGCGCCAGAGGCAGGCCCGAGGAGAAGCCGAGCAGGCTGACGGAGAGCACATCGCGCTGGGTATAGAGCGCGACCGCCTCGCGGATGGTGCGGCGGCGGGGGGCTTCGGTGCCGTTGGCGCCCAGGCTTTGCTCGGTCATCTCGATCCTTCCGCCGCGCCCGCGTGGGGAGCGTGCCGCCGCGGGATGCTGCGCGCGGCATCCCGGTCCTCGCTCTTCCTTATGAGCGTGACCGGTGAAGAGGTCCCTACCGTGGCAGGATGACCGGGCAGAACGGGCCGGCCCGCGCTCAGGCCTGCGGGTGGCTCCACAGGCCCTGTTCCACCTTGGACACCGCGATCACGGCCTGGGTGCGGCTTTCCACGCCCAGCTTCTGCAGGATGGCGGAGACGTGGGCCTTCACCGTCGCCTCGGAAACCGACAGCTCATAGGCGATCTGCTTGTTGAGCCGGCCCTCGGCCAGCATCATCAGCACCCGCACCTGCTGGGGCGTGAGGGTGGAGAGCCGGGCGATGATGGCGTCGGTCTCGGCGTCGGCCTTGGTGGTCACGCTGGTGTCGGGCGGCAGGAAGGTCTCGCCCTTCAGCACCTGGGCCACCGCATCGCGCATGTTGCCGACGCTCATGCTCTTGGGGATGAAACCGGAGGCGCCGAGATCGAGGCAGCGGCGGATCACCGCCGGCTCCTCGTTGCCGGAGACCACCACCACCGGGATCGCCATGTATTGGGCGCGCAGATAGATGAGGCCGGAAAAGCCCCGCGCGCCCGGCATGGTGAGGTCGAGCAGGATCAGGTCGAACTCGGGGTCGCGCTCAAGGAGCGCGGTCAGGTCATCGAAGGTGCCGACCTCCTCGATCCTGGCATCGGCGCTGCGGCCGAGCACCGCCTCGCGCAGGGCACCGCGGAACAGGGGATGGTCGTCGGCGATGACGAGGCGCAGTCCGTTCCCGGCATCTTCCACCATGCTTCCTCCCCCGCAAGGCTTGTGCCTCTTGTCGCGCGGCCGCCGCAACGCCCGCGCGAATCGATCCCGCGATCATCAATCCGTGGCGAAGCGGTGACAAGCCGATCAGGGAAATTGACCAAGCGTTCCGGTGAAAGTCAAAACCACCTCGCGCCGATGCGGCCGGTCGCGATGCTCCACGAGATAGATTCCCTGCCACGTGCCGAGCCCCGGCCGCCCGCCGCGCACGGGAATGGAGAGGCTGGCGTCGCTCAGCATGGTGCGCACATGGGCCGGCATGTCGTCCGGCCCTTCCGTGTCGTGGACCCAGCGGAAAGTGCGCGGCGCGAGGGTGCGCAAGGCGGTGAGGAGATCGGTCTGCACGTCCGGGTCGGCATTCTCCTGGATGGTGAGGGAGGCCGAGGTGTGCCGGCAGAAGACGGTGAGCACCCCGTCCCCGGCGGCGATCTCGCTGAGAAAGGCGGTGGCCTCGCGGGTGATGTCGGTGAAGCCCTCGCCGGGCGTCTCCACGGAAAGCGTCGCCTCGGCGTGGCGCACGGCCCCGCCGAGGCGCGCCGGGGTGCGGCTGGTGCGCGCCATGGTGATCTCTCCTCCTGCTTGCACGGCTCAAGCCCGCCACGTACGAGTTGGGACCTGTCGCGCCGCGCATTCCGGGCGGTTATTCCCGAACCATCAGGGTCGTTCAATGTCGAAGCTGGTTCTTGATCCCGCCGTGTTCTCCGCTGCGGCCGTCGCGCCCGACACGCGCATGGTCAACGACGCCATCGTGAAGGCCCTCTCCGCGATCCCGGACCGCTGGGCGTCGCCGCTGCCCGACATCCGCGCCGCCCGCCTCGCCGGCAAGGGCGTGTTTCCGCTGGCGCCGGAAAGCCCGCGCGCCTCGGTGGAGACCATCCCCGGCCCGCGTGGCCCGGTGCCGGTGCGCATTTTCATGCCGGACGGCGCGCCGAAGGGCGTCTATCTCCACATCCACGGCGGCGGCTGGACGGTGGGCTCGGCGCGCGAGAACGAGGCGCTGCTCGACCGCATCGCCGCCAATTGCGGCCTCGCCGTCGTTTCGGTGGACTATGCGCTGGCGCCGGAAGAGCCCTATCCCGCCGGCCCGGACGATTGCGAGGCGGCGGCGCTCTGGCTGGTGAAGGAAGGCAAGGCCCGCTTCGGCACCGAGCGCTTCGCCATCGGCGGCGAATCGGGCGGCGCGACCCTCGCCGTCGTCACGCTCCTGCGCCTGCGCGACCGCCACGGCATCGCGCCCTTCTCCGCCGCCGTGCTCACCGCCGGCTGCTACGATTTGCGCCTGACGCCCTCCGCCCGCAACTGGGGTGACCTGCCGCTGGTGCTGAACACGCGGGACATCACCTTCTTCGTCAACAACTACCTGCGCCTTCAGGGCAAGGCGGACGATGCGGACGTCTCGCCCCTCCTCGCCCCCCTCAAGGGCCTGCCCAAGGCGCTGTTCATCGTCGGCAGCCGCGACGCGCTGGTGGACGATACGCTGTTCATGGCCAATGCGTGGGTGGCGGCGGGCAACGACGCCGAGCTGGAGGTCTACCCCGGCGGCTGCCACGTCTTCATCGCCTTCCCCGGCACGATCTCCGACCAGGCGCTGAAGCGCATCGACGGGTATCTGGCGGATTTTTGAGGGGACGTCCTCGCGGTTTTCGACCTTCCCGCTCCTTCCAACCGTCGCCCTCCGGCGTGACCGGAGGGCCCATCTGCCCACCCGCGCTCGCTTCCGATGGCCGGGGCAAACGATGCCATGGGTCCTCCGGTCAAGCCGGAGGACGACGGCGGTTGGCGTCTGTCAGCCCTCTCACGTCTTGCCCCGCTGCGCGGGGACCCTCCCCTGGGCCCCGGATCAGCGCTCCGGCTCCGCCGTCGCTTGTCCGGGGCACGCTCTCCTCACAGCTTCTCCTGCCCGTTGGGCGCGCGGAATTCGTCGATCATTCCCCTGAGGCGGCGATAGAAGCGCTCGGCATAGGCGAAGGCGCGATCCATGTCGGAGGTGTCGGGGCCGGCGTTGGGGCCGGTGCTGGGCGGCAGAGGCGGCAGGGGTGGAAGCTGGGCCGAACGGCGCAGGCTCTCGTTTTCCGCCTGGAGCCGGGCGATCTCCGCCTCATAGGCATCGCGCGAATCCGGCACCGCCTCGCAGGTGAAGGCGGTGCCCCGCTTGGCGCACAAGGAGACGCGGCCGGTCTCCCGGTCGAGCTTCAGCGCGCCGCCCTCCACCGGGGCGAAGGAAAAGCGCGGCGCAACGGTGTCGCCGGGCGGCACCGGCACCTGGAGCGGCCCCTGCGCGAGGGCAGGCGCCGCCAGGAGAGTCGCAGCGAGGGCCGCCGCGAGGGGAAGCCCGGCCGAATGCGCCGGGGCTGCCGGGAAGACCATGCGCGCCTCCAAATCCAGCGTCCGCGTCCCGCGGCCATTCCGCGGCGTCACATCCGCTAGATAAGCACGCCGATCGGGGCCGGAAGGGGGCGGGAGCCTTCAGCCCACGTCCGGACGGTAGGGCGCCCGCCCGGAGGTGAGCGCCTCCTCCAGCAGGTCGATGCGGTCCTGCCCCCAGAACACCTCCCCGTCGAGCACGTAGGACGGCGCGCCGAACACGTCGGCGGCGAGCGCCTTGGCGCGGTTCTCCAGATAGAGCGCGGCGATCTTCTCCTCGCCCGCCGCGGCCACCAGTTCGGCGCCGGGCAGGCCCACGGCGTCGGCGCAGGCGGCGATGACCTCGGGCAGGCCGAGATTTTCCTGCCGCACCCAGACGCCGGAGAAGATGCGCTCCATCAGGTCGCCGGGGGCGTGGCCGGCCTCGATGGCGGCAATGATGGTGTGGTCGGCCAGCGTACCGTCGAACGGCCAGTGGACGGGGTGGACATTCAGCGCAACGCCGCGCTTCTCGCGCCAGCGCTGAAGCTCAAGGATGCGGTAGCGCTGGCGCGGCGGGGCGCGCTTGGACAGCGGCAGCCCGCCGGTCTCGGCGAAGACCGGGCCGAGGGACACCGGGTGGAACCGCACCTCCACCCCGTGGCGCGCGGCGAGGGCCATGACCGGGCGATGGCCGAGGAAGGTCCAGGGGCTCACGCTGGAGAAGAAATAGTCGAGGGTGCGCGGCGCGGCGGTCGGGCTCATTGGGGGCAGGCCTTCTTTGGGGGATCGCCCTTGGGCGGGAGGCGGATGCTAAAGCCTCTTTCCACCGCCTTGAAGCCGCGCACGCGGATCAATCGACCGATCCGGCAGTTGTTGCTTGCGCAGGGCGGCTTGACAGGGACGCGCACGGTGCTTCCCTCTCAGGCGGCCCGGAGACGATCCGGGAGGCGGCATGGGCGACGAACGGGAATCCGAGCTGGTCGGGCTCCAGAGCGAGCTGGCGGGGGTGGCGCTGAAGGCGGCCATGGCGAAGGACCCGCCGAGCGGACCTGAGGCGGCGGCCGCCGCCGGTGGCCGGACAGCGCGGCGAACGGTGCGGATGAACCCCTTGATGTGGATGGCGGTATCGTTTCTGGCCGGCACGGTGGCAGGCTCCCTGCTCCAGCCGGTCCGGTGGGTGCGCAGAGGAAGGGACGTGGGATGAACTTCGACCAGCTTTCGCGGAATCTGAAGATTCTGCTGCGCACCAACACCATCATCGCCGAAATCCACCTGCGCCACATCGCGGCGCGCACGGGCCTGTTCGCCTTCGCCGCCTTGGTGGCGAGCTTTGGCGTGGTGATGCTGGGCGTGGCGCTGTTCCTGGCGCTGGAGCAGTCCATGGGGCCGATCTGGGCAGCCGTGACGGTGGGCGGCGGTGGTCTCGTCCTCGCCCTCATCGTCGCCATCATCGGCGCCTCGCTGAAGCCGTCGCGCGAGCTGGCGCTGGCCAACCAGGTGAGCCAGTCCGCCATGGACGCGGTGGCCGCCGACCTGCGCGCCACCCAGGCCAACGTCGCGTCCTATGCCTCACTGGCCGCCGTGCCCGGCCTTGTGGTGCCGGCGCTGACCCTGCTGACGCGGCTGTTCCGCCGCCGTCCGCGGGCGTAGGCATCAAGGCGGCTTGATTCCGGCCCCCTCGGGCCGGCGAGGGCTGCGGCAGGCAACGGCGGGGGGCGGATGCCCGCGCGTCTGGCCCTGACCACGGTCCGCGCCCCAACCGCGGACCGTGCCGGCCGGTTTGGCCTTGCCACGTGGCAGCCCATCGTCCATCAAACTCCAGGCACAGCAATCTGGAGGGTGGCGATGATGGCGCCGGGTCGCGGGATGAGGGTCGCTTCGGGAGTTGCCGCAACACTCCTCCTGACCACCCTCACAGCCGCGCCGGCGCTTGCGGCCGACGGCGTGCCCAGCCTCAACGGCGCCACGCTGCCGTTGCTCTGGGGCATTCCCTTCGCCGGCATGCTGCTGTCGATCGCCCTCTTCCCGCTGCTCGCGTCCCACTTCTGGCACCACCATTACGGCAAGGTGGCGCTGTTCTGGGCGCTGGCCTTCGCGGTGCCCTTCTCGCTCACCTACGGCCCGTCCGCGACGGCGCATGAGGTGGTGCATACCGCGCTGCTCGAATACATCCCCTTCATCATCCTGCTGTTCGCCCTGTTCACCGTGTCCGGCGGCATCCTCGTCACCGGCAATCTCAAGGGCACGCCGCTGGTGAACACGGTGATCCTCGCCATCGGCACGGTCATCGCCAGCCTCATCGGCACCACCGGCGCCTCCATGGTGCTGATCCGCCCGCTGCTGCGCGCCAACGACAACCGGCGGCACAACGTCCACACGGTGGTGTTCTTCATCTTCCTGGTGTCGAACATCGGCGGCTCGCTGACCCCGCTCGGCGACCCGCCCTTGTTCCTCGGCTTCCTGAAGGGCGTGAACTTCTTCTGGACCACCACCCACCTGCTGCATGACACGGCGGTGATCGTGGCCATCCTGCTCGTCGCCTTCTACCTGCTCGACCGCTTCTTCTATTCCCGCGAGGACGAGATCATCCGCCATCCGCCGGACCCGACTCCCTCCACCGAGGGCCTCGGCCTGCGTGGCGCGCAGAACGTGCCGCTGCTGGGCGGCATCATCGGCGCCATCCTCATCTCGGCCCTGTGGAAACCCGGCATCAATTTCGACGTCTACGGCACCCATGTGGAGCTGCAGTGGGTGGTGCGCGACGTGCTGCTGATCGTGTTCGCGCTGATCTCGCTCGCCATCACCCCGGCGCTGGTGCGCGAGCGCAACGGCTTCGACTGGGAGCCCATCCTGGAAGTGGCGAAGCTCTTCGCCGCCATCTTCCTCACCATCATCCCGGTGATCGCCATCCTCAAGGCCGGCACCAGCGGCGCGCTATCGCCGCTGGTCAACCTCGTCACCGGATCGGACGGGCAGCCGGTGAACGTCTGGTATTTCTGGCTTACCGGCGCGCTCTCCGCCTTCCTCGACAACGCGCCAACCTATCTCGTGTTCTTCAACCTCGCCGGCGGCGATCCCCACCAGCTGATGGGGCCGCTGGCGGTGACGCTGGAAGCCATCTCGGCCGGCGCGGTGTTCATGGGCGCGCTCACCTATATCGGCAACGCGCCGAACTTCATGGTGCTCTCCATCGCCCGCCACCGCGGGGTGAAGATGCCTAGCTTCTTCGGCTACATGGCGTGGTCCTTCACCTTCCTGCTGCCGCCCTTCGCCTTCATCACCTGGCTGTATTTCGTCTGAGGGGTGGCCCGCATGTCAGTCTATCCACGACGCCCGCGCCCCGGACGCATGCAGCGTTAGCGGAATGCGAGCCGGGGCCCAGCGCAAGGGACCGCCGAAGGCGCTTCCTGACCGTACCAACCCTTGGCACTGTCCCGCTGCGCGGGGAATCTTACCCTGGACCCCGGCTCGGCGCTCCGGCTTTCGCCGTCGCTGGTCCGGGGAACGGGCTGGCAGCCGTCAAAGCCCCCTATTCCCCCGCCAGCCGCAGCGGCATGCCGTGGGCGGCTTCCGCCCTTCTGAGCCGCGCTTCCGCCTCGGCGATGTAGCCGCGCGTGAGGGGCACCGCATCCTGCCGGCGGGCGAGCTGAATCTGGAACACGTTCAGGCCCTGGTGGCGGAAGCCCATTTCGCTGGCGGCGAGATAGAATTCCCACATGCGGCAGAAGCGCTCGTCGGTGAGCCGCGCCGCCTCCTCCCAGCGGGCGCGGAAGCGCTGGCGCCAGGCCTTCAGCGTTTCGGCATAATGCAGCCGCAGCAGCTCGATGTCGGTGACGACCAGCCCGCTCTTCTCGATGTGCGGTGTGACCTCCGACAGGGCCGGGATGTAGCCGCCGGGGAAGATGTATTTGGCGATGAACGGGTTGGTGACGCCCGGCGGGTCGGAGCGGCCAATGGCGTGCAGCAGCATCACCCCGTCGTCCTTCAGCAGGCTGTGCGCCTTGCGGAAGAAGGCGCCGTAATGGTCCACGCCCACATGCTCGAACATGCCCACCGAGACGATGCGATCGAACGGCCCCTCCACGTCGCGATAGTCCTGCAGGGCGAATGTCACCTGCCCCGCCATGCCCCGCTCGTCGGCGCGGGCGGTGGCGAGCGTGAGCTGCTCCTGCGAGAGGGTGATGCCTGAGACCTCCGCCCCCACCATCTCGGCGAGATAGAGGGCAAGCCCGCCCCAGCCGGAGCCGATGTCGAGCACCCGGAGCCCCGGCCGGTCCAGCACGAGCTTGGCCGCCACGTGCCGCTTCTTGGCGAGCTGGGCGTCGTCGAGGCTCTGCCCCGCATGCTCGAAATAGGCGCAGCTGTATTGCCGGTCGTGGTCGAGGAAGAGGGAATAGAGCCGCCCGTCGATGTCGTAATGGTGCGCCACGTTGCGGCGCGCCGTCTCGCGCGGATTGAACTGGGCGATGCGCCGCCCGAGCCGCCGCAGCACATGGAACGCCTTGGCCGGCACGCTCGGGTTGAACGCGGCGGGCTGGGACATGAGCAAAGCGAGGAGATCGGCGATGCTGCCGTCCTCCATCACCAGCGTGCCGTCCATATAGGCCTCGCCGAGCCTCAGCTCGGGATCGAGGACGATGCCGCGCTCGGCTTCCGCGCAGGTGAAGCGGACGGCGAGCGGCGTTCGGGGCGGGCCGGCGCGGGGAGAACCGTTCACGGTGAAGCTCTGGCCGGAGGCCGTCGTGACCTTCAGCGCGCCATCGACGATGACGCGTCGCAGCAGTGTTTCCAGCAACCGGTCCATCGGCCGCCTCCACGCTCGCCCGCTCGATCCTTTCCCGCTTCCCGGCAACGCCCGCGCTGGTGCTCGAATACAAGGGGACGGAGCACCAACGCGCGGCGCAAGGATAAGTTCGGGCCACCCCCTGCGACCCGAAGTTCCCTGCCTGAAGCGCCGCAACGGAGAAATGAAACCACCAAGCGTGCGGCACCGCAATACGGCACGCGGCGATTTGACCGGCGGGGGCGGTCCCGCCCCTCCCCCGCCCCTGCCCTGCCCCAAACGAAAACGGCGCCCCGGCGGGTAAGGCCGGGACGCCGTAGGAAACGCTGACGGCCGGCGCCGGGGCGCCGGTGCCGCTGGCCGAAATCAGGCTTCCTCGCCTTCCTCGGCGGCGACTTCGGCGGCCACGGCGGCGCGCTCGATGGCGAGCTCGGCCTCGATCTCGGCGTCCTCGTCACGGGCGGTGCGCACGTCCTCGCCGCGGGCCTGGCGCTCGGCCTCTTCCGCGTTGCGGGCGACGTTGACCTGCACGGTCACCTCGACCTCGGGGTGCAGGCTCACCGGCACGGTGTGCAGGCCCAGGGTCTTGATGGGGTGGTTCAGCACGATCTGGCCGCGGTCCAGGCTGAAGCCGGCGGCGGTGAAGCCCTCGGCGATGTCGCGCGTGGACACCGAGCCGTAGAGCTGGCCGCTCTCGCCCGCCTGACGGATCATGATGACGGCCTGGCCGGCGAGCTTCTCGGCCACTGCCTCGGCGTCCTTGCGACGCTCCAGGTTGCGGGCCTCGAGCTCGATCTTCATGGTCTCGAAGCGGTCCTTGTTCGCCTTGGTGGCGCGCAGGGCCTTGCCGTTGGGCAGCAGGAAGTTGCGGGCGAAGCCGTCCTTGACCTTCACCACTTCGCCCATCTGGCCGAGCTTTGCGACGCGCTCGAGAAGAATGACGTCCATTTTGGTTCTCCTGTCTCTGATCGTTGGATTTGGATGATTTCAGCGGTCGTTCGCGGCGGGCGGGCTTTGCCCGGAGCCCATGCGCGAGCGGAAGTCGAACATGGCGTCGACGAAGCCGAGCACCGCCATCGCGAGGACCGGCCAGCCCAGCACGGCGGTGGTGAGCCACAGCCCCGCGAGGATGAGGAAGCGGGCCGAGTGGCCCATGGTCACGGCATGCACCACGGCGAAGCCCGTGAGGGCATAGGCGCACACCAAAGTCGTGGCCGCGGCGGAAGCGGATAGTCCCACCATCGCCCCGGCCATGGACAAGGCGATCGCCACCGCCAGCACCAGCGAGGTGACCGGCGGCAGGCGGACGGCCGACAGGGTCGGCCACGGACGCCTGAGGCGGCCGGAGATTCGCGCGGCGCGGGCCGCGAGATAGAGGCAGACGAGCTGCGAGACCATGGACATCACCGCCGCCATGCCCGGCAGCAGGCGCGCCACGAGGGCACCCACGGCGGTGGGATCGGTCGGCTGCGCCCCCGGCAGCACCTGGCCGGAGAGCAGCGCCTCGAACGCGGCGATCACCGCCCGGCGGTAGCTCTCGTAATCACCGGCGACGGCGAACAGGGCGATGATGACGGCGAGGGTCGAGACGGCGGCGGAGAGCAGCACCAGCCCGCCCACCGGGAACCACACCAGCCCGTCGCGGCCGGCCGGATCGGGCCGTGCGAGCATGGCCGCATAGGACAAGGCGAAGGCCGGTCCGCCGATGCTGACCGCGTAGGTGAGGACGAGGCTGCCGCCGAAGGCGAGACCGATCCCCGCCGCGCCCACGAGAACCGCCACCAGCGCCGAGAGCGGCGAGAAGGCGATGCCGGCGATCATCACCGGAAGGGGCGAGAGATAGAACAGGGGCACGGCCAGCGCCGATCCCGCCGCGGCTCCGGCGGCAAGAAGGGCGGATGCGAGGCCGGCAGCCACGCCTGTGAGAAGAAGGTACACCATCTCGACAAGCTGTCCCGCGGGTGCGGTTAGAGGCGGGATTTCCGCCCCAGCAGACGTTCCGGGGGTCATTCCCCGAAGCGCGTCTTTCAAAAAAGTTCGCCCTCCCGGAGGAGGGCGAACCGGATCAAAGGATCACGCGATCAGCGGATCACGAAGGGCAGCAGGCCCAGGAACCGCGCGCGCTTGATGGCGGCGGACAGCTCGCGCTGCTTCTTGGCGGAAACCGCCGTGATGCGCGAGGGCACGATCTTGCCGCGCTCGGAGATGTAGCGCTGCAGGAGACGCACATCCTTGTAGTCGATCTTCGGCGCGTTCGGGCCGGAGAAGGGGCAGGTCTTGCGACGGCGGAAGAAGGGACGGCGCTGACCGCCGCCGGCGCCACCGGACGATGCGAAAGCCATCAGTTCTCCTCCTCGGCCTGCACTTCTTCAGTCGGACGCGGACGGCGCGGGCGATCCTCGCGGCCGCCGAAGCGGTCACCACGATCACCGCGGTCGCCACGCTCTCCGCGCTCGCCACGATCGTCCCGGTCACGCTTCTGGAGCATGGCGGAGGGACCCTCCTCGTGCTCCTCGACGCGCAGGGTGAGGACGCGCAGGACGTCCTCGTCGATGCGCTGCTGGCGCTCCAGCTCCTGCACCGCCGCCGCGGGGGCGTCGATGTTGAGCAGGGTGAAGTGGGCCTTGCGGTTCTTGTTGATGCGATAGGTGAGGGACTTCACGCCCCAGTACTCGGTCTTGCCGACCGAGCCGCCATTCGCCTCGATGACACCCTTGAATCGGGTGGTGAGTTCCTCGACCTGCTGCGCCGTAACGTCCTGGCGCGCGAGGAACACGTGCTCGTAGAGCGGCATGTGTTCACTGCCTTTCGGTTTCACTCTTCTGTCCACCGGCGCCAAGCCCTTCTTGCCTTTCGGAAAGGCGCGAAGCTCGGAAGGCGGGGACACGGGACGACGGGCTCTCGCCCTGCCCTCCTCGACCTTGGCCAACCCCGTGGGATGGGCCGCGGCAAAAGAAGACCGTCCGTTCAGCCCCCGGCCGGGTGCGACGGAAGCGGGGCGTATAGCAGGTTTCGAGGGAAAGGCAAGGCGGAGAGGGGGAACCCGTCAAGGTTCGCAGGACCAGCGACGGCGCAGCCGGAGCGCCGAGCCGGGGTCCTGCGTAAACCGCTCTCCCCGTCGCCCTCCGGCTTGACCGGAGGGCCTAACTGCCCACCCGAGCACGCTTCCGATGGCTGGGACAAACGGCGCCATGGGTCCTCCGGTCAAGCGGAGGACGACGATGGTGGCGGAGCACGAAGGGGGTGGGAGGATGACTGTCCCGCCCCAGCCCCTCAATACAGCCCGACGCTGGCCGGCGGGCGGGGCGCGGTGGAGGCGGGCTTGGCGCTCACGGGCTTGGCCGTCGCGGTGGCCGCCGGCTTCGTGCCGGTGGAGCCGGTGGTGTTGGCGGCGGCAGCCGTGCCCTGGGGCTTCGGCTTCTTCTTCGGCGCCGGGTTGAGCGAAGCGACCTTGGGCTCGGGCATCGCCTTGTTCATGGCGATGAGCTGGGAGACGGTGACGAACTTGTAGCCCTTGGCCAGAAGGTCATCGAGCGTCTTCGGCATGGCATCCACCGTGGTGGGGTGGATGTCATGGGAGAGGATGATCGCGCCGGGATGCACGTTCTTCAGGATGCGGTCGTGGATGACCGTCGGGTTGCGGTCCTTCCAGTCCAGCGGGTCCACGGACCAGTAGATGAAGGTGGAGCCGAACTTCTCGCGCAGATGCGCGCGCAGCGCCGGGGTCATGGCGCCGTAGGGCGGGCGCACATTGTGGACCTTGAGGCCGGTGATCTGCTCGATGGCGGCGTTGGTGTCGCCGATCTGCTTGTCGGCGGCGGCCACGGGGATCTTGGGCAGCTGGGGATGATCCCAGGAATGGTTCGCCACCTCGTGCCCCTGGGCGATCATCTGCTTGATGATGTTGGGCGAGGCCACGGCGCGGCTGCCGAGCACGAAGAAGGTGGCCTTGATGCCCCGCTGCTCCAGCATCTTCAGAAGACGCGGCGTGGTCTCGGGATTGGGGCCGTCGTCGAAGGTCATGGCGATGTAGGGGCCATCGACCGTCGCCGAGGAATAGGCGATGAGATTGTGCGGGTTCGTGCCGTTGGCCTCGGCCGCGGGGGCGGCCATGCCGGTGCTCGACGACAGGCCCGCCGGGGCCGGCTCCATCATGGAGGAGGGCACGGGCCCGGTCATCAGCGCCGGCTTCGGCGGGGTGAAGGTGGCGGTGGGCGGCGCGGAAGGCGCGGTGCCGGACGGCGTCAGCGTCTGCGCGCAGGCAGGGACGATGACGGTGGCGGAGAGGAGAGCGGCGGCAAGAAGCGCCGGAAATCCCCGGATGGCCTTCACTTCAGGCTTCACGGCGGAACCACTTTCTGATGCGGACGTACTCAACGGCGCCCAATGTCCATCGCTCGTTATGGATAAATTGTGAAGCGGGCGTGGCCAACCCCCAGTTTCCTTATCGTAAGGTCGGGTTGACACACAGAGGGTGAGTCGCCTTACCGCTGGCCTTGCCTTGACTCGCCCACAATCCCGGTGTCTCTCCGCTCCCCAATTTCCAGCCGGAGGGCCGCCCAATGACCGAAGGGTCGCGCACAACACCCCAGACCGCCTTCATTTTCCCCGGTCAGGGCAGCCAGGCCGTGGGCATGGGCAAGGCCCTGGCCGACAATTTCCCCGCCGCAAAGGCCGTGTTCGAGGAGGTGGACGCCGCCCTCGGAGACAGCCTGACCAAGGTGATGTGGGAAGGCCCCTCCGACGCGCTGACCCTGACCGCCAACGCCCAGCCGGCGCTGATGGCGGTATCCATTGCCGCGCTCCGGGTTCTCGAATCGGAAGCGGGGCTTGATCTCGCCCGCGAGGCGGCCTTCGTCGCCGGCCATTCGCTGGGCGAATATTCGGCCCTCGCCGCGGCCGGCGCCCTCACCGTCACCGAGGCGGCGCGGCTCCTGCGCATCCGCGGCCGCGCCATGCAGGATGCGGTGCCGGTGGGCGAAGGCGCCATGGCCGCCCTGCTCGGCCTCGACTACGACCAGGCCGTCGCGGTAGCGGCGGAAGCCGCCGGCGACGACGTGTGCGAGGCGGCCAACGACAATGCCCCCGGGCAGGTGGTGGTCTCCGGCACCAAGGCCGCCGTGGAGCGCGCCATCGCCATCGCGAAGGAGCGCGGCGCGCTGAAGGCGGTGCTGCTGCCGGTGTCCGCCCCCTTCCATTGCCGCCTCATGGGCCCCGCCGCCGAGGCCATGGAAGTGGCCCTCTCCGGCTCCACCGTGATGACGCCGCGCGTGCCGCTGGTCGCCAACGTGCGCGCCTCTCCGGTCACCGACCCCGCCGAGATCGTCCGCCTTCTGGTGGAGCAGGTGACGGGCACCGTGCGCTGGCGCGAAAGCGTGATCTACATGGCCGGCGCGGGCGTCACCCGCGTGGTCGAGGTGGGCGCCGGCAAGGTGCTCTGCGGTCTCGTGAAGCGCATCGACAAGCAGATCGCGGCCAGCGCCGTGGGCACGCCCGAGGACGTGGCGGCCTTCATCGCCGCCCGCAACGCGGCCGCTTCCGCCGCCTGACATGGTCTCACCGATGGGCGCCCTCCCCGGAAAAAATCCGGGCGAGGGCGTCCGCGCGTCGGGACACCACCCGGCCAAGCCGATACAACCGGCGGCGCAAAAGCCGCGACACCCGAAAGAAACTGGGGGCTGACATGTTCGATTTGACCGGCAAGACCGCGCTCGTGACCGGCGCCACCGGCGGCATCGGCGGCGCCATCGCCAAGGCGCTGCACGCCCAGGGCGCCACCGTCGCCGTCTCCGGCACCCGGCGCGAGGCGCTCGATGCCATCGCCGCCGAGATGGGCGGCGAGCGCGTCATCGTGCTGCCCTGCAACCTCGGCAACACGGAAGAGGTGGAAAAGCTCATCCCCTCCGCCGAGGAGGCGCTGGGCGGGCATGTGGACATCCTCGTCAACAATGCCGGCATCACCCGCGACAACATCTTCATGCGCCTCAGCGACGAGGCGTGGGACCAGGTGATCGCGGTGAACCTCACCGCCGCCTTCCGCCTGTCGCGCGCCGCCGTGCGCACCATGATGCGCCGCCGCTCCGGCCGCATCATCTCCATCACCTCCATCGTCGGCGTCACCGGCAATGCGGGCCAGGGCAATTATGCCGCCGCCAAGGCCGGCATGATCGGCATGTCCAAGTCGCTGGCGCAGGAAGTCGCCTCGCGCGGCGTGACCGTGAACTGCATCGCCCCCGGCTTCATCGCCACGCCGATGACCGACGCGCTCAACGAGAAGCAGCGCGAGGGCATCCTCAAGGCCGTGCCGGCCAACAAGCTCGGCACCCCCGAGGACATCGCCGCCGCCTGCGTCTACCTCGCCTCCAACGAGGCCGCCTACGTCACCGGCCAGACGCTGCATGTGAACGGCGGCATGGCGATGATCTGACGCCTTCCGATACCGTTTTTCGGCGTCCGCCCGGCTCCTTCAACCGGGCGGACGTTGTAAGCGGGACGGGAACTATTCTATCCTGCGTGTGCGTGCGGGGGGACGGGAGGCACGCATGAGGATAGAGCGTGTGAGCGCGGGCTCCGAGCCTGCGCCGGGTCTGTCACTGCGGCAGAAGCCGCGCAATATTCTATCGCGCTTCTGGAGCCGCATCCTCGATCTCACGCTGGTCCTGTGGGTGGTGCGGGTTCCGCTTCTGAGCGTGCTCCTCGGCCTCGCCATGATGGCCGGGGTGACGCAGGCGCAGGACGTGATGCTCGACGTCGCCATGGCCGGTGCGCCCGTCGGCGCCGCGGCCGGCCTCTCGCGGGCGATTCTTTCCCTTGTCCTCGCCGTCTTCCTGCTGTGGGCCATGCCGGTCCACTATGCCGCGCGCCTGCTGGTGGAGACCGACAACGGCCTTGCGGTTCTGGTGGCCCGGCGCAATGCCGCGGCCGGCCGGCGCGGTGTCGCCGGGCGCGACCGGCTGACGGCAGCCATGGTGCGGGAGGTGCCGCGCCTCATCGGCGTCATGCCCTTCCTGATCTTCGCCATCGGGGCGGACGCGGCCATCTCGAACCTGCCGACGCTCGCCGACCGCCCGGCCATCGAGGCCGCCCACCAGCAGCTCGTGGTGCTCGTCTGGGCGATGGTGGCGGCGGTGCCGCTCTTCTATCTCTATTGCGTGCTGCGCGGGCGGCTGACCCAGGTCGGTGTGCTGGCCGCCTTCGACCGCGCGCTGGGGCACTGGCTGAAGCCGGTGTTCGGCCTCCTCGGCATCGCGCCCCGGCGGGACGACGCGGACGGCCAGCTCCACGCCACCGGCCGCCTCGTGCTCCTGTTCTACGCCTTGCTGGTGGTGGCGGTGCTGGTGGCGAGCCCGCACTGGCTGGCGGCGCGGCTGCCGCTCGCCTATGCGGTGCCGCTGATCTTCGGCGGGTGGGTGCCGATCCTCGCCTATCTGTCCTCGGTCGGACGGCGCTTCCACGTGCCGATCCTGACCGGCCTGTTCCTCGCCGGCGCCATCGGCGTCTACGTGTTCGGCGACAACCACGCGGTGCGCACCGTGACCGCCGACGAGCCGGCCTATCGGCGCACCAGCCTCGTCCAGGCCGTCCACCTGTGGATGCGGGCCAATGGCTGCGCCGAACAGCCCTCGTCCTGTCCGCGCCCCATCATCGTCACCGCCGCCGGCGGAGCGAGCCGGGCGGGCTTCTTCATCGCCAGCGTGATCGGCCATTTCCTCGACTACGACCAGCAGAAGCAGGCCTTCAGCTTCACCCGCGCGGACGGCTCCAAGGTCAGCCGCGCGGCGCGGGACGACGGGCGCTTCACCCCCGCCATCCAGAGCGCGCTCGACGGAAAGGACATCGCCACCCGCCTGTTCGCCATCTCGGGCGTCTCGGGCGGCTCCCACGGGGCGGCGGTGGTGGCGGCCGCGTTGTCGGCCCGCACCGGCAAGGCGCCCCCCTGCCCGGCCGAGGCGCCGGCCCACTGGTTCGGCGGCGCCATCAACGGCTGGCGCGACTGCCTGGAGAGCATGACGGCGGACGATTTCCTCACCGCCACCTTCTTCGGCCTCGCCTTCCACGATCAGGTGCAGCTGTTCCTGCGCGATCGCGCCGCGCTGCTGGAGGAGGCCTGGGAGGCGAGCTTCGCCCGCCATGTGGGCGCGGCCGGCGCCCAGGCCGGCCCCGGCGCCGCCCGCCGCCTCTCCGAGCCGTTCCTCGGCGCCCCGCGCGATCCCGAGCACTGGGTGCCCTATCTGGTGCTCAACGGCACGTCGGTGGAGACCGGCCAGCGCATCATCACCACCGACCTCCTGCCGACCTACGCGGCGGCGAGCCGCTGCCCGAGCGGCGGCCCCAATGCCGAATGCCCCATCTTCACCCACGCCATCGACTTCCACAGCCTCGTGCGCTCGGACCTCGACGTGCGGCTCTCCACGGCGGCCACCAACTCCGCCCGCTTCCCGGTGATCTCGCCGCCGGGCTCCATCTACCAGGTGGACACGGACGTGGTGGACCGCATCGTGGACGGCGGCTACTTCGAGAATTTCGGCGCCGAGAGCGCGCTCGAGCTGGCGCAGGCCATCGTGGACGTGGAGCCGGCGCTGGCGCCCTTCATCCTCGTCGTCTCCAACGATCCCCAGAGCGTCCTCACCGAGGAGCGCACCGCCCGCGGCGTGGTGGTGCCGGATGCGGCCGACCACAGCCTCCTGCCCGAGGTCGCAGGCCCGCTCGGCGCCATCGGCGCGGTGCGCAGCGGTCGCGGCCGTCTCGCCGTCGCCCATGCCGCCGCCTGGCTCGATACGCGCTTCGGGGGGCGCTGCCCGGTCAGCCTCGTGCAGATCAAGGTCTGGCCCGAGGACAGCGCCGGCCACTGCCCGGTGGGCACCGCGACGCCGGAAAAGATCCGGCAGGTCTCCATGAGCTGGTGGCTCTCCAAGCCGGTGCAGATGAACCTGCACGAGCAATTGGAACCCACCCCCGACCGCTGCAACAACCGCACGGCGGTGGAGCAGGTCTGGGCCGCCCTCGCCACCCGCTCGGAAGCCTGCACCGGCCCCACGCCTTGAGGGGTGGGCGCGACGTCGGGCGCTGGCACCCGTCCGCCGAACCGCCCTCGCGCCGCGGACGCATGCAGCGCCAGCGGAATGCGCGCCGGGGTCCCGCGCAACAAACCGCCGCAGGCGCTTCGTGATCCCACCGTTCTTGGGCATTGCCCGCTGCGCGGGAGTCCTGCGCTGGGCCCCGGATCAGCGCTCCACCTGCGGTGTCGCTTGTCCGGGGAACGGGGTGCCTTTGGCGCCCCCCGCGAGGGGATGCCGCGCCGGCGGGAAATCCCGTAAACTGCTCCCGTTTCATTCGCCGCCGGCCAGACCGGCATTGATATTTCAAGACTTGGAGGCAGCCCGCCATGGCGCGCGCCCGTACCGCCTATCTCAACCGGGCCGATGTGCCCGACCGCGCCGCCCTGCAGGCGGCGCTCGATGCCTTCAAGCTCAAGCTGGTGCTGGACGACGGCTATGTGCCGCTGGAAACCTCCGGCTACCTTCCCTGCACCCTCCAGGGCGAGGATGCCGGCTTCACCCTCAGGTTTCGCGACGTGGGGGAGGACGGCGGAAAGTCCCCGGCCCTCGCCCCGGCGTTGGGCGGGCGCGACGTGGCCGCCGACATCAAGTGGACCGGCGACATCCGCGAGGAGGTGAGCGCCATGGCGGTGCTCGCCGCCCTCGCCGGCTCGTTCGGCGCCGTGGTCCACGACCCGGAGAAGGATGCGCTCATCGAACCGAAGAAGCTCCTCGCCCGCGCCCGGGAGGGCGCCGAGGAACTTTGAGGGCGCCTAGTGCGCGACGCTCTTCGACAGGAGATTGATGACGATGACGCCGGCGATGATGAGCCCCAGGCCGATCAGCGCCGGCAGGTCGAGCTTCTGGCCGTAATAGACCCAGGCGAATCCGGTGACGAGCACGATGCCGACCCCGGACCAGATGGCATAGGCGATGCCCACCGGCAGGGTGCGCAGGGTGAGCGACAGGCAGAAGAAGGCGACGCAATAGCCCACCACCACGATGGCGGACGGGCCAAGCTTGGTGAAGCCTTCCGCCTGCTTCAGCGCCGAGGTGGCGATGACCTCGGCGACGATGGCGATGAGAAGATAGACGTAGCTCATGTGACCGGCCCCGCTGACCTGCGCCAAAGCCGCGGTATTCCGCAGCCCCCCGCGCAGAAGAGGCGCCGGCCCGGCCGCTGTCAACGTGGGGAAAGCCCGCCCCATCCCGGGCCGCCGCCCCACCCGCCACCGCGCCCCGGGCGCTTGCCGGCCTGCCGCCTCCTGCCCCGCCGCCCCCACCCCAACCGCCGTCGCCCTCCGGCGTGACCGGAGGGCCCATTCCTCCACCGGCCCCCGCGTGCAGAGACCGGGACAAACGGCGCCATGGATCCTCCGGTTGAACCGGAGGACGACGGCGGGCGCGCAGAACCACCCGCGCGTCCCGGACGCATGCAGCGCAGCGGAATGCGAGCCGGGACCCAGCGCAAAGACCGCCGAAGGCGCTGCCGAACGCCAGCGCTCCCAGGCATCGCCCGCTACGCGGAGTCTTGCGCTGGCCCCCGGATCAGCGCTCCACCTTCGGTGTCGCTTGTCCGGGGAACACCCGCCATCGACGCCCCCGCTATCGACCGCCCCGCCGCCTCCACCCCAACCGCCGTCGCCCTCCGGCCTGACCGGAGGGCCCATCCCCCCACCGGCGCCCGTGCGCGAGGACCGGGACAAACGCCGCCATGGGTCCGCCGGTTGAACCGGAGGACGACGGCGGGCGCCATGAACCACCCGCGCGTCCCGGACCCATGCAGCGCAGCGGAATGCGAGCCGGGACCCAGCGCAAAGGACCGCCGAAGGCGCTGCCGAACGCCAGCGGTCCCAGGCATCGCCGCTACGCGGAATCTTGCGCTGGCCCCCGGATCAGCGCTCCACCTTCGGTGTCGCTTGTCCGGGGAACACCCCCGCCATCAACGCCCTCGCCGTGACGCCTCCAGCCCCGCCGCTTCCAGCGACGGCCCCGCGCCGCTATGGTCGCCCTTCCCTCCGCAGCACGACGGCGCCCGTGACCGAGCCCTTCACCCCCCGCGATCCCGCGTTTGAGACCAAGGTGCGCGACAGCTTCGCCCGCCAGCCCTTCATGACCCTCATCGGCGCCACCCTCGGCGCGGTGGCGCCGGGGCGGGTGGAGATCGTGCTGCCCCATGCGGAAAAGGTGACCCAGCAGCACGGCTATTTCCACGGCGGCTCCATCGGCGCCATCGCCGACACGGCCGGCGGCTATGCCGCCTTCAGCCTGTTTCCGCCGGACTCGACCGTGCTGACGGTGGAGTACAAGATCAACATCATGGCCCCCGGCAAGGGCGAGCGGCTCATCGCCGTGGGCGAGGTGACGCGGGCGGGGCGCACCCTGACCGTGGCGAAGATCGAGGTCTATGCCGAGGCGGGCGGCATCCGCACCCATTGCGCCACCGCCACCCAGACCCTCATGTGCCTCGCCGGTCGCAGCGACGACCGCGTCTCCTGATGCTATTCGCCGCCCCCCTGCTGCCGGGCCGGCTGGTCCGGCGCTACAAGCGCTTCCTCGCCGACGTGGTGCTGGACGACGGCACCGAGACCACGGCGCATGTGGCGAACTCCGGCGCCATGCTGGGGCTCGATACCCCCGGCAGCCGCGTGCTGCTTTCCCGCTCCCTCAACCCCGCGCGCAAGCTCGCCCTGAGCTGGGAGCTGGTGGAGGCGGATTTCGGCGCCGGGCCGGAATGGGTGGGGGTGAACACCATGCACCCCAACCTGCTGGTGGCCGAGGCCATCGCCGCCGGGCAGGTGCCGCCCCTCTCCGGCTATGCCCGGATGCGGCGGGAGGTGAAATACGGCAAGTCCAGCCGGGTCGACATCAAGCTGGAGGACGACGCCCGCCCCGACTGCCTCGTGGAGGTGAAGAACGTCCACCTCATGCGCGCGCCCGGCAAGGCCGAGTTCCCCGACTGCGTGACCGCCCGCGGCGCGAAGCATCTGGAGGAACTGGCCGGCGAGGTCGCGGCGGGGCGGCGGGCGGTGATGGTCTACATCAGCCAGATCGGCTCCGCCGATTCGATCGCCCTCGCCCGTGATCTCGACCCCTTCTATGGGCGCGCCTTCGACCGGGCGCGGGAAGTCGGTGTGGAGGCCATCGGCCTCGTCTGCCGGATCACGCCTGAAGGTATTGGGGTGGTAAGCGAGGTGCCCATGCTGGGGTGAGAGGCCGGTTCGGGAGCTGACACCATTGGACAGGCACCGAACCCCGGGTGAAAACGTGGTGAAACCCGATTCGGAAACCTGGGGTGAATCGCCGATGGTCGTCCCGTTCAGCCTCTCCCGCCGCGGAACCCTGAAGCTCGCCGCCACCCTCGCCGGGGCGATGATGGCCGATGCCCTGCTGCCGGCCATCGCCGCCGACGACCCCGACCTCGCCGAGATTAAGGCTTTGAAACCAGGCACTTACGTCTGGTATCCGGAGCGCGCGCCGGACGGCTTCGTCGCCATCGTGGTGAATCTGACGGACCAATTGTGCTTCGTCTACCGAAACGGTGTCCGGATAGGGGCATCTACCGTCTCCACCGGCAAGGACGGGCACGAGACCCCTACCGGGGTATTCACCATCCTCGGCAAGGACGTGGACCACCACTCCTCGCTTTATAACGATGCATCAATGCCTTACACGGAGCGCCTGACCTGGTCCGGCGTCGCGCTGCACGCGGGTGGCCTCCCCGGATACCCCTCCTCCCACGGCTGCGTGCACCTGCCGCTGGAATTCTCCAAACTGGTCTTCGGCATCACCCACCTGGGCACCCCGGTCATCATCGCCGACCGCCATTCGGCGCCAGAAGATGTTTTGCATCCGGGACTTATCATGAGCGAGGGTCTGGAGCAGCAGCTCGCCACCTCCGCCACCGGGCAAGGAGCCCCGCAGGATGCGACGGCCACCCCGGAGCCGGTCTCCATGGTGGTCAGCCGGGCCGACGGCACCATCACCGTGCTGAAGGGCGCGCAGACCGCCGTGCAGGGTCCGGTGAGCATCCGCGATCCGCAGAACCCCTTGGGAAACCTCGTCTATGTGCTCATGAGCAAGGACGGGAACGCCCCCCGCTGGAGCGCTGTTTCCTACGAGGGCCGCGGCGTCGCCCCGGGCCAGGCGCAGGATGCATTGGCCCGAATCAGCGTCGATCCCTCCATCAACAAACAGGTGGCGGCGCTGGTGACGCCCGGGACGACCCTGTTCCTGACCGACCTCCCCGCCCATCCGGGCACCCGGAGCGACGGGGGATTTGTTGTTTTGGCACAGAAGGTTACGAGCTGATGCGCCGGCTCGCCGCCGCGGCGATCCTCGCCCTTCTCGGCACGGCCGCCCACGCCCAGCCGGCAGCCAAGCCCGCGGCTGCGGTTCCCGCCAAGGAACTGTTCGGCCGCGCCACCCAGCCGGCTCCCATGGCCGCGCGCAGCATCGGCTTCTATTCCAAGGGCTGCCTCGCCGGCGGCGAAGCCTTGCCGGTCAACGGTCCGAACTGGCAGGTCATGCGCCTGTCCCGCAACCGCAACTGGGGCCACCCGGACCTCGTCGCCTTCCTCGAGCGCTTCTCCGCGAAGGTGCCACAAGTGTCTGGCTGGCAAGGCATTCTCGTCGGCGACATGGCCCAGCCGCGCGGCGGCCCCATGCTCACCGGCCACGCCTCCCACCAGATCGGCCTCGACGCCGACATCTGGCTCACTCCCAGCCCCGGCCGCGAACTCACCCGCGAGGAGCGCGAGAAGCTCTCCGCCTCCATGATGGTCCGCGCCGACCGCAAGGACATCGACCCCGCCAACTGGCGCCCGGACACCTGGAAAGTCATCCGCGCCGCCGCCGTCGAGCCGCGGGTCGAGCGCATTTTCGTCAATGCCGCCATCAAGAAAGCCCTGTGCCGGGAGGCAACGGGCGACCGCTCCTTCCTCGCCAAGGTGCGGCCCTATTGGGGGCACGACTACCACATGCACATCCGCCTCACCTGCCCCGCCTCCAGTCCCGACTGCCGGCCGCAGGAAGCCCCGCCGACCGGCGAAGGCTGCGGATCGGAGCTGGACTGGTGGTTCACCGACGCGGTGCTGCACCCCAAGCCCGAAAAGGAACCCTCCAAGCCCAAGCCGCCCCTCACCCTCGCCGATCTCCCGGATGCCTGCGCCGTCGTGCTCGACGCGCGCTGAAGGATCATTCGGGCTCGCGAGAACGTGCTCGGCTACGGTGCCGGCCTTCGGCTGGTGCCGCTACGATCCCCGGCGCATCATGGCCGTGCAGGCCGGAATGGCCGCGAATCCTGGGAGGGCGCAATGCTGAAACGTCTGGGCGTCGGGGCCATCGTCCTCATGGCGGGTCTCTGCCCCGCTGCGGCCGAGAAATGGGACCTCTCCACCATGACCTGCCAGCAGTTCCTGCAGGCGGACAAGGATACGATCACCATCATCCTCACGTGGCTGGATGCCTACTACAAGGACGACGACGCCCCCCCGGTGATCGACACGGACAAGTTCATGAAGAATGCCGAAAAGCTCGCCGCTTTCTGCGCGAAGTCGCCAAGCCTCGGTCTCATTACGGCATCGGACGAAGTGTTCGACTGAGCGCGGAACCTGCCGCTCCAGTCCCGTCTTGAAAGGTTGCCCGCTGTTGCGGCCGCCCCGGCCCACCGGGCGGCGAAAGGGAGGTTCGCGTGTCCGATCTGTCTGATCTTTTTCCCGGATTTGCCTCGCACTACGTGGACACGAAGGCTGGCCGCATCTTCCTGCGGCAGGGAGGAACGGGCACCCCCCTGCTGCTGCTCCACGGCTTCCCCGAGAGCCATGTGATGTGGCACCGGGTGGCGCCGAAGCTCGCCGAACAGCACACCCTCGTCATCCCCGACCTGCCCGGCTACGGCTGGAGCGCGGCACCAGAAGGCGGGGCAGATCATTTCCCCTATTCCAAGCGCGCCATGGCCGCCGCCATGGTGGAGGTGATGGAAAGCCTCGGCTTCGCCCATTTTTCCGTCATGGGCCATGACAGGGGCGCGCGAGCCGCCTACCGGCTGGGGCTGGACCATCCGGGCCGGCTCGACCGGCTGGTCCTGCTCGACATCGTGCCAACCTACGTGATGTGGCACCGCATGGACCGGGCCCGCGCACTGCAGGTCTATCACTGGGCGATGCTGGCCCAGCCCAAGCCCCTGCCCGAGAAGCTGGTGGGCGGGAACCCCGCATGGTTCCTCGATTGGACCATGGCGAGCTGGACGGCGCACAAGGACATTTCGGCCTTCGATCCGCGCGCCATGTCTGCCTATCGCGCAGCCATTTCGTCCCCGGATCGCCTCCACGCCATGTGCGAGGACTATCGAGCCGGCGCCACCATCGATCTCGCCCACGATGAGGCGGACATCGCCGCCGCGCGCACCCTCTCCTGCCCGACGCTCGCGTTATGGGGCGCAGCTGGCATTCCGAGCAGAGGTGCGAGCCCACTGGAGGCTTGGAAGGCGTTCGCGCCCCAGGTGGAAGGCCAGGCGATCGAGGCCGGCCATTTCCTGGCGGAGGAGGCGCCGAAGGCGACGCTTGATGTGGCGATGCCGTTTTTGGCCCAGGGACGGCCGTAGACCGGCTACCGGCGTTCCTGGAAGAAGGCCCGCAGAACCTCAGCCGCCTGCCGCTCGGCGATGCCGCCATAGACCTCGGGCGCGTGGTGGCAGGTGGGCTGCGAGAAGAAGCGCGGGCCGTGTTCCACGGCACCGCCCTTGGGGTCCGGCGCGCCGAAATAGAGGCGCCGGATGCGGGCGAAGGAGAGCGCCGCCGCGCACATGGCACAGGGTTCCAGCGTCACGTAGAGATCGCAGTTCATCAGCCGCTCGGACTTGAGCTGCGCGCCCGCCGCGCGAACCACCAGCATCTCCGCATGGGCCGTGGGGTCGTTCAGCTCGCGCGTGCGGTTGCCGTTGCGGGCGATAACCTCCGAGCCGCGCACGAGAACCGCGCCTACCGGAACCTCGCCCCGCTCGGCCGCCGCGCGCGCCTCATTGAGCGCCATCTGCATGAAGGTTCCGGACATGGTGCCTTTAGCCGCCCCCGATCTCACCCGACTCATCGCCGCGCTCGCCGCGCAGCCTGCGCTGTGCTAACTCCCCCTCATGCCGCGCACATCACCGCCCCGCAAGGACAAGAACCGCGTTCCGCGCCAGAAGCGCGAACTTCCCGCCGCCCCCCAGAAGGAGGCAGAGCGCGTCGCCAAGGTCGTCGCCCGCGCCGGCCTCGGCTCGCGCCGCGAGATCGAGGAATGGATCGAGGCCGGCCGCGTGGCCGTCAACGGCGAGGTGCTCACCAGCCCCGCCGTCACCGTCACGCCCGCCGACGCAATCACCATCGACGGGGAGCCGCTGCCGGAGCGCGAGCGCACCCGCCTCTTCCTTTACCACAAGCCCAAGGGCGTCGTGACCACCAACCGCGACCCGGAAGGCCGCACGACACTGTTCGAAATCCTGCCCAAGGGCCTGCCGCGCCTCGTCAGCGTGGGCCGGCTCGACCTCAATTCCGAGGGCCTGCTTCTCCTCACCAACGACGGCGGCCTCGCCCGCGTGCTGGAGCTGCCGGAGACCGGCTGGCTGCGCCGCTACCGCGTGCGCGCCAATGGCGAGATCGACCAGGCGAAGCTCGACACGCTCCTCAAAGGCATCACCGTGGACGGTGTGGAGTACGGCCCCATCGAGGCCGAGCTCGACCGCGTGCAGGGCGCCAATGCCTGGATCACCGTGTCCCTGCGTGAAGGCAAGAACCGCGAAATCCGCAACGTGCTGGGCGCGCTCGGCCTCGCCGTGAACCGGCTGATCCGCGTGTCCTACGGGCCCTTCCAGCTGGGCGAGATTCCCGAGGGCAGCGTCGAGGAAGTGCGCACCCGCGTGCTGCGCGACCAGATCGGTGCCGACCTCGCCGCCGCCGCCGGTGCCGATTTTGCCGGACCGCTGGTGGAACGGGAGATCGAGGAAGTCCCGGTGCGCCCGGCCTACCGTCCCGCGGGACGCAAGCAGGCTGCGGCCGACAAGGCCGGGGGGCTGAAGACGCCGGCCCGCCGCGCCAGCCGCGAGCGTGAGGAGTTCGACGCGCCGGTGGAGGACGTCATCCGCCCTGCCGCCCCGCGCGTGCGCCGTCGCGCCAGCGAGGAGCACGGCACCGAGCGGGTGGGCACCGTCGCCGACCGCAAGGGCCGCTCCGTGAAGGTCGAGCGTGTACGCGCGCCGAAGGACGAGGCGCCGCGCCGGGCCCGTCCCGCCGCTGGTGAGGGCGAAGGGCGTCCCTTCCGCCGCAGCCGGGACGAGGGCGCGGCCGAGCGTCCGCGCCGCGAGGGGCGCCCCTCCTTCCGCGATGACGCCTCCCGTGGGCGCGGCCCGCGCGAGGAGAAGGAAGATTTCCGTCGCCGTCCCACCCGCTCCGGCGGCGGTGACGAGCGTCCGCGCCGCTACGAGGACGACGGCGGCTTCAAGCGCTCCGGCCCCCGCCGCGAGGGCGAGCGCCCGCAGGGCGACCGCCCGTTCCGCTCGCGTCCGGAAGGGCGAGGCGGCGATTTCGGGGATCGGCCGTCTCGCAGCCGCAGCTTCGGCAGTGACCGGACGGAGGGCGAGCGCCCGGCGCGCTCGCGGCCCCGGCCGGAAGGGCGCGGTGGCGATTTCGGCGACAAGCCCGCCCGTTCCCGCAGCTTTAGCGGCGACCGGCCCGAGGGCGAACGCCCCGCCCGCGCCCGGACCCGGCCGGAAGGACGTGGCGGTGACTATGGCGACAAGCCTGCACGCAGCCGCAGCTTCGGTGGTGACCGGACGGAGGGCGAACGCCCGGCGCGCGCCCGGCCGCGCCCGGAGGGTCGCGGTGACTTCGGCGACCGGCCGCCGCGTGAGCGCAGCTATGGCGACAAGCCAGCCGGCCGTACCCGTTCATTCGAGGATCGTCCCGGTGGTGGCAAGCCCGCCGGCCGGCCGGGCGGGTTCGGCGCGAAGGGCGGCGGCAAGCCCGGTGGCCGGCCTTCTGGCGGAAAGCCGGGGGGCAAGCCCGGCGCGGGACGCTCCGGCCCCGGCAAGCCGGGCGGTCCGCGCGGCAAACGCTGACGCGGGCATGTGACTTATGCGCATCGTGGGGGGCCGACTCAAGGGACGGGCGCTGAAAGGCCCGTCCTCCAGCCTCACGCGGCCGACCTCCGACCGGCTGCGTGAAAGCCTGTTCAACGTGCTTGCGCACGCCTACGGCGATCCGTGTGACGGCGCGCGCGTGCTGGACCTGTTCGCCGGCACCGGCGCGCTGGGCATAGAGGCACTGTCCCGTGGAGCGCGCTTCGCGCTGTTCGTGGAAGAGGCGGCGGAGGCGCGCGGGCTAATCCGCGACAATGTGGAGGCGCTGGGCCTCACCGGCGTCACCAAGGTGTTCCGCCGCGATGCCACCCGCCCCGGTCCCATGGGGCCGGGCGACCCCTATGGCCTCGTCTTCTGCGACCCCCCCTATGGAAAGGGCCTCGCGGTTCAGGCCATCACTGCGGCGATGGAGGGCGGCTGGCTCGCCGCCGATGCTCTGCTCATCATCGAGGAGCGCACCGGCCTGTTCGTGACGCCGGAAGGCTTCCGCGAGATCGAGCGGCGCGCCTATGACGAGAGCGAACTGATCTTCCTGGAACGGGACTGACCCTTCCCTCACCGCTCGCTGCGGACGATGACCTCCATCAGCTCCGCCACCTTGCGACGCTGGTCCTCCGCGTCGCCCGAGCGGATCGCATGCTCGACGCAATGCCCCACGTGATCCTTCAGCACCTCCTCCTCCACCCGCCGCAAGGCGGCCCGGACCGCCGAGAGCTGGGTGATAATGTCGATGCAGTAGCGGTCCTCCTCCACCATGCGGGAGAGGCCGCGCACCTGGCCCTCAATGCGGCTCAGGCGCTTCTGGACTTGCTCTTTGGTCGGGCTGCGCATGCCTTGCCATATACCCCCTATGGGTATATTGGACAAGAGACGATACCCCCAGGGGGTTTATTGCCGCCTTGAACATGAGCCAGCGCAAGGCCACCTGCCCAGATGCGGCCTAACGCTGGCAAACGGATTTGCGGAGCCGCCATGGCACACGACCACTCATCACACGACCATTCCTCGCACGGCGGCGATTGCTGCGGTGGCAAGGCCCCGCCCCCGCTCGACCTGTCGGGTGCCGCCAGGCCGGCGCTGCCCGAGACGGTGAAGGATCCGGTCTGCGGCATGGACGTGAAGACCGACCCGGCCGCCGGCAAGCCCACGACGGAGCATGGGGGGCGCACCTATTTCTTCTGCGGCAACGGCTGCAAGACCAAGTTCGAGGCGGCGCCCGAGACGTATCTCGCGCCGGTGAAAGACCCGGTGTGCGGCATGATGGTGTCGCCCGGCACGGCCAAGTACTCCGCCCGCCACGAGAAGAAGCCCTATTTCTTCTGTTCCTCGTCCTGCGAGACCAAGTTCAAGGCCGATCCCGTGCGCTACGTGGGCGGCAGCGCCCCGCCGCCGCCTGTCGAAGTGCCGGCGGGCACCATCTACACCTGCCCCATGGACCCGGAGATCCGGCAGATCGGCCCCGGCATCTGCCCCATCTGCGGCATGGCGCTGGAGCCGGAGGTCGTCACCCTCGACGAGGGGCCGAACCACGAGCTGGTGGACATGACCCGCCGCTTCTGGATCGGCCTCGCGCTCACCCTCCCCGTTTTCGTGCTGGAGATGGGCGGCCATCTTTTCGGCTGGTCCCCGTTGCCCCAGCAGATCTCGAACTATGTGCAGTTCGCCCTTGCGACACCTGTCGTGCTGTGGGTGGGCTGGCCCTTCCTTCAGCGCGGCTGGCTGTCTCTGAAGACGCGGCATCTCAACATGTTCACCCTCATCGCCATGGGCACGGGGGTGGCCTATCTCTATTCGCTGGTCGGCACCTTCGCGCCAGGGCTGTTCCCGCATGACTTCCACGCGCATGGCGGTGGCGTGCCGGTCTATTTCGAGGCGGCGGCAGTCATCACCGTCCTGGTCGCGCTCGGGCAGGTGCTTGAGCTGCGCGCCCGCGATCAGACCTCCAGCGCCATCAAGGCCCTGCTCTCTCTCGCCCCCAAGACCGCCCTGCGCATCCGGCCCGATGGCACCGATGAGACCATCGACCTCGGCCTCGTCGCCCCCGGCGACGTCCTGCGCGTGCGCCCCGGCGAAAAGGTGCCGGTGGACGGCACGGTGGCGGATGGCCGCGCCGTGGTGGACGAAAGCCTCGTCACCGGCGAGTCGCTGCCCGTCTCCCGCGAGCCGGGCGAGAAGGTGATCGGCGGCACGGTCAACGCTTCCGGCGTCTTCACCATGCAGGCGGAGAAGGTCGGGCGCGACACCCTGCTCTCACAGATCGTGCAGATGGTGGCGCAGGCGCAGCGTTCCCGCGCACCGATCCAACGGCTGGCGGATCAGGTTTCCGGCTGGTTCGTGCCGCTGGTGTTCGGCGCCGCCGTCGTCGCCTTCGCCGTGTGGATGGCGGTCGGCCCCGAGCCCCGGCTCACCTTCGCGCTGATGGCGGCGGTGAGCGTGCTCATCATCGCCTGCCCCTGCGCCCTCGGCCTCGCCACCCCCATGTCGGTGATGGTGGGCGTCGGCCGCGGTGCCCAGCTCGGCGTGCTGGTCCGCAACGCCGAGGCTCTGGAGCGCATGGAGAAGGTGGACGTGGTGGTGGTGGACAAGACCGGCACCCTCACCGTCGGCAAGCCCAAGGTGATCGCCGTGCGCGCCTTCAACGGCCGCAGCGAGGATGAAGTCCTGCGCCTGGCCGCCGCGCTGGAGCGGGCGAGCGAACACCCGCTCGGCGCCGCCATCGTCCACGAGGCGGCGGCACGCGAGCTTGTCACCTCCGAGCCATCCGCTGTCGAGAGCCCGGCGGGCAAGGGCATCGTCGGACAGGTGGAAGGCCACGCGATCGCCGTCGGCCACGCCGCCTTCATGAGTGAAATCGGGGTCCATACCGACCATCAGACCGCGATCGCCGAGAGCTTCCGCCGCGAGGGGGCAACGGCGGTGTTCGTCGCCATCGACGGCAAGGCCGCCGGCCTCGTTGCCATCGCCGATCCGGTGAAGGACACGACCGAAGCCGCGCTGAAGCGCCTCCAGCAGGACGGCGTGCGCGTGGTCATGCTCACCGGCGACAACCGCACCACGGCGCTGGCTGTCGCCAAACGCCTTGGCATCATCGAGGTAGAGGCGGAAGTCCTGCCGGCGCGCAAGGCCGAGGTGGTCGAGCGCCTGCGCAAGGAAGGGCACGTCGTGGCCATGGCCGGCGACGGCGTGAACGATGCCCCGGCCCTCGCCGTAGCGGACGTAGGCATCGCCATGGGCACGGGCACGGATATCGCCATGGAAAGTGCCGGCATCACCCTGCTGAAGGGCGATCTGGCCGGCATCGCCCATGCCAGGGCTTTGTCCCGCGCGACCATGGCGAACATCCGGCGCAACCTGCTGTTCGCCTTCCTTTACAATGCGGCGGGCGTGCCGATTGCGGCGGGCGTGCTCTATCCCAGCCTTGGCCTGCTCCTGTCGCCCATGGTGGCGGCAGCCGCCATGGCGCTCTCGTCCGTCAGCGTCATCGCCAACGCCCTGCTGCTGCGGACCTTCACGCCGCGCTGAGGCGCGGCTTTACAGGCATCGCCCCCGGACGGAAGATCGATCCGGGGGCATCCATGGACCTTTCGGCGGCAGGCATTTCGGAGCGGATCGGCCGGGCGGGCGCCGTCGCGCGCGGCGTTGGGTCCGCATTGCTCGGCCTGGCTCTGCCGCCCACCTGCATCGCCTGCGGAAGCATCACGGGCGCGGCGGGGGGATTGTGCGGGCCCTGCTGGGGCCAGCTCTCCTTCATCAGCCGGCCCTATTGCGAGCGGACCGGCGCGCCGTTCAGCCATGATCCAGACCGCGTGTTCGGAGATGGCTGGATCTCGGCCGAAGCCCTCGCCGACCCTCCGGCCTATGATCGCGCCCGCGCGGCCGTGACCTTCGACGACGTGGCCCGCGGCCTCGTCCACAAGCTGAAATATGCCGACCGCCTCGACCTCGCCGCGCCCTTGGCCCGGCTGATGCTGCAGGCCGGCACAGACCTCACGGCCACGGCCGAGATCATCGTGCCCGTGCCGCTCCATCCCTTCAGGCTCTGGCGGCGCAAGTTCAATCAGGCGGCGCTGCTCGCGCGGCATGTGGCGGCGGCCACAGCGCTGCCGGTCGATGCGGGCGCGCTGGTGCGGCAGCGCCGGACCCCCTCGCAGACCGCGCTGGGGCGCAGCGCGCGCCGCGCAAATGTCGCCGGGGCTTTTGCGGTGCCGCATGCTGCAGCGCATCGGATCGAGGGGCGGCGCGTTCTGCTTGTGGACGACGTCTATACCACGGGCGCGACGCTTGATGCTTGCGCGCAGGTGCTCCGGCGCGCAGGCGCCACGGGCATTGACGCCCTCACGTTTGCGCGGGTTGTCGAATTCGGCTGACCCCTTATGATGCGACGCTTTCGTGACGGCACGCCCCCTGCGCCGTCCCACCAGTCGTGACATCATGAAGCCCATCGAAATCTATACCAAGAGCTGGTGCCCCTACTGCCATTCCGCTAAGGAATTGCTGCGGCGCAAAGGCTTGACCTTCACCGAGATCGACGTGACTACCGACGCCGAAGGCCAGCAAGAGATGATCCGCCGGGCTGGCGGGCGCACGTCCGTCCCGCAGATATTCATCGGCGAGACCCATGTGGGCGGCTGCGACGACCTGTATGCTCTGGAGGAAGCCGGACGGCTGGACGCCCTGGCGGCCTGACGCCGGGCACGGCACATCTGGCGCGGGGGCGCGCAAGCGGCGGCCCCCCGTGCATTCCCGTCAGGAAGGGCCTATCTGTCTGAAATCGCGCCGCGCCGGGCGCGATGCGGCGTTTCCGGCTCCGGCGGCAGCGAGAGATCAAGCCCCATGACCACCTCGGAACCGAACCCGGCCAAGCCTGCTCCCGCCGTGCGGGCCGGCAATACCCTCCGCGTCGGCCTGGTCCAGTTGCGCAGTGGCCGTGAACCTGCAGCGAACCTCGATGCCGCCGCCGCCCTCATCCGCGAGGCGGCGCGGGACGGCGCCCGCTATGTCCAGACGCCCGAAGTCACAAACATCATGGAGTTGGACCGCAAGGTCCTGTTCGAGAAGCTGCAGGAAGAGGGCAACGACGCGACTCTCGCCGCCCTGCGCCAGCTGACCCGCGAACTGGGCATCACGCTGCATATCGGCTCCCTTGCCCTGAAGGTCTCCGATTCCAAGGCCGTGAACCGCGGCTTCGTCATCGATGCGGATGGCGAGATCACCGGCCGCTACGACAAGATCCACATGTTCGACGTGGACCTCGGCAATGGCGAGAGCTATCGCGAGTCCAATGCCTACCGGCCGGGCGAGCGGGCCGTTCTGACCGACGTGGACGACATCCGCGTCGGCATGACCATCTGCTACGATCTGCGCTTTCCCGCGCTCTACCGGGCCCTCGCCGAGGGCGGCGCCAAGGTGCTCACCGTGCCCTCCGCGTTCACCCGACC
Source organism: Xanthobacter sp. DMC12 (assembly GCF_056314105.1). Lineage (NCBI taxonomy): Bacteria > Pseudomonadati > Pseudomonadota > Alphaproteobacteria > Hyphomicrobiales > Xanthobacteraceae > Xanthobacter > Xanthobacter sp. DMC12. The sequence continues at coordinate 121,184 of NZ_JBQUYZ010000006.1, read as the reverse complement.
GACCGGGGAAGCCCACTGGCACGTGCTGCTGCGCGCCCGCGCCATCGAGAATGGTGCCTACATTCTCGCCGCCGCCCAGGGTGGCCGGCACGAAAACGGCCGCGACACCTACGGCCATTCGCTGGTTGTCGACCCCTGGGGCCGCGTCATCGCCGAGGGCGGTACCGACCCGGGCGTGATCCTCGCCGAGATCGACATGGCCGAAGTCGCCGCGGCGCGCGCCCGCATTCCTTCCCTTGCCAACGGCCGCCGGTTCGAGGTCGCCGAGCCGGGACAGATCGGCCACCTTCACGTGGTGCGTGCCTCCTCATGATCCGCTACACCCTCAAGTGCGACGATGGCCACGAGTTCGAAAGCTGGTTCCCTTCCTCGGCCAGCTACGACACCCAGCACGCGCGTGGCCTCGTCACCTGCCCGACCTGCAACTCGGCGAAGGTTGAGAAAGCCGTAATGGCCCCTTCCGTCGCGCGTACCGACAAGGGGACCTCAGCGAAGGAGCCGGCCGCGGAAGCCACGAGCGCGCCGGCCGCCGAAGTCTCCCCCGCAGAGGCAACGCCCGTCGCCATGATGGCGCGGCCCGACAGCGAACTGCGCACGCTCATGCGCCAGTTGCGGGACCACATCGTCGCGAACTCGGATGACGTGGGAGACAATTTCGCCGATCTCGCCCGCAAGATGCACGACGGCGAGATCGAGCACCGCCCCATTCGCGGCGAAGCGACGGCGGAAGAGGTGAAGGCCCTGCACGAGGATGAGGTGGAGGTGTTCCCCCTGCCCGTGCTGCCGGAAGACCGGAATTGAGGCTCAGGCCTCGCGCTCGGCGACCATGAAATAATTCACCGAGAGATCCTCCGTCAGGCGGAAATCGCCGGAGAACGGCTCGTAGGCGAGCCCCACCTTTTCCCGCGCGGCGAAGCCGGCTGCAGCGAGCGTCGCCTCAAGCTCCTCCGGCGTCACGAACTTCTCCCAGCGATGGGTGCCGGGCGGCAGCCAGCGCAGAATGTATTCGGCGCCGACGATGGCGAGGGCAAAGCTCTTGGACGTGCGGTTCAACGTCGAGAGCAGCAGCAGGCCGCCCTCCGTCACCAGACGGCCGGCGGTGCGCACGAACAGGCCGACATCGGCCACATGTTCCACCACTTCCAGCGCCACCACCACGTCGAAGCGCGCCCCACGCTCGGCCAGCGCCTCGGCGGTCTCGGCCTCATAGGTCACGGCAAGGCCCGATAGCGCGGCGTGGGCGCGGGCGATGTCCACGTTGCCGGGGGCCGGATCGATGCCGGTCACATCGGCACCCATGCGGGCGAGGGGCTCGCTGAGGAGGCCTCCGCCACAGCCGATGTCGACGAGGGACAGCCCCTTCAACGGGCGAAGCGACCGGGCGTCCCGGGAGAAGTGGCGCACCAGAGTGTCGCGCAGAAAGGCAAGGCGTGCAGGGTTCATGGCGTGCAGCGGCGCCATCTTGCCCTTCACGTCCCACCACTGGGCACCGAGCGCATCGAAACGCGCGACCTCTTCCGGATCGACCGTGGCGTTCATCTGCGGCATCACGGCCTCCTCTGCGTCGGGCGACATGCCCCACACTTAGGCGCCGCACCCGACGCGGGCAAGGCCGCGCCGGCGGCTCAACTCAGCGCACCATGCCGACGATGTCCTTCACGTCGCGAATGGTCTGGTCGGCGATCACCCGCGCGCGGTCGGCGCCGTCAACGAGAATCGCGTCGATGGCGGCTTGATCGGCCATCAGGCGCTGCATCTCGGTGCCAATAGGGCCGAGCTTTGCCACGGCGAGGTCCACCAGCGCGGCCTTGAAGACCGAGAACTGGGCGTTGCCGTAGTCCGCCAGCACCTGCGCCTTGGCAGTGTCCGACAGGGCGGCGAAGATCCCGACGAGGTTGTCCGCCTCCGGCCGACCCTTCAGCCCCTCTTCCTCTGAGGGCAGCGGTTCCGGATCCGTCTTCGCCCTGCGCACCTTGCCGGCGATGGCGTCGGCATCATCGGTGAGGTTGATGCGGGAGAAGTCCGATGGCTCCGACTTCGACATCTTCTTGGAGCCGTCGCGCAGGCTCATCACGCGCGTCGCCGGCCCGGCGATGAGCGGTTCTGTGATGGGGAAATAGCCTTCGCCATGGCCGTTGGCGGCGATGGAGGGCGCGAAGTCCGTGTTGAACTTCTGGGCGATATCGCGAGTCAGCTCCAGATGCTGCTTCTGGTCGTCGCCCACTGGCACATGGGTGGCGCGATAGAGCAGGATGTCGGCGGCCATCAGGGTCGGATAGGCGAACAGGCCCACGGATGCGTTCTCGCGGTCCTTGCCGGCCTTCTCCTTGAACTGCGTCATGCGGTTCAGCCAACCCATGCGGGCGACGCAGTTGAACACCCAGGCGAGTTCGGCATGGCCGGACACCTGGCTCTGGTTGAACACGATGTGGGCCTTGGGGTCGATGCCGCAGGCGATGAAGGCGGCCGTGACCTCGCGGGTGTGGCGCTTCAGCTCTTCCGGGTCCTGCCAGACGGTGATGGCGTGGAGGTCGACCACGCAATAGATGCACTCGTGGCTCTTCTGCAGTTCCACGAAGCGCTTGATGGCGCCGAGATAATTGCCGAGATGCAGGTTGCCCGTGGGCTGCACGCCGGAAAATACGCGTTCTGCGACCGCCGCCATGGCGAACTCCCCAAAGAGCGGCGCGCCGCTCGACCAGAACACGGGCAACGGCCCGCGAAAGTGAATGCGGCGCGTCATGCCACCTGGGGCGGCACGGCGCAAGGGCGCGGCCCGCAACGCTGCTGCCCGGCTCAGACGCGCCCCAGCCAGGCCTTCGAGACGGCCGCCTTCACGGCGAGCGCCCCGGCGCCGTAGACAAGTCCGCCGCTGAGAACCAGAGCGATCAGCCGCGCGATGCCAGAAAGCATTCCAATCGGCGCGGGCCACGCTGCGGCGAACACGCCCACAGCGAAACCCATGGCGAGGCTCGCCGCCGCGAGGCCCGCCGACGAGAGCAGTACGGGGAGCGAGAACCGCAGAGCGCCGCGGACAATGAGGACGCCCCCCAAGCCCAGGATGGACGCGACGGAGGACAGCGCCACGGCCCCCGCCGCGGCCAAGGGGCCGTAGACGGTTCCGAGCCCTGCAGCAGCGACAACGCAGATGAGCAGCGAGCCGAACGCGATTCGCTCCGCCGCCTTTATCTGCCCGGACGTGGAGGCGGCGGCGGAGAGAATGCGCTCCAGCCCCTGCGCCGGCAGCGAGAGCGAGAGCACGGCCAACAGGGCCGCGGTGAGCCGTGCGTCTTCGCTATCGAAGCTGCCCCGCTGGAACAGCGTGACGACGATGGGCTCGGCGAGAACGGCAAGCCCGACAGCCGCTGGCAGGGCAAAGGCAAGCGCCGCCAGCACCGCCCGGCCGGCATCGTCCGCGGCCTCGGCCTCCCCCCTCCGGAGCAGCGCCGGCACGAGGACGGCACCGGCGCTGGCGCCGACGAGACCGAGGGGAAGGTCCATCAGCCGCTGTGCGTAGTTCAGCGCCGCCACCGCTCCGGGGCTGGCGGACACGGCTGCCACCACGATGATGAAGCGGAGCTGGCTCAGCCCGGCAAAGAGAAGCGCGGGCGATGCCGCCCGCAGGACCCCAAGCGCCGCCCGGAGATCCTGAGGCCTCAGCACACGGAACAGTGGCAGCGTCGGGCAAGCCCTGGCCGCCCTCCGCATGATGGCGAACTGGGCGGCGCCTGCGCCCACCTGCGCCGCGGCGATGGCGAAAGCGGCCGTGTCGCTCTCCATCAGCCCCTTGGCGAGCAATGCGCCGATGACCACCAGCACCGTGACATTGGCCGCTGCCGGAGCCAAGGCGGGCAGCAGCACGCGATGGGCTTCATTGGCGATGCCGCCGTAGATCGCCGCGAGCCCCGCGAGCGGGAGATAGAGAACCACCACCCGACCGCAGAGGACGGCGACGTCCGCCCGTTGCCCGCCCGCCTCGAAGCCCGGCGCCATCAGACCGATCACCTGCGGCATGAAGAGCGCGACGACGGCCGCGAAGACCAGAAGGAAGCCGCAGAGCAGCAGCAGGGTCGCGCCCGCCAGACGGCCGGCCGCCGCATCGTCTGCTCCCGCGGCTTCGCGTGTTCGGGCGAGCGCCGGAATGAAGGCGAGATTGAAGGCGCCTTCCGCCAGCAGCCGGCGCGCCAGCAACGGGAGCGCCATGGCCGCGGCCAGCGCATCAGCCACCGGCCCGACGCCGAGCACGGCGGCTGTGGCCGCATCCCGCGCAAAGCCCAACACGCGGGACGCGAGGGTTGCCGCCGAAACAATGGAAGTGCGGGCGAGGAGGGACATGAGCCCTGCCTATGACTCGCGCCGCCGGTTGTGTCGATGGATTCTGCGCAGAACCCGCCCTCCGAGTCCTGCCTGGGAGCGCACAGCAAAGGAGGGGGCCCGACACAAACGAAAAACGCCCGCTTGCGCGGGCGTTTTCCTGTCCTACAGACCTCAGGCCTGGGGCTGAGGCTCGATGGAGCCGCCGGCGCCGCCGGGACGGGGGCGCTTGGTGGTGGGGATGGCCGAGCCGCGCGGGTTGGACGGTTCGATCACGCTCTCCCGGTTCGGCGTCTTGCCATCGAGGAGGTCGACGATCTCGTCACCCGAGAGGGTCTCGTATTCGAGAAGGCCACGGGCCAACGTCTCGAGGTCATCGTACTTCTCGGAGAGAATGCGCTTGGCCTCGGAGTAGCCCTCGTCCACCAGCCGCCGGACCTCCTTGTCGATGGTCTGGGCGGTGGCTTCGGACACGTTCTGATGGCGCTGCATGGACATGCCGAGGAACACGTCCTCGTTGTTCTCGCCATAGGCCACCTGGCCGAGTAGGTCGGAGAAGCCCCAGCGCGTCACCATCATCTTCGCGAGGCGGGTTGCCTGCTCGATGTCGGAGGCGGCGCCGGACGTCACCTTGTCGTGGCCGAACACGAGTTCCTCGGCGACGCGTCCGCCCATCATGATGGCGAGGCGCGAGGTCATCTGCTCATAGCTCATGGAGAGCTTGTCGCGCTCCGGAAGCTGCATGACCATGCCGAGCGCGCGACCACGCGGAATGATGGTGGCCTTATGGACCGGGTCCGTCGCCGGCACGTTGAGTGCGACGATGGCGTGACCGCCCTCGTGATAGGCGGTGAGCATCTTCTCTTCCTCGGTCATCACGAGGGAGCGACGCTCGGCGCCCATCATCACCTTGTCCTTGGCGTCTTCGAACTCGGACATGGTGACCATGCGCTTGTTGCGCCGGGCCGCCATCAGCGCCGCCTCGTTGCAGAGGTTGGCGAGGTCCGCGCCCGAGAAGCCGGGGGTGCCGCGGGCGATGGTCTTGAGGTTCACGTCGGGCGCGACGGGAATCTTGCGCGCATGCACCTTCAGGATCTGCTCGCGGCCGACCACGTCCGGGTTCGGCACGATGACCTGACGGTCGAAACGGCCGGGACGCAGCAGCGCCGGGTCGAGCACATCCGGACGGTTGGTCGCGGCGATGAGGATGATGCCCTCGTTCGCCTCGAAGCCGTCCATCTCCACCAGCAGCTGGTTGAGGGTCTGCTCGCGCTCGTCATTGCCGCCGCCGAGGCCGGCACCGCGGTGGCGGCCCACCGCGTCGATTTCGTCGATGAAGATGATGCACGGCGCATTCTTCTTCGCCTGCTCGAACATGTCGCGCACGCGGCTGGCACCGACGCCCACGAACATTTCCACGAAGTCCGAGCCCGAGATGGTGAAGAACGGCACGTTGGCCTCACCCGCGATGGCGCGGGCGAGCAGCGTCTTGCCGGTGCCGGGGGGGCCGACGAGCAGCACGCCACGCGGGATGCGGCCACCGAGGCGCTGGAACTTCTGCGGGTCACGCAGAAATTCCACGATCTCGGTGAGGTCGCTCTTGGCCTCGTCGATGCCGGCCACGTCGTCGAAGGTCACGCGACCGTGCGCCTCGGTGAGGAGCTTGGCGCGGCTCTTGCCGAAGCCCATGGCCTTGCCGCCGGCGCCCTGCATCTGGCGCGACAGGAAGATCCACACGCCGATCAGCGCCAGGAAGGGCAGCCACGAGAGCAGCAGGCTCACGAACCACGGAACATTGTCCGACGGCGCACGCGCGGTGATCTGCACGCCCTTGCCATACAGGCGCTGCACCAGCGAGGGGTCGTTCGGCGCGTAGGTCTGGAAGGAGCCGGAGCGGTCGGAATAGGTGCCGGTGATGTTCGGCCCCTCGATCACGACCTCGCGCACCTTACCAGCGTCCACATCAGTGAGGAGCTGAGAGAAGGAGATTTCGTTCGCGTTGGTGCGCTGGCCCGGGCTGTTGAACAGCGAGAACAGCGCCAGCAGCAACAGGACGATGATCACCCAAAGGGCGAAATTGCGTAAATTGGCGTTCATTGAACCCTCGTGGGGACAGAAGGGCGGTCCCGTCTCGACGCCTCACCATACGGAAGGGATACCTCCGCACGCACCGCCGCCGCTGGAACCTCCCGCACCGTCCAGCGCCTAATTTAGGAGCGAGGCCCCGTCTTGCCAAGGACAGCCGCCTTCTCCGCACTTGAATTCGTCGCGATCCCTTGGGCGGAGCGCCGGGGTGGTGCGGTCGATACGAGCACCTTTCCCCTTCGGACGGCCACACTTGCACCTGCCAGGGTGCGGCGAAATGGAGCAGGCGGCAGCGCCAGCGCGGCCAGAAGCGCCTCCAGCAAAAGCTCGAGCTTGGCCAGCTCCACTGGCCCTTCCCTGCCCTGCGCCGCGACGCAGCGGCCCAGCAGCCGCAGGGCGATTTCCTCCGGCACAGCCGCGAACCGGGCACCGTCCATCGAAATGCCCGCAGCTCCGGCGGTAATGAGCTCCGCCTCCGCCCGGTCGGTCACCACCTCAAGCGCCAGATCCGCACGGGCGAGGCGCCTCGCGAGACGGGCAAGACGGCGCGCATCGAGGCCTTCGCGCTCCAACGCCGGAGCCAGCGCCCTCAGGCGCGGACGGGCAAAGCGTGCGTCGAGGTTCGATGGGTCGCTCGCATAGGGGATGCCCGCGCTGTCGAGAGACGCGACGAGACGCGCCTTCGGCAGGTCGAGGAAAGGCCGCAGCAGTGCGAGGTCACCGCGGTCCGTCCTGGCGCTCATGCCCGAAAGGCCGGTCAGGCCGGACCCCCGCGCCATCCGGAACAGAACCGTCTCGGCCTGGTCGTCGCGTGTATGCGCAAGGACGAGTGCGGACGCGCCCACCCGGCGCGCCTCGGCGGCGAGCAGCGCATAGCGCGCGTCGCGGGCCGCTTCCTGGAGGCCACGATCAGGTTTTTCCCCCTGCCAGCGAAGCGTCCGATGGGGCACCTTCAATCCGGCAGCCAACAGCGCGACCTGGGCGGCCTCGTCGGCTGCCGCGGGCCTCAAGCCATGATCGACCGTCGCCGCAAAGAGCCGCGGACCACCCGGGCGCCGGGCGCACCAGCGGGCGGCAAGATGGAGCAGAGCGGTGGAATCGGGCCCGCCGGAAACGGCGAGGAGGACGGCGGAGTAGCTGGCAAGGCTGGAAAAGAGAGCGTCGAGCTCGTTGTCGGAAACCGTGCCGGATTCGGGAGAGAGGCGCGCGGCCGCGCCGTCTTCTGAATCCATCGATCCGGATGACCCGCGCGGGTGGTCTGCGGATTCCGGTGCCATCGGCCTCAGCAGCCGACCCGCTTCTGCTCGCGTTCCACGGCCTGACGGACGGAGGAGGCGGTGCGGGGATATTTGCGGTCCACCTCCTGGAAGGTGGCGCAAGCGGTCTCCTTCTCGCCGAGGCCGGCGAGGGACTGGCCGAGCCGCAGCAGAGCCTCGGGGGCACGCGCAGAGTTCTGGTACTTGGTGGAGACTTCCAGGAAGGAAGCGGCGGCGTCGGAATAATTCTGCCGCAGGAACAGGCTCTCGCCGAGCATGAAAGTCGCGTCGGCGATCAGGCGGTCGTTCGGCGAGGACTGGATGATCTGGCGGAAAGTCTGTTCCGCTCCCGCGTAGTCCTGGCGCTGAAGCTGCGCCTGTCCGGAATCATAGAGCTCGCGCACCGTGGCGCCGGCGGACGGAAGGGCCGCGACTTGCTGACCAGCGGCCGGGCGAACGGGGCCGGCATCCACTGTGCGAGCCGGAGGCGCGGAGCTCCCGGCAGAACCCAGCGGCTGGGGCGCGCCCGGTGCGGCGGGGTCCATGTTGGGATCGAACGCATCGGAACGGCGGACGGGCACTGCGGGGGAGGCCGCCGGGCGGCCGGAGGGCAGCACCGCCGGCGCCTGAACCGGAGCGGCCGCAGGGGCGGCAACCGGTGCCGCGGAGGAGCGACCGCCGCCGGCCTCTTCCAGCCGGCGCACCTGCGCCTCGAGCTGCTGGTTGCGGTATTGGAGTTGCTCCACCTGACCGGTGAGCTGGCGCAGGGTCGATTCCAGCCGCTCCATGCGCCCCATCAACTCGGGGTCCTCGCGCGGGGCCTCCTGCGCGGGCTGGGGCGGCTTGAAGAGGTTGCCGAAGAGATTGCCGTCGTTCTGCGCGGCCGCAGGGGCCGCCGTGCTCAGGGCCGCACCGAAGGCAAGGCCGAAGAGAACGGCAGAGGCGACGAGAACACCGACCGGGCGCAGGCGCATCTTCATGTGACTTTTGCTTGGGGCTGGTGGCGGGGAGCACGGCCGAAAGACTGCCGGTTCGACCAGTTGGACTTTACCCCGCTGATCGCGTCCAAAGTGTGACCCGGCAACGACTTGCCGTGGACCGACCGAGGTTTTGCGAGCGCAGGACGCACGAAGGCCGGCACCCGTGGGCACCGGCCTTCATGACGTCTGGAAACAGACTCAGGCGCCGCCGCCGTTGAGCACCGTCACCGCGCGGCGGTTCTGCGACCAGCACGAGATGTCGTTGCACACCGCCACCGGCCGCTCCTTGCCGTAGGAGATGGTCCGCATGCGGGCCGGGTCGATGCCGCGGGAGGCGAGGTAGTCTCGCACGCTCTGGGCGCGCTTGGCCCCGAGCGCGATGTTGTACTCGCGGGTTCCGCGTTCATCCGCATGGCCTTCGATGGTGAAGGTGTAGCGGTTGTACTGCTGGAGCCACTGGGCCTGACGGTCCAGGGTGGCGCGGGCCTGCGGGGTGAGATCGGTCTGGTCGCTCTCGAAGAACACGCGATCGCCCACGGCGACCACGAACTCCTGAGGGGAACCGGGAGGGCCACCCGCGCCGCCGACGCCGGCATTCTGGTTGGGATTGTTGGCGCACGCGGCAAGAGCCAGCGCGAAGCCAAACAGAGCCGCGAACCGGAAGCCGCGAGCAAGGCTGAGGAAACGCATCCGGTAACTCCCTTCTCAACGCTGCACCGGAGGCTTCGGGTCTAAAGCCGTCCGGTTAAGCGAACGTTCCGCACGCGGCCGGAGGGCCGCCCGGAGGTCCGAAAACCGGAGGATGCGGGCAACTCCCGCTCGCCATGGTTTCCGGGCCGTTATCATCGCCCTCCGGGTCGCGTCGGCACCGCTCGGTCCTGCAGGCCTCGATGAAGCGCAGCAAGCAGTTCGGACCCGTTCCAGAAGGTTCGGACGAGGCCGTGCAGCCGTTGTCCGGTGTGTCCTTCACTGATGCCGCGACGTGGCGTCATCATGGCGCGGAGGTGCAGGGGTGAAGGCAGCGGCATGGCGGCGGCGCGCGTGGCAAAAGGGCCACAACACGGCCTCAGGCAAAGGCGCCCGCGTCTCTGACACGCCGACACGCAGTTTCAGGCGCGCCCCGATTCCCAGCGCGCCGCCTGCGCCTGCGCCTTCTTGCGGTCCGCGTCGGGCAGCTTGGCCACCACCTCGTCAAGCATGGGATCGCCGAGGCCGCGGCTCTTGGCGACCAAGTGCCAGACAGCCGCCTGCACCTTGTCCTGCGGCACCCCACGGCCGACCGCGAGAAGCCGCGCATAGCGGTTCTGGGCGATGGCGTTGCCGGCCAGCGCAGCTTTGCGGAACAATGCGGCGGCGGCGGCCTCGTCCTTGGGCACGCCGTTGCCGTTGAACTGCATGATGGCGAATTCCACCTGCGCCGTGATGTGACCAAGCCGGGCGGCAGCGCCGATCATGCGGGCGGAGGCGGCGATGTCCTTGTCGACACCGTTGCCCTCCTTCAGCAGCACCCCAAGGGCATACTGCGCATCTTCCACGTCCTTGGCGGCGGCGATCTCGAACCAGCGCGCGGCCTCGGAGGGCTCCTTGGGGATCTTCCGCCCCTGGAGATACAGCAGGCCGAGATTGTAGGCGGCGCCCGCGCTGCCCTTCTCTGCCGCCTGCCGGAACAATTGCGCCGCCGCTGGCTCATCCATGGGAACGCCGCGACCGGCGAGGGTCATGTTGCCGAGCGCAAACAGCGCTCCGACCGAGCCGGCATCCGCGGCCTTGCGATACCACTCGACGGCCTTCTTGGGGTCGAGCGGGACACCGAGGCCATCCGAATACAGCTCGCCGAGCAGCGTCATGGCCGCCGGATCGTCGCCGGCCCGGGCGCGCTTGAGCGCCTCGTTGAAGGCGGTGATGTAGTAGCCGCGCTGGTAGGCCCCGTAGGCGATATCCCCCGTACCGCCGGGCGTATCCAGGCTGGGATAGCTGATCTGCGGACCCAGAAGCGGCATGGGCGCCGGCTCGCGCGGACGCTGGGCGGCGTTGGGGTCCGGCTTGGCTGCGGGCTTGTTGCCAGCCTTGTCGGCAGGCTTGGCGGGCTTCGCGGCGGGCTTGGGCGTCGCGCCCGACTGCGGCTGGGCCTGCGCATGCGCCATGGAAGGCGCAGCCGCCAGCGCAACCGCGAGCAGGACCGCACCGCCTGGGACGACAAGCCCCGGCCTGCGCCGAGATGCGCGGACTGGCGGCCTCATTGCGCGTCGTCGCCCGCAGCAAGAGTCGCCTGCGCGGCCGCGACGGTCTTCGCCGCTCCGCCGCCAGAGGCCAGCAACGACTCGGACAGGGCAATGAAGTCCGCGCCGGCCTCGGCGAGCGCCGTCACCTCGTCGAGGGTCGACGCAACACCGACACAGGGCACTTCGAACAGTTCAGCCCACCATCCCACCAGATCGAGCACGCGGAAGAACTCGCCCGGCTCGGGCGCCAGAGCGCCGAAAGCCACGTAATCCGCCCCGCTTTCGCCGGCCACCATGGCTTCGTGGCGCGTCACCAGCCCTCCGGCTCCGACGATAGCGGCAGGCTTGAGCAGCCGCAGCGTCGCATCGAGGGCCGGCCCTGCCGCCACATGAACGCCATCCAGCCCGGCGGAGGCGACGAAGCCCTCCGGCCCCTCCAGAAGAACGGCCGCGTCGTGCCGCTGCGCCGCGCTGGCGATCTCGGCAAGGCGCGCCGCACCGACCGTCTCCCCCGGAGACACGCGCAGCACCACGCAGGCGATATCGCCCGCGCGCACCGCCGCCTCCACCGTGCGCGGGTCGAGCGCGGGCGTGACGGTGAAGACGAGCATGAGGCGGGCGCCGGGGGCGGGCGGAGGATTGGCCATGGTCTGATCGGTCTGCCAAGAAATCGGCGAATTGGGGGCACGGACGCGGATTGTCGCCAGCTTTCGCCAGACCATAAGAAAAGGGCCGGCGCAAGCCGGCCCTCTCTCGACGTGGTGTGCCCGATGCTCAGGCGGCCTTGCGCTCTTCCTCGGCCGACCACTTTCCAAGGGCGGCGAGAGAGTTCATCTGCGCGCGGTGGGCGAAGGCGGCCTGCGCCTTGGCGACGTTCTCCGGCTTGCCGGCCCATGCCTTCTGCGGCGCGGCCTGAAGGGCGCGGCCGTAGGAATAGGTGAGCTTCCACGGCAGGCCGCCGAGCTTCACCATGGCATCGAGATGGGCGGTGGCATCCTCGTCGGACTGGCCGCCGGAGAGGAAGGCGATGCCGGGCACGGCGGTGGGCACGCAGGCCTTCAGCACGCGCACGGTCTTCTCCGCGACCTCGGCGACCGAGGCCTGCACCGGGCTCTTCTTGCCGGGCACGATCATGTTGGGCTTGAGCACCATGCCTTCCAGGCGGACGCGCTGGTAGTACAGCTCCTCGAACACCGTCTTCAGCGCCCATTCGGTGACGCGGTAGCAGGTGTCGATGTCGTGCGCACCATCCATGAGCACTTCCGGCTCGACGATCGGGACGATCTTCGCTTCCTGGCACAGCGCCGCATAGCGGGCGAGCGCGTGCGCATTGGCGCGGAGCGAGGTGTAGGACGGAATGTGCTTGGTGGTGTCGATGTCGATGACCGCGCGCCACTTCGCGAACCGGGCGCCGAGGTCGTAATATTCCTTGAGACGGCCGGCGAGGCCGTCGAGGCCCTCGGTGATGGTCTCGCCCGGGCAGAAGGGCTGCGGCTTGGCGCCGGCATCGACCTTGATGCCGGGAATGGCGCCGGCCTTCTCGATGACGGAGACGAGCGGCGTGCCGTCCTTCGCCTTCTGGCGGATGGTCTCGTCGTAGAGGATCACGCCGGAGATGTAGTCCATGCCCTGCGAGCGGAACATCAGCTCGCGGTAGTCGCGACGGTTCTCCTCGGTGGATTCCACCCCGATGGCATCGAACCGCTTCTTGATGGTACCGCCGCTCTCGTCTGCCGCGAGAATGCCCTTGCCGTCGGCCACCATTTTCTGCGCGATCGCGTCGAGCTCCGCCGTCATGTTCTTCACCTGCCTTGTTGCCGCCCCTCGGCGGGCATGGACGCCGGAGCGTGGCACTCCGGCAGATTGATCGTTTGGAACGCCCCGAACCGTGGCGCTTCTCTGCGCGCCTGCAAGTCCTGGAGACGGCACCGGGTTCCCGACCGATGCCCTACCCGAAAAGCGCCCGCCGCGGAGGGCCGGGCGGGCGCAATTCTCGTCATTTTATCCCGCAGCGCAACATCAGCGCCGCAGGGCCTCCACGCCCGGAAGCGCCTTGCCCTCGAGCCACTCGAGGAAGGCGCCACCGGCGGTCGAGACGTAGGAGAAGCGCTCCGCCGTCCCCGCGTGGTTGAGCGCGGCCACCGTGTCACCGCCGCCCGCGACCGAGAGCAACCGCCCCTTGTGGGTGAGGTCGCCGACATAGCGGGCCACGGCCACCGTCGCCGCATCGAACGGGGTCAGCTCGAACGCACCGAACGGCCCGTTCCAGACCACCGTCTTCGCCCCGTCGAGCTTCTGCTTGACGATGCCGACCGTCTCCGGCCCGGCATCCAGCATCATCTCGTCGTCCTTCACGTCATCGACGCTGGCGACGCGGTGCGCGGCATTGGCCTTGAACTCGGTGGCGACCACCGCGTCCACCGGCAGGACGATCTCGCATCCGGCCGCCTCGGCCTTCTTCAGGATGTCCCGGGCGGTATCGGCGAGATCGTGCTCGCACAGCGACTTGCCGACCTTCTTGCCGAGAGCGGCGAGGAAGGTGTTGGCCATGCCGCCGCCGATGACGAGGATGTCCACCTTCTTCACGAGGTTGCCGAGCAGTTCGAGCTTGCTGGAGACCTTGGAGCCTCCCACCACGGCGAGCACGGGGCGCTTGGGCGCCTCAAGGGCCTTGGTCAGCGCCTCGATCTCGCTCTCCATGGAGCGGCCGGCATAGGCCGGCAGCTTGCGGGCCAGCCCCTCGGTGGAGGCGTGCGCGCGGTGGGCAGTGGAGAAGGCGTCGTTGACATAGACGTCGCCGAGGCTCGCGAGAGCGTCGATGAAGTCCGGCGCATTCTTCTCCTCGCCCGCATGGAAGCGGGTGTTCTCCAGCACGATCACCTCGCCGGAAGCGAGGCGGGAGACTGCGCTCTTCGCCTCGTCGCCGACGCAGTCGGAGGCAAACGCGACCTTGCGGCCGAGTTCACCCTCGAGGGCCTTGGCGACCGGGGCGAGGGATTGGCTTTCGTCGCGGCCCTTGGGCCGCCCGAAGTGCGCCAGCAGGACGGCCTTGCCGCCCTTGCCGGTGATGTCCCGAATGGTAGGCAGGATGGCCTTGAGACGGGTCGCGTCGGTGACGCGCCCGCTCTCCATGGGAACGTTGAGGTCGACACGGACGAGGACCCGCTTGTCGGCGAGGTCCGCGGCGTCATCGAGGGTGCGGAAGGCGATCATGATGGCGCCCCCTTTTCCCGGTCAGCCCAGCTTGCCCATGGCGACGGCCGTGTCGCTCATGCGGTTCGAGAAGCCCCACTCGTTGTCGTACCACGACAGCACCCGCACCAGCGTGCCTTCCATGACCTTGGTCTGGTCGAGGTGGAAGGTGGAGGAGTTGGGATTGTGGTTGAAGTCGATGGAGACGTTGGGCTGGTCGGTGAAGCCGAGGATGCCCTTCAGCTCCTGCGCCGCCGCGGCGATGATCGCCTCGTTGATCTCTTCCTTGGTGGTCGCGCGCTTGGCGACGAACTTCAGGTCGATCACGGAGACGTTGGGCGTGGGCACGCGGATGGACGTGCCGTCCAGCTTGCCATTCAGCTCCGGCAGCACCAGGCCCACCGCCTTGGCGGCGCCGGTGGAGGTGGGGATCATGGACATGGCCGCCGCGCGGGCGCGGTAGAGGTCCTTGTGCATGGTGTCCAGCGTGGGCTGGTCGCCGGTGTAGGAGTGAATGGTGGTCATGAAGCCCTTCTCGATGCCGACGGCATCGTTGAGGACCTTGGCCACGGGGGCGAGGCAGTTGGTGGTGCAGGAGGCGTTGGAGACGACGAGGTGCTCGCTCGAGAGCTTCTCGTGGTTCACGCCATAGACCACGGTCAGGTCCGCGCCGTCGGCCGGGGCGGAGACCAGCACGCGCTTGGCGCCGGCGGCGAGATGCGCCGCAGCCTTGTCACGCGCCGTGAAGATGCCGGTGCATTCCAGCGCGATGTCCACGCCCAGCTCCTTGTGGGGTAGCTCGGCGGGGTTGCGCACTGCGGTGACCTTGATGGGGCCGCGGCCCACGTCGATGGTATCTCCGGCGACCTTGACCTCGCCGGGGAAGCGGCCGTGCACGCTGTCGAAGCGGAAGAGGTGGGCGTTCGTCTCCACCGGGCCGAGGTCGTTGATCGCCACCACCTCGATGTCGGTGCGGCCCGATTCGATGATGGCGCGCAGCACATTGCGACCGATGCGACCGAAACCGTTGATGGCCACCTTGACGCTCATGTTGGGTCCTCCTGAGCCGGCTTGAAGCCCGGCCTCCCTGAATTGCGATGCGCGCTCGCGGTTCACCCGCGGCGCGGTCCTCTCGCGCCCGCCGTGCGCCGAACCTCAGGCCTGCCGGAGCTGGTCGAGCGCGCGCGCCGCGACCTGCTGGGCAGTAATGCCGAAATGGGCGTAAAGCTCCTTTGCGGGCGCGCTCGCGCCGAACGATGTCATTCCCACGAAGGCGGCGTCCGAACCGACGATGGCGTCCCACCCCATGCGGATCGCGGCTTCCACCGCGACCTTGGCCGGAGCGTCCCCGATCACCTTTGCCCGCTCTGCGGCGGGCCTTTCGAGGAACAGTTCGAACGAGGGTATGGAGACGACGCGGGTGGGTACACCCTGCGCCTCCAACAGCTTGGCGGCTTCAACCGCCAAGGACACTTCCGAGCCGGTGGCGAACAGGCTCGCCTGCGCCGGCCCGGACGCAGCGAGGATTTCGTAGGCGCCTTCCGCCGACCGGTTTTCGGCCGTGGCGTCGGTGCGCAGGAGCGGCAGGTTCTGGCGCGACAGGATGAGCGCCGAGGGCCTGCCGGTGGACTGTAGCGCAATCTGCCAGCATTCCGCCGTCTCCACCGTGTCGCAGGGGCGCATCACGAGAAGGTTGGGAATGGCGCGGAGCGCGGCGAGGTGTTCCACCGGCTGATGGGTGGGGCCGTCCTCGCCGAGGCCGATGGAATCGTGGGTGAGCACGTGGATCACCCGCTCCCCCATCAGCGCCGCAAGGCGGATGGCGGGGCGGCAATAGTCCGAGAACACCATGAAGCCGCCGGAGAAGGGGATGAGCCCCTTGTGCAGCGCCATGCCGTTCATGGCGGCGGCCATGCCGTGCTCGCGCACGCCGTAATGGATGAAGGAGCCGGAGAAGTCGTCCGGCGACACGGACTTTGCACCCTTGGCCCTGGTGTTGTTCGAGCCGGTAAGGTCGGCCGAGCCGCCCACCATCTCGGGCACCGCCGGGGTGATGAAGTCCAGCACCAGTTCGGACGATTTGCGGGTGGCGATCGCGCCGCCGTCCTTCACCGCCTTCTCCTTGACGGCGACGATGGCACCTTCCAGCGCCGCGGGCAGCGTGCCGGCGACACGGCGCTCGAATTCGGTGCGCTCCTCGGCCGGACGAGCGGCGAAGCGCGCTTCCCAGGCCTCGCGGGCGGCGCGGCCGGCGGCACCGGCGGCACGCCAGCCGTTGAGCGCATCCTCGGGCACCACGAAGGCCGGCGCTTCCCAGCCGAGGGCGGCGCGGGTGGCGACGATCTCTTCGGCGCCGAGCGGCGAGCCGTGGACCTTCTCGGAACCCGCCTTCTTGGGCGAGCCGAAGCCGATGGTGGTGCGGCAGGCGATCAGGGTCGGCCGGTCGGAGGCCTTGGCGGCCTCGAGCGCGGCGAGGATCGCCTCGGGATCATGCCCGTCCACCGCCGCCGTGGCCCAGCCGGACGCCGCGAAGCGCGCGAGCTGGTTGGTCGAGCCGGAGATGGAGGTGGGGCCGTCGATGGAAATCTTGTTGTCGTCCCACATGACGATGAGCTTGGACAGCTTCAGGTGCCCGGCGAGATCCGCCGCCTCCTGGCTGATGCCCTCCATCAGGTCGCCGTCGGAGGCGAGGACGTAGGTGTAGTGGTCCACCACGTCCGAACCGAAGCGGGCGGCGAGCAGGCGCTCGGCCATGGCCATGCCCACGGCGGTGGCGATGCCCTGGCCCAACGGGCCGGTGGTGGTCTCGATGCCCTCGGTGACGAAATTCTCGGGGTGGCCGGGCGTCAGCGAGCCGAGCTGCCGGAAGCGCTTGATCTCGTCGATGGTCACCTTCTCGTAGCCGGCGAGGTGCAGCACCGAGTAAAGCAACATGGAGCCGTGGCCGGCGGACAGCACGAAGCGGTCACGATCCGGCCAGAACGGACGCGAGGGATCGTACTTCAGAACCTTCGTGAACAGCACGGTGGCGATGTCCGCCGCGCCCATGGGCAGGCCCGGATGGCCGCTGTTGGCGGCCTCGACGGCATCGATCGCGAGAAACCGGATGGCGTTGGCCAAGCGGTCATGACTCGTGATGCTGTCGCTCGTGCGGCTGGACATATTCCCGTATCTCCGGTGCCGGCGCTCTCGGCAGCCGGCCGGCTAGAGGCACTCAGGGGTTCACGGACCCGGCGATTGGGTCCGTCGGCGAAGCTGGCACGGCCCGCCCGGACGCGGCGTCCGGCATTTGAGCCGCCTTGTACCAAGGCTCACCGCGCTGTCAAACCTGCCCCATCCCGCCGCGTCAAGGCGGGCATGGCACCGCCGACCGCGCTGCATCGTCGCGGCGACGCAAGATCGCGCTTTGAACACGGTGCACCGCAACATCGCGCTCGCGCCTCGGTTGCGGGTTGCCTCCTCATGGCGCCGCATTCATGTTGACACACTGAAAAGAGCGGCGTTCCGCCGCCCGTCCGACTCGGCTAAAGTCTGCCCATGTACGCGCTGAAGCAACGCCCGCCGCTGCAGGACGCCCCCATCGAGGGGGCGACGCGGCGCCTCCATGCCGCGCTCGATGCGCTCACCGACGCCATCGATCGCCGGCGCGATGCCGATCGCCACCAGGAGGCGCTGCTGGCCCAGCTTCACGCCCTCGGCAACGACCGCGCCCGCCTCGCCGCCGAGCTGGACGTGGCCCAGGCAGAGGCCGGCGAAGTGGAAGAGGCGGGGCGCGAGATCATCCGCCGCCTCGACGTGGCCATGAGCACCATTCGCGACGTGCTCGCGACCCACGGCGGCTGAGGCGATGCCGCACGTCTCCGTCACCATCGCGGGCCGGCAATACAGGATGGCCTGTGACGAGGGGCAGGAGGAGCACCTCATCCGCCTCGCCCGGGACATCGATGACCGCATCACGCAATTGCGCGGCGCGTTCGGCGAGATCGGCGACCAGCGCCTTGTCGTCATGGCCGCCATCACCATCGCGGACGAGCTGGCCTCGGCACGCGGCCGCATCCGGGCTCTGGAAAGCGATATCGAAAGCCAGCGCGACGCTCGCGCCTCCGCCATGGCCCGCATCGAGGCCAGCGAGGAGGAAGTGGCCCGCACCATCGACGCCGTGGCCGAGCGCATCGAGCGCCTCGTTGCGGAACTCGCCCCGAAGGAACGCGGAACGGTGGGGATGGGCTGAAGCCCCAGGCCGAAGGGGCTGGCGCACCGCACCTTTCGTCCCTACATTGGCATTGCGGGGCTGCGGGGCTCGTTAGGAGACATTTCCCCGGGGCCTTATCGATCCTTAAGGGAGCTGTCCCTGACCTCGCCTCCGGGCTTGGACATATGGCGCCCACCTACGTTGTAGGTTTCCCGGGATCGACCTCCGACGGCTTTTGTGGCTCCGCACGTCTTCCTGTCATCGATACGCTTCAAACGACATGGCCTCTGAAGATGCGGCCGGCGAAAGTCTTGCCGCCGAAAAGAAGCGCCTGCGCCTCCTGGCCCTCGGACGGCGCGCGGCCATGGGCGAGGACGCCCGCAGGGCGGCCTCCGATCGCGCGGCAAAGCACGCCATTGCCGCGCTCGGCACCGTGGACGGCCTGACCGTCTCCCTCTTCTGCGCCTTCCGCGACGAAATCGACACCATCCCGCTCGCCGAGGCGCTGCGCGCGCGAGGCGCGCGCCTTGCCCTGCCCGTCATTCTCGGTCGCGGCCAGCCGCTGCTGTTTCGCGACTGGCGCGCCGGCGATGAACTGGTGCCGGCTGGGGCCTTCCGCATTCCCGAGCCGCCCGCTCAGGCCGAGGAGGTGGTGCCCGACGTTCTGATGGTGCCGCTCGCCGCCTTCGACCGGCGCGGCTACCGGATCGGCTACGGTGCCGGCTTCTATGACCGCACTCTTGCGCTGCTGCGCGCCCGGCGTCCCGTGCGGGCGCTGGGATATGCCTTCGCGTGCCAACAGGTGGACGCGGTTCCGGTCGAGCCCCATGACGAGCCGGTGGACATGATGATAACGGAGATGGAAGCTTGCAGCGTGATGGCACGGCCCTGACGCCTGCCCGCTGCCCCTCGTCTCTGCCCGCCGGAAGAGTTCATGCGCATCCTGTTTCTTGGTGACGTGGTCGGCCGCTCGGGCCGTGACTGCGTCGCGTCCCACCTGCCGGGCCTCGTCGCCCAATGGTCCCTCGACCTTGTTGTGGTGAACGGCGAGAACGCCGCCGGCGGCTTCGGCATCACCGAGGCGATCTATGACGACCTGCGCGCCGCCGGCGCCGACGCCATTACCCTCGGCAACCACGCCTTCGACCAGCGCGAGGCCCTGGTGTTCATCGAGCGGGCCCCGGCCCTGGTGCGGCCGCTGAACTATCCGCCCGGCACGCCCGGCCGCGGCGCGGCGCTGGTGGAAGCGCGCAACGGCGCCCGGGTGCTGGTGGTGAACGTTATGGGCCGGATCTTCATGGACCCGCTGGACGACCCCTTCGCCGGCCTCGACCGGGCGCTGGACGGTGCCACCCTGGGCGAGATGGTGGATGCCATCGTGGTGGACGTCCACGCCGAGACCACCAGCGAGAAGCAGGCCATCGGCCATTTCTGCGATGGCCGCGCCTCCCTCGTTGTGGGCACTCACACCCATGTCCCCACGGCCGATTACCGCATCCTCTCCGGCGGCACCGCCTACATGACGGACGCCGGCATGTGCGGCGCCTATGACGGCGTGATCGGCATGGACAAGGAGGAGCCGCTGCGCCGCTTCACCCGCAAGCTCGCCTCCGGCCGGTTCGAGCCGGCGTCCGGCCCTGCGGCGCTGTCCGGCGTGGCGGTGGAGACGGACGACCGGACCGGCCTTGCGGTGAAGGTCGCCGCTGTGCGCCTCGGCGCCGGGCTGGAGCCGTCCCGTCCGACCTTCTGGGACTGACGCCCCCTGCCCTAGCGGCATGAAAAGCGCGGCGGCGCCATGCTGCACCCGCTTCCTTGCCCTTTTCCCGTCGGCCCGCCTATAAGGCCGGCTCCAGTCAACAGGATCGGTCCGGGCGGCGCCGCTTGCGCGGCGCGCGGGGCGGGTCCGCACAACGGGACGGTGGCCATGGCCGGGCATTCACAATTCAAGAACATCATGCACCGCAAGGGGCGGCAGGACGCGATGCGCTCCAAGCTGTTCTCCAAGCTGGCGCGCGAAATCACGGTCTCGGCCAAGATGGGCCTGCCCGATCCCAACATGAACGCGCGCCTGCGCGCCGCCATCCTCGCGGCCCGCGCGGAAAACATGCCCAAGGACAATATCGACCGGGCCATCAAGAAGGCGGCCGGGGCGGACACCGAGAATTACGACGAGATTCGCTACGAGGGCTACGGCCCGGGCGGCGTCGCGGTGATCGTCGAGGCGCTCACCGACAACCGCAACCGCACGGCCTCGGAAGTGCGGTCCTACTTCACCAAGTCGGGCGGAAACCTCGCGGAAACCGGCGCGGTGTCCTTCATGTTCGACCGGGTGGGGCGGATCGAGTACGCCGCCAGCAAGGCGGACGCCGATACCATGATGGAAGCAGCCATCGAGGCCGGCGCTGACGACGTGACCTCCAGCGAGGAGGGTCACGAGGTGATCTGCGCCGCAGACAACCTGGCCGAGGTGCAGCGGGCGCTGGAGCAGAAGTTCGGCGAGCCGAACAAGGCCGCGCTGATCTGGCGGCCGCAGAACACCGTCGCGGTGGATGACGAGACCGGCGAGAAGCTGATGCGCCTCGTCGAGACCCTCGAGGACAATGATGACGTCCAGACCGTCACCGCCAATTTCGAGCTGTCCGACGCCTTGCTGGCGAAGCTGAGCGCCTGATTCGGAACCTAAATCGGAAGTGAGCGCCCGGCACTGCCGGGCGGCTCGCATTCAAGTTTCGCGAGAGGCGGCATCACCGCCTCTCTTTCGGCCTCAGGCGGCGAACGCCGTGGCCATGGACTTCAGCTCGGCGATGGCGGTGTCGATCTCGCCGCGCTGACGCTCAAGCTGGGCGATCTGCGACAGGCAGCGATCGCGCGACAAGGAAAGTTCGCTCTCGCCGCCCTCGTGAGCCGCGACCAGCGCCCGGATCTCCGCCAGGGTGAAGCCGAGGTGCTTGCCCTTCAGGATCACCGCCAGCCGCTTGCGGTCGGCCTCGGAATAAAGCCGGGTCATGCCGTCGCGACGGGGCGAGATGAGGCCCTTGTCCTCATAGAAGCGCAACGCGCGCAGGGTGATCCCGAATTCGCGGGAAAGGTCGCCGATGGTGAAGACCACGCCCTCACGATAGCCCTCGCCAGCCACAGGAGCCTGCGGCGGGATGACGGAGCCCAGCCCCTGGTCGAACGACTTCTCGAACGTGTTGGCGTCCATGCCTCTATTCCCCTTATCGCGATCCTGTCCATGACACGGACGGATGACCTGTGGCGGCCTGTCGTGAGTGCAGCGCCCCCCAACGCACTAAGTGCGCTTCCCCAGGGCGGAACCGGCTGTCTCGGGCGGGCCGGATATGACTAGACCCGACCGGAGGTGCCGCTGCGCCACTATGCCTACCGTTGTGCTGCCGGCATGGGGAGGTTCCGAGGGATACCGTAGGGGAAAGTAACAGTTACAAGCTCATAAATTCAGATAGTTATGCCAGGCACCCGATTTCGATAATGGCCAAGGCCAGGCTTCGCGAGGTTGCCGCTGCGGAGGGTGAAGCAGATGTTCGTGGCACGTTAGGGAGGGCTACGTGACCGGGAGGGGACCCGCTGGCGTCCGTCCCGGCAGAGGGCAGTCGTGATTCGCACCGATCGGCGATCGCCTGGGCCCGGCGCCCCCTCGACTTCAGCGCTCCCGCACCGCACCGGCGATGATTAACCGGCGATTTACCTTGATCCGAAATTCTGTGCTGAGGACATCACCGAATCGGGGCATGGTACTTTGACACCTCAAGGTCGTCCGTTCGCCCCGCGGGAGGCCGGAATGGAGCGTTTTGAGCGCACGGCCCGGACGCGCACAGGCTCCGAAGCCCATCGTGGTTTCGAGACTTATGCGCAGGCCGATCAGACGGACGTCCCCGCCTGGGACGTCTTCGATCTTCCCGCTTCGGCGATCGAAGCCCTGCGCGGGGAAATCGGCGTTCTGCGCGAGCGTCTGGCGACGGCGGCCCCGAAGCGGGCGGTCACCGAGATGGACCGCGCCATCACCCTTCTGTCCCGACGGGTCGACGACCTGCGTGAAGCGGGAGCGACCCGGGACGGATCGGACCAGTTCATCCTCGACGAGCTGGCGTCCATCCGCGACAGCCTCGACCATGTGAGCCGGAACGAGCGGGTCGGCGAGCGGTTCAAGGTGGTCGAATCGGGCATCGACGCCCTCGGCCGAAAGATCGACCTTCTGGGCGCCCGGGCCGTGGACCCGGTGGAGGTCGCCCGCCTGCAGAGCCAGATGGGCGAGATGCGCGACCTGGTGCATCGCCTCGTCAACGGCGGGCCGGGGCAGGATGCCATGGCGCAGCTCGCCCAGCGTCTCGGCGCCTGCGCAGGGGATGTTGCCCTTGCGGGCGAGCAGGCCGCGCGTCGCCTCACCGAGGCGGCCGGCGATTTCGAGCGCAATGCCGATGCTTTGCTCCGGCGCATCGCGGAGGTCCAGGCCCGCGGCCGTGCGGGGGACGCAGAAGCGACCGAGCACTTGCGCGCCTCCCTTCTTGATTCTCTCAATGGCGTTCATGCCCGCCTCGATCGCATGTCGGGGCAGATCGCCGATCAGGCGACAAGCATTTCGCCCGCCCTCGGCCTCGAAATCTCCCAGCGGCTCGGTGCCCTTGCGGCGCGGCTCGCCGCGGCGGAAGAGAGCGGCCGGTCGGCGAGCCCTCTCGTCGACGCTATGGAACGTCACCTGTCCGGCCTGTCGGAGCAGTTGCGCCAGGCCCATGATCGGCTCGATCGGCTCGACGACATCGAAACGGGTCTCCGCCGCCTCAGCGAGGAAGTCCGCAACGTCCGCGAGGATACCCGCTCGGTCGCCGGCGAGGCCGCCGCGGCGGTGGCCGCCAAGGTCTCGGACAACCCGGATGGCGCCGCCGTCCTCGGGCTGAAGCGCGGCCTCGCCGCCCTCGAAGCCCGCCAGGACGAAATGGAGCGTCGCGCCGGCGACTTTTACGTTAGCGAGCTTGAGCAGCAGCTCGACAGCATTTCCGTGGCCCTTGCACAGGACGGTGACGGCACCTACGCACCGCGCGCCCCTCGGACCGCCCCGGCGCAGGCCGGCGCGTACCAGGAAGAGGCGTACCAGGAAGCCCCCTACCAGCAGGCCGCCTATCCGGAGGAGCCTCATTATGAGGAAGCTCTCCGCCCGCACGCCGCCCATCAGGAGCCGGAGCACCACGCGGCTCCCCAGCCGCAGCCTCGCGCACCGGCGGACGTCGCCGATGCCGATCCGCTCGATAGCGCCCTGCGCGCCGCAGCGAGCGAGGTTCCCTGGCCACGCACCAACCGCCGTGTCGACTGGGGCACACCACCCGCCGTGGGAGCCGACGCCAACGAGGAGCGCCCGCGCGTGGAGAAGCGCGCCCGCAAGCCGGAGAAGGCCCGCGAGCGCCGCCCTCATGCGCCGGGACTCCTGGCCAGTCTGTTCGCACGGCGCCGTCACATTGCCATGGTGGCGCTGATTGCCGGGGCGACCACCGTCTTCACCGGTCTCAGCGTCGGCATGGCCGTGCGCAACGGCCCTGAGCTCTTGACCAGCCTGACGCAAACCCTGCGCCGGCTCGCCGCGCCCGCCGTTGCCGGTGTGACGCCGACCGAGCTGCCGCCGGCCATTGGCCCGTCCGCCTTGCAGACCGCCGCCCGCGACGGCGATCCCGCCGCCGCCTTCCTCGTGGCCGGCCGCTATGCGGAAGGCCGCGGCACCGACGTCGATCTCGATGCCGCCACCAAGTGGCTCGGCTATGCGGTGCAGCGCGGGTCCGCCCCCGCCGCGCTCAGGCTCGGCGCACTCTATGAGTCGGCCGGCAAGGACATGGGCGAGGCGCGTCGCTTCTATACCTGGGCCGCCGAGCAGGGGAACGTGCGCGCCATGCACGCGCTCGCCATGCTTCTGTCCGAAGGCACCCTGCCGGGCCTCGACGGCAAGCCGGACTGGTCCGGCGCGCTCAAGTGGTTCCGCACCGCCGCCGACCTCGGCCATCGCGACAGCCAGTACAATCTCGGTGTGATCTATGCCCGCGGCCTCGGCGTGAGCGCCGACGCAACGGAAGCCTGGAAGTGGCTCGATCTCGCCGCTCGCCAGGGCGACGAGGACAGCGCCCGCAAGCGCGACATCCTGAGCCGAGACGCCGATCCCGCCGTGCTGGCCAAGGCCCAGCAGGCCTCCGCCGCCTTCGTTCCCGCGACGCCGGTTGCCGCCGCCAACGTTGTGACCATCAAGCCGGAATGGCAGGAGCAGGCCCCGGACGTGGTGGCAAGCGCCGCCCCGGCCAAGTCCGAGGCAGCCGCCAAGGCCGGCACGCGGGTCGCAAGCTCGGCCGGCACCACGCGTTGAGGGATGGGGTGCCGGTCTCCGGCCTCCCCTTTCCCCGGTCCGCCCGCTGGCGCACCTTGGCCCCATGGACCTGAACGCGATTCGCATCCTCGGCCTCGACCCTGGCCTGCGCCGCACTGGCTGGGGCGTCATCGACGTCCTCGGCTCGCGGCTCTCCTTCGTCGCCTGCGGGACCATCCTTCCGCCCGAGGCGGGCGAGATGGCCGAGCGGCTGGCCTTTCTGCATCGGGGTCTGGTGGACGTTCTCCTGCGCTTTGCCCCGGCCGAGGCGGCGGTGGAGGAGACCTTCGTGAACATGAACCCGTCATCGACCCTGAAGCTCGGCCAGGCGCGCGGCGTGGTGATGCTCGCCCCGGCTCAGATGGGCCTCCCCGTCGCCGAATACGCGCCGCTGCTGGTGAAGAAGAGCGTGGTGGGCGCCGGCCGGGCGGAAAAGGCGCAGGTGCGGATGATGATCGGCATCCTGCTCCCCAAGGCGACGCCTGAGACCGACGATGCCGCCGACGCCCTCGCCATCGCCATTACCCATGCGCATCATCGTGGCGCGGCTGCGCGTGCGCGCGCGGCGCTGTAAACTCCCCGGCGACCCTGGGGGATGTTCGCCATGATCTATGGACAGCTGGCGCTCGTCACGGCGGCCGTCTTCACCGGCGCCGCCTTCTATATCAATGCGGTGGAGCAGCCGGCGCGGCTCATGCTACCGGACGGTGCGGCGCTCGCCCAATGGAAGCCGGCCTATCGGCGCGGCTTCGCCATGCAGGCAACGCTGGCCCTGGCCGGCGCCCTTCTGGGAGCCGCCGCATTTGCCACGGACAACGATTGGCGCTGGCTCGGCGGCGCGGTGCTGATGCTCGCCAACTGGCCGTTCACTTTGGTCGGCATCATGCCCACCAACCGGGCGCTCATGGGCGCGCGGGAAGAAGAGGCCGGGCCGCACACACGCCGGCTCATCGCCAACTGGGGCCAGTTGCACATGGTCCGAACCGGTCTCGGCGCCCTCGCCACCTTCGTCTTTTTCACCGCAGCCACGGGCTGAAGGGTCGCACATGATCGGGAAGCTCAAGGGTGTGGTGGACGAACTCGGCGAGGACCACGCCATCATCGACGTGCACGGCGTGGGCTACCTCGTCCATTGCTCCGGCCGCACGCTCTCCGCTTTGCCACGGACCGGCGAGGCGGCGGCGCTGTTCATCGAGACCCATGTGAGGGAGGACGCGATCCGCCTGTTCGGCTTCGCCTCGGCGGCGGAGCGGGACTGGTTCCGCCTGCTGCAGGGTGTGCAGGGCATCGGCACCAAGACCGCGCTGGCAGTGCTTTCCACGCTCAGCGCGTCCGAGCTGACGCAGGCCATCGCGCTGGGCGACAAGACGACCGTCGCGCGCGCCCCGGGCGTCGGGCCGCGGGTGGCCACCCGTATCGTGACCGAACTGAAGGACAAGATGCCAGGCTTCGGCGCAGGCTCGGTTTCCCTCGCCGACATCGGCGGCGCCCCGGCGGCGGCCCCAGTCGCAGGCGGCGCAGCAGCCGATGCGGTGTCGGCCCTGGTCAATCTCGGCTATGGCGCGCCGCAGGCCAACACGGCGATTGCCGCCGCCCTGCGATCGGCCGGAGAGGATGCCAAGACCGAGACGCTGATCCGCCTCGGGCTCAAGGAACTGGCGAAGTAACGTGGCTCACGGCATCCGCGAGGCGATCTTCAGTTCTTCGCCATCCACGGTGAAGGTGCCGTAGCCCCGGTGATGGATCGTGCGCGGGGCCTTCTGCGCCGGATCGCGCCACGCCTTCACCACTTCCAGGACGAAGAGATTGAAGCGGTTCACGAGCCGCGTATCGACCACACGGCATTCCAGATTGGCGAAGCATTCCGCCACCAGCGGCGCCTGAACCAGCGCCGCCGGGACGGGCGTGAGCCCGACGGCGGCGAACTTGTCCATCTCCTCGCCGGAGCAATTGCCCACGGCCACCACCTTCTCCGCGAGGGTTAAGGCGGGAATGGCGATGACGCATTCCTTCGTGGCGCGCAGCGCCCTGAAGCTGAAATCAGCGGAGGAGACGATGCAGGCGACGAGCGGCGGGGTGAACTCCACCATCATGTGCCAGGACATGGCCATCACGTTCGCCCGCCCCCGCCCCGCCGTCGTGAGCAGGACCACCGGCCCCGGCTCGATCAGCTTGTAGACCTCCGCGAGCGGAAGCTCCTTCATGGCACGACCCATGGCGACCTCCTGAGGTGGAGGCAGCAGGTTTCCACATGCGACCCGCGCCCGCATTAATCCAGATCACGCCCGGGAGGTCCGTTCCCCTTCCGTACCCGGCCGGCAGGCACTACAGTCGCGCGAGTCGCTGGTCCCGAGGCGCGCAAGGCTCTCGTCATGAACACCCGCCTCCTCTCGGGCGAAAAGCGCGGCGATGATGCCGCCGATTCCACCCTGCGCCCGCAGCTCCTGTCGGAGTTCGTCGGCCAGGCGCAGGCTCGCGCCAATCTGGAAATCTTCATCAAGGCGGCGCGGGCGCGCGGCGAGGCGCTGGACCACGTTCTGTTCGTGGGGCCGCCCGGCCTCGGCAAGACCACGCTGGCGCAGATCATGTCGCGTGAGATGGGCGTGGGCTTCCGCTCCACCTCCGGCCCGGTGATCGCCAAGGCGGGCGACCTTGCCGCCATCCTCACCAATCTCGAAGAGCGCGACGTGCTCTTCATCGACGAAATTCACCGCCTGTCCCCCGCCGTGGAGGAGATCCTCTATCCGGCCATGGAGGATTACGAGCTGGACCTCGTCATCGGCGAGGGGCCGGCCGCGCGCTCGGTGAAGATCTCGCTGCCGAAATTCACGCTGGTGGGCGCCACCACCCGTTCGGGCCTTCTCACCACGCCGCTGCGCGACCGCTTCGGCATTCCTGTGCGCCTCCAGTTCTACACGGTGGAGGAGTTGGAGAAGATCGTGGTGCGCGGGGCGCGGGTGATGGGCATCGCCATCGCCCCTGATGGCGCCACCGAGATCGCCCGCCGCGCGCGCGGCACGCCGCGCATCGCCGGCCGGCTGTTGCGGCGGGTGCGCGATTTCGCGCTGGTGGCGGAGGCCGAGCGCATCGACCGCAAGATCGCCGACCGCGCCCTGCTCGCTTTGGAAGTCGATGCCGCCGGCCTCGACGCCATGGACCGGCGCTATCTGACGGTGATCGCCGAGTTCTACGGCGGCGGGCCGGTGGGTGTGGATACGCTTGCCGCCGCTCTGTCCGAGCCGCGCGACGCCATCGAGGAAATCGTCGAGCCCTTCCTCGTGCAGCAGGGCTTCATCCAGCGCACGCCGCGCGGGCGGATGCTGACCGGTGCCGCCTTCCGGCACCTCGGGCTTGCCGAGCCGCCCTCCGTCAAGCAGATGCCGCTCTTTGACGAAGGCGATTGAGAGGGGCGATTGACGAACGAGTCGACGGCAGCCCGCGCGAAATGTAAAGCACATTGACATGAGCTGGACCCGGAACGGCGAAACGCGCTCCTACCATCACGGCAACCTGCGGGAAGCCCTGATGCAGGCTGCGCTCGACCTGGTGGCCGAGAAGGGCGTCGCCGGCTTCACCTTCGCCGAGGCGGCCCGCCGCGCGGGGGTGAGCCCCGCTGCCCCCTACCGCCATTTCCGCGACCGGGACGAATTGCTCGCAGCCGTTGCCACGGCAGGATTCGAGCGGCTGACCGAGACTTTGCAGGCGGCGTGGCAGGGCGGACGCCCCAAGGCTTCGGAAGCGTTCGAGCGGGTCGGCCGCGCCTATCTCGCCTTCGCCCGAAGCCGGCCGGCGGAATATGTGGCGATGTTTGAATCCGGCCTCTCCCCCGACCGTCACGAGGGTTTGAAGCAGGCCGGCGACAAGGCCTTCGGGGCGCTGCGCGAGGCCGCCGAAGTTCTGGTCTCTCACATTCCCGGACCCGGCCGCCCGCCGGCGCTGATGGTGGCGCTGCACACCTGGTCCCTCGCCCACGGCATCGCCTCGCTGTTCGGCCGCGCGGACGGCGGCCGGCGCAAGCTGCCCATGGACCCGGACGACCTCCTTGAGGCCGGATTCCTCGTCTATCTGAAGGGCCTCGGCGCGCCCGACGCGTAAGGCGCCGCGGGCGTGCCATTGACAAAAGACCGGCTCACCCCTATCTATGTGAATGTTATTTACATTAACCGGGAACGACAGCCATGGAGCTCGCTTACAAGCTCGACAGCTACGGTAAACCGGCGTGGATCGCGCTCACGGTACTGGGCTTCATGGCCTGGTGGCCGTTGGGCCTCGCCATCCTCGCCTTCGCCATCGGCAGCGGACGGTTCGGATGCGGCAAGCGCAGCTTCGCCCGCTGGCAGGAACAGGGAGGAGACAAGATGAAGGGTTTCGGATGCTGGACCCGCTCCGCCCCCTCCAGCGGCAACCGCGCGTTCGATGAATATCGCCAGGACACGCTGCGCCGCCTTGAGGAGGAGCAGAACGAGTTCCGCGACTTCCTCGACCGCCTGCGCCAGGCCAAGGACAAGGCCGAGTTCGACCAGTTCATGGCCGAGCGCCGCCGCCGCGCCGACGAGCCGCAGCCCGACACGTCCAACAACGGCTGACCGCCGCTGACGGACGCCGGCGGATGATGCCGGCAGGACTGTCGGTACGGTTGCCAACGCCCCCCAGGTTCCGTGCCGGCCGAACCGCGCCCTTTGTTCACAAGGGGCGCGGTCTCGTTTATGGGAGGGCGCCATGATCGAGCGTCCGACCCCCTCCCCGTCCGACAAGAACCTCCACCTCGCGGGCCGCCTCATTCCCGGCGGCCATGCGCTGGACGTCCGCGTCTATTACGAGGACACGGATTTCTCCGGCATCGTCTATCACGCCAACTACCTGCGCTTCATGGAGCGCGGCCGCTCCGACTACATGCGGCTCCTGGGCGTGGTGCAGGGCGAACTGTTCGCCCAGGCAGCGGAGGAAGCCCCCGGCTTCCACTTCGTCGTGCGCGCCATGCAGATCGACTTCCTGAAGCCCGCGCGCATCGACGACGTGCTCCAGATCGTGACCCTCTCCAAGGATGTGGCGGGCGCCTCCATCACCCTGCTTCAGCAGGTGAAACGCGGCGACGAGCTGCTGGTGTCCGCCACGGTGCGGGTGGCCTTCGTCTCCGAAGGCCGCGCCAAGCGCATCCCTGATTCCCTGCGGCAGGCGACCCTTGCCGACGCCCGCGAGGCGGAGGCGCTCGGCGAAATCCGCCGCTGACGCTTGGGAAGTCGCGACTTTCGTTACTGCCACGGCCCTGCGCTAACGCAGCATTAAGCGTGTTCATGCACAGCTTCATCCGGCTGCGGCGCTTTCGCACCGCAGCGCAGACCGGCACGCCCGTCAAAGTTTGGACAGTTTCGCCCGTTCAAAGGGCCGGCGAACTTTGAATGCGACGTCCGGCGCTCGAAACCCGCGCGGCCTCAAGCCGAAGCGGGAGCCGGATGCTCCGGGCGGGCACGCCCCTCCCGAGCGCAGAAGCGGGCCTCCCCGGGGAGCGCGCCGCGGAGCCGAGGATGATTGATGTGACGAGCCGCACCGGCACCGTTTTCCGCCTGACGCCGGCGATCGCCACGGCAGCGGGCCTCCTCTTGCTCGGTACCCTGCCCGCGCTCGCCCAGGATCCGATCGGCGCGGCTGTGCCCCCGCCGGCCGCCGACTTCTCCTTCCTCGGCCTGTTCCTTCAAGCCCACATCGTGGTCAAGCTGGTGATGATCGGCCTGATCGTCTCCTCGGTCTGGGTCTGGGCAATCATCATCAACAAATGGATGCTGTTCTCGCGCAACAAGCGCGAGATGGACCGCTTCGAGCAGGTGTTCTGGTCGGGCCAGAGCCTCGAAGACCTCTACCGGACCCTGGCCGGGCGCTCCAACCACGGCATGGCGGCCATCTTCGTCGCCGCCATGCGCGAATGGAAGCGCACCTACGAGGGCGGCGCCCGCTCCCTCGCTGGCCTCAACCAGCGCATCGACAAGGTGATGAACGTCACCATCGCCCGCGAGGTGGAGCGGCTGGAGACGGGTTTGCTGGTGCTGGCCACCGTCGGCTCGGCCGGCCCGTTCGTCGGGCTGTTCGGCACGGTCTGGGGTATCATGACCTCGTTCCAGTCCATCGCCGCGTCCAAGAATACCTCGCTCGCCGTGGTGGCGCCGGGCATTGCGGAGGCGCTGTTCGCGACCGCGATGGGCCTCATTGCCGCCATCCCCGCGACGATTTTCTACAACAAGTTCATTTCCCAGACCGGGCGTCAGGCCCAGCGGCTGGAGGGTTTCGCGGACGAGTTCTCCGCCATCCTCTCGCGCCAGATCGACGAGCGGGGCTGAACCATGGGCATGTCGGGCGGAGGGGCGGCAGGATGGCAGAGCCGGCGCTCGCGTCGGCGCGCCGCCCCGGTCATGGCCGAAATCAACGTGACGCCCATGGTGGACGTCATGCTGGTGCTGCTCATCATCTTCATGGTGGCGGCGCCGCTGCTGACGGTGGGCGTGCCCATCGACCTGCCGCAGACGCAGGCGAGCGCGGTGAACCAGGATAACAAGGAGCCGATCACCCTCTCGGTTCGGCCCAACGGCCAGATCTATCTCGGCGACAGCGAGATCAAGTACGAGGATCTGGTCTCGAAGTTGCAGGCGGTGACGCAGGCGCGCGGCGGCTTTGAAGAGCGCATCTTCGTGCGCGGCGACAAGAACGCCAATTACGGACAGATCATGCGGGTCATGGGCCGCCTTTCAGGGGCGGGTTTCAAGAAGGTGGCACTGGTCACCGAAGTTGAGCAGGGGGGCTGAACCATCAATCCCATGCGCAGCAGCCTCGCGGCATCGACGGCGCTCCATGTGGGCGTGCTCGCTTTGACCCTGGTGTCGTTCTCCGGGGTGAAGACGCTTGACCCGATGACCGAGACGGTGCCGGTGGATGTGATCTCGGCCTCCGACTACACCAAGCTCACGCGCGGCCTCACCAGCGGGCAGAAGACAGAAAAGCCCAAGCAGGTGGCCGAGAAGGTCGCCCCGCCCACGCCGGTGGAAGACCCCAAGCTCAAGGCCTCCGAGAAGCCGCCGGTGGAGGCCACCACCCCACCCCCGCCGCCCCCGCCGCCGCCACCCCAGAAGGCGGAGCAGCCGACGCAGCAGAAGGCCGAGCCGGCGCCGCCGCCCAAGGAGACGGCGGAGGTCGCCCTCAAGTCCGAGCCGAAGAAGCAGGAGCAGCCGCAGGATCAGGCGAAGGCGGAGGCCGCCCCGCCGCTGCCGCCGAAGAAGCCTGCGCCGCCGCGCGAACAGCCGAAGCCCATCGAGGCCAACACGCCGACGCGCGACTTCAACACCGACCAGATCAAGCAGCTCATCGACAAGCGCACGCCCACCCGCCAGGTGGCGAGCGCAGGCGAGATATCGAACACCTCCTCCATCGGCGTGCCGAGCGGGCAGGCCGCGACGCTGAGCGTGAGCGAGATCGACGCCTTCAAGCGCCGGCTGCGCGATTGCTGGACCGAGATTCCCGGCAACCTGAACGCACCGACGCTGGTGGACGTGGATATCTATTTCAACCAGGACGGCACGCTTTCGGCGGCTCCGCGGGTGATTCCGGGGCAGTCCGGCGCCTCGAACCCCACCTTCCAGAACGTGGCGAGCATCGGCGTGCGCGCCATCACCCAGTGCCAGCCCTACAAGATGTTCCGGCCTGAGAAATATGCCCAGTGGAAGACCCTCGGCATCACCCTCAGCGACAAGATGTTCAGCCAATAGCAGGGCCGGCGCCCCCGGTTCGCCGGCAGGCGGCGCCGCCCGGCCCCAAGAGAACGAGGATAAAATGACGCGGTCCGGACGCCCGGAAGTCTCCCAGCGCCCACATGATGACGTTCACGCCGGCCCCTCCCCGGCCGACGGTGGGCTCGCGCGCGGCCTTGCTGGGGGCTTTGGCCGCCGTGCCTTCCTGATGACGGGCATGGCTGCCGGCGCCGCCGGGATGCTGCACGCCGGATTCGGCCCGGCCCATGCGCAGGCGGCGCGCATCGAAATCACCCCCGGCGCCTTCAAGCCTATTCCCATCGCCATCACCGACCTGCTCGGCGAGCCGGAGCTGGGGCGCAACATCTCCGGCGTCATCACCTCGGACCTGCGCCGCTGCGGCCTGTTCGCGCCCATCGATCCGAAGGCGTTCGTCGAGCAGATCACCAATCCCGATACGCCCCGCTTCCAGGACTGGCGTGTCATCAACGCCCAGGCCCTGCTCACCGGGCGCGTCACGCGGCAAGCGGACGGACGGGTGCAGGTGGTGTTCCGCCTGTGGGATGTGTTCGCCGGCCAGCAGCTCGCCGCCCAGCAGTTCGTGGCCCAGCCGGAGAACTGGCGTCGCATCGCCCACATCGTCGCCGACGCCATCTATGAAAAGATGACGGGCGAGAAGGGCTACTTCGACACCCGCATCGTCTTCGTGGACGAGAGCGGGCCGAAGGAGCGCCGCATCAAGCGCCTCGCCATCATGGACCAGGACGGCGCCAACGTGAGCTACCTCACGCGCGGCGACAGCCTGGTGCTGACCCCGCGCTTCTCGCCGACCAGCCAGGAAATCACCTACATGTCCTACGGGCAGGGTGATCCCCGGGTGTTCCTGCTCAACATCGAGACCGGCCAGCGGGAAATCGTCGGCAATTTCCCCGGCATGAGCTTCGCGCCGCGTTTCGCGCCGGATGGCCAGAAGGTCATCATGAGCCTCCAGCAGGGCGGCAACTCGAACATCTTCGTCATGGACCTGCGCTCGCGCGCCACCACCCGCCTTACCGACACGGCGGCCATCGATACCGCCCCCTGCTATTCGCCAGACGGGCGGCAGATCTGCTTCGAGAGCGACCGTGGCGGTACCTCCCAGATCTATGTGATGAACGCGGATGGCTCCGGCGCCAAGCGCATCTCTTTCGGAAACGCCCGCTATTCGACGCCGGTCTGGTCTCCGAAGGGCGACTGGATCGCCTACACCCGGCAGGCGGAAGGCCGCTTCGCCATCGGCGTCATGCGCACCGACGGCTCCGGTGAGCGTGTGCTGACAGAGGGTTACCACAACGAGGGGCCGACCTTCTGCCCCAACGGCCGCGTGCTCATGTTCTTCCGCGATCCGGGCGGCGCCTCCGGCCCCTCGCTCTATACCGTG
Source organism: Xanthobacter sp. DMC12 (assembly GCF_056314105.1). Taxonomy (NCBI): domain Bacteria; kingdom Pseudomonadati; phylum Pseudomonadota; class Alphaproteobacteria; order Hyphomicrobiales; family Xanthobacteraceae; genus Xanthobacter; species Xanthobacter sp. DMC12. Next base: position 87,432 of record NZ_JBQUYZ010000006.1, on the reverse strand, counting down.
GACGTGACCGGCTACAACGAGCAGCGCCTGCCCACCCCGAGCTACGGCTCGGACCCGGCCTGGTCGCCGCTGCGTTCCTGAGCTTAGCTGGCTACCTCCATCTTCTATCGGGGCGCGGCCGAACGCGCCTTGACGGGGGCAGCCAAGGCGGGCAAACGCAGGTTCAATCGCTTTCCCTGCCCGCTGCCCCGGCGCCGGGCGCGCCGGCTTTCGGCCTCACGTCAGGTTTTTCATGATCCGCTCGCCCCTCATCACCGTCATGGTCCAGGCCGTCCGCAAGGCCGGGCGCACGCTCGCCCGCGATTTCGGCGAGGTGGAGCAGCTTCAGGTCTCCATGAAGGGTCCCGGAGACTTCGTCTCCGCCGCCGACCGCAAGGCCGAGGACACCCTCTTCGCCGAACTGTCGCGCGCCCGGCCGAACTACGGCTTCCTGATGGAGGAACGCGGCGCGGTCGAAGGATCGGATCCGGCCAACACCTGGGTGGTGGACCCCCTCGACGGCACCACCAATTTCCTGCACGGCATCCCCATCTTCTCCATCTCGCTGGCGCTGGTGCGCAACGGCGTGCCGGTGGCGGGGGTGATTTACAATCCCGTCAGCGACGAACTCTACGTGGCCGAGAGCGGTCAGGGCGCCTATCTGAACGAGCGGCGCATCCGCGTCGCCGCGCGGCGCAAGCTCGCCGAGTGCGTGGTATGCTGCGGCGTGCCCCACATGGGCCGGGGCGACCACGCCCAGTTCAACCGTGAGCTTGAACTCGTTCAGCCGCAAGTCTCCGGCATCCGCCGCACCGGCTCCGCCGCCATCGACCTAGCCTGGACCGCGGCCGGCCGCTTCGACGCCTTCTGGGAGCGCAACCTGTCGCCGTGGGACATGGCGGCGGGCATCATCCTGGTGCGCGAGGCGGGCGGCTATGTCTCGGACATGGACGACAACGACAAGATGCTGGACAACGGCCACATCATGGCCGGCAACGAACTGATCCGCCGCGACCTGCAGAAGCTGCTGAAGAAGGCCTGAGGCGCGCGCGGGTTCCTGCACGCTCCCTTCTGGCCCTACCGCCGCGCGAACAGCTTCTCAACGTCCTTCAGCGAGAGCGTGACAAAGGTCGGCCGGCCGTGGTTGCACTCGCCCGCATTGGGCGTCTGCTCCATCTCGCGCAGCAGCGCATTCATCTCCTCGACCCTGAGGCGACGCCCGGCCCGCACCGAGCCGTGGCAGGCCATGGTGGCGGCGACGTGCAGCAGGCGCCGTTCCAGCGGCAGCGCATCGTCCCACTCGGCGGCATGTTCGGCGAGATCGGTGACGAGGCGGGTCACGTCCGCGTCCTTCAGCAAGGCCGGCACCTCGCGCACCAGCACCGCGCCGGGTCCGAAGGGTTCCAGCACCAGCCCCAGAGTGGCGAGGTCGGCCGCGCGCTCGGTGAGGCGGTCGGCGTCGGCCGGGTCGAGGTCCACCACCGCCGGAATCAGCAGCCCCTGCCGCGCCACGCCGTCGCGCTCCATGGCCGCCTTGAGCTTCTCGTAGACCAGGCGCTCATGGGCCGCGTGCTGGTCGATGAGGACGAGCCCCTCGCGGGTCTGGGCGACGATATAGGTCTCGTGCAGCTGCGCGCGGGCCGCGCCCAAAGGCCTGTCGAGATCGACCGCCGAGACGGGCGCAGCATCGGGGCGGGTATCGGCCGACGGCTCGGCGATATCGAGGCGCACCTGCTCCTCGCCGGATCGGAAGGCCTCGGGGCGGGCCGGCGATTGCCGCCAGTCGTAATCGAGCCGCGGCGCCGGACGGAAGCCGGCGAAGGCCCCGCCGCGCTCCGGCTCCGCAAGACCGGAAGCTGCCCGAGAGGGAAGGCTGGGCGTCTGCGCCAACGCCACGAGGCGGTCCGCCATGCTGGCGGCAGTCGAGGGGATGCGGGCGGCCAGCGCATCGGAGAGGGTCCGCACGATGAGCGCCCGCACGTTGCCGCCGTCGCGGAAGCGCACCTCGGTCTTGGCGGGATGGACGTTCACGTCCACGTCGCGCGGATCGAGGGTGAAGAACAGCGCCAGCATCGGGTAGCGGTCGGACGGCAGCAGGTCCGCATAGGCCGCGCGTACCGCGCCCATCAGCAGCTTGTCGCGCACCGGGCGGCCGTTGACGAACAGATACTGGCTCAGCGAATTGGCCTTGGAGAAGGTCGGCAGGCCGGCGAGGCCATCGAGCCGCACGCCCTCTCGAACGCCGGTGACGGCGATGACATTGCGCCCCGCATCGGCGCCCAGCACGTCCGCGAGCCGTTGCGCCCGGCCGGCTTCATCGTCTGGACGGGCGGGGAACGTGACGGGGGCGCGTTCATCGGTGGCGAGGGTGAAGGCCACGTCCGGCCGGGCGAGCGCCAGGCGCCGCACCACGTCCGCCGCGGCCGCGCCCTCTGCACGATCCGATTTCAGGAACTTGAGACGGGCGGGCGTCGCATAGAAGAGGTCGCGCACCTCCACCCGCGTGCCCCCACCCAGCGCCGCCGGACGGGGCGGCGTCACCACCCCGCCATCCACCCGCACCTCGAAGGCATGGGCGGCGCCCGGCGGGCGGCTCGCGATGGAAAGATGGGCCACGGCGCCGATGGACGGCAGGGCTTCGCCCCGGAACCCGAGGGTGGCGATGGCCAGAAGGTCCTCGCCGGACAGCTTGGAGGTCGCGTGGCGTTCCACGCACAAGGCGAGATCGTCCGGCCCCATGCCCGAGCCGTCGTCCGAGACGCGCACGAGCCGCCGTCCGCCGCCCTGGATCACCACCTCGATGCTGCGCGCCCCGGCGTCGAGCGCGTTCTCCACCAGCTCCTTCACCACGGCAGCCGGCCGCTCCACCACCTCGCCGGCGGCGATGCGGTCGATGAGAACGGGGGGAAGACGGCGGATGGACATAGCACTCATCACGATTCGGATCGGCCGATCTTACCGGCTGGCGCCAGCCGCGCGAAATGCCCGCAAACCGGCCCAAGGGCACGCTTCCGACGGGCGCGCCCCACGGTCGAGCTTGCTTTGACGCCGGCAAGGACTAATTGTGTAGTCTGAATTCCGAGATTGGGACGGCTCCGCGCGCCGTCCGCGAAGGCAGTGTCATGAACTATGTTGAGGCGGCCAATGCGCCGCTGCGCAAGACCGGCCATATCAAGCTCTATGGGCCGGCAGGCTTCGAGGGCATGCGGCGGGCCGGCGCGCTGACCGCCCAGGCGCTCGATGCCGTAGCGGAAATGATCGGGCCGGGGGTGACGACCACCGCCATCGACCAGCTCATCTTCGACTTCGCCATGGACCATGGCGCCTATCCCGCCACCCTCATGTACCGCGGCTACCGCTATTCGGTCTGCACCTCGGTGAACCACGTGGTGTGCCACGGCATGCCCAACGCCCGGCCGCTGCGCGACGGCGACATCGTGAACGTGGACGTGACGCTGGTGCTGGATGGCTGGTACGGCGATTCGAGCCGCATGTTCCCCGTGGGTGCCATCCCGCGCCGGGCGGAACGGCTGCTGGACGTGACCTATGAGTCGATGATGCGCGGCATCCGCGCCATCCGTCCCGGCGCGCACGTGGGCGACATCGGCGCCGCCATCCAGGAATTCGTGGAGCCGCAGCACATGAGCGTGGTGCGCGACTTCTGCGGCCACGGCGTGGGCCAGGTGTTCCACGACGAGCCCAACATCGTGCACGTGGGCCGGCGCGGCGAGGGGCCGAAGCTGGTGCCGGGCATGATCTTCACCGTGGAGCCGATGATCAACCTCGGCCGCCCGCATGTGAAGGTGCTCTCCGACGGCTGGACCGCGGTGACGCGGGACCGTTCCCTCTCGGCCCAGTTCGAGCACGCGGTGGGCGTGACGGAGACGGGCGTCGAGATCTTCACCCTGAGCCCCAAGGGCTATCACAAGCCGCCTTACGTCACCGCCTGAGGGAGCCGGATGGCCGAAGCGCCGGAAGACGGCCTGAACGAGGCGCCCCATTTCCATGGGCATCGCGACCGGCTTCGCGCGCGCTTCCGCTCCGCCGGCGCGCAGGCGCTGGCGGACTATGAGCTTCTGGAGCTGGTGCTGTTCCGCGCCGTGCCGCGACGGGACGTGAAGCCCCTCGCGAAAGCCCTCGTGGACCGCTTCGGCTCGTTCGCGGAGGTGGTCGCCGCGCCGGTGCAGCTGCTGGCCGAGGTGCCCGGCGTGAAGGACGCCATCATCACCGAGCTGAAGGTGGTGGAAGCCGCGGCCCAGCGCCTCGCCAAGGGGCAGGTGAAGCGGCGCCCGGCACTCTCATCCTGGAGCGCGGTGATCGACTATTGCCGCACGGCCATGGCCTATGCCGACCGCGAGCAGGTGCGAGTGCTCTTTCTTGACAAGCGCAACCAGCTGATTGCCGACGAGGTGCTGCAGACCGGCACCGTGGACCACGCACCCGTCTATCCCCGCGAGGTGGTGAAGCGGGCGCTGGAGGTCTCAGCCTCCGCCCTTATCCTCTGCCATAATCACCCCTCGGGCGACCCCACCCCCTCGCGCGCCGATATCGACATGACCAAGCGCATCATCGATGTGGCCAAGCCCCTCGGCATCGAGGTGCACGACCACATCATCGTCGGCAAGGACGGACACGCGAGCCTCAAGGGGCTGCGACTGATCTGAGGCAGCCGGATCCATGGATCGGATCAGTGGCCCTCGAAGGCCACCAGCGTGCGGACCGCGACGCCCAGCCCCCGCAGCTTCTCGGCGCCTCCGAGATCCGGCAGATCGACGATGAAGCAGGCGGCCTCGACCACGGCACCGCAGGTCTGAAGCAGCTTCACCGCGCCGGTAGCGGTGCCGCCTGTGGCGATCAGGTCGTCGACCAGCAGCACCCGCTGGCCTGGGACGATGGCATCCACGTGCATCTCGATCTCGTCCTCGCCATATTCGAGGGCGTAGGCCATGCGCACCGTCTGGTGGGGCAGCTTGCCCTTCTTGCGGATGGGCACGAAGCCGGCCGAGAGCTGGTGCGCCACCGCGCCGCCGAGGATGAATCCGCGAGCCTCGATGCCGGCCACCTTGTCGATCTTCGCACCCGCCCAGGGCTGCACCAGCTCGTCCACCGCCCGGCGGAAGGCGCGGGCGTCTCCCAAAAGGGTGGTGATGTCGCGGAACAGGATGCCGGGCTTCGGATAGTTCTCGATCGTGCGGATGGACGCGGCGAAATCGGCAGGGGTCATGACAAGCTCCGGTTTGGCGGAGAAGCTAAGGCGCCATCGGTGCGGGGGAAAGCGGCGTGGCGGCTGAAAGCGCGGATGCCGCGCAGTCGTGATCGCCAGGGGCCGGCACGAAAAAGGGCCCCTCTCGGGGCCCTTGATCGTTCGATCAGGAGATCGTGCCGACGCGCGCGGTTCAGTGCGCGACGTTCGACCAGACCTTCTTCTTGGTGAAGTACAGCAGGCCGCCGAGCACGATCAGGAAGATCATCACCTGGAAGCCGATGCGCTTGCGCTGGTCGAGGTGCGGCTCGGCCACCCACATCATGAAGGCCGCCACATCCTGCGAATACTGGTCCACCGTCTGCGGCGAGCCGTCGGTGTATTCCACCTGGCCGTCGCTGAGGGGCTTCGGCATGGCGATCTGGTTGCCAGGGAAATACTCGTTGTAGTTCAGGCCCGGCTGCACATGAACGCCGGCCGGCGCCTCTTCGTAGCCGGTGAGCAGCGCGTGGATGTAGTCCACGCCGTGCTCCTGGTACTGAATGAAGGCATCGGTGATGAAACCCGGGAAGCCGACGTGGTAGGAGCGGGCCTTGGCCAGCACCGAGAAGTCCGGCGGCAGGGCGCCGCCGTTCGCGGCGCGGGCGGCGTTGTCGTTCGGGAACGGCGCCGGCCAGTGATCGGACAGGCGCCCGGGACGCTGGAACATGTCGCCGGAGTCGTTCGGTCCGTCGGTGATCTGGTACTCGCTCGCCACCTGCTTGGCCTGCGCCTCGGTGAAGTGCGGGCCGCCCTCCTGGGCGAGGTTGCGGAAGTACAGGTAGTTGGCCGAGTGGCACGCGGCGCAGACTTCCTTGAACACCTTGAAGCCACGCTGCAGCTGGCCCTGGTCATACATGCCGAACGGGCCGGCGAAGGACCACGACATGCGATGCGGACGCGGCTGGGCGTGGGCATTCTCGGCCTGGGCGCCGGTGGCGCCCAGGGTCATCAGCAGGGCCGCCGCGACGGCACCGAAGAGAGAGCTACGAATGGTCATTGCTGTTCTCTCCGCGCCGATCACTTGGTCTCGGGACCGGCCGCCCCGGCGACCACTACCGCTGCGCCCTTGGACTTCGCGAGCACGGCATCCGCGATGGACGCCGGCACGGGCTTGGGGCGCTCGAACAGGCCGAGCAGCGGCAGGATGACGAGGAAGTGGATGAAATAGTAGGCCGTCAGGATGCGCGAGATGATGAGCGCGCCGCCCTCGGCGGGCTGGGAGCCCATATAGCCGAGGAGGACGGCAACCACCGCGAACACCCAGAAGAACTGGCGGAAAAGCGGACGATACTTGGCCGAGCGCACCTTGGAGGTGTCGAGCCAGGGCAGGAACGCCAGCACTGCGATCGCCGCGAACATGGCGAGCACGCCGCCGAGCTTGTCCGGGATGGAGCGCAGGATCGCGTAGAAGGGCAGGAAGTACCATTCAGGCACGATATGCGCCGGCGTGGAGAGCGGGTTGGCCGGGATATAGTTGTCCGAGTGGCCGAGGTAGTTCGGGATGTAGAAGATGAACCAGGAGAAGAAGATCAGGAACACCACCATCGCGAAGATGTCCTTGATCGTCGCGTAGGGGGTGAAGGGCACCGAGTCCTTCGACACGTTCTTGATGTCCACGCCGTCCGGGTTGTTCTGGCCCACGTGGTGGAGCGCCCAGATGTGGAGGCCGACCACGCCGGCGATCATGAACGGCAGGAGATAGTGCAGCGAGAAGAAGCGGTTCAGCGTGGGATCACCCACCGAGTATCCGCCCCACAGCCACTCCACGATCGTGGTGCCGACCCAGGGGATGGCCGAGAACAGGTTGGTGATGACGGTCGCGCCCCAGAACGACATCTGGCCCCAGGGGAGCACGTAGCCCATGAAGGCGGTCGCCATCATGAGGAGGTAGATGATGACGCCGAGGATCCACAGCACCTCGCGGGGGGCCTTGTAGGACCCGTAGTACATGCCGCGGAAGATGTGGATGTAGACCGCGATGAAGAACATCGAGGCGCCGTTGGCGTGGATGTAGCGGATCAGCCAGCCGTAGTTCACGTCGCGCATGATGTGCTCGACGCGGGCGAACGAGACCGGAGCGTAAGCCACATAGTGCATGGCCAGCACGACGCCGGAGACGATCTGGCAGACGAGCATGAAGCTCAGGATCGCGCCGAAGGTCCACATGTAGTTCAGATTCTTCGGCACCGGATAGGCGATGGCCGAGGAATGGATCAGCCCAACGATCGGCAAGCGGCTCTCGAACCACTGCGCGACCTTCCCCTTGGGCTGGTAGGTGGAATGTCCTTCCATGAGTCCAACCTTTTTGAAAGCGGCGACGATGCGCGCGTCAGCCGATCACGATCTTGGTGTCGGTGGTGAAGGCGTAGGGCGGCAATTCGAGATTGAGCGGTGCCGGTCCCTGCCGGATGCGGCCGGAGGTGTCGTACACCGAGCCGTGGCAGGGGCAGAACCAGCCGTTGTACTGGCCCTGGTGGCCGAGCGGCACGCAGCCGAGGTGGGTGCAGATGCCGATCACCACCAGCCACTGATCCTTGCCGGCCTTCACGCGCGCCGAATCGGGCTGCGGATCCTTGAGGTCGGACAGGGGGGTGTCCACGGCCGCCTTGATCTCCGCCGGGGTGCGGTGGGAGATGAAGATCGGCTTGCCGCGCCACTGCACCGTGACGATCTGGCCTTCGGCGATGGGAGAAAGGTCCACCTCGGTGGTGGACAGCGCGAGCACGGACGCGTCGGGCTGAAGCTGGGAGATGAAGGGCCACGCCATGGCGGCGGCACCGACGGCGCCGACGGCACCGGTTGCGATGTAGAGGAAGTCCCGACGCGTCGTCGTGTCCGACGTCTCCGTATGTGCCACGGCGCAGTCCCCGATAATGTTGTCGTCCCGATGCACGAACCCTAGCCGCCGGCCTCAGAAACCGCCGGCTACAGGCCGCACGCAACAGCGCGGCCGCATGGACATGCGCGCCGCCAATTTCAAGCGCCTCTAATTGCACCCTAGCCCCATCTTGTCCAGATCATGGCGATGCGGCACGCGGTCCTGCACTGCGACAGATCCGTGTCGTTGCGCAACGTCAGGCTGGAGACCTGATCCGCCGGGGGTATGACCGGGGCGCTCCACGGCCGCGCTTGCGAATTCCGGCGGTCCCGCCACCCGACTTATGGTTAAGATCAAGCATTGCACTACCTTCCTCTGATCGCTAGCTTTGCAGTGCTTTCTTTTGGCGCATTCTGCCTCGTCCCGCCCGCGTAGGCCCCACCCGCCCGGACCGCGAAAGGGAGTGTGCCGCACGCACAACATCGACTTGGGGGAGATACTCGATGGCAAAACGCGTTCTGGCCTGCCTCGCGGCAGTGGCCGGCATCGGCGCGGCGGGGGCCGCCCATGCCCAGACCGTCCCGGTGACGATCATCAACAAGACCGGCATCACCGGAAAGATGTTCATTACGGTGTACGGACAGGAGCTGGATGGAAAATCCTACGTCTACTTCGATGCCGCCGGAAACAAGAAGACCTTCTCGAGCGCCAACCCCACGCCCACCGACTACGGCTTCAACACCACGGGCAACTCGATCACCTTCAAGGTGCCGCAGGCCGTTTCGGGTCGCGTTTACGTTTCGTTCTGCCAGCCGGCTTACATCACGGTCGGCCTGAACGGCAACAAGATTTACGCGCCGAATACGCCGGCGCCTTGGTCGCCGTCCGACAAAAACTACAACACCGTAATTGACTATGCTGAGTTCAATTACAATAACGCGGCCACGCCACCTTTCGACGTCGACATCACGCAGGTGGATACGCTCGGTATCCCAATGCAGTTGAACCTGAAGAGCGCCAGCCAGAACCTGACGTCCGGCTTCAACAACGCCACGTCGGGCCCGACAATCCTTGCCAGCCTCTCTGCGGCGCCGTGGAACAAGCTGATCGTCCGGGACAGCAAGAAGCGTGCGCTTCGCGTGCTTATTCCCGAAAAGGCCATGATTCTCCCGTCGAGCGATCCAAACTATTTTCCGAATACATTTCTGGACAATTACATCGATCGAGTCTGGACGAATTTTGCTCAAGCCGGAAAAAGCTTTACGCTTACGAGCGGAAATAAGACCTATACAGGCACCATCGTTAAAAATCAGCTTCAGCTGAAGCCCACATCGGGGAACTCCGCGACTTTCGGCAAGCCGAGCACGCTGTATGCTTGGCAGAATGGGGCGCCGGTCGTGTCCGACGGCGGAAATCCCGTTGGCGACCTCCAGCGTTACATCCAGGCGGCTCTCCTGCGCTCGATCTTCCTGACGAACAAGGATATTTCAGCTTGCCCGGTGAAGAACGCCTATACGCAGATGCCGGTGAACCTCTATGCAAGCACCATGCACGCCAATTCGATCCGTGGCGGCGCCTATGCATTCGCTTATGACGACGTGTGCGAGAACAGCAGCAACATCGGCCTGGCCAATCCCACCCAGCTGACGATCACACTGATGCCGCTTGATACGACCTGGTCCAAGATGACCTGCAGCAACTGACCTTAAGACCCGCTCCGGCGGCGTCCCCGCCGGAGCTTCGCCTTGACCCTGCGCCTCGCCCTTTATTGCCCGGACATCGCGCAGAACGCCGGTGCCATCCTGCGCACCGGCGCCTGCCTGGGGGCGGAGGTGCATATCATCGAGCCTGCGGGCTTCCCGGTGGGCGATGCCGGGTTTCGCCGGGCGGGGATGGACTATATCGACCAGGTGGTCTGGCGGCGGCACGCCTCGTTCGCCGCCTTCGATGAGAGCCGGCGCGCCGAGGGCCGCCGCCTCGTGCTCCTCACCACCGCCGGCGCCGAGCCGCTGTTCGGCTTCTCCTTCCGGAGCGACGACGTGATCCTGTTCGGCCGCGAATCCGCCGGCGTGCCGCCGGACGTGCATGCCGGTGCGGACGCGCGCGTCCGCATTCCCATGCGGCCGGGCGTGCGTTCGCTCAATGTGGCGGTCAGCGCCGGTATCGTCCTCGCCGAGGCCCTGCGGCAGACGGGCGGCCTGCCCGCCTGAGCTTTCTTCCGCCGCAGGGAGGCGATAGAAGCGCCGCCACGACAGAACACCGAAGGCGGAACGCCCATGGAAAATCCCGTGCCCCCCGCTTCCGCCGCCTCCGGGTCCGGTGCCGCGGCGCTCGACGCCCGCCGCGCCGAGGCGCGCGCCTGGTTCGAGGACTTGCAGGGCCGCATCATCGCCGCCTTCGAGGCGCTGGAAAATGAGGCCGATCCTGCGCTTTACGGCCCCTCCCCCGCCCGCTTCGTCCGTACACCCTGGGCGCGCACCGACCATACCGGAGCGCCGGGCGGCGGCGGCACCATGGCGCTCATGCGCGGGCGTCTGTTCGAGAAGGTGGGGGTGCATACCTCCACGGTGTTCGGCGAGTTCGCCCCCGAGTTCCGCGCCCAGATCCCCGGGGCCGCCGAGGACCCGCGCTTCTGGGCCTCGGGCATCTCGCTCATCGCCCACATGGCGAACCCCCACGTGCCGGCCGTTCACATGAACACGCGCTTCGTCGTCACCACCAAGGCGTGGTTCGGCGGCGGCGCGGACCTGACCCCGGTTCTGTCACGGCGGCGGACGCAGGAAGACCCGGACACCATCGCCTTTCACCGCGCCCTGGAAGCGGCGTGCACCGCCCACAAGGTGGCGGACTATCCGCGCTACAAGGCGTGGTGCGACGACTATTTCTTCCTCAAGCATCGCAACGAGATGCGCGGCATCGGCGGCATCTTCTACGACTATCTCGACTCGGCCGCGGCCGGAACCGGCCGCTGGGAGGACGATCTGGCCTTCACCCGCGACGTGGGCCTCGCCTTCCTCGACGTCTATCCCCGCCTCGTGCGCGCCAACATGTCGACGCCGTGGACGCAGGAGGACCGCGAGGAGCAGCTGGTGCGTCGCGGGCGCTATGTGGAATTCAACCTGCTTTACGACCGGGGCACCATCTTCGGCCTCCGGACGGGCGGCAATGTGGATTCGATCCTCTCCTCCATGCCGCCGGTGGTGAAGTGGCCGTGATCGGCCCGTCATGAAGGCCCATTATGGCTGCTGCTGCGCCGGCCCATTCACGGCCGGCCCGGAGACACAGCCATGGCGTTCGCCCCCGGAGACATCGTCCAGCTCAAGTCCGGCAGCCCTGCCCTCACCGTCGTCACCGCCTCCGAGACGGAGATCTCGGTGGTGTGGTTCGCTGAGGACGTGAGCGAGTTCCGTAGGGAAACCCTGCCCGCCGTCGCGGTGGAGAAGCTCGAAATCGCCGATTTCGAGGAAGAGGACGAGGAAGAAGACGAAGAGGACTGAGCCTCAAAAAGGCTCGTCATCCATGGCGATCGCCGCCCGCAGCAGGGCGGCGATACGGCCCGGCTCGTCGGGAAAGCCGGTGGCGATCCAGTCCGCCTCGGCGCGCCGCAATGCGGCCCCGAGCGCCGGTCCCGGCTTGAGGCCCAACGCCAGCAGGTCCCCGGCACCGAAAGGTGGCCGCGGCACGGCCCAGTGTGCGGTCAACCGGCCGATCCTCCCCATGTCCGGACGTCCGTGGGCCGCGGCCAGAAGCGCGCGGTCCCGCGCGGCTTCCGCACCCGTCCGGTAGATGAAAGCCTGCGCCGCCGCGTCGTCGCTTATCTGCGGCACGGGGCCGGCCATGAGGGCGAGCCGCCGCCCCTCGGCGTTGGACAGGCGCAACTTTCCGCGCAGCCGCTCGGCATCGTCGGGCACCCGCACCGCGAGGGCGGCGAGGCGCCGGATGGCATCGGGCGGCACGTTCCAGCCGTCCGCCCGCCATTGCGCTTCGATCTCCACGAGCCGGGCCAAGGCGCGCGCATCGGCGATGCCACCGATCAAGGGCTGGATCAGCCCTGCATCGCTCATGACCCCAACCGTTTCCGCAGCCCGGGGAGCCATGAGCAGCTTCAGCAATTCGGCGCGCACCCGCTCATGGGAGAGGGCGAGCAGCCCCTGCCGAAGCCGCACGGCGCCGGAAAACGCAGCCTCATCCACGGCGCCGGCGCCGTAGGCCGCATGGAACCGGAACAGGCGCAGGATGCGCAGGTAATCCTCGCTGATGCGCGCTTCCGGCGAGCCGATGAAACGCACCTTGCGCGCCTTGAGGTCGGCGAGCCCCCCCACCAGGTCCACCACCGCGCCGTCCGGCGCCGCATAGAGCGCGTTCAGTGTGAAGTCTCGACGCTCCGCATCGTGCTGCCAACTCCGGCCGAAGCGGACCACCGCGCGGCGGCCATCCGTCTCCACATCCTCCCGCAGGGTGGTGACTTCATAGCCGTGATGGCCGGAGACCACCGTCACCGTCCCATGCTCGATGCCGGTCGGCACCGCCTTCAGGCCGGCGCGGGCGGCGCGGGCGGCGACCTCCTGCGGCAAGGCGGTGGTGGCGATGTCCACGTCGATCACGGGCAGACCGAGCAGGGAGTTGCGCACGGCCCCGCCGACCACCCGCGCCTCCTCCCCGTCACCGTTCAGCGCGGCGAGGAGCGGGGCAAGTCCCGGCGTCGTCCAGAAGGGTGCACCGGCGACGCTGGCGGTCATTCGAAATGCCCCGGCACGAACACGCCGTCCTTGGTCTGCGCAGGAACATAATGGGCGCCGGGCGGCGCCACGCGGTCATGCTCGAACAGGAACAGGCCGAGCACCACAAGCCCCACTGCTGCAGTCGCGGCGATCCCCAGGGCGCGGGGCGACCAATTGGCAGGAATCGCAGAGCCCTTGGTCGCGATCAGCAGAGCGGCGTAGATCAGGAACGGCGTCAGGAACAGCGCCATTTCGATGAGCAGGCTGCGCGCCATCAGGCATAGACCTTCTCATAGAGGTTGCGCAGCATGCCCGCTGTGGCGCCCCAGATGTTCCGGCCCTCGAACGGCATCACGTAGAAGTGCCGCAGCGTGCCGTTCCAATCCCGCGACTGGCGCTCGTGATTGCGCGGGCTCATCAGGAAGCCGAGCGGCACCTCGAACGCCTCATCCACCTCGGCGGGATTGATCGTGAGCGTGTAGGCCGGATCGACGAGCCCCACCACTGGGACGATCCAGAAGCCGGTGCCGGAGAGATAGCCATCGAGAAAGCCGAGGGGCCGAACCAGCGCCGAATCGAGCCCCACCTCTTCGCGTGCCTCACGCAAGGCGGCATCGATCTCGTCCTTGTCGCCGGGATCGATGCGCCCGCCCGGAAATGCCACCTGCCCCGCATGCTGCGAGAGATGGGATGATCTGAGGGTGAGCAGGATGGTCGGCTCCGGCCGCGCGATCACCGGCACAAGCACCGCCGCATGGCGTGGGCGCTCCTGCGGAATGAGGCTGACCTTCTCCGGCTGCAGGGCGTGGTCACCGTTCAGCGCGAGGAAGTCGCCCTCCGAATAAAAGGGAGGTGCCACGGGCGAGAGGCGCTCGCCTGCGCGGTGGAGGAAATCGTCAAGGCCGCCACCGGCGCTGTTGGCCTCGGAAAACGCGTCGTCGGACACCCGCATCAGTCCAGTCCCAGTTCGGCTGCCGGAAGGATGGGGAAGAAAAGTCCACCCGACGCCACCCCGAACATGGGAACGCCACCGTCGTCCCGCACCTCCCCGAGATCCATCAGGTCGAGATGAACCGCCCGCGACAGCCGCGCCTCCAGACCGCGCCGAACATGCAGGTAGGGGACCACCTCGCCCTCCCCCGCTCCCCGGGCGAACCGCAGCGCGTGGTCCGGCCCGCAGCGCACCACGTCATCGAGATTGGTGCGGAAGACGAGCGTGCGATGCGCGGTGCGGCCGACGGCCGCATTCGGCTCCGGCACCGCTTCCACGGCCAGATCCACCGCAAGAAACGGCGCATCCTCCACCCGAATGCCCACCTTCTCCACCGGCGTCTTCAGGACGAACCGCTCACCCTCCCGCGCCAGCACGGAAGCGAACAGCTTCACCAGAGCCGGGCGGGTGATGGGGGTGCCCATGTAGGTCCATGTGCCGTCGGCGCGGATCACCATGTCCATGTCGCCGCAATCGGGCGGGTTCCAAAGCTCCACCGGCGCCGGCCCCTTCCCGCCACCAGCGCGCGCGGCCGCCATCAGCGCCTCCAGCCGGCCCGCCGCCGCAGGGGCGTCGGAGGGGCTGGCCGGCGGAACGGGGGGCGTGTCTGGCGCAGGGGCAGGCATCTGGTCTCCTTGGCCCGGTCGCACCGCGGGGGCGGCAGGCTCGCGATGACGTGAGTGCGCCGCACCCGCGCGGCGTCCGCGGGGGCTCGACGGACGCGCATCATATCGTAAGCTCTCTGTCCGGGTGGCGCGACGTTTGCAAGACTTCGCGAGACGGGCGTTGGGTCCGGGGATGCACAGTCTCCCCCGCGACTCGGGCTTTGTCCCAGGCCGGCACATGGACCGGCCCGCCCGATGCCCGGTAAACAGGCAAAGGGTGGAACGGACCGGCGGATGAAGGCCGGAGGCGTTTTGTTGCCGCTTTTGGCAGCAAGCTTGCGGGACGTGTCCGGCGTGCAGGCCATTCGGGCGTGCGGATCGTATTTGGCGTGTAGGAGATGAGCATATGTCGGCTGCCGGCGAGACCTTCGACCTCGACCAGATGATCATCCGCAACGCGGAAGCCGCCGCCGCCCATGTGAAGGCTGCCCGCGCGGCCATCTCCAACGTCATCTTCGGCCAGGAAACGGTGGTGGAGCGCGCGCTCATCACCATCCTCGCAGGCGGCCATGCGCTGCTGGTCGGCGTGCCCGGCCTCGCCAAGACCAAGCTCGTGGACACCATGGGCACCGTGCTCGGCCTCGACGCCCGCCGCGTGCAGTTCACGCCGGACCTCATGCCCTCCGACATCCTCGGCGCCGAGGTACTGGAGGAATCGGCCGGCGGCCGCCGCGCCTTCCGCTTCATCAAGGGGCCGATTTTCGCCCAGCTTCTGATGGCGGACGAGATCAACCGCGCCTCGCCCCGAACCCAGTCCGCCCTGCTGCAGGCCATGCAGGAATACCATGTCACCGTTGCCGGCGAGCGGCACGACCTGCCCAAACCCTTCCACGTGCTCGCGACCCAGAACCCGCTGGAGCAGGAAGGCACCTATCCCCTCCCCGAAGCGCAGCTCGACCGCTTCCTGATGGAGATCGACGTCGATTATCCGGATCGCGACGCCGAGCGGCGCATTCTGTTCGAGACCACCTCGGCGGAGGAGCAGAAGCCCCGCGCCGCCATGACGGTGGACGATCTCATCGCCGCCCAGCGCCTTGTCCGCCGCCTGCCGGTGGGCGAATCGGTGGTGGAGGCCATCCTCACCCTCGTGCGCTCCGCCCGTCCGGGCGCCGAAGGGCCGGAGCAGGCCTATATCGCCTGGGGCCCCGGCCCGCGCGCCAGCCAGGCGCTGATGCTCGCGGTGCGCGCCCGTGCCTTGCTCGATGGGCGCTATGCCCCCTCCCTCGATGACGTGGTGGCCCTCGCCGAGCCGGTGCTGAAGCACCGCATGGCGCTGACCTTCGCGGCCCGCGCCGAACGCCAGAGCGTCACCGACATCATCCGCCGCCTCACCGAGCGGCTCGGGTGAGCGCGGACCGGCCCGCGCCCATGGCCAACACTCAAAAAGGCTCGCCCGAGGACAGGCAGCGTCACGCCGTAGAGGCGTCTGCCCTCGCGGCCGCAGACCTTGCCGCAGCCATGCCGCGCCTCGTGCTGGAGGCCCGGCGCATCGCCATGAGCGTGCAGCACGGGCTGCACGGGCGCCGCCGCTCCGGCACGGGCGAGAATTTCTGGCAGTATCGCCGCTTCGTGGATGGCGAGCCGGCCAATCGCGTGGACTGGCGCCGCTCCGCCCGCGACGATCATCTCTATGTGCGAGAGCGCGAGTGGGAGGCCAGCCACACCGTGTGGATCTGGCCCGACCTCTCCGCCTCCATGGACTACGCCTCCCGCGGGCAGGCGCCAAAGCGCGAGCGCGCGCTGATTGTCGCTTTCGCCCTCGCCGAGCTTCTGGTGAAGGGCGGCGAGCGCGTGGGCATTCCCGAACTGATGCGCCCCTCCGCCACTCGCCGCATCGTCGAGCGCATGGCCGAGGCTGTGGTACTGGCGCCCCGCCTGCCGGGAAGCCTGCCGCCCGAATTCGGCCCCTCGCCCCTGTCCGAGATCGTGCTTCTGGGCGATTTCTGGAGCCCCGCAGAGGAGGTCTCGGCCCGCCTGCATGCGCTGGCCGCTTCCGGTGCCCACGGCCATCTGGTTCAGATCGTAGATCCCTCGGAGGAGACCTTTCCCTTCTCCGGCCGGATCGAGTTTCACGAGCCGGAGGGCGGCGACCGCCTCACGGTCGGCCGCGCCGAGAGCTGGAAGTCGGATTATGAGCTGAAGCTGGCGGATCATCGCGCGCGCCTTCGCGCCGCCGCCGAACGGCTGGGCTGGAGCTTCGCCATCCACCGCACCGACCGGCCTGCGAGCGAGCTGCTGCTCGCCCTGCACCAGCGCATGGGCGCGGGCGGCGGCCCGTCCGCAATGCCCAAGGGCGGCGGACATGCCTATGTTTCCGGAGGGCCGGCCTGATGTTCGGTCTTCCCCTGGCCTTTTCCGCGCCGCTGCTGCTCACCGCCTTCCTTGCTCTGCCCCTGCTGTGGTTCCTGCTGCGCGTGGTGCCGCCGAAGCCGCGTGAGGTGAGCTTTCCGCCGTTGCGCCTGTTGCTGGGCATCACGCCCAAGGAGGAGAGCGCGGCCCGCACGCCGTGGTGGCTGACGGCTTTGCGCCTGCTCCTGGCGGCGCTGGTGATCCTCGCCGCCGCCGGCCCCATCTGGAATCCGCCGGCGACGGCGCCGGCCGGTACCGGACCGCTTCTCATCGTGATCGACCAGGGCTGGCCCGCCGCCGCGAGCTGGGAAGCGCGCCGCAGCGCCGCAGCCGCCCTCATCGACGAGGCGGAGACCAACGGGCGCGGCGTCGCCCTCATCCCGACCGGCGACGTCCCGCGGGAAGCGACCCTCTCCACCCCCGCCGCCGCCCGCGACCGCCTGCGGTCGCTGGAGCCGGTGCCCTATGCGCCCGCGCGCAAGGAGGCGCTGGCGCTGGCCGGACGCCTCCTCGGCACCGAACCCGCTGCCGGCGTGGTCTATATTTCCGATGGCGTGGACCTCGGCGCCGATCCCGACACCGCCCGGGCCTTCGCTGATCTCGGCGCAGGAGCGAGGCTGCTGGTGGTGGGCGGCGGCGTCGCCGAGCCGCTTGCCCTTGCCGGCGCGGAAAACGCTGCCGAGGCGCTCACGGTGAAGGTGCTGCGCCCCACCTCCGGCGCCCCGCGCGCCGGGCGGGTGACGGCCCGCGACATGCGCGGCCTCGTGCTCGCCGAAGCGCCCTTCACCCTGCCCGAGGGCGCGAGCGAGGTGGACGCCCGCTTCGACCTGCCGGTGGAACTGCGCAACGAAGTGGCCCGTCTGGAGATTGCCGGCGAGCATTCGGCCGGCGCCGTGCAGCTGCTCGACAAGCGCTGGCGGCGGCGCTCGGTGGGCATCGTCTCCGGAACCTCCACCGATACCGGCCAGCCGCTGCTGGCGCCGACCTATTACCTCTCCCGCGCCCTCGGCCCCTTCGCCGACCTGCGCGTGGCGGAGACGGGATCGGCCACGGAGAACATCAACCGCTTCCTCGACCAGCGGCTGCCCGTGCTGGCGTTGACCGACGTGGGCACCATCCCGCCCGCCACCCGCAACCGGCTCGCCAAGTTCGTGGAAGACGGCGGCGTGCTGATCCGCTTCGCCGGGCCGCGACTTGCCAATGCGCAGGACGATCTCCTGCCCGTGCGCCTGCGCCGGGGCGGCCGTGTTCTGGGCGGCTCCCTTTCATGGGAAACGCCGCAGAAGCTCGGCTCCCTGACGCCGGAAGGCCCCTTCCGCGACATCAAGGCAGCCGACGACGTGACGGTGAACCGGCAGGTGCTCGCCGAGCCGGACGGCACGCTTGGCGATCGCACCTGGGCGACGCTGGCGGACGGCACGCCCCTCGTCACCGGCACCCGCCGGGGCAAGGGCGCGCTGGTGCTGTTCCATGTCACCGGCGACACCTCCTGGTCGAACCTGCCCCTTTCCGGCACATTCGTTGAGATGCTGCGCCACGTGGTTGCCCTGTCCGACGCCCCGCCCCCGCCCGAGACGGCGCCCGCCGGCACCGCGGTTCCGTCCGCCGGACGGCCGGATGTGGCGGCGCTGCCGCCTGCCCGCGTGCTCGACGGCTTCGGCGCCTTCCGTCCCGCCGGCCCCACCGCCCGCGCTCTGCCCGCCGATTATCGCGGCCGCTCCACCGCCGACCACCCGCCCGGCTTCTACGGGCCGCCGGATGGCCTCGTGGCCGTGAACACCCTGCTCCCCGCCGACCGGCCCAAGGCGCTCGACCTCGCCGTGCTGGGCGGGCGCACGGAGCCGTTGCAGGAGAGTGCGCCGCGCGACATGCGTGGGCCGATCCTGATCGCTGCCATGTTGCTGCTGCTGCTGGATGCGCTGGCCGTGCTCTTCCTCGCTGGCGGGCTCTCCCGCATGGGCGGCGCACGTGGCCGGCGCGGTGCCGCCGCCGCCCTGCTCGCCGCCGCGTTGCTGGGCGCGACCGCAGGCGCCTTCGTGCCCGCGCCTGCCCGCGCCGACGACGCCTTCGCCCTGAAGGCCACCACGCAGACCCGCTTCGCCTATGTGGTGACCGGCGACAGCGAGGTGGACGAGATTTCCCGCGCCGGCCTCGACGGCCTCGCCACCTTCCTCGGCCAGCGCACCGCGCTGCAGGCGGGCGAAGCCATGGGTGTGGACATCTCCAAGGACGAACTCGCCTTCTTCCCCGTGCTCTACTGGCCCATCCTCGCCAACACGCCTGTCCCGGCGCAGCCGGTGCTGGCGCGCATTGATGCCTATATGAAGCAGGGCGGCACGGTGATCTTCGACACCCGCGACGCCATCGAATCCCCCGGCGGCCCCGGCGCACCACTCACCCCGGCGCAAGCGCGGCTGAAGGAGATTCTCTCCCGCCTCGACATCCCGGAGCTGGAGCCGGTGCCACGCGACCACGTGCTGACCAAGGCCTTCTATCTGCTGAAGGACTTCCCTGGCCGCTTCACCGGCGGCACAACCTGGGTGGAGGCGCTGCCCGCCGCGCGCGACGATGCCGACCGTCCCGCCCGCGCCGGCGACGGCGTGTCCCCCGTCATCATCACCTCGAACGATCTGGCCGGCGCCTGGGCCGTCTCACGTTCCGGCGAACCGATGCTGCCGCTCACTCCCGGCGAGCCGCGCCAGCGGGAGATCGCCTTCCGGGCCGGCGCCAACATGGTGATGTATGTGCTGACCGGCAACTACAAGGCGGACCAGGTCCACGTGCCTGCGCTTCTGGAACGGCTGGGGCAGTGAGGAAGACATCCATCCGATGAGCTACGGCCTCACCTTCTCACCCTTCCTGCCGCTGCCGGCGCTGATCGCGGTGGCGGTCGCGGCCGCTCTGCTGGCCGGCCTGCTGGTCTATTCGCGCACCCGCGGCTCGGTGTTCCGGGCGCTGGCTCTGGCGGTGGGCCTGCTGGCGCTCGCCAATCCCTCCTTCACCCGCGAGGAGCGCGAGCCGCTGTCCTCCGTCGTGGCGCTGGTGGTGGACAAGAGCCAGTCGCAGTCCTTCGGCGAACGCACCCAGCAGACCGAGGCGGCGCGCGCCCAGCTCGCCGAGCGGCTGGGCAAGCTCTCCGGCGTCGAGGTGCGCACCATCGAGGCCGATGCGGGCGACGGCTCGGCGGACGGCACGCGCCTGTTCTCCGCGCTTTCGGCCGGCCTTGCCGACGTGCCGCCGGAGCGGGTGGCCGGGGCCATCATGATCACCGACGGCCGCGTCCACGACACGCCGGAGAATGCCGGCGCGCTGGGCTTTTCCGCCCCTGTCCACGCCCTCATCACCGGCCGCGCCGGCGAGCGCGACCGCCGCGTGGCGCTGGAGAAGACGCCGCGCTTCGGCATCGTCGGCCAGAAGCAGACCATCACCTTCAAGGTCACGGACGAAGGCGCGCCCGCCGGCGCCCGCGTGCCCGTTACCATTCGCCGCGACGGCGAGGTGATCGGCCGCCCCACCGTCACAACCGGCCGCAGCGCCAGCATCGACGTGGACATCACCCACGCCGGCCCCAACATCGTCGAGTTCGAGGTGCCCCCGCTCGAGGGCGAGCTGACGCAGGTGAACAACCGCACCGCCGTCGCCATCGATGGCGTGCGCGACAAGCTGCGGGTGCTGCTCGTCTCCGGCGAGCCGAACGTGGGCGAGCGCACCTGGCGCAATCTTTTGAAGAGCGATGCCAATGTGGACCTCGTCCACTTCACCATCCTGCGCCCGCCGGAGAAGCAGGACGGCACGCCCATCAATGAGCTTTCGCTGATCGCCTTCCCGACCCGCGAGCTGTTCCAGACCAAGATCAAGGATTTCGACCTCATCATCTTCGACCGCTACGCCCAGCAGGGCGTGCTGCCGCAGATCTACTTCGACAATATCGTGCGCTACGTGCGCGCGGGCGGTGCCGTGCTGGTGGCGGCGGGGACGGACTTCCTCGACACCGGCTCGCTCTACAACACGCCGCTGGAGGAGATCCTTCCCGGCATACCGCGCGGCGAAGCCACCGACGCGCCGTATCACGCCAAGCTCACCGACCCCGGAAAGCGCCATCCCGTCACCCGCAACCTGCCGGGCTCGGAGAGCGATCCGCCCCACTGGAGCCGCTTCTTCCGTGTGATCGATGCGCAGGCGCGCTCCGGCACCAGCCTCATGTCCGCGCCCGGCGACAAGCCGGTGCTGCTGGTGGACCGGGTGGGCGAGGGCCGCGTCGCGCTCCTGCTCTCGGACCACATCTGGCTGTGGGCGCGCGGCTACGAGGGCGGCGGGCCCCACATCGACCTGCTGCGCCGCCTCTCCCACTGGCTGATGAAGGAGCCGGATCTGGAGGAGGAGCGCCTCAAGCTCACCGTCTCCGGCCGCGATCTGGTGGTGGAGCGACAGACCATGGCCGATCAGGTACCGGCCGCCACCGTCACCACGCCCTCGGGGGCGCTTCGCACCCTCACCCTCACGCAGGTCGAGCCCGGCCTGTGGCGCGCGAAGACGCCGGCCGATGAACTCGGCCTGTGGCGGGCGCAGAACGGCACGCTGAATGCCCTCGCCAATATCGGCCCGCTGAACCCCAAGGAATTCGCCGAGGTGACCAGCACCCGCGACGTGCTCGCCCCCATCGCGGCGGCCACCGGCGGCGGGGTCTGGCGTCTTGCCGACCTCAACGGCCAGGTGCCACGCCTCGTGCAGGTCTCCGCCTCCGACCGGCTGGCCGGCGAGGACTGGATGGGGCTGAAGACACGCGACGTCTCGGTGGTGCGCGGCATCGGCCTGTTCCCGATGTTCGCGGGCCTCTCCGGCCTGCTCCTGCTGCTGGGCTTCATCACCGCCGCGTGGGTGCGGGAAGGCCGCTGAGGGGCCCTATTGCGCGTCGGCCCGATCGCTGACTCTTAAGGTTATGGTTAACGAATTGCTGCCACGCTCGCGGTGACTCGAACACCAGGAGCTCGTGGCATGGCCTCCGCCGCCTCCGTATCCGCCGATCGTAACCGTGGGCTCGCGCTGCTGATGGGCGGCGCGATGTTGGCCGGCGCCGTACTGCTCATGGCCCAGATCGTGACTACCTTCAGCGCCTTTGGGACCGTCTGACGACAGCGTGCGCGTGGGATGCGCACGCTGCGGATTGTCCCTGACGCCCTATTGCAGCGCCGCCCGCTCCTCCGCCTCGCGCTGGCTCTCCGCCCGCTTGGTGACGATGGAGGCGATGATGACCACCACCGTCACGATGGCGATGAGGATGGTGCAGACCGCGTTGATCTCCGGCGTCACGCCGAGGCGCACCTGCGAATAGATGCGCATGGGCAGCGTCGTGGCGCCGGGGCCGGTGGTGAAGCTCGCGATCACGAGATCATCCAGCGACAGGGTGAAGGCCAGCATGAAGCCGGACACCACCGCCGGCAGGATCAGCGGCAAGGTGATCTTGAAGAAGGTCTGGAGCGGCGGGCAGCCGAGATCAAGGGCCGCCTCCTCCAGCGTGCGGTCGAAGGTGACGAGGCGCGACTGCACCACCACCGCCACGAAGCACATGGTGAAGGTGATGTGGGCGAGCAGCACCGTCCAGAAGCCGCGATCGAAGTTCACCGCCACGAACAGCAGCAGCAGCGACAGGCCGGTGATGACCTCCGGCATGACGAGGGGGGCATAGATCATGCCCGAGAACAGCGTCCGGCCGCCGAACAGCCCGTAGCGCGTCAGCGCCAGCGCCGCCATGGTCCCGAGCACGGTCGCCACCAGCGAGGAGAAGAAGGCAATGCGCAGCGTCACCCACGCGGCGTCGATGAGCTGCTCGTTCTCCAGCAGTGACCAGTACCACTGGGTGGAGAAGCCCGCCCACACGGTGACGAGCCGGGAGGCGTTGAAGGAGTAGATCACCAGAAGGATGATCGGGATGTAGAGGAAGGCGAAGCCCAGCACGATGGACGTGACGTTGAACCAGGTGAGGCCTTTTCTCATTTGCCCGCCTCCAGTTCGCGCTGCTGGATGTTCTGATAGATCACGATGGGGATCACCAGCACGAGCAGCAGCAGCACCGCCACCGCCGATGAGACCGTCCAGGAGCGGTTCACGGTGAATTCGGTCCACAGCGACTTGCCGATCATCAGCGTGTCCGAGCCGCCGAGCAGATCGGGGATCACGAACTCGCCCACCGCCGGGATGAAGCACAAGAGCGCGCCGGCGGCGACGCCGGGGAGGGAGAGCGGGAAGGTGATCTTCCAGAAAGCCTTCACCGGCGGGCAGCCGAGGTCCGCCGCGGCCTCGAGAAGCGTGAGGTCGAGCTTCTCCAGCGCCGAGTAGAGGGGCAGCACCATGAACGGCAGGTAGGAATAGACGATGCCGATATAGACCGCGAGATTGGTGTTCAGAATCTCCAGCGGCGTATCGATGACCCCCAGCGCCATCAGCCCCTGATTGAGCAGCCCCTCCGGCGAGAGGATGCCGATCCAGGCGTAGACGCGGATGAGGAACGAGGTCCAGAACGGCAGGATCACCAGCATCAGCAGCGTCGGCTGAATGGAGCGCGGCGCCCGCGCCATGGCGTAGGCGATGGGGTATCCAACCAGCAGCAGCAGGATTGTCGAGATGGAGGCGATGACGAGGCTGGAGCCGTAGGCCGCCAGGAACTCGTTCGAGAAATCGAGCACATAGCCGTAATTGGCCAGGGAGAGCTGTGACAGGAAGTCGGTCAGCCCCGCAAAGCCGTTGGAGAGATCGAGCTGCGGTGCATAGGGCGGCTGGGCCACCACGTCCTGCGACAGCGAGATTTTGAACACGATGAGGAAGGGCGCCAGGAACAGCGCCAGAAGCCACAGATAGGGAACCGCGATCACGAACCAGCGGCCCCTGCCCTTCTCGCCCGCCATGGCCATGTCCGGTTCTCCTCAGCGGGTCAGAAGGACGCCGGCGTCCGGATCGAACGTGACCCACACCTCGTCTTCCCAGGAAATCGGGCGTGCGACCCGGCGCGACAGGTTCGGCTGGGACACCTTCAGCCGCTGACCGCAGGCGAGCTCCACATGATAGATGGAGAGATCACCCAGATAGCCGATGTCCCAGATCTTGCCTGCGAAGACATTCTCGCTCCCCTCCGGCGGGGCATCGAGGGAGATCCGCAGCTTTTCCGGCCGGATGGCGATGCAGGCATTCCCCCCGGCGGCCACCTCGCACGGATGGGCCACGCTGAGGGGCGAAGGCGTCACCTCGGAGGTCAGCCGGGTCATCTCGCCCTCGCAGGCGGTGACGGTGGATTCGATGAGGTTCACCTCGCCGATGAAGTCGGCGATGTAACGGGTGGCGGGCTGCTCGTAGATTTCCGCGGGCGGGGCCACCTGCACCAGAACGCCGTGGTTCATCACTGCGATTCGGTCGGCCACCGTCATCGCCTCCTCCTGGTCGTGGGTCACGATCAGGAAGGTCATGCCGAGGGACATCTGCAGATCCATCAGCTCGAACTGGGTCTCCTCGCGCAATTTTTTGTCGAGGGCGCCCAGCGGCTCGTCCAGCAGCAGCACCTTGGGCCGCTTGGCCAGCGAACGGGCGAGCGCCACGCGCTGGCGCTGACCGCCGGAAAGCTGGTGCGGCTTGCGCTTCGCGAACTGTTCCAGCTTGACGAGATGCAGCATCTCCTCCACGCGGGCATCGATGTCGGCCTTGGGCATCTTGTCCTGCTTCAGGCCGAAGGCGATGTTGTCCGCCACATTCATGTGCGGGAACAGCGCGTACGACTGGAACATCATGTTCACCGGCCGCCGGTAGGGCGGCACCCCCGCGAGATCCTCGCCAGCGAGGGTGAGGCGGCCGGAGGTGGGCTCCTCGAAGCCGGCCAGCATGCGCATGAGGGTGGTCTTGCCGCAGCCCGACGGGCCGAGGAGCGCGAAGAATTCCCGCTCATAGATGTCGAGGCTGACGTTGTTGACGGCGGTAAAGTCGCCGAACCGCTTGATGACGTTCTCGAAGCGGATGAGCGGGGTCTGGCTGGGGTCTTTCCACGGAGCGAATGTGCGCCGGACGGCGCCGATGGTTTCCTTGCGCGCCTTGTCCGCTGCCATGACTTCCCCCATCCAGGCCACGTAGCGTGAAGGCTAACTGGGCAGAAGGAAACGCTCAAGCCGCAAGCAGGCGCATTTTTTCGGCGAACAGCGCCGACGCTTCGGGCAGGAGCGCCCCTGTGCGCGCGTCATCCACCGCCATCGGTGCCGAGCCCCTTGCACCGCAGCGCCGCATGTACTAGAGGAGCGCTCCTGACGACGGCACACCCGTCGCCGCGGTCCCGCTTCCGTGCGGTCCGCCGGCACGCTGCGGTAGCTCAGTGGTAGAGCACTCCCTTGGTAAGGGAGAGGTCGAGAGTTCAATCCTCTCTCGCAGCACCATCTTATGGCGTTGATCGGCCACGCTTCTTTGAGATAGAAGGACTTCGGACAGCTCCACTGGTACACAGAGCTGGTCCACAATGGCCCTTCGAATGTCCCGCCCGGTCCGCCTGCCACACACCTCCGTTCCTGCTTTCCGCAAGCGCATCCCCGCCGATTTGCGCGGCAAGGTCACAGGGCGGCAGGTCCGCATTCAATTCCCGGCCCACGGGCACGAACCCGAGTGCACCGTGGTCGCCACCCTTGGCGTGTCGGAGGTCAAGTTTTCCCTCCACGCCCGCAACCCCCGTGTTGCCACCGCCCGCTCCGGCATCGCCGAAGACCATCTCCAGCGCCTCTTTACAGGGCTGCGGAGCGGACCGGCGCGTCTCACACACAAGCAGGTCGTGGCATTGGCGGGGGTGTGGTATCGCGGCTTCGTCGCTCACATTGAAGACGATCCCGGCAAGCCCTTCGTCTTTGAGAAGCTGCGGCAAGCGGTCTCGGAGGGCCTCGACGATCCCGAGAAGCTGCGCTCGGAGATGGGACCGCTCGCGGATGATGTGCTCGCAGCTCACGCGCTCACGGTGGATGATAACAGCCGAGACGCGCTCGCGGCTGCCATGCGAGACGCTATCCGCGACGCCGCCGGAACGCTTTTGAGACGGGCGCAGGGGGATTATGGACCGGACACAGTTGCCCAGCGCTTCCCCTCAATCGAGGCCCTCCCCTCCCCTACAACGGGCGACGCCCCTAAGGGACCGG
The DNA here is from genome assembly GCF_056314105.1 of Xanthobacter sp. DMC12. NCBI lineage: Bacteria > Pseudomonadati > Pseudomonadota > Alphaproteobacteria > Hyphomicrobiales > Xanthobacteraceae > Xanthobacter > Xanthobacter sp. DMC12. Next base: position 61,512 of record NZ_JBQUYZ010000006.1, on the reverse strand, counting down.
CATCGGCTACCAGCGCCACACTTACCGGCCTCGCCGAGGCATGGGGCCGCGAACGTCAACCGCGGGCGAAGACGCTGGAAGAGCACCTTCGGGTGGTGAAGGCGTTCGTCGAATTCGTGAAGCACGACGACGCCACCGCCATCACCCCGGAGAACGTGGTCGCCTGGAAGGACGCGCTCGTCGCCGAGGGCCGACTTGCAGCCAAGACCATCAATGCCAAGTACCTCACGCCTCTTGGGACCGTCCTCAACTGGCGCAAGGCGAACCGCAAGATTGCCAGCAACCCGGCGCAGGGTATCCGGTCGAGCGGGAAGGCCCCGCCGCGCACACGGGAACGCTCCTTCACCTCCGAGGAAGCCACCACCATCCTGAAGGCCGCGCTCCACGCCCACGATGCCCCCGGCAGGAACGCCGCCGAGATGCTGGCAGCGCGGCGATGGGTGCCCTGGCTCTGCGCCTACTCCGGCGCCCGCGTCGCCGAGATCACCCAACTCCGGGGGCAGGACTTCCAGGAGGTCCAAGGGGTATGGGTCTTCCGCGTATCGCCGGAGGCTGGCGCTGTGAAGACGGACAAGCCCCGTACGGTTCCCGTCCATCCCGACCTGATCCGGCAGGGGCTCCGGGAATTTGTGAAGGAGCGCGGGGATGGGCCGCTGTTCTACAAAGAGGCCTCCAACCGCCCCAAGGACCCGACGAAGTCCCACCCCGCGAAGACGGTGGCGGGCCGCCTCGCTGGCTGGGTGCGCGACATTGGTGTGAACGATCCGAACGTGCAGCCGAACCACGGCTGGCGACACCTGTTCATGACGCTGTGCCGCGAGCATGGGGTAGCGGAAGAGGCCCGCTACTTCATGGTGGGGCACACAAAGCGGGACACTGGGCAGAGCTATGGCGAGGCATCGGCAGCGGCGTTGATGCGGGAGCTGGCGAAGCTACCTGCGTTCAAGGTGGGGTAAGCGGCATCGCCAACTATACACCCGAATTGTGGTGTATCAGTTGAGTTTCACCTAGATCAAGTAGCTGCGGTATCGGGTGGCTTCGGTGACCCCGCGTCTTGCTTCCTACATTCCTCATACCACTCTTCATGCTCACGTGCTTCACGCGCTCTGTCCGCGGAGGAATATCCGTCCACCCTAATCCTACGGCTCCCGCTCGCAATGTACTGCCAATCTTCTCGCATTTTCTTGAGTTGATCTGCGACCTGTATCATAGGGTCCGCGTACCCCAAGGTGCCCCACCCTTCGAAATCCCGCATATTCAGACTGTAGGCAAGTTGCTGCCTCTCCCTATCGGTCGGCGACGTTTTCCAGCTCGTTGTCACGGTGAAGTTTATTTCCAGCAGCGGAGGCATTTCTGACAAAGCGCAACGCAAGTTGTCGCCGGGCCGCAAGACGCTGACGGTTCTCAAAGGAATTGGCCTCCCCTCCATACGCCCTACCTGTTCAAGGGGAGGATCAAACTCCACCTGAACATCAAACGCTGAAGCGTTTCCGGTATTCTCGACGTACAAGTCAGCATGGTGTAACGCCCATATATTAGGCCTAATAACCGCAACAACTTGTGCACGCGCCGTTGCTTCAGCCATAAGCCGTGTCGCTTCATAGAGTTTTTTGGTAACTTGCCATAAGAATACGGTTGCAAACGCAGTTGCTATTGTACCTACTGCTGAAATTCCGCCAGTTATGTTTGGAGGCCAGATAAGGTCCCAAACCTCTTGAGACAGTTGCATCAGCTTACACCTCCTTAATTCGCCGCCATGCAAGCCATCCTTAGACGCCGCCGCGGCTTCTGGCTCCGATTGTTTAGCCTGTCTGCGAACTACGCCAATGCATTAATCGCCCATCCACAATGTCTTTGTTGCGTATGGCGCGGGCCTCACAATCCCGGAGGCAGCAGGGATCGCCCAGCACTTGAGCGGGGCTGGTTGCTGTGCGAACCGCCGATGCCCTTGACGGTGGAAAGATATCCGGGGGCGTCCGGGTCAAGCGAACCAGACCTGCGTAAAGGCGGTTCAGCTGCCGAAGACATCGGAGGCTCGAGCGCTAGCTGACTTTTCTGGGGTGCTTGGCGGGGAGCTGGAGACGGCGTGCAAGGCCAGCGACAAGGCCACGTGCGACTACGCCGTGGCGCTCGACAGGCACTATCAGAAGCTCGACCGTTGCGGCGGTTGAGCCTCTGGGCGACCAACGGGGCAACATGTTCCGGTTCTGCCCCGAACTGCGGAGAGGCGTCCGCTTGACGTGTCTAAGCCGAAGCGCAATCGAGGCTATCTCTTACTCGAATCCAAGAAGGGGGGGAGGGCGAGCATCTTTTTGTCGGCAGCGGGGATGCCCTCCCATGCGAGCTTGCAGGCAGAAAGGGCTGCCGAGAAGTCCTCGTAACAGCGCTGTATATCTGGGCCTGTAGGCCAACTGCCAACATACGGGCCCGTCTCTTCAGCAGGCCCAGTAACGACCCTCTTGAATGGGGACTGCTTACTGCGCAAAGACCATTCCACGGCCGCTATTGTTTTTTGCATAGCAGCAAGGGCCTGCTCTGCCTTCACGTACGCGGCCAGCGCCGCCTTGTAATTATCGAATGCAGCCGACATCCTATTCCCCTTACTCCGCTCCGAAGCTTGAATGGCGCGGGGACCACACTGAAGCAAGCACAGCTTGCCTCAATTCTTTGTCTATCGGGCTACCCCTCCGCACCCTGGACGAGAGAAAGGGCCGGTCGATAAAGGAAAGGCACGCGCCAAGTTTCGTCAGGTGGGGTGCCTCTCCGTTCAAAAAAACCGATCTCGGATAGTTTAACAGCGACCTTGAAGGCCTCCTGTTCGGACACCCCCCAAAGAGCAGCCAAGGCGCGGACATTCTGTGTCGCCTTCTGTTGCCGGAGCGCCTCAATGTTGGCCTTCATTGCCGGAAATTCTGCGTAGAGAGTCTGTTCAAGCCGCGCCTTTGAAACAGCGGGGAGCGCTTCTTTGAATGAGGCCTGCTCAAACAGTCGGCCATCAGTCAGCGCCGCCTGTCCACGCTCGATCCTAGCAATTTGGGCAATTCGCAGTTCATTCAGGAAGTGAATGATCTCTCGCGGAGCCGCGGGATGAAGCGCATCTTTGGTCCGCCCAAGAATCCAATCAAAAGTTGTGGGCTTATTTGGTCCAGTTTCAACCTGTTTTGGAAAAAGTTGACCAATGAATTCTTTTTGATTGTCGAATTTTCCGAGTATCACATTTCTATCCGCATCGAAAAATTCGCAAATCGTGAGATTCGATAAAGCGCGGCGAACGACAAGATTGAGAAGATCTTCATCCTTCCACTTGATCTCTAGGGACCTCTCAATGTGGCTCGCCTCCCGAAATCCAGAGTCGAGAAGATTGTTCCATATGTCAGTGCGGATAAAAATCTTGAATTTGATATTGGTTAGCTGCTTCGAGTCCAGATAGAACTTGAAGAGAGACCGAAGGGCGGACGCTTCGATTGTTGAATTTTCGGGGAAGGCCACGTCCAATCGATCAAGAAGAATCCAAAGGGTCATCTTGTTTTCCGCAAACGCGGCGTTTGCAGTCGTAAAAAGCTCTTCTATCGAAACGACGCCGACCCGAGCCTGTTTGGCATCGGGCTCTCTGAATACGATTTTTCCGCCTACCCCAAGAGGCATTCCGGTTGTCGGGTCAACCTTTAGCTCACCCTCCACCGACTCAGGAGTTCGGAACAGGCCCTTGACGTAGTCAGTAGCATACTTGAGCACTTTGCTGAGGGTAAACCCAGACGAGGGTAGAAGGTCCGCCTCCCTAAGTTTTTCTAGAAGAGTGTTGCATTTGTCTCCCTGTAAGCCGAGATCAACTATCTTCTGTCCGCAGATCGTCAGCATGTAGAGCTTCCACAGGCTAATGAACTCGAACTCCGTTTCTGGCGGGTCGACCGCGACATCCTTGAACGCGACCGTGCCCTGAGGGTTCTCGCCGCTAGCGACCAGAATTCCTCGGTCGAACAGTTGGTCAACGTTCTTCGTAATCAGACTGTAGATCGCGCTTTTTCCGCTGCCCTTCGGACCATAAACGATATCGATATCGCCGCTAAAAACCCTGCGCCACTGTTCAGTTTCAACGAAGTATGATTGGAGCTGATCGCTCTCCTCTTCAGCGGTTCGTTTTCCAAACGTTGAATTTTGCAAGATTTCTAACTGTGTTGCCAAGGTCTCCTCCGGTGGATCAGAATCCATTGCGGCGAGCATATCGCCAAGATTGGCAACTTGAAAGTGCATGCCTGGTTGCGAGTGACGCACTGCCCCTCGCTAGGGGGCTGCCACGGCTCCGCATAACAGCGACTCTCGTTTGCTTCGCCGAGGCGGGGACCCGAGAACTACCGCGCGTATACCGGCGCCGAGGATGAGCATCCCTAAGCATCAAGCCTTTTTCTACACCGCTGTCCCTGACGGGACCGCGTCGTCGGTCAAGCTGGCGCCTTCCGCAGCCGCACGCCCGGCCCCTCGCCATTCTCCGGGACGAAGATCACCCCGGCGGCTTCAAGGGCGCTGCGCATCTTCTCGACGCTGCTCACCCGTGCGTCTTGACCCGCCTCGAACCGATTGACGGTGTTAAGCCCAACGCCAGCTTTGGCGGCAAGCTCCTGTGTATTCCATCCAAGTGCGGCACGTGCCATACGGCATTGAACTGGCTTCATATGGTGAAAATATCACCACATGTGGTTGACATCAATTGGGTGATGATATCATCCTTAATGGTGCTTTTATCACCACTAGGGGCCGCTATGGTTTCACACGTCCTGGACGTTCATCCCCTTCCGTTCTCCTCCGCGCCCCGCGGATGCCGTGTCGAGGACATCCCCGGCGACCTCCGCACGTGGGATGGATGGTCCCCGGCAGACTGCCTCAACCTCGATCCGCCGCCCCCTCCCGGCTGGTACTCCATCCCGCATTGGGCTGCTCTGACGGAATGGGAGCTGTTCGAGACCGCGGAAGCGCCGATGGAAGAGACTCTCGGCGAGTGGATGGGAGAGCCTTGGCAGGCGGAGGCGCTCCTCTATTGCGAAGAGGAAGGCATATCGCCCATCGAATGGCCGGCGCCGCGACGGATGCAGATTGAATTGGGTATTGCATCGGTGCTGATCTTCCCGGACCCCATTCTGCGAGAGGTGTTCGACCGCCCTTCTTCCGGCAGATGAGGCGTCACTCTCGCAGCGGCCGGGCCGATGCACCCGGCGAGAATGCAGCCTCGCTCGGGTATTTTGCTTCTACGCAGAAGGAAACCTGAAGATGGCTGTACGCCAACGGGGCACCAAATTCCTCGCGGATTTCATGGTCGCGGGGATACGCTACCGGGAGATGTTCACCTCGCCAGCCGAAGCCCAGGCATGGGAGTTCCAGGCCCGTGCCGACCTCGCACTTGGAAAGCCAGTCGAAAAGCGTGAGTTCAATCCGACTGCCGCCGCTGGCGGACTGGACACCCTTCGCGGCCTCTTCAATCACGTGGTGAGGGTCCATTGGTCGGGGGCCAAGTCGGCGGCGGACCAGAAGCGCAACGGACAGCGCTTCGTCGACTTCGTGGGCTCCAAGGTGCCGACGCGCTCGGCCTTCACGCCGGAGAAGCTCGCCGACTTCCTCGCGGAGCTGAAGGCGTCGAGTTGCTCGAACGGGACCATCAACCGCTACTTCTCCAACGTGTCCAAGATGGCCCGCGTCGCACTCAAGGCGGACAGGCTCGACAAGATGCCTGACATCCCCTGGCAGAAGGAGGGGCCGGGGAGGACCATCGCGTTCACCCGTGAGGAGGTCGCGGCCATCATCCGGCTCGCGAAGCGCTGGGGGTACATCCGCGAAGCCGATATGTTCCAGTTCCTGATCGACACCGGCTGCCGCCTTGGCGAGGCCGAGAAGGTCCGCTGGTCCGACTTCTCCGAAGACTTCCGCTCGGTCACGTTCGCGCGGGACATCACCAAGACCGCGTCGGATAGGACGGTCCCGCTCTTCCAGACGTCGATTGATGCCCTGGAGCGCTGCCGACTCGCTACCGGCGACCTCGAAAGGCCGTTTCAGGATGTGAACGGCGCCCGCCTTCGGAAGGCGTGGTACCGGATCAAAGAGCACCTGAAGCTCGCCGACGAAACCACCATCCACACGCTGCGGCACACCCGCTGCACATGGTTCGCCCTGGAGGGGTGGGACTTCTGGCGCATCCAGAAATGGATGGGGCACTCCAGCCTGAGCACGACTCGCCGCTACACGAACCTCGTGTCGAACGACCTGGACGTGATGGTGAAGGGGACACCAAAGGCTGGGGGCTTGGCGATCGGAGACCGGCCAATGCCGGGGATCCATGCTCGGCCGGCGCTTTCAGGCGGTGCGTCTCCACCCGTTCCTGCCGACGCCATAGAGGGCGACTTACTGGCGCAGATCACTACGGCTGGGCAACGCGTTGCCATCCTACAGGCTAGCTATGGCGCCCTTTCCAAAGAGCAGTTGGTTGGTTCATGCGTGGCCCTCACGCTGAAGCGAGAGGCGCTGCTTGGTGCACTGCCTGATGCCCTTTTACCGGCCGAGGCTGCTGAGATGTGACGCACACGTCACGGGCTCGACCGTACCGCATCCTTTTATACGAGCCAACGAACGCAGGACCCGAAACAAGGACACTGAGCCGGGCTGCTATTCAAGGCCTGAACAACATGAAACAGGAGGCAAAGGAACCAAGGCGAGATGGCAAGCTGAATCCGCATAGATTTTTCCTCAAATTGTTTAATTTCAATATGTTAAGGCGCATCACCCATGAGAGGAGATGTAGGGCGGACGGCGAAGTCCTACAAGCCCTTCGGGGCCGTGAAAACCAAAATAAGTGACTGATTTTTCTTGTTAAAAAGGATGGCCGTGGAAATTGATTCGGCGTTTCAGCTAGGGGGGTAGCCGCCTCGCGGAATCAAATCTCTTGGCGTTCCGTTAGGCCTTCTAATTTATCGGGCCGCGAACGGGACTTTTACGTCAGACTGCGAGGCCGGGCGTCGCCGTCAGCCTTCAGCCGGCGGGCGAAGAACTGCGGCTTCTGGTCCTCCAGCGAAAGCCGGCCGCCTCCAGTCGCTTGACGACGTCGCCCATGATCCCCTTGGCGTCGAGGGCGTCGACCACTCGCGCGGCCAGCTCTTCGGCGGCGACTTCGCCCGTCGCGACCTTCTCCTCGCCCATGATGTAGGCGCCGTCCTTGCGGATGGCGGGGAGCACAACGCGCGTCACCCAGTCCTGGAAGGCGCGGGCCTCGGGCTTGTCGGAGCGCAGCACCAGATCGTAGAGCCCGCTCTCGGACACAGCGATCAGGCCCTTGCGGGGGCGAAATCCGCCAACATCCGCTCGGCGGACTTTGGGCTTCTGGTCCTCGCCGAGGCGGGAGTAAGCGTTGCTGGCGTTCTGGATGCCATGGGCATCGCAAACATCGAGCCCGAGGAATCGCGGGGCGAAGGACTCCCCCGGCTGCCGCACAATGCAGCGGCCCGTTATCCAACCGACTCCTGTGCCCGGACGCCATTCTCGCGAAGGTGTTTTGGCTCTGACGGGTCAAGGCGAGAGGGCGCCGTTTGCCCCCACACTAGCTTAAAGCGGACCGCGAAAGCACGGACTACCAGCGTGAAATACTGCGCTCAGGTCCCGTTTCCACTACATCGCCGCAACAAGGGGCACCCGATCATGAACATCGTCAGCACCTTTCCCGTCCCGGTCATCGACCTGCCGTTCCTCGCCCACGAAATTAACGACGCGCATCGTCAGGCGGTCTTCCACGGCAAGTCTATGCTTCTTGAGGCTCGCCGCGCTGGCGAGCACCTCCTCAAGGCCAAGGAGCAGGTTCGGCACGGAGAGTTCAAAGCGTGGGTGGAGCGGAACTGCGATGCGCCCTACAATACCGTCGTGCAGTACATGCGTGTTGCGAAAGCCGCCTCGGCCAAAAATGTGGACCTCCACGCTTTTGAAGGCGGCATCCGAGCCTTCCTCGACGCCTGTGCCACGCCCCGTGCCAAGACCCCCGAGGTTTCCCAAGCCTTCGACCGGGACGACGCAGCCCATGCCCTGAAGCTCCAGGCCCTTGCCGAGCGTGGGTCCACCGAGGCTGAGCGTGATGTGGCCCGGCGGAAGCTCGAAGCCTTTGCCAAGGGGTTCGGCCACACGGCTGAAGCGCTCGTGGGGAAGGCACAGGGCATCCTCCCGGACTGGCATAAGTCATCCGAGCAGATCGAGCTAGCCCGCTACAACGCCGAAGCCCGGGCTGCCAGGGCCGAAGCCTCCGCCCTCCGCGCCCGGCTCAACACCGTCCTCTCGCGCACGAAGGAGCTGGAGACCGAGTTCTCGAAGCTGTCCCGTGGGGAGCTGGTCGACCGTTGCGTCGGCTTTGTGCTGGAGCGCGAAGGCTACGCCGATTTCATGAAGAGGGCCGTCTGACGCTACGTTGCGATAATAGGAGTGCGTCGGCTACAGCCGGCGCCTCCACACTGCGGACAGCGCAGCCTTGCCCATGATCCTGACCTGCACGGCTCCGCGAGGGGACCTATTCAATGCCTGACCTGGACCCTCTCCTCCGACCATACTCTCCCCGGCCCTTGTTCCTCGATCTCGGGGAGATTTAGCCGAAGCGGGCCTGGGCGTCGTAGCCCAGCTCCAGGAGTTCGTAGAAGATGTCGAGGGGGACGGGCTGGCCGTCTGCCCAGTAGAGCCGGGCGACGCGGAGGGCGCGGGGGGCGGGCATCAGTGGCACGTGCCCCAGAGGGCCTTCGCCGCAGCGATGCAGTACTTGTTGCGGCTGCCGTAGACGGCCGGGTCGCGAGGCTCCAAGGGGAATTTGTTGCGGGGATCGTTGGAAAAGATGGTGAGCGCCCGGCCGGCCTCTCCGTTCCCGAGGCGCAGCGGGACCAGTCGCATGTGGCGGAGCGCCGTGATGTCGTACTCGGCCACGAACTCCGCGGCATTAGGAGGCGGGGCGACAGGGGTGGGAGACTGGACCGCCGGCCGGAAGAACCCCTTCAGCTCCTCCAGGTCCCGGTTGATCTTTGCCAGTGCGACGACAATGGGGCCGGTGGTGAAGCGGTCCTCCCCGGCCTTCAGCTCCGCCTCCATAGCGTTGAACTCGGCGATGTAGGCCAGCTTGAACTTGAGCGCCTTGACCCCGGTGAAGCCCATGGCGAGCAGCGTGAAGCCGTCACGGGTCATGTCGTAGCATCGGTGCTGCTGCGGCCCGGTGTTCGGGAGGGTATAAAACCCCTGCTGAAAATTCAGCCGGGCTTCCTGCGCCTCGGAAAGCAAGGCGTCGATGCTTTGCAGCACATTGCGATGCTCCTTCCCGAAGTACGTCGCCACGTCCTTCGAGCTGGCGACCACGCGGTTGCCGGCGATGCGGACGAGGGGGATCAGGGAAGAGGCCGTGCGCGGATCAACATGAGCGTTCATATCGTACACCTCTGCGTACTATCTGGGCGAGCGGAAGATCAGGAGGCGGGCGAGGCAGGCGCCTCGGTGAGGGTCACGGCCTTGTCGCGGGCGATCTGCGCCAGGGCGATCTTGGCCTCGATCCCGTAGAGCTGGACCATCCCCGTCGCGACATCCGTGGGGAACCCGGCGGTGATGAACACCCGGCCGAGGATCACGGCGCCGAGCGCAACGCCAGCCTGGAGGGTGTCCGGCAGGTTCTCCACGGTGAGGGCAGCATCAAAGCGCCCATATCGCCCGCGGAAGGCCCCTAAAACCGGACAAAAATCATTAAAATCAATTACTTAGTTTGCACCCACATTAGCCTCTGGAACGCGGAATCGCGGCCCCTTTTGGCGCGACACCCAAGGCCCTTTGGCGGCCTGTCACAACCATGCCCCTTCCAGAGGGGCCCTCACCTCTCCCATAAAGGACCCGACCTTGCCCGATTGGCTCTTCCGCCTCGCATCACAATCCGCTATCGTCATCCACCTCGCCCTTGCGACCGCGCTCAGCATCGCGGGGATGCCCACTTGACGGCCGTTCCGAACCGACCCGTCATCGTCTATGCGGACGGCTCCGCCATCGACAATCCCGGCCCAGGTGGCTGGGCCGCCGTCATCGTGACGGAGGACGGCAGCGCCCGCCCCCTGACGGGAGGCGAAGACCACACCACCAACAACCGGATGGAATTGACGGCCGCCCTTGAGGCGCTGAAGGCGCTGCCTGCCGACGTTCCTGCCGTGCTGCACCTCGACAGCGACTATGTCGTGAAGGGCGCCACCGTCTGGCGCAAAGGCTGGGAACGAAGGGGCTGGAAAGGCTCCTCCGGCAAGGCAGTCGCCAACCGCGACCTCTGGGAAGCCCTCTACGCAGCCGCCGATGCCCGCCCCCATGCCACTTTCAAGTGGGTGCGGGGCCACGCCGGAAACAAGTTGAACGAGACCGTGGACCGACTGGCACGGGCTGAAGCTGAGAAGCGGAAGCTGGCGGTCCGGGCGCGGTGGTCCCCCGACAATCCCGCACCCTTCGGGCGGACGTGGGAGGCGGTCTGACCGTCCCGGACACGACCACCGTAAAATGGGCGTCCCCTACGTCTTAGAGACGGCCGACCCTGTCACAGGCGAGGCCATCTCCTTCGACCTCGGCGTGTCCATGACCTTGTCCGAGTTCACCGATAGCATGGGCGTCCCCCGTCGCCTCGGTCGGGCCGTCCTGGTGGAGATGGGCCTCCTTCAGTCAGAGGGTGGGCGTCTTCGGATCAAGCTCGAACATCAAGCCGCAGGGCTCGGGATGCGCCTCCATAAAAAGGGCACCCGCTTTCCCTTCGATGTGCTCTTCCCCGCCGGGCAGGCATGGGCCAAGGAGAGGTGGTCTTCAGCGAAGTTCGAGGTCGAGAGCCACCGGGGCTCCGCAGCAGCTCTTGCCCTGCAAGCCTATTGCGATTGGCGCGGTGGGCCAATGACCACGCAGATGGACGTGTGCTGGCTCCTGGATCACTTCCCTGAGCTGACCACCAGGGACATTGCGCGGGTCCTGTCGGTATCCGAAGCGGCGATCTTCAAGTGGTCGTCTCTGAGGACACGGCAACGGGAACATACCGAGAGCCGCAAGAGGCTTCACCTGAAATCCTGAAGCAAGCGCTCCCCCTTCTGTTGTCATACACGGGCGCTTACTCCCCCAAATCACGACCTCATTTCCCGACGCCATGGCCGGTCCAATCCCGTCGCGGCGCCGGCCTCCGCGTGTGTCGCGCCTCGCCAAGGCGGGCACCCCCATCCGCTCCCAAACCATAGAGAGCTACGCGAGTGCCCCAAGACATCGATAGTCTGTTCCTCGACCTCCCAGATACCCAAGGAGCCGCCCCGGCGGCGCCCGAGATGCCCCCGGTGGACAACCTGCCGGACACCCTCGGGGCCGATCAGGTGCTTCCAGCCCCCACCTCCGTGGCCCCTGCCGCTCCTCCCGCCCAGCCCGCCGTCGATCCCGTGCCGCCGCGCCCCGGTGCTGCGGACCAGCGTCCCACCACGCCGCCCGTCGCGGACGACGCGCCGCTCTTCGTCCACAGCAACGCCATCGCCAATCGCGCCTACCAGATGGCGAAGGAGCAGGGGCTGCCGGCGAACCACGTGGTCGCCATCCTCAAGCAGGAGAGCAACTTCGACCCGACCCGGCGGCCCATCGGGAAGGACGGCAAGCCCCTGTCCTCGGCCTTCGGGATCGGCCAGCTCCTCACCGACGAGCGCACCAAGTCCGGGATCGGCGACAGCACGGACCCCGAGGTCCAGCTCCGCGCCGTCATGCCCAAGATGCGGGACGCCTACGACCGCGCCCGGAAGGCCCTCGGCCGTGATCCCACGCCGGGCGAGATGTACGTGGTCTACTACCAGGGCGCGGGGGCTGGGCCCCGCATCCTCGCCAATCCCTCCGCCAGCCTGAAGGACACCCTCGACGGGGTGAAGCCCGGCTGGGGCAATGTCGTCTACGAGGCGAACCCCTGGCTGGCGAAGTCCGGCATCGTCACCAACGCCGACTTCATCGCCTGGACCTCCGGGAAGATGAACTCGGCGCTGGGCGCGAAGAGCGTCCCGACCAATTTCACCACCACCATCCCGCGTTCCGAGACCGCCCCGCCGTTCGCCCCCGCCGGCTCCCAGGCGGATGACGCCATCCTCCAGGACCGCGTCACCTACAAGCCCAGCCCGACCCTCTGGCGCACCGTGGAGGCGGCGGCCGACGAGACCACCACGGCCTACGTCTTCCGCGACAGCCCTGTGTTCGCCCCGGCGCCGGACTACAAGCCCACCATTGAGGAGCTGGAAGCCCGCAAGCAGGGCCTCCCGGAGAAGTTCCACGACCGCCTTATCGGCGTGTCACCCGCCCATTCCGACTACCTCATGGCCCAGGCCCAGCGGCAGGCGGAGAACGAGCGCACCCTCGCCGAGGCGGGATGGACCGGCACGGGCATCCAGCTCGCGGCCGACATCCTCGATCCTGTCAGCCTCGGTGCGGGGATTGCCTCTGGCGGTCTCGGTGCCTTCGCTGGCGGGACCATGAAGGCCGGGCTGCTTGTCCAGCGTGTCGCGGGTGGTCTCGGCGCCGCGGTGGGCAATGTTGCCCTGACAGGCATCGCCGATGCCGCGGGCAAGGAAACAACCAATTCCGACTATGCCTACGCCGCCGCCTGGGGTCTCGGTCTCGGGTTCGCCTTCGGGCCGCTCGCTCGGAACCCGGCCACTCGGGACCTCGCCGACGAGGGCGCCCACGCTGCAAGCCGGGCGATGGCGGACATTGAGCGGGGTCTCCCGCGCTTTTCTGGTGGCGAGGGCACCCTCAGTGCCGCTCCCGCCGCGGTGGACAACGTCAAACTCTCCCAGGGCGACCTCATGTCCATTGTCGACGCGGACGTTCCGCGCACCGCAGTGGAGAGCCTCCGCCCTGATATGGCCGGCCGTGGCGGCACCTCCGACAACCCACTCATGCGGGCGGTCTCCCAGTCGCTCGGTCTCGACGTGGTGGGGAAGGTTGGCCCGAACGGCGAGATGGCGGTCAATCCGTTCTCCGCCGGGGAGGACAAGCTGCGGATCATGAGCGCCGGCAGCAATCGCTTGTACAGCGTGGCCTACCCCCAGTTTGACGAGTGGGCCAAGGCGCGGGGCGTTAACTGGATGAAGCGCGTCTCCCCGCGCCTGACTGACGAGTGGGAGACCTTCGCCGAGCAGATCACGGCCCACCGCCGGGACCTTCGGGCCGACCGGGACGCTCACTATGATCCCCAGGTGGTGAAGGTGTCGAAGGAGCTGGGAACGGCTTTGGAGGAGCACCGGCAGGGCAACATTACGCCCCGCCCGGAGACCCCGGACAACCCCGGCCGCCCCCTCGCCGGGATGGAGAATGTCCCAGCCAATCCGCGCTACATGCCCCGCGTCTATCGCCTCGACAAGATCATGGCGATTGACCCCACGGGCCGGAAGTTCATCGGGTGGCTGGAAGGCTCTCTCCTGTCCGCGCATAAGGAGCTTGGCGACAAAGCCGAGACCCTCGCCCGCGGGCTGTACAGTGGCGTCGTGCGTCGGGGCTTCAACCTCGACGAGTTCGCCATGATGGCACGCGACGGTGCGACGGCGGATATTCTGCGCTCCGGTATGCTGGACATCGGCATGTCGGAAGCGGACATCGCGGACATTCTGGCCCGCCTGCCGAAGGGCTCCAAGCCCGGCTTCACCCACCTTCGCCTGGACCTCGACGAGACCTTCGTCCACCCTAGGACCGGCCTCAAGCTCGGCGACTTCACCGAGACCAATGCCTTCGACCTCTTCGACCACTATAACCACCAGGCCTCGGCATGGCGGGCCGCGGGTCGCATTCAGATCGTCAAGGGCGATGGGGAGGTGTTGCTGGACGGCATCCGCTCCCGGAAGGAAATCAGCGACGTCCTGCAACAGGTCGCCGACAAGGGGTATCAGGCGGGCCTGACGCCCAAGAAGATCGAGGACGACACGGCGCTCCTACGGGAGATGTTCGACCGCCTCTTCGGTGTCCCCCACGAGAAGGCATCGTCGACCGTGGCTAAGGGTGCGGAGATCGTCCGCAACCTCGCGACGATGACCTCGGCAGGCAACTTCGGCCTCTCCGCAATCCCCGACATGGCCCGTATCGCCACTGTCGGAGGGCTCCGGGCGATGCTTCAGCACATGCCGGCATTGCGCACCGAGATTGTGCGGGGTGGTGTCCTGCATCCCCGGAGCGACCTCGCAATGGATATCGCGGCCTTCGGCGCTGTCGACGAGTTCCGGCACCTGTCGGCCCGCCGCCTTCCCGAAGATGGGATGCTCACGACACCGATGCAGGGTGTCCTCGACAAGATCGGGGGCTACACCCGCACCGGGGCCGAGGCCGTCGTCCACCTGTCGGGCATGAACATCATCAACCGGGGGGTGCGGGAAGCAGCTCGCCGGGTGATGGCCTCGCGCTTCTACCGCGATGCAGAGGCGGTCTTCGGCAGCGGCGGGACGGCGGACCTTGCGAAGCTCTCCCCGGCGGAGCTGAACCGGATGAAATGGTTCGGCCTCGGCGACGATATGCTCACTCGCGTCCTCCGGGAGGTGAAGGAGCACGGGGAGACGGTGGACCACTGGACGGGGGCGAAGCTCAACCGGCTGAACCCCGATGCCTGGACCGATGACGAAGCGAAGCACGCGTTCACCATGGCCCTCAACCGGGCCGCCGGCCGGGCCAGTATGGAGCACGACTTCGGCTCCGGCACCGTCTGGGACCGCTCTCCGATCTTTCGGACCTTCTCCCAGCTCCGCCGGTTCGGCTTGAACGCATGGCACATGAACATCCTTCACGGCTACGCCATGCGTGACCCGGAAGTGTTCTGGGACGTGGCTGCCTCCTCCTTCGCCGCGGCGGCCCTCTACGCCGCCCGGACGCGGATCGAAGCGGCGACTCGCTCCGACCCTGAGAAGCATCTCCAGGAGCGCTTTGCTCCCGGCGCCTTCGCTGCGGCGGTCTTCCAGCTCGGCGCCTACTCGTCGCTCATTCCGGCGCTGGTGGACACCGGGATTGGCGTAGCCGGTGCCAATCCGCTCTTCGGCTTCCGCAACTCCGCCCTGCCGTCCGACGCGTGGTTCGGCAACCCCTCGGTCACGTTCCTGAACAACCTCTTCAGGGTCGCGCCGAGCGCCTTTATGCAGCCCATCGTGGCCGTGCGGGAGCGGTCTCAACCCGAGTGGCGGCAGATGCTATCCATCCTGCCGTTCAGCAATAACATCGCGGTCCAGTCGGCCCTCGGTCTCCTCGTTCAGGACGCCCCCAGGTTCGCGCCCAAGAGCCAGACCGGCTATTCCCTACCGGACGCTGTCATCGGCGCGGTACAGTAGCGCTTCCCTTCCACGGTGCCGGGTCCGACCCCCGGCTTCGTCGGAGGAGCACCGGCGATATTTGGCGGAAATTTCTGAAACGGTGTCGATTGAAAAAGGCTCGCGCAATACCCCCCGTGCCCCTCGCGCATTACGCGCATCACGCGCACGGTATCGCGCACGGGCGTGGGCGCGGCCGGCACCTTTCGCGCGGGCGCCGATGCGGCACGAGACGCCCCCGCTCTCCGAATGCCCCGTGCAACTCCCACCGAGTCCGCCAGCAGCCGTTCGAGGGCTGCCGCGTCCCGATCCTACCGGACGGGGCGGGACACCCATCAGCGAGTCCCGCGATCGATCCTGACGGCCGGGCCGGCCTTCTAGTGGTTCGCGACTCCGGGCGCCTCCCGTGTGCCCATCGTGCCGATCTGGGCAGAGGAGAGGCGTTGCAGTTGGATGCCGTCCAATGCACGTTCTCCAGCCGCGGATTGGAGGACAGAGTGGCCCAGCGTGAACCCAATGTTCTCTGCATCGACGTTGGCGGTCCGACCAATATCGGATGGGCCGATAGTCTGGGTGCCATCGGCTCTGCGCTCGACCTTGGCGCCGTCCTCCGATGCCTGGGCGAGCGGCTTCGGCAGGGCGAGCCCTTAGCCCTTGGTTTTGAGGCTCCCATCTGGACGCCGCGACGTACGGACCTCTCGCGGATCACCTCCGCACGTGGCGGCATGGAACGTGAGATGCGGCGGGCATGGTCCGCCGGTGCGGGGTGCGGCGCCTTGGGCGCTGCCCTGGGCCTGATGCCCTGGTGTTTCTCCACGCTGTTTGCCGCGAGCGGATCAATGGCCGCGACTACCAACCCCGACCGCTTTCGGGCCGGAGTAGCCCCGCTCTTGGTGTGGGAGGCATTCGTCACGGCTAAGGCGAAGGGAATGGGGCATCATGAGGATGCCAGCTTTGCCGTGGCCGCGTTCCGGGAGAGGTGGCCGGACCTGCTTTCCGACGTGCCGAGCGAACCCGCCATGAACCATGCAGCCTCCGCCCTGCGAGTCTCGGGCTTTGACATCGCCGACGATGAACTGGGCTCCGCCGCCGTTGTCATTGCCGCCGCTCCCCGTGTTCTCCCGTGACGTCCGGCGGATTCTGCAACAGGCCCGTGATGCGCCCCGAAGGGCCCATACCGAAACCTCTCGCCGAAACCGCCCTTCCTGGACACCGATCCATGCGGGTTTGCGAAGGGGACTTGACCCATTCTGTAAACACTTGTTATCGGTATGGGCATCGCCAGCTTCCCGGAGCCCCTGCCGTGTCCCGCAAGACCGCTCGCCGCGTCGCCCTCTACCTGCGCGTCTCCACCTCCGAACAGACCACCGAGAACCAGCGTCGCGAGCTTCAGGTCGTGGCGGAGAAGGCCGGCTGGGAGGTGGTGGCCGTGTTCGAGGATGCCGGCGTCTCCGGCGCCAAGGGCCGCGACCAGCGCCCCGGCTATGACGCCATGCTGAAGGCCGTCACCCGCCGCGAGGTGGACATGGTGGCTGCGTGGTCGGTGGATCGGCTAGGCCGTTCGATGGCGGACCTCGTGGCCTTCCTCGGCGAGCTTCACGCCCGCGGCGCCGACCTCTACCTCCACCAGCAAGCCCTCGACACCACCACGCCCTCCGGCCGGGCCATGTTCCAGATGATGGGCGTGTTCGCCGAGTACGAACGGGCCATGATCCGGGAGCGGGTGAACGCCGGGCTGGCGCGGGCGAAGGCGGAGGGCAAGAAGCTGGGGCGGCCCACGGTGGGCGCCGAGACGGAGGCCCGGATCAAGGAGCTTCGGGCGCAGGGAATGGGGATGCTGAAGGTGGCGAAGACGCTGGGAGTGGGCGTGTCGGCGGTGCAGCGGGTGGTTGGAGGCGGGTGAAGGAGGGCGCGGGAAGGACCGCTTTTCTCAGCGCCTCCGTCCACCGATCTGTTTCATTCCAGGCGCCGGGCCAAGAGGCGTGAGTGGAAAGCGGGGGCTCCGAAGCATGCGAGCGATCAAGATAGGCGGCATCATCTTTCTGGGAGTACTTGCAGCGTGGCTCTACCTTGCGGCGTTCGGCCTTGGGCTTTTCCCACCTACTCCGCCGCTATTAGAAGGGGCGAGTGGCCGAGGAGGATGGTGGTCAGGCGGCTGCACGGTCACTGACGAGAGAACGAGTTATCCGGGTAACGGCTACAATGTGCCCGAGGCCCTCTCCCCGGAACTCACTAGCCGTCTGCAACAGTTGGCTCCTCCTGGAAGTTCGAGCGTGGCGCTGGAGGAGTTTTTGCGTTCGCAGGGCTTCAGCAAGGGCCAACCCTGCGCAAACGATCCGACGAAGTACACGGCTGCATTTCATCAGGAGGGTGGGGGCTTACTCAGGTTTCCGATCTTGGCTGTGGCTGTATGGAAAGCTGATGACGGCAAGGTGGTTTGGGTGAAGGGGCACATAAGCGCTGGCGGCCTATAGCCAGGGCGCTCGAAAAGAGCGCCTACGCGCTCGGAGGGGATTGAGGAAGGAGGCGCTAGGGATGAGGCGCGTCCAGCGGCCGTGAAGTGCGTTGGACAGTTGCAGGCGTGGCCCAGATAAGAGAGCGGCGGAGGACGGGTTTGTTGCGTCCGCGTTTCTCCCGATCTGTTTATTTTAGTGGAGATTGGCTGTGGCCCCATCAGGCGAAATTCGCGAAGACGACTTTGGTTTCGTTTACGTGGACATTTCGAGGCCGTGGGTCGCTTGGTCAGTCTATAGGGGGGCTCTAATTAGCGCTGACACCGCAGATGCAAATCCCGCCGCCATTTCGTGGTTTTTCGTGGATACGATTTCCCGCGGTATCGTTGGAACGCTGCGCCGGGAGGGGGTCTTGGAAGGCGTTCGCCGCAAGGCTTTTCCCGAAAAGCTTTCGCGGTTGACCTCCCTATATGCGTTCCCGACGCTCGAAGATGCAACGACAGCCCATCAAGGGCAGGGCAAGTTCATTCAAGACAATCTTGTGGCTATCGCCCCATTTGATCCATCATTTCGGCGTGAAGTCTATGACATGCGCTGGATCGACGATTTTGATGCGCTTGGGCCAACGACGGCGGCACGATACTGGTCGGGCGAGTTCTCAAAGACTGCACACCGAGAAATGCTTCTTGCTGGACGTTTCGCGGTGCTGGGAACCTCTGTGAGGAGGAGAGCGTATGAATTAATCGCGCAGCGGGACCCCAAATCTCTTGCGATGCTTGAGTTGTCTCGGCTCGCTTTGGAGTTCGGATCGGACCTCGGCGTCGTCTCGCCGTATATTTTTGCTAGCGGTGATGACCTGGAAGTACGCCACATTCTAAAGTACACGCAGGAGGAAGGTCTGGAAATTTGGGCGCGTGCATTGTCAGAGCGCAAAAATAACCCTGGCTTCCAAATAAATTTTTCAGACCTAAAACCACTGATGGACCCGGCCGCCGATTTTGAAGAGCTTTTCCGGACTCCTGATGAGACAGAATTTTTCAAACCATTCCGGATCGACAAAGCCCAAGTTCTATTCGAAGCGATCATGGAAGGTAGCTCTTCATGAGCCCTTGCCCAACGGCCACCGGACTGGTACACGGAATTTTCACGCCGTCCGAATTTATCGTTTATTTTCAAAGATAAATGGCCGAGGATCACGTTTTCAATCCTCTCTCGCAGCACCAGTTCAAGACGGAATCCAGAAAACAGCGCGCGGCCACGGCCTGTCGCGCAGGTGGGTCCAAGGGGGCGCTCACTGCTGCGCGCCGCGGGCCGACTTGACATTACGTAAGGTGCCGGGCCTGATGACAGGATGACCGGCGCTCCATACCAATTCTGCCGCCCCTGCCCCATCGCAGGAGCGTAGCCCCGCGTCCGGCGTTTGCGCCCCGGGCGCCGGGGTGACGCGACGCCGTTCCCGGATCGCACGCGGCGGCCAGAGAGAGCGCAGACCAGCCTCCATTACGTCTTGAACCCGCGGTCGCTGTACCGACGGCAGCGCCGAAGCGCGCCTTTTAGAAAGTTTATTCAGATGACAAAGCCTTCCCGTCGCGAGCGCCTGCCGGCTCTTGTCCTCAACCGCGCCGACCACGAGCGCCTGACCAGCCTCGCCACCGCCGCCCTCGACAGGATCCCGGACGTGGCAGAGGAATTGCTGTCCGAGTTGGAGCGGGCGCGGCTGGTGTCGCCGGAGCGCGCACCGGTGAACTCTGTCCAGATGGGCGCCACCGTCACCTACCGGTCGGCGGACTCCACCCGTACCGTGCGGCTCGTCTATCCCGAGGATGCGGATATCGCGGACGGCAAGGTGTCCGTGATGACGCCCATCGGCGCGGCGCTCATCGGACTGTCCGAAAACCAGTCCATTTCTTGGACCGCCCGGGATGGACGGCGCCACCAACTGGAAATCCTCGCCGTCGCGCCCGCGCCGCGCTGATATCCTCTCGAGCCGCCGCAACAGAGGACGCCGCGGCGCCGGCACGGCGCAGGTTCGCACCAGCACCGCGCCGACGCATCACGCGTTCACGTCGCTCACCGGCACCAGCCGCAGAGCGGCACCGGCACCGCTGCGCGGGGGTGGGCCGCCCTTCACCCTTCGCCGGGCTTTCCGCCATGGCGGGAAAACGGGCCGCTGGCGCCGCTCGGCAGCGGTCCAGCCGGCGGCCCCGTCCGGCGGGGACGGATCGGCGGGAAGCGCCGCCAAGGCGGCCAGAATGTCGTCGACGGAAACGACAGCGCCGCTGTCGAGACGCCGGAGCGCTGGCGCATTCTCGACCGCATGGCGATCCGACGCCCAGGACGACAGCAGCGCGCGCTTCTCCGCGCAGCTCATGGACGGGTGATCGAGCACCTGATCCGGGTGGACCAGGACGGCTTCCGATTGAAGGGACGGCGGCGCCTGCGGCCGCTCGCCTCGCGTGGGTCTCATAGCCACATCCTCCTTCGAGCAACATGGGTACAAGCACCTCGCACGCATGGTGCGATGTCTTTGCCGGCACGGTGGCCGGCGGTGGTGATTTGGGTGCGTTTTCGCGTCCGTCAAGGGATCGGCGGGGCAGCGGCGACAGGTGGCGCAATTCACGAAAAGAAGTCGTTCTTACCGTCGCGGGATCAGGCTACCCTATCGGAAGGCGGGTGATTTGCGGTGTTCCGGGCATGCGCAATCAGCACATCGCCACTCATGGGAGGGGACGGCATGTGCATCGCGTGTGAATGGGCACCCCATTTCGAGGCGTTCGGCCGGGCGGGCGGGCTCAACCGACGCTCGGTGCTCGGCGCCGGCATGGCCATGACGGCAGCGGCTGCCATGGCGCCGGTCTTCTGCGCGAGCGAGGTGCGCGCGCAGGGGACCCAGACCGCCGCTGCCACGACCGGCCCGGCCGATTTCGTGTTCCGCAACGGGGCGGTCTACACCGTCTCCGGCGCGCAGCCCTGGGCGAAGGCTGTGGCCGTGCGCGGCAAGACCATCGTCCACGTGGGCGACGAGGCTGGGGCCATGGCCCTCGCCGGGCCAAAAACGCAGGTGATCGACCTCAAGGGCCGCCTCCTCATGCCGGGGTTCGTGGAGGGACACACCCATCCCCTGCTGGGTGCCTTCCTCACGTCGGGCATCGATCTTCAATTGCCGACCCTGAAGGATGCGCTGGCGGCCATCGAGCGACATGCTAAGGAGAACCCCACCGGCCCCATTCGCGGCTTCGGCTGGCGGGTAGACATGTTCCCGCCGGAAGGCCCGACCCGCGCCGAGCTCGACCGCATCCTGCCCGACCGGCCCGCCTTCTTCTTCGCCATCGACGGCCACAGCCTGTGGGTGAATTCCAAGGCGCTGGAGATGGCCGGCGTGAACCGCGACACGCCCGACCCCATCCCCCGCTTCAGCTATTACGCCCGCGACGAGAAGGGCGAGCCCACGGGCTATGTGCTGGAAGTGAACGCCGTGCTCGCCCTCGTCAATGCGGTCGAGCCGATCACCGCCGCCAACCTGGGCAAGCTGCTGGACGGCTGGCTGCCCAAGGCCTCCGCCGCCGGCATCACCGCGCTCTTCGATGCCGGCGTGCCGCCCATCGGCTCGGATCAGGGGGCGGTCATCAACCTCTATGTGGACGCGGAAAAGCGCGATGCCCTGCCCTTCCGGGTGTCGGCCTCCTATTCGGTCAAGAGCCTGCCCATCGACGATGTGGTCGAGAAGCTCAAGGACGTCAGCAGCCGGGTGTCGAGCGAGCTGGTCCATGTGGACATCGTGAAGATCGTCGGCGACGGCTCGCAGGGCGGTTACACCGCGTGGCTGATCGAGCCCTATGCCGACATGCCCAGCTCCATCGGCGCCTCGCCCTTCGCGGAAGCGCAGTGGCACCAGTTGATCGGCGCGGTGGATGCGGCGGGCTACGACGTCCACGTCCATGCCTGCGGCGAGCGCACGGCGCGGGTGGCGCTGGACGCCATCGAGAAGGCGATCGCGACCAACCCCAGGCGCGACCGCCGCAACGCCATCGCCCATCTGGTCTATGTGGAGGACGTGGACAACCCGCGCTTCGCCAAGCTGAACGTGACGGCGCAATTCTCCGCCAACTGGTCGTCGGCCGATCCGGACACGATGATCAACATGCTGGCGCGCTACGGCCAGCCCCGCGCCAGCAAGATGTACCGCACCAAGACGATCCTGCGCGAGGGCGGGCGCGTGTCGTTCGGCACCGACTGGCCGGCGGCGGGCTATTTCTCCACCTACAAGCCGCTCGATTCCATCGAGGTGGGTGTCACCCGCCAATTGATCGGGAAGCCGGATGCCGCCGTGCTCGCGCCGGCCGACGAGCGGCTGACGGTTGCCGAGGCGATCCACGCCAACACGCTGGGCGCCGCCTACCAGATCCGCATGGACGACAGGATCGGCTCGCTGGAGACGGGCAAGCTTGCGGACCTCATCGTGCTCGACCGCAACATTCTTGAGGGCGATCCGCGCGACATCCACAAGGCGAAGGTCGAGCTGACCATGATGAACGGGAAAATCCGCCACAAGGCATGATGCCCCGGCCTGAGCCAACAACACCCACGAATGGTGGACACGATGAAACGGCTTATCGGACTTCTGGTGCTTCTCGCGGCGCTGGGCGGGGTTTCCGCCCAGGCTCAGCCGGTCCCGGAGATCTGCTCCAAGAAAAAATCCTGCTTCATGACCTTCGACGGCCCGGACCGTGGCTTCTGCCAGGCCTATGTCGAGGGAAAATCCTGCTTCATGTCGTTCAACGACGCAGCGGATCGCGGCTGGTGCCAGCACCTGCGCGAGGGCAAGTCGTGCTTCATGGCGCTTGATGGCGCCGCCCGGCAGGCCTGCGAGGCCGGCCGCATCCCGCGCGAGCACCGGCACTGGATGCGCCTCTGCGACGGCTGGTAGCCGGCACGGCGGGGGTTCCCCGCCGGCCGTGCGCACTCGCCCTCAGCGCCAGCCGAGGGCCGGAGCCACGTGGGTCAGGATGGCCTCGATGACGTGGGCGTTGTAATCGACGCCCAGCTGGTTCGGCACGGTGAGGAGGAGCGTATCAGCCTCGGCGATGGCCTCGTCTTCGGCGAGCTGCTTGATGAGCTCGTCCGGCTCGGCGGCGTAGCTGCGGCCGAAGATGGCGCGGGTCTTCTCATCGATGAAGCCGATGGAATCCTCCTCCTTGCCGCCCCGGCCGAAATAGGCGCGGTCGCGGTCGTCCACGAGGGCAAAGATGGAGCGGCTCACCGAGACGCGCGGGGTGCGGGTATGGCCCGCCTCGGCCCAGGCGGCGCGGTAGGCGCGGATCTGCGCGGCCTGCTGGACGTGGAAAGGCTCGCCCGTCTCGTCGTCCTTCAGGGTGGAGCTTTGCAGGTTCAGCCCGAGCTTGGCCGCCCACACGGCGGTGGCGTTGGAGCTGGCGCCCCACCAGATGCGATCGCGCAGCCCCTCCGAATGGGGCTCCACCCGCAGCTTGCCGGGCGGGTTGGGGAACATGGGCCGCGGATTGGGCTCAGCGAAGCCCTCGCCCTTCAGCACCTCCAGGAACACCTCCGCATGCCGGCGGGCCATGTCGGCGGCGGTCTGGCCTTCCGGCGGGCCGTAGCCGAAATAGCGCCAGCCATCGATCACCTGCTCCGGCGAGCCGCGGCTGATGCCGAGCTGAAGCCGTCCGCCGGCGATGAGATCGGCCGCGCCGGCATCCTCCGCCATGTAGAGGGGGTTCTCGTAGCGCATGTCGATGACGGCCGTGCCGATCTCGATACGCTTGGTGCGCGCGCCCACCGCCGCCAGCAGCGGGAACGGGGCCGCAAGCTGGCGGGCGAAGTGGTGGACGCGGAAATAGGCGCCGTCCGCGCCGAGTTCCTCGGCCGCCACGGCAAGCTCGAGGGATTGCAGCAGCGCATCCGCCGCCGAGCGGGTCTGCGACTGGGACGAGGGCGTCCAGTGGCCGAACGAGAGAAAGCCGATCTTCTTCAAGGCAGACACTTCTGGGCTGTGAAACGTTGCCGCCAACCTAGCCCGGCCCGCCGCCCCGCGCACCTTTCACCTCCGCAAGCGCGCTTTGCACGCGAAGGGGGCCGCACGAGAAGATGTGTTCCTCCAAGGGCCGGGATCGGTTGAATTTGCCGCTTTTGATCCCTATTCGTCACCCATGGACACACAGGTCTGCCCCACGAAGCCTTTGACTTTCCTGCCCTGGCCCGCCCCGGCCAGACGGCCGGCTCCCTTCCTGCCCATGAGCCGCGCCGAGATGACGGCGCTCGGATGGGATGAGTGCGACATCGTTCTCGTCACGGGCGATGCCTATGTGGATCACCCGAGCTTCGGCATGGCCATCATCGGCCGGCTTCTGGAAGCACAGGGCTTTCGCGTCGGCATCATCTCCCAGCCGGACTGGCAGTCGGCGGAGCCGTTCAAGGCGCTGGGCAAGCCGCGCCTGTTCTTCGGCGTCACGGGCGGCAACCTCGATTCCATGGTCAACCGCTACACGGCGGACCGCCGGCTGCGCCATGACGATGCCTATACCGCCGGCGGCGAGGGCGGGAAGCGGCCGGACCGCTCCACCATCGTCTACACGCAGCGCTGCCGCGAGGCGTACAGGGACGTGCCGATCATCCTCGGCGGCATCGAGGCCTCCCTGCGCCGGATCGCCCACTACGACTATTGGTCCGACAAGGTGCGCCGCTCCATCCTGGCCGACGCCAAGGCGGACCTGCTGATCTACGGCAACGCCGAGCGCGCCGTGGTGGAGGTGGCGAACCGCATCGCGGACGGCGAGGCGCCGCGCGACATCGACGACGTGCGCGGCGTCGCCCTCTTTCGCCGGGTGCCCGAGCACTACACCGAACTCCACGCCGACGACCTCGACGCCTCGGACGAGGGCGCCGCGCGCCACCCGGGCGACGTGGTGATCCGGCTACCCGCCTACGAGCAGGTGGAGGTGGACAAGGAGGCCTATGCCCGCGCTTCCCGCGTGCTGCACCGGGAGAGCAACCCGGGTAACGCCCGCCCCCTCGTCCAGCGCCACGGCGACCGCGACCTGTGGCTGAACCCGCCGCCCATTCCCCTCACCACGCAGGAGATGGACGCGGTCTACGACCTGCCCTACGCCCGCGCGCCGCACCCCTCCTATGGCGACGCGAAAATCCCCGCGTGGGACATGATCCGCTTCTCGGTGACGATCATGCGCGGCTGCTTCGGCGGCTGCACCTTCTGCTCGATCACCGAGCATGAGGGGCGCATCATCCAGAACCGCTCGGAAGGCTCGATCCTGCGCGAGATCGAGCTGATCCGCGACAAGACCCCGGGCTTCACCGGCGTCATTTCCGACATCGGCGGCCCGACCGCCAACATGTACCGGATGGCCTGCAAGGACCCGAAGATCGAGGCCGCCTGCCGGCGCCCGTCCTGCGTCTTTCCCGGCATCTGCCCGAACCTCAACACCTCCCACGACGACCTCATCCGCCTCTATCGCAAGGTGCGCGAGGTGGAGGGGGTGAAGAAGGTGATGGTCGCCTCCGGCGTGCGCTACGACCTCGCCGTGGAGAGCCCGGAATATATCAAGGAGCTGGTGACCCACCATGTGGGCGGCTACCTGAAGATCGCCCCGGAGCACACGGAGCGCGGCCCGCTCGACAAGATGATGAAGCCGGGCATCGGCACCTATGATCGCTTCAAGGAGATGTTCGACGCCGCGGTGAAGCAGGCGGGGAAGAAATACTACCTCATCCCCTATTTCATCGCCGCGCATCCGGGCACGACCGACGAGGACATGATGAACCTCGCGCTCTGGCTCAAGAAGAACCGCTACCGCGCCGACCAGGTGCAGACCTTCCTGCCCTCCCCCATGGCAACCGCCACCGCCATGTACCACACCGGCGTCAATCCGCTCCGGGCGGTGCGGCATGGCGGCAGTGATCGGGTGACGACCGTGACGGGGCTGCGCCAGCGCCGGCTGCACAAGGCCTTCCTGCGCTACCACGATCCGGACAACTGGCCGCTGCTGCGCGAGGCGCTAAAAAGCATGGGCCGCGCCGACCTCATCGGCCCGCGCCCCGACCAGCTCGTGCCGGCCCACCAACCGCCCGGCACCGGCAAGGCCGCCGGCACGCGCCGCCCCGTGCGGCCCGCCCCTGCTGGCGCGCAGCGCTTCACAACCAAGGGCGTGCCGCTGCGCAAGAAGTGAGAAGGTCTATTCGGGGGCTGCGTCCGTCTCGGTCGCAGCCGCCTCGCGCTGAAGCACGGCGGCGAAGAAGCCGTCCGTGTCGTGCCGCGCGGGCGTGAGCGCCAGATAGTCCGGATGCGCGGAGCCGGCGATCTGCGGCGCCACCTCGCTGAGGGGAACGACACGGAAAGCCGGGTGCGCCGCGAGGAAGGCGGCCACCTGATCCTCGTTCTCCTCGGCCAGCAGCGAGCAGGTGGCGTAGACCAGCCGCCCGCCCGGCTTCACCAGCCGCGCCGCGCTGGCAAGAATGCGGGCCTGCAACGGCAGCAGCGCATCAAGCCCAGGCCCCAGCACGCGCCAGCGCGCATCGGGATTGCGCCGCCATGTGCCGGTGCCGCTGCACGGCGCATCCACCAGCACGCGGTCGAAGCTTGCCTTGTGACGCTTCACCCAGCGGTCGGTCTCGCTGGCCAGCGGCCTCGTCTCGATATTGTGGAGCCCTGCCCGCCGGAACCGCTCGGCGGCGCGCTTGAGGCGGCCGTCCAGCACGTCGCAGGCGATGACGTGGCCCTTGTTCTTCATCTGCGCGGCGATGGCCAGCGTCTTGCCGCCGGCACCGGCACAGAAGTCCACCACCCGATCACCGGGCTTGGCATCCACCACGACGGCGACCATCTGGGAGCCCTCGTCCTGGATCTCCACTTCGCCGGTCTTCAGCATGGGCAGGCGGTTGAGCGCCGGGCGCTCGCTGACCCGGATGCCATAGGGCGATAGAGGCGACAGCTCGGCCGGCAGGCCGAGGGCGCGCAGGGCCTCCAGCATCTGGACGCGATCGGCCTTGATGGGATTGACGCGCAGGTCGAGCGGCGCAGGCGTGAGCGTCGCGGCCATCTCATGGGCGAAGGCCTCGCCGAACCGGCGGTGGAGAGGCTCCGCCGCCCAGTCGGGGCATTCGTAGCGTACGTCGTCCGGCATGGAGGCGTGATCTATCCGCGCGCCTTGGAGCTTCACCAGCAGCGCCCGCTCCTTATCGGTGAGGGGGGCGGGGCCGAACTTGACGCCGTTGAACAGGGCCTGCACCTGGTCGCGGGTCTTGCCGCCGCCGAGCATCAGCCAGGCCAGAAGCCGGTTGCGGGGAGTGTCCGCCCTCCCGTGCCGCTTCAGCCACCAGCCGAGGCGGGCGTGGTGGCGCAACAGGATGTAGAGCAGTTCGGAGATCGGCCCCCGCTGCACCGCCGGAATGTCGCGCCGGGTGTGGAAGAAGTCGGAAACGACGGCATCGGCCGGACGCGCGACGGCGTCGACCTCCTCGGTCAAATCGAGGGTTGCTTGGAGGACTGCGGCGAAGCTCACTGAGACACGATCAGGCTGGGAAACGGGGCGGCACCATAGGCGAAGGCTTAAGCCTTGGCCATCGCGGGTGCTCTTCAGACGGTCACCAGCATCTCCAGCAGGGCGTCCCGGGCCTCCGCGATACGACGGTATTCCGCATCGCTGCCGCCGGCGTCAGGATGGGCGGTCTTGGCGCGGCGGCGGAAAGCGGCGTTGATGTCGGTGGCGTCGAGCCGCCCATCCGGCGGCAGGCCGAGGGCTTCGCGGTGCGCGCTGTCGTCCTCGCCGCCCTCGAACATGGACATGAGCGCCCGGCGGGCCTTCTGCGCAGCGATGCGCAGTTCCACCTGATCCTCCTGCCAGCGCCGGCGGGACATGACGAAGCAGGCACCGAAGGCGATGCGGCCCGTCTCCTCCAACTCATCCAGGCTGAAGGGACCGACGATGCCATAGGGCGCATCCAGCCACGCCTGCCGCGCGCCGGCGCCCGTCTCGACACGGCCGATGGTGACCATGTCGAGCACACCCAGCGAGCCGTTCCAGACGACCCATTGCTCCGTCCCGCTCGAACCCATGTCGGTCATGCGACGCGCCTCGTGCCCGCCCGCGCATGTGTCTGACACGAGCCGATCCCGGATGCGCGTCCGCGCCCTCTCCCTGTCGGAAAGGCGCCGCGGCCGCACGTCCGCAGGCTCGACATGCAGGACTGGAGCCAGATCGGGCGAGCCCTACGGTTCCGCGTCGCGGATGCCCGGGCGCAGCATCGCCAGCGCCGCGCCAAGGGCGATCCACGCGCCCACCACGTAGGGCCAGAGGTTCCCGGGGAAGGCGGGGACGGGATAGATCGAATTGTAGAGCGGCCAGAGCATGGCCAGCGTCCCGAGCAGCCCCAGCGCCAGCCACACGAGGCTCTTCGCCTTCACCGCGTGGGTGACGGCCGCCAGCGTGACGCCGAGATAGGCGAAGATCAGCGCCAGCACGCCGATGGTCCCCACATTGTCGTAATAGTCGGCAGGGCCAATGAAGGGCGCCCAGGCGAGGAGCCCGGCAAGCATCAGCAGGCCCACCACCAGTACCGACACCGACGGCGTGCCATGCACCGGGTGCACCCGCGCCGCCGCCTCCGACAGGCCGGCGCGGCCGAGCACGAACAGCATGCGCCCGGCGGCGGAGAGCGTGCCGAGCACGGCGGAGACGGCCGACACCGCGGCGGCGATATCCAGCGCGGTCGCCATGCGCACGGTTCCGTATTTCAGCGCGAGCGTGTTGAGCGGCGCCTCGTCGGCGGCGAGGGCCTTCATGTTGTCGACGCCGAAACCCACCACCTGGATGTAGGAGGCGAAGACGAAGAACAGGCCGGCAAGCACCACCGAGCCGAGCAGCGCGATGGGAATGGCGCGGCCCGGCTGGCCGGTCTCCTCAGCCAGCGTCGCCGCCGCCTCAAAGCCGGCGAAGGACAGCACGGCGAACACCACGGCATAGCCCACCCCCCACCAGCCCATGGCGGGGTCGGGCCGGAACGGCGCGGCGGTGAGGCCGCCAGTGGCCCCGACGGCCGTCAGGATCTTCACGCCGAGATAGACGATGACACAGATGGAGCCCAGCTCCAGCAGCAGCATGAGTCGCGCGGCGACCGCCATGTCCCGGTAGGCGAAGAGCGTGCCGATGAGCAGCGCCGCGACGCCGAGCGCCAGCCACCAGCTGCCGATGTGGATGCCGTGATCAGCGAAGGCCGCCCGCAGGAAGTCCCCCACCAGCGCCGCGCTGCCCGAGCCGCCGGCGATGTAGAGCAGCAGCATGCACCAGCCGGCGATGAAGCCGGCGCGGGGACCAAAGGTCTGGCCGATGTAGGAATAGGCCGAGCCGGCGCGCGTCGTGTTCCGGGCAAAGAAGACGAAGGAGAACCCGACGATAGCCACCAGCAGCGTGCCCACGGCAAAGCCGAGAGGCGCGGCCACCCCGGCGGCGCCGACCGCCAGCGTCACGTTCAGCGCCATGGACATGGTCGGCGCCATCACCGAGACGGAAAGCCCCACCGCCTCCACCGGCCCGAGGTTACGCCTGAGCTTGACCATGATCCGTGCCCCGATTCCCCCAGGAAACCAAGGGCAGTGTCAGCTTGCGACCGTCGCCTCGGCAATGCCGGAGATCGACCCGATCAGCGACGCACGCCGCCGGGCCAACCGGCAAAAGAAAAGGCCGCCCCGGGGGGCGGCCTTTTCGATGGATGCGGGCGTGGCCCCGGGGTCACTCCGCTGCGTCGGCGGGGCCTTCCACGAGGGGCTGGCCCTCGCCCTGCTCGTCGCGGGTCGCGACGATGAGATCGTCACGGTTGGTCGCGATGGTCCGCAGGCGGTTCATCTGGGCGCCGGTGCCGGCCGGGATGAGGCGGCCGACGATGACGTTCTCCTTGAGGCCTTCCAGCGGATCGATCTTGCCGTTGACCGCCGCTTCCGTGAGGACGCGGGTGGTCTCCTGGAACGAGGCCGCCGAGAAGAACGAGCGGGTCTGCAGCGACGCCTTGGTGATGCCGAGCAGCACGGGCCGGCCGGTAGCGGGCTTCTTCGCCTCCTCCGCAGCCTTCTCGTTCGCCTCGATGAACTCGAGACGGTCGACCTGCTCGCCATCGAGGAAGTCGGTCTCGCCGGCGTCGTCGATCTCGATCTTCTGCAGCATGTTCCGAACGATCACCTCAATGTGCTTGTCATTGATGTTCACGCCCTGGAGCCGGTAGACCTCCTGGATCTCGTTCACGAGGAAGGCGGCAAGCTCTTCCACGCCCTTGATCGCCAGGATGTCGTGCGGCGCCGGATTGCCGTCGACGATGAAATCGCCCTTCTCCACCACGTCGCCGTCCTGGAGATGGATGTGCTTGCCCTTCGGGATCAGGTACTCGACCGGATCCCCGCCGTCCGCCGGCTCGATGGAGAGGCGGCGCTTGTTCTTGTAGTCGCGGCCGAACCGGATGGTGCCGGAAATCTCCGCGATGATGGCCGCGTCCTTGGGACGGCGCGCCTCGAACAGCTCCGCCACGCGCGGCAGACCGCCCGTGATGTCGCGCGTCTTGGCGCTCTCCATGGGCACGCGGGCCACCGCGTCGCCGGCCTTCAGGCTCTGGTTCGGATCGACCGAGATGATCGCCTCCACCGGCAGCGGATAGCGGGCATCGCCGCCGCGCGGCAGCTTGGAGACCTTCCCGTCCTTCCCCTTGATGAGGATGGCCGGGCGCAGTTCCGGACCGCGGCCGGAGCGGCTGTCGGTGACGACGCGCTTGGCGATGCCGGTCGACTCGTCGACCGTCTCGTTCATGGACGCGCCTTCCATCAGGTCCTCGAAGGCCACCGTGCCGTCCACCTCGGTGAGGATCGGACGGGTGTAGGGGTCCCACTCGGCAATGCGCTGGCCGCGCTTGATGGTGTCGCCCTCGTCCACCTTGAGGCGAGCGCCGTACTGCACGCGGTTCACCGCGCGCTCGGTGCCGTCATGGTCGACGATGACCACCGCGAGGTTGCGGCCCATGACCACGAGGTCGCCGTCCGAGTTCCGCGCCACGTTGCGGTTGCGGATGCGGACGGAGCCCTCGAAGTTCGATTCCACGAAGGACGAGTCGGCGAGTGTCGCCGCGCCGCCGATGTGGAACGTGCGCATGGTGAGCTGGGTGCCCGGCTCGCCGATGGACTGGGCGGCGATGACGCCGACCGCTTCACCCATGTTGACGGGCGTGCCGCGGGCGAGATCTCGCCCGTAGCAGGTGCCGCACACGCCGTTGCGGGTCTCGCAGGTCAAGACCGAACGGATCTTGATCTCCTGGATGCCGGACTTGTTGATCCGCTCGACGTGCGGCTCCTCGATCATCTGGCCCTTCGGCACGATGATGTCGCCGGTCGCGGGCTCCACGATGTCTTCCGCCGCGGTGCGGCCGAGGACGCGCGAGGCGAGCGAGGCCACGATCTGGCCCGCGTCGATGATGGCGCGCATGTGGATTCCCTTGTCCGAGCCGCAATCGCGCTCGGTGATGATGGAATCCTGCGCGACGTCGACGAGACGACGGGTGAGATAGCCCGAGTTGGCCGTCTTCAGAGCGGTGTCGGCAAGGCCCTTACGCGCGCCGTGGGTGGAGTTGAAGTACTCCATCACGGTCAGGCCTTCCTTGAAGTTCGAGATGATCGGGCTCTCGATGATCTCGCCCGACGGCTTGGCCATGAGGCCGCGCATGCCGGCAAGCTGCTTCATCTGAGCGGGCGACCCACGCGCTCCGGAGTGGCTCATCATGTAGATCGAGTTGATCTGCTTCTCGCGGCCGGTCTTCGGGTCCTTCTTGACCGAAGAGATTTCCTTCATCATCTCCTCGGCGACGCGATCGGAGCACTTGCCCCAGGCGTCAACGACCTTGTTGTACTTCTCACCCTGGGTGATGAGGCCGTCGTTGTACTGCTGCTCATACTCCTTGGTGAGCGCGCGAGTCTCTTCGACCAGATCCCACTTCTTCTTCGGCACCACCATGTCGTCCTTGCCGAACGAGATACCGGCGCGGAACGCGTTGTAGAAGCCGAGCGCCATGATGCGGTCGCAGAAGATCACGCTCTCCTTCTGACCGCAGTGCCGGTACACGGCATCGATCATGTTGGAGATTTCCTTCTTCGTCATCAGCTTGTTGACGACGTCGTAGGAGAGCTTCGGATCCTTGGGCAGCAGCTCGCCGATCTTCATGCGACCGGGGGTGGTCTCATAGATCTTGGAATACTGCTTGCCGTCCGGGCCGATGCCGATGTAGCGGCCCTTGATCTTGGTGGCGAGGGTGATCGCCTTGGCATTCAGCGCGTGGTCGATCTCCGCCATGTTGGCGAACATCATGCCCTCACCCGGCTCCTTCTCCTTCATGATGGAGAGGTAGTAGAGGCCGAGTACGATGTCCTGCGACGGCACGATGATCGGCTGACCGTTCGCCGGGTGCAGGATGTTGTTGGTGGACATCATCAGCACGCGCGCTTCCAGCTGGGCTTCCAGCGAGAGCGGGACGTGGACGGCCATCTGGTCGCCGTCGAAGTCGGCGTTGAACGCCGAGCAGACGAGCGGGTGCAGCTGGATCGCCTTGCCTTCGATGAGCACCGGCTCGAACGCCTGGATGCCGAGGCGGTGGAGCGTCGGCGCGCGGTTCAGCATCACCGGGTGCTCGCGGATCACCTCGTCGAGGATGTCCCAAACCTCGGGACGCTCCTTCTCCACCAGCTTCTTCGCCTGCTTGACGGTCGCCGAATGGCCCTTCGCGTCGAGGCGCGAATAGATGAAGGGCTTGAACAGCTCCAGCGCCATCTTCTTGGGCAGGCCGCACTGGTGCAGCTTCAGCTCCGGACCCACCACGATCACCGAGCGGCCGGAATAGTCCACGCGCTTGCCGAGCAGGTTCTGGCGGAACCGGCCCTGCTTGCCCTTCAGCATGTCGGCGAGCGACTTCAGCGGACGCTTGTTGGCGCCGGTGATGACGCGGCCGCGGCGGCCGTTGTCGAACAGCGCGTCAACCGCTTCCTGAAGCATGCGCTTCTCGTTGCGGATGATGATGTCCGGCGCGCGCAGCTCGATCAGCCGCTTGAGGCGGTTGTTGCGGTTGATGACGCGGCGGTAGAGGTCGTTCAGGTCGGAGGTCGCGAACCGGCCGCCGTCCAGGGGGACCAGCGGACGCAGGTCCGGCGGGATCACCGGGACGTGCGTGAGGATCATCCACTCCGGCTTGTTGCCGGAGAGCTGGAAGGCCTCGACGATCTTCAGGCGCTTGGCGAGCTTCTTGGGCTTCAGCTCGGTGGTGGCCTCGGAGATCTCCACGCGCAGATCGGCGGCGATCTTCTCGAGGTCCATGGAGCGCAGCAGCTCGCGGATGGCCTCGGCGCCGATCATGGCGGTGAAGCTCGACTCGCCGTACTCGTCCTGGGCGCGCAGGTAGTCGTCCTCGGAGAGGAGCTGACGGTACTTGAGCTTGGTGATGCCCGGCTCGATGACGACGAAATACTCGAAGTACAGGATGCGCTCGAGATCCTTGAGCGTCATGTCGAGCAGCAGGCCGATGCGGCTCGGCAGCGACTTCAGGAACCAGATGTGCGCCACCGGGGCGGCGAGCTCGATGTGGCCCATGCGCTCGCGGCGCACGCGCGACAGGGTGACCTCGACGCCGCACTTCTCGCAGATGATGCCCTTGTACTTCATCCGCTTGTACTTGCCGCACAGGCACTCGTAGTCCTTGATGGGACCGAAGATGCGCGCGCAGAACAAGCCGTCACGCTCGGGCTTGAACGTACGGTAGTTGATGGTTTCCGGCTTCTTGATCTCGCCGTAGGACCAGGACTTGATCTTCTCCGGGCTCGCGATCGAGATGCGGATCTGATTGAAGCTCGGGGCCGGAACGGTCGGATTGAAGACGTTCAGGATTTCCTGATTCATGAGCTGGCTCCCAAACGAAGTGGGCCTTTAACTTGAGGCCCGGCCGGCAGAAGCGCCGGTCGGGCAATCCGCTTTGCGCGGGGCGACGGGCTCAAAGCGCCCGTCAGGTGTTCTCGAGATCGACGTTGAGGCCGAGCGAGCGCATTTCCTTCACGAGCACGTTGAAGCTCTCGGGAATGCCGCTCTCGAACGTGTCTTCGCCGCGCACGATGGCCTCGTAGACCTTGGTGCGGCCGGCCACGTCGTCCGACTTCACGGTGAGCATCTCCTGCAGAGTGTAAGCGGCGCCGTAGGCTTCGAGTGCCCACACCTCCATTTCGCCGAAGCGCTGGCCGCCGAACTGCGCCTTGCCGCCCAGCGGCTGCTGGGTCACGAGCGAGTAGGGGCCGATGGACCGGGCGTGGATCTTGTCGTCGACCAGGTGGTGCAACTTCAGCATGTAGATGTAGCCGACCGTCACCTTACGATCGAACGGCTCGCCGGTGCGTCCGTCGAACAGCGTGGACTGGCCGGAGCGGTCGAGGCCCGCCCGTTCCAGTTCGTGCTCGATGTCCGCCTCGTGGGCGCCGTCGAAGACCGGAGTGGCCATCGGCACGCCCTTGCGCAGGTTCTCGCCGAGTTCGGGCAGCTCGGAATCCTTGAGCTGCTCGATCTCTTCCTTGCCGTAGATGGTCTCCAGCCGATCGCGCAGCGGCTTCAGATCCTGCTTGGCGTAATAGGCTTCCGCCGCGGCGGCCACCTGCCGGCCGAGGCCCGCGCAGGCCCAGCCGAGATGCGTCTCGAGGATCTGCCCGACGTTCATGCGCGAAGGCACGCCCAGCGGGTTCAGCACGATGTCCACGTTCGTGCCGTCCTCGAGGAACGGCATGTCCTCCACCGGCACGATGCGCGAGACCACGCCCTTGTTGCCGTGGCGGCCGGCCATCTTGTCGCCGGGCTGGATCTTGCGCTTCACCGCGACGAAGACCTTGACCATCTTCATCACGCCGGGGGGCAGCTCGTCGCCGCGTTGCAGCTTCTCGACCTTGTCGAGGAAGCGCTGCTCGAGCCGCTTCTTCGAGTCGTCGTACTGGGCGCGGATCGCCTCCAGCTCGGCCATGATGGCGTCGTCGGCGACCGCGAACAGCCACCACTGCGAGCGGGGATACTCGCCGAGGATCTCGCGGGTGACGGCGGTCTCCTTCTTGAAGCCCTTCGGCCCCGCGATGGCGACCTTGCCGTCCAGAATCTCGGTCAGGCGGCCGTAGACGTTGCGATCGAGGATCGCCTGCTCGTCGTCACGGTCCTTGGCGAGACGCTCGATCTCCTCGCGCTCGATGGCCAGCGCACGCTCGTCCTTGTCGACGCCGTGACGGTTGAACACGCGCACCTCGACGATGGTGCCCGTGGTGCCCGGCGGCAGGCGAAGCGAGGTATCGCGCACATCGGCGGCCTTCTCGCCGAAGATGGCACGGAGGAGCTTCTCCTCCGGCGTCATCGGGCTCTCGCCCTTCGGCGTGATCTTGCCGACCAGGATATCGCCCGCGCGGACCTCGGCACCGATATAGACGATGCCCGCCTCGTCGAGATTCTTCAGCGCCTCTTCCGAGACGTTGGGAATGTCGCGGGTGATTTCCTCAGGCCCGAGCTTGGTGTCGCGGGCCATGCACTCGAATTCCTCGATGTGGATCGAGGTGAACACGTCTTCCTTGACGATGTTCTCCGAGAGCAGGATCGAGTCCTCGAAGTTGTAGCCGTTCCACGGCATGAAGGCGACGAGCACGTTGCGGCCGAGCGCGAGCTCGCCCAGTTCCGTGGACGGGCCGTCAGCGATGATGTCGCCCTTCTTCACCTGGTCGCCCACGCGCACCAGCGGACGCTGGTTGATGCAGGTCGACTGGTTCGAGCGCTGGAACTTCATCAGCCGGTAGATGTCGACACCCGACTTGGAAGGGTCGGACTCTTCCGTGGCGCGGATAACGATACGGGTGGCGTCCACCTGATCGATCACGCCGGTGCGGCGGGCGGCGATGGCGGCGCCGGAGTCGCGGGCGACCACGGCTTCCATGCCGGTGCCGACCAGCGGCGCCTGCGAGCGCACCAGCGGAACCGCCTGGCGCTGCATGTTGGAGCCCATGAGCGCGCGGTTGGCGTCGTCGTTCTCAAGGAACGGGATGAGCGCCGCGGCCACCGAAACGAGCTGCTTCGGCGACACGTCCATGAAGTCCACGCGGTCGGGGCTGACGAGGAGCACGTCGCCCGCATGGCGGCAGACGATGAGGTCTTCCTCGAAGCGGCCGTCCTTGTCGAGCGGGATGTTGGCCTGCGCGACGTAGTACTTCCCCTCCTCCATGGCGGAGAGATAGACCACCTCGTCGGTGACCTTGGAATCCACCACGCGGCGGTAGGGCGCCTCGATGAAGCCGTACTTGTTCACGCGGGCGAACGTCGCCAGCGAGTTGATGAGGCCGATGTTCGGGCCTTCCGGCGTCTCGATGGGGCAGATGCGGCCGTAGTGGGTCGGGTGCACGTCGCGCACCTCGAAGCCGGCGCGCTCGCGGGTCAGACCGCCCGGGCCAAGCGCCGAGAGACGCCTCTTGTGCGTGATCTCGGAGAGCGGGTTGGTCTGGTCCATGAACTGCGACAGCTGCGAGGAGCCGAAGAACTCGCGCACCGCAGCCGCCACCGGCTTCGCGTTGATGAGGTCCTGCGGCATCACGGTATCGATGTCGACGGACGACATGCGCTCCTTGATGGCGCGTTCCATGCGCAGCAGGCCGACGCGGTACTGGTTCTCCATCAGCTCGCCGACCGAGCGGACGCGGCGGTTGCCGAGGTGGTCGATGTCGTCGATCTCGCCCTTGCCGTCGCGCAGCTCCACCAGCGTCTTGATGACGGACAGGATGTCGTCGCGGCGCAGCACCCGCACGGTGTCGGGGCAGTCGAGGTCGAGGCGCATGTTCATCTTCACGCGGCCGACCGCGGAGAGGTCGTAGCGCTCCGGATCGAAGAACAGCGAGTGGAACATGGCCTGCGCCGAATCGAGCGTCGGCGGCTCGCCCGGGCGCATCACGCGGTAGATGTCGAAGAGCGCGTCCTCGCGGGTCACGTTCTTGTCGGCCGCCAGCGTGTTGCGGATGTAGGCGCCGGTGTTGACGTGGTCGATGTCGAGGATCGGGATCTCGTTGTAGCCCGCTTCCTCAAGCAGCTTCAGCGTCTTCTCGGTGATCTCGTCGCCGGCCTCGGCGTGGATCTCGCCAGACTGGAGGTCCACGAGATCCTCGGCGATGTACTGGCCGACCATCTCCTCGTCGGAGATGCGCAGGGCCTTGAGGCCCTTCTCGGCGAGCTGGCGCGCAGCGCGGACGGTGAGCTTCTTGCCGGCCTCGAGCACGACCTCGCCGGTGTCGGCGTCGATCAGGTCGGCGACGGCCTTGTAGCCCTTCATGCGCTTGGGATCGAACGGCATGCGCCAGCCGCCCTTGGCGCGCTCGTAAGGCACCTTCTCATAGAAGGTCGAGAGGATTTCCTCGTTGTCGAGGCCGAGGGCGTAGAGCAGGCTCGTCACCGGAATCTTGCGGCGACGATCGATGCGCGCATAGACGATGTCCTTGGCGTCGAACTCGATGTCGAGCCAGGACCCGCGATAGGGGATGATGCGCGCCGCGAACAGGAGCTTGCCCGAGGAGTGGGTCTTGCCCTTGTCGTGGTCGAAGAAGACGCCGGGCGAACGGTGCATCTGGGAGACGATGACGCGCTCGGTGCCGTTGACGATGAACGTGCCGTTCATGGTCATCAGCGGGATGTCGCCGGTGTAGACGTCCTGCTCCTTAATGTCCTTGACGGACTTGGCGCCAG
Organism: Xanthobacter sp. DMC12; assembly: GCF_056314105.1. Classification (NCBI taxonomy): domain Bacteria; kingdom Pseudomonadati; phylum Pseudomonadota; class Alphaproteobacteria; order Hyphomicrobiales; family Xanthobacteraceae; genus Xanthobacter; species Xanthobacter sp. DMC12. The sequence goes on along the minus strand of NZ_JBQUYZ010000006.1, from coordinate 23,973 downwards.
TGTCCGGGTCCACATCGAACACGATGAGGCGGAGCGTCACCTTGAGCGGGGCGGCGAACGTCATGCCGCGCTGGCGGCACTCGTCCACGTCATACTTCGGCGGCTCGAACTCGTAGCGCACGAACTCCAGCATGGCCGCGCCGGAGAAGTCGGAGATGGGGAACACCGACTTGAACACCGCCTGCAGGCCGTCGTCGTCGCGTCCGCCCTTGGGCTCCTCGATCTGGAGGAACTGGTCGTAGGACGCCTTCTGAACCTCGATGAGGTTCGGCATCTCGGCCACTTCCTTGATCTTGCCGAAGAACTTGCGGATCCGCTTACGACCGGTGAACGTTTGCGCCATCTCGATCCTCGTCCGTCCTGGTCTCTCGGGCCGGCCCCTGTCCTCCCGAAGGAGGCGGGCTCGCCGCGCCGGCACCGGAACCTCAATCTGCCATCATGCCGTCAAGGGTTGGGGGCGAAACGCCATCCCCTTTCAGCACCATGACGGCTCTCCCGGCAGCCCCCGAACCGCGTCCGGACCGGCTGCCGGGAGAACCGTCTCTCTCCCTCTCCGGCCCGGAGGCCGGCTATGGAACGGGTCCCGGCACGAGGCCGGGACCCGAAACGTCAAAGGCTCACTTGAGCTCGACCTTGGCGCCAGCCTTCTCGAGCTGGGCCTTGAGCTTCTCGGCCTCGTCCTTGGCCACGCCTTCCTTGACGGGCTTCGGAGCGCCTTCCACCAGGTCCTTGGCTTCCTTGAGGCCGAGGCCGGTGATGGCGCGGACTTCCTTGATGACCTCGATCTTCTTGTCGCCGGCGGAAGCCAGGACAACGGTGAACTCGGTCTGCTCTTCCACCGCGGCGGCGGCAGCGCCGGCCGGGGCAGCGGCCACGGCCACGGCGGCGGCGGCGGAAACGCCCCACTTCTCCTCGAGGAGCTTCGCCAGCTCGGCGGCCTCGAGCACGGTGAGGGAGGACAGCTCGTCGACGAGCTTGGTCAGGTCAGCCATGGGATATTCCTTAAGATAGGTTCGGATTTTGGAATTGCGAGATCAGGCCGCCGGGATGCGTGATCCCCCGCGGCCGCGGCCTCACGCTGCTTCGTCCTGCTTGGCATAGGCCCCGAACACGCGGGCGAGCTTGGCCGCCGGTGCCGTGGTGAGCTGCGCAATCTTGGTCGCCGGGGCCTGGATAAGGCCGACGAGCTTGGCACGCAGTTCGTCCAGGGACGGGAGTGTGGCAAGCGCCTTCACACCGTCCACGTTAAGGGCCGTCTTGCCCATCGCGCCGCCGAGGATCACGAACTTGTCGTTGGCCTTGGCGAACTCGACGGCAACCTTCGGCGCCGCCACCGGATCGCTGGAATAGGCGATCACGGTGGGTCCCTTCAGCAGGGACGCCACATGGGCGACGTCGGAGCCTTCCAGAGCGATTTTGGCGAGGCGGTTCTTGGCCACCTTCACGGTCGCACCCTCGGCCTTCATCTGTCGACGGAGCTTCGACATCTGGGCCACGGTGAGGCCGGAATAGTGGGCGACCACGACGACGGAAGTGGTCTTGAACACTTCCGTGAGCGTCGTGACGAGCTCTTGTTTTTCCGCTCGATCCACGTCTGGCTCTCTTTAAGCCTTGGCGGCACCATCCGCCTCCCAAGGGAGGCATCCAGTCCCGCCGGTTGCGCCTTGCCGCGTCCTGCGGCCAACCTGTCTGACGACATGGAAGGCCGCGATCCGCGACGCTCTCATGCCCTGTCCCCTATTGCCCGGGCACGGAAAACCGTGTCGCGAAGCGCAAGGCGCTGGTTCCGAACCGATCTTCATCTCCGCCGACTCAGCGCCGGGCGGAGGGCAAATTCCGGTCTTCCCCGTCTATGCTGGCTCCCCATTAACCACCCGTTAGGGCGGATGTCGGGAATTAAGCCTTGATCCTCGGCCGGATTGAGCGAACATCCCTTGCGGGGCGCATCTCCATCAGGCCGGCACCTCGGCACCGGCAGTCTCGGACAGGACTTTGCCTGCTGGCTCGCCCGAAAGCTCCCGAGGGAGCCACCCGAACGCCTGACAGACGACAAGGCCGGGCGGGCGAACCCTCCCAGCCCTTCCACCCGGTCAAGGGCGAAAGCCACAATACCTGATCCGGGCGGCGAGCCACCCGGAAAGAGCCCATATAAAGGCTGGTGCCAGCCTTGTCACGCCCCGATCATCATCGTTGCGCACTTTTTGCATACGGCAGCCGCCCGTCTGCCATGCAGCATGGGAAGGTCAAGGCCTCACACGAATGCGTGATCAAAACGGAAAAGGCCGGACCCTGTGGCCCGGCCTTTCCTGAAGCTTGATCTCTGCCGATCAGGCGGTGAGCACGGTGGACGGCTCCACCTTGATGCCCGGGCCCATGGTGGAGGAAACCGCCACGCGCTGCAGGTAGGTGCCCTTGGCGCCCGCGGGCTTGGCCTTCACCACCGCATCCACGAAGGCGCGGATGTTCTCGGCCAGCTTGTCGGCCGGGAACGAGGCCTTGCCGATGCCGCCGTGGATGATGCCGGCCTTCTCGACGCGGAACTCCACCGCGCCGCCCTTGGCGGCGGCGACGGCGCCCTTTACGTCCATGGTCACGGTGCCAACCTTCGGGTTCGGCATCAGGCCGCGCGGGCCGAGCACCTTGCCGAGACGACCGACGAGAGGCATCAGGTCCGGGGTCGCGATGCAGCGATCGAACTCGATGGTGCCGCCCTGGATGGTCTCCAGGAGGTCCTCGGCGCCCACGATGTCGGCGCCCGCCGCCTTGGCCTCGTCGGCCTTGGCGCCACGGGCGAACACCGCCACGCGCACGGTACGGCCCGAGCCGTTGGGCAGGTTGCACACGCCACGGACCATCTGGTCGGCATGACGGGGATCCACGCCGAGGTTCAGCGCGACCTCGATGGTCTCGTCGAACTTGGCGGTGGTGCGCTCCTTGAGGAGCTTGAGGGCGTCGTCGAGGCCGTACAGCTTGTTACGGTCGATGCCCTCGTTGATGGCGCGGATGCGCTTGCCTTCCTTCGCCATGGCGCTCACCCCTGAACCTGCAGGCCCATGGACCGGGCCGAACCTTCGATCATCTGGACGGCGGCCTCAACGGTATCGCAGTTCAGATCCTTCATCTTCTTCTCGGCGATCTCCGCGAGCTGGGCGCGCGTGACCTTGCCGACGAAGGCGCCCTTGCCGGGCGTCTTCGAGCCCGAGCCGGGCTTCTTCTTCGTCTCGAGGCCGGCGGCCTTCTTGAGGAAGTAGGAGACCGGGGGGGTCTTCAGCTCGAAGGTGAAGGAGCGGTCCTGATAGGCCGTGATCACCACCGGGATCGGCATGCCCTTTTCGAGCTGCGCGGTCTGGGCGTTGAACGCCTTGCAGAATTCCATGATGTTCAGGCCGCGCTGACCGAGCGCGGGACCAATCGGCGGGGCCGGATTGGCGCTGCCGGCGGGCACCTGCAGCTTGACGTAACCGGTAATTTTCTTCGCCATTTCAACAACTCCCAAAAATCGCCGCCGTCCGGTAAGGGAGCGGCGGGCGGGATTGCGTGGTGCGGGTCAAAAGGGCGCTTGGCGAGACGCCCCCTCCCCTCCCACGCCGGCGCGCGACCCTCGGGCGGCGCGCCGGACTTCGAACCATTGCCCCACGAGGGAGAAACGGCCCGCTCCGGTCAGACCTTCTCGACCTGACCGAATTCGAGTTCCACCGGCGTCGCGCGGCCGAAGATGGACACCGCCACCTTCAGGCGCGAGCGGCTGTCGTCGACCTCTTCCACGATGCCGTTGAAGGAGGCGAACGGGCCGTCCGACACCTTCACCGTCTCGCCGACCTCGTAGGAGATCGACGGCTTCGGACGCTCGATGCCCTCCTGCACCTGCTGCAGGATGCGCATGGCCTCCGATTCGGAGATCGGCATGGGCTTGTTGTCGGCGCCCAGGAAGCCGGTGACCTTCGGCGTGTTCTTGATGAGATGGAAAGCCTCGTCGGTGAGGTCCATCTTCACCAGCACGTAGCCGGGAAAAAACTTGCGCTCGGTGTCGACTTTCCGGCCGCGGCGCACCTCGACCACCTTCTCGGTGGGGACGAGGATCTGCTCGAACAGGTCGGTCAGGCCACGCTGGTCAGCCTGCTCGCGGATCGAGTCGGCCACCTTCTTCTCGAAGTTGGAATAAGCGTGAACGATGTACCAGCGCTTCGCCATGTGGGCCTCCCGCCTCAGTGCCCGAGGGTCAGCAGCGTGGAGACGCCGAACCGGATGACCTGGTCGGAGACGAGGAAAAAGATAGAGGCCAGGAAGACCATCACGAACACCATGGCGGTGGTGATCAGCGTCTCGCGGCGGGTGGGCCAGGTGACCTTGGCCGTTTCCGCGCGGACCTGCTGATAGAACTCCATCGGGCTGTTCTTCGCCATGGCGTCTCGCCGTCCGTTCCTGTTGCCGCCCGTTCCCGCGCCGCCGGTTGCCACGCACCGGACCTTCCGATGACGCGGATGCGGCACATGCCGCTCAAATCCTCTTCCCGCCGGCTTCGGCTCTCGCGAGACGTTGCTGCGGGCATGCCTTCGGCGGGGCCGGACCGCGCCTCATATGGGCCGTCCGAAACGCGCCTTCAAGCCGTGCCATTCCGGCGTCGTCGTCTCGCCTGACCTGCCATCCCGCATCAGCCCGGATCGAGGGCATCCCGAAGATGGCAGGAGTGGAGGGACTCGAACCCCCAACCCCCGGTTTTGGAGACCGGTGCTCTAACCAGTTGAGCTACACTCCTAAGGCCTGCGCCCCGAAGCCCGGCAGAATCAGCTTTTCAGCGATTGTCCTGCCTCGAGGGTAGACTCCGCCGCGCCGGGAAGTGACCCAGCGCATCGGCCGGGTGTGTTTAGTGGGATGCCGCGCGGCTGTAAAGGGGGACGGGGACGCGAACCAGCCTGTCCACCGCAAAGGCGCGGCTAGAGGTGATCGAGGATGAAGGCCGCTCGTGCCGCAACGTCGGTCCGTGGCAGCTCCACCGTCTCGTAGCCCAGGCTGCGATAGGTGTCGACCATGACCGCATGGGTGCGCACGGCTTCGTCCCAGTCCTGCCGACGCTCTGCATCGTTTGCGTAGATCTCGCGCCATGGCGGAGCAACGAACACGAGGGAATCGTATCTGAACACCGCGCAAGCCCGGCTGATGTGCGGAGGAATGGGCAGGCCGCAAAGCGAAAGGTATCCAGCCACGTCTGGAATGCCGCGGTCAAAGAAGACCGGGCCGGCCCGCCCTGCCTGCTCCTCGTAGGAACGCAGGTCCCAGGCGAGCATCGCCTCCGCGAACGCCGTCCGGTCCCGCCACGGGAGGGCTGGACCATCGATCGCCATTTGCTGGCGAATGATTGCTCGGCCGGCCTCCGGCGCGATGAAACGTACGGCGATCGCAAGAGCATCCAAAAGGGTGCTCTTGCCTGCCCCCGGACCGCCCGTGAGCACGATCAAGCGTGTAGAGCCGCGCGCCATGGCCGCCTGCCTCTGCATTATCGAGTTTTGGGGATGCACCCGGAAGCGCCGCGCATGGCCGCGTCAAAAGGGGAGCCCAAGCAGGATGCCCGGCGCGAACAGGGAGCGCAAGCCACCGGGACCGTGGGAGGCATCATCGATCTGCGGGGGGGACGCGGGATGCGGGACTGGCCAAAAGAAAAAGGCGGCGCCCCGAGGCGCCGCCCTATTCCGTCACGCTGCGGACGCGAGGTCCGAAAGCGCGATCACTCGATGATGGCGGCGACGACGCCGGCGCCGGACCCGACCGCGCTTGTCGCGGACGGGCTACTGGCTGCGATCACTCGATGATCGCAGCCACCACCCCTGCTCCAACCGTGCGGCCGCCTTCACGGATGGCGAAGCGCAGCTTCTCCTCCATGGCGATCGGAACGATCAGGTGCACGTCCATCGACACGTTGTCGCCCGGCATCACCATTTCGGTGCCTTCGGGCAGCGTGCACACGCCGGTCACGTCCGTCGTGCGGAAGTAGAACTGCGGGCGGTAGTTGGTGAAGAAGGGGGTGTGACGACCACCCTCTTCCTTCGTCAGGATGTAGGCCTCGGCCTTGAATTTGGTGTGCGGCTTCACCGAACCCGGCTTGCACACGACCTGGCCACGCTCCACGTCCTCGCGCTTGGTGCCGCGCAGCAGGATGCCGACGTTGTCGCCAGCCTGGCCCTGGTCGAGCAGCTTGCGGAACATCTCGACGCCGGTCACGGTCGTCTTCACGGTCGGGCGGATGCCGACGATCTCGACTTCCTCGCCCACCTTGATGATGCCGCGCTCGACACGGCCGGTCACCACGGTGCCGCGGCCGGAGATCGAGAACACGTCCTCGATGGGCATCAGGAACGGCAGGTCGATGGGACGCTCGGGCTGCGGGATGTAGGCGTCGACCGCCTCCATCAGCTTCAGCACCGCGTCACGGCCGAGCGCCGGATCGCCGTTCTCGAGCGCAACCAGCGCCGAGCCGCGGATGATCGGGATGTCGTCGCCGGGGAAGTCGTACTTCGAGAGGAGCTCGCGCACCTCCATCTCCACGAGCTCCAGGAGCTCCGGATCGTCGACCATGTCGCACTTGTTCAGGAACACCACCAGCGCCGGCACGCCGACCTGACGGGCGAGCAGGATGTGCTCGCGGGTCTGCGGCATCGGGCCGTCGGCCGCCGACACCACCAGGATCGCGCCGTCCATCTGCGCCGCGCCGGTGATCATGTTCTTCACGTAGTCGGCGTGCCCGGGGCAGTCGACGTGCGCGTAGTGGCGGTTGTTGGTCTCGTACTCAACGTGAGCGGTCGAGATCGTGATGCCGCGCGCCTTCTCTTCCGGCGCCTTGTCGATCTGGTCGTACGCCGTGAACGTCGCGCCGCCAGACTCCGCAAGGATCTTCGTGATCGCAGCCGTCAGAGACGTCTTGCCGTGATCAACGTGACCGATCGTGCCGATGTTGCAGTGCGGCTTCGAGCGGTTGAACTTCTCTTTGGCCATTTCTCTCTCTCACTCTCGGTCAGCGCCCCGCGCGGGCCGCCAAAAAATCCGCCGTGGGATAGGGGGTTTCAGAAGCGGATGCAAGAGGCGGGACAATCGCGCGCAAACCGTTCGCCCCCGCGCGCACGCGCGTAGGCGGGTCCGGCAAGGCCGAGGTGCGCCTCCCTCCCCCTATCCGCCTTCGCCGAGACAAGCCTCAGAGCCTCGGCCGGCGCCATAAGGCGTCGCGGCGATGAACGCGTTCAGCGCGTCCGCAACGCCCGTCGATTTCGCGCGGATGATGAAGGAGAATGGCTCGTTCCGCACCTTTCCGTCCGGCGTCATCATGCAGTGCGGCCATACCGGGACGAGGCCCATCTTCTGCGACAGGTACTGAACTGTGCCGAGCCCCGAGCCGAAGGCGAACGGGCCTTCTCCTTCCCCAGCGTCACGGACCCGCCGGGCATTTTCCACATCGTCCGAGGTGCCGATGATGGTCACGTTGGCGATTTGATCGTGCGCGATGCGGCTGCGGGCGTCGACATCGGCCGTCGAGCCGGCGATGACCATGATGGTCCGGCCCTCCAAATCGGCCGCGCGCGCCAGCTTCCCGGCGTCGGCCTTGCGCACGCCGAAGGCGCGCAGCACGAAATAATAGTGATCGGACCACACGCCTGCCGCGCCCGTCTCCTGCCGGCGCGTAGCGAGGTCGGCGATGCCCGAGGCGGCGATGTCGCAGGCGTCGGCGCCGGGGCGTGTCCACAGCCCGTCGAAATCCGCCACCTCCACCGGCTGGAACCGCAGCCCCTGTTTCGCGGCGAAGGCCTTCAGATAGTCAACGTCCCATCCCTCCCAGACGCCGGCGTCGGACTTGCCGACGAAGGGCGGGAAGGTGGCGAACATGCAGACCGAGAGCGTGCCGGGCGCAAGCGTTTCGACCGGCGCGGCTCCGAGCGGCGGCACGGCCATAGCCGCCAGAATCATCCCGGCCGCGAAACCGACGGCCCCACGTCGAACTGCCCGCACGCACGTCTCCCCAAAGCTGTGCCGGGACAATAGTCGAGCCGGTCGAACGCGCAATGCGGCGGTATCGACAGTCGCAAGAGATCGCCGCCACGGTGGCGCCTTGCCCCCACGTCCGCGAACCGTCACAGTGCGACGGTCTTTGCTGACCTCAAGGAAATGCAGGGGCCCACCGCCAGCACGGGTGCGACATGAGCCCTGACATGTCCCCTCTATCCAATTCTCCTCTTTCCTGCGCGCCGGACGACCTGCTGTCCGCGTCCGACGTGCGCGATATTGTGAGGCTGCTGGGCGATGTCATCGTCTCGCGCGCGGACTTCTCCTGCGTGAAGCGGCAACTCATCGACGGCATCTCGACGCTGGTGGGCGCCGACGCATGGACCTGGAGCCTGGGCTGCTTCGCGGAGCCGGGCGCGCAGCCGGTCTATCTGGGAATGGCCCATGGCGGCTTCGACGAGGCGCGCTATGGCCGCCTCCTGCTCGCAGCCGCCCATCCGGACATGGCCTGGACGTCGGCGAAACTGCTCGGCGAGATGCGCGCGTGCAACGCCCATGTCACGCGGACGCGCCAGCAGATCGTGGAGGAAGCCACCTTCGTGGCATCGGGCGTCGGCAACCACCTGGCTGACGCGGACATCGGCCCCTTCATCTTCTCGCTGCGGCCCATCGACGAACGCGCCGTGAGCACCATCTCGCTCTTCCGGCGCCGGGATGCTGCCCCGTTCACCGAGCGGGAGGCGCGGATCGCCCACATCCTCCTCAGCGAGCTGCCCTGGCTGCACGAGCAGGGATGGCCGAGCGACCGTGGCGCCAGCGTGCCGCGCCTCTCCCCCCGGCTGCGGCTGGTGCTCAACCTCCTGCTCGACGGCCGCACGCGCAAGGAAATCGCCGTCGGCCTCAACCTGTCCGAATACACCGTCGCGCAATACCAGAGGGCGGTCTATCGCCACTTCGGCGTCCGCTCGCACGCCACCTTGCTGCGGCGGTTCCAGATGGGCGATGGCGGCGACCGCCGGCCACCCGCGCAGGAAGCGGGCTGACGACCGCAGTTCCTGCCCCATCCCTCAAATGAGGGAATAGGAAGAGGTCCGGCGTGTTTGGTATGCAGGGATTCAAGCTTCAGCGTCGGCGAGCCGCCGGCGCGGAGCGCAGACCGCTTCGCGCACCAGCACGTGCCCCCAGCGGGATCACGCAGCCTTGCACGTTCAATCCAAATTGAACGCCTGTTTTTATAGTTACATCATACCGTCATCGTCGAATTATCATTATTTATGCAGCGTAGCAGCAGCGATAAATCGCTGATACGTTGCTTATTTACTTGTCCCGGGGAAGAAAAGACATGCGTCCATCGCGGCGTGAGTTCGTGACCTGGGTGGCCGCCAGCGGGATCACGCTGGCCATGATCCGCATCGGTACGGGGCGGGCCGCGGGCTTCAACGCAAGCCAGACGCTCCCCGGCACGCTCGCGTCCCGCCTCTCCGGCTCCGCGGCCGGGCGCATCGACGCCTTCGCCAAGGTGACGGGCGCCAAGCTCTACGCATCGGATTTCCGCGCGGCGGACATGGAGGGCTGGCCGGCGACGACCGCCCATGCCCTGTTGCTGCGTGCCGCCGACGCCACCCATGTCTTCACGGGGCTCGACCTCTCCGCTCTGGAGACGGGCGCCCGGCCGACGCAGATCGTGACGGCGCAGGATCTGGAGCGCGCCGGGGTCCGCGTGCCGCCCTTCTATGCCGGCGACCTGCTCTGCCCGGCGGGCAAGACGCCGCTCTATCTCGGCCAGCCGCTGGCGCTGCTCTTGTTCGAGAGCTTCGATGCCTATGATCGGGCGCGGGCGATCCTGCGCGAGAAGGATCCCGCCCGCTTGGGCACCGAGACCGGCCCCGTGGCGCAACCGAACTACGCGGCCCTGCGCTTTACCCGTGTGGCCGGGGACACGCCCGGCGCGCCGGATGTCTATTCGCCGCTGATCGAGGGCTGGATCAGCCCCGGTGTCTTCGAGCCCGGCGGCCGGCCCATCTGGCGCCCGCTGCCCACCGAGGACGGCGGGCAGTACAAGAAGGGCGCCATCCACGGCGAGGCCATCCGTGCCTTCATCGCCGCCGGCAGGCCGGGCATGCTGGTGCTGGACCAGCGCTTCCGCACTCAGTCCGTGGACCCCATGTTCCTCGAGCCGGAAGGCGGCCTCGCCTGGTACGATCCGCAGGCGAAGGCGCTCAGGCTGGTGATCGGCGTCCAGTCACCGCTGGAGGCGAACGAGGAGCTGGCCCACCTTCTGGGGGAGGCGACCACGGGGTTCCGCCCCGAGCGGATCGAGAGCCATTTCGCCCATTTGGGTGGCGGGTTCGGCGGCCGTGACCATACTCCGTTCCCGCTCTACGTGGCGCTGGCCGCCTTGTTCCTTCCGGGACGGCCCATCCGCCTCGCCCATGACCGGTTCCAGCAGTTCCAGGGCGGCATCAAGCGCCACGCCTTCGACATGCACACGCAGGTGGCCTTCGACCGCGCGACCGGGCGGATGCAGGCGTTTGCAGCCGACCACGTTCTCGATGGTGGCGGCCTCGCCAATTACTCGGCGAGCGTGGCCGCCGTTTCGGCCACCTCCGCCATTGGCATCTACGACATTCCGAAGGTGGATGTGACCACCCTCGCCGAACACACCCGCGGCGTCACGGCCGGGTCCATGCGCGGCTACGGTGTGCTCCAGACCACCACCGCGCTTGAGACGCTGGTGGACGAGGCGGCACAAGCGCTGTCGATGGACCCGATCGCCCTGCGGCGGCGAAACCTGCTGAAGGCCGGCGATCTCACTATGACCGGCAATCCGTGGACCGTCTCGATCCGCACGCCGGAGATCCTCGACAAGCTCGAAGGCCATGCCCTGTGGCGGGGCCGTGATTCCGCGCGGAAGGCGGCACCGGGCGGAACGCTGGTCGGCACCGGCGTCGCGGTCTGCGCGAAGGACTACGGGACCGGGGCGGACTGCTCCCTCGGCCGGGTGGAGATCGATCCGCAGGGGCGCATCCACATCTATTGCGACGCGGTGGAGATGGGAAACGGCGTCGGCACGGCGGTGGCGAACCGCGTGGCGGGGCTGCTGGGGCGGCGGGCGGACGCGGTCTCCGTCGCCCGCATCGATGCGTTCGATGAACTCGGGCTCGTGACCTCCGGCGATCCCTACACCATCTCGCAGAAAGAGCAGGATGAGGCCGCCCGCAATCCGCGCTGGGTTCCGGCCATCAGTTCGGCCACCAGCGCCTCCATCGGCGCCCATGTGGGCACCCAGGCGGCGGCCGAGGCGGCGCGCCTCATCTTTCGCTTCGGCCTGTGGCCAGCAGCGCTCAGCCTGTGGGGCATCGGCCAGGACGATCCGCGCCGCTTCCTCTGGCAGGAAGCGTTCTGGTTCGACGGCGCGCTCATCCTGTCCGGCCTGCCGCCGCTGAAGCAGGAGAAGGTGGCCGCCCGTGCCCACGAGATGGGTGGCCTCACCGGCGCCATGGCCCACGCCTTTTCCCGCTGGGCATGGGCACAGGCGGCTTTTCCGCTGGACGGGTTCGACTGGGTGGTCGACCTTGATGCTTTGGCGGTGCGGCGCGGCGGTGGCGCATTCAAGGTGCTGGACCGCAGCTTCATCGCCTTCCCGCCGGCGAGCTACAACCGCATCGGCACCTCCTTCACATCGAGCTGCGGCACGCTGGTCAAGGTCGAGATCCAGAAGGCGACCGGCGCCGTGCGGGTGTCGCAGGCCTATAGCGTGCTGGAATGCGGCGAGGTGCTCACGCCTGAGGTGGTGGTCGGCCAGGCGCAGGGCGGCTTCGCCATGGGCCTCGGCTACGCCTTGCTCGAAACCCTGCCGCCGTTCGAGGACGGACCCGGCAATGGCCGCTGGAACCTCGGCGACTATGTGGTCGCCCGCGGCTCCGATCTGCCCCTCCGCGCGCTGGAGGTGGAAGTCTTGCCACGCGTTGCGCCGAACGAGCCGCCCAAGGGCATGGCTGAGGTGGTCATGATCCCGGTGGTGCCCGCCATCCTCAACGCCATCCACGATGCCACCGGCCATCGTTTCCGTGCCTTGCCCGTCACGCCGGACGATGTCCGGCGTGTTCTGTGAAGGGAGACGCCCGTTGCCCCCGGTCTCGCTCACCATCAACGGTCGCAGCCACGGACCCGTCGAAGTCCGCGAGGGCCTGAGCATGAACGACTTCCTGCGGGAAGTGCTGGGCATGACCGGCACCAAGTTCGGCTGCGGCGCCGCCCAGTGCCTCAGTTGCGCGGTCATCGTGGATCATGCCGACGGCACCAGCTCCACCACCCCCACCTGCATCGCGCCCGCCACCGACTTCGACAAGCTTGCCATCCGCACAGTGGAAGGCCACGCGAAGAATGGCGAGCTGACGCCCCTGCAGAAGAGCTTCGTCGCCCATTTCGCCTTCCAGTGCGGCTATTGCACCCCCGGCTTCCTCAACGAGGGGCAGGTGTTGCTGGAGCGGCTGGAACGGGCACCGATCCCCCGGGCTGATCTGGAGCGCACCATCGCCGAGGCCCTCGACGGCCATCTGTGCCGCTGCTCCGGCTACGTCAAATACCACCAGGCGGTGCGCGATGTCGTGCTCGCCGACCCCAAACGCTTCCTGACCTGAGGGGCTTGCGATGCTGGACAGCCGCCTCGCAATGACCCTGCCCGCGGCGGCCCTCGCCGGGCTGCTGGCGGCGGCCGGGATCGCGGTATCGGCCCCTGCCGAAACGCTCGCGCCCCCGGAAGCCTTCGCCGCCATCGCCGACCCGGCACAGCGCTCGGCGGCCTATTTCAGCGAGTTGAGCAAGGTGCTCACCCACCCGCGCTGCACCAATTGCCACCCCGCCACCGATCGGCCACGGCAGGGGAATGCCGCGCGCCTTCACCAGCCGCCGGTGACACGCGGCGCCGACGGGTTCGGCACCGCGAGCCTGCGATGCGGCATCTGCCATCGCGGCGAGAATTACGCACCGGCCGGCGTCCCCGGCCATCCCGAATGGCATCTCGCGCCCGCCGAAATGGCCTGGGAGGGCAAGAGCCCGGCGGAAATCTGCAACCAGATCAAGGACCCGCGCCGCAACGGCGGCCGGTCTCTCGCCGATCTCATCGCGCATATCGGCGACGACACGCTGGTCGGCTGGGCCTGGCATCCGGGCGGCACGCGGACACCAGCGCCGGGATCGCAACAAGAGGCGAAAGCCCTGGTCAAGGCGTGGGTCGAGAGCGGCGCCGCCTGCCCCGAATGATCTGCCCCGGACGGTCTGCCAAAGCGGCCCGCGCAAAGAGCATATGGAGGAGGAAACGATGAAATACCTTCCAGTCGGATTGGCCGTGGCGGCCGCGCTCGCCGCAATGCCGCTGCCCGGCGCCCTCGCGGCCGAGCCACCGGCCTATCTCAAGCCCATTGCCGGACCGCCGCAGCCACCCTCCGCCCAGGATCTTGCCACCCGCAACGTCCTCCAGCTCAACACCACCATGTTCTCGCTCTACGAGAACGCTGGCGCCGCCTTCCGCCGCAACATCCTCGCCAACCATCCGGTCATCCTGGCGCTTTTCTCGGGCGCAGGCGGGCGCATGATCCTCTACCGGCCCGGCCAGCCGCCGCTGGAGGCGCCGTCCGTGCCGAAGGCCTATCAGGTGATGAAATCGCTCGGCCACAGCGCCATGGCCATTTCCGAGGTCGTGCTGCCCTACGTGGACACGCCGGCCGACACCTCCTGGGTCGCGCCCATGCGGGCCTATCTGAGCGAGATGAAGAGCGCGCTGGAGACGATCGGCGCGGCGGAGATGCCCGATGCCTGGCGCGCCAATTCCCGCGCCATCCTCGAGAACAACATCGCCTTCATGGAGGACAGCCTCGCCAAGGGTGTCGTCACCCTCGATGCCGTGCAGGCCTATGCCAAGACGCAGGCGCCGGTCCTGCGCAACGCCATCGCCTGGGCGGCCCAAACGCAGGTGAAGCACTGGATGGGCGTGCTGGACGGCTGGAAGAAGGAGCTGGGCGGCAGCTTCGATCAGGCCTTCGGCGCCAGCAATACCATCTACGTGGCGCGCCAGAACAACGTGCTCTACAGCGTGCTCGCGCAATATTTCGGCGAGAAGGCCATCAACGACCGCCTGTTCCTGATCGAGACCGTCTCCTTCACCACCACGCCGGAGGACATGCTCACCGCCGTCGTGCGCATCATCTCCGACCGCTCGGTGGGTGGGCTGTTCTTCAACAACGACCGGCTGATGGACTACGAACTGATGGGGGGCGACGCCCGCAAGGCCATTATCGCGGAGATGAAGGCGCGCGGACAGGAGCCGTTCCTGCCGCCGCAGGTTCCGTTCGGCTCGAAGCAGTGGCCGGCGCTGATCTCCGGTGGTTCGGGCGCCGCGTCCCTCGACGATCTCCATTGAACGGCGCCCCGGGCACGGAATGCCCGTGCCCGGGACCATGCACAGAGGCAGGTGGGACATGCGCGCACCGATCTTCGCCTTTCTCCTCGCCGCCGTCGCGGCGCTCACACCCGCCCGCGGGTCGGCGGGCGAGGCGGGAGGCACGGACTGGATCACCGGCCTGCCACGGCAGGACATTCCCGTCGCCGCGTGGCCCGGTGGCAGGAAGGTCGCCGTGTTGTTCGTCCTTTACGTGGAGACGTGGGGGCACGGACAGGGCCCGAACTTCCGCCCGGACATGACCGGCCGCACGCCGGATCTGGTGGATGAGGGCTTTCGGCAATATGCGATCAATTTCGGCCTGCCCCGCACCGGCCGGCTATTCAAGGAGATGGGCGTCCCCCTGAGCCTCGCGCTCAACGCCCAGTTCCCGAAAGCTCAGCCGCAGGTGTGGTCGACACTTCGGGCGCTTGTTCCATCTGCGCCGATCATCGCCCACGGGTTGAACAATTCCACCGATCTTCTGCCCCTGTCTGAGGGGCCTGCGGCGCAGCGGGCCTATATCCGCAAGACGCTCGACATGATCGAGGCGGACACGGGCGTGCGCTCCACCGGCTGGTCGAGCCCGAGCGTCTATCCCGATGCCGAAACCTTCCAGGCCACCGCCGCCGAAGGCATCCGCTACACCCTCGACGGCATGGATTCCGACGTGCTGGCGCGGCTCGACACGAAGCCCGCCCCGCTGGTGCTGGTGCCCTACCCGCCGAGCGTGGTGGACATGGGCCAGTATCTCTCGCGCTTCAAGGAAGCCGACGACCTCGCGCGGCTCTGGATCGATTACGTGCGCGAGCTGGCGCGCGAGGCGAAGGCCGAGCCGGCCCGGCCGGCGACCGTGGTCGCCATCGGCATCCACCCCTTCGTCGTCGGCACGCCGGCCGGTGCTGCGGCGCTGCGGCGGGTGCTGGAGGCGCTCAAGGCCGAAGACCAGGTCTGGCTGGCCGACACGGACGCCCTGATGCGGGCCGCGGGCCAGCCCTTCTGAGCCGCCCTCCCCTCAGACGGCAGCCCGGCTCGTCAATCCGGTGCGCCACTGGGTCGGTGTCATCCCAGCCCAGCGACCGAAGGCACGCACGAAATTGCTGTGCGCGGAGAAGGACAGGGCGAGCGCGATGTCGCCCACCGGCAGGTCGGTCAGCGCGAGCAACTCCTGCGCGGCGCGGAAACGCACCTCGGCGCGGATGGCGACGAAGGATGATCCCGTCTCCCGCAGGCGCCGGTTCAGCGTGCGGGGATGGAGGTCCAAGCGCCGCGCCACGGCCTCAAGGGAAAAGGCGTCCTGCATCAGAAGCGGCTTCATCTGATGCAGCAGCGTCGCCGCCGAATCCGCCGTATCGATGTGCATCATGGAGGCGAGCTGCGCCAGGAAAGCCTCGTAGCGGGCGGCGTCGGCGCCGGGATTGGGGAGCCGGAGGTCGGCGCGGGGAAAGACCACGCACGACTGGTACTGATCGAAGCGCACGCGTGCGCCGAGAAGGGTCTCGAAGAGGCTCGGGTCGGCCGGCGCGCGATGGCAGAGCAGCACTTCGACGATGCGCCCCCGGCTTCCGGTCAGCGCCCGGACGATGTTGACGCCACAGCCCATCGCATAGCCATAGGCCTGACGCGCGCCGGGATCATGCCGGGCGTAGATGCCGTAGCCGAGCACAACGTCCTCTCCCAGCGGATAGAAATAGACAGAAGCGCCGCGCGACAGGCCGATCTGGACTTGAACATAACTGCGCAGCGCGTCGCCCAGCGTCGGGCTCGCATCCATCAGCCGCCCGATCCGGCCCAAGGAAAGATGGTCGTAGCGCGTCCCGAGCAAAAGGCCGAAGTGCTCAAGCCCGGTCACGCGCGCACAATTGGCGAGGAACTGCAGGCCTTCGCTGTAAGGAATGAGGGTATCCGGCTCCAGCTCTTCCGCATTGAAGGACAGACCGGTGCAGGTATCCTGGGGATCGGCGCCAAGTTCGCGCAGTAGGTCCGCCGCGCCCGATAGCCCCCCAACCCTCTGCATCGGCACATGCGTCATGCCATCACCTGATTGTGTGCTGTCGCGAAAAGATAAACGTCACGCTTTCGCTTCGTATAGCGTCCGGCCGCGCCGCGCGAGGGGTGATTTGCGACGGCTGTTCGACACGGGGGATTCGCCATGACGGTTTCGAGGCGTTCAGTTTCTTTGGGCCTTGGCGTTCTCGGCGCTGGCGCCGCCTTGGGGCCTGCCGCAGCCGAGGGCTTGGTCCACGAATTGACTGCAGACGTCGAAGATCTGCGTGCCGCATCGGAAGCCTATATCTACGGTTACCCGCTGGTGACCATGGAAATTACGCGCCGGGTCATGACGAATATCGCCGCGCCGGAGGGCACCCGAGCCCCCATGGGGCAGCTGGTGCGCATGCGGTCCTATCCCGATGCGAGCTTTCGCGACGTCACCGCCCCCAACGCCGATACCCTCTACACCACCGCCTGGCTCGACGTGGGCAAGGAGCCGTGGATCGTCAGCATCCCCGACATGAAGGGACGCTACTTCCTCTTCCCCATGCTCGACGGCTGGACCGACGTGTTCCAGGTGCCCGGCACGCGCACCACCGGCACCGGCGCGCAGACCTATGCCATCACCGGCCCGGGCTGGAAGGGCACGCTGCCGGCCGGCGTCGTCCAGTACAAGTCGCCGACGTCCATCGTCTGGCTGCTCGGCCGCATCTACTGCACCGGCACGCCCGAGGATTACGCGGCGGTGCATGCGCTTCAGGACGCCTGCAAGATCTATCCCCTCAGCGCCTGGGGCAAGGACTACACGCCGCCGGCTGGTACAGTGAACCCGGCCATCGACATGAAGACGGCGGTGCGCGACCAGGTGAACGGCCTGAGCGGCGTTGAATATTTCAAGCTGCTGGCGGACCTGCTCAAGACCAACCCGCCCGCCGCCGCCGACGCGCCCATCCTGCCTCGGCTCGCCGCCATCGGCATCGTGCCCGGCAAGGATTTCGATCCCAAGGCGGCCGACCCCGCGGTGCTCAACCGGGTGCCGAAGTTCAGCTTCGACCGCATCATGCTGCACTTCGTGACTGGGCCCGAAATCAAGAACGTGAACGGCTGGCGCTTCACCACCGCCACCGGTATCTATGGCACGGACTACATCCAGCGCGCCCTCATCGCCGCCATCGGCCTCGGCGCCAACCGGCCGGAGGACGCAGTCTATCCGACCTCCCTGAAGTCGGGCGGCGGCCTGCTGGCGCGCAAGTATGACGGCTCGAAGACGTATGTCATGCACTTCCCCAAGGGACAGTTGCCGCCCGTCAAGGGTTTCTGGTCACTGACCATGTATGACGAGAACTACTTCTTCGTCGCCAATCCGCTCAACCGCTATTCGATCAGCGCTCGGCAGAATCTCAAGACGAATGCCGACGGCTCGGTCGATCTCTACATCCAGCACGACTCGCCCGGCGCGGACAAGGAATCCAACTGGCTTCCGGCGCCCTCCGGCGCGTTTGTCCTCATGCTGCGCATGTATTGGCCGAACCCGAAAAAGCCTTCGATCCTCGACGGAAGCTGGAAAATTCCCGCCGTCACGGCGTCCTGATGTCGCCGCCGCATCAAGCGGCAGCGGTCAAACGCAAGCGATGCGCGAGGACGACCGGTGGCCGCAGCGTCACCTGTCGTCTCGCGCGCATCATTGAGCAATCGTGAGCAGTTCCCATCGGCCCCGGCTGGGTGCCGGATCTACCAGAAGGAAGACGATATGACGTTTCGCACCCTGAAGCTGGCCATCGTTGCCGCCAGCCTCGCCGCCCTGCCGGCCACCGCCCAGACGCCCGACGGGCCGAAGCCCGAGGCGATTGACGTCGTGACCTTGCCGGGCCTCGGCAGCGCCACCATTCTCTCCTACAAGGTCCGCTTCGTCTCAGCCGACCCCGCGACCCGCAATGTCGTGCTCGAGACCCCGGCCGGCAAGCGCTGGGCCGTCGTCGCCCCGCCGCTGGTCGGCGACCTGCGCGCCTTCCGCAATGGTCAGAGCCTGCTGATCCGCAAGCTGCCCGGCGTGGTCACGGCCATCGCCAAGGCCGGCAAGGAGCAGCCCGCGGTGATCAACGAAGTCGTGGTCAATGACGGCCTGCCGGGCCTGCCCGAGGGCTTCGGCCTGCGCGAGGTGACCATCGTCGCGCCCGTCGTCGCCACCGATCCGGCCGCCGGCACCGTGAGCTTCCCGGGCCCCGACGGCTACCTGCGCACCCTGAAGGCCGCCAACGGCAAGGTCCTCAGCGACCTCCAGACGCTGCAGCAGGGCACCAATGCGAAGTTCACCTTCGTGGAAGGCCTCGCGATCAACGCGCTGCAGTGATCGTCCGCGATCGTTTGACCGATTGAGACCTCGACCTCGGTGGGGTGTGCGATGACGGCCCCCGGCCGGAGCGCAGCGAGGCGAGGTCTCAGGCCGTCAGGGGCTCCGAACGCCCCTGACGGCCGCTTTCGTTTTGGAGCCCGCGCATGGCCCGGCGCTCACTGGCGAACTGCGCTCGCCAGGCGAATCACGCATCCATCGGTCACAGCCCCCGGCAACGGGAAGGCCGCGGCCGCTGTGGTGCGAACCGGAAGTCTGCAGGCGCATTCGGAAAGAAGGCTGGAGCGGGTGAAGGGAATCGAACCCTCGTATTCAGCTTGGAAGGCTGCTGCTCTACCATTGAGCTACACCCGCATTCCGGCTGGCTTACCATGCCGGTCCATAGGGCGGAAGAGGTGGCGGGTGGCCGGCGCGGCCGGCCCCGTCCTGCTTCCGCGGACCGGCTGACACCGGCCCCGCGCCCTTTCGAGCGCATTGCGACGACGGGTGGTGGAGGGGGTTGGATTTGAACCAACGTAGGCAGAGCCAACGGATTTACAGTCCGTCCCCTTTAACCACTCGGGCACCCCTCCATGACGACGCCCGTCATCGCGGACCTTCATGCCAGAGCAGGAAGGCTTCGAGCCGGACTGGTGATGCAGGAAAGCCCCAGCGGCCCAAGGTGACGCAGAGCGCAAGCTCAAATCGCCATCCGAGGCCGGGTTTATGTGAAAACGCCGTGCCGAAGTCAACCGGAAATCGCCCCACCATGCGCCGCAATCCGCGCACCTGTGGACGGCTTGGCCGTGCGTGCTGCAACATGGCGCACCGAAACGCCTCTGCGAACCCCGTCGCCCCTTGCGCCCGGCTGCGGGGTCTGACAAAGCCACGGCATGTCTGATCGTCCGCCCCGCGAACCGCGCCGCCCCGGCGCCCGCCCGCCCTTCGCCGGCCGCGGCGGCCCGCGCCCCTCCGGCGCGCCCTTTCCCCCGCGCAAGGGCAAGGGCGGCGGCAAGCCGCCACCGTGGGCCGGCGCCGATGACGTCGCCCTGCTCTATGGCTGGCACACGGTCGCCGAGGCCATCGGCAATCCCAAGCGGCGTTTCCGCAAGCTGATGGCGACGGAAAACGCGATCAACCGTCTGACCGAGGAGGGACTCGTGCCCCCGGTCACGCCCGAGGTGGTGCGCCCCGGCGACATCGACAAGCTGCTGGGGCCGGACGCCGTGCATCAGGGCCTCCTCGCGGAGGTCGATCACCTGCGCTCGCCGCCCCTGAAGGACCTCGCGCAGAGCGAACTGCTCCTGGTGCTCGACCAGATCACCGACCCCCACAATGTCGGCGCCATCGTGCGCTCGGCGGCGGCCTTCGGGGTCAGCGCCATCGTCACCACCGCCCGCCACAGCCCGGCCGCCACCGGCGTGCTGGCGAAGAGCGCCTCGGGCGGGCTGGAGCATGTGCCGTTCTGCCTCGTACAGAATCTCTCCCGGGCCCTCACCGAGCTGAAGGACAACGGCATGCTGGTGGTCGGCCTCGACAGCGAGGGGCCGGCGGACATCGAGGATACGCGGTTGCGGGCCCCCCTCGCCCTGGTTCTGGGTGCCGAGGGCAAGGGCCTGCGCCAGCTCACCCGCGAAACGTGCGACGTGCTCGCCCGCATCGACCTGCCCGGCGCGATCAAGAGCCTCAACGTCTCGAACGCGGCCGCCCTGGCGCTCGGCATCGCCCGCCGCGCGATGAAGAGAAGCTGAAGCGGGGCGGGCCGTCGGCGGTGCTGCGATGCTGCGGCGCACGCATTTTTCGCCCTGCACCTAAGACCAATGACCAATCGTAAGGCGGCCACACCTTCGCCATGATACCGCTCGGCGCGCCGTGCGCGCCCAGCCCTGCGGGATATCCGCGCGCCAACAATGACGCGGAACCCAGAGGGTCTACCGGAGGAACGCCCTGAGAACCGTCGCACACCCGCGTGCGCACGGCGCTGTGGGCTGGCGCCGAAAAGACCCTCTCTCGCAGGACCTGTTGGGTCCGACATCCGCCGGCGGCGGAGCCCCGAAGCGATGGGAGGGAGTGGTTCCATGAGCGTGACAACAGCGGGGGCGGCAGCAAAGCCTCGTCCCATGAGCCGGGAGGAGAAGAAGGTTATCTTCGCCTCGTCCCTCGGCACCGTGTTCGAGTGGTACGACTTCTATCTGTACGGCTCGCTGGCCGCGATCATCGGCGCGCAGTTCTTTTCGGCCTATCCGCCGGCCACCCGAGACATCTTCGCCCTGCTGGCCTTCGCCGCCGGCTTCCTGGTGCGCCCCTTCGGCGCCATCGTGTTCGGCCGCATCGGCGATCTCGTCGGGCGCAAGTACACCTTCCTCGTCACCATCCTCATCATGGGCCTGTCGACCTTCATCGTCGGCATCCTGCCCAACGCGGCGTCCATCGGCATCGCCGCTCCGATCATCCTGATCGGCCTGCGCCTGCTGCAGGGCCTTGCGCTCGGCGGTGAGTATGGCGGCGCCGCAACCTACGTGGCGGAGCACGCCCCGCATGGCCGCCGCGGCTTCTACACCTCGTGGATCCAGACCACGGCGACCCTCGGCCTGTTCCTGTCGCTGATCGTGATCCTGTTCACCCGCACCATCGTGGGCGAGCAGAATTTCGCGGCCTGGGGCTGGCGCGTGCCGTTCCTCGTCTCCATCGCGCTGCTCGGCGTCTCGGTCTGGATTCGTCTCCAGCTCTCCGAATCGCCGACCTTCCAGAAGATGAAGGAGGAGGGCACCACCTCGAAGGCGCCGCTCTCGGAGGCCTTCGGCCAGTGGGGCAACCTCAAGGTCGTGCTGATCGCGCTGTTCGGCCTCGTCGCCGGCCAGGGCGTGGTCTGGTACACGGGCCAGTTCTATGCCCTGTTCTTCCTGCAATCGATCCTCAAGGTCGACGGCTACACCTCGAACCTGCTGATCGCGTGGTCGCTGGTGTTCGGCACGATGTTCTTCGTGTTCTTCGGCTGGCTGTCCGACAAGATCGGCCGCAAGCCGATCATCCTCGCCGGCTGCCTCATCGCAGCAGCGAGCTATTTCCCGCTGTTCAACATGATCACCACCTACGCGAACCCGGCGCTGGAAAAGGCGATCCAGAACATCCGGGTCACGGTGGTGTCCGATCCGGCGAACTGCGGAAGCCTGTTCAACCCGGTGGGAACCCGCATCTACACCCAGCCCTGCGACCTTGCCCGCGACTTCCTCGCGAAGTCCTCGGTGAAGTACTCGACCGAGGCCGGGCCCGCCGGCTCTCCGGTGCAGCTGAAGATCAACGATACGGTCGTGCCCTACTCGCCGGATTTCAACAAGACGGCCCTCGCGGCGCTCCAGACGGCGGGCTACCCGTCGGCGGCGACCAACAAGGACGTGGTGAAGATGGCGCATCCGTTCGACATCTTCCGCCCGCAGGTGGCGGCGGTGATCGGGCTGCTGTTCATCCTCGTGCTGTTCGTGACCATGGTGTACGGCCCGATCGCGGCAGCTCTGGTGGAGCTGTTCCCGGCCCGGATCCGCTACACCTCCATGTCGCTGCCCTACCATATCGGCAACGGCTGGTTCGGCGGCCTGCTGCCGGCCACCGCCTTCGCCATGGTGGCCGCCACCGGCGACATCTATTACGGCCTCTGGTATCCGATCGTGATCGCGCTGATGACCTTCGTCCTGGGCCTTCTGTTCGTGCCCGAGACCAAGGATCGCAATATCGATCACTGGCACTGAGGACACGCGCGGCCCGCCGCGCGTCGCTCACCGATCGAACGGCTCCGCCCCCGGGCGGGGCCGTTTTCATTTCTCCCGGCCTCCGGCTTGTTCAGCCATCGAGGCGCTGGTAGATCATGGGCCGGAGCCGGGTTAGCACAGCGGTAGTGCAGCGGTTTTGTAAACCGAAGGTCGGGGGTTCGATCCCCTCACCCGGCACCATTTCCCCCTTCGCCGACATTGATCGACATAAAGAAAATGGCGCCAATACAGGATTTTCAGCGGGATCGGCGTTAGTGGGCGTAAGCCTACAGGTGTTGGCATTCAGTGGATTTGTTGGCATGATTGTTGGCATCGTCAGGTGCCAACAATCATGCCAACAATATGGCGCTTTCTGATGTCGCCGTTCGTTCCGCCAAGCCCCAGCCGCATCCCGTGAAGTTGTCTGACGGAGGCGGCCTCCACCTGCTGGTCACCCCCACGGGCGGCCGTCTTTGGCGCCTGGCTTACCGATTCGAAGGGAAACAGAAGCAGCTCGCGCTCGGCGCCTATCCGGCAGTTGGCCTCGCCGACGCCCGAAAGGCACGGGACGCGGCAAAGGCGGCTTTGGCGGGGGCGTCGATCCAGCCGCGAAGGCAAAGGCGGAGAAAGCTGCGCGTCAGACGGCGGCAGCGAACACGTTCAATCTCATCGCCGACGAGCTTCTGGAAAAGCTGGCTCAGGAAAACCGGTCCGCCACAACGCTGGACAAGGTCGCCTGGCTGTTGGGATTCGCCAGGGAGGAACTTGGAAATCGCCCAATCTCAGAGATCACCGCGGCGGAGGTGCTCTCGGTGTTGAAAAAGATGGAGGCCCGGGGCCGCCATGAAAGTGCCGGTCGGCTACGATCAACCATTGGACGCGTTTTCCGATATGCGGCTGCGACAGCTCGCACGGATCAAGATCCAACCCTCGCCTTGAAAGGGTCTCTCGTCACCCCGACGGTCGTGCATCGTCCGGCAGTGACCGACCCGAAAGCTTTTGGCGCGCTGCTTCGGGCCATTGCCGGCTTCGACGGGCAACCCACGACAAGAGCTGCGCTGCAGCACATGCCGATCCTCTTTCCGAGGCCTGGCGAACTCGGGATGGCGGAATGGAGCGAGTTCGACCTCGAAAAGGCCTAATGGACCATTCCGGCGGCGCGCATGAAGATGCGACGTCCGCATCGGAGCCCCCTGCCCCGACAGGCAGTATCGATCCTCAAGCGGCTGCACCAGATCACAGGACAGGGAAGGCTCGCCTTCCCCTCGATCCGCACCGTGCTCCGCCCGATCAGCGAAAACACGATGAACGCGGCCCTGCGACGGCTAGGCTAACCTACGTCGCCGTGGATCAAACGTCGTTCTATGTCGAGACCGGGAACTTGGTCCAATATCGGTCGTCTCGGCAAGCGGTACGCACGCATTGCGGCACCTGTGGCAGCCCATTGACTTTCACATTCGATTCGGACCCCGGAACCATCT
>NZ_JBQUYZ010000005.1:0-479468 GCF_056314105.1 Xanthobacter sp. DMC12 | reverse complement strand
TGGTGGACTTGCCGATGCCACCCTTGCCGTAAAACGCGATCTGTCGCAGCGAAGCCATCTTGCTCTCCTTCGAACCTACTTTGGAAGACCACCGCGCGAATTGGCGCGAGGCCGTTTCTCTCGTCAGCAATATCGATCGGAAACGCCCCGCGGGTTACGGGAAGGAGCGCATCGCTGGCAGCCGGCCTAGGCGTGCACTCAGCCCTCACTCGCTGTTGCGCCATGACACCAGCAACCAGCGTGCCAGTCGGTCCGATGCCCCGCAGGTCTTTGATCTCAATCAAATTCCGGGGCTTTTCGGGGGCCTGTCTTGGCCTTTCGGATGGTGTGTCGAACCTGACAGGTGCGGGTCGTGTGTCGGGATTGGAACACTCCCTGTCCGCTCTACACGCCGGCGCCGGAGTAACCCCGCCGAATACTGTCGTTGCCGGCGAGGAACGGAACTTGCTTGACGGTCAAATAGCCCGCTCGCGCGCGGACGGCCGAGTTTTTGAACCCGGTTCGCTGCAGCAGGCGGGCCGCGCCGACGACGGGGATCGGCGCGCGATAAACGCAAGCAATGAGCGAGGCGACAGATGCAGATCGGCGTTGAGACGTCCAAGGCGGTGGACCAGCGGCGTGTCTTCGTGGTGGACGAGGACGAGATCACCCGCGCGGCGCTTCAGTTCATGCTGCACGACGAGATCGAGACTCACGAACTCGCCACCCCCGAAGAAGCTTACGAGAAGGGTCAGGGCTGGCTCATGCCGCACGTGATCCTGCTCGGCGTCGGCCTGCTGAAGGCGCGGGGCGATGCGCTGATCGGCGAGATGAAGACGAAGTTTCCCGGCGTGCGCATCCTCATCGTCACCGACAAGTCGGAAGAGGCGGTGGCGGTGAGCGGGCTCAAGGCCGGCGCCCATGGCGCGGTGGTCAAGCCGCTCACGCTGGAGGGCGTGCGCAAGAAGGTGGATACGGTGCTCGGCCGTGACGGCGGCGCGCAGCTCGTGCAGCTTTCCGTGCTGAAGTAGCCGCCCGTGGCCCATGTCACCTTTTGGGAGAAGCCGGGCTGCGGCACCAATGCCCGGCAGAAGCTCGCCCTCGCCAATGCCGGCCATACGCTGGACGTCCGCAGCCTCCTGACCGAGCCGTGGACGGCCGAGCGCCTGAAGGCCTTTTTCGGCGCGACGCCGGTCGCCACCTGGTTCAATCCGGCGGCGCCGAAGGTGAAGTCGGGTGAGGTGAAGCCGGAAGCGGTGGAGGCGGAGGCCGCCATCGCGCTGATGCTGGCGGAGCCGCTGCTCATCCGCCGCCCCCTGGTGGAGGTGGAGGGCGTGCGCTGCGCCGGCTTCGACCGCGAGCCTGTGACCTCGCTGCTGGGTCCCGTCGCGCCGGGAGCGAGGCCCCTGGAAGGCTGCTCCCATCCCGGCGAGGCCCATCCCTGTCCCGACCCTGGTGAACGGAAGGCATCCTGACCATGAACGCGCTGCTGCCCCCCGCGCGTCCCTTCGAGGCGGCGCTGGCCTATCACGCCCGCACCAAGCACGGCCTGAAGGGCTACGCCGCCGGCCCCGAGACGCTGGACTGGGACATGCAGCCCAATCCGTTCCGCGAGTATGAGGGCGCACCGCGCACCGCCTTGCCCCTGGCGGCGGAAGATCTTGACGTCTCCTTTGCGCAGATGATCTCGGGTGGTGGTGTCGTGCCCGCGCCGCTGGACCTTGCCGGCGTAGCTTTGCTGCTCGAACTCTCCTTCGGCCTTGCCGCCTGGAAGCAGCTCGGCCCCGACCGCTGGGCGCTGCGCTGCAATCCTTCCAGCGGCAATCTACATCCCACCGAGGCCTATGTGATCGCCGGGCACATCGCGGGCCTCGCGGACGGCGTCCATCATTATGTCAGCCGTGACCATGTGCTGGAGCAGCGCTTCGCGCCGCCCGGGCCCGACGTGGTGGCGGTGGCGAGCGCCTCCGGCTTCGCCGTGGAGAACCGGTTCGGGTCGGATGGCGGGGCGCCGTCGCTGTTTCTCGCGCTGTCCTCCATCCATTGGCGCGAGGCGTGGAAATATGGCGAGCGGGCCTTCCGCTATTGCCAGCTCGACCTCGGCCACGCTCTGGCCGCCGTGCGCTATGCCGCCGCCTGCCTCGGCTGGACGGTGCGTCTCGTCGAGACTGCGACAAGCGCCGACATCGCCCGCCGCATCGGCCTCGACCGGGCGGCGGACTTTGCCGGGGCGGAGCGCGAGGATCCCGACATGCTGATCGCGCTGGCGCCGGCCGGCGGCGATATGCACGCCCTTCCGCCGGTCCCGTTCGGCGGGCGCTGGATGGGGAAGGCCAATGTGCTCGACCGGCATCCGCTCTATCGGTGGCCGGTGATCGATCAGGTGAGTCTCGCGACGCATCGCGATCGCGCCGCTGCCGAGGCGCCTCGACCGGCTCCGGTCCTTCCGGCGCGCGATGTCGGAAACGACGCGCGGGCGGCCTCCGTCATCCTCGGCCGGCGCAGCGCCCAGCGCTTCACGGCCAAGGGCAGCATGATGCCCAAAGAGGTGTTCCTCGGCCTCATCGACGCGCTGCTGCCGCGCGCGTCTGCGCCGTTCGATACGTGGGACTTCGAGGCCCACGTCCACCCGCTGCTGTTCGTGCATCGGGTGGAGGGGCTCGCGCCCGGCCTTTACGCCTTGCCGCGACGGGACGGGGTGATCGCGGATCTCAAGGCCGCGCTGCGCTCCGATTTCACCTGGGAAAAGCCGGAGGGCGTGCCGGCCCACTTGCCGCTATACCGTCTGGTGGAAACCGACTGCCGCGGCATCGCCCGCACCGTGAGCTGCCATCAGGCCATCGCCAGCGACAGTTCCTTCGCCCTCGCCATGCTGGCGGAGTTCGAGCCGCTGGTGACGGCGGAGGCGTGGCGCTACCGCCAGCTCCATTGGGAGGCGGGGATGATCGGCCAGTCGCTCTATCTGGAAGCGGAGGCGGCGGGCTTCCGCGGCACCGGCATCGGCTGCTTCTTCGACGACGATTTGCACCAGCTGCTGGGGCTCGAAGGCGCCGCCTTCCAGTCCATCTACCACTTCACTGTCGGGCGCGCCGCCGTCGACGACCGCATCACCACCGAGCCGGCCTATCCCGGCCGGGGCGACTGAGCGGGATCGGCGCCGGATTGGGAGAGACCATCATGAGACAGCGCACGCCCTTCCGCCGCATCGGCGTCGCGGAGGCGGTCGCCATCGTCGGCACGGGCAAGGCCCTGCTGCTCGATGTGCGCGACCCCAATTCCTACGCCGCCGGCCATGTGGAGGGCGCGCGGAACATGGCGTTCGGCAATCTCGGCGACATCATCGGCACCACGCCGAAGCCGACGCCGGTGGTCATCTATTGCTATCACGGCAATGCCAGCCAGGAATATGCGCAGGCCTTGTCGGATTTCGGCTTCTCCGACGTGACGAGCGTGGACGGAGGCTATGAGGCCTGGTTCAATCACGCGCAGGCGCAAACGCCCGCCGCCGCGCTCGACCCCGCGCTCTCGACCTGGATCGTAAGCCGCGGCTTTCCGCCGGATGGGCTGAACGCCACCGCCGAGAACGGCATGACGCCGCTGATGAAGGCCTGCGCCGAAGGGCTCGGCGAGACCGTCGCGGCCCTGATCGCGGCCGGCGCCGCCCTCGACATTCGCAATGCGGACGGCAACACGGCGCTGTGGATCGCCTGCGTGGGCGACCATCTCGACATTATCGACGCGCTGGTGGATGCGGGCATTGCCATCGACAGCGCCAACGACAATGGCGCCACGGCGCTGATGTATGCCGCCTCAGCGGGCAAGGCCGGTGTGGTGGAGCGGCTGCTCGCGCGCGGTGCCGATCCCTGGCCCGAGACGCTGGATGGCTTTTCGGCGCTTGATCTCGCCTCCACCATCGAGTGCCTCACGCTGCTGCGGCGCGCGACCAAAGCGGCCAAGGCAGCGGCCCCGGCCTGACGTCCAAGTGTCGCGTCGCGCTTTGTCCCGTGGACCGGGACGTCCACCAGCGCTAAGCCTCCTGCTGTATCGGGACTGAGCGAGGACAAGGCGCATGACCTACCGCTGGTGGACACAGGCCATGGTGGACGCCCTCCTCGCCGAGGACGCGCCCTATGGCGACCTGACGACCGAGAGCCTCGGCCTCGCCGGCCGCGACGCGCGGCTCTCCATGGCGGTGCGCGGCGACACGACGCTCTGCGGGGTGGAACTGGCGCGCGACCTCTTCCTCACCGCCGGCGCCAGGGCCGACCTGCTGGCGGCGAGCGGGGCAAGGGTACCGAAGGGCGACACCTTCTTTCTCGCCGAGGGCCCGGCCGGCCCCATCTTCCGGGCATGGAAGGTGGCGCAGACGCTGGTGGAATACCTCTCCGGCATCGCCACCCTCACCGCCGACATCGTGGCCGCCGCGCGGGCGGTTTCGCCCGAGGTGGCGGTGGTGACGACGCGCAAGACCCTGCCCGGCGCCAAGGTGCAGATGATCGCCGCCATCCGAGCCGGCGGCGCCTTCCCGCACCGGCTCGGCTTGTCGGAGACACTACTGCTCTTCCCCGAACATGCCGCCTTCCTCGCCGATCCCGCCGAGGGCATCGCGCTTTTGCGCCGGCAGGCGCCCGAGAAGACGGTGGTGGTGGAGGTGAAGACGCCGGAGGAGGCGGAGGCCCTTCTTCCCGCGCGGCCGGACGTGCTCCAGTGCGAGAAGATGACGCCGGACGACATCCGCCGAGTGGTCGCTTCAACCATCGAGCGCTCGCCATCTACCAAGGTGGCGGCGGCCGGCGGGGTCAACCTCTCCAATGCTGCCGCCTATGCCGCGGCCGGCGCCCATGTGCTGGTGACTTCTGCGCCCTATTGGGCGAAGCCCGCCGACGTGAAGGTGGTGATCGGCCCGGCCTGAGCGGGCGGCCCGCGGGAGACCTGTCTTTCACGGCCACAGACTGTGGCTCTTCTGCCCTCCGGCGTGATTTCGGCGACGTCGGCCAAGAAATGCCCGCACGCAGACAGGCCGCTACGTAGTTATACGTATGTTCGATTCCGACAAGACGGTGTGTCGCACGGGTCTCGTCTGTCGCGATCCTGTCGAACCTCGGACACGCTGCCGGGCTGTCGGCTTTGCGACAGATTCGCGATGCCCGGTTTTCATCGATTCCAGAATGACTTGCGGGGGTGGCATGGGCTTTGCGTGACCTTTGCCGGGCGCTGCTGCGCGAGGTGGTCGGGATCGACGATCCGGCTCACCTGAGGCGCGGTTCAGCACCAGGGCCCTAGGGCCACGGGACTTGAGGAAGACACCATGCTCGCGAAGTCTCCATCGGTGACATCTGGGCGCTCCGGCCGGGCCTCGGCGGAGGCTGGCGGTTCGGCGAAGGGGGCTGCGGCCACCCGCACGGTCTTCCTCAACGACACCACGCTCCGAGACGGCGAGCAGGCACCCGGCGTCGCCTTCACCCGCAAGGAGAAGATCGAGATCGCCGAGGCGCTGGCCGCCGCCGGCGTGCCCGAGATCGAGGCCGGCACCCCCGCCATGGGTGACGAGGAGATCGAGACGCTGCGCTCCATCGTCTCCCTCAAGCTGCCGCTCCGCGTCGCCGCCTGGTGCCGCATGAGCGAGGAGGACCTGTTCGCGGCCGTCTCGGCCGGGGTGAGCTACGTCAATCTCTCCATCCCCACCTCCGACCGCCAGCTTCAGGGCAAGCTGAACCGCGATCGCGAGTGGGCGCTGACGGCGCTCAAGCATGTGGCGACGCTCGCCACCAAGCTGGGCTTCACCGTCGCCATCGGCTGCGAGGACGCGTCCCGCGCCGATCCGGACTTCCTGTGCCGGGTGGCCGAGGCGGCGCGGGAGGCGGGGGCGTTCCGCCTGCGTCTCGCCGACACGCTGGGCGTGCTCGACCCCTTCTCCACCTATGCGCTGGTGCGCCGGGTGGCCAATGCGACGGACCTCGAGATCGAGTTCCACGCCCATGACGACCTCGGCCTTGCCACCGCCAACACACTCGCCGCCGTCACAGGCGGCGCCCGCCATGCCAGCGTGACCGTGGTCGGGCTCGGCGAGCGCGCCGGCAATGCGGCGCTGGAGGAGGTGGCCATCGCGCTGCGCCAGACCGCCCGCGCCGAAAGCGGCATCGATCCCCGCGCCCTGCGCCCGCTGGCCGAAAAGGTGATGGCCGCCGCCGGCCGCCCCATGCCGCGGACCAAGGCCATCGTGGGCGAGGATGTGTTCACCCACGAAAGCGGCATCCATGTCGCCGGCCTGCTGAAGGATCGGGGCACCTACGAGGCATTGAACCCCGAGCTTCTGGGCCGCTCCCATCGCGTGGTGCTGGGCAAGCATTCCGGCCTCGCCGCCGTGTCCAAGGCCCTCGCCGACGAGGGGCTGACCGTGGACGAGGCGCGCGGTCGCGCCATCCTCGCCCGGGTGCGCGACTTCTCGGTCCGCACCAAGGAGACGGTGACGCCCCAGGTGCTCCGCCGCTTCTACGAGGACAGCTTCACCGAAGAGGCGCTGAAGCGCCGCCACGCAGCCGTGATGGGAGCCTGACCCATGATCATGGGAAGCCCGAAGTGGCATGGGACCGAGGTGCCCCTTTCCGCGGCCGCTGCGGCGGACGCCCCGGCGGCATCCTTCACGGTGTGGCAGCTCATCCGCGAGGATGTGAACTGCGTGAAGGCGCGCGACCCGGCGGCCCGGCACACCTTCGAGATCGTCCTCACCTATCCCGGCGTCCACGCCATCATCTGGCACCGGCTTGCCAGCCGGCTCTGGCGGCGGGGGGTGAAATTCCCGGCCCGCTTCCTCTCCTGGCTGGGACGCTTCCTGACCAATGTGGACATCCACCCCGGGGCCACCATCGGCCGGCGCTTCTTCATCGATCACGGGGCCTGCGTGGTGATCGGCGAGACCGCCGAGATCGGGGATGATGTAACCCTGTACCATGGCGTGACCCTCGGCGGCACGTCCTGGACGGCGGGCAAGCGCCATCCCACGTTGCGCAACGGTGTGCTGGTGGGGGCGGGGGCGAAGATCCTCGGGCCGATCACGGTCGGCGCCGGCTGCCGGATCGGCGCCAATTCCGTGGTGATCGAGGACGTGCCGCCGGCCATGACGGTGGTGGGCATTCCCGGCCGGGTGGTGAAGCCCACGTCCGACCGCCGCAAGCTCGGCGATGGCCGCATCGACCTCGAGCACCACCTGATGCCGGACCCGGTGGGCGAGGCCATCGTCTCCCTGCTGGACCGGATCGAATTCCTCGAGGCGCGCCTCGCCCACCTCCAGAGCGAGCGTCAGCGCGGCCGGGGGGCGAGCGCCGACGAGGCGGCCTGACATCGCGGACTTGGGTTGACCAGACTTGGGTTGATCGACAGGAGAAAGAGCGACATGTCCATCATCGACAAGCTGAAGTCCCTCGGAAGCGCCGAGGAGTTCTTCGAGGTGCTGCAGGTGGAATACCAGCCGGAAGTGCTGCAGGTGCTGCGCCTCCACATCCTGCGGCGCATGGGCCAGTACCTCGTCTCCGCCGAGTTCGATGGCATGAGCGAGGAGGAGATCTATTCCGCCGCCCAGACCATGCTCGGGCAGGCCTATGAGGACTTCATCAAGTCCAACCCCATGGCGGAGCGGGTCTTCAAGGTGCTGAAGGAGCACGACCCGAACCGCCCGGCGGCCCCCGCCGCCAAGCCTGCTTTCGTCCAGCTCGGCTCGCTCAAGACCGGAAGCTGAGACGGCCGCTTTCGTCCCGCCCGCCGGCGTTCGCGCCCGGCGGTGGGGCCAACCTTCCGCCGGAACGCCCCGAAGCGCTCCGGCCGGCTGCCCTCTCCCTGCCTTTTGTTCGTTGATATTGACGTTGTTTTATTTTTTTCATCCGGCTGGTCGCTCGGCCGTGTGCGGGGAGAGGGCAGATTTCTCGTTTCCGGCGCCCGATCGCGCCGATGAAAGCGCGGCGATGACCGAGCTGGGCGCCCTGGCGCCGCCGGTCGCCTAGCCGGTCCCGGCTTTGGCCAACCATCCGCGCGCGTCGCGCCATTGGCGCCCAAACTTCACATTCCCTGGCAGATATCGTGCAGTCCCGCCTGCAAACGGGCGGACTCTCGCGCCCCTTTTCAAATTCGCACGGTGCCGCATCGGTCCGGCGTGGCCCTGCCAGGCCCTGTCCGGCGGTGGCAAGCGTGACCGTTCCAGGGGGCCTCCGGCGGTAGGCCGCTGCACCGCTCTGCGGGATGGTTTTCCGCATGGTGCAAAAGAGCGGAAAATCGCGGTGAAACGACCCGTTTTTGCGGCAAAATCCCGCTCCATGCCACTATTTGTGCAGTGCGGCCGGCTTGAACCCCCGGACGGATGGGAGTAGTCAGGCGCCGCGTTCCTGCGGCGGCTCGTCTCATGTGCCGGCCACGCAGCGGTTTCCGGGGACTTGGGATGGCCCGCAACAAGATCGCCCTCATCGGGGCCGGCCAGATCGGCGGCACGCTCGCCCTTCTCGCGGGTCTGAAGGAGCTGGGCGACATCGTGCTGTTCGACGTCGCCGACGGCGTTCCCGACGGCAAGGCCCTGGACCTGGCCCAGCTCGCTCCCGTGGAGGGGTTCGACGCGGGCATCTGGGGTGCCTCCAGCTATGACGCCATCGCCGGTGCCGACGTGGTGATCGTCACCGCCGGTGTGCCGCGCAAGCCGGGCATGAGCCGGGACGACCTCCTCGCCATCAACCTCAAGGTGATGGAGCAGGTGGGCGCGGGCCTGCGCAAATATGCGCCTGACGCTTTCGTCATCTGCATCACCAATCCGCTCGATGCCATGGTGTGGGCGCTCCAGCGCACCAGTGGCCTGCCGCCGGAAAAGGTGGTGGGCATGGCGGGCGTGCTGGATTCCGCCCGCTTCCGCTTCTTCCTCGCCGAGGAGTTCGGCGTCTCGGTGGAGGACGTGACCGCCTTCGTCATGGGCGGGCACGGGGATACCATGGTGCCGCTGGTACGCTATTCCGCCGTGGGCGGCATCCCGGTGCCGGACCTCATCCGCATGGGCTGGACCAGCGAGGAGCGCATCGCTGCCATCGTGCAGCGCGTGCGCGACGGCGGGGCGGAGATCGTCAACCTGCTCAAGACCGGCTCGGCCTTCTATGCGCCGGCCGCCGCCGCCATCGCCATGGCGGAGAGCTACCTGAAGGACAAGAAGCGCGTGCTCCCCGTCGCCGCAAGGCTCGATGGGGAATACGGGCTGAGGGACATCTATCTCGGCGTGCCGGCTGTCATCGGCGCGCGGGGTGTGGAGCGTATCGTGGAGGTCGATCTCGACCGCGCCGAGCGCGCCATGTTCGAAAGATCGGTCGCAGCAGTCGAAGGACTGGTGGAGGCCTGCCTGAAGATCGCACCCGGCCTCGGGAAGTGATCTCGCTTGTGACGGCGTGCCGGAAGGCGCGCCGTTTTCGTGCCGGGGTACAACCGGCGTGGTGAAGGAGACGAGTGTTCCCCTCCTCGGGGGAGACCGCATCCTCGCCCCTGTCCTTCGGACGGGGGTGGTGGCGCGGGTCCCCCTTCTGCGGTGGAGGCGGTCCGGACATGGCGATCCCGCATTTGCGCGGGACCCGGGACGGACCGGGGCGGGGGATGGGACACATCGCAACCCTGAGGGACACGGAAGATGAATATTCACGAGTATCAGGCCAAGGCGCTGCTGAAGAGCTTCGGCGCCCCGGTCTCGCGCGGCATTCCCGTGCTGAAGGTCGAGGAGGCGGAAGCCGCCGCCAAGGAGCTGGGTGGCCCGCTCTGGGTGGTGAAGTCGCAGATCCACGCCGGCGGCCGCGGCAAGGGCAAGTTCAAGGAGCCCGAGGCCGGCGAGAAGGGCGGCGTGCGCCTCGCCAAGTCCGTGGACGAGGTGAAGGAATTCGTCGGCCAGATGCTCGGCCGCACCCTCGTCACCATCCAGACCGGCCCGGCCGGCAAGCAGGTGAACCGCCTCTACATCGAGGAAGGCTCGGACATCGAGAAGGAGTTCTACATCTCCCTGCTCGTGGACCGCGTCACCTCGCGCGTGGCCTTCGTGGTCTCCACCGAAGGCGGCATGGACATCGAGGAAGTCGCCCACTCCACCCCTGAGAAGATCGTCACCTTCTCGGTGGACCCGGTGACCGGCGTGCAGGGCTTCCACGGCCGCAAGATCGCCAAGGCCCTCGGCCTTTCGGGCGAACTCGCCAAGCAGGCCGGCAAGCTCGCCGAAGTGCTCTACACCGCCTTCGTCGAGACCGACATGGCGATGCTGGAGATCAACCCGCTCATCGTCACCAAGGACGGCAACCTGCGCGTGCTCGACGCCAAGGTGTCCTTCGATTCCAACTCCCTGTTCCGCCATCCCAAGCTCGTCGAGCTGCGCGACCTGACGGAAGAGGACGAGAAGGAGATCGAGGCGTCCAAGTACGACCTCGCCTACATCGCCCTCGACGGCACCATCGGCTGCATGGTCAACGGCGCCGGCCTCGCCATGGCGACCCTCGACATCATCCAGCTCTACGGCGAGAGCCCGGCGAACTTCCTCGACGTGGGCGGTGGCGCCAACGAGGAGAAGGTGACGGCGGCGTTCAAGATCATCACGGCCGACCCGAACGTGAAGGGTATCCTCGTCAACATCTTCGGCGGCATCATGAAGTGCGACGTGATCGCCAACGGCGTGATCGCGGCGGTGAAGGCGGTGGGCCTGCAGGTCCCCCTCGTGGTGCGCCTCGAAGGCACCAATGTGGAAGAAGGCAAGCAGATCATCCGTGAGAGCGGGCTCAACGTGATCCCTGCCGATGATCTCGATGACGCGGCGCAGAAGATCGTCGCTGCCGTGAAGAAGGATGCTGCGTGATGTCCGTGCTGATCGACGCCAACACCAAGGTCATCACCCAGGGCTTCACCGGCAAGAACGGCACCTTCCACGCCCAGCAGGCCATCGCCTACGGGACGAAGATGGTCGGCGGCACCTCGCCGGGCAAGGGTGGCACCACCCACCTCAACCTGCCGGTGTTCGACACCGTGATCGAGGCCAAGGAAGCCACCGGCGCCGACGCCTCGGTGATCTACGTGCCGCCTCCGGGCGCCGCCGATGCCATCCTCGAGGCGATCGACGCGGAGATCCCGCTCATCGTCTGCATCACCGAGGGCATCCCGGTGCTCGACATGGTGAAGGTGAAGCGCGCCCTCTCGGGCTCCAAGAGCCGCCTCATCGGCCCCAACTGCCCCGGCATCGTCACCGCCGGCCAGTCGAAGATCGGCATCATGCCGGCCAACATCTTCAAGACCGGCTCGGTGGGCGTGGTCTCGCGCTCCGGCACGCTGACCTATGAGGCCGTGTTCCAGACCTCCCAGGTCGGCCTCGGCCAGACCTCGGCGGTGGGCATCGGCGGCGACCCGGTGAAGGGCACCGAGTTCATCGACGTACTGGAGATGTTCCTGGCCGACCCCAAGACCGAGTCGATCATCATGATCGGCGAGATCGGCGGCTCGGCCGAGGAAGAGGCCGCGCAGTTCATCGCCGACGAGGCGAAGAAGGGCCGCAAGAAGCCGATGGTGGGCTTCATCGCCGGCCGCACGGCCCCTCCCGGCCGTCGCATGGGTCATGCGGGCGCCATCATCTCCGGCGGCAAGGGCGGCGCCGAGGACAAGATCGCGGCCATGGAGGCGGCGGGCATCCGCGTGTCTCCGTCCCCCGCGCGCCTCGGCAAGACGCTCGTCGAGGTGCTGAAGGGCTGAGAGGTGGGTCCCCCGGCCCGGCCGGGGGACCGCCTTCTGGGGCATCCGCCGCGCAATCGCCATGAAGTTCGGCGACTGGCGAGCGCGGTTCGGGCAGGGGTGCGGAGCTGGCCTTTCGGCCGGTGGCGGCCCTGCCCATATAAAGGTTGTCGAGCACCGCTGTCGAAGGCCGCCACGAGCCTCGCAGGGGTGACGGGGCGTCCGGCAAGGGCCGGGCGCCGGATTTGTGGCAGACGAGCGGCCTTGGGGCTTCATTTTCCGCGCGAAATGCGCTCAAGGAGAGTGAGGCGCCACGGTCTTCCGGGAACAAGCCCATGTCGCGCGCGGAACAGAACGACGTTTTCCTGAACACCTCCTTCCTCTATGGCGCCAATGCCGCCTGGATCGAGGATCTCTACGCCCGCTATGAGACCGATCCCAATTCGGTCAGCGCTGAATGGCAGGCCTTCTTCGCGGCGCTGAAAGACGACCCCAACCAGGTGATCGAGAACGCCCGCGGCGCCTCCTGGAAGAAGCCCAACTGGCCGGTGCACGCCAATGGCGAGCTGGTCTCGGCCATGGATGGCCAGTGGATCGAGGTGGAAAAGGCCATCTCCGAGAAGGTGAAGGCCAAGGCGCAGAAGTCCGGCGTCGAGTTCTCCGCCACCGAGGTGCAGCAGGCCACCCGCGATTCCGTCAAGGCGCTGATGATGATCCGCGCCTACCGCATGCGCGGCCATCTGCACGCCAATCTGGACCCGCTGGGCCTGACCCCGCCGCGCGAGGCGCCCGAGCTCGACCCCGCCTCCTATGGCTTCTACGAGGCCGACCTCGACCGCAAGATCTTCATCGACCACGTGCTCGGCCTCGAATTCGCGACCGTCCGCCAGATGGTCGCCATCCTGCGCCGCACCTATTGCTCGTCCATCGGCGTCGAGTTCATGCACATCTCCTCCCCCGAGGAGAAGGCCTGGATCCAGGAGCGCATCGAGGGCGTCGACAAGGAAGTCACCTTCACCCGCGAGGGCAAGCGCGCCATCCTCAACAAGCTGGTTGAGGCCGAGGGCTTCGAGAAGTTCCTCGACGTGAAGTACACCGGCACTAAGCGCTTCGGCCTCGACGGCGGCGAGAGCCTGATCCCGGCGCTGGAGCAGATCATCAAGCGCGGCGGCAATCTCGGCCTCAAGGAGATCGTGTTCGGCATGGCCCACCGCGGCCGCCTGAACGTGCTCACCCAGGTGATGGGCAAGCCCCATCGCGCGCTGTTCCACGAGTTCAAGGGTGGCTCCTGGGCCCCCGACGACGTGGAAGGCTCGGGCGACGTGAAGTACCACCTCGGTGCCTCGTCCGACCGCGAGTTCGACAACAACAAGGTCCACCTGTCGCTGACCGCCAACCCGTCCCACCTCGAGATCGTCGATCCGGTGGTGCTGGGCAAGGCGCGCGCCAAGCAGGACCAACTCGGCGACACCGAGCGCACCAAGGTGCTGCCCCTGCTGCTGCACGGCGATGCCGCCTTCGCCGGCCAGGGCGTGGTGGCCGAGTGCCTCGGCCTCTCCGGCCTGAAGGGTCACCGCACCGGCGGCTCGATCCACTTCATCATCAACAACCAGATCGGCTTCACCACCAATCCGCGATACTCGCGCTCCTCGCCCTATCCGTCGGATGTGGCGAAGATGATCGAGGCGCCGATCTTCCACTGCAACGGCGACGATCCGGAATCCGTGGTGTTCTGCGCCAAGGTGGCCACCGAGTTCCGCCAGCGCTTCCACAAGCCGGTGGTGGTGGACATGTTCTGCTACCGCCGCTTCGGCCATAACGAGGGCGACGAGCCCGCGTTCACCCAGCCGAAGATGTACAAGGTGATCCGCCAGCACGCGAGCGTGCTGGAGCTCTACGGCAAGAAGCTGGAAGCCGAAGGCGTCGTCACCGCCGGCGAACTCGAGACCATGCGCAACGCGTGGCGCGACCGCCTCGAGGCCGAGCACGAGGCCGGCCAGGCCTACAAGCCCAACAAGGCCGACTGGCTCGACGGCCGCTGGGCGGGCTTCAAGCCCACCCACGAGGACGATGATCCGCGCCGCGGCAATACCGGCCTGCCGGAAGAGGAACTGAAGGCCATCGGCCGGAAGATCACCACCGTGCCGGAGGGCTTCCAGGTCCACCGCACCATCCAGCGCTTCCTCGACAACCGCAAGAAGGCGATCGAGGAGGGCAAGGGCATCGACTGGGCGACCGGCGAGGCGCTCGCCTTCTCCTCGTTGCTGCTGGAAGGCCACCCGGTCCGCCTGTCGGGCCAGGACGTGGAGCGCGGCACCTTCTCCCAGCGCCACTCGGTGCTGCTCGACCAGGAGACCGAGGCCCGCTACAAGCCCTTCAACCACCTCTCCGAGACCCAGGCCAAGTACGAGGTCATCAATTCGATGCTCTCGGAGGAGGCGGTGCTCGGCTTCGAATATGGCTACACCCTCTCCGAGCCCAACACTCTGGTGCTCTGGGAGGCGCAGTTCGGCGACTTCGCCAACGGTGCCCAGGTGGTGTTCGACCAGTTCATTTCCTCGGGCGAGCGCAAGTGGCTGCGCATGTCCGGCCTCGTCTGCCTGCTGCCGCACGGCTATGAGGGCCAGGGTCCGGAGCACTCCTCCGCCCGCCTCGAGCGCTATCTGCAGCTGTGCGCCGAGGACAACATGCAGGTGGCCAACGTCACCACCCCGGCCAACTACTTCCACATCCTGCGCCGGCAGATGAAGCGGGAGTTCCGCAAGCCGCTCATCCTGATGACGCCCAAGTCGCTGCTGCGCCACAAGCGGGCGGTGTCCAGCCTCTCGGAGATGGTGTCCGGCACCACCTTCCACCGCGTGCTGTGGGACGACGCCCAGTCGCACCCGGACGAGAACGCCATCAAGCTGAAGCCGGACGACAAGATCCGCCGCGTCGTGCTCTCTTCGGGCAAGGTCTATTACGACCTGCTGGAGGAGCGCGAGAAGCGCGGCGTGGACGACGTCTACCTGCTGCGCGTGGAGCAGCTTTATCCGTTCCCGCTCAAGACGCTGGTGCAGGAACTCGGCCGCTTCAAGAATGCCGAGGTGGTGTGGTGCCAGGAGGAGCCGAAGAACCAGGGGTCCTGGGCCTTCGTGCAGCCCTATCTCGAGTGGGTGCTGGAGCAGATCGGCGGCACGGTGCGGCGTCCGCGCTATGCGGGCCGTCCGGCCTCCGCCGCCACCGCCACCGGCCTGATGTCCAAGCACATGGCACAGCTCAAGGCCTTCCTTGAGGAAGCCCTGGGCTGATCCGACCCCAGTAACGGTCACAAACAGAACCGCCCCGAAAGAGGACGCGCCGTGCCGCACTTCCTGCTCCGCCTCTCCCCGCCGCGCCCGAGCTTTCCCTCGGACGCGAGCGCGGCCGAGATGGATGCCATGGGCGCGCACTTCGCGTTCTGGCAGGCCGAGGCGGAGGCCGGCACGGCCCTCGCCGTCGGTCCCGTGGCGGACCCGGCGGGCGTCTGGGGGATGGCCGTCATCGAAGTCCCCGACGAGGCCGCCGCGACCGGCCTCTCGCGTCGGGATCCCGTCATCAAGGCGGACCTGGGCTTCACCTATGCGGTGATGCCCATTCTGTCGCTCATCGAGCGCCGGGCGCCACGCCCGGCCCAAGCCGAAGTCTGAGGGAGGCCCCCTCAAGGGGCGAACACAATGACCGAGATCCGCGTGCCCACCCTGGGCGAGTCCGTTACCGAGGCGACCATCGGCAAGTGGTTCAAGAAGCCCGGCGAGGCCGTCAAGGCCGATGAGCCGCTGGTGGAGCTTGAGACCGACAAGGTGACGGTCGAGGTGCCGGCCCCGGCCTCGGGCGTCCTCTCCGAGATCGTCGCCAAGGACGGCGAGACCGTCGGCGTCGGCGCGCTGCTCGGCAACATCGGCGCCGGCTCGGGCGCCGAGGCCGCGCCGGCCGCTGCCCCCGCCGCCGCGCCGGCTCCCGCTGCTGCGCCCGCTCCGGCTCCTGCCGCTCCCGCCGCCGCGGTCGCGGCCGGCAGCAACGGCCCGGCCGTGGGCCGCATCGCCGCCGAGAGCGGCGTGAACCCGGCCGACGTGTCCGGCTCCGGCAAGGACGGCCGCGTCACCAAGGGTGACATGCTGGCCGCCATCGCCGCCGGCGCCTCGGCCGCCGCCGCCCCGGCCCCTGTGGCGGTGCGTGCGCCCTCCGCGCCGACCGATGCCGCCCGCGAGGAGCGGGTGAAGATGACCAAGCTGCGCCAGACCATCGCGCGCCGCCTGAAGGATGCCCAGAACACCGCCGCCATGCTCACCACGTTCAACGACGTGGACATGACCGCCGTCATGAGCCTGCGCAGCCAGTTCAAGGATGCCTTCGAGAAGAAGCACGGCACCAAGCTCGGCTTCATGGGCTTCTTCACCAAGGCGGTGATCGCGGCGCTGAAGGACATCCCGGCGGTGAACGCCGAGATCGACGGCCAGGATCTCGTCTACAAGAACTACTACAACATCGGTATCGCGGTGGGCACCGAGAAGGGCCTCGTGGTCCCGGTGGTGCGCGACGCGGACCTGCTCTCCGTCGCCGAGATCGAGAAGGCCATCGCCGGCTACGGCCGCAAGGCGCGTGACGGCAAGCTCGGCATCGAGGAGATGCAGGGCGGCACCTTCACCATCACCAACGGCGGCATCTACGGCTCGCTGATGTCCACCCCCATCCTCAACGCGCCGCAGTCGGGCATCCTCGGCATGCACCGCATCGAGGAGCGCCCGGTGGTGGTCAAGGGGCAGATCGTGATCCGCCCGATGATGTACCTCGCCCTCTCCTACGACCACCGCATCGTCGACGGCCGCGAGGCCGTGACCTTCCTGGTGCGCGTGAAGGAGACCCTGGAGGATCCCGCGCGGCTCGTGCTGGATCTGTGAGGTAGGCGAGCCGCACGGGGGCGAGGCGATGGCTCAAGCTGGTCCGCAGGGCGCGCAAGACGTGCGCTACGAGTGGCTCGACTACGCGAAGGCGATCGGCATCTGCCTAGTAGTGCTCGCGCATGTGGCAGGCGGGATCCGAAAGGGTCCCGCTGGAGACAGTCTAGAAAGGTGGTGGATCGTCATCGATCTGATCTACACCTTCCATATGCCGCTGTTCTTTGGCATTTCGGGCTTCCTCTTCGCGCGGCGGCCGACTTTGGATGTGAGTAAATTTGCGAAATCGAGTCTGATTAGCGTGGTAGCGCCCTACCTTCTTTGGGGGCTCATCTATGTTTCTGTACAGAATCTGTTTCCCGGTGCCTCGAATAACCTCACCGGGATGTCAAGACTTTTGAGCATCCTATATGATCCTATTGCCCACCTATGGTTTCTGTATGTGCTCTTCTTTGTGCGCATTGGCTATTTTGCCGTGTACAAGACCGGCCGCGTCGACCTGTTCGCGTCTCTGATTGTGGTCTCGTCGGCAATATATCTTCTGACGACCGGGTTTCAGCTCGATGCCAAGAAGTGGGCGATGGGTTTCGCCTTTTACGGCCTCGGCGCCGTGCTCGCTCGCTCCGGGGTCGAGGCGGCAGTCCGTCCCGTGCATCTGCGCCTTTGTCTTGCGGCCAGCGTTGCCCTTTGGTTCGCGTTCGCGTTCGGAGTGTTGCGGGGTGGACTGCCACTGGTCGTGCTTGCCGCGGCGGCGGTGGCGGGCGTGGTGATGACGCTGCTCGTCTCATACCTTCTGCCGCAGAGCGATGGCCGGGCGGCCAGGGCCTTCGCGTTTCTGGGGCAGGCGTCGTTGGCGATCTACGTCGCGCATACGATCTTCGCCGCGGGCACGAGGGCCGTGCTTTACAAGCTCGGCGTCATAGAGCCCTTCTTCAATGTGTTCGCAGGAACCGTCGTCGGCATTCTGCTGCCCGCGGTGCTGTTCTGGGGGGCCAACAGACTACACGTGGCACCCTATCTGGGACTTGGTCAGAACCAGACACGACTTTACCTCTCAGCGCGCGCGCCGAGGCTTGCATCTTCGGCTTCGACCTTGCGCTGATTCCCGTCCCGCTGGAGCAAGAAATGTCCTACGATCTCATCATCATCGGCACCGGCCCCGGCGGCTATGTGTGTGCCATCCGCGCGGCCCAGCTCGGCCTCAAGGTCGCGGTGGTGGAGAAGCGCGGCACCCATGGCGGCACCTGCCTGAACGTGGGCTGCATCCCCTCCAAGGCGCTTCTCTATGCCTCCGAGCTGTTCGAGGAGGCGGGCCACAAGTTCGCCGACATGGGCATCGGCGTCCCTTCGCCCAAGCTCGACCTGCCCGCCATGCTGGCCTTCAAGGACCGCGGCGTGGACGGCAACGTGAAGGGCGTCGAGTTCCTGCTGAAGAAGAACAAGGTCGACGTCTACATGGGCGCCGGCAAGATCCTCGGCACCGGCAAGGTTGAGGTCACCCTCAATGCCGACGGCAAGGTCGAGGTGCTGGAGACGAAGAACATCGTCATCGCCACCGGCTCGGACGTCGCCCCGCTGCCGGGCGTGACCATCGACGAGGAGCGCATCGTCTCCTCCACCGGCGCGCTGAAGCTGCCCAAGGTTCCCGGCAAGCTCGTCGTGGTGGGCGCGGGCGTCATCGGCCTTGAGCTTGGCTCGGTGTGGCGGCGCCTGGGCGCGCAGGTGACGGTGGTGGAATTCCTCGACCGCATCCTGCCCGGCATGGATTCGGACGTGGCCAAGTCGTTCCAGCGCATCCTCGACAAGCAGGGCTTCGCCTTCAAGCTCGGCACCAAGGTCACCGGCGTGGACACCAAGGGCAAGACCCTCAAGGTCACGGTGGAGCCCGCTGCCGGCGGCGCGGCCGAGGTGCTGGAAGCGGACGTGGTGCTGGTCGCCATCGGCCGCATTCCCTACACCGCCGGCCTCGGGCTGGAGGAGGCGGGCGTCGCCAAGGATGCGCGCGGCCGCGTGGTGACCGACCACCACTTCGCCACCAACGTGCCCGGCATCTATGCCATCGGCGACGTGATCGTCGGCCCCATGCTCGCCCACAAGGCCGAGGACGAGGGCGTGGCGCTGGCGGAGCAGCTGGCCGGCAAGGCGGGCCACGTGAACTATGACGTGATCCCCGGCGTGGTCTACACCTTCCCGGAGGTCGCCTCGGTGGGCAAGACCGAGGACGAGCTGAAGGCTGCGGGCGTCGCCTACAAGGTCGGCAAGTTCCCCTTCACCGCCAACGGCCGCACCAAGGTGAACAACACCACGGACGGCTTCGTGAAGATCATCGCGGACGCCGCCACCGACAAGGTGCTGGGCGCCCACATCATCGGCCCCGAGGCCGGCGAGATGATCCACGAATGCGCGGTGCTGATGGAGTTCGGCGGCTCGTCGGAAGACCTCGCCCGCACCTGCCACGCCCACCCCACCCGCTCGGAAGCGGTGAAGGAGGCGGCCATGGCCGTGGAGAAGCGCGCCATCCATATGTGAGGGCGCGGCGGGCCCGTGAGCTTGCCTCAGGGGCCCGCGCTCAGCCTGCGCGGCGATTGAGCGTGGGCAACAAATACCAACGGCCGGCAGGGCATCCCGCCGGCCGTTTTCATTCCGCGCATAAAAAAGCCCCGGCCCGAGGGCCGGGGAACGGAGGTTCCGTCGGGAGGGAAAGCGAAGCCGGCCGTGAGGCGGCTCAGCCGCCCTTCTGGGTCACGGGATTGCTGGCGGTGGTGGTGGTGTCGCCGATGGAGGCGTTGGTCATGCCCGGGCATGCGAGCGCCGGGCCGGCGAGGATGCTCAGGGCGCACGCGACGAAAGCGATCCGCTTCATCTTCCTCTCCTGCCTGTCGTGTATGGACGGGCTGATTAGGCCAGAGAAGCCGGCAATCGAAAAGCCCTCCGCCCGTACCGCGCGATCACGAACGCGCGCAGCGGTACCTTAAAGGGGATGCCGCGCGGGGTTTCCCCCGCTCAGGCGCCGCGGCGGAGGTTCTTTCCGCTCAAGCGCCGCGCGGGCTTGTCACCGCGCGGGCGGGCCGTCCGGCTGGGCGAGGATGAGCGCCCAATAGACCTTGTACTTGGAATTGGGCGCATTGGCCGTGGCGATGCCCATGCGGGTCACGCCCGGCTCCAGCATGTTCTTGTTGTGCGAGGGCGAATCCCGCCAGCCGGAGAACGCCTCGGCCAGGGTGTGGTAGCCGGCGCCCACATTCTCCACCGCGCGCTTCGCGTCATAGCCGGAGGCCTTGATGCGGGTGATGAAATTGCGCCCGCCCACCTCGTGGGAGAGGTTGTCGGCCTTGGCCATGGCGTTGGCCTGGTCCTGGGCGAGGCGGCTCAACGTGTCGTCGATGGTCACCGCCGGCAGGCCGCGCGCGGTGCGGTAGTCGGAGAGGAGCGAGGCCGCGGCGGCAGCGTCCACCGGCTTACCGGTCTTGGCGAGGTTGATGTAGAAGGCCGGCTGGGTGTCGATCTGCTCGGTGGTGGCGCAGCCGGCGATGGCGGCGAGAAGCGCAAGGCCGGCACCGGCGAGGAGGGAGCGGCGGAGGATCTTGTCGCGCATGTCTCGGCTTCCGGCTGGCCTTGTTCGGGCGGGCTTCGGGGGCGATCCCCGGCGGTCCCCCCGTCTTGTGCGCCGGGAGGGTTGAGGAAGCGTTAGCGCGCCGCGCCCGCCCCGGCCCCGGTTCATTGCAGCGGGTCGGGCGGCGCGGGCGGCGGGGGCACCATGTCGCGCGGGGCGCGGGCGAGCGCGGCCCAGGGCTGCGCCACCATGCCCACCTTCGCCTTACGGAAGCGCGAGAGCACCTGGAAGTGCAGGTCGCTCTTCACGGTCAGCGCATAGTCCACGTTGGCCACCACGCAGCGCAGCTCGAAGACGATGCCCGCGTCGGCGAACTTCATCAGGAACACGCGCGGCGGCGGCGTCTGGAGCACCTGCGGATGGTCGCAGGCGCAGGCGACGAGGATGTCGCGCACCTCCTCCGGGTCACTGTCATAGGAGACGGTGACGGCGACGATGATGCGGCCGGTGGTGTTGGAGTGCGTCCAGTTCTTCACCATGCCGGTGATGAGGTCGGCATTGGGGACGATCACCGTGGCGCGCTCGAAGGTCTCGATCTCCGTGGAGCGCACGGAGATACGCCGCACATAGCCTTCCTCGCCCTTCACGTTGATGGTGTCGCCCACCCGGATGGGCCGTTCGGCGAGCAGGATGAGGCCGGAGACGAAGT
Organism: Xanthobacter sp. DMC12; assembly: GCF_056314105.1. Lineage (NCBI taxonomy): Bacteria > Pseudomonadati > Pseudomonadota > Alphaproteobacteria > Hyphomicrobiales > Xanthobacteraceae > Xanthobacter > Xanthobacter sp. DMC12. The sequence goes on along the minus strand of NZ_JBQUYZ010000005.1, from coordinate 458,599 downwards.
TCGACACCACCGATTGCAGGCCGAAACCGATACCGACCGAGAGCGCACCGGCGACGAGCGCGATGTTCTCAAGGTTCAGCCCCAGCTGCCCCATGGCGACCATGACGGCGATGATGGTGCCCACATAGCCGACGATGGTGGAGATGGAGGATTGCAGCGAGGGCTCGAGCCCGGTGCGCGGCAGGAGCGCGCTCGAAACCCATTTCTGCAGACCGCGCGCGGCGGCGAGGCTGACCAGCAGCAGCAGCACGGCATAGACCACGCTCCACAGCGTGATGGTGGCATTGCCGATGCGCACGCCGAAGGAGACGCGTTCCACCGTCTCCATCATGTCGGCGGTGGAGGTGCCCCAGCTGCCGACGATGAGGAAGGCCGCGATGATGAAGAGCTGAAGCTTGAGCAGGCCGGAGGCGAGGACGCCGATCAGCTCCACCCGCTCCGGCTTCAGGCCCAGCATGCTGGAGATCATCCGCGCGCGATGGGTCTCGGCTGAAAGCCCCTCGCCGAAGAAGGCGTCGATGAGGGCATAGAGCAGATAGAGCACGCCGAGCACGGCGGCCGCGATGACCATGCGCGCGGCGACGAAGGCGGCGAAGCTGATGTAGCCGGCCACCAGCGCTCCGATGAGCGAGAACACCGCCACCCACACGAACAGGCGGATGTAGCGCGGTGGCGCGGGCGCCGGGCCGGTGGCGGCGATGGCCGCGGCATCGGTGGTGTCTTTCGCCGCCTCCACATTGGCCTCCGCGCGGGCGGCGCCGACGAGGAAGCGGGAGATGAAGCCGGCGATGAGCAGCGACATGATCGCGCTCGTCACCACGGTCAGCCCCACCGGCGCGAACAGCACCCGGTGCAGGGCATTGAGCGCGGCGGCGATGGCCAGCGTCCAGACGGTGAAGGAGTAATAGCGGAAGGCGAGGACGGCCGCCCCGTCGGAGAGCGGCGGCAGGCGGCGCCACGGCTCGTTCGGCGCCAGGAAGGCGCGGCCCACGGCATTGCCGATGGCCTTGATGAAGATGGCGATGACGATGCCCTGCACCAATTCCTCGGCGCGGGGCGGAATGATCTCGAAGGCGCCGATGAAGGCGATGGCCGCCATGGCCGCGGCGGGCGCCACAGTGGCGTTGAGGAACAGCACCTTCATCGCCTCACGCGCCGAGCGCAGGCGGGTGAAGCTTTCGCCCTCGGCCGGTGCGGGAGTGCGCAGGCGCTTGCGCAGCAGGCGTCCGCCCGCCACCACGGCGCCCATGATGGCAAGGCCGCCGAGGACGATGCCGATGACTGCCAGCGGCGACAGGCGCCGCACCGAATAGGCGCGCCAGTCGTTGCCGAAGTAGCTCAGGGCGCGGAATTCGCCGGACAGCGCGTTGAAGGCGCTGGTCCACAGGTCGGGATCAATGACGGAATCCACCCGCTCGAACAGCTGGCCGGTGAACAAGGCGCGGCGGCGGGCGCTGATGCGGTCGGAGATCTGTTCGCCGCGCAGCACCAGCGCGCGGTTTTGCTTCAGTACGCCGCCCAGCTCGGCGGAAACCTTGGTGAGGCGTTCGCGGTCGGCGGCGACCGTGGGCTCCTCGGTGGCGCCGTCCGCGGGCTTGGGGCCGAGGCCGCTCAGCCGGCTCTCCGCATCGGCGACGCGGGGCGCGATCTGGTCGGAGACGGCGGCAAGGTCCTTGCGGGCGGGGTCGAGGCGCTGGCGCAGCTCGTCGAGATCGCCGGGGCGCAGGCCCTCCACCGCAAGGGCGGCATCGATGGAATCGAGGGCGGAGCGGGCCGCCTCCATCTTCTCGCGGGCGGCGACGATGGTCGGATCGGGCGGTACCGGCGCGGGCTTCGGTGCCGGCGCGGGCGCGGCCTCGCCGGCATGGGGTGCGGTGCCGGCCGGTGCAGCGGCAGGTGCGGCAGGAGGGGAGGCGGCCGCATTGGGCGTGGCCGCCGGCGCGCTCTGGCCCTGTCCCTGCTGCTGTCCCTGCGCCGGCGGGCTGGCCGCCTGTTGGGCGCCGGCCTGAGCCAGGGGGAAAACCGACAGGGCGAGCGCGACCAGAAAGGCCGCGGACGTCTTCACCTTCATATTGAACCTCCGCGGCGGCGTTCCTGTCGCCCGAAGGCGGCAGCCTCGTGGCGGATGGGGGATAAAGGCGGCCAAGTCGCCCCAAACCGCGACAAAACCGCTGGAAAGACCAGCGCCTTTGCCGCTATCTCGACATCCCCCGGTAGCGATGAGGCTTTCCTGATGACCGCCGATGCTTCCGTCAAGCCCGCGCTTCGGGCAAACGTCCCCGATGCGCTGACGCTGGCGGCCGAACTCATTCGGGCGCCGTCCGTCACCCCCGATTCGGGCGGTGCGCTGGAGCTGGTCGCCCGCCGGCTGGAGGCGTTTGGATACCATGTGGAGCGCCTGACCTTCGACAGCGGCGGCGTTCCCATTCCCAACATCTACGCCCGCATCGGCACCGGTGCCCCCAATCTGTGCTTCGCCGGCCACGTGGACGTGGTGCCCGAGGGCGATCCCGCCCACTGGCTGCACGGCCCGTTCGCCGGCACGGTGGAGGACGGCAAGCTCTTCGGCCGCGGCGCGGTGGACATGAAGGGGGCGGTGGCCGCCTTCCTCGCCGCGGCGCTCAGCTTCGGGCGGCCGGAGAAGGGCTCGCTCTCCTTCCTCATCACCGGCGACGAGGAAGGCCCGGCGCTGGACGGTACGGTGAAGGTGGTGGAGTGGCTGAAGGAGAAGGGCGAGGTCATCGACCACTGCGTCCTCGGCGAGCCCACCAATCCCAACGCCATGGGCGACGCCTTCAAGGTGGGCCGGCGCGGCAGCCTCTCGGGCATCCTCACGGTGAAGGGCGTGCAGGGGCACGTGGCCTACCCGCACCTCGCCGACAATCCCATTCCGCGCCTCCTGAAGCTGGTGGGCGAGCTCATCGCCGCGCCCCTCGACCATGGCTCGGACTTCTTCCCGCCCTCCAATCTGGAGGTGGTCTCCATCGACGTGGGCAATCCGGTGTTCAATCTGATCCCGGCCGAGGCCACCGCGCGCTTCAACGTGCGCTTCAACGACCTCTATTCGCTGGAGACGCTGAAGTCCGAGATCATCCGCCGGATCGATGGCGCCGGCCTCACCTATGATCTCGAATTCCAGCCCGGGGCCAGCCAGAGCTTCCTCACCGCGCCCGGCCCCTTTGTGGAGCTGGTGGCCGATGCGGTCGAGGCCGAAACCGGGCGTCGGCCGGAGGCCTCCACCTCGGGCGGCACATCGGATGCGCGCTTCATCAAGGACATCTGCCCGGTGGTGGAGTTCGGCCTCGTGGGCCAGACCATGCACAAGGTGGACGAGGCGACGCCCGTCGCCGACCTCGAGGTGCTGACCCGCATCTATGCCCGCATCATCGCGCGCTATTTCACCACCTTCGCCTGAGCTGACACCATGACCGAGACCATCCCCGGCGAAACCGCCTCCACCCTCGACGTGGACGGGCGGGCCATCGCCATCCGGGCCATCCCCGGCGCGGCGCCCGGCCTGTTCTGGCTGGGCGGCTTCAAGTCGGACATGACCGGCACCAAGGCCGAGCACCTCGCCCGCTGGGCGCAGGCGCGCGGGCAGGCGAACGTGCGGTTCGACTATTCCGGCCACGGTGCCTCCGGCGGCGCCTTCGAGGAGAGCACCATTTCCCGCTGGCTCAATGAGGCGCTGGCGGTGTTCGACCACGCCACCACCGGCGAGCAGGTGGTGATCGGCTCGTCCATGGGCGGCTGGATCGCGCTGCTGCTCGCCCGCGCCCTCGCGGCGCGCGGCGAAAAGCGGCTGAAGGGGCTGGTGCTGGTGGCGCCCGCGCCCGACTTCACCGAGGCCCTCATGTGGGACAAGTTCCCGCCCCCGGTGCGCGAGCTGATCGAGACCTCCGGTCGCTTCCTCAAGCCGACGCTCTATGGCGAGGACCCCTATGTCATCACCCGCGAGCTGATCGAGGACGGGCGCGGCCACCTGCTGCTCGGCGCGCCGTTCGCGGTGGGCTGCCCGGTGCGCATCCTGCAGGGCGCGCGCGATGAGGACGTGCCGTGGGAACACGCCATGCGCCTCGTGAGCTGCCTCGCCGAGGACGACGTGGTGTTCTCCCTCATCAAGGACGGCGACCACCGGCTGTCACGTCCTGAGGATCTGGAGCGGCTGACGGAGGCGGTGGAAGGGCTGGTTTAGGTCGGCTCTCCGGACTAGCGACGGCGCAGCCGGAGCGCCAAACGGCATTCACAACCGTCGCCCTCCGACTTGATCGGAGGGCCGATCCCTCCGCCCGCGCGGGCGGTCAGACGCAGGGACGAACGGCGCCATGGGTCCTCCGGTCGAGCCGGAGGACGACGGCGGTTTAGGGGGAGCGGCGCTGCGGTAAAGCCGGCGCTCGCCCCTCAGCGGCGCATCTGCTGGAGCAGCACGAGGTCGGGGTAGCCGTCCGGCAGCAGGCCGGCGCGGGACTGGTAGTCCTGGATGGCGACGCGGCTCTTCTGGCCGAGGATGCCGTCCACGTTGCCGATGTCGTAGCCCATCTGGGCGAGACGGCCCTGGATTTCCTGCCGCTCGGCCTTGGAGAGGCCGCGCTCCTCCTTCGGCCAGGACTGGACGAAGGCGCCGCCGCCGCGCAGCCGGTCGGCGAGGTGGCCGATGGCAAGGGCGTAGGCGTCGGCCGGGTTGTATTTCAGGATGGCGTCGAAGTTCCGCATCATCAGGAAGGCGGGACCGTTGGCGCCCCCCGGCAGCAGCAGATAGGCGGTGTCCGTGGGGCGGGGGAAGGCGACGCCGTTGGCCCGGCGCACGCCGAGCGCGTTCCACTCCGAAAGCGTCTTCTTGTTGCTGCGGTTGGCGAGGCGGTAGTCGAAGCCCTGCGGCAGCGCCACCTCATAGCCCCACGCCTTGCCGAACTCCCAGCCATCCAGCTTCAGATTGTTGGCGGTGGAGGCGATGATGTCGGGGATGGAATCCACCACGTTGCGCTTGCCGTCGCCATCGAAGTCCACGGCGAAGCGCTGGAACGAGGTGGGCATGAACTGGGTGGGGCCGAACGCGCCCGCCCACGACCCCTTCAGATGGTCATAAGGAACGTCGTCCTTTTCAAGGATCTGCAGGGTGGCGATGAACTCGTCGCGGAAATAGTCCTGCCGCCGGCCGATGCAGGCGAGGGTGGCGGTGGATTCCAGCACGTTGCGCCGGCCGATGCCGTCCGGATCGCCATAGGTGGATTCGATGCCCCAGATCGCCGTCACCGCGTAGCGGTCGACGCCATAGGCCTTTTCCGCCCGGTCGAAGATGGGCTTGTAGCGCTCCAGCACCTCGCGGCCCTTGCGCACGCGCGTGTCGGTGACGAGCATGTTCACATAGGCGCCGATGGGCTTCGAGAATTCCGGCTGGCTGTCCATGAAGTCCATGATCTTCATCTGCGGCTGCAGCGAAGCCGTGTACTTGTCGAACGTGCGCCGGGAGACGCCCTTGGACTGCGCCAGAGGCCACAGATTGGCGATGCACTGGGGGAAGTTCGCCTCGGCCTGGGCCAGGGCCTGCGGCGTCATCAGCGGGTGGCCTGCACCCGCCTGGGGTGCCTGCGGGGCCGGGGGCGGGAAGCCGAAGATGGAGCCGGTCGTCTGGGCCTGGCCGGCGGCAGGGGTGACGAGGCCGGCGATGAGCGCGAGCGTCACGGCCACGCCGCTTCCGTAGGTGGTCCTTTCGCGCGTCGTCGATGCCATCTTGAAAGCCTTCCCTTTCCGGCCTGCCGCAAGGGGCCGGGATGATCGTCTGAGGCTCCTACTGGGCGGCAATATGGTTGCGTCGCGGTTAATGGATGGCAAGTTTTGCGGGGTGGTATCGCGCTGCGACCCGGTTAACCTAAGTCGGGGAACAGGGCGCCGATCTCGGCCGTTGCCACTCGGCTGCCATGGCTGTGCGGATGATTGTGCAACGCAAACTTATGTGCGGTGCGCTAGGTCCGTCCGCGCTAGAGCTGTGCTAGACCACGTGCCCGTGGCGATCAGGAGGGGCGAAACTCAACATGCGTAGACCCATTCGCAAGGCGATCCTACCCGTTGCGGGCCTCGGCACGCGCTTCCTTCCGGCGACCAAGGCGGTGCCGAAGGAGATGCTGACGGTGGTGGACCGGCCCGTCGTGCAGCACGTGGTGGATGAAGCCCGCGCCGCCGGCATCGAGCACATCGTTTTTGTCACCGGCCGCAACAAGGCGGTGATCGAGGACCATTTCGACCGCCAGTTCGAGCTGGAGCGCACCCTCCAGGAGCGCGGCAAGGTCAAGGAGCTGGAACAGCTCGATCGCGACACGCCCAAGGCGGGCACCACCTCCTTCACCCGCCAGCAGCTGCCCCTGGGCCTCGGCCATGCGGTGTGGTGCGCGCGCGACATCATCGGCGACGAGCCGTTCGCGCTGCTGCTGCCGGACATGCTGCACATGCCCAAGGTTGGCAATGGCAACGGCCACGGCTGCCTCACCTCCATGGTCGACGCCTACAACGAGACCGGCGGCAACGTGGTGGCGGTGTATGAGGTGCCGGACGACCAGACCCACCAATACGGCATCGTCGGCACCGGCGCCGATGCGGGCAAGGGCGCCAAGGCCATCACCCAGATGGTCGAGAAGCCCAAGGCCGGCACCGCGCCGAGCAACCTCGCCATCTCCGGCCGCTACATCCTCCAGCCCGGCATCTTCGACCTGCTCGCCAAGCAGGAGCGCGGCGCCGGTAACGAGATCCAGCTCACGGATTCCATGCTGAAGCTGAAGGAAACCGAGCCGTTCTACGCGGTGCGGTTCGACGGCCACGTCTATGACTGCGGCTCGAAGATCGGCTTCCTCATGGCGAACGTCGCCTATGCGCTCTCGCGCCCCGACATCGAGGGCGAGTTCCGCACCGAGCTGAAGGCGATCCTCAGCGGGAACTGAGGGGGCTTTCCCCTCACCGCCTTCCTTCACCGCCGTCGCCCTCCGGCTTGACCGGAGGGCCTATCTTTCCGCCAGAGCAGGCGTCCAGTCGCCGGGACACGCGGTGCCATGGGTCCTCCGGTCAAGCCGGAGGACGACGGGACGAGTCCCCTTTATGGCGCCGGAGACCTCCTACTCCGCCGCCACCGCCGTCGGGGCGGGCGGGTTGCGGAAGCGGGCCAGAAGGTCCTTCTCCTCGGCCTTCGCGGCTTCCAGGTGCCGCACCTTCACAGGACCGAAGCCGCGGATCTTCTCCGGGACGGAGGCGATGGCCACCGCGAGCGCGTGGTTGGCGGGATCGAGCTTTGCGATCAGCTCGCCCACCGTGCGCTCATAGTCCGCGATCAGCGCCCGCTCGGTCTTGCGCTCCTGCGTGTAGCCGAAGACGTCCAGCGCCGTGCCGCGCAGGCCCTTCAGCTTCGCCAGCAAAGAGAAACCCTTCATCATCCACGGCCCGAGGGTGATCTTGCGCGGCTCCCCCGTCGCCGGATTGGGGCGGGCGAGGAGCGGCGGGGCGAGGTGGAACTCGAACCTCAGCGCGCCGTCGAACGCCGCATCCGCCTGGGCGCGGAAGGCGCCGTCCGCATAGAGACGGGCGACCTCGTATTCGTCCTTGTAGGCCATGAGCTTGTAGAGATTCTTCGCCACCGCCTCGGCGAGCCCGCCCCGGCCGGGGGCCTTGGCCTGCTCCGCGGCGCGCACCTTGTCCACCAGAGCCTTGTAGCGGGCCGCGTAGGCGGCGTTCTGATAGAGGGTCAGATCGGCGACGCGGCGGGCGATCACCTCGTCGAGGCTCTGGGACAGCCGGCGGGCGTCGCTGGAGACGGTGCCCTTCGGCGTGGCGATGGCCTCCACGGCGGCCGGATCATGGGCGGCGCGGCGGCCCCAGAGGAAGGCGGCCTTGTTCATGGCCACCGCCTCGCCGTTCAGCTCGATGGCCCGCTCGATGGCGGCGGCCGAGAGGGGCAGGGCGCCGAACTGGTAGGCATAGCCCACCATGAAGATGTTCTGCGCCAGCGCATTGCCGAACAGCGCCTGGGCGAGGCGGCTCGCCTCGATGAAGTGGGTCTGCGGCTCGCCCGCCGCCTCGCGGATGGTGCGCTTGATGCGCTCGGTGGGCAGCGAATAGTCGGCGTTGCGGGTGAAATCGCCGGGCAGCACCTCGTGGGTGTTCACGACGACAATGGTCTTGCCCGGCTTCACCGCCGCCAGCACCTTCTTGGTGCCGGCCACCACCAGATCACCGCCCAGTACCACGTCCGCCCCGCGCGCCGGCACGCGGATGGCGGTGATGTCGGCGGGATCGTTGGCGAGGCGGATGTGGCTGTAGACGGCGCCGCCCTTCTGGGCGAGGCCGGCCATGTCGATCATGCCGCAGGCCTTGCCTTCCAGATGCGCCGCCATGCCGAGGATGGCGCCGATGGTGACGACGCCGGTGCCGCCCACCCCGGTGGCGATGACGCCATAGGTGCCGTGGATCTCGGGATGCGCCGGCTCGGGCAATTCGGGCCAAGCATCAGCCCCGCCAGCCGCGCCGGCGCTCTTCTTCGGCTTCGCCCCGTGGACCGTGACGAAGGAGGGGCAGAAGCCGTTCACGCAGGAGAAGTCCTTGTTGCAGGACGACTGGTCGATCTCGCGCTTGCGGCCCCACTCGGTCTCCAGCGGCTGCACGGAGACGCAGTTGGATTTCACCCCGCAATCGCCGCAGCCCTCACAGACGCGCTCGTTGATAAGCACGCGCTTGTCCGGATCGGGGAACTGGCCGCGCTTCCGGCGCCGCCGCTTCTCGGAGGCGCAGGTCTGGTCGTAGATCATCACCGTGACGCCCGGCACCGCCGCCAGCTCGCGCTGCACGGCATCCAGCTCGTCGCGGTGGTGGATGGTGAGGCCGGCGGGCCAGAGGGTACCCGCGGGATACTTGCCCGGCTCGTCGGTGACGACGACGACCCGCTCCACCCCCTCCGCCGCCACCTGACGGGCGATGACCGGCACGGTGAGGTCGCCGTCGTGCTTCTGCCCGCCGGTCATGGCGACCGCATCGTTGAAGAGGATCTTGTAGGTGACGTTCACCTTGGCGGCGCAGGCGGCGCGGAGCGCGAGATAGCCCGAATGGTTGTAGGTGCCGTCGCCGAGGTTCTGGAACACATGGTTGCGCTTGGAGAAGGAGGCTTCGCCGATCCAGTTGGCGCCCTCGCCACCCATCTGGGTGAAGCCGGTGGTCTCCCGGTCCATCCACTGCACCATGTAGTGGCAGCCGATGCCGGCATAGGCGCGCATGCCCTCGGGCACTTTCGTCGAGGAATTGTGCGGGCAGCCGGAGCAGAAATAGGGAATGCGCGTCGCCACGTCGGAGGTGGCGGCGAGCACCCGCTGCGCCTCTTCCAGCTCCGCCACGCGGGCGGCGATATCAGGGATGTCGCCATAGGCCAGCAGCCGGCGGCCGAGCTGGATGGCGATGTCGTTGGGGTCCAGCGCGCCCTTCACCGGGAACATCCAGCGGCCCTGCTCGTCCTTCTTGCCGATGCAGACGGGCTGGTTGGCGGTGCCGTACAATTCCTCGCGGACCTGCACCTCGATGAGGGAGCGCTTCTCCTCCACCACCATGATGAGGTCGAGGCCCTTGGCGAACTCGTAGAGGCCCTGCGTCTCCAGCGGCCACGGGCAGGCCACCTTCCAGATGCGCAGGCCGAGATCGTTGGCGCGCACCTCGTCGATGCCGAGTTCGTCGAGCGCGAGGCGCACGTCGAGATACGACTTGCCCACGGTGGCGATACCGATGCGCGGGCGGGCGCCGCCGGTGGTGATGAAGCGGTTGAGGCGGTTCGCCCTCAGGAAGTGCAGCACGGCGTCGCGCTTGAATTCCTGCAGCCGCTCCTCCTGCGCGATCGGCGTGTCGCCGAGGCGGATGTTGAGGCCGCCGGGCGGCATGGCGAAGCCGAGCGCCGGCTCGATGCGCACGCGGTCCAGCCGCCCGTCCACGATGCCGGTGCTCTCGATGGTGTCCTTCACCGCCTTGAGGCCGACCCACGTGCCGGAAAAGCGGGAGAGCGCCCAGCCATAGAGGCCGTAATCGATGATCTCCTGCACGCCGGCGGGGTTCAGCACCGGGATCATCACGTCGACGAAATGGAATTCGCTCTGGTGGGCGGTGGTGGAGCTTTCGCAGGTGTGGTCATCGCCCATGAGGGCCAGCACGCCGCCGTGGCGGGAGGTGCCGGCATTGTTGGCGTGGCGGAACACGTCGCCGGACCGGTCGACGCCCGGCCCCTTGCCGTACCAGAGGCCGAACACGCCATCGAACTTGCCTTCGCCCCGCAGCTCCGCCTGCTGGGAGCCCCAAAGCGCGGTGGCGGCGAGATCCTCGTTGAGGCCGGACATGAACTTGATGTCGTTGGCCTTCAGCACCTTCTCGGCGCGCAGGAACTGCTGGTCGAGCCCGCCGAGGGGGGAGCCGCGATAGCCGGTGACATAGCCGGCCGTGTTGAGGCCGGCGCGCCGGTCGCGCTCCTTCTGCATCAAGGCGAGGCGGACCAGGGCCTGCGTGCCCGATACGAACACGCGCTCCTGGGCCAGGTCATATTTGTCGTCGAGCGAAACAGGCTTCAGAGCCATCGCGACGCCTCCAGCGGGGCCGGCCAAGGCGCCGCGTCCAAGGGCACGGTGTCACGCGGAAATCACGCGCACCGTTCGACCTTCAGGCTGGCACGGAGTGTCGCACCCGGCAATTTCGTTGTTTCAATTCAAAGCGAAACGAAATTGCCGAAAAGCTGGGCGTGACGCATTTTGGTGCATCGCACCTGAACTTGGCTGCGTTGCGGCATTCAGCCGGGCAGCAGGCGCTCGCTTTCGAGATATCCGGTGAGCAGGCCGAAGCCGAACAGCATCACCAGTAGAGCCGCCCCCAGTTCCACCCCCAGCCGGGCCATGGTGGACCATTTGGTGTCGCGGCCGGCGATGCGCACGGCGAGCCGTTTGCCATAGACGGCGATGGCGGCGATGGCCGTCACGGTGGCGGCGGTGCCGAGGCCCATGGCGAAGGCGGCGGCGACGCCGCTCAGGAACACGCCCTGCGACAAGGCGAAGGTCAGCACCAGGATGGCGCCCGAGCACGGCCGCGCCCCGGCCGACACCACCGCGATGGCGGCGCGCTTCCATCCGCCTTGTCCCGCCAGTAGGGCAGGATCGGGCGCGTGGCTGTCTCCGCAATCGCAATCGGCAGCGTGGATGTGGCCCACGTCGCCCCGCGCCGCAGCAACGAGGGCGCGGCCCTTCACGATCGCGAGATAGAGCCCGAACAGGCCGATGCCGCCATAGGCCGCGACCTCAACGACCGTCATGGCCTGCGCCATGGAGACGGCGGTGGCGCCGAGGAGCAGGGCGAGGATGCCGACGAAGAGGATGGCCGCCACCGCCTGCACCATGCCGGCGGCCAGCGACAGCACGGCGCCCCGGCGCAGCGTACCGCCATCGGCGAGGAGATAGGAGGAGATCACCGCCTTGCCGTGTCCGGGACCGGCGGCATGGAAGACGCCGTAGGCGAAGGACAGGCCGGCGAGGAGGAAGGTGGCATTGCCATCCTTTTTGGCGGCGCGCACGGCCCCCACCAGCGCGCGATAGAATTCCGACTGCTTGGCGAGGATGAAGCCGGTGATGCCCGAGGGCGGCGCGCCGCCGCCGCCGAGGCCGAAGGGGGTGGCCTTCGGTCCACCGCCGCCGGGCGGTCCGAACCCCTGCGCGAACGCCATGTCCGGATAGAGTACCAGCGCCACGAGCAGCGCGAACAGCAACGCGGCGCCGAGCCCGAGAAGGATCATCCCCGCCCGGCGCATCCGCCCGGGGACGGCCGCGGTGGATGCGCTCACGGGCACTTCACCGTGATCTTGTCCGCGAACTGGGCGCCATAGGTGCTGCCCGAGGTGAGGCCGGCGAAGAAGGCTTCGTTCAGGGCGGAACTGGGCGGCGGCTCTGGCGAGGTGACTTCCTGCGTGCAGCCGGCGGGCGCCGCGACCATCTTCACCGGATCGTTGTCGGCGAAGGAGAAGGAGACGAACACGGTGGGATCATAGATCTCGATGGTCGCCGCCCCCTTCACCGCGATGGGCTTCGCCAGCGGCAGGGTGAAGTGCAGGGTCAGCAGCTCGTTCTCATAGGTGAGGTAATAATCCACCGGGTCCTTGAAGGCGAGCTTGCCGGTGGCGGTCTTTCCCCGGACGAAATAGTCATATTCCTTCAGGGACGTCACATTCACCTCGGCGAGCGGCTTCAGCACGTCGTCGCCATACGTGCCGTCCTTCTGCTTCTCCAGCCCCTGCAAGGCGAAGGCGGTGAAGGCGTCATCGAAGGTCCAGGCCTGCTTGAGCGCGGTGAGCTTGCCGTCAGCGCCATAGACCACCTCGGTCTTCATGGTCACCCAGACGTGGGGATGCGCCTCAGCCACCCCCGGCAGGAGCGCCGCGGCGAGCAGCATGACGACGGGCAGCAGGCGCGCCAGCATCCGAATCTACTTCCTTGTGTCGGGGCGAACCCTTCTCAGGTCGCGCGAGACTTCGGCGGAATGGTGACGCCGCTGCTACAGCGCCCATGACACGCGAAGATGACACGCGGGTGTGACGGAAGCTGACTGTGCGTCATATTCCCTGCGTCATCTTTTCCCGGCCCCTTAACCGGGGGTCAGCTGTCCTCGTGCTTCGGCTTTTCCGCCGCGCGGCGGCCGAAGTCGGGGGCGGCGGTCTCCTGCCCCTGCTCGATGATGGAGCGGCGGATGGCGCGGGTGCGGGCGAAGTGCTCGAACAGCGCATCCCCGTCGCCGTAGCGGATGGCCCGCTGGAGGGCGGTGAGATCCTCGGTGAAGCGGCCGAGCATCTCCAGCACCGCTTCCCGGTTGGTCAGGAACACGTCGCGCCACATGGTGGGGTCGGACGACGCGATGCGGGTGAAGTCGCGGAAGCCGCCGGCCGAGAACTTGATGACCTCGGAGGTCAGCGTCTCCTCCAGATGCGCCGCCGTGCCCACGATGTTGTAGGCGATGAGGTGCGGCACGTGGCTGGTGATGGCGAGCACCAGATCATGGTGCTGGGCGCTCATGGTCTCCACGTTCGCCCCCGCCGCCCGCCACAGGCTGACGACGCGCTCCACCGCCGCCGGGTCAGCGCCTTCGGGCGGGGTGACGATGCACCAGCGGTTCTCGAACAGCGTGGCGAAACCCGCGTCGGGGCCGGAAAATTCGGTGCCGGCCACCGGATGGGCGGGGATGAGATGGGCGTGGGCCGGCACATGGGGGGCCATGGCCTCCACCACGAAACCCTTCACCGAGCCCACATCCGAGAGGATGGCGCCCGGCTTGAGGCGCGGTCCCACCACCTCGGCGACCTTGCCCGAGGCGCCGACCGGAACGGCGACGACCACGATGTCGGCGCCTTCGGCGGCCTCTCCGGCATCCTGCGTCACCACGTCGGCGAAGCCGAGCTGGCGCACGCGTTCGCACACGGCGGGGTCAGCGTCGGCGACCACGAGGGTGCCGGCGAGGTGCTTCTCCCGCGCGGCGCGGGCGAGGGACGAGCCGATGAGACCCGCGCCGATGATGGCGAGGCGCGGCACGAGGGGCTGGATCACTTGGCGGGTCCCTTGACTTGCCCCGTCTCTCCGCCGGCCATGAACTCCGCGAGCGCGGCGACCACCAGTTCGTTGGCCTCCTCGGTGCCCACCGTCATGCGCAAGGCGTTGGGCAGGCCGTAGCTCGCCACCTGCCGCAGAACGAGGCCCCGGCGCGTGAGGAAGGCGTCCGCCTCCTTCGCCGTGCGGCCGGGCTCTTCCGGGAAGTGGATGAGCAGGAAGTTGGCGACGGACGGCGTCACCTTCAGCCCCAACGCCTCGATCTTGCCGGTGAGCCACGGCAGCCATTGCGCATTGTGCGCCACGGCCTTTTCCACGTGCGCCGCATCGGCAATGGCCGCGGCGCCCGCCAGCAGGGCCGGGGTGTTCATGTTGAACGGTCCGCGGATGCGGTTCATGGCGTCGATGACATGGGCCGGGCCCACCGCCCAGCCGATGCGCAGCGCCGCGAGGCCGTGGATCTTGGAGAAGGTGCGGGTCATGAGCACGTTCTCGGTGGAGAGCGCCAGCTCCAGCCCGGTCTCGTAATCGTTGCGGCGGACGTATTCGGCATAGGCCGCGTCCAGCACGAGGAGCACGTTGGAGGGCAGGCCCGCGTGCAGGCGCTTCACCTCGTCGAACGGCAGGTAGGTGCCGGTGGGGTTGTTCGGGTTGGCGAGGAAGACGAGGCGCGTCTTCGGCGTCACCAGCGCGAGCAGGGCGTCCACGTCCGCCGTGAGGTCGCGCTCCTTGGCCACCACCGGCACGCCGCCGGCGGCCAAAGTCGCGATCTTGTAGACGAGGAAGCCGTGCTCCGAATAGATCACCTCATCCCCCGCCGCCACATAGGTGTGGGTCACGAGGTTCAGGATCTCGTCGGAACCGGCGCCGCAGATGATGCGGTCGGGATCAAGCCCGTTGGCCTTGGCGATGGCCTGGCGCAGCGCGCTCGCAGAGCCGTCGGGATAGTCCTCCAGACGGCGGCCGGCCTCTGCGAAGGCCGCGAGGGCCTTCTCGCTCGGGCCGAGGGGGGTCTCGTTGGAGGAGAGCTTGAACACCTTCTCCACCCCCGGCGCGTGGCTCTTGCCCGGCACATAGGCCTCGATGGCGAGCACGCCCGGCTTCGGCTCGGGCCGGCCGGTGGGGATGGGGTCGTTCAGCACGGCGGACATCTCGGGTTACTCCAGACGATCTTTCTTCACGGCCGGGCGGAGACGCGCTCCACCTTGTGGGTGGCGGCGTGGCTGCCCACCTCGGCGACGGCGCGGATGCCCGCGCCCGCGTCAGTGAGGGGGCCCGTCACCTCGTCCACGGCATGGCCGGGGGGCAGGGACACCAGCAATGCGGCGCCGTCGAGGGCTTCATCGGGCGCCACCACCACCTCGGCGAAGGCGGGTATGGCACGGCCCGCGGCCGCGCTCCATCCCGTCACGCGCAGCGAATAGACGCGGACCTCGCGCACGGCGGCATCCGCGATGGGGTGGGAGACCACGAACACCGGCAGGCCGGCGGGATGGTCGTCGCGCTCCACGAAGGGCAGGCGGGCGATGATCTTGGGGGCGCCTTCCGCCTCCAGCGCCGTCCACCAGGGATCGGCGGCGGAAGGAGAGGGAGCGGCGGCGAGCAGGCCGAGATCGCCGCGTGAGCCGGCCACCGCGTCGATCACGCCGCGCGCCCCCATATGGGGCAGGAAGGGCACGGTGAAGCCGAAGTGGAAGCGCGCGCTGTCGCGCATGGGCGCCTCGCCGCCGGACAGGTCGGCATGCACGGAATAGGGCGCCTGGACGTACGTGAACGTGGCGATGATGACGCGCCAGATGCTCTCCACCGTGTCGAGCGGCAGCAGGCCGTGGTGGCGCTCCACCAGCCGGCGCATCATGTCCGCCTCGCGGGCGGGGCGGAAGGCGGAGCCCCCCTCTGTGCCCTGCGTGTGCTTCACCTGCACGAGGCGGTCGATGATCTCGCTGCGTTCCATGAGCAGCTGGTGCATGGCCGCGTCGATGCGGTCGATCTCGGACCGCAGATCGGCCAGAGACAGGGGAGCGCTGGAGATCGGAGCGTCGGAGAGGGGAGCGTCGTTGTGTGTCATTGGCGTTCGCGCGTCTGGAGCGCGACGCCCTGGCGGATGAAGTCCGTCCGCCGGATGAAACGCCCCTCCAACTCGGGGACGGAGAGCGCGGGCCGATCCGCCCGCATCGCAGGCTTCTGGCGCGCCCTCCAGCCGGCGAGGCTTACCGGGAACGGGCGCGGGAATCAAAACTTTGTTGCGCGGGTGGCTGGTATCGGGTGGCGCTAGAGCACGCGCCGATCTGATTGCATCGCAATCAGATCGGATCACGCGTTCTCTTTCTTGGAGTAAGAGGGCGATTCACCGAGCGGATTGATTCAATCCGCTCGGATCGCGCTCTAGCGCTTGAAATAGCCCTTCACCAGATGCTGCGCCACGAAGGCGTCGATGGCGGCGTGGATGGTGTCCCAGCGGGGCAGGGCGCTTGCCGGCACCTCCACGGCGGCGGACCAGACGGGCGTCTGGAACCAGAGCTGCGCGCGGGCGTCGGCGGCGTCCGGGGTCGCCGGCAAGCGGGCGAGCACGCCGCGATCCTCCGAGATGCGCACCAGATAATCACCCCCCGCCGCCGGAAACCGCTCCAGATCGTTGAGGAAGCCCTGCCTCTTGTCCTCCCGGCGCACGGTGGCGATGGTCTTGGTCATGCCGGCGAAATCGGGGTGGGGGCCGAGGTAGAAGGCGGTAACCCGGATCGTGGGATCATCTCCGGCCGGAGGTCCCTCGGCACGGGGAGGCGCGACGCCGGGCGTTGCCGCATGGGCCGCCATGGCGGCGGCCATGCCCGAGAGGGGGAAGGCGAAGGCGGATTCCCGGCTGCGGATGATGCAGCCGATGAGGCCAAGCTCCGGTGGCGCGAGGGCATAGCGCGTGGGGAAGGCGAAGAGGTCGTCGCCCGCCCGATAGAACAGCGTCTCGCCGAATTTCGCCACCGCCGCCTGCCGCGCCTCCCGCGGCGCCTCTTGCGGCTTGCCCGAGGGCTTTGCGGCAGGATTTGCCGCAGTTTTCGCGGCGGGCGCGGGCTGGCAGATCGCGGGAGGGACGTCGGGGACAGGAGCCATGCCCCCGACTATAGGCCCTTACGTCAGCCCGATGCGATAGGTCTGGGGAAAGGGCGTGCCCGCCATGTCCACCGGCGCCAGCGGTCGGGCGGCGGGGCGCAGCAGCACGCGCTTCACGATCTCGGGGATCATGGTGCCGCCCACATAGCGGCCGAGGCATTCGTGGTGCCCGTAGCCGAAATGCAGATAGGTGTGGAAGGGCCGGTCCGGCTTGAAGGCGTCCGGCTCCGGCACGAAATCGGGATCGAACATGGCGGAGAGGCTAAGCGGCAGCACCACCGTGCCCGTGCCCAGCACCTTTTCCCGTGCCGTGCCCTTGGCCAGCGTGTAGGTGGAGGCCGCCTCGCGGAACATGAAGGCGACGATGGGCGAGAAGCGCAGCGCCTCCCACACATAGCCGTCGAACACGGCATCATCGCCCGCCTTGGCCGCGGCCCGCGCATCGCTGAGCACTTCCGGCCGGGCGAAGAGCTCGGCCAGCGCGTTGATGGCGGCTTCCGCCGTGGTCTCGATGGCGCCGATGAGCAGGCCGCCGATGTTGATGACCACCCGGTCCATGCCGAAATGGTCCGCCGCCGGCAGGTTCAGGCTCAGGATGCGGGTGAGGCTGTCGTCCGGCGCGGTGCCGGCCTTGATCTCGGCGATGCGCGCCGGGATGAGCTGGGCGAACAGCGCGCGCAGCTTCACCCGGCTGTCCTCCGCCGCCTGGTGGATGGCGTCGGCGTCCGGGCGGTCGTCGTAGGGCAAATTGTTGAACTGGTCCATCTGGTTGGCATAGGACCAGTCGAGCAGGTCGGCGTCCGGGCCCTTGATGCCGAAGATGCGCTGCACGATGCGCAGGGGCACGAGCCGCGCCAGCTTCTGCACCGCCTCGATCTCGCTGCCGGCCGCGTTCAATGCCTCGTCGGCCACCTCGGCCACGGTGGCGCGGATCTTCGGCAAATCGTCCCAGGCGAGGATGGCGCGCATCACGGACTTGTCGCGGTAGTTCACCACCGTCTCGTCCATGGCGAGCATGAAGTCGCCCATCTTGGGCTTGTAGAGGTCGACGGTGAACACCTTCGGCACGGACAGGATCTCGATCACGTCCGCCCGTTTGGCGACGAGCGTCACCTCGCTGGTCTCGTAGACCGGCGCGTGGGCGCGCAGTTCCGCGAAGAAGGGGCGCGGCTCGCTGGCGATCCAGCCCCGCGCGAGCGGCCAGCGCTCTGCGGGGCGGACGGCGGCGAGCTTGTCGAGATAGGGCGTGTAGGGGCGCACGCGCGCCGCGGCCTCAGGGACGGACATCGGGGCCCTCCAGGACCTTGAGATATTCGATGATGGCGTAGCGATCCTCGGGCGAAAGCTTCGCCCCCGCGGGGAAGGCGTGGCCGCGGTTGGAATTGCCGGGCAGGCTGGTGTCGAAGCGGGACACGCGGGCGCGCTCGGCCTCGGGGATCGAGTCATAGGAGGACACGAAGCCGAGCTTCTCGGTGTCGAGCCGCTTCGAGCCCACGTAGAACACCGCCGGGCGCTCGTCCTCGGGGGAGAGCAGGTCGTAGATGGTGGGCACCGAGCCGTTGTGCAGGAATGGCCCCGTCGCCCACACGCCCGCGAGCGGGCCGGCCTTGTAGCTCGGCGGCAGCAGCCAGCCTGATTGCGGGGTGTTGCTGCCGGGGGCGAAGCGCCAGCCATAGGCGGCCTTGCGCGCATCACCGGTGATGCCGCGGGCGCGCAAATCGTTCTCGGTGATGGTGCTCACCGCCGCCAGCAGCAGGGAGCCGGCGAGAACCTGTCCGTCCGGCAGGCGCGGCGTGGTCGGCGGCAATTGGGTGAAGGGACCGGGCTTGGCGTAGCGGGTGATGAAGTTCATCGCCATCTTCGGGTCGGTCTTCACGGTGGCGACGTCCACCATGGACACGGCCAGCCACTGCCGTCCGCCCTCGGTCTCGGCGGCGGGGGTGAGGCGATAGTCGGGGCCGCCGTGGCAGCCGGCGCAATTGGCCTTGAACAGCTCGGCGCCGCGCTTCGCCTTGGCGGCGTCCACCTTGCCCAGCGCCTTCTCCGGCCACGGCGGCGGCTTCAGGCCCGAGACCCAGGCTTCGAGCGCGACCAGGTTTTCGGACAAGGCCGTCGAGCTGGCGGCGGCGAGGTTGCCGTTGGCGAAGTCCGCATGGCCGAACACGCCCAGCACCTCGCCGAGGTTGCGGCCCAGCGGGTTTCCGGCGACGCCGTTCCACTGCACGTAGCGCTGCTGCGGCGTGGTCCACAGGAAGGGGTAGCTCACCGGCGCATCGGGGATGCGGTAGTTGGCGGGCTCGTTGAGCGCGGTGGCGGACACCGCGTTCAGGATGTGGCCGAAGGCGTCGAGCCGCCCGCGGCCGTAGGGCACCGGCGTCCAGGAGGCGGCTTCAAGCCGCCGGATTTCGGTGGCGAGGGCTTCGAGCGCCGGGCGCACCGCCTTGGGGTCCATGGCCACGAGCCGCGCCGCGAAGCGCTGGAACTTGGCGGGATCGGCAAGGGTGATGTCCAGCGCCTTGCTGAGGCGCGCCATCAGCAACTGGTAGTCGCCCTGCGAGGCGCCGCCGTCGATGCGGATGAGCGCGCCGTTCTTCGCCTCGATGTCGGCGGTGTGGCAGGCGGCGCAGGTGAGCCCCACCATGGGGCCGAGCGCGCCCGGCGCGGGGCGCGGGTCCTTCACGAAGCCGATGGGCAGGCCATCCGGATTGAGCGCCGAAGGTCCGTCCGCGGGCAGGAAGCCCATCTCCGCCACATGGGCGGGGTCGAGGAACAGCTTGTCTGAGAGCGGCTGCTCCAGCGCCCGCAGCATGGCGTAGGGCATCAGCTGGGAGCCCTGGGAGGTGAAATAGAATTTCTCGCGCAGCTCGGGCGACCAGCCCTGGTCGAGGGCCTGCGCCTTGCCCGGCTCGGCCGGCGCCTCGTTGCGCGACATGATGGCGTCGGTGAGGGCGGCGAGCCCCAGGAACACGATGACCCCCGCCCCGACGACCAGACCCTTGCGCCCCACCATTCTTCCCCCCGGAAATATGCTCGATCCTGCCGCGCCGCCGGCCCCTGCCGGCGAACGCCCGTTTCAACCCCTCACGCATGAGCGGCCGCGCCATCTCGGGCGCGGCCGTATGATGTCCACGCGCCATGAATGCGCGATGAACCAGTGCGCGTGGAACCGTCAGACCAGCGAGAGGTCGAGGCTCTCGCGCAGCCGGGCGACAAGCTCGCCCTGCCGGTTGGTGCCGGTCTTCTCGTAGAGCGCCTTCAATTGGCTGCGCGCCGTGGAAAGCGCCACGTTGCGCTGCTGGGCGAAGTCGGCGAGGGAGGCCCCCACCGCCAGCGCCGCCGCCAGCGCCGCCTCGGAGGGCGTGAGCTTGAAGGTGGTCTGGATGCGCCGCGCCACGTCGGCCCCGCCGCGTCCCGGCTGGCGCACCACCACCGCGATCTGCGAGCGGGTGGCGAGGCGCGGGCTGCCTTCGCCGGCTGGAAGCGGATGCAGCGATACCCGGTAGGGGCCGGCATCCTCGCCGGCGCGCGGCACTTCCATGTGCTCGGCATGGGTGATGTTCGTCTCGCCCCGCGCCGCCGCCAGAGCCAGCGCGACGGCGGAGGCGACCTGCCGGGAGGCGCGGTCGTCGCGGAAGGCGAGCCGGCCCTGCCGGACAGTGATGTCGCCGGACTTCACCATGGTCTCGCCCGCCCGGTTGACGTGGGCGACGTGCATCTCTGCATCCACCAGGAAGATGCCGGCATCCACGATGTCGAGGGCGGCGGCGATGTCGCCCACCTTGGCCTTGGCCTCGTCGAGCAGCGCGTAAAGCTCGAACGCGCGTCTGAGGTGCGGCACCACGAGGCCGAGCTTCTGCCGCTCCGTCTGCCCGAACGGCCCCTGCGCCCGCCCGCGCATGGCGCAGATGGTGGCCATTACGTCGGCTTCCTGGGCGAAGTAGGAGACGAGCGAATGCTCGATGTCCATGGGCTCCACCACCTCGCGGAACAGGGCAGAGGCGCGGAACTGGTCGGGGTCCACCCCGTCCTCGCCGCAGATGACGCGGCCGGGATTGGAGAGGATGTAGGAGAGGCGGGGATCTTCCGTCGCGTGGCGATAGAGGAAGGTCTTGTAGTCGTTGTGGTCGTGGCCCCACACGCGCCAGGTGGGCTTGGTCTGCTGCTTCAGGCTGAAGACCGCGAGCTGGCCGACCCGGCCGTCGATGAAGCGGGTGACGCCCTCCAGCAGGATGCCCCATTGCCGGGGATCGCCGGAGAGTTCGTAAACGTCCCCGACGAGGCGGGAGTAGTGATCGAGTTCGCCCATGTCCGTCCCATTTCCCGCGAGGCGATGGTCCGGCCGGGCCGGCGCATCACGTCGCCATGATCCGATGGGCCGCCATGGCCCACCCCGCGAGGGCCGGACGGCGACTTGGTGTCTGCCTTGATGCCTGCCGATATCGGCGGATGCCCACAAAGATCGTGGGCGCAGCATTGCACAACCACCTCAGGCTGCAAGACGTCCCAAGGTCGGTCATCCCCCATTCGGGTGATGCTGACCGAACCGTTGAAATGGTGACGTAAGGGGGAGCCCCGGGGCGGGGGCATCAGAGGAGCGTGCCCTGAGAATGCGTGTCGAAAGGCCCCTTGAGATGACCACCGGAAGCGACGAGCAGCGTCCCTCGACCCGGGAGGCCATCAGCGCGCGCGTCCGGACTCTCGCCATCGAGGCGGGAGCGCGGCCGAGCGACCATGGCTTCGGCCGCATGTTCCCGACGCTGGCGGCGCCTGCCTGCGGCATTCCGGCCGGGACACGGACGCTGAAGGATCTCGCCCGCCTCGCCGCCGCCATGGGTGCGGGCGCCGAGGCGCCCAGCGGCCGGCCGCCGCGCCGCCGCGCCGAAGGCGATGCCGACATTCCCGCCGCCTATGCCTTTCTGGTCGAGTTCGTGCTCAACGATCTCGTCTGGGAGCGCCGTCCGGTGGAAGAGACGCAGCTCGCCGGCGCGACCGCTTTCTCACCGGTGGGCAGCTTCTCCACCCTGTTCAACCGCCGCTCGGGCTGCCTCGATCTCGAATCCGTCTATGACGCGCCGCGCGATCCCGCCGCCGTGCGCCGCATGCTGCTGGGCGAGGTGTGGCGCAATCCACTCGGCGAGCCGGCGCTGCCGCCGCGCAAGGGCCTCCGCAACGATCTGCCGCGCCAGCCGCGCGCGCTCGATCCCGCCCGCGACCGCGCGGCGCGCATGAGCGACGCGCGCAACGATTCGAGCCTGCCGCTCAGCCAGCTCCACGTCGCCTTCCTCAAGGCGCACAACGCGCTGGTGGCCACCGGCCGATCGTTCGAGGCGGCGCGGCGGGCCCTGCGCCAGCGCTATCAATGGATGCTGCTGTTCGACCTCCTGCCCAAGATCGCCGATCCGGCGGTGGTGGAGGAGGTGCTCAGCGAAGGGCCGCGTCTGTGGCGGACGGAGCGGGCGGGAGACATCTTCATTCCGGTGGAATTCTGGGCGGCGGCCTTCGCCATCGCCCCGAGCCTCGCCCGGCCCAGCTACGACTACAACCGTCACCTGCGCGATACGGAGGCCGCGGCGCTGTCCACCCGCGCCGCCCTCGGCCCGTCCGGCTGCGGGCCGGATGGCCTTCCGGCGGACCGCATCATCGCCTGGGAAGGCTTCCTGCCGCTGGAGGCGGAGGCGCCGCAGCGGGCCCGGCAGCTCGACACCATCCTGGCCGGCGCGCCGGAGACGGTGGAGGCGGCGGCGCTCCGGCACCTGTCGCGGGGCTACCGGCTGGGGCTGCCCAGCGGGCAGGCGGTGGCGCAGCATCTGGGTCTGAAGCCGCTCAGGGACGACACGCTGCTCGCCGCCCTGCCGGAAGCCCAGCGCGTCGCGGCCCTGCCATTCTGCGAAGCGACGCCGCTCTGGTTCTACATCCTCGCCGAGGCGGGCGATCCCGCCGGGCCGGCGGGCAAGCATCTGGGGCCGGTGGGCAGCCGCATCGTGGCGGAGGCCCTGTGGACCCTGACCCGCCATTCGGACGCCTCCATCCTCGCGCCGGGCGAGCCGCGCGACTTCGACCGCTTCACCCTGAGCGATCTCGTGCTGCTCGCCGCGGAAGAGGACGGCTGAACCGGGCCGCCGCCCACCCTTGAGACGGGACCGCCGGAGCTACGCTTCGGCGGTCCTTTCGCATTGGCACAACCAGGGGGACGCGTTGCTGCGGATGCGGCCAAAATTCGGCGGGCTACTGGGGCGCCGTTTGCTTCTAAAAGATGCAGAGCAGCTGGTACTTCGGTAAATTACATATTATCATAATACCGTTACAAAGTATTTCGTGGCTCGCTCAAGAATTGGTGATGACAACAATTCTCGTATGAGCCTATTTTGCAGCGCGGGATCACACGGAAGGGGGCGCTTCCGATGGACAGTGTCGATCTGCTCGACGGTGATTTGAAGACCGTCATCTCCCACTCTCTCACCGAACCGCAGGCCACCGAACCTCTGGCGGTCGCCGTGGTCGGCATCGGCTGCCGGTTCCCCGGCGGCATCTCCGGCGGCTCCGATTATTGGTCTTTCCTCATCGGCAAACGCTGCGGCATCCGGGAAATCCCGGCCGATCGCTGGAATTACCGTAACTATTACGACGCGGACCCCGAATGCGCCGGGCGCTCCTATTCCAAATGGGGCGGCTTCCTCACTGGCGACGTGTTCAGCTTCGATCCCGCCTTCTTCGACATGGCCCCGCGCGAGGTCATGTCCATGGACCCGCAGCAGCGGCTGCTGCTGCAGGTGGCGTTCGAGACCGTCGAGGATTCCGGCATCACGCTGCGCACGCTGCAGAAGAAACGCACGGGTGTATTCGTCGGTATTTCCACATCGGACTTCAGCTATTCCCAGCGCTACCGGCGCGTCGCGACCGATATTTTCGCCGGCACCGGCTCGGCCTATTCCATCGCCGCGAACCGCATCTCCCACCGGCTGGACCTCAACGGCCCCAGCATCGCCCTCGACACCGCCTGCTCCTCTGCGCTGGTGGCGGTGGACCAGGCGATCCGCCATCTCTCCATGGGCACCTGCGACGTGGCTTTGGCCGGCGGCGTGAACATGATGCTGGACCCCGGCCCCTTCGTCGCCTTCTCCAGCGCCAACATGCTGTCCGCGACCGGCGCCATCTACACCTTCGATGCCCGCGCCGACGGCTTCGTGCGCGGCGAGGGTTGCGGCCTCGTGCTGCTCAAGCCCCTCGCCCGCGCGGTGGCGGACGGCGACCGCATCTATGCGGTGCTGCGCGGCTCCACGGTGAACCAGGACGGCCGCACGCCGACCCTCACCGCCCCCAGCGACGTGGCCCAGACGGCCATGCTCAACAGCCTCCTGGAGCAGACCGGCATCGACCCGGAAGACGTGGGCTATGTGGAGGCGCACGGCACCGGCACGCCGGTGGGCGACCCCATCGAGGCCAGCGCCATCGGCCGCGTGTTCGGCGCGGGGCGGGTGGACCGGCCGGTGCTGGTGGGCTCCTTCAAGCCCAATCTCGGCCATCTGGAATCCGCCTCCGGCATCGCCGGCCTCATCAAGATCGTACTGTCCGCCCACCATGGCGTGGTGCCGCCCAACCTCAATTTCGAGCGGCCCAACCCCAACATTCCGTTCGATGCCCTCGGCCTGAAAGTGCCGGTGGAGCCGACCCCCTACGATGCCGAGGACGGAGTGCGCCTCTCGGTGGTGAATTCCTTCGGCTTCGGCGGCACCAATGCCTCGGTGGCGGTGGAGAGCTGGCACGGCGGCGGACGGGCCGCGAAGGCCGTGCCCGCGCGGGCGGTGCCATCAGACGATCCCGCCTTCATTCCCCTCTCCGCCAACGGCAAGCCGGCGCTCGCGCTCTGGGCCGAGGAACTGGCCGAGGCGGTGGACGACGGCGGGGCGCTTTCGGGCGTCTCCTACGACAGCCTCTCGCAGGTGCTGAAGACCAGCCGCGACCATCTCAACGAGCGCGCGGTGATCCTCGCCGACCGCGCCGCGCAGGATCTGCCGCACAAGCTGAGGATGCTGGCGCTCGGCGCCGACGCGCCGGCTGAAGAGGCGGAGGTCGTCGCCCCCTACATCATCACCGGCCGCGCGCGCCCGCGCCGGCTCGCCTTCACCTTCTCGGGGCAGGGCGGGCAATGGTGGGCCATGGGCCGCAAGCTGCTCACCACCGAGCCCACCTACCGCGCCTTCGTGGAGGAGTTCGACGCCGTGCTGAAGCCGTGGACCGGCTGGTCCGTGGTGGAGGAGGTGCTGAAGGACGAGGGCAAGACCCGCATCAATGATGCGGACGTCACGCAGGCCTCCATCTTCACCATGCAGGTCGGCCTCTATCGCATGTGGCGCGAGCGCGGCCTTACGCCGGAACTGCTGGTGGGCCACAGCTTCGGCGAGGTGGCGACCACCTATATCGCCGGCTGCATCGATCTCGAAATCTGCGCCAAGATCATCTACCACCGCGGCCTCATCCCCCACGGCAGCACGCGCCGCGGCGCCATGGCGACGCTGGGCGTCACCTTCGACCAGCTCGCGCCCTTGCTGCCGGACGACGGCAGCGTGGTGGTGGCGGCCTATAACGGCCCCACGGCGCAGACCATTTCCGGCATGGAAGCCCCGGTGGATGCGGTGCTCGCCGAGGTGCGCCGGCTGTTCCCGGATGTCACCGCCCGCCGCCTCACCATGGATTTCGGCTGGCACTCTCCCCACCTCGACGATTGCGAGGCGAAGTTCCGCGCCGGCCTCGGCGAGATCGACTGGAAGCCGCCGTCCATTCCCATCGTCTCCACCGTCACGGCCATGCTGGAGACGCGGTTCGACAGCGAATACTGGTGGCAGAATCTGCGCCAGCCGGTGAATTACAAGAAGGCCATCGATTTCTGCCTCGACCTCGGCATCGACGCCTTCCTGGAACTTGGCCCGCACCGCACGGTGACGCCGTTGATCCACGGCATCGCGCAGGAGCGCAACGCGTCCGTCGTGGCCGTGCCCTCGCTGGAGCGGCAGGGCGATGACCGCCTCGTCATGGCCCGCTCCATGGCGAGCCTTTATGTGAACGGCGTCGCCTTCGACTGGACCGAGGCGGCGAAGGACGCGCAGGCCGATGCGCCTGCCCGCGCGGAGCATCTCGCCCTGCCGCGCCGTCCGTGGGCCAATGAGCGCCTCGTGCAGCTGCCGCTGGAGGCGAAGCACTTCCTCTTCGACACCGACCGCCACCCGCTGCTCGGCTGGCGCGAGAGCGGGCCGGAGCCGGCCTGGACCAACGAGATCACGCTGAAAAGCCTCAAGTATCTCGCCGACCACCGCCCCGGCGGCGACTGCCTGTTCCCGACCGTCGGCTATGTGGAGATGATGACGGCGGCGCTGCGCGAGCTGTTCGGTGCGGCTCCGGTGGAATTGCGCGACTTCAAGATCATGGAGGCGCTCTCCATCGGCCCCGACGACGTGGTGCTCCTGCGCACGTCCTATGATCCCGTCACCAACCGCCTGCGCATTTCCTCGCTCAAGCGCGATACGGACGAGGACTGGCGCCTGCGCGTGGAGGCCTATGGCTGGCAGCACGCCTTCACGCTGCCGAAGGCGAAGTTTGACCCCGCCGTGCTCGCCGGCACCCCGGCCATCACGCGGGAGGATTTCTATCGCCTCACCGCCCGCCACGGGCTCGATTACGGCCCCACCTTCCAGGCCGTGGAGGCGCTGTGGCTGCCCGGGCCGCGCCATGCGGTGGCGCGCATCGTCAGCACCGAGGCGGAGAAGCGCACCGGCTTCATCGCCTTCCCCGGCCTGTTCGATTCCGTGCTGCAGGCCGGCCTCGTGGTGGACGACGTGGACGCGGGCCTGTGGATTCCCGGCGAGCCCTTGCCGGAGATGGAAGAGGTGGGCGGCAAGTATCGCCTCATGCTGCCCATCGGCATCCGCAAGGTGATGGTGGCCGGCCCGCTGCCGAGCGAGGTCATCTGCGAATTCTTCACCGATCCGCGCGACGACACCGGCATCTATCGCGTCTACGCGCTGGACGGCACGCCGCTGCTCGCGGTGGAGAACCTTCAGGTGAAGACGCTGGGCGCGCTGAAGGCGGCGACCGGCGAGGGTGCCGTCGTCATCGACGAGACCTATGAGAGCGACGCGGACAAGCCGCCGGCCCCCGTCCGCACCGGCCGTTGGCTGCTCGTGACCGGCGACGCCGCCGAGACCGCCCCGCTCGCCACCGCGCTTCAGGCGCAGGGCTCCACGGTGGCGACCATGGACCCGGCCCCCCTGTTCGCCATGGAGGCCGATGCCTTCACCGCGCAGGTGGAGACGATGCTCGCGGCGCCGGAAGGCCTCGCCGGCATCATCTATGCCGCCACCGCCGGCACGCATCTCGCCGACGCCGAAGCCCTCTCCACCGAGGCGCTGCTCGCCGCCGTGGAGCCGGCGACCAACGGCCTCGTCACCATCGGCAAGGCGCTGGACCTGCTGCGCACCGCGCCCCTGCGGCCCACCCTCGTGGTGCTCGGCCGCGCCGGGCGGCGGGTGCCGGCGGACGGCGCCATGAGCACGGACGGCCTCGCCGATGCCCCGCTGCTCGGCCTCACCCGCACCATCGGCAACGAGTGCCCGGAATTCGCTGTCCGCCATGTGGACGCGGATGCCGCCGCCTTCGCCGCTGGGACCACTTTGGCCCAGGCGGTGGCGGAGGAGAGCGCGGAGGCGGAGATCGTGCTGCGCGGAGCCGGCCGCCTCGTGCCGCGCCTGCGCCAGAGCGAGCTTGCCGCCCAGGCGCCGAAGCACCGCGTGATTGCCGTGGGCGCGGATCGCTCCAACTTCACGGTGACGATGACCCAGCCCGGCGTCATCGACAATGTGGTGCTGCGCGAGTGCCCCTATCCCGCCCCCAAGGCGGGCGAGGTGGTGGTGGAAGTTGCGGCCGTGGGCCTCAACTTCCGCGACATCATGGCCGCCACATCCATCCTGCCGGACGAGCAGGACGGGCCGGGCGCGTGGTGGCGCAATCTCGGCCTCGAATTCGCCGGCACCATCCAAGTGGTGGGCGAAGGCGTCACCGGCTTCAAGCCGGGCGATCGGGTGATGGGCATGGGCAAGGGCTTCCTGCGCCGCTTCGCGGCCGCCGATGCCCGCTTCCTCATGCATGTGCCGGACAGCGTGGAATTGAAGGACGCCGCGACCCTGCCGGCCGCCTTCATGACCGCGCACTATTCCTTGGTGGACATCGGCCGCCTGCTGCCGGAGGAGCAGGTGCTGGTGCATCTCGCCACCGGCGGCGTTGGCCTTGCCGCCATCCAGGTGGCGCGCAACATCGGCGCCGACATCCTCGCCTCCGCCGGTTCCGACGCCAAGCGCGACCATCTGCGTGCTCTGGGCATCGTCCATGTGATGAACTCGCGCAGCCTCGAATTCGCCGAGGACGTGCGCGCGGCGACAAGCGGGCGCGGCGTGGACGTGGTGCTGAACGCTCTTTCGGGCGCCGGCATCGACAAGGGGCTGGAATGCCTCGCACCGTTCGGCCGCTTCGTGGAGATCGGCAAGCGCGACCTCGCGCAGGACAAGCCCATCGGGCTCAAGTCCCTCTATTACAACAATTCCTACTCCGTCATCGACCTCTCCACCATCGCCGACGAGCGCCCCGCGCGGCTCTCCTCGCTGCTGCGGGCGGTGGAGGCGGAGGTGGCGCGCGGCGCCTACCGGCCGCTGGTGGCCACGCGATTCCCGGTGTCGCGGGCGGCGGAGGCCATGCGCCTGTTTGCCAAGGCGCAGCACATCGGCAAGGTGGTGCTCACCTTCGACGAGCCGGAGGTGGAGGTCCAGATCGACCTCGCCCAGCCCATGCAGCTCTCGAAGGACGCGAGCTATCTCGTCACCGGCGGCCTGCGCGGCTTCGGCGTCGCGGTGGCGGATTATCTCAGCCGTGCCGGGGCCGGGCGCCTTTTGCTCGCCGGCCGCAACGGCACGCCGGACGAAGACTCTGCGCCGGCCATCGCGGTTATCCAGGCGCGCGGGACGGAAGTGGTGCCCCTCGCCCTCGATGTCACCGATCCGGACGCAGTGGAGGCGGTGATCGCCGCTTATGCCGCGTCCGACAAGCCGCTGAAGGGCATCGTCCATGGCGCGGCGGTGATCGAGGACGGCTTCCTCGCCCAACTCGATGCGGCGCAGATCAGCCGCGTCATCCGCCCCAAGGTGGGCGGCGGCTGGAGCCTGCACCGTGCGATTGAAAAGCACGGCGTGGCGCTGGATTTCTTCGTCAGCTTCTCCTCGCTGGCGCAGGTCATCGGCAGCCCGGGGCAGGCGAACTACACGGCGGCCAACGCCTTCCTCAATGCGCTCGGTTCGTTCCGCAAGGGGCGGGGCGTCGCCGGCTCGTCGGTGGCGTGGGGCTCCATCGCCG
Source organism: Xanthobacter sp. DMC12 (assembly GCF_056314105.1). Taxonomy (NCBI): domain Bacteria; kingdom Pseudomonadati; phylum Pseudomonadota; class Alphaproteobacteria; order Hyphomicrobiales; family Xanthobacteraceae; genus Xanthobacter; species Xanthobacter sp. DMC12. Next base: position 429,518 of record NZ_JBQUYZ010000005.1, on the reverse strand, counting down.
GCTCGGGCTTCGTCGCCCGCTCCGAGGCGCTGGGCAATTATCTCGAAAGCATCGGCATGAAGCCGGTGCCGGATACGGAAGCTGCCGCCTCCCTGGGCACGCTGCTGCGCGCGGAGGGCGAGAACCCCGCCTTCGCCCGCGCCGACTGGTCCGCCATCGCCCGTGCGCTCGCCCGCACAGCCGCGACGGGACGTGTGAAGCCGCTGCTGGCACAGCGCTCCGCCGGCCGCTCCCGCATCCAGGCCGATCTCCTCGCCGCCCCGCGCGAGCAGTGGGAGGCCATGCTCGCCGATCTCATCCGCGGCGAGGTGGCGAAGGTGCTGAAGGTGGCGGCTGCCGACATCCCGCCCGACCGGCGGCTGTCGGAGCTGGGCCTAGACTCGCTCTCCTCCTTCGAGCTGAAGAACCGCATCGAGGCCCATGTGGATGTGAACATCCCGGTGGCCAAGTTCCTGCAGACGCCCACCATCACCGGCCTGTCTGGCGTGGTGGCCGCCACCTTCGAGGCGGCGCAGAAGGCGCGTGCCGCCAGCGCGGAAGCTCTCGCGGCAGGCGGCGAAGGGGCGGCCGGAAGCGCCGGCCCGCTCGCCTTCCGCCCGCTGGTGCGTCAGGAGGCGCTGCTGGCCCTCGCCACCCGGCCCATGACCACGCAGGCCGTGCGCGGCGCGCTGGAGGTGGCGGCCTCCCGCGCCGTCCCCGCCGGCCTCGCTTTCGAAAAGCTGGCGCAGGCGCTGGCAGACCTCGCGGCGGCGCAGGATGCTTTGCGCCTCACCGCCACCGAGACCGGCGCCATCGTGCTCAACGGCGCGCCGGACCTTGAATGGGTCGCCTCCGCCGGCGCCCTCGCGCCGGTGACGCAGCCGGGGCCGCTGTGGCGCTTCGGCGTCTCCAAGGGCGACGATGGCGCGCTGACGCTCCACGCCCGCGCCCACCGCGCGGCGGCTGATGCGCTCGCGCCCCATCTCGCCCTCGCCGCCTTGCTGGCGGCGGTGGAAACGGCCCCCGCGCCCGGTGCGCCCTTCACCGCCTTCGCGGCGGAGGGCCGCCCGGCCGATGGCTCGGCGGAGCAGGGGCGCCATCTCGCCTTCTGGAAGGAAGTGCTGCGCGCGGCGCCGCCCGCGCTGAAGACCGGCGTGCGCTCGCTGGCGCTGGCGCCGGCCGGCTTCGGCATCAATCGCGGACCGGCGGGGCGCCTCGCCGCCCGCCTCGCCATGCCCGGCTTCGGTGCCCTTCCGGCGGCCGAGCAGGAGGCGCTGCTGGTGTCGGCCCTCGCGCGCACCCTCGCCACCCGGCATGGCGTGACTGGGCTCGCCATCGAGTGCCACGATCCGGCGCGGCACGACGCGCTGATCGGTCCGGTCTCCACCTCCGTGCCGCTGCTGCTGGACCGGCTGTGCGAAGCCGACCGGCTGGTGCGCCGCACCCGCCAGCGCCTTGCCATGGCGCGCGATCACCGCGCCATCGACACGGCGGCGCTGGAGGCGACCCTCGGTGGCAAGCTCAATGCGGCCGGGGCGGCGCTCCGGCAGCTGGGCTTCTCCTATGTGGATGCGGCCTCCGCCTCGGCGCTCGCCGCGCTGGGCGTCGCCGATCCGCTCGTCGCACTGGCCGATCCGTTCAACGAACTGCGGCTCGACGCGGTGGCGGACGACGATGGCGTGCGCCTCGTCCTCGCCCTCGACACGGCGGCGTTCGACGCGGGGGCCGCGCGCCCCTTCCTCGATGCCTTCGCCGCGACGCTGGAGGCGCTCGGCGGCAATCCCGCAAGCGTCTGCGATGCCCAATGGCACGCCCCCGCCGAGGCCCTGCGGCGCACCGCCGCCGCCGCGCCCGAGCCGGTGGCGGCGACATCCGCCCCGGCGCATGTGAGCGGCGAGCGGGAGGTGCCCCTCTCGCTCAAGCAGGGGCTGCTGCTGCGCTCCTTCCTGAAGCCGGAGACCGGCCATGCCTGCCGCGCGGCCTGGACGGTGAACCGCGCTTTCCGCATCTCCCCGCGCATGGACATCGAGCGCCTGCGCCGCGCGCTCAAGCTGGTGGAGGAACGGCAGGAGGCGCTGCGCTCGCGCTTCGTCGTCGGCGACGATGGCCGTCCGCGCGTCTTCATCCTGCCTCCCGGCGAGCCCTCGCTGGTGGTGGAGGACATGCCCGACGCCACCGAGGCGCAGATGGAGGCCCGTGTCGTCGAGCTGATCGGCGATGCCATGGATCCCTTCACCAATCCGCCCTATCGCATCACCGTCCTGCGCTGCGGGCCGGAGGGCGACGTGGTGGTGGCGCACGGGCACCACACGGTGTTCGACGGCTGGTCCCTCGGCCTGTTCGTGGAAGAGCTGTTCCAGGCCTTCCTCGGCATTCCGCTGCCGCCGCCGGAGATGGATGTCGCGACCTACGTCAACACGTTCGAGCGGGCGACCGATCCGGCCTTCATGGCCGAACGCGACGCCTATCTGCGCAGCCTCTATGCGGTGGACCCGCCGCCGGTGCCCAACTTCGGACGCCGGGCCAAGGGCCTCGCTCCGAACTTCGACCTCACCCAGGGCGGGCCGGCGGGCGAGATGTACGCCTTCCTCAGCGCCGACGGGCAGCAGCGGCTCCAGGCCCGCGCCCGGGCGGCCGGCGTCACCGAGACGGCGCTGCTCATCGCGGCCGTCGGCCAGTCGGTGGCGGCGCTGGGCGGGGTGGACGACGTGATGCTGAACGTGCCCGCCGCCATGCGCACGGACCGGCGGCTCAACGGCTTCATCACCTGGGTCGCCGGCTCGGCCCTGCTCCGGGTGCCGGCGCGGGCGATGCCGCGGCTGGAGACGCTGGCGGCGAGCGTCGCCGACCAGCTCAACCGGGCCATGCCCTACGTGCCGTTTGAATATGCGGCGCTGGACGGCGTGGTGCATGACGAGGTGATCGCCGCCGGCTCCTACCTCGCTTTGTACCAGAGCGGCATGCACAGCCCCGACCGCTTCGCCCGTGGCGCCACCACCTCGACGCTGCAGCGGCAGGGCAAGGGCGAGACATTGGACCTCGGCCTCATCAAGGTCTCGCCGTGGGCCAACCTGCCCCTGACGCGCTACGCCATCAACGAGTTCGACCTGCGCTCCTTCCAGAGTGCGGACGGGCTCGCCTACCGCCTCGGCTTCGACCTCACCGCCTTGACTCCCGCCGAAGCGCGCGGCCTCTTGGAAGAGGTGCTGGACCGGATGGAACTCGGCGGCGACGGCTGCACCGCCATCGTCGATGTGGACGAGGAGCAGCCCGCGTGAGCGTCAGCGACGACTGTCTGTCCGATAACGCCGCCCATCTCAGGGGGCGCCCGTGAAGCCGGAGCGCGTCCAGCCCGTCCACCTCAAGCCCGACCATTCGGCCGGGTGGCGGCGCTTTGCCGTGGTGATGCTCCTCCTCCTCGCGGCGGGCGGCGCCGGCTTCTGGTGGTATGTGCTGCCGACGCCGGTGGCCTACCACGAGGTGCGCCTGCGGATGATGAGCCTCGAGATCAACGGCCCGGGCCTCCTCGACGCCATCAACCGCGTGGTGGTGACGAGCCGCATCCAGGGCTTTCTCAAAGTCATCGAGGCCGACCGCAACGACAGCGTGAAGCGCGGTCAGGTGCTGGCCCGTCTCGAATCCGTCGATCTCCAGAACCAGCTCGCCGCCGCCCAGGCGGAGGCGAGCGCCGCTGGGCGCATGGTGACGGAGGCCGAGGCGGATCGCGCCCGCGCGCAGGCCGTTCTCGACAAGACCAAGATCGAATATGAGCGCCGCTCCACCCTCGTGCGCCTCAACGCCGCCTCGCAGGCGGAGCTGACCACCACGGAAGCCGCCTTCAAGCAGGCGGAGGCGGACATGGCGCGCTCGGAGGCCGGCATCGAGCGGGCGCGGGCGCAGCTTCTCTCGCAGGAAGCCAATGTGAAGGTGCTGGAGGCGCGCCTCGGCGAGGCCACCATCAGCGCCCCGCTGGACGGCGTGGTGATCTCCCGCGAGCGCAATCCCGGCGACCTGCTGCTGCCGGGCGCCAACCTGATGCAGGTGGTGGAACTGTCCTCCATCATCATCTCGGCCCGCTTCGACGAATCCGCCCGCGCCACCATCAAGGCCGGCCAGCCGGCGCGCGTCACCTTCGCCGCCGATCCGGGGCGGGTGTGGAACGGCAAGGTGCTGCGCCTGTCGCGGCAGGTGGATCAGGAGACGCGCGAGTTCACCGCCGACATCACCCTCGATTCCCTGCCCGAGAGCTGGGCCATGGGCCAGCGCGCCAACGTGGCGGTGGAGGCGCAGTCGCCGGAGCAGGTCATCGGCATTCCGGAATCGCTGGTGATCCGCCGCGACGGGCGGGCCGGCGTGTGGCTGGCGCAGCGCGGCCGCGCCAGCTGGACGCCGGTGACCCTCGGCTACATCAGCGGCTCCAACGTGGTGGTGACGCGCGGGCTGAAGGAGGGTGACGTGGTGCTGGCCCCGGCCGGGCGCTACGCCTTCCAGCCGGTGAGCCTCGGCACCAAGCTGCCCTGAGGGTTCGAGATGAACATCGCGCTCAGGGACATGCGCTTTTCCGCCTTGCGCTTCGCGCTGACGGCAGTGGGCATCGGCATGCTGCTCGGCGCCACCATGGGGATGATCGGCCTCTATCGGGGCATCGTCCACGAGGCGCTGCTCATCATCAACGACATCGGCGCCGACCTCTGGGTGGTGGAGGGCGGGCGCTCCGGCCCCTTCGCCGAGACGTCCGCCGTGCCCGCCAATCTCGACCGGCGGGTGGAGGGCGTGCCTGGGGTGGATTCCACCCGCCGCTTCATCCAGTACAATCAGCAGTACACGATCGACGGCAAGCCGGTGCGCCTCGCCGTGACCGGCGTGGACTACCCCAAGGACTCCGCCGCCTGGATCCCCCTCATCGACGGCCGCGCCTTCCGCTCCACGCGCTACGAGGCCATCGCCGACCAGTCCACGGGCCTCCTCGTGGGCGACGTCATCCGCCTCGGCCATGATGACTACACGGTGGTGGGCCTCACCAAGGGCCAGGTGGACATGGGCGGCGACGGCATGTTCTTCGTCACCATTCCCGATGCCCAATCCATCAACCGCGTGCTGCCCTCCGAGGCCGTGCTCCTGAACCGCCTCGCCAAGGGCCGCTCGCGCATGGGGCTCGGGGATGGCGGCTCCATCGCGGCCGTGATGGTGGAGCTGAAGCCCAATGCCGATGTGAAAGAGGTGCAGCGCCGCATCAAGGCGTGGGGCGACGTGGAGGTGCTGACCCAGGACGAGGAGCGCGACATGCTGCTGAACGGCCGCCTGTGGCGGCTGCGCGTCCAGATCCTCGCCTTCACCGCCATGACGCTCCTGGTGGCGGGCTCCATCATCGCGCTGACGATCTACATGCTGACGCTGGAGAAGATCAATCAGATCGCGCTTCTGAAGCTCATCGGCGCGCGGGACCGGGTCATCATCGGCCTCATCGTGCAGCAGGCTTTGTGGATCGGCGTGCTGGGCTATTCGGTCGCCCTCGCCATCTCCTTCACGCTCTATCCCAACTTTCCGCGCACGGTGCTGCTGCTGCCGGACGACCTTGCCTGGATCGCCTTCTCTCTCTTCCTCATCAGCCTGTTCGCCAGCTGGTTCGCCATCCGCCGCGCCATGCGGGTCAGGGCGCAGGAGGTGCTGGCATGAGCGCTATTGCCGGGGCCGCTCCCGTGCCCGCGCTTCCCGTCGCCGAGCCGGTCTCCGCCGACGCGGTGATGGAGGTGCGCGGCGCCAGCAAGATCTATCTTTCCGGCCCCAATGCGGTGGCGGCGCTCTCCGACATGACGCTGGCGCTGAACGCCGGCGAGCTGACCGGCATCGTCGGCCCCTCCGGCTCGGGAAAGACCACCTTCCTGATGATCGCCGGCCTCCTGGAGCCGCCCTCCACCGGCACGGTCTTCTTCCGGGGCCGGCCCATCGCCGATCCACAGACCAAGCTCAACAGCCTGCGTGATTTCCGACGCACCCATGTGGGCTTCATCTTCCAGAAGGCGAACCTCATCCCCTTCCTCACGGCGGTGGAGAACGTGCAGATCGCGCTGGAGATCAACGACGTGCGGCCGAAGGCGGCGCGGGAGCGGGCGCGGGAATTGCTGGACCAGTTCGGCCTCGGCCAGCGCGAGGACAATTACCCCACCCAGCTCTCCGGCGGCGAGCAGCAGCGCGTCTCCATCGCGCGGGCATTGGCCAACGACCCTGTGCTGCTGCTGGCCGACGAGCCCACGGCGGCGCTGGACGGCACGCGCGGCCGGCAGGTGATGGAGGTGTTCCGGGCGCTGGCCGACGAACGGCGGGTGGCGGTGGGCGTCGTCACCCACGATCCGCGCTGGTCGGACATCTTCGACCGCATCGTGGAGATGAGCGACGGACGGATGGTGTCGGAGCGGGCGGGGGGCGTGGCGGGGCATTTGTAGAGGGCGGTGCGCCCCGGACCAGCGACGGCGCAGCCGGAGCGCCGAGCCGGGGCCCAGGGGAAAAGCCGGCGAAGCCGCCGATACTCCGAGACCCTCCGCTGAGCCGCCTGCGGCGAACCCTTGCGCTGGGCCCCGGCTCGCATTCCGCTGACGCTGCATGCGTCCGGGGCGCGAAGGTGGTTCCCCCTGCGCCGCCCCTCACACCAGCGGCGAGACCTGCTCGCGGGCCGTCTCGATTTTCCCGTCCGGGGCCAGATAGTCGATCAGCTTGAGGGTGCGCTCTCCGGTGCCGGCAAGCTTGGCGACGACGGAGCGCATGGTGCGGAATTCGCTGGCCGAGAGCGGGCCGAACAGGGTGTCGTTGGCCGGCGCCTGCACCCGGGTCAGCTCGGCGAGGCGTTGCTCGGCCTCAGGCGTGACGGCGAGGAGCACCCGGCGGCGGTCGCCCGGATTGGTGGTCTTGCTGACGAGGCCGGCGGCGACCAGCTTGTTGACCTCGATGGTGACGAAGGCGCCCGAGAGATGCAGGTGCTCGGCCAGCGTGGCGACGCCCAGTTCCGGCTCCTTGCCGCTCAGGCGCGCGATGGACATCAGGATCGAATATTGCGTCCCTGACAGGCCGATGAGGCCGCCGAGGCGGTTGCGCACTTCCTGGATGGCGGCGGCGAACGCCAGCATGTCGTGGACCAGCTCGCGGAATTCGGTGTCCGATCCGTCGATGAGCAAGGCGGCACGAGAGGCCGTCAAAGGCAGCGGCCTTCGGCCCCGCCCGTTCTTCGTCTGAGGCATGGAACGTCTGCTCCCGCGCACCGTGGACCCTCTCCCTGCAGAGGGGCGGCACGCGGAAATGTTTTTAGCCGGGCAGGGGGCTTGACGTCCATCAGCCATTTTGTAATAGCTTTATTACAAAGCTATATCGCGCTGTGGACATTGCCCCATGTCTTCGCCAGGTCCGACATCCTCGCCCAGCTTCGCATCGTCTTCCGTCGCGCCCCGCGTCGCCGATTTCGATCCGCGCGCCTTCCGCCAGACGCTGGGGGCGTTCGCGACCGGCATCGCCGTGGTGGCGGCCGAGGCGGCGGACGGAACGCTCATCGGCATGACCATGAGCTCCTTCAATTCGGTCTCGCTGGACCCGCCGCTGGTGCTGTTTTCCGTTGCCCGCTCGGCGCTTTCGCTGCCAGCCCTGCGCACGGCGGCGGCTTACGGCATCTCGGTCCTTGCCCACGACCAGCAGGACCTCTCCGGCCGCTTCGCCCGGGCCCAGGGCGAGAAGTGGACCGGCGTCGATCACCTGCGCGGCCATGGCGGGGCGCCGCTCCTCGCCGGCGCGGCGGCGCATCTGGAATGCGTGCCCCACGCCATCCACGACGGGGGCGATCACGAAGTTTTCATCGCCCGCGTCGTCGCCCATCGCTCGGCCGTGGCCGAGCCGCTTATCTTCCATGCCGGACGCTACCGCACGCTCGCGGCCGTCGCCGGCTGAACCGAACTTGAGGACCCTGCCATGATCAAGACCGGTGCCGAGCATATCGAGAGCCTGAAAGACGGCCGTCAGATTTTCATCGATGGCGAACAGCTGGGCGATGCCACCACCCACCACGCCTTCCGCCGGTCCATCGCCTCCGTCGGCAAGATGTTCGACTTCCACAGCGCCCCGGAAAACCGGGAGCTGATGACCTTCGAGACCGACACCGGCACCCGCGCCAACCGCATCTGGCAGCTGCCCACCAGCTATGAGGAGCTGAAGACCCGCCGCCGCGGCCTCGAGGCCTGGACCGAGCTGCATGGCGGCTTCCTCGGCCGCGCGCCGGATCACGTCGCCTCCTGCATCTCCGGCATGTACATGGGCCTCGACCAGTTCGAGCTGTACGACCCGGCCCGCGCTCGCGCGCTGGCGGACTACTACCGCTACGCCCGCGACAACGATCTTTATCTCACCTACGTCATCATCAACCCGCAGGCCGACCGCTCCAAGAACGCGGCCGAGCAGGCCGATCCCTTCCTCTCCGCCGCCGTGGTGGACGAGGACACCACGGGCATCACCGTGCGCGGCGCCAAGATGCTGGCCACCGGCGGCATCATGGCCAACGAGGTGTTCGTCACCTGCATCCAGCCCCTGCAGAAGGGCGAGGAGCCCTATGCACTCTCCTTCTGCATTCCGATGAATGCGAAGGGTCTGAAGATCCTCTCCCGCAAGTCGTACGAGGCGGCCTCGCCCAGCGTGTTCGACAACCCGCTGTCGAGCCGCTTCGACGAGAACGACGCCGTGCTCTATTTCGACGACGTGAAGGTGCCGTGGGACCGCATCTTCATCGCCCGCGACATCGCCATGACGAACAAGCAGTTCCATGCGACGCCGGCCCACGTCTACCAGAACTACCAGGCGCAGATCCGCCTGTCGGTGAAGCTGAAATTCCTGCTCGGCATCGCCCGCCGCATCACCGAGGTGAACGGCACCACCAATTTCCCGCAGGTGCGCGAGACGCTGGGCCAGCTCGCCGCCGAGGCCGGCATGGTGGATGCCTTCGTCGCCGCCATGGAGGCCAAGGGCAGCTATTACGGCCCTTATTTCGTGCCCGACCGCCACACGCTCTATGCCGCGCAGACGCTGGCCCAGCAGCTATACGGCAAGTTCATCACCGCTTTGCGCGAGCTGGCCGGCGGCGGCATGATCATGCTGCCCTCCTCGGTGCACGACTATGAGAATACCGAGGTCGCCCGCCTCATCGGCAAGACCCAGCAGTCGCCGGCCGCCAGCGCCGAGGAGAAGGTGAAGTTCTACAAGCTCGCCTGGGACGCGGTGGGCTCGGAATTCGCCTCGCGCCACACCCAGTACGAGATGTTCTATGCGGGCGCCTCCTTCGTGGTGAAGGGCCATTCCTTCCGCACCTACGACTGGGCGGGCGCGGAGAAGCTGCTCAACGACATGCTCTCCTCCTACGCCCTCTCCGACGAGGTGAAGCCCTTCGCCGCCGCCCGCGCGGCCGAGTGAGACCCAAAGGCTCGGCCCCCAAACGCACGCCTGGTTCATTTACCGCCGCCCGCGCGGCCGAGTGACAAGCGATTTCCCGGACAACACAGCGAAGACCACAGCCATGGCCATCAACAAGATCCACGACGAGTTCCACACGCTCGACCTGACCACCGGCTGGGAAGTGCCTCCCGGCTATCCCTCGGGCATCCAGCAGAAGATCCTCGCCGGCGCCCTCGACGAGGAGAACCGCGCCGGCTCGCGCTCGCGCCTCCTGAAGTTCGAGCCCGGCGTGTTCACCACCAAGCCCTTCGTCCACGAATACTGGGAAGAGGTGTTCCTCGTCTCCGGCGACCTCACGGTCGGCAATGACGAAAAGGGCGAGGGCGGCGAGAGCTTCCCGCCCTTCACCTATGCGGTGCGTCCCCCGGGCGCCGTGCATGGACCGTTCAAGTCGGAAAAGGGCTGCATCCTGTTCGAAATCCATTATTTCGATCCGGCCTGATTCCTCTTCTTCGCGGACGTCCCCATGCAGCCCACCCTCGCCGCCCTCGCCGATGATCTCGCCTCCGGCCGCACCACGGCGCGGGCGTTGGTGGAGGACTGCATCGCCCGCATCGACGATCCCGACGGGGAGGGCGGGCGCGCCTTCGTGCGGGTGAACCGGGAGGCGGCCCGCGCGGCTGCCGATGCGCAGGACCTGCTGCGCAAGGCCGGGGCCGCGCCCTCGCCCTTCGCGGGCATTCCCATCGGCATCAAGGACCTGTTCGACGTCGCCGGCGAGGTGACGGCGGCGGGCTCCAAGGTGCTGCGCGATTCCCCTCCAGCGAAGGCGGATGCCCCGGCCGTGGCGCGCCTGCGCCGGGCCGGCTTCGTGCTCGTCGGCCGCAACACCATGACCGAGTTCGCCTATTCCGGCCTCGGCATGAACCCCCATACCGGCAACCCCGCCGCCCCGTTCGAGCGGGCAACGGCTCCGCGCGTCTCCGGCGGCTCCTCCTCCGGCGGCGCGGTGGCGGTGGCGGATGGCATGGCCCATGCGGCGCTCGGCACCGACACGGGTGGCTCCTGCCGCATCCCGGCGGCCTTCTGCGGCCTCGTCGGCTTCAAGCCCACCGCCCGGCGGGTGCCGCGCGAAGGCGCTTTCCCGCTCTCCACCACGCTCGATTCCATCGGCCCCATCGCCCGCTCGGTGGCCTGTTGCGCGGCGCTCGATGCCATCCTCGCGGGCGGCGAGGCGCCGCTGCCGGGCCGCCCGGTCGCCGGCCTGCGCCTCCTCGTGCCCACCACGGTCGCTCTCGACGGGCTGGACGCGCCGGTCGCCGCCGCCTTCGAGGCGGCGCTGGAGCGCCTCGCCAAGGCCGGCGCGCACATCGTCTCCGCGCCCTTCCCGGAGTTCGGGGAGATCGCCACCCTCAACGCCAAGGGCGGCTTCGCGGCGGCGGAGAGCTATGCAGTCCACCGCCGCCTGCTGGCTGAGAAGGGCGACGCTTATGATCCCCGCGTCTCCGTCCGCGTGCGGCGCGGCTCTGAGCAGTCGGCGGCGGATTATGTGGAGCTGGTGGCGGCCCGCGCCGGCCTCGTCGCCCGTGCCGCCGCGCGGCTCGCCGGCTTCGATGCGCTGGCGCTGCCCACTGTCGCCATCGCCCCGCCGCGCATCGCCGACCTTCTGACGGACGACGACGCCTATGGCCGCGCCAACATCATGGCCCTGCGCAACCCCACCCTCATCAACATGATCGACGGCTGCGCGATCTCGCTCCCCCTCACCGGCGAAGGCGGGCTGCCTGCCGGCCTCATGCTCGCCGGGGCACCGGGAACGGATGCGGCGCTCTTCGCAGTGGCTGCTGGCGTCGAGGCGGCGCTGAAGGACTGAGGGCCGGTCAGGCTTTGGGGGCGTCCGGCTTCGGCAGCCGCACGGTGAGGCGCGCGCCGCCGCCGGGGCGGTCAGCGATGGTGACGCTGCCGCCGTGCCCCTCGGCGATCTGCCGCACGATGGTGAGGCCGAGCCCGGCGCCGCCGCTGTCGCGGTTGCGCGAGGGCTCCAGCCGGTAGAACGGCTCGAACACCACCTCGCGCTCGCCCGCCGGAATGCCCGGCCCGCGATCCTCCACCACGAGGTCCACCGCCTCGCCGCGATCGTGCAGGGAGATGTCCGCGCACCCGCCATAGGCGATGGCATTGCCGGCGAGATTGGCGAGCACGCGGGCCAGCGCGCCGCGATGTCCGGCCACCATCCGTTCCGCGTCGGCGCCATGGAGCGTGACCGCCGCCCCCTGCGTCCGCCGCGCCTCGCACTCGGCCCGCGCCAGCGCGGCAAGGTCCACCGTTTCGCCAGAGGCGGGGGCGAAGGAGGCGCGGGCGAAGGCGAGGGCGTCGTCCACCAGCGCCTGCATCCCGTCCAGATCGGTCCGCGCCTTCTCCACCTGATCGCCGGGCGGCATCAGTTCCAGCCGCAGCCGCAGGCGCGTGAGATAGGTGCGCAGATCGTGGCTGATGGCCCCCAGCACGAGGGTGCGCATGCGCACCAGCTCCGAGATGCGGGCCTGCATGGCGTTCACCGTACGGATGACAAGGCGAACGTCGGCGGCGCCGCGCTCCTTCACATGCGAGGGCTGGAGCTGGGCGCCGAACAGCTCCACCGCCGCCGCGAGATCGGAGAGGGGGCGGGTCTCCCGCCGCACCGCGAGGAGGGCGAGGAGCGCCACGAAGAAGCCGAGGATGCCGCCGAGGAGCCCCACCGGCAGGCCGAGGAAACGCACGGTCACGTCGCCTCCCGCCACGATCTCCAGATAGCTGCCGTCGGCCAGCGCAAAGGCCACGGAGAGCCTCGCGCCGCGCAGGTCACGCAGGCGCTCGACCAGCCCGTGGGGCTGACCATCCCCGGCGAGCGAAAGCGCGATGAAGCGGTCCGGCGGCAGTCCCGTGAGCAGCCGGAGCCGGCGCTCGGCAAAGCCGAGCAGGCGCGGCGTCTCGATGTCCGGCTTCTCGGCGCGGATGGCGACGAGGAAGCCCGGCCCGGCCGCCGCGCGCACGGCGAGATCGCGCTCGGCGGGGGGCAGCCGATCCAGCAGCTGCGCCAGCGCGGCGATCCGCTGCATCACCACCAGCACGGCGACCGGCGAGGAGGATCGCTGGCGCTCCAGCACATAGGCGGCGAGCATCAGCAGCTGCACCGCCAGCAGGCCGGCGACGACGATCAGCGCCAGCCGCGTGCCGAGCCCGAACCGGCGGTGAGGGCGCGCCGCCGCCGGATCAGAGCTGGCGGACATCGACAGTGAGCAGGTAGCCGCCGTTTCGGACGGTCTTGATGAGGCTGGCCGCGTCTTCCGACACGCCGGACAGCTTGCGGCGCAGGCGGCTGACCGAGACATCGATGGTGCGGTCGAACGGGTCGGCCGAACGACCACGCGTCCAGTCCAGCAACTGGTCGCGGGAGAGCACGCGCTTCGGCCGTTCGAGGAAGCAGGCGAGCAGCTCGAACTCGGCCGAGGTGAGGTCGAGGAGGGGGCCATCGGCCTCGGCGACGCTGCGCGCGTCGAGATCGGCCACGAAGCCGGCGAAGGCGACGCGGCGGTTGCGGACGGGGGGCTCGGCCAGCGCACCCTCCGCCCGGCGCAGCACGGCCCGGATGCGGGCGAGCAGCTCGCGCGGATTGAACGGCTTCGGCAGATAGTCGTCGGCGCCCATCTCCAGCCCGACGATGCGGTCCACGTCGTCGCCCTTGGCGGTGAGCATGAGGATGGGCACCCCGCCCCGCGCCCGCAGGCGGCGGCAGATGGAAAGCCCGTCCTCGCCCGGCAGCATGAGGTCGAGGATCACCAGATCGGGCCGTGCGGTGGCGAGGATGCGGTCCATGGCGGAGCCGTCCTCGGCCGCCAGCACGCCGTAGCCCTCGCGGCCGAGGAAGTCCGCGAGCAGGGCACGGATCTCGCGGTCGTCCTCGACGATGAGCAGGGTGCGCTGGGCCAAAAGCGGGTCTCCAGGGGGCGGTGTGGGTCTCGGTTGGGACGGGGCGAGTTTCGCCGGATGGAAGGGCGCCATCAATGCGCGGCCATGTCGAGGATACAAAACGTTACAGCACCTCACCGGCAGGCAAACGCGGTGCAACGGGCATCCGCGACGCTCTCACCATCGCAACCGGCCATGCCCTCGGGATGGCGCCTGAGTGAGACCGAGATGCCCAGCCTGATCCCCTTCTCCCGTTCCGCCGCCATCATCACCGTCGCCGGCTTCACGATGCTGTCGGGCATCGGCGAGGCGGCCGCCTGGACGCGGACCGGCAGCGTGACGACGCCGCGCGGTTCCTATCACGGCGCAGCCGCTGGCAGTTGCGCCGGCGGCACCTGCAGCCGCGCCGCCGTGGCGACCGGCCCCTATGGGGGCAGCGTCTCCCGCACCGGCAGCGTCACCCGGACGGGGCCCGGCAGCTACGACTACCAACGCACCACCACCGGCCCTGTCGGCAACAGTGTGTCACGCTCCGGCTCGGTGAGCCGCTACTGACCTGATCTCGGGCTCCGGGCCGTGAAGGCTCGGAAAGCCGGGTCGCGGCCTCCGCCCCAGGTCGCGGCCCGGCTGACTCTTCTCGTCTCCAGCGGCGGGGCAGGGGGCTCCACACGGGACCATCATCATGTTGGCCATTCTCGCCGGCGGCACCGGCGTGCACCATCCCCTCGCCTTCGCGCTCATCGCGCTTTCGCTGATGCTGGCGGAGTATCTGTTTCACAGGCTCAACCATCACGACCGCTACGACGTGCGGGAGACCGCCGCCTCCCTCGCCATCGCGGTCGGCAACAAGGTGATCGCTGTGCTCACCGCGGGGATCGTCGCGGTGCCCCTGTCCTTCACGTACGAGCACCGGCTGTTCGACATTCCCATGCGCGGGGCGGCGGCCTGGATCGCGCTCTTCCTCGGGGTGGAGCTGAGCTACTACGTCCACCATTTCGCCATGCACAAGGTGCGCTGGCTGTGGGCGACCCATTCCGTCCATCACTCCGCCACCCGGCTCAACCTCTCCGCCGCGGTGCGGCTCGGCTGGGGCGGGCAACTCACCGGCGGGTTCGTGTTCTACCTGCCGCTGGTGCTGATCGGCTTCCCGCCGCTGGCGGTGTTCGGCATGCTGGGGGCGAGCCTCGTCTACCAGTTCTTCCTCCACCTCGCCGCCCCGCCCCATCTCGGGCCGCTGGAATGGGTGCTGAACACGCCCCGCCATCACCAGGTGCATCATGCGGCGAACGGCGCGGTGCTCGATCGCAATTTCGGCGGTGTGCTGATTATTTTCGACCGCATGTTCGGCACCTTCGCCGAGGCGCCGAAGGGGGAGCCGCTGGTGTTCGGCGTGGCCGGTGTGGAATCGAGCCTGAACCCCTTCCGAATCGTCGCGAATACCTGGGTGGACATGTACCGGCAGTGGGGTGTCAGCCGGGGAGTCAGGGCCCGCCTGCGCGTTCTTTTCGGGCCTCCGGGCGGATAGGGTATCGAGGTAGGTTGAGATTTGCGTGGAATGCATTTCTGGAATGCGGAAAATATGCGTGCTGCATCGCAGCAAGTCCGCTATGGTGCACCACAGCTAAAGCGCACCGAGATCTTGGCCGCGGGCCGCACGGAGCGCAGCGAGGCTGACATGAAGAACATCCTCCTCGCCGGCGTTGCCGGCCTCCTTTCCGCGACCTCTGTGATCGCGGCCGCTCCTGCCTTCGCCGGTGAGACCCTCCCCGCCGAGCGTCAGGCTATCGTGACCAATCTGGGTGGCAAGGCGTCTGCCGTCACCTATTTTGTGCGCAATACCAAGGGGTACCAGGTGGTGACCACCCTCGACGCCGCCGGCGAGCCCGGTGCCGCGCCGGCCGTGGTCCGCGTTTCCACCGTGCTCCAGCAGCCGGGCGACGAGCAGATCGTCTCCCTCCCCGGCCCGGTCGGCCGTGACGGCACCTCGCTGCGCATCGTGCGCGTCGGCGACGCCATCCAGGTGGAAAAAGTGGGCGCGCTCGCCTACTGACATTTTGCCGCACCGCAGCAGAAAGGCGCCCGTCGGGCGCCTTTTTTGTTGGCTCAGGGGGTGTTTTGTTACCGTCCTCTCAGCTTCGCATCCCCGTAGCCGCCTCCCGTCGGGGTGACGATGATGACCGCCTCACCCGCCTCCAGAACCTTCTGGTCGCATCCCTGGAGGATCTCGGTCGAGCCATCGAGGCGCCGCACAAACCCTTCTCCCAATTGGCCTTGCTCGCCCCCATCCACGCCAAAGGGGTGGATGCGGCGGTGCGAGGAGAGCAGCGCGCAATCCATCTGTTCCAGAAAACGAATACGCCGGTAAGTCCCTGATCCCGCATGCCAATGGCCCCGCCCACCGGAGCCGGGACGGATGTGGAAGTCCTCCAGCAAAACGGGAAAGCGCGTCTCCAGCACCTCCGGATCGGTGAGGCGGGAATTGGTCATGTGCACATGCACGCCATCCGTCCCGTCGAAGCCGGGACCGGCAGGGGAGCCGGAGCAGATGGTTTCATAATACTGGTAGATGTCGTTGCCGAAGGTGAGGTTGTTCATGGTGCCCTGGGAGGCGGCCATGGCCTTCAAGGCGCCGAACAGGCAGTTCGTAACTGCCTGCGAAGTCTCGACATTTCCCGCCACTACCGCGGCCGGATAGACCGGCGACAGCATGCAGCCTTCCGGCACCACGATGCGGATGGGCCTGAGGCACCCCGCATTCATGGGGATCTCGTCCTCCACCATCACCCGGAACACATAGAGCACCGCAGCGCGGGTGACGGGGGCGGGGGCGTTGAAATTGGTGGGCTGCTGGGGCGAGGTGCCGGTGAAATCCACCGTCGCCTCGCGCTTTTCCTTGTCCACCGAGATCTTGACCTTGATGACGGTGCCCTGGTCCATCTCGTAATGGAACGTACAGTTGTCAAGACGATCCAGAACGCGCCGCACGCTTTCGGCCGCATTGTCCTGCACGTGACCCATATAGGCCTGCACCACGTCAAGGCCGAACGTGTCGATCATCTTCAGAAGTTCGCGCACGCCCTTCTCGTTGGCGGCGATCTGCGCCTTGAGATCGGCGATATTCTGCACCGGATTGCGGGCCGGATAGCGGGCCGTGGTGAGGAGGTCGCGCAGTTCGGCCTCGCGAAAGGTGCCTTCCGCGACCAGCTTGAAATTGTCGATATAGACGCCTTCTTCCTCGATATGGGTGGCCAGCGGGCTCATGGAGCCGGGGGCGACGCCGCCCACGTCCGCATGGTGTCCGCGGGAGGCGACCCAGAAGAGGATGGCCTTGCCGGCGTCGTCGAAAACCGGCGTTACCACTGTAATATCAGGTAGATGCGTGCCGCCATTGTAAGGGGCGTTGAGAGCGAAGACGTCGCCGGGGCGGATGTTGCCCTGGTTCTCGCGGATGACGGTTTCCACCGAGCGGTCCATGGAGCCGAGGTGGACGGGCATGTGCGGCGCGTTGGCGACGAGATCGCCCTCGGCGGAGAAGACGGCGCAGGAAAAGTCCAGTCTTTCCTTGATGTTGACCGAGTAGGCGGTGTTCTGGAGGGTCACGCCCATCTGCTCGGCGATG
This sequence comes from Xanthobacter sp. DMC12, assembly GCF_056314105.1. Taxonomy (NCBI): domain Bacteria; kingdom Pseudomonadati; phylum Pseudomonadota; class Alphaproteobacteria; order Hyphomicrobiales; family Xanthobacteraceae; genus Xanthobacter; species Xanthobacter sp. DMC12. Next base: position 412,552 of record NZ_JBQUYZ010000005.1, on the reverse strand, counting down.
GACATGAAGAGGTTGTTGAAGACCTCCAGCATCACCGGGTCGGCATGGGTGCCAACCGCTTCTGAACGTTGCAGTTTTTCCGTCCGGGTGAGGATCAGGTGGTTCTTGGCGGAGACCTCCGCCCGCCAGCCCTTCTCCACCACCACCGTCTGGTTCGGTTCGATGACGATGGCTGGCCCCTTCAACCCCATGCCGGGCTTGAAGTTTTCCCGCTTCACCACAGGCGCGTCATGCCATGCGCCACGGGCAAAGAAGCGGGTTTGGGAGGTATCAGAAGGGGTTTCGGCGTGAAGTGGCAGGTCCGGCTCGGCGATCCCCGCGCCCCCGCCGGCCGAGATCACCTCAAGTGCCTCCACGACAATGGTTTTTTCCGGCGAGACGAAGCCGAACTGGGCCCGGTGCTTCGTCTCGAACTCGGCGGTCATCGCGGGAATATCGGCGAGTTGCACCGGGATTCCGGTATCGGTTCCACCATATCTCAGGTGGGCTTTGGCATCAGTCAGGATCGAGTCAGTCCGGATGCCCTGCGTGGCGAGCTCGGCAGAGGTGGCGGCGGCCATTTCCGCGGTCAGCTCAACCAGAGCGGGAAGGAGGGTTGCGGTCATCTCCTCCCCCACCGCCCGGGTGCGCTGGGCGCGGACGGAGGCGAGGCCCATGCCATAGGCGGAGAGCAGACCGGAGAAGGGGTGGAGCAGCACCTTCGTCATGCCCAGCGCGTCGGCGACGAGGCAGGCGTGCTGGCCGCCGGCGCCGCCGAAGCAGTTCAGGGCGTATCGGGTCACGTCATAGCCGCGCTCCACCGAGATCTTCTTGATGGCATTGGCCATGTTCTCCACCGCGATGGTGACGAAGCCGTCCGCCACCTCCTCGGGGCTGCGTCCGCCACCGATCTCGGCGGCAAGGGCGGAGAATTTCTCCCGCACCACCTCGGCATCCAGCGGCTGGTCCTGCGCGGGGCCGAAGATCTTCGGGAAGTAGTCGGGAATGAGCTTGCCCAGCATCACGTTGGCGTCGGTGACGGCCAAGGGCCCGCCCCGGCGATAGCAGGCGGGGCCGGGATTGGCGCCGGCCGAATCCGGGCCGACGCGGAAGCGCGCGCCGTCATAATGCAGGATGGAGCCGCCGCCGGCCGCCACCGTGTGGATGCGCATCATGGGCGCGCGGATGCGCACGCCGGCCACTTCGGTATCGAACGCGGTCTCCAGCTCCCCGTCATAATGGCAGACGTCGGTGGAGGTGCCGCCCATGTCGAAGCCGATGATGCGGTCGAAGCCGGCGAGCGCCCCGGTCTCCGCCGCCCCCACCACGCCGCCGGCCGGGCCGGAGAGCAGGGCATCCTTGCCCTGGAACAGGTCGGCGGCGGTGAGGCCGCCCGAGGACATCATGAACATCAGGCGGATGGCGCTTTCCGCCTCCTCCGGGCCGCCCGACAGCTCCTCCGCCACCTGCCGCACGTAGCGGCGCAGGATGGGGGAGAGATAGGCGTCGGCCACCGTGGTGTCGCCGCGCCCCACCAGCTTGATGAGGGGCGAGACCTCGTGGGAGACGGAGACCTGCGGGAAGCCGATCTCCCGCGCCAGCGCCGCCACCTGCTGCTCGTGCTCGGGGTAACGGTAGCCGTGCATGAAGACGATGGCCACCGCCGCGATGCCGTCCGCCTTCGCCCGCTCCAGCGCGGCGCGCACGGTGGCGAGGTCGGGGGCGGCTTCGACGGTGCCGTCGGCGCGCACCCGCTCGTCCACTTCCAGCACGCTCTCGAACAGCATGTCCGGCAGCACGATCTTCTTGGCGAAGATCTTCGGCCGGGCCTGGTAGCCGATCTTGAGCGCGTCCTTGAAGCCGCGGGTGGTGACGAGGAGGGTGCGGTCGCCCTTGCGCTCCAGAAGGGCATTGGTGGCGACCGTGGTGCCCATCTTCACGGCAGAAACGAGCCCGGGCGGGATCGGCGCGCCGGCGGGGAGTCCCAGCAGCTCGCGGATGCCATGCACCGCGGCGTCGCGATAGGCCTCCGGATTTTCCGACAGCACCTTGTGGGCGACGAGGCTGCCGTCCGGCCGTTTGCCCACGATATCGGTGAAGGTGCCGCCCCGGTCGATCCAGAATTCCCAAGGCGCGGGAGAGGGTGCGGCGGCTGACGGAGAGGGGGCTGCCGCAGCGTCGGCTTCGGCGGCTGCGCTCGTCTTCACATCGTCGCTCGACATCGGCCCCGTTTCCCGTCTGGATGGTGGCAGGCGGGGTTGGCAGGCTTCCTGCTCCCCTGTTCTGGCGCGGCAAGGGCGCGCCAGCGAAGCACAAGGCTCCGCTCGCGAATAAGGAAGTCATGGGGGCGATAAAACGTCAACAATTTGTTGACGAAATATCGAAGGCGGGAGAACATCCTGCCAAGAGCGCCTGAATGCCGGTTCTTCTTGGCGGGCAGAACAATGGCGCCGGTCTCCAGAGGGGTTCCGATGACCAGCGAAGAATTCCGTCACCGAACGGGGGCCGCGCGGACCTGCGCCCCGGCCCCGGCTTGCTCCCCGGGAGCGCCACGATGATCCGCAAGCTGCTCGATGGCCTTTATTTCGCCTCCGGCGTGGTGGCCGCCGGGTTTCTCATCGTCATCTTCCTGTTGATGATGGGCCTTTCCGTGGGCCGGCAAATCGGCCTCAACATTTCCTCGGGCGACGACTTCGCCGCTTGGTCCATGGCCGCCATGGCCTTTCTCGGCCTCGCCCACACCTTCCGGTACGGCGAGATGATCCGCGTGGGCCTGCTGCTGGAGCAGCTCACCGGGCGGCGGCGGCAGGCGCTGGAGCTGTTCGCGCTCACTGTCGGCATCGCCTTCCTCGCCTATTTCACCTGGAACGCCGGCCGCCTCACCTATGATTCCTGGCGCTTCGACGACATGTCCCAAGGTGTCGTGGCCGTACCGCTGTGGATCCCCCAGACGGGCTACGCCGCCGGCCTCGCCATCCTGCTGATCGCCATGGTGGACGAATTCGTGAATGTCGCCCGCGGCAATCGTCCCCGCTACGAGAAGGAGCCCGTCTCCTCGCCCGAGGAACTGGTGGAGCGCATCGCATCAGGAGGCGGCGTCTGAGCCATGCCGCACCTCGATCTCATCCAGCTTTCGCTGGTCCTCCTCGTCTTCCTCATCGCCATTCTCGCCTCCGGCGTGTGGATCGCCCTCGGCCTCGGCCTCGTCGGCCTTTTGGCCATGGTGCTGACGACGCCGGTGCCCATCGGCCAGGTGCTCGCCACCACGGTGTGGAGCGCCAGCGCCTCGTGGACCCTCGCCGCCCTTCCCCTCTTCATCTGGATGGGCGAAATCCTGTTCCGAACCCGATTATCGGAGGAGATGTTCCGCGGCCTCGCCCCGTGGCTGCAGTGGCTGCCCGGCCGGCTGCTGCATGTGAACGTGGTGGGCTGCGGCATCTTCGCGGCGGTGTCCGGCTCCTCGGCCGCCACCTGCGCCACGATTGGCAAGATCGCGCTGCCGGAGCTGGACAAGCGGGGCTACGACAAGGGCATGAGTCTGGGCTCGCTGGCCGGTTCCGGCACGCTCGGCCTGCTCATCCCGCCCTCCATTCCCATGGTGGTCTATGCGGTGACGGCCAACGTCTCCGTGCTGCAGGTGTTTCTGGCGGGCTTCCTGCCCGGTCTGCTCGTGATGGGGCTCTATTCCGGCTACATCATGCTGTGGTCGCTGCTCAATCCCGGCCGCACGCCGCCGCGCGATCCGCACATGCCGTTCGCCCAGAAGCTCCGGCAGTCGGCGCGCCTCTTGCCCTGCCTGTTGCTTATCGCGGCGGTGTTCCTGTCGCTGGTGCTCGGCATCGCCACCGCCACCGAATGCGCTGCCTGGGGCGTGACCGGAGCGCTGGCCCTGGCGTGGTGGAGCGGCACGCTCACCTGGAAGACGCTGATCGAGAGCGTGATGAGTGCCACGCGGCTCAGCTGCATGATCATGCTCATCATCGCCGGCGCCGCCTTCACCACGGCGGCCATGGCCTATACCGGCATTCCCATGGCCCTCGCGGAGTGGGTGCAGGGGCTGAACCTGACGCCCGGCAAGCTCGCCCTCGCGCTGACCGTGATGTACATCATCCTCGGCTGCCTCGTGGACGGCATCTCCATGATCGTGCTCACCGCGGTCATCGTGCTGCCCATGGTGAAGCAGGCGGGCTTCGACCTTGTGTGGTTCGGCGTCTATCTCGTGATCCACGTGGAGATGGCGCAGATCACCCCGCCGGTGGGCTTCAACCTGTTCGTGCTGCAGAACATGAGCGGACGCGATACCTTCTCGGTGGCGAAGGCGGCGTTTCCCTTCTTCATTCTGCTGAACATCGCGGTCATCATCATCACGACGTTTCCCGAGATTGCTTTGGTGCTGCCGCGCTGGGTGTTTCCCGGCGGCTGAGAGGAAAACGAGTACGCGTCGTTCACACCGAACCAGAGAGAGACCCGACATGGCGCCTTTCCGCACCCTAGCTCCCGCGCTTCTCGTCGCCGGCATCGCCGCATTGGCGAGCGCCGCGCCGGCCGCCGCGCAGACCAAGTGGAACCTCGCCTCGGCCTATCCGGCGGACAATTTCCACACCGAGAACCTCGCCCAGTTCGCCAAGGACGTGGAGGCGGCGAGCGGTGGCAAGCTCGCCGTGACGCTCCAGCCCAACGCCGTCCTCTTCAAGGCGCCGGAGATCAAGCGGGCCGTCGCCACCGGGCAGGTGCAGGCGGGCGAGGTGCTCATCTCCATCCACGAGAACGAAGACCCGATCTTCGGCGTGGACGTGGTGCCCTTCCTCGCCACCTCGTTCGATGCCTCCAAGAAGCTGTGGGACGCGTCCCGCCCGGCGGTGGAGAAGAAGCTCGCCTCCCAGGGCATCAAGGTGCTCTATGCGGTGCCGTGGCCGCCCCAGGGCCTGTTCTCCAAGACGGCAGTGTCCAAGGTGGAGGACCTGAAGGGCGCCAAGTGGCGGGCCTACAATGCCGGCACCTCGCGCATCGGCGAGGCGGTGGGCGCCCAGCCCGTCACCGTGCAGCAGGCGGAACTGGCGCAGGCGCTCGCCACCGGCGTTGTCAACGCCCTCATCACCTCGTCCGCCACCGGCAACGACGTGAAGATCTGGGAGAGCATCCCCTATTTCTACGACATCCAGGCCTGGCTGCCGAAGAACGTCATCTTCGTGAACCAGGCGGCGTTCGACGCCCTCGACAAGCCCACGCAGGACGCGGTGCTCAAGGCCGCCGCCGCCGCCGAGGCCCGCGGCTGGAAGCTCTCCGAGGAGAAGACCAAGGCCTATATGGACATCCTCGCCGCCAAGGGCATGACCGTCGCCCCGCCCTCGCCCGAGCTGAAGGCCGGCTTCGAGAAGATCGGCGGCACCCTGACGGAGGCGTGGCTCGCCAAGGCCGGCGCGGCTGGCCAGGAGGTCATCGCCGCCTACAAGAAGTGAGCCCGACGTGACCCGCGGCCGGGGAGGGTGCTTTTCCCCGGCCGCCCCACAGGATCGATCCCGTGACCAAGGACACTCCCCCGAAGGCGCTTGAGGGCGCCCGCCGAAAGAGCGGCCCCTCCATCGTCTCCTCCGCCCATCTCGCGGACGGGGCGCTGCCGGCGCTGTCCGAGTTCGAGTTCGGGCTCAACATGCTCACCCACGCCTATGGCCGCTGGATGGTACGCTGCATGGCGGCGGCGGGCGTGCCGGACCTCTCGGCGCTGGACGTCCTGATCCTGCACCACGTGGTCCACCGCGACCGGCCGAAGACCATCGCCGACCTCTGCCTCGTGCTCGACGTGGAGGACACCCACCTCGTCACCTATGCGGCGAAGAAGCTGCAGGCCCTCGGCCTCGTCGAGGGCGGGCGCCGGGGCAAGGAGAAGACGCTGTCCGCCAGCGACACCGGCCGCGCCGTCTGCGCCCGCTATCGCGAGGTGCGGGAGGCGCTGCTCGCCGATGCGGTGGCCGCCACCGGCATCGATCCGGCCCGGCTGTCCGAGATCGCCGCGCTGATGCGCACCCTCTCCGGCCACTACGATCAGGCCGCCCGCGCCGCCGCGTCTCTCTGACGTAACGTCACATCCGCCGCGCAGGCATGGTGCGCCGGGGGCGTTCGGCTATGATGGGCCGTCGCCCCACCGGACCGCAAAGGACGGACCGCGCCTCATGTGGCTTGACGATCTGCGCCCCTTCCGTCCCGCCGTGGCCGATCCGGCCCCCTGCGCGACCGAGGACGCCTATCGCGCGTTCGGACTGGCGAGCGCCACCGTGTGCGACGCCGTGCCGGCCAGCCTCCCGTTCGGCCGGCTGCGGCTGTTCTCCCGGGAGGATGCGCCCGCCCGGAACGTTCTGGTGGTGGCGCCCATCGCCGGCGGCTATCCCTTCCTGATGCGCGATCTCATCGCCGCGCTGCTGCCCGCCGCCGGGCGCGTCGGCATTACCGAATGGCCCAATGCCCGCTACCTGCCGCTCGATGCCGGCCGCTTCGGCTTCGCCGAGAATTGCCTGGAGACGGCGCAGATGGCCCGCGCGCTCGCGGTGACGGGGCCGGTGCATCTGGTGGGCGTGTGCCAGGGCGCGCTGCCCGCCTTCGCCGCCGCCTGCCTCCTGGCGGACGAAGGCCAGCCGGTGGCGAGCCTCAGCCTCGTGGGCGGGCCCATGGACCCCGCGCGCAATCCCACCCGCCTGTGGACCATGCTGCAGCAGCGCTCGCTGGAGGCGCTGGAGGCGCAGGTGATGGAGGAGGTACCGCAAAGCCTGCCCGGCGCCGGGCGCCGCGTGTTCCCCGCATGGCGGCAGATCGATACCTTCGCCCTCTACCTCTGGCGGCAATCCATGAGCGGCGGCGAGCTGCCCATGCGGCTGCTGTTCGACGAGGGCGCCGATCCCCTGTGCTTCCCGCTCTCCCGGCTGTGCTGGACCATGATGGACGTGCCGGCCGAATTCTTCATGGAGAACGTCTCCACCATCTTCCGCGACAATGCGCTCGCCCACGGCACGCTCGCCATCGGCGGCCACCCGGTGCGGGCGGAGGCGCTGCGCGGGGTGCTGCTCACGGTGGAGGGCGCGGACGACGACATTTCCGCCCCCGGCCAGACGGAGGCGGCGCACGATCTGTGCCGGGCCGTGCCGGATGCCCTGCGCCGCCGCGTCAGCGTCGCGGGCGCCGGCCACTTCGGGCTGTTCTACGGCCGCAAGATGCGCGCCACCGTGGTGCCCGCGCTGATCGAGGCGATGGAGGCGGGGGAACGGGCGCTGTGAGGGGCGGGTGACATGGCACCACCCCTTCGGCTGGTCCCGACCGCCCGTCCCTTTGAACAGGGCGCGGCACCCTCCCCTCCTGCTGTCATCACCCGCCGTGTGCGGGCGATCCACGATACGGCGGGGCGCGGTGCTGGTCCGGAGAGGGCAGGCGAACGGCGGAGTGGATCCCCCGGACGAGCCGGGGGATGACGGTCCCTGCGCAGGATGGGCCGATAACCGCCCCTATTCCTCCGTCACGCTCTCCCAGGTGGCGTGGCGGGTGCGGGGCGTCCGCGCGAGGCGGTCGGTGATGGCGTCGAGCTCGGCGGGGACGACCGAGGTGGTGACGAGCTTCGCCACCAGCACAACCGCGCCGTCGGTGCCCGGCTCCTCGTCCACGTCGCGCACGAGATATTTCTCGCCCTCCAGCGTGTCGATCAGCACGTCGCGCAGGTCGGCCGCGGCGGCGGAATCCACCGTGAGGCGCACCTCGTAGCTGACTTCCGAGCGGCGGGCGTCGAGGGGCGCGCGGTCGATGGCGCGGGCGACGGGACGCAATACCGTGTTGCCGGCGATGATGATGAAGGTGATGAGCGCCGCCTCGGCGATGCGGTCGGCCCCGGCGCAGGCGCCCACGGCGGCCGAGCACCAGAGGGTCGCGGCGGTGTTGAGGCCGCGCACGTTCATGCCTTCCTTCATGATGACGCCGGCACCGAGGAAGCCGACGCCGGTCACCACGTTGGCGGCGACGCGCATGGCGTCGGTCGGCCCGCCGAGGCTGGCGGCGAGATCGACGAAGGCGGCGGAGCCCACGGCCACGAGCACATTGGTGCGCAGCCCGGCGGTGCGCTGGCGATACTGCCGCTCCGCGCCGATCAGCGTGCCGAACAGGAAGGCGGCAGCAAGGCTCACCACGGTGTCGAGGAACTGCGCCCCGTGGAAGTTGGAGATGAACTGCACCCGAAACTCCTCCTCCTCCTGCGGCGGGCCTCACGGCCGGCCGCCTAGCGCCTCGCCCAAGATGATGGCGAGGGCAAGGTCGCGGGGGCCGGATCATCCCCGTCCCGCGCCCGGTTTTCACATCCCTGCGCGCCGGATTGTCGCGTCAGCGTGGAACTGCTAAAAACCCGCCCCATGCGACAGACGCGTGACCATCGCCACAGCCTCGACCGGGCGGCCCATTGCGGGGCCGGTCCGTTCGCGCGCACGACGATGGAGTTCGCGGCGGTGCCCGATCATGTGCGCCTGCCGGGCCGCTTCTTTGGCCGCTTCACGACGGCGGCCTCCTCGGTGCTTTGACGCCCGCATGCTGACGCGCCCATAAGCGGCGCCACGGATACCGCCCTTCCATCGTTACCGGCCCGGCCGCTCCGACGCGCGCCGGCCTTTCCTCAGGACACGACGCGATGAACGCCCCGGTGAACGGCCCCAAGACGCTCTACGACAAGATCTTCGACGACCACGTCGTCTCCCGGCAGGATGACGGCACCTGCCTGCTCTACATCGACCGCCACCTGGTTCACGAGGTGACGAGCCCGCAGGCCTTCGAGGGGCTGCGCATGACCGGCCGCAAGGTGCGCGCGCCGCAGAAGACCCTCGCCGTGGTGGACCACAACGTCCCCACCACCGACCGCACCCTGCCGAACCCGGACCCGGAGAGCGTCGCCCAGATCGCCGCGCTCGCCGAGAACACCAAGGAATTCGGCGTCGAATATTATGACGGCTTCGACAAGCGTCAGGGCGTCGTCCACGTGGTCGGCCCCGAGCAGGGCTTTACCCTGCCCGGCACCACCATCGTCTGCGGCGACAGCCACACCTCGACCCACGGCGCGTTCGGCGCCCTCGCCCATGGCATCGGCACGTCCGAGGTGGAGCATGTGCTCGCCACCCAGACGCTGATCCAGAAGAAGGCGAAGAACATGCGCGTCACCGTCTCCGGGCCGCTGCCCGAGGGCGTCGGCGCCAAGGACGTGGTGCTCGCCATCATCGGCACCATCGGCACGGCCGGTGGCACGGGCTACGTCATCGAATATGCCGGCGAAGGCATCACCTCCCTCTCCATGGAAGGGCGGATGACCGTCTGCAACATGTCCATCGAGGGCGGCGCCCGCGCCGGTATGGTGGCGCCCGACGAGAAGGCATTCGAGTATCTCAAGGGCCGGCCGAAGTCGCCCAAGGGCGCCGACTGGGACGCCGCGGTGAAGTTCTGGCAGACCCTGCGCTCGGACGAGGGCGCGCATTTCGACGCCGAGATCCATCTCGACGGCGCCAACCTGCCGCCCATCGTCTCTTGGGGCACCAGCCCCGAGGATGTGGTGTCCGTGGAAGGCTTCGTGCCCGATCCGGCGCTCATCGAAGACGAGGGCAAGCGCGCCGCCAAGATCCGCGCGCTGGGCTACATGGGCCTCGCCGCCGGCACCAAGATCACCGACATCACCATCGACCGGGCCTTCATCGGCTCCTGCACCAACGGGCGCATCGAGGACCTGCGGCAGGCGGCGGCCATCGCCCGCGGGCACAAGGTGAACCCGAACGTCTCCGCCATGGTCGTGCCGGGCTCCGGCCTCGTGAAGGAGCAGGCCGAGGCCGAGGGTCTGGACAAGATCTTCATCGAGGCGGGCTTCGAGTGGCGCGAGCCGGGCTGCTCCATGTGCCTCGCCATGAATGCCGACCGCCTCGCCCCCGAGGAGCGCTGCGCCTCCACCTCGAACCGCAATTTCGAGGGCCGCCAGGGCTTCAAGGGCCGCACCCACCTCGTTTCCCCCGCCATGGCGGCGGCGGCGGCCATCGCCGGCCACTTCGTGGACGTGCGGAACTGGCCGAAGGCGTGAGCTTCCTTCCTTTCTGAATGCGGACGGCCGGGCATCGCCCGGCCGTTTTCGTTTGGGGCCTCACTCCGCCAACTGGTAGGTGAGGGGGAGCCAGCGATAGGCTGTGCCCTGCCGCCCCACATAGCCCACCGACGGGAAGGACGTGTGATAGCCCACCACCGGGATGCGGTCGGTGGCGGCCATGTCGTAGATGCGCCTGCGGGTGGCGGCGCCCTGCGCCTTGTCCATGTCGAACAAGGCGGACCACTCGGGATGAGCGAGGGAGGCGACCTCGTGGTGGGCACAGTCGCCCCAGACCAGAAGCCGCTTTCCCCCGCTCTCCACGTGAAACGCCAGATGGCCCGGCGTGTGCCCGAACGCCTCGACCGCATGGATGCCGGGCACGATCTCGGCCCCCGGCCGCACCCGCGTGACGCGCTCGGCGAAGGGGGCGAGGTTGCGGGCGAACACCTGCGCGGTGGCATGTTCGAGGCTGTCAGGCGTCGCTGAAAGGCGCTCGGGCGCGGCCCAGTAGGCGAATTCGGTCTCGCCGATCACGTAGCGGGCCTTGGGAAACATCTCCTTGCCCGCCTCCACCAGCCCGCCGATATGGTCCACATGGGCGTGGGAGAGCACCACCACGTCCACCTGCTCGGGGGCATAGCCGGCGGCGGCGACCTGCTGCGCCAGCCATCCGCCGTTCGGCCGCGGGATGAAGCCGTTCTCGCCGTTGCCGGCATCGAACAGCAGAAGCTGCGCGCCGGTGTTCACCAGCGTCGGGGTGAAGCCGGGCCGGAAGCGCTTTTCCGGCAGCAGGCTGGCGCGCATCAGCGCCGCGACCTCTTCCACGGGACGATCCTCGCCGACGATGGGCCATGGGCCGTCGATCATCGCCGAGGCATCCAGCACGGTGGTCACCTCGAACGCACCCAGCTTGAAGCGGAAGGGCGTGACGGGGAGGGGGCCGCGCTGCGGCGCCATGGCGCGCGCCCGGCCGGTGTGCAGCAGGGCCGGAGTGGCGAGGGCGGCGGCGAGGAGGGCGCGGCGGCTGGGCGCGCCGGGGCGGGATGGCGAAGCCATGGCTGTCTCCCTGCGGGCGGCTTTGTGCGGCCCGTGGCGATGTGATGAAGTGCCGACGGGAGGAGCCTAGGCATGGGCACGCGGCCCCGCTTGTACGAACGTGCTGCGACGGGGCAGGGCCTCGGGCCGCTCTGGTTCCTGGATGCGGGCCGCACCTTCTTCGCCGGCCCGCTCGTCTACAATGCCCCGCACCAGCACGGCGCGCCGGTGTTCCTGGCCGGGCTCTACGGATCGTTCGGGCTCAGGGTGTCAGGCGGCCCTTGGCGGGCGTGCCGCACCGCCCTCGTGCCGGCGGGCGTGGTGCATGAGCTGGACGTGGGCGGCGAGCCCATCGCGGTCTTCTATCTGGAGCCCAGCATCGACGGCGCCCATGCGCTGGCGCCGCTCGTGGCCAATGCGCGGGAGGAGCAGGGCGCGCTTTTCGGCCACGGCGGCGCGCTGCCTTTGCTGCGCGAACTCTGGGAAGCGCCGGACGCGGCCGGCTGGGCCGGAGCGGCCCTGGCCGATGTGGTGGATGTGTCCCGCCGCCGCGCCCGCGCGACGCTCGATCCCCGCATCCAGCAGGTGGCGGCGGCGATGAGCGATGCGGAGCGCGTGCCGGAGCTTGCCGCCCTCGCGCGGCAGGTCGGCCTCTCCCCCTCACGCCTGCAGCACCTGTTCACCGCCGAGATGGGCGTGCCGTTCCGCCGCTACCGCGCCTGGGGACGGATGCGGCGGGCCATCGCGGAGATCGCGGCGGGCAGCAGCTTCACCGCCGCCGCCCATGCGGCGGGCTTCGCCGACCAGGCTCACTTCACCCACGACTTCCGCCGCACCTTCGGCGCGGCGCCGTCCCAGAGCCTGCGCGGCGTGCGCTTGTGATCGCCCGTCAGCCCACCCAGTCGAGGCCGATGTCCAGGATCGGCGCGCTGTGGGTCAGCCAGCCCACGGAGATGAGATCGACGCCCGCCGCCGCGATGGCCGGTGCCGTCTCGCGGTTCACCCGGCCCGAGGCTTCCGTGAGCATCCGCCCGCCCACCATGCGCACCGCCTCGGCGAGGGTGGCGGGGGTCATGTTGTCGAGCAGCACCGCATCGGCGCCGAGCGTCAGCAGTTCCTCGAGCTGGGCGAGGGTGTCCACCTCCACCTCGACCTTCACCATGTGACCGGCGCGGGCGCGCACGCGCCTGACCGCCTCGGTCACCGAGCCGGCGATGGCGACGTGATTGTCCTTCACCAGCACCGCATCATCGAGGCCGAAGCGGTGGTTGGCGCCGCCGCCGGCGCGCACGGCGTATTTCTCCAGCGCGCGCAGGCCGGGCGTGGTCTTGCGGGTGCAGACGATCTCGGCCTTGTGGCCGGCCACCGCATCCACCAGCGCGGCGGTCGCCGTGGCGATACCGGAGAGGCGGCAGGCGAGGTTGAGGCCGGTGCGCTCGCCGGTGAGCAGCGCGCGCGAGGGGCCTTCCACCTCGGCGAGGACGGTGCCCGGCGTCACGCGCGAACCGTCCGCCATCACGGGCGTGAAGCGCACGTCCGGGTTCAGCAGGCGGAAGGCGATGCGGGCGCAGTCGAGCCCCGCCACCACGCCGTCCTGACGGGCGGCGAGGACGAGGCGGCTGACGTGTCCGGCAGGCACCACCGCATCGGTGGTGATGTCGCCGGCGCGGCCGAGATCTTCCAGCAGCGCGGCGCGGACGATGGGCTCCACCATCAATTCGGGGAGCGGGTCGAGGGCGGCCATGGCGGCTCCGTTCGATGGGATCAGGCGAAGGCGAGGTCCGGCACGCGCATGCGCTGGGCGGCGGCGCGCGCTTCGGCGAGGGTAATGCGCGAGCGCCGGGCCACCGGCGCGGTCTGCGGAAAGTCGGTGCGCGCATGGGCGCCGCGGCTCTCGGTGCGGGCGAGGGCGGAGGCCGCCATCATCAGGCCGACACGGGCGGGCGCGGCGGCCGGAGTGGTGCCTTCTGCGAGCGGCAGCAGGCGCTGGAGTGCGCTGGTCAGCCCCTCCGCGTCGCGGGTGACGCCGACGAGGCGGGAGACAATGGCGCGCGCCGGCGCCGCATCCGCCGCAGGCGGCAGCGCGGACGGGGCGGGGACGATGGTGCGCCCCGCCGCCTGCCCGGCGATGCTCTGCGCCACCTCCCGCCCGCACACCACCGCTTCCAGCAGCGAATTGGAGGCGAGGCGGTTGGCGCCGTGCAGGCCGGTGGCGGCGCATTCGCCCGCTGCCCAGAGGCCCGGGAGGGTGCTGCGGCCGTGCGCATCCACGGCGATGCCGCCCATGTGGTAGTGCGCGGCGGGGCGGATGGGCACGAGGTCGGTAGCCGGATCGATCCCGGCGGCGCGGCAGCCCGCCGCCACCTGCGGGAAGCGGGTGGCGAAGCGCGCGCCGAGGCTGGCGCGGGCATCGAGGAACACCTCGCGCCCCGCCACCACCTCGCGCCAGACGGCGCGGGCCACGACATCGCGCGGCGCAAGTTCCTTGCCCGGAACACCCTCCAGAATGCGCCGGCCGCTGCCGTCCACGATGAGCGCGCCTTCCCCGCGCACCGCCTCGCTGATGAGCGGGAGCGGGCGGGCGGGGGTGGCCAGCGCGGTCGGGTGGAACTGCACGAATTCGAGGTCCGCCAGTTCCGCTCCGGCCTCGGCGGCCAGCGCGATCCCCACGCCCCAGGAGGCGACGGGATTGGTGGTGTGCTCGTAGAGCGCGCCGACGCCGCCGGTGGCCAGCACGAGGCGGCGTGTGGCGAGCACCCGCGCGCCCTCGGCCGTGGCCACGAGCAGGCCGCAGACGTCGCCGTCACGCATCAGGATGCGCCGCGCCTCGCCCAGAACCAATGTGATGGACGGGCAGGCCCGCGCGGCCTCGGAGAGCGCGCGCACAAGCTCCCGCCCGGTGCCGTCGCCGTCCGCATGGACGATGCGGCGCCGGCTGTGGGCGGCCTCGAGGCCGAGCAGCAGGCCGCCTGCCGCGTCGCGGTCGAAGCGCACGCCGAGGCGCTCCAGCGCGGCGATGGCGTCCGGCCCAGCGGAGAGGATGCGGCGCGCGGCCTCGGCATCACAGAGGCCGTCGCCCGCTGCCAGCGTGTCCGCGAGGTGAAGCGCGTCATCATCGTCCAGCCCGACACTGGCGGCGATGCCGCCCTGCGCCAGCGGGCTGGAGCCGTCCGCGCCCAAAGGCGCGCGGGTGACGAGCACCACCGGCTCGGGGGCGAGGAAGAGGGCGGCCGCGAGCCCCGCGATGCCGGCGCCGACGATGACGGGGCGGCCGTCCAGCCTGTCCCCGGTCATAGCGCCAGCATCCGCTCGACCGAGGCGCGGGCGCGCTCGGCGACCTCGGGGGCGATGGTGACTTCGTGGAGGTTGTTCTCCAGCGCCGCGCGGATGTTGCGGAGCGTGATCTTCTTCATGTGCGGGCAGAGATTGCAGGGGCGCACGAAGTCGATCTCGGGATAGTGGACCGCCATGTTGTCGGCCATGGAGCATTCGGTGAGCAGCACCACGCGGGGCGGGCGCTTCTCGCTCACATAGTCGCTCATGGCGGCGGTGGAGCCGGCGAAATCGGCTTCCGCCACCACTTCCGGCGGGCATTCGGGGTGGACCAGCACGGTGACGCCGGGATTGGCCGCGCGCAGCTCGCGCACGTCGGCGGCGGTGAACAGCTCGTGGACCTCGCACTGGCCGGCCCAGGAGATGATGTCGATGCCGGTCTCGGCGGCGACGTTCTTCGCCAGATACTGGTCCGGCAGCATGATGACCTTGGGCACGCCGAAGGACTTCACCACCCGCGCCGCATTGCCCGAGGTGCAGCACACGTCCACCTCGGCCTTCACGGCGGCGGACGTGTTCACATAGGCGATCACCGGCACGCCGGGATTGGCGGCGCGCATGAGGCGCACGTCGGCGGCGGTGATGGAATCGGCCAGCGAGCAGCCCGCCTCCTGGTCCGGGATCAGCACGGTCTTGCCCGGGTTCAGCAGCTTCGCCGTCTCGGCCATGAAGTAGACGCCGGCGAGCACGATCACGTCCGCATCCACCCGCATGGCCTCGCGGGCCAGCGCCAGGCTGTCGCCCACGATGTCGGCGACGCAGTGGAAGATCTCCGGCGTCTGGTAGTTGTGGGCAAGGATGACGGCGTTGCGTTCGCGCTTCAGCCGGAGGATGGCCTCCGCATCCTCGGCGAGGAAGGCCCAGTCGGCGGGTGGCACCACCCGGCGGACCTTCTCATAGAGCGGCGCGGTGCGGGCGAAGGCCGCCGCGAGGGCGTCCGGCGTGGGAGAAACGGCGGCACTGGAAAGGGCAGATACGACCATTGTCTATACTCAGTTTGAGCATATGGTGGGCATATGCTTATCCTGAGCATAAGTCTTGTCAAGAGCGTGCGAGGGGCAATTTCGTTCCGGCGAAGGCCCGCTCCTCCACCACCGCATGGCGGAAGCGGAAGAGTTTTGCAGGCCGGCCAAGGGTTTCGGTGGTGGCGCCGCCGGCTTCCTCCACCAGTTCCTGCTGCTCCATCAGCCGGCGAAAATTCTGCTTGTGCAGCGTCCGCCCCGCGATCGCCTCCACGCAGCGCTGCAGCTGGAGCAAAGTGAAGGTGGGCGGCATCAGCTCGAACACCACAGGGCGGTATTTGATCTTGGCCCGGAGGCGCGCAATCGCGGTGGCGAGGATGCGGCGGTGGTCGGCGATCATCGCGCGCCCCGCGCCCGCAGCCTCCTCCCGCCCCTCGCGGCGCAGGCGCTCGCCGACGATGCCGGCCTCGTAGAGCAGTTCGTAGCGCTGAAGGGTCAGTTCCTCGTTCCAGGCCGCGCCGTCGAGCCCGAAGCTGAGGGCGGCGCGCTGCTTGCGGTGGCTGCGCTCGGCCGCCGAGGGGGCGGCCTCGGCCCATGTTGTGAGGGCCGGCGCGAGCGTCGTCGCGATCACGGGCGGCGCCCCGTCGCGGTGGTCCTCCCACGGGAAATATTCATACCAGCCGTGCCACTCGGCGGCGCCGGCGGTGGCGGCCTGCTCGCGGGCGAGGCCGAGATAGGAGATGGAGATGGTGCGCGCCGCGCTCTCCGCCCCGGCGCGGTCCTTGTCGGCGAAGGTGTAGAGCTGCTCCAGATAGCCGAGCGGATGGTGGGTGCGCTGCTCCACCCAGTCGCGCAGCCCCTGCTGGAGCGAGCGGTGCGCCAGCTCGAACGGACCGGAGGGCAGGGCGGACCCGTGCTCCACCGTCATCACCCGCGGCTCTCCGCCCGTCACCGCGGCGAGCACGGCGATGAGGTCCACGACGACGGATCGGCTGGCGGACTTCGGCATGAAGCTCCCGAACGGCGGCGCGCGAGCGAACCGCCCGCGCTCTCCCGGATATCATGGTCGCGTCGGGCTGCGAAGGCGCGCGGCGGGCCTTCGGGGATCGCCTCAGGCGGACTGCACCGCCGGCCGGGCGATGGCGATGCGCACGCCGTCCTTGCCCTGCTGCTTCACCTCGTACATGGCCGTATCGGCGAGGCGGATCAGCTCGGTCTCGTCCGTGGCGTGGCGCGGGTAGAGCGCGATGCCGATGCTGGCGCCCACGCTGACCGTATAGGCCTGGTCATTGTAGGAGACGACATAGGGCTCGCGCAGCACCTCGCACAGGCGCTGGCCCTGGGCGTGGGCGGCATCGCCGTCGGTGAGGTCCACCATGATGACGGCGAATTCGTCGCCCGACAGGCGGACGGCGAAATCCTCCTGCCGCAGGTTGCCGCGCAGGCGGTTGGCGATGGCGCAGAGCAGCTTGTCGCCGACCCCATGGCCGTGCCGGTCGTTGACCTGCTTGAAGCCGTCGATGTCGATGTAGAGCAGCGCGAACTCCCGCCCGTGGCGCTGCGCCTGGGCGCGCGCGCGGGTCAGGTGCTCCACGAACAGGATGCGGTTGCCAAGGCCCGTGAGCGCATCGTGGGTCGCCATGTGGCGGATCTGCTTCTCGACCCGGCGGCGCTCCTCGATTTCGATCTCCAGCTGGCGGTTGCGCTTCTCCAGCTCTTCCAGCGCGCCCTTGAGGCGCAGCTTGGAGATGTGCAGGTCGAGGAAGACCGTGACCTTGGAGAGGAGCACGGCGTCGTTGATGGGTTTGGCGATGTAGTCCACCGCGCCGAAGGTGTAGCCCTTCAGCCGGTTGATGTCGTCGTGATAGGCGGCGGACACGAAGACGATGGGGATGTCGCAGGTGGCCGGATCGTTGTTGAGCAGGGAGGCGACCTCGAACCCGTCCATGTCCGGCATCTGCACGTCGAGCAGGATCAGCGCGAAGCGGTGGTCGAGGCAGAGCGCCAGCGCCTCGTTGCCCGAATGGGCCTCGTAGATCTCGGCCTTCACCGGCGCCAGCAGGCGGCGCATGCCCACGAGGTTCGCGCGCACGTCGTCGACGACGAGAATCTTGGGCAGGTCGGCCACGCTCATTCGGCCATCCTCGCTGACGGGGGCATCCTCGCTGACGGGGGCATGCCGGCGGTCCGGCCGAAGGCGTTGAGTGCCTCGGCGAGCGCGGACAACGGGGCGCAGAGATCCGCGCCGGCGCGCTGCAGGGCGGCCAACGGCATGGTATCGACCTCGGCTTCCGACGGCTCCTGCACGAAGGCACGGCCTCCCAGTTCGCGAATGCGCTTCAGTCCTTCCGCCCCGTCGCTGCTGGCGCCGGTGAGGACCACGCCAGCCAGAGCGTCGCCGTAGGCCTCGGCGGCGCTGGCGAACAGAACGTCGATTGAAGGACGCGAATAGCACACCCGCGCCTCCACCGAGAGGGAAAAACAGCGGTCCCGTCCCACCTCCAAGTGGTAACCGCTAGGGGCGACATGGACAAGGCCACCCGCGAGGGGGCAGCGCTCCTGCGCCAGGACGACGCGCCGGCCCGAGAGGCGGGTGAGGATGTCGGGGAGCAGGTCCGGCCCATCCGCGCCGACATGATTGACCACGGCGATGCCGACATCCGGCCTGGGGCCGAGCGCGGCAAGGAGGCGGCCGAGCGCCGCAGGTCCGCCCGCCGACGCGCCGATGACGATGGCGCAGGGTGCGGGCCGCACGTCCGCGCGCCGGGGGGAGGGGGTCGGGGATGGCTCCATCACCCGACCATCCTGTCAGCGGGGCGGCCGGCTCACGGCGTCACAGCCAGGGCTGCTCGGCGCCCTTGGCGGTCTCATACTGGTCGATGGCCGGCGCCTTCTGGAGGGTGAGGCCGATATCGTCCAGACCCTCGACCAGGCAGCGCTTGCGGAAGGGGTCGATCTCGAACTTGACCACGCCGCCGTCCGGCCCGCGGATTTCCTGCGCCGGCAGATCGATGGTGAGGGTGGCGTTGGCGCCGCGCTCGGCGTCGTCGAACAGCTTGTCCAGGTCGTCCTTGGAGACGACGATGGGCAGGATGCCGTTCTTGAAGCAGTTGTTGTAGAAGATGTCGGCGAACGAGGTGGAGATCACGCAGCGGATGCCGAAGTCGAGCAGCGCCCAGGGCGCGTGCTCGCGGGAGGAGCCGCAGCCGAAATTGTCGCCAGCGACGAGGATCTTCGAGGAGCGGTAGGCGGGCTGGTTCAGCACGAAGCCGGGGTTCTCGGCGCCATCGTCGAGATAGCGCATCTCGGAGAACAGCCCCTTGCCGAGGCCGGTGCGCTGGATCGTCTTCAGATACTGCTTGGGGATGATCATGTCGGTATCGACATTGACCAGCTTCATCGGCGCCGCGACGCCCTCCAGGACCGTGAACTTCTCCATGGGACCTTCTGCCTTGTCTCGTCTGCCGGATCGTGTCCGCCGGGGTTCAGTGGCCGAAAACCCGGCGGCGCCGCCCGCATAGAATAGCGCGCCGGGCACTCCCCGTGAGGCGCGCCCGCGACGATCATCCATAACAGGCACGCCCGGCCTTGCACAGCGCCTTGGCCCGGCGTTTGGGCCCGGCCGGAGCGTGCCCGATCAGGGGGCGAGCCGCTCCGGAAGCATGCGCTTCAGCACGTCGTCCTTGAGCACCACGTGGTGGAGCACGGCCGCAGCCGCATGCAGCACGGCCAGCACGATGACGGCGTTGGCCATCAGCTCGTGGACCTCCTGCACCTGCTTGCCCAGATCGCGATTGACCGCGATGGGCGAAGGGATGGTGAAGAGGGAGAAGAAGGACACTTCGTTGCCGCGCAGGAAGGCGAGGTAGACGCCGAGCACGAGCGTGGCGATGAGCGCGAGATAGAGCAGCCCGTGCACGATGTGGGAGGCGATGGCCACCGGGCGGCTGATCTGAGCGGAGGCCGGCGGGTTGCGCCCGAAGATGCGGACGGGAATGCGCACCGCCACCAGAGCGATCAGCAGCAGGCCGACCGAGATATGGACCCACCACACCATGCCCCGCGCCGGCGTCCCGCGCGCGAAGAACTGCTCCAGATAGGTGACGCCGAACGCCGTGAACACCGCGATGGCGGTGAGCCAGTGGAGGGCGCGCAGGGCCGGCCCGTAACGGGTCAGGCTGGGATCGACGGGCATGGTAGGGCCTCCTGTTTGGAGTCATTCTAGAAAATGGGTGGCCCGGGTCCAGCGCCAAGGTGGCGTTTTCCCTGCGGTCAATTGGCCCGGTCCTCGATGGCCTCCATGTCGTCGTCGCTGAGGCCGAAGTGATGGCCGATCTCGTGCACCAGCACATGGGTGACGACGTCGCCGAGGGATTCCTCGTTCTCCGCCCAGTAGTCGAGGATGGGGCGGCGATAGAGAAAGATCATGTTGGGCATCTGCCCGGTCTGGGCCACCGCCCCGCCCTGCGCACGGCCGACGCCGTGGAACAGGCCGAGCAGATCGAACGGGGTCTCGGCGCCCAGTTCGTCCAGCACCTCGTCGGTGGGAAAGTCCTCCACCTTGATGACCAGCCCCTGGCAGAGGGCGCGGAACGAACCCGGCAAAGCGGCGAAAGCCTCTTCCGCCAGCTGCTCCAGTTCTTCGAGCCCGGGGGCCTCCACATCGCGCCATCGGTTCTTCGACGGTACGCCGGTCAACGACATGCTTCCCCTCCTGCCGGTTACATCCGCGTTACTTCATTTTGCGCTGCAACATCACGAACCGCTGAAGTCGTGGCCGGCGGTGACTTTGGCCGGCCCGGCGTCACGGACCCGTGACTTTCCTGAACACTTCGTTAACGCAAGCATCAAACAGGGTTCAGGGTGACTTGGTTAAGGAACTCTTAATCCACCTGCATCGTTGTCGGTGCAGAACGGGATCTTACGGGATCTGGGAGTTAAGCCATGCTTCGCAAGCTTGCTGTCACCGGTGCTCTGGTGTCCATCCTTGGTATCGCTGCGTTTTTTGCCCCGCACGAGGCGAGCGCGGCGTCGGTCGCCACCGTGGTGGGCACGATCTTCTGAGTCCGAGGAAGATTGCGCGGGCCTTTTGTGCCCCGGTTGATCACGCGATTGTGACTGAACTGGAGCCGGTTCAAAGTTGCTCGTCTCTTGGATGCAACAGCTCCGAATTGTCTTCGCAGGTGCGAAATGCACCGCGGGGATGGGACGCGGCGCGCCGCAGAGGCTTGCCGTGACGGGATTTCGTGTGCCTGAGTGCTGCGGTCCGGCCGGTCGCCGGCGGACGCGCTGATTCGCGCGGAGAGCGCGTGACAGGGCGAAAGCCTCCGCCTCATTCCGTCGCCGCCCGCACCAGTTCCTCCTCCGCCTCGGCGAGCAGCGCCTCGTTGGCATCGCCACCCACGCTCTCGCGCCCAATTTCCAGCAGCACCGGCACGGCCAGCGGCGACACGCGCGGCAGCGGCTGGTGGACCACGTGCCCGCGGATGCGCGCCAGCATCTCCCCGAGGCGCTTCACGTCGAGCAGGCCCGTGGCCGCATCCGCCCGCGCGGCGCGCAGGAGCAGATGGTCCGGCTCGTGCCGGCGCAACACGTCATAGATCAGGTCGGTGGAGATGGTGACCTGCCGGGAGGTCTTCTCCTTGCCGGGAAACCGCCGCTCGATGAGCCCGGCGATGACGGCGCAATAGCGGAACGTCCGCTTCATCAGCGCGCTTTCGGCGAGCCACGCCTCCAGATCGTCGCCCAGCATGTCCTGATCGAACAGATCGTCCAGCGAGAGCCGGCCCTGGCTGATGGCGGCACCCATGTCTCCCGCGGCATAGACGGCGAGGGCATAGTCGTTGGCGACGAAGCCCAGCGGCTTCAGCCGGGCGCGCTCCAGCCGGCGGGTGAGGAGCATCCCCAGCGTCTGGTGGGCCAGCCGCCCCTCGAACGGGTAGGTGACGAGATAGTAGCGCCCGGAGCGCTCGAAGGTCTCCACCAAAAGATCGTCCCGGCCCGGCAGGCGGGACTTGGCCTTCTGCAATTCCAGCCACTCGCGCACCTGCGGCGGCAGCGCCGCCCAGCGCTCCGGCGCGGAGAGGAGCGCCCGCACGCCGGCCGCGAGGAAGGTGGAGAGCGGGAACTTTCCGCCCGCATAGGCCGGCACCTTGGGCTCGGTGGCGCTGGTGCGGGAGACGTACACCTCATCCTCCACCAGCACCTCGTAGCGCAGGATTTCCCCGGCGAAGACGAAGGTGTCGCCGGGCACCAGCGTCTCGACGAAATATTCCTCCACCTCGCCCAAAAGCCGTCCGCCGAACCGCACCCGCCCGGCGACGCCGGTCTTCGCCGCGCCGCGCGCCGAGACGAGGCGCACCTTGAGCATGGAGGCTTCCACAATTGTGCCGACGTTCAGCCGGTAGGCCTGCGCGATCATGGGATTGGCGACGCGCCACAGGCCGTCCTTCGTCCGGCGGATCTTGGCGTAGCGCTCATAGGCGCGCAGGGCGTAGCCGCCGGTGGCGACGAAATCCAGCGCGGCATCGAAATCGTCACGCGATAGGGCGCGATAGGGCGCGGCGGAGCGCACCTCGCCATAGAGCGCATCCGCCGAGAAGGGCGCCGCGCAGGCCATGCCGAGGATGTGCTGGGCCAGCACGTCGAACGCGCCCTGCCGTTCGGGCGGCGTGTCCTGCGCCCCCGCCTTCACCGCCTCCAGTGCCGCCCGGCATTCCAGCACCTCGAACCGGTTGGCCGGGATCAGCACGGCGCGCGAGGGCTCGTCGAGCCGGTGGTTGGCGCGGCCGATGCGCTGCATGAGGCGGGAGGAACCCTTCGGGGCTCCCACATTGATCACGAGGTCCACATCGCCCCAGTCGATGCCGAGGTCGAGGGAAGAGGTGGCCACCACCGCCTTGAGTTTCCCCGCCGCCATGGCGGCCTCGACCCGGCGCCGCTGCTCGACCGCGAGAGAGCCATGGTGGAGGGCGATGGGGTAATCGAGGTCGTTGATGCGCCAGAGTTCCTGAAACAGGAATTCCGCCTGCCAGCGGGTGTTCACGAAGACGAGGGACAGCTTGTTGGCGCCGATCAGCTCGTAGATCTCGGCGAAGGCGTGCTGTGCCGTGTGGCTCGCCCACGGCATCCGCGCCCGGCTCTCCAGCATAGAGATGTCCGGCGCCGCGCCGCCGGCCGCGATCACGAGATCGGCGAGGGCGGGCTCGTCCTTTTCCTCGTCCTGCGGCACCAGATAGCGCCTGAGGTCGTCCGGCTCGGCGACGGTGGCGGAGAGGCCGACGCATTGCAGGCCCGGCGCGATGGCGCGCAGCCGGGCGAGGGCGAGGGAGAGGAGGTCGCCGCGCTTGGAGGTGACGAGGGCGTGGAGCTCGTCCAGCACCACGCGCTTCAGGCCGGAGAAGAGGTGCTCCGCATCCTTCGAGGCGAGCAGCAGGGAGATCTGCTCCGGCGTGGTGAGGAGAATGTGCGGCGGGTCGCGCCGCTGCCGCTGGCGGCGGGAGGCGGGGGTGTCGCCGGTGCGGGTCTCGACGCGGATATCGAGCCCCATCTCCGCGACGGGGGCTTCCAGATTGCGGGCGATGTCCACCGCCAGCGCCTTCAGCGGCGAGATATAGAGCGTGTGCAGGGGCGAGGGCGGCCGCTCCGCCTGCCAGCGGGCGAAGGGGACGGCTTCCGCGCCGGTGGCGGCTTCGCCAGCTTCGGCCATCTGGGGCGCGGCCGGCTTCCGCATCTTCTTCTTCGGCCGGCTCAGCTCGATGAGGCTCGGCAGGAAGCCGGCCAGCGTCTTGCCGGCACCGGTGGGGGCGATGAGCAGCACCGAGCGCCCGCTCTCGGCGGCGGCAATGAGGTCGAGCTGGTGCGCACGCGGCGTCCAGCCCCGCGCGCGGAACCAGCCGGCGAACGGCTCGGGAAGGGCGGATGCCCCGGACGGTGTCGCGCTGCGCGCCTTGCTCGCTCTGGCCACGAGGCAAAGATAGGGCGCCGGACACCGTTCCGCGATGCCCCAGGGGTGTCGCAACCATCCTTAATCCGCCGTCAACCAACGCGGGGGCATGGTGCGGGAAATGTCCCGTCCCGGAGTATGCGTCCCATGATGTCGCGCGCCGACCGCACCGTCTTGAGCGAATGGTGGTGGACGGTGGACCGCGCCCTGCTCGCAAGCCTCGGCGGGCTGATGGTGATCGGCATCATCCTCTGCCTCGCCGCGAGCCCGGCCGTGGCGGCCCGCCTGAACATCGCCGATCCGTTCCATTTCGTGAACCGGCAGGTGCTGTTCCTCATCCCCGCCGCGGTGGTGATGATCGCCACCTCCTTCCTCTCGCCGCGAACCATCAGGCGCACCTGCGTCGTGGTGTTCTGCGTGTTCTTCGTGCTGCTGCTGGCGACGCTGGTGTTCGGTCCGGAGGTGAAGGGCGCGCGGCGCTGGCTCACCATCGCGGGCATCACCCTGCAGCCGTCGGAATTCATCAAGCCCGCCTTCGTCGTCCTCGCGGCCTGGCTGTTCGCAGAGAGCACCAAGCGGCCGGAGATGCCGGCGACGCTGTTCGCCTTCCTGCTGCTTGGCAGTGTGCTCGGCCCGCTGGTGAAGCAGCCGGACTTCGGCCAGAGCCTGCTCATCTGTCTCGTCTGGTCGGCCCTGTTCTTCCTCGCCGGCCTGCGCTGGATCTGGATGGTGGGGCTGGTGGGCGTCGGCGCGGGCGGCGGCTTCATCGCCTACATGACGGTCGCCCACGTGCAGAAGCGCATCAACCGCTTCCTCAATCCGGATTCCGGCGACACCTACCAGATCGACGCGGCGCTGAACTCGTTCAGGAGCGGCGGCTGGTTCGGCACCGGCCCCGGCGAGGGCACCATGAAGCGGATGCTCCCGGACGGCCACACGGACTTCGTGTTCGCGGTGGCGGGCGAGGAGTTCGGCATCATCCTGTGCATGATCATCCTCGCCTTGTTTGCCTTCATCCTGCTGCGCTCGCTCTCGCGCGCCTCGAAGGAGAGCGATCCCTTCACCCGCTTTGCCATCACCGGCCTTGCGCTGCTGTTCAGCCTGCAGGCCTCCATCAACATGGCGGTGAACGTCCATATCGCGCCGGCCAAGGGCATGACGTTGCCCTTCATCTCCTATGGCGGCTCCTCGCTCATCTCCATCGCCTTCGGCATGGGGATGCTGCTGGCCCTCTCGCGCAAGCGGCCCGGCGCCGCCGCGCTGGCGCGGCTCAGCGAGGGGCATGGCGACGCGCGACGGGGCGAAAGCCTCGCCCGTCCGGTGGCACCGCCGCCCGCAGCGGTGGCGGACCCGGCCTGATCGCAGGCTTGAGCGCAGGCTCGATCGAAGGTCGCGCCGACGCGGAACCGCCGCATTGCCGGGGCACTGCCGCACGCGACCCGGAGGGTAATGTGACCGATCTCGTCCTTCTCGCCGCCGGCGGCACCGGCGGCCACCTGTTCCCGGCCGAGGCGCTGGCCGCCGTGCTGACGCGGCAGGGCTTCACGGTGGACCTCGCCACCGACGCCCGCGCCGCCCGCTATGCCGGGCATTTCCCGGCGCGGGAGCTGCACGTTCTGCCGGCCGACACGGTGCGCGGGCGCTCGCCCATCTCGCTCGCCCGCACCGGCCTCGCGCTTGCCTCTGGCTTCGTCTCCAGCCTCGCCTTGCTGCGGCGGGTGAAGCCGGTGGCGGTGGTGGGCTTCGGCGGCTATCCCACCGTGCCGCCGCTGCTGGCGGCGAGCTTTTCCGGCGTGCCGAGCATCGTGCATGAGGCGAACGGCGTCATGGGCCGGGCCAACCGGATGCTGGCGCGGCGGGTCACCGCCATCGCCACCGGCTTTCCCGGTGTGGTGGATGCCGACCCCGCGCTCAAGGCCAAGGCGGTGTGGACCGGCAATCCCCTGCGCCCCGCCGCCGTTGCCGCCGCAGCCGCGCCCTATGATCCGCCCATGCCCGGCGGCGACCTCCATGTGCTCGTCTTTGGCGGCAGCCAGGGCGCGCGGGTGATGTCCGATGTGGTGCCGCAGGCCGTTGAGCGGCTCGGCGCCGATCTGCG
The DNA here is from genome assembly GCF_056314105.1 of Xanthobacter sp. DMC12. NCBI lineage: Bacteria > Pseudomonadati > Pseudomonadota > Alphaproteobacteria > Hyphomicrobiales > Xanthobacteraceae > Xanthobacter > Xanthobacter sp. DMC12. Next base: position 387,119 of record NZ_JBQUYZ010000005.1, on the reverse strand, counting down.
CGCCCGGCTCGTCCTCGTCCAGCAGGCGCGGGAGGAGGATCTGGAGCGGGTCACCGCCACCTATGCCCGGCTCGGCGTACGGGCCGAGGTGAAGACCTTCTTCGACGACCTGCCGGCGCGCATGGCGCGCGCCCATCTCGTCATCTCCCGCTCCGGCGCCGGCACGGTGGCGGAACTCGCCGCGCTGGGCCGGCCCTCCATCCTCGTGCCGCTGCCCCACGCGCTGGACCAGGACCAGGCCGCCAACGCACGCACCCTCGCCGAGGTGAGCGCGGCGCTGGTGCTGCGGCAGGTGGAATTCGAGCCGGACCGGCTGGCACTGGAACTCAATACCTTTGCCAGCGAACCCGCATCATTGACGCGCATGGCCGAACGGGCCAGAAGCCAGAGCGTGCTTGACGCCGCCGAGCGGCTGGGCGGTCTCGTCCGGCATCTGGCGGGCGGCGGCGCGGTCGCAACCTTCAGGGGAAACAGCGCATGAAGCTGCCGTCCGGCCTCGGCTCCATCCACTTCGTCGGCATCGGCGGCATCGGCATGAGCGGCATCGCCGAGGTGCTGCACAATCTCGGCTACGCGGTGCAGGGCTCGGACGTGGCCGACAGCGCCAACGTGAAGCGCCTCCGCGAGCACGGCATCAAGGTGATGATCGGCCACGCCGCCGCCAATGTGGACGACGCCGACGTGGTGGTGGTCTCCTCCGCCATCAAGCGCGACAATCCCGAACTGATGGCCGCCCGCGCCAAGCGCCTGCCGGTGGTACGCCGGGCCGAGATGCTGGCCGAGCTGATGCGGCTGAAGAGCTGCGTCTCCATCGCCGGCACCCACGGCAAGACCACCACCACCTCGCTGGTGGCGACCCTGCTCGACGCGGGCAATTTCGACCCCACCGTCATCAATGGCGGCATCATCAACGCCTACGGCACCAATGCCCGCCTCGGCGACGGCAACTGGATGGTGGTGGAGGCGGACGAGAGCGACGGCACCTTCCTGAAGCTGCCCACGGAAGTCGCCATCGTCACCAATGTGGACCCCGAGCACCTCGACCACTTCAAGACCTTCGACAGGGTGCAGGAGGCGTTCAAGGCGTTCGTGGAGAACGTGCCCTTCTACGGCTTCGCGGTGATGTGCATCGACCATCCGGTGGTGCAGGCGCTGGTGGGCCGCATCGAGGACCGCCGCGTCATCACCTATGGCGAGAACCCGCAGGCCGACGTGCGCCTCGTCGACGTGGACCTCAAGGGCGGCGTCACCAAGTTCGGCGTGGTGTTCCGCAACCGCGCGGGCGAGACGGTGCACGAGATTCGCGGCCTGCGCCTGCCCATGCCCGGCAAGCACAATGCGCTGAATGCCACCGCCGCCATCGCGGTGGCGCACGAACTGAAGGTGCCGGACGAGAAGATCATCGAGGCGCTCTCCGCGTTCGGCGGCGTGAAGCGGCGCTTCACCCGCACCGGCGAGTGGAACGGCGTGACGGTGTTCGACGATTACGGCCACCACCCGGTGGAGATCGCCGCCGTGCTCAAGGCGGCCCGCGCGGCGAGCGAGGGGCAGGTGATCGCCGTGGTGCAGCCGCACCGCTACAGCCGCCTCGCCTCGCTGTTCGACGAATTCTGCACCTGCTTCAACGATGCCGACCACGTGGTGGTGGCACCCGTCTACACGGCCGGCGAGGCGCCCATTGAGGGCGCCGACCGGGACCACCTGGTGCAAGGCCTCATCGCCCACGGCCACCGCTCGGTGACGGCGCTGGATGGGCCGGAGCAGCTGGCGGGCATCGTCTCCGGCCTCGCCAAGCCGGGCGATTACGTGATCTGCCTTGGCGCCGGCTCCATCTCGGGCTGGGCCTATGCGCTTCCAGGAGAGTTGCAGGCGCTGAAGCCTGCAGCCTGAAGGCGTTTCGCCGAAATATGAGGACGGTCCCGGCTTCTGCCGCCGGGTGATCTGCGTATAGACTGCCGAGGCAATGCCGGGCCGGGGGGCGCCTGCATCGCGGGGGGCTTGCGTCTTGGGGACGGCAGCGGCAGCGGCACCGCAGCGGGATCGACCTTCGCGTCCGGCGCGGCCCATCCGGGAGGGCGGGGCATGACCCTCTCCGGCTTGTTCTTCACCACCCTCGACGTGCGCACCATGTTCCGCCTCATGTTCCTGGCGGATCTCGTGGTCTGCCTGCTGCTGCTCGGCTATCGCGAGACGGGAACCAAGCAGCGTCTCATCCGCCGCTTCGTCTTCGCCCGGGTGCTGCACGGCGTCGCCTGCCTGCTCATCAGCCTGCGCGGTGACATCTCCGCGCTCGCCTCGGTCTATCTGGCCAACATCACCATCTTCTTCGGCTTCGCGCTGGAGATCTCGACCATCATCGGTGCGCGCGTGCGCCGGCGCGGCGTCACGGCGCTGCTGTTTGGCGTTGCTGCGCTGGGCAGCGTGGTCTTCGTCCTCGCGGCCACCACGCCGGGGCTCTACGTGGGCTATGCCGCGACCGTGATCAGCGCGCTGTTCGGCGTGGCGTTCGCGGTGCTGGCGGGGGATGCGGAGGGCTCGCGCCTCCAGCGCATCATCGCCGGCTTCTATCTGCTCGTGGCGGTCTCCTTCCTGTTGCGTGCCTATGCCGGATTCGGCGCCGGACTGACGGTGCTGGACGCGCCGCCCGTGCAGTCGTTCGGGCTGCTGGTGATGTTCGGCTATTGCGTGGGCGGGGGCGTCGGTTTCCTGCTGCTGCTGAAGGAGGACGTGGACCGCCGGCTGTTTCGCGCGGCCACCATCGATTCCCTCACCGGCATCCTCAACCGCCGCGCCTTCTTCGAGGCCGCGCGCGAACGGCTCGCCCGGGCGGCGGAGCGGGCGGAGCCGGTCTCCCTGCTGCTGGTGGACATCGACCACTTCAAGCGCGTCAACGACACCTTCGGCCATCCGGCGGGCGATGAGGTGCTCGCCGCCGTCACCGAGCGCCTGGGCCGCGCGCTCAGGGCCAATGACCTGTTCGGCCGGGTGGGCGGCGAGGAGTTCGCGGTGCTGCTGCCCGAGGCGGAAGCGGAGGCCGTCGCCGTGGCGGAGCGGCTGCGGCTTTCGGTCCGCGGGCTGACGACGCCGGCGACCCGGCGTCTCGACTGCAGCGTCAGCATCGGCTGCGCCAGCGTTCCGGGCGGGGAGAGCGCCAGCATCGAGACGCTGTTCCGGCGCGGCGACGCCGGCCTCTATGCCGCCAAGCGCGCCGGGCGCAATCGCGTGGTGGCGGCGGCGCCGGACCTCGCGACGCTCGAGATGGCCGCGGAGAGCACCGGCCCGTCTGCGGCGCCGCGGCCGGCCGATGGCACCGAGCTGTCCTTCGCGAACGAAGAGGGCCGCGGCGTGCCGCGGCCCTGAGATCGTCCTCGATGGCGGGGGCGGGCGCGCAGGCGCGCCCCGCCTCACTTCTTCGGCAGCGCCTCCAGCACGTCGTCGAACGTGCGCAGACCGGTGCGGGGGGAGTTCACCAGCACCGCCATGTTGCCGGGGGCGTGCTGGTTCTTCCACATCTTGGTGTGCGCCTCTGGGATGCGGTCCCACGGGAACACTTCCGACATGCAGGGGTCCACGCGCCGGTCGATGATGAAGTTGTTGGCGGCGGAGGCCTGCTTGAGGTGGGCGAAGTGCGAGCCCTGGATGCGCTTCTGGCGCATCCACACGTAGCGGGCGTCGAACGTGATGTTGAAGCCCGTCGTGCCGGCGCAGAACACGATCATGCCGCCGCGCTTGCCCACCAGCGTCGACACCGGGAAGGTGCTCTCGCCGGGGTGCTCGAACACGATGTCCACGTCGCGCTTGCCGGTGATGTCCCAGATGGCCTTGCCGAACTTGCGGGCTTCCTTGAGCCACTCCGCATATTCCGGCGAGTTCACCGTGGGCAGCTGGCCCCAGCACTTGAAGTCCTTGCGGTTGATGACGCCCTTGGCGCCGAGGCCGAGCACGTAGTCGCGCTTGGTCTCGTCCGAGATGACGCCGATCACGTGCGCGCCGGAGGCGGCGGCAAGCTGCACGCCGAACACGCCGAGGCCGCCAGAGGCGCCCCACACCAGCACGTAGTCACCCGGCTTCACCGTGTGCGGCGGGTGGCCGAACAGCATGCGGTAGGCAGTGGCCATGGTGAGGGTGTAGCAGGCGCTCTCCTCCCAGGTCAGATGCTGGGGGCGCGGCATGAGCTGGCGCGCCTGCACGCGGCAGAACTGGCCGAAGGAGCCGTCCGGCGTCTCATAGCCCCAGATGCGCTGGGAGGGGGAGAACATCGGGTCGCCGCCGTTGCACTCCTCGTCGTCCCCATCGTCCTGGTTGCAGTGGACGACCACCTCGTCACCCACCTTCCAGCGCTTCACCTTGGAACCGACGGCCCAGACGATGCCCGAGGCATCCGAGCCGGCCACATGGAACGGCGCCTTGTGGACGTCGAACGGGGAGATCGGCTGGCCGAGGCCGGCCCAGATGCCGTTGTAGTTCACGCCCGCGGCCATCACGAGGACGAGCACGTCGTTCTCGCCCAGCTCCCAGGTGGGGACCACTTCGAGCTGGAACGACTGCTCCGGCGGACCATGGCGGTCGCGGCGGATGGTCCAGGCATACATGTTGGCAGGCACGTGGCCGAGCGGCGGAATTTCGCCGAGCTCATAAAGGTCCTTCACCGGTCCCTCGTTCGTATTGGCGGCTGCCGTCTGGGCCATGGCTGTCGTCCTCTCCTGGTGTGGACCGTTCGGTCGCGTCGTTTTAGTCCCTATCTCGCAATGCAGCGTAGCAGAGAAAAAATCCAAGGCGAGAGCCATTCTCAACCCCGACATTCGGCCATGTGGCGCTGCGGCACCGGAGAATGCGCGTCCACGGCCCCGCTGGCGTTTCCGGCGGCGGCGCGCCCCGCTAGAGTGGCGGTGTTCCGCGCCGGACGGCCGGCGTCGACACAGGGGATGGGGAGTAGGTCATGGGCATCATCTGGATGATTATCGTCGGCGCGATCGCCGGCTTCCTCGCAGGCCAGCTCTTCCAGGGCTACGGCTTCGGCCTCGTGGGCAACATCGCCGTGGGCATCGTCGGCGCCATCATCGGCGGCTTCCTGTTCGGCGGCGTGATTCTCGTGGGCGGCGTGATCGGGCAGATCATCTCCGCGACCATCGGCGCGGTGATCCTGCTGTTCGTCATCTCGCTGGTGAAGCGGTGACGGGCAGCCGGCACGGGAGCTTCGGCGTTCAGATATTCGAAAGGAATCTCGGCCCGGTCATGTGGCTGGGCCTGCAATGCATCATAGGAATGGCAGCGGGCGTGGCGTTCTGCATCACGCCTGAAACCTTCGCCGAAGGGGAAGGTGTGATCGTCTTGACCGGCTTGAGGGTCGGTGCTGCGATTTTGTTTGCGATGTCTGCGGGTGCCCTTGTTTTGGCGGTTCTGCGTCCGGGGCAGGTTTTGCGTATCGACCAGGACGGACTGACCAACGCGCAACACCGGGGGTTCAGTTTCCAGTGGCCCCAGGTGTGCGGCATGGGTGAGGGCTTTGAAGGCGCCAACCTCACCCGCCTGCGCTTCATCATCGAAGAACGCGACGGAAGCCTGAAGGCGAGAGACTTGGTCTTCAAGGACTGGGATGCCCCACCGGAAAAGATCGTGAATGCGATTCGCTGGCATCTAGGCCCAGGCACGTCCGCTCTGCAGAATGTAACGCCCACCCAGACCGCCTCCGGCGGTCTGGGTCCCTCCAAATTTCCCATCGACGGCGCGCGCATTGCGACGCACAATCGCGGCAAATATCCAAAAGCGATGGATGGGGATTAGGAAATGGTGGTCCGCGACAAACCCTGGCTCTTCCGCACCTATGCGGGTCATTCCACCGCCGCGGAATCCAACAAGCTCTACCGCTCCAACCTCGCCAAGGGCCAGACCGGCCTCTCCGTCGCCTTCGACCTGCCGACCCAGACCGGCTATGACAGCGACCACGCCCTCGCCCGCGGCGAAGTGGGCAAGGTGGGCGTCCCCATTTCCCATCTCGGCGACATGCGCACCCTGTTCCAGGGCATCCCGCTGGCCGAGATGAACACCTCGATGACCATCAACGCCTGCGCGGCGTGGCTGCTCTCGCTCTACATCGCCACCGCCGACGAGCAGGGCGCGGACCGCTCCAAGCTGCAGGGCACGACGCAGAACGACATCATCAAGGAATATCTCTCGCGCGGCACCTATGTGTTCCCGCCCGCGCCCTCCATGCGGCTCACAAAGGACACCATCATCTTCACCACCGAGCATCTGCCCCGGTGGAACCCGATGAACGTGTGCTCCTACCACCTGCAGGAAGCCGGGGCGACGCCGGTGCAGGAGCTGGCCTTCGCGCTCGCCAACGCCATCGCCATCCTCGACACGGTGAAGAAGTCCGGCGAGGCGGAAGGGGCCGTGTTCGGCGAGGTGGTGGGGCGCATCTCCTTCTTCGTGAACGCGGGCATGCGGTTCATCACCGAGATGTGCAAGATGCGCGCGTTCGTGGACCTCTGGGACGAGATCTGCGTCAACCGCTACGGCATCACCGACGCCAAGCAGAAGCTGTTCCGCTACGGCGTGCAGGTGAACTCCCTCGGCCTCACCGAGCAGCAGCCGGAAAACAACGTCTACCGCATCCTTCTGGAGATGCTGGCCGTCACCCTCTCCAAGAAGGCCCGCGCCCGCGCCGTGCAGCTGCCGGCCTGGAACGAGGCGCTGGGCCTGCCGCGCTCCTTCGACCAGCAATGGTCGCTGCGCATGCAGCAGGTGGTGGCCTATGAGACCGACCTCCTCGAATATGGCGACATCTTCGACGGCTCCACCGAGATCGCCAAGAAGGTGGAGGAGCTGAAGGCGGAGGCCCGCGCGGAGCTGGCGCAGATCGACGCCATGGGCGGCGCGGTCGCGGCCATCGAGAATTCCTACATGAAGCAGCAGCTGGTGGAGTCCAACACCCGGCGCCTCGAGGCCATCGAGCGCGGCGATCAGGTGGTGGTGGGCGTCAACCGCTGGACCGAGAGCGAGCCCTCGCCGCTCACGACGGGGGAAGGCGCCATCCTCACCGTGCCGGAAGGCGTCGAGGCCGAGCAGATCGCGCGCCTTCAGGCGTGGCGCGAGGCGCGCGACGCCAAGGCGGTCGCAGCGGCGCTGGCGGCGCTCAAGAGCGCGGCGCAGGAAGGCCGCAACATCATGGAGCCCTCCATCGTCTGCGCCAAGGCGGGCGTGACCACGGGCGAGTGGGGCACCTGCCTGCGCGAGGTGTTCGGCGAATACCGCGCCCCCACCGGCGTCGGCCGCGCCGCCCGCGTGGACACGCAGGGCCTCGAAGAGGTGCGCAAGAATGTGGATGCGGTTTCCGAGAAGCTCGGCCGCCGCATCAAGTTCCTGGTCGGCAAGCCGGGCCTCGACGGCCATTCCAACGGCGCCGAGCAGATCGCGGTTCGCGCCCGCGACTGCGGCATGGAAGTGGTCTACGAGGGCATCCGCCTGACCCCGGCCGAGATCGTCAACGCCGCGCTGGAAGAGAGCGTCCACGTGGTGGGCCTCTCCATCCTCTCCGGCTCCCACGTGCCGCTTGTGCGCGACGTGATGGAGCGGATGCGGGCGGAAGGCCTCTCCGACGTGCCGGTGGTGGTGGGTGGCATCATCCCGCCGGAGGACGAGGCCCAGCTCAAGGGCTTCGGCGTCGCCGCCGTCTACACGCCGAAGAATTTCGAGCTGAACCGCATCATGGCGGACATCGTGACCATCGTGGACCGTGAGGCCCAGAAGGCGGCGTGATCGCCGCCCGAGGGCAGGGCGTGGCCTGTTCAATCCGGCCGCGCCCGGCTCTAGAGTGTCCCCGATCCGGGCGTTGCGTCCCGGTGCGGGGGCGGGCATGAGGACGGCTTTCGTCGGGATGTTCTGCGTGGCCATCGCTATGGGCGCTTGCGGCACCGTGCGGGCGGCCGAGGCGCCGCCTTCGCCGGTCGCCGCATCTGCGACGCCTGCCCCACCCGCTCCGGCCGAGGCTGCCGCGCCCGCGGCGACGGCACCCGCTGCCAGTCCCTATGCCGGCCTGCCCAAGGTGGTGGCCAAGGCGGTGAAGCAACTGGAGGCGGTCTGCCGGACGGAAGGCGGAACGCCGGGTTGGAAGCCCAAGACCGTCTTCGAGGTGGTCAACGTCTCGCCGGATGGCCGGCCCGACTATCTCATCGACACCCACGCCATGGCATGCGAGGGCGGCTTCACGCCCTGGATCGGCTCCGACGGCTTCCGCCACATCCTCTTCGTCTCCACCGGCCCCGGCCGCTGGACCCGCGCCTTCGACCGGGGCGCGCGGGGCTTCGAGATTACCGAGCCGAAGGACGGGTCGCGCCCGAAGATCGTCGTCTTCTCCCACTCGGCCTATTGCACGCGGCCGAACCCGGAGCGCTTCATGCGCTGCACCCAGGTCTACGAATGGCGGCGCGGCAGGCTGCGCAAGATTTCGGAAGAGTGGTTCGAGGGCTGAGGCGCCAGCTTTTGCTTGCAACGGCGCAATGGCGCCTTGCGCGGGCCGTGTCCATATTTGGGACAACGCCCAGCCGGGCAGGGCTCAAGACCTCCCGGCGCCAAGGAGCCCACCATGACCATCGCCGCCCCCGCCGGCTCGACCGGCCCGCAGTCCATCCCCACCACCGACCTGTCCGCCCGGATCGCGCCGCACGACCTCGTGCTGGGCGCCGTCAGCCTCGCCAGCCCCGACCCGCGCCGGCTCGTGGCCTTCTATCGCGACCTCCTCGGCCTCGATGTTCTCTCCGAGGGTGAAGCGACCGTGCTCGGCGCCGGCGGCAAGCCGCTGGTGGAAATCCTCGCCCGCCCCGCGGCTCCGCCGGCCCCGCGCCGGGCGCCCGGCCTGTTCCACATGGCCATCCGCGTGCCGGACCGGGCGAGCCTCGCCACTCGGCTCCTCGCGCTCCATGGCGCGGGCCTGCGCCTTGGCGCCTCCGATCATCTGGTGAGCGAGGCGCTCTATGTGGACGATCCGGACGGCAACGGTGTCGAGATCTACCGCGACCTGCCGCGCGCGGAATGGCCCGTCCAGCCGGATGGCTCCATCGCCATGCAGACCCTGCCGCTCGATCTCCAGGCCCTCGCCCGCGAGGCGAAGGCGGCAGGCGGCCCGGCTCCCGCGGCGACCGACATGGGCCACGTCCATCTCAAGGTGAATGACCTCGAGGCGGCCAAGCGCTTCTGGGTCGATACGGTGGGCCTCACCATCATGGCCCGCTATCCCGGCGCGCTGTTCGTGAGCGCCGACGGCTATCACCACCATGTGGGGCTGAACGTCTGGCAGTCGGGCGGCGCGCCGGTGCCGGCGGCGGGCACGGTGGGGCTGGACCATTTCACCGTGACGCTGGCGGCCGACGCCTTCGCCGCCCTTGCCGCCCGCCTCTCGGCAGCGGGCGTGGCAACGCAGCCGTCGAGCGACGGCACGCTGCGGGTCAGCGATCCCTCCGGCAATGCCGTGGTGTTCCGCGCCGCAGCGTGACGCCCGCGCCGGCCTTCGCTACCCTCGGCAGGCATCGAATCGCACGTCCGCGCCGGTGCGGGCCGGGGGGCCGAAGCCATGATGTCGCTGCCGTTCTTCGGCGTGTTCCTCGCCCTCGCGGCGACGCTCATGGGCCAGCGCATGGCCGCGCTCGCGCTGTGGGTGCTGTCGGTGGCGACGATGCTGGTGCTGTTCCGCCTGCACGTCACCGATTCCCTCAACATCGCGTTGTGAGGGGCGCCATGGACACCGGCCTCACCCTCGCGGACCGCTTCCGGGTGCTGAACGCGCTCGGCCTTCTCGCCGTCTCGGCGGTGCTCATCGCCGCCTTCTTCGACCAGCTCGTGTTCAACGACCTGCCGTGCCCGCTCTGCCTGCTGCAGCGCGCCGGCTTCGTCTGCGTCGCCGCCGGGCTCGCGCTGAACGTGAAGTTCGGCCCGCGCCCCTCGCACTACGCCATCATGATCCTGTCGGCGCTGGCGGGCGGGGCGGTCTCCACCCGGCAGACGCTGCTGCACATCATCCCCGGCGAGGGCGCCTATGGCGACGCCTTCTTCGGCCTGCATTTCTATGCGTGGGCACTGGTGCTGTTCGGCGTCTGCGTCCTCGGTTCGGCCGTGCTCCTGCTGTTCGACGGGCAGTTCGAGCGGCAGTCGGCCGACGCGCGGCCCCATCGCCCGCTGCTCGGCACGGCGGCGATCGTGCTGGTGCTGCTGCTGGCGCTGGCGAACGGCGTCTCCACCGTGCTGGAATGCGGCTCCGGCCTGTGCGCCGACAACCCGACCAGCTACCAGCTGATCCAGGACGGCACCCTCAACCGCCTGCTCGGGCGCTGAGGCCGCGGCGGAATCATCTCACCGCGACGCCTGGGTCATCACGCATTGTGATGATTTGCGCTGTGAAATTCGATTTCCCTCGCGCCTTCCCCCGGGTTAGAGGAGGGGGCCCGCAGGCCGTCGCAATAACAGGGGACGGACGGCACTCCCGGCCAACAGGTCATCACATGGCGCATCGCACAGGTGCGCCTCGGGAGAAGACATGTCCGCCACCCCGGTCCGCCCCAGCCGATTCGCCCTCTATGACGCCCCTTACGTGCTCCTGACCCTGGTGGCCCTCCTGTGGGCCATCAACCTGGTGGTAGGGCGCTACATCGCCGGGCACATTCCGCCCATCACGCTGGCCATGGTGCGCTGGATGGGCGCGACGCTCATCCTCCTGCCGTTCGCCTGGAAGCAGATCGTCCGCGACGCGCCCATCATCCGCAGGAACCTGCCGTTCCTCGTGCTGCTCTCGGCCACCGGCATCGCCTGCTACAACGCCATGAGCTACTACGGCCTTCAATATACCCAGGCCGTGAACGGCCTGCTGGTGCAGTCCACGGCGCCGCTTCTGGTGGCGGTGTGGACCTTCGTGCTGTTCCGGGAAAAGCTCAGCCTTGGCCAGGCGGCGGGGGTCATCACCTCCCTCGTGGGCGTGATGGTCATCATCAGCCACGGCGACCTCGACACCTTCCTCCATCTCAAGCCCAATATCGGCGACCTGGTCATCATCGTGGCGCTGGTGATCTACGCCTTCTATGCCGCCATCCTGCGCAAGCGCCCGCCCCTCGGCCCGCTCTCCTTCCTCGCCACCATCATGGCGCTGGGCTCGCTGCTGCTCGCGCCCTTCGCGCTCTGGGAATATCTCCACGGCCAGGTGCTGCCCCTCGATCACGTGACCTTCTTCACCCTCGCCTATGTGATGACCGGGCCGTCGCTGATCGCCTACCTGTTCTTCAACCGGGGCATCGAACTGGTGGGCGCCAACGCGGCCGCGCCTTTCCTGCACCTCATGCCGGTGTTCGGCACGGCGCTCGCCATCGCCTTCCTCGGCGAGACCATGGCCTGGTATCACTTCGCCGGGTACGCGCTGGTCATCTCCGGCATCGCCCTGGCGACCCTTTCGGCGCGCCGCCGGGTGGCGCCGCGCTGACGCCGGCGGAATTTCCTCTTCAATCCTTCTTCACCCCCGCCTATGCATTCTGCGGCTGGGTCGGAAGGGGTTGGGGATGCTGCAGAAGATCACCGAGCGGTCGTGGTTTGCCGATCTCAGGATGCAGACCAAGGCGGGGCTGATCGTCGGGCTCCTCATGGCCATGTTCATGCTGCTGCTCGGCGCCAACTGGGTCACGGCCCGCATGGCGCAGGAGCAGGAGCACCGGGTGGAGCAGATCCGCCAGATCGGCGTGCTCGCCGCCGACGCCACGCGCGTCTTCAACCGCCGCCAGCTCGAGCTGATGCGCGGCGCGCTCGCTGATCCCCGCAACCTCAGGACCAGGCTTTCGGCCGCGAATGCGCTGACCGCCGAGAAGCTCGGGGCGCTGCGGGCGGCGGTCGTGGCCGAGCCTTCGCTCCTGCCGTTCGCCGAGCGCGCCGGCCGCATTGCCGCGCGCTGGAACGACGCGGTGGCGGCCCCGGTCCTGACTGCCGCCGAGAGCGGGGACGCCGCGGCCATCGATGCCGCGTTGCGCGTCTTTCTCGCGGCCGAATCGAGCGAGGAGGGCTATCGCGGCATCATCGGCGCCCTCGACGAGCTGAGCGCCGCCGCGTCCGCAGAGATCGCCGGGGCCCAGGCCGATCTCGACCGCGCCGATGCCATCGTCAGCACCATCGACATCATCGCGCTCATCGCGACCCTCTGCGTCGCCGCGGCAGGCGTGTTCCTCGGCGCGGTCTTCATGGCGCAGCCGCTGCGCCGGCTCGCCGAGCTGATGACCCGCCTCGCGGAGAACGACCGCACCATCGAGGTGCCCTATACCGTGCGCAAGGACGAGGTGGGCACGCTGGCCCGTGCGCTGAAGGTGTTCAAGGCGACCTCCATCGAAGCCCACGACACCGACTGGGTGAAGAGCGGGCTGAATACCATCGCCACCCGGCTCCAGGCGCAGGAGGATCCGCGCGACTTCGCGGATGCGCTGCTGACGGAGCTTGCGCCACTGGTCGGCGCCGGGGTCGGCGTGTTCTACGCCAGCGACGAGGCGGCCGGACCGGAAACGGCGGCGCTGGAGCTGGTCGGCAGCTATGCCTTTGCGGAGCGCCGGCACCTGTCCACCCGCGTCAGCCTCGGCGAGGGGCTGATCGGCCAGTGCGCGCGGGAGAAGAAGCCGATCGTGCTCTCCCCCGTGCCGGCCGATCATCTGCGTATCCGCACCGGCACCGGGGAGGCGGCGGCTCATGCCGTCATCGCCGTGCCGCTGGTGCTGAAGAAGCGTCTGCTCGGCGTCATCGAGCTGGCGCTGCTCGCGCCCCTGGACGAGCGGGCCCGCCGCCTGCTCAACGAGGCGGCCCCCCTCGTCGCCCTGTCGCTGGACAATCTCGTCCGCGCCGCCCGCACCCGCGAGTTGCTGGAGCAGAGCCAAAAGCAGGCGCAGGAGCTGCGCGTGGTGGAGGAGGAACTGCGCACCCAGCAGGAGGAACTGCGCGCCACCAACGAGCAACTGCACGAACGGTCCGCGCGCCTCGCCGCCTCCGAGGAGGAGCTGAGGGTGCAGGCGGAAGAATTGCAGGCCTCCAACGACGTGCTGCGCCGGTCCTCGCAGGAGATGACGGAACAGAAGGAGCTTCTGGAGGCCCTGAACCAGCAGATGGAGGCGCGCGCCGAGGAATTGCTGCGGGCGAACGAGTACAAGTCCCAGTTCCTCGCCAACATGTCCCACGAGCTGCGCACGCCGCTGAACAGCCTGCTCATCCTCTCCCAGGACCTGGCCGAGAACCGCACTGGCAACCTCGACGCCGACCAGGTGGAGGCGGCCAGCATCATCCATTCCTCCGGCTCCAACCTCCTGCGGCTCATCAACGACATCCTCGACCTCTCCAAGGTCGAGGCCGGCAAGATGGAAGTGGTGCGTGAACCGGTGAAGGTCGCGAGCGTGGCGCAGCGCCTCGAGCGGAACTTCCGGCGCCTTGCCCAGGAGCGCAAGCTGCGCCTCGCGGTCTCCGTCGCCGACGCGCCGGACCTCGTCTTCACCGATCCCGGCAAGCTCGACCAGATCCTCACCAACCTCGTCGGCAACGCGCTCAAGTTCACCATGCAGGGCCGGGTCTCCGTCACCTTCTCGCAGGACGAGGCGGGAAAGACGCTCAAGGTGGCGGTGGCGGACAGCGGCATCGGCATTCCCGAGGACAAGCTCGACGCCATCTTCGAGGCGTTCGAGCAGGTGGACGCCTCCACCCGCCGCCAGTTCGGCGGCACCGGCCTCGGCCTCGCCATCACCCAGCGCCTCGCCCGCCTGCTCGGCGGCAAAGTCACCGTGGAGAGCGCGCTCGGTCAGGGCTCCACCTTCATCCTTGAGATCCCGGTGGGCGAGCCGTTGCCCGAGGAGGACGGGCCGGCCGCGGCCGCGCCGATCCCGGCGGCGGCGCCGGATGCCCGGCAGGCGGCTTTCGCCACGACCCGGCAGGAGCGTGAGGCCGCCGGCCTCTCCGGCCTGCCGCCGGTCCCGGCGGTGAGCGTGGAAGACGATCGCGACCGGCTCACCCCCGGCGCCACCGTCATCCTCGTGGTGGAGGACGACCCGGTGTTCGCCCGCACGCTGGTGGGGCTGGTGCGGCGCAAGGGCTATCTGGCTCTCGCCGCCGGCGACGGCGAGAGCGGCCTCGCCCTCGCCCGGACCTACAAGCCCACCGGCATCCTGCTCGACGTGATGTTGCCCGGCCTCGACGGCTGGACGGTGATCGAGCGGCTGAAGGCGGATGCCGCCACCCGCCACATCCCGGTGCATTTCGTCTCGGCGCTGGACGAGAGCCGCCGCGGCCGCGACCTCGGCGCCGTGGGCTTCCTCACCAAGCCGGTGAGCGCGGATCAGTTGTCCGAGGCGCTCGGCCTCCTCACCCATTATTCCGCCGACCGTCCCCGCCGCGTGCTGGTGGTGGACGACGATGCCGCCGCCCGCCACGCCGTGCGCACCCTGCTCGCCCGCGAGAAGGCGCAGATCGTCGAGGCGGCCAGCGCCGAGGAGGCGCTGGAGGTGGTGGCGCAGGGCGATCTCGACTGCATCGTGCTCGACCTCGGCCTGCCCGGCATGTCCGGCTTCGAGCTGATCGAGCGGCTTGCCGGAGGTGAGCGGCACGTGCCGGTGGTGGTCTATTCGGGCCGCGACCTCACCACCGAGGAGCGCATGAAGCTGCGCGCCTTCACCGACGCCATCGTGGTGAAGGGCGCGCTCTCGCCCGAGCGTCTTCTGGACGAGGTGTCCCTGTTCCTCCACTCGGTGCAGCGCGAGCCGGAACAGCTCGCCGCCAATCCGGACGGCGACCTCGAAGGCCGCAAGCTGCTGCTGGTCGACGACGACATGCGCAACATCTACGCTCTCGCCAAGGTGCTGCGCGCGCGCGGCGTCAACGTGGTGCTGGCGCAGGACGGCGCCAAGGCGCTGGCGCAGCTCGACGAGCAGCCGGACATCGAGATCGTGCTCATGGACGTGATGATGCCGGTGATGGACGGCTACGAGGCGATGACGCAGATCCGCGCCCAGCCGCGATTCGCCAAGCTGCCGGTCATCGCCCTCACCGCCAAGGCCATGAAGGACGACCGCGAGAAATGCCTCGCCGCCGGCGCCAGCGACTATCTGTCGAAGCCGGTGGACGTGCCCAAGCTCTTGTCCATGATCCGCACCTGGCTGGCCGCGCGATGACGGGGCCGGTGGACACCGACGACCAGACCGACCCGCCGGATGCGTCGCCGGCCGGGGGCGCGCGCGACGCGCTGGCGCTGGAGACCATCGAGGTGGACCTCTTCGTGGAGGCCCTGTTCCGCCGCTACGGCTATGACTTCCGCGATTACGGACGGGCCTCGCTGACGCGGCGGGTGCGCAACCTCGCGTCGGGCTTCGGGGCGACCTCCATCGCCGATCTCACCGCCCGGGTGCTGCACGCTCCCGACCGGCTGCCGGACATCATCGCCGGCCTGTCGGTGCCGGTCTCGGAATTCTTCCGCGACCCGCACGTCTTCCTGGCGCTGAAGGAGCGAGTGTTCCCGGTGCTCGCCTCCTATCCGGAGATCAACATCTGGCAGGCCGGCTGCGCCCACGGCGAGGAGGTCTATTCCCTCGCCATCCTGCTCATCGAGGCCGGGCTCTACGAGCGCACGCGCATCTTCGCCACCGACATCTCGAAGGCGGCCCTCGACCGCGCCGCAGAGGGCATCTTTCCCCTTCAGGAGGCGTCCGACGCGGCGCGCCGCTATCGCGCGGCCGGCGGGGCGGCGAGCTTCTCGGACTATTTCCATGCCCGATACGAGCTGATGAAGCTCGACCAGCGCCTCACCGCCAACGTCACCTTCGCCGAGCACAATCTCGTCACCGACGGGGTGTTCTGCGAGGCGCACCTCATCCTGTGCCGCAACGTGCTGATCTATTTCACCACGCCGCTGCAGGACAGGGTGCTGGGGCGCTTCGCCCAGAGCCTGGTGCGCGGCGGGTTCCTGTGCATCGGCACCCGCGAGAACCTGGAATTCTCGCAGGCCCGCAACCGCTTCCAGGTCATCGACGGCGCCGCCCAGCTCTACCGTTTGCTGCCGGGCGCGGCGGGGAAGTAGGGCTCAGCCCTTCACATAGACCCGGGTGCCGAGCGGGACGCGCTCGTAAAGGTCGATGATGTCCTGGTTGAGCAGGCGGATGCAGCCCGAGGACACCTGCTGCCCGATGCTCCACGGCTCGATGGTGCCGTGGATGCGGAACATGGTGTCGCGGTCGCCGTCATAGAGATAGAGCGCACGCGGGCCGAGCGGGTTGGTCTCGCCGCCCGGCAGGCCGGACTGGTACGGTCCGTAGCGCGCCGGCTGGAGGCGCACCATGTTGGCGGTGGGCGTCCAGTGGGGCCACTTCTCCTTGCGCTTGATGGTGGCCCAGCCCTTGAACGAATAGCCCTGCTTGCCGACGCCCACGCCGTAGCGGATCGCCGTGCCGTTGCGGCCGATGAGGTAGAGGAAGCGCTCGTTGATATCGACCACGATGGTGCCGGGGGCGTAGCCGGCGGGGGCCGGAACCTCCTGCCGCAGCCACTTGGGGTCCACCTCGGAGAGGTCCACCGCGTCCACCGGGAAGGGCTCGCCGTCCACCGGGCCGTACATCATGCCGGCGCGGCTGAGCGGGGCGGGCGGCGGATTGGTGACGCACGCGGCCAGCGCCAGCGGCGCGCCCAGCACGAACAGGCGGCGGCCGAGCACGGGCGCGTCCTCCCCCTTCACCATTTCGGCCGCGGCGCGGGAAGCCTTGGCCAGGACCTTCGGGAACAACCGGGGCAGAAACGAAGGCATGCTTGGACCACTCAGACGATGCGAGACCCTACGACGCACACAACGCACGACGCCGCGCTTCAGTTTCCTGTCTGCGCGCCAGTGCATTGAAGCCGGATAAGGTGGCGTTAAGGTTAACGCCCGGAAGTTGGAACCCAACCTTGGGCGGGGCCGCCCAGCCATGTCCTGATCTAGCATCTTCCGGCCTTCGCAGGGTGGCGCATGGGCCACACCCGCGGCGCCATGTGCATCGCACAAACGTGAAGACCCTCCGCGGCGGGCCGCCGGTTGCGCCGTCCCAGCTTCAAGCAAGCCTCGCCGCATAGCTGATGGAGGACGGCGCGCTGCACAGGGTGCGCGGCAGCGGCGGTCGGTGATCGCCGCTCACGACAGGACGAGAAGCATGACGGCAAGCGCGCTACGGACCCGCCCCGAACCCGTGCAGCCCGGACGGGACGCAGCAGGAGAGTTCGGCGCGCTGGCGACCGGCATGGCAGCCCAGTTCATGGCGGCGCTGCCGTGCGGCGTTCTGCTCTGCGAGGGACGCAGCCTCGCCGTGGTCCAGGCCAACGCGGCCGCCGCCGACATCCTGAACACCGTCGCTGCGGGCCTCGCCGCGTCGCCGGCGGCCCTGCCCGGTTTGCCCCTCGGGCAGCTTCATCCCGCCCTGGCCGATCTCGGACGGCGCATCGCCGAGCCCGGCTTCCTGCCCCACGAGACGCGCCTCGCGGTGGCCGGCGAGACGCTGGCCCTGACGCTCTCCGCGCTTCGCGACCGCCACGGCGTGATAGCCCACGTGATGGTCACGCTGCGCAACGACACCGCGCACGCCGCGCTGGAGGCCCGCACCCAGCGGCTCCAGCAGATGATGGAGAACATGCCGGTGAACATCATGACCTGCGATCGCGAGACGCTGGTCATCGACTATGTGAACCGCACCAGCATCGAGACCCTGCGGCGCATCGAATCCCATCTGCGCGTCAAGGCGGACCAGATGCTGGGCACGTCCATCGACGTGTTCCACAAGCACCCCGATCACCAGCGTCGGCTTCTCGCCGATCCCGCCAACCTGCCGCACAACGCCCGCATCCGCGTCGGCCCGGAGACGCTGGACCTGCGCGTCTCGGCCATTCTCAAGGCCGACGGCAGCTATGACGGCCCCATGCTTACCTGGGACGTGATAACCACCGCCGTTGCCACCGCCGAGGGCGTGACCGAGGTCGGGGAAGACATGTCCCGCACCTCCGAGACCAGCCAGTCGGCCTCCGCCGAGCTGCTCCAGCTCACCGAGCGCACCGAGGACATGGCCACCGCCGTATCGTCGGCGGCACAGGAGATGTCCGCCTCGTTCAGCGGCATCTCTCACCAGATCGAGCGCGCCAGCACCATGTCGCAGGAGGCGACCCGCCGCGCCGCCCGCACCAACGAACTGGTGGAGAGCCTCGCCACCAGCGTCGGCCGCATCGGCAACGTGACCACCCTGATCGAGAAGATTGCCGCCCAGACCAACCTCCTCGCCCTCAACGCCACCATCGAGGCGGCGCGGGTGGGCGAGGCCGGCAAGGGATTCGCGGTGGTGGCGCAGGAGGTGAAGGCCCTGGCGCTCCAGACCGCCAAGGCGACACAGGACATCCGCCACCAGGTGGAGCAGGTGCAGCAGGACGGCAGCGTCGCCACCGAGGCGGTGTCCGACATCACCCAGAGCATTGCGAACCTGGGGGACCTGTTCGTGGAGCTGTCGGCGGCCATGGCGCAGCAATCGTCCACCTCGCGCTCGGTCTCGGACAGCATCGACGGCGTGTCCCGCGCCGCCTCCGACATCCGCCGCGCCGCGGTCGGGGTGCGCACCATCGCCGATCAGGTGGCGAGCTATGCCGACCGCCTGCGCCGCGAGGTCGCCGCTCTCCTGCGCCGCTGATCCGGCCCCCATTCCAGAAAACGGATGCACGGACTTCGCCCGCCGTGCGCCCGCCTCGCCCCGTCCCCGCCCGGGCGAGGGGTGACGGCCCGCCCGCTTCCCCCGGGCGGGCCGCACGCCATTCCGGGACGCACCGTCAGCCGGGTTCGAGACCCAGCTCCCGGCAGGTGCCCTCGCTCTCGCGCGCCAACTGGTCGAAATGGGCGGCCCGGTTGTTGCCCGCGCGCCAAAAGAATCCCATGTCCCGCGTCGCCGGCCAGCCCTCCACCTTGAGCAGGGCGATGTGGTCCTGCACACGGAACTCCGAGCGGGCGTAAAGCTCCGGGAAGAGGGACAGGCCCATGCCCATGATGACCATCTGGCGCAGGGCATCGAGGCTCGTGCCCTCGTAATCCTCCCGCACCTGCGCGCCGGACGCGGCCGCGAGCGCCCGCGCGCTCTCGAACAACTGATGGCCGCGCCCGAGCGTCAGCAGCCGCTCGCCCTTGAGCTGGCCGATCTCCACGCTCTCGCCTTCGCCGAGGCGGTGGTCCTTGGCCGCGCCCAGATAGATGGCTTCCCGGCACAGGCGCCGGAACGTGAGGACGGAGCCCGACAGGGGCTGCGGGCCGAGGCCGCAATCGAGATTGCCGGCGGTCACTTCCCGCTCGATCACCGAGGGGCGTTCCTCGCGAATGTAGATCTGCAGCCCCGGATAACGCCGGTGCAGCACCGGCAGCAGGTGGGGCAGGAAATAGGGCCCGAAGGTGGGCGCGACGCCGAGCCGGATGAGCCCGCCGAGATTGTCGGCACCGGTGGCGGCGGTGGCGACGATATCGTCCAGCGCCTGCAACACGGCGCGGGCCGAAGCGATGACCCGCTCGCCGATGGCGGTGGGGATGACCCGGCCGCGCGTGCGGTCGAACAGCGGCGTGCCGAGCTGCTCCTCCAGCAGGGCGACCTGCACCGAGAGCGTCGGCTGCGAGACATGGCAGCGCTTGGCCGCCGCGCCGAAATGCCCGGTCTCGGCAAGGGCGACCACATATTCGAGCTGGCGATGGCGCGGCCGGAAGGGCATTGTCGTTCCATAGTCCAGGACTATTACCAATATAGCAACTATGGATTGGAGCTATCAAGCGTCCGGCCCCATCCTCTGGTCATCGAAAGGAGGTTGTCGTGGACCAGTTCATGAAATCGCTGACGACGCGCCACAGCCTGATCGAGGCGGAGATCTCCGCCGAGCAGACGCGGCCCGAGCCCGACCGCACCCGCGTGCTGGCGCTGAAGAAGATGAAGCTCCGCCTGCGCGATCAGATCGAATATCTGCGCCGGGAGGGGGCCGACATGGCCCGCGTCGTGGTGGTGCGCCGCAAGAGGTGGGCGGAGGTCTCCCTGAGGCCGGCGCGATAAGCGGCACAGCTTCGTGCGCGTAGTTCCCGCGCGCATAGCCCCGCGCGCTTAACTCCCGTGCGCCCTTGGCGCCCGGACCCCTTCCCTCAACACCCGAGGTCCGGGCCCCTCTGACGGACGCGGATGCGGCCCGGCCTGTCCCAGCTGCCCGGGGCAGGCCGGGTCCGTGCCCCCAAGCCCGCCATGTCGGTCCTCCCATCCGGCCTGCGGCCCGGCGCCCCGCGTTCCGCGGGCGGCCGCTAATGGCGCAGGCCCCTAAGGACCGACCCATGGACCAGCTGATCGCTCTTCTCTTCCTCGACGTCGCCGGCAAGCCGCTCTGGCTCTGGCTTGGCTTCCTCGCCATCGTCTTCGCGCTGCTTGCCTTCGACCTCGGCGTGCTGCACCGCGACTCGCGGGAAATCGGCATCGCCGAAAGCCTCAGGCTCTCCGTCTTCTATATCGCCGTGGCGGCCGTGTTCGGCGGCTGGATCTGGGCCTCCATGGGGCCGCAGGCCGGCATGCAATACTTCACCGGCTACGCCATCGAGAAGGCGCTCTCCATCGACAACGTCTTCGTCATCTCGCTGATCTTCAGCTACTTCGCCATTCCGCGCGCCTATCAATACCGGGCGCTGGTGTGGGGCATCATCGCCGTGCTGGTGCTGCGCGGGCTGATGATCGGCGTGGGCGCGGCGCTGGTGCAGTCCTATGACTGGGTGCTGCTGCTGTTCGGCGCGTTCCTCGTCGTCACCGGCATCAAGATGCTGTTCGCCAGCGAAGGCGAGGCGGACATCTCGCAGAACGCCGCGCTGCGCTTCCTCACCAAGCGCATGCGGGTGACGCCCGAGCTGCACGGCGAGCGCTTCTTCGTGCGCCAGCCCCATCCGGTGACCGGCAAGGCCGTGCTGTGGGCGACGCCGCTCTTCCTCGCCCTGGTGGTGATCAATATCGCGGACTTCGTGTTCGCGGTGGATTCGGTGCCGGCCATCTTCGCCATCACCACGGACACCTACATCGTGTTCACCGCCAACATCATGGCCATCCTCGGCTTGCGTGCCCTCTACTTCGCTCTGGCGGCGATGGTCCACCGCTTCTCGCACCTGAAGTATGCGCTGGCCGGCGTGCTCGTCTTCATCGGCGGCAAGATCTTCTGGAGCCATTTCTTCGGCAAGGTGGACCCGGCCATCTCGCTGGGCGTCACGGTGGCCATGATCGCCGCCGGCATCCTCTTCTCGCTCTGGCGCACCGGCGGTGGGACGGACGTGAAGCACGCGGCCTGATCCGCCTGAAAACGAAAAAGCCCCGTCCGGCCGGACGGGGCTTCTTCTTTTGTCAGATCAGAAGGCGAGAGCCTCAGAACGCGAGGGCTTTGGCCGCCTTCACCTGCGGCAGGGCCTGCACCTTGGCCAGCAGCTCGGGCGGCACCGCGCCGTCCACCGCCACCAGCGCGATGGCATCGCCGCCCGCATGGTCGCGGCCGAGGGCGAAGGTGGCGATGTTGATGCCCGCGTCACCGAGCAGGCCAGCGAAGCGGCCGATGAAGCCGGGCTTGTCCTCGTTGGTCACATAGACCATGGCGGGAGCGAACTCGGCATCCACCTTGATGCCCTTGATGTTGACGATGCGCGGATGCCCGTCCGCGAACACCGTGCCGGAGACCGAGCGCTCGAACTTGTCCGTCACCACCGTCACGGTGATGAGGCTTTCGTAATCGCCGGTGGCGGCGCGGGTGGTCTCCTCGATCACCACGCCGCGCTCCTTGGCCACCGAGGGGGCGGAGACGACGTTGATGTCGGCCAGCGCCGGGCGCAGCAGGCCGGCCACGGCGGCGGAGGTCAGCGCCTTCACCTTCAGGTCCGCCACCGCGCCCTCATAGATGATGCGCACGGTCTTGATGTCCGTGTCGGTGAGCTGGCCGGCGAAGGAGCCCAGCTTTTCGGAAAGCTCGATGAAGGGCTTGAGCTTCGGCGCCTCTTCCGCGGTGATGGAGGGGAAGTTCACCGCATTGGAGATGGCGCCGGTCAGGAGATAATCGCTCATCTGCTCGGCGACCTGCAGCGCGACATTCTCCTGCGCCTCGGTGGTGGCGGCGCCGAGGTGGGGCGTGCACACCACGTTGGGATGGCCGAACAGCGGGTTGGTCTCCGCCGGCTCGACGGTGAACACGTCGAAGGCCGCTCCGGCCACATGCTTGGAATCGAGCGCCGCGCGCAGCGCCTCCTCATCCACCAGCCCGCCGCGGGCGCAGTTGATGATGCGCACGCCCTTCTTCGTCTTGGCGAGATTCTCGGCCGAGAGGATATTCTTGGTCTTCTCGGTGAGGGGCGTGTGCAGGGTGATGAAATCGGCGCGGGCGAGGAGGTCGTCCAGCTCCACCTTCTCCACGCCGAGGTCGAGGGCGCGCTCGGGCGAGAGGAAGGGGTCGAAGGCGATGACCTTCATCCGCAAGCCCACGCCGCGCTCGGCGACGATGGAGCCGATGTTGCCGCAGCCGATGATGCCGAGGGTCTTGCCCGTGACCTCGACGCCCATGAAGCGGTTCTTCTCCCACTTGCCGGCCTGGGTGGAGGCATCCGCCGCCGGGATCTCGCGGGCGAGGGCGAACATCATCGCAATCGCGTGCTCGGCGGTGGTGATGGAATTGCCGAACGGCGTGTTCATCACGATCACGCCCTTGGCGGTCGCGGCCGGCAGGTCGACATTGTCGACGCCGATGCCGGCGCGGCCGATGACCTTGAGGCGGTTGGCCTTCTCCAGGATCTTCGGCGTCACCTTGGTGGCCGAGCGGATGGCGAGGCCGTCATAATTGCCGATGATCTCGGCGAGCTTGTCCTTGTCCTTGCCGAGGTCCGGCTGGAAATCCACCTCCACGCCGCGGTCCTTGAAGATCTGGATGGCGGCGGGGGAGAGCTTGTCGGAGATGAGAACGCGGGGTGCCATGGGATGGGCTCCGTTTCGCGAATGGGATGGGCCGGGCATGCGCGGTCGTTCGCGCGTCACCGGCGTGGACCTCGCCCGCTTGCGGGGGAGGTGAAATGGGATCGTGCGCCACCTGGGGCTCTCCCCTCTCCCCTCGAACTCGGCTGTTGCCGAGTTCGACCTTCACGAACCGAACTCGACAACAGCCGAGTTCGGACGGGAGAGGGGCTGGGGGTGAGGGGGCTCGGGGGGCCAGAGGCAGCGCGAATGGTGAGGTTTTTACCCCTCACCCTAGCCCTCTCCCGCAAGGGGAGAGGGGACGCAGTGCTCCCAGCCGAACCGCTTGCCCGGTCTTACCCAGCTTAAATCACGCCGCCTTGGGCAGCGCGGACTTCGCCTCGGTGAAGGCCCAGTCGAGCCAGTGGGTCAGGGCTTCCACGTCGGCACGCTCGACGGTGGCGCCGCACCAGATGCGCAGGCCGGGAGGGGCGTCGCGATAGGCGCCGATGTCGTAGGCGATGCCGCCCTTCTCGAGGCCGGAGGCGATGGCCTTGGCGAAGGCGGCCTGCGCGTCGGCGGGAAGCGCGGTCACGTCCGCATCCACCACCTTCAGGCACACCGAGGTGTTGGAGCGCGTCACCGGATCGATGGCGAGGAAGTCCACCCACGGGGTGCGGTGCACCCACTGGGCGATGGCCTCGAAGTTGCGGTTGGACCGCTCCTGCAGCGCCGAGAGGCCGCCGATGTTCTTCGACCACTTGAGCGCATCGAGATAGTCCTCGACGCACAGCATGGACGGGGTGTTGATGGTCTCGCCCTCGAAGATGCCTTCGATGAGCTTGCCGCCCTTGGTCATGCGGAAGATCTTGGGCAGGGGCCACGCCGGCTTGTAGCTCTCCAGCCGCGCCACCGCGCGGGGGGAGAGGATGAGCATGCCGTGGGCCGCCTCGCCGCCGAGCACCTTCTGCCAGGAGAAGGTGACCACATCGAGCTTGGCGAAATCGAGCTTCTGCGCGAACGCCGCCGAGGTGGCGTCGCAGATGGTCAGGCCCTCGCGATCAGCCGGAATCCAGTCCGCGTCCGGCACCATGACGCCGGAGGTGGTGCCGTTCCAGGTGAAGACCACGTCGTGGGTGAAATCGACGCTCTTGAGGTCCGGCAGCTCGCCATAGGGGGCGGTCAGCGCGCGGGCATCGGTGAGCTTGAGCTGCTTGACGACATCCGTCACCCAGCCCTCGCCGAAGCTTTCCCAGGCCAGCATGTCCACCGGGCGCGCGCCGAGCACGGACCACAGCACCATTTCCACGGCGCCGGTATCGGAAGCGGGGACGATGCCGATGCGGTAGTCGGCCGGGACTTCCAGCACCTCACGGGTGAGGTCGATGGCTTCCTTCAGCTTCACCTTGCCGACCTTGGCGCGGTGCGAGCGGCCGAGGGGAGCGTCGGAAAGGCCTTCCAGCGTCCAGCCGGGACGCTTGGCGCAGGGGCCGGAGGAAAAATTGGGGTTCTCCGGACGCGTGGCCGGAGCAGGATTCGTCGTCATGTAATCCATCCTTACAGATGGGCGCCTCCCGTTGGGGGGAGGTGTCCCGCAGATGGGGTTACGCCTGAGGGGATGGGGCGTCAAGGGTGATGAGGGCTCCCTCTTTTCAGCTCACGGCGTCATCGAGCCCATAGAAACGCGCATCGTCCCCGAACAGAAGGTCGCGCGCATTCTTGGGCACGGGAAAACCATATCCCTTATAGCTGTCTCCCCATCTCAAAACTCCAGAATTGTGATAATCGCTAAAATATAGTAATGATCCAACGTTCTGAAATGCGAGATCAAGAGCTTGAGCTGAGTCGCTGCCATATGTAATTGATTTATATGGACCATCCGGCCAATTTATTTCTATATTGCACCCCCAAACGCCATCATTTTTCTCAGGTAAAAAAATATTAATAATAACTTCATTTTCTTTATTATCGACGCGGGCAATTAGTTTTCTCTGGGCGATGATCATTTCATTAATCCTAATAATAAAGAGGTGGAATTGGATGTCCTCTGTCGCATACTACCTTTCTGACCATCGCCTGACTCCAGCATGATTCCATTTTTACCTTGCTGCAACGGAGTGAATCGAGGTGAAATTGGAATTCGCAGTCGGAAAGGCGTTGTTTGCTTGCCGCGGTTAGGCGGCCAGGCATTGTACGCGCCTTGGGCGGGGTTTCACTTGAAGCGCCGGCTGTTGAACCCGATCCCGTCCAGCGACCCCCATCCGGGTTGCCAGCAGGCACACGAGGTTGATTAGGATCAAATTCCTTTTCCGATAAAGCAATCCGAGCTATTCGCCACTTTAAGCGCAGCCAACTCAAATCCGACCGCAAGCGAAGTAATTCTATATCAACGTCTCGGGCCATTGAGGGATCCCCCAACCAAGTCGGATCCGACTGTATAGGATTTTTTACCTATTATCAATCCCCAGCTACCAATGCTCCCTAATGCAGTGTGCTCCCCGTCTACCTGCCGCGCGTTCCCCCGTCCCCACAAACGACGCGATGAACGCGCCCATCATCAGCGGCACGAGGAGAGCCGGTGCGCTTTCGAGGCTGGCGGAGGGCCGCCCTCAATCATTCCCATCAAACCGCGCATCATCGCCGATCAGCTCGTGCCGCAGCATCTTGATGATGGGGAAGCCATAGCCTGAGCGGGGCTCGCCCCAGCGCAACCAGCCTTCCTTGTGGGCGTCGCTCATGTAGAGGCGGGAGCCGATCGCCTGCAGGGTGAGATGGAGCGCCTGTACGGCATCAAGGCCGTAGGTGGTGCTCACCGCGAGTCCCTCCGGCCAGTGAATCTCGGCGCGGCAGCTCCAGTCCACAGTACCTTCCACCGGCGCGAAGATGCGGACGGGGACGGGGACCTCGGTGCCGTCCTGCGTGAGCATCAGCACCCGTTCCGCGATCATCATGACGCGCCCTCCGCCGCCTCCACCCGCCGCGCCTTCACCCGCACGCCCAGGAACGCTGCGATGAACACGCCCGTCATCAGCAGCACGATGGTCGGCGCGGGGGCCGAGTCGAGGAAGAAGGAGAGGTAGACCCCGGCGAGCGAGCAGGAGACGGCCACCAGAACCGCCGTCACCAGCATCCAGCCGAAGCGCTTCGTCACGAGAAACGCGATGGCCCCCGGCGCGATGAGCAGCGCCACGGCGAGGATGATGCCCACGGCTTTCAGCGCCGCGACGATGGTCAGCGAGAGCATCACCAAGAGGCCGTAATGCAACAGGCCGGTGTGAAGCCCCACCGCCTTCGCCTGCGCAGGATCGAAGGCGTTCAGCAGCAGATCGCGCCATTTGGCGAGCAGCACCAGGGTCACGAGGCCGGCGATGATCGCGCTCTCGGCGATGTCGCCCCAGCTCACGCCCAGCATGTCGCCGAAGAGGATGTGGTCGAGGTGCACGTCGGTCTGGATCTTGGTGTAGAGCACCAGCCCCAGCCCGAACATGCCGGAGAAGACCACGCCCATGACAGTGTCTTCCTTCACCCGGCTGTTGGCCTTGAGATAGCCGGTGCCGAGCGCGCAGATCATGCCCGCCACGAAGGCGCCGAAGGCCAGCGGCAGGCCGGCCATGTAGGCCAGCACCACGCCCGGCAGCACCGCGTGGGAGACGGCATCCCCCATCAGCGACCAGCCCTTCAGCACCAGGAAGCAGGAAAGCAGCGCCATGGGTACCGCCACCAGCGCGGCGATGACGAGGGCGGTCTGCATGAAATCGAACTGGAAGGGGGCGAAAAGGCTCATGCCGCGCCCTCCTTTAACGCCTCGGCCGCCTGCCGCCGCGCCGCCAGCACGCCGTGCTTGGGGGCGAAGACGAAGGCGAGGAGGAAGATCAGCGTCTGCAGCACCACGATGATCCCGCCCGTCGCCCCATCGAGGAAATAGGAGGCATAGGCGCCGACGAAGCAGGTGGTCGCGCCGATGGCGACGGACAAGGCGATGAGGCGGGGGAAGCGGTCGGTGAGGAGATAGGCGGTGGCGCCCGGCGTAACCACCATGGCGATGACGAGGAAGGCGCCCACCGTCTGCAACGCCGCCACCGTCGAGGCGGCGAGCAAAGTGAAGAACATCACCTTGAGCGCGGTGGGTTTCAGGCCGATGGAGCGGGCGTGGCTCTCGTCGAAGAAGGTCACCATCAGGTCCTTCCAGAACACGAGCAGCAGCGCGAGGGAGACGAAGCCGATGATGGCGAGCTGCAACGTATCGCCGGGCGAGATGGCGAGGATGTTGCCGAGCACGATGGTCTGCACGTTCACCGAGGTGGGCGAGAGCGAGACCATGAACAGGCCGAGCCCGAAGAAGGAGGTGAAGATGAGGCCGATGACGGCATCCTCCTTCAGCTTGGTCCGCTCCTGAAGGAACAGCATCGCCCCCGCCGCCAGCGCCCCGGCGAAGAAGGCGCCCACCGAGAAGGGCAGCCCCAGCATGTAGGCGCCCGCCACGCCCGGCACGATGGAGTGGGACAGGGCATCGCCGATCAGCGACCAGCCCTTGAGCATGAGGAAGGCCGAGAGGAAGGCGCACACCGCACCCACCAGCGCGGACACCCACATGGCGTTGACCATGTAGGAATAGGAGAAGGGTTCGAGGAGGAGGGAGAGGGTGGGGGTCATGGTCAGGCGCGCCTTTCCCCAGAGCTGTCATCCCCCGGCTTGTCCGGGGGATCCACCCATCCGTTGGACCGCACGCGGTTTTCGGGCACCCTTGGTGCTGCCCGGTGGATCCCCCGGACAAGCCGGGGGATGACGGTCGCCCTGGCGAATGCGCCGTGCTTCGGAGACCGCTTGATGGGGGCTGCTGCGCAGGAGTCTTGCGCTGGGCCCCGGCTCAGCGCTCCAGCTGTGCTGTCGCTTGGCCGGGGCGCGAGGGCGGTTCCGGTCGCCATCACCCGATCCCCTCGGATGATCCCGCCGTGCCGCTCTGGGCGGGGCGGTCCTTGTAGAGGACGAGGGGGCGCTCGTCGTCGGTGAGCACGCCCAGCGTGCCGGGCGTCGTCGCGTGGCTCTCGTCCAGCACGAAATGGCGCAGCACGCCGCCGAAGGCCTTCTCAAGATTCGCTTGCGTGAAGACCTCGGAGGTCAGGCCGTAGGCGAGCACGGTGCCCTTCACCAGCACGGTGCGGTCGCAGAATTCCGGCACCGAGCCGAGATTGTGGGTGGAGACCAGCATGACCCGCCCCTCGTCGCGCAGGGCGCGCAGAAGGGCGATGATGGCGTCCTCGGTCTTCACGTCGACGCCGGTGAAGGGCTCGTCGAGCAGGATCACGCGGGCGTCCTGCGCCAGAGCGCGGGCGAGGAACACGCGCTTGCGCTGTCCGCCGGAGAGCTCGCCAATCTGGCGCTTGCGGAAATCCAGCATGTTGACGCGGGAGAGGGCCGCCTCCACCGCCGCGCGGTCGGCGGCGCTGGGCATGCGCAGGAAATTCATGTGGCCGTAGCGGCCCATCATCACCACGTCTTCGACGAGGACGGGGAAGGTCCAGTCCACCTCCTCGGCCTGCGGCACATAGGCGACCACGTTGCGCTTCAGCGCCTCAGGGACGCTCAGGCCGAGGATGCGCACCTCGCCCCGCGCGGCCTTGAGGAAGCCCATGATGGTCTTGAACAAGGTGGACTTGCCGGAGCCGTTCACCCCGACCAGCGCGGTGATGGTGCCGGTGGGAATGGCGAAGCTCGCATCGCGCAGGGCCGTGTGGCCGTTGCGATAGGTGACGGTGACGTGCTCGACGAGAATGCCGGCGCCGGCTTCCGCGAGGGACTGGCGGGAGAGGGGCGCGTTCATTGGGCCGCCTTCCCTGTTAGGCCGGCCGCGATGGTGCCGCTCGTCACCTTGAGCAGGTCGAGATAGGTGGGCACCGGGCCGGAGGGGTCGGAGAGGGAATCCACATAGAGCACGCCGCCGTAGCGCGCGCCCGTCTCCCGCGCCACCTGCTTGGCCGGCTCGGCGGAGATGGTGCTTTCCGAGAAGATGACGGGGATGTGGTCCTTCTTCATCAGGTCCACCACGCGGCGCACTTGCTGGGGCGTGCCCTGCTGGTCGGCGTTGATGGGCCAGAGATAGAGCGCCTTCAGCCCGAAGTCGCGGGCGAGATAGGAGAAGGCGCCTTCGCTGGTCACGAGCCAGCGCTGCTCCGCCGGCACCTTCTCCAGCTCCGCGCGGATGGGGTCGATGGCGGCGGTGATCTTCGCCTTGTAGGCGGCGGCATTGGCCGTGTAGGTCGCGGCGTTGGCCGGATCATACTTCACCAGCGCGTCGCGGATGTTGTCCACGTAGATCAGCGCGGCGGAGGGCGACATCCAGGCGTGGGGGTTGGGCTTGCCGCTGTAGGGGCCCTCGGTGATGCCCATGGGCTCGACGCCCTTCGACACCACCACGCTCGGCACATTCTTGAGGCGCGAGAAGAATTTCTCGAACCACAGTTCCAGGTTCAGCCCGTTCCACAGGATCAGGTTCGCGCCCTGCGCCTTGATGAGGTCGCCGGGGGTGGGCTGGTAATTATGGATCTCGGCGCCCGGCTTGGTGATGCTCTCCACCTGCGCGGCGTCGCCCGCCACGTTCTTCGCCATGTCGGCGATGACGGTGAAGGTGGTGACCACCTTGAACGGCGCGGCCGCGCGGGCTGGGAGGGGGGCGAGCAGCGCCGCCGCGGCGGCGAGGAGAAGCGCCGGAAAATGTCGGCGGGACAGGACGAAAGCGTCGGGCACGGGAATGCTCCGGTCCGGCGGTCGTGACGGGTGCGGCCGCCTTTGTTGCGATCAATTCGCAAAAACTACCGCACCCTTCCTGCAATTGCAACTTATTCGCAATAAAGGTCGAGCTACAGCGTCTCTTTTTGCGCCGCAGCAGCCGGCTCCGCAAGGCCCGGCGCAGCTTCGGCCGAGGGCGCCGCGCCGATGGAAACCGCGGGCACGGCCCGGTTGCCGCCTTCCACCGCCTGCTCCGCGGCGGCCGCGGCGGCGATGTCGTTCTGGGAGGTCTCCAGCACATGCGCCAGCATGCCGCGCGCCACCTCCCGCTCACCCATGATGATGAAGTCGGCTCCGCTCTGCCGCAGGTGCTCCACCTCGGCATCGGAATGGGCGCGGGCCACGATCTCGATGCCGGGATTGAGCTGGCGCGCCTTCTTCAGAACGTTGCTGGCCTCGAAGCCGTCCGGGATGGCGAGGATGATGCGCCGGGCGCCGGCGACGTTGGCCGCCGCGATGGCCGGAGCCGAGGCGGCGTTGGCATTCACCGCCTCGAGGCCCAGGCGCTTCAGCTCCTCCAGCCGGTCGCCCTGGTCCTCGATGACGAGGAAGGGCGTGCCGGCCGCCTTCAATCCGTCGGCGACGAGGCGGCCCACCCGGCCGTAGCCGACCAGCACCGTGTGGTTGGCGAGCGCCGTCTCCGGCAGCGCCGGGACGGGCTTGGGGGCGGGAGCAGGCGCAGCGGCTTTTTCCGGCCGCAGCGGCGCGTGGCGGGCGCGGTAGCGGTCCAGCACCAGGAAGAAGAACGGGTTGGCGAGGATGGAGATGATCGCCGCCGCGAGGATCAGGTCGCGCCCCTCCGCCGGCAGCAATTGCAGGTCCACGCCCAGCGCCACGAGGATGAAGGAGAATTCGCCGATCTGCGCCAGCGAGGCGGAGATGGTGAAGGCGGTGGAATTGCCGTAGCCGAACGCCCGCACGATGAGGAAGGCGGCGAGCGACTTGCCGAACAGCACGATCAGCACCGTCACCAGCAGGGGCACCGGGCTCTTCACCACGATGGAGGGGTCCACCAGCATGCCCACCGAGACGAAGAACAGCACGGCGAAGGCGTCGCGCAGGGGGAGCGTCTCCTCGGCGGCGCGGTGGGAGAGGGGGCTCTCGCTCAGCACCATGCCGGCGAAGAAGGCGCCGAGCGCGAACGACACGCCGAACAGCTTGGCCGAGCCGAACGCCACGCCCAGCGCGATGGCCAGCACCGCCAGGCGGAACAGCTCGCGCGAGCCGATGTGCGCCACCCAGTGCATCACCCAGGGGATGACGCGGCGGCCCACCACCAGCATCAGCACCACGAAGCCGGCGACCTTCACCAGTGTGATGCCGAGGGTGGTCCACACGTCGCCGCCGAGGCCCAGCCAGTCGATGGTGCCGGTGGTGACCGTCCGTCCGCCGAGCGCGCCGGACAGCGCCGGCAGGAGCACGAGAGCGAGGACCATGGCGAGGTCCTCGACGATGAGCCAGCCCACCGCGATGCGCCCCTGCTCGCTCTCCACCATGCGCCGCTCCTGCAGGGCGCGCAAAAGCACGACGGTGGAGGCGACCGACAAGGCGATGCCGAAGACGAGGCCGGCGCCGAGATTCCATCCCAGAGCCCAGGCGAGGCCCATGCCCATCACAGTCGCCGCCGCGATCTGCACCACCGCGCCGGGAATGGCGATGGCCTTTACCGACAGCAGGTCGGACAGGGAAAAATGCAGGCCGACGCCGAACATGAGCAGGATCACGCCGATCTCGGCCAGCTCCAGCGCCAGATGCTCGTCGGCCACGAAGCCGGGGGTGAAGGGGCCGGCCAGCACGCCGGCGAGGAGATAGCCCACCAGCGGCGACAGCTTGAGACGCTGCGCGATGGCACCGAGCACGAAGGCGAGGACGAAGGCCCCGACGAGGGTCGCAATGAGCGGCGTGTCGTGGGGCAAGCGTGTCCTCCATGCTGCAATGGCGCCGCCCCACGCATAAAGGCGCAGCATGACGGCAGGTCTGGGATGAGGGTGAAGCCGGCGGATGCCGCTACCCGTTTGCCATCATGCGCGCGGAAGACGGCGCTGTCATGGCACAGGTGCCTTTACGGCATGTTTTTGCCGGGTGCCCGGCCGGTCCGGGTCCGCGACCTTGCCGTCACCGGTCCCGTCCTCTAAGACGCCCCGAACCTTGCATTACCGGGCGGGACGCCACGTCCCGAAGCATCGAAGCATCATGGCCAAAGAATTCAAGCCGAAGGCGCGGCTCCCGCGCGGCCTCGTCGATCGCACCGGCGCGGAGCTTTCCGCCACCCGCGCCATGCTGGAGAAGATCCGCGCCGTCTATGCGCTCTACGGCTTCGAGGCGCTGGAGACCCCGGCCATCGAATATACCGATGCGCTCGGCAAGTTCCTGCCCGACCTCGACCGGCCCAACGAGGGCGTCTTCTCCTTCCAGGACGACGACGAGCAGTGGCTCTCCCTGCGCTACGACCTCACCGCACCGCTGGCGCGCTACGTGGCCGAGCATTTCGAGCAGCTGCCCAAGCCCTACCGCTCCTACCGGGCCGGCTACGTCTTCCGCAACGAGAAGCCCGGCCCCGGCCGCTTCCGCCAGTTCATGCAGTTCGACGCCGACACGGTGGGCGCGCCCTCCGTCGCGGCGGATGCCGAGATCTGCATGATGGCCGCCGACACGCTGGAGGCAGTGGGCATTCCGCGCGGCTCCTATGTGGTGAAGGTGAACAACCGCAAGGTGCTCGACGGCGTGATGGAGGCCATCGGCCTCGGCGGCGATGAGAATGCCGGCCGCCGCCTCACCGTGCTGCGCGCCATCGACAAGTTCGACAAGTTCGGCGCCGAGGGCGTCGCCCTCCTGCTCGGTCCCGGTCGCAAGGACGAGAGCGGCGACTTCACCAAGGGCGCGGGCCTTGATGAGCGTCAGGCCGCCGTCGTGCTCGCCATGCTCACCGGCAAGGGCGTGCGCGCCACCGACGTGGGCGTCGAGGTGGAACTGGACGATGTGCAGCTCGCCGCCGCCCTCGCCGGCAATGCCGCCTTCCAGGAAGGCATGGCGGAATTGAACGACATCCGCACCCTGCTCGCGGCCGGCGGCTATCAGGACCGGGTGAAGATCGACCCCAGCGTGGTGCGCGGCCTCGAATATTACACCGGTCCCGTCTACGAGGCCGAGCTGACCTTCGAGATCACCGACGAGACCGGCCGCCCCGTGCGCTTCGGCTCGGTGGCCGGCGGCGGGCGTTATGACGGCCTCGTCGCCCGTTTCCGCGGCGAGAAGGTGCCGGCCACCGGCTTTTCCATCGGCGTCTCCCGCCTGCTCGCGGCCCTCGCCTTCCTCGGCAAGATGGATGCGGACGCGGAGGTCGGCCCGGTTGTGGTGCTGGCCATGGACAAGGAGCCGGCGCGCATCGCCGACTACATGAAGATGGTGTCCGAGCTGCGGTCCAACGGCATCCGCGCCGAGATGTATCTCGGCGGCGCCGGCATGAAGGCGCAGATGAAATACGCCGACCGCCGCGGCGCCCCGGCCGTCATCATCCAGGGTTCCAACGAGAAGGACGCCGGCGAGGTCCAGATCAAGGATCTGGTGGAAGGCGCGAAGATCGCCGCCGGCATCGCCGACAATGCGGAATATCGCGCCGCCCGCCCCGCCCAGTTCGCGGTGAAGGAGAGCGAAATGGTCGCCGCCATCCGCGACGTGCTGGAACGCCGCGCCGCGCCCTCGCTGGGGCTGGACGACTGAACGCTTCCGCAGACTGAAAAGAAAAGGGCCGGTCTCCGCTCGGAGACCGGCCCTTTTTCAATGGCGTGATGGACGCCCGATCACATCGGAACCCGTCGTTCCAGAGCCGTCATGCCCCGGCTTGTCCGGGGCATCCACCGGGACGAGAGGCCGGCGCATCCATCCTTGAAGCGAGACGGTGGAAGCGTGGACCCCCCGGACGAGCCGGGGGGTGACTCCCCACCCCTGAAACAGGAAGGGCCGGCCTCCATCCGGAGACCGGCCCTTTTTCTTCCTGATCGCGTCCCGCCTCAGAGATAGGCGAGGCGGCGGTCGCGGCGGCGGTCCTGCACCGGCTGGTAGGCGATGCGGGCGTGGGTCTGGCAATAGGGCATGCCCGGATTGGCCTTGCCGCCGCAGAAGTGGAAGCTTTCGGTGCCGGGCTCGCCCAGCGGCCAGCGGCAGGTGCTCTCGGTGAGCTGCATGATGGTGCAGCCCTGGGTCATGGGCACCACGTTGTCGCTCATGACGGGGGCGGGCGCCGGTGCCTCTTCCGGTGCCTCGTCCAGATCGGCCGCGAGGGCGGTGTTGCCGATGGTGGTCGGCCGCTGGGGCCGCGCCTGATTGTCGGGGCGCCCGGCGGGCGTGCCCATCGGGCCGCCCATGGGACCCGCCTTGGCCGGCGCCGTTCCACCGGCGCGGGGGCGCGCCGGGGCGGGGGCGGCCTTCGCCCGGCCGGACAGGCCGAGGCGATGCACCTTGCCGATGACGGCATTGCGCGTCACCTCGCCAAGCTCGGTCGCGATCTGGCTCGCGGAGAGGCCTTCGCTCCAGAGCTTCTTCAAGAGTTCGACGCGCTCGTCATTCCAGCTCATCGCTCTTCTCCATTCGCCGCATCTACTCGCCGCATTTCAACCGGCAGCATTTCAAGAACGCCGCGGGCGCCGGAAACGCTCGGCGCCGCATCCAGCCATCTGAAAGCACGCCGTTCGGGCGCGTCCCGGGCCGTGACTTCGCAAGGCGGACTCCCTCCCCGTTCCCGAGCGCGGCAAAGCGCCCGGATGGACCCGGATAACGGTTCCTGGAAGTGGGTTCCTGATGCCCTGCGCACGACATCTCGTGGCTGACGATCCAGAACCTACAATATGGCCGGTCCTCGCAACAGAGTCGGCAAGGGGTGCCGAGGCGTTTTCCCCAGCTCCTTAAGGCTTCGTTTACCCTTGTGCGTCCGGCGGTCGCGGGCGCGATTCTCTCTGCGGCCCGCCATCGGTTGACCTCGCGCGCATGTTCATTAGAATCCGGAGGTCGGGCCGCCCCCCCGCATGGGCGGCCTTTTTTAGTTTGTGCGCGCCGCTCTGCCATAGCCGGGCTGTCGCACAGTGTTCGTGAACCCGTGCAACCTCAAGGAAGCCCAGCAGGAAGCTGCAGGAGGAATGAAGTGATCACCGCCGTTCTGCCGACCTACGCACGCATCGACCTCCAGTTCGAGAGGGGAGAGGGCTGCTGGCTCGTCACGACGGACGGGCGACGTTTCCTCGACTTCACCGCCGGCATCGCCGTGAACGTGCTGGGCCACGCCAATCCCTATCTCGCCGCCGCGCTCTCCGAGCAGGCGACGAAGCTGTGGCACGTGTCCAACCTGTTCCGCATCCCCGGCGCCGAGAAGCTGGCCGACCGGCTGAAGGCCGCGACCTTCGCGGACACCATGTTCTTCACCAATTCCGGTGCGGAAGCGCTGGAGTGCGCCATCAAGATGGCGCGCCGCTATCAATATGTGAGCGGCCATCCGGAGAAGAACCGCATCATTACCTTCGAGGGCGCGTTCCACGGCCGTACGCTGGCGACCATCGCCGCCGGCGGCAACCCGAAGTATCTCGAAGGCTTCGGCCCGGACCTGCCGGGCTTCGACCAGGTGCCGTTCGGCGATCTCGACGCCGCCCGCGCCGCCGTGACCTCCGAGACCGCCGCCATCCTGGTGGAGCCGGTGCAGGGCGAGGGCGGCGTGCGCGTGCCGCCCGCCGGTTTCCTGCAGGGCCTGCGCGAGCTGTGCGACGAGAACGGCCTGCTCTTGGTGCTGGACGAGGTGCAGAGCGGTGTCGGTCGCACCGGCCGCCTGTTCGCGCATGAGTGGACCGGCATCACCCCGGACATCATGTCGGTGGCCAAGGGCATCGGCGGCGGCTTCCCCATGGGGGCGTGCCTTGCCACCGAGGAGGCCGCCAAGGGCATGACGGTGGGCACCCACGGCTCCACCTATGGCGGCAATCCGCTGGCCATGGCGGTGGGCAACGCGGTGCTGGACGTGGTGCTGGAGGATGGCTTCCTCGATCGCGTGAACCGCGTCGCCGGCCGCTTCCAGCAGCGCCTCGCCGAACTGCGCGACAGCCATCCCGCCGTCATCGCCGAACTGCGCGGGCAGGGCCTGCTGCTCGGCATCAAGGCCGCCGTGCCGGCGCCCGAACTGATCGCCGCGCTGCGCGAGGAGGGCATGCTGGTGCCCGGCGCCGCCGAGAACGTCATCCGCCTGCTGCCGCCGCTCAATGTGAGCGAGGAAGAGGTGGGCATTGCAGCCGACAAGATCGAAGCCGCCTGCCGGCGCATCGAGGCGCGTCTCGCCTCGGATCCGGTGAAGGGAGCGGCCGAATGAAGGGGAATGGGGTGCGTCACTTTCTCGACCTGTCCGAGATCCCGGCCGAGGAGCTGCGCCGGGTTCTGGACTTCTCCAAGGACCTGAAGGCCCGCCGGAAGGCGGGTGAGCCGGTGGAAAAGCCGCTCGCCGGCAAGTCGCTGGCCATGGTGTTCGACAAGCCGTCCACCCGCACGCGCGTGTCGTTCGACCTCGCCATGCGCCAGCTGGGCGGCGAGACCATCATGCTCACCGGCCAGGAGATGCAGCTCGGCCGCGGCGAGACCATTGCCGACACGGCCCGCGTGCTCTCGCGCTTCGTCGACGCCATCATGATCCGCATCCTGGACCATGACGACCTGACGGAGCTTGCCAAGTACGCCACCGTGCCGGTCATCAACGGCCTCACCCGCATCTCCCATCCCTGCCAGGTGATGGCGGACGTGATGACCTTCGAGGAGCATCGCGGCCCCATCACCGGCCGCTCGGTGGCCTGGACGGGCGACGCCAACAACGTGCTGGCCTCGTGGGTTCATGCCGCCCAGCGCTTCGACTTCACCCTGAAGGTGGCGACGCCCAAGGAATTGTCGCCGCGCCAGGCGCTGAAGGATTTCGTGAAGCGCACCAAGGCCAAGGTGAAGTTCATGCGCGATCCGGAAGAGGCGGTGGAGGGCGTGGATTGCGTCATCACCGACACCTGGGTCTCCATGGGCGACAAGGAGGCCGAGCGGCGCCACAACATCCTCAAGCCCTATCAGGTCAATTCGGCCCTGATGGCGCGGGCGGACAAGGACGCCATCTTCATGCACTGCCTGCCCGCCCATCGCGGCGAGGAGGTGACGGACGTGGTGATGGACGGCCCGCAGTCCGTGGTGTTCGACGAGGCGGAGAACCGCCTGCACGCCCAGAAGGGCGTGCTCGCCTGGTGCTTCGACGCGGTGGGCGGCTGAGCCTCTTCCAGACGGCATCGCGAGCCGGGTTGAAACGGCCCGGCTCGTGAATATGTGTGGGACCAAACCTTTGGGACCCATTGGCTGTGCATAGAGCGCGGGCAGGCGGGTCCGGCACGTCCGGAGACCTCTCATGAAGGGCGAGCGCACCCGCACCGCCACCCGCGCCGCATCCGAAGCCGCGCAGGATGATATCGTCACCGCCTTCCAGGTGGATGCCCTCGACATCCGCGGCCGCACCGTGCGCCTCGGTCCCACCCTCGACGCGCTGCTCGCGCACCACGCCTATCCCCCCGCCGTGAAGCGCGTGGTGGGCGAGGCGGTGACGCTCGCCGTGCTGCTCGGCTCCTCGCTGAAGTTCGAAGGCCGCTTCATCCTCCAGACCCAGACCGACGGGCCGGTGGACATGGTGGTGGCCGACTTCGTGAGCCCGGACAAGATCCGCGCCTATGCCCGCTACGATGCCGACGCTCTGGCCGAAGCCGAGCGCCGCAACGAGACCTCCCCGGCCGCTTTGCTCGGGCGCGGTCATCTCGCCATGACCATCGACCAGGGCATCAGCACCAACCGCTATCAGGGCGTGGTCGCCCTCGACGGCTCGGGGCTGGAGGCGGCGGCGCACGAGTATTTCCACCAGTCCGAACAGATTCCCACCCGCGTGCGCCTCGCCGTGGGCGAGGAGATGAAGGCGGGCGGCGCAGAATCCTCGTGGCGCGCCGGCGGCCTGCTCGCGCAGTTCCTGCCCCAGGACGCCTCCCGCGCCCGCATGGCCGACCTCTCCCCCGGCGACGCGCCCGAGGGCGTGGAAGAGCATAAGGTGGACGAGGACGATGCGTGGGTTGAGGCCCGCTCCCTCGTCGGCACGCTGGAGGACGTGGAGCTGATCGACCGCGATCTCTCCTCCGAGCGGCTGCTCTACCGCCTGTTCCACGAGCGGGGCGTGCGGGTGTTCGATCCGCTGCCCATCGCGGCGCGCTGCTCCTGCTCGCGCGAAAAGGTCTCCGGCGTCCTTGCCTCCTTCGGCCCGGAAGAGCGGCGCGAGATGATCCAGGACGACGGCAAGGTGACCGTGACCTGCGAATTCTGCGGCCGCACCTACAAATTCACCGCCGAGGAGGTTCTCGGCCGGGCGGACGGGTGAGGTTCCAGCATCCCGGCCGACTGAAGCGATAGCGGAACGAGAGCCGGGATCCAGCGCAAGAGCTTCCGCGCAGCGGTCCTTGCCGAAGGCGCAGGATGCCGCAGCGCCTTCGGCGGACCTTTGCGCTGGACCCCGGATCGCATTCCGCTGACGCTCCATGCGTCCGGGGTACAAGCCCCTCACATCTCCTCGGCCGTCTTCAGCAGGAACGCATAGAGCGCTTCCGCCGCGAGGCCGATGTCGGCGGGGGCGGCGTATTCGCGGGGGTTGTGGCTGCCGTTCTCGGATCGCACGAACAGCATGGCCATGGGCATAACCCCGCGAAACACCATGGCGTCGTGCCCGGCACCCGAGGGCAGGCGCACGACGGGAAGCTGAAGGCCCTCCACCACCTTGGCCATGCGCTCCTTGAGCGGGCCGTGGCAGGGGGCGGCGGGCACTTCGTGGCCGATGTCCACGCTCGCCTTCACCCCGCGCCGCTTTGCGATGTCGGCGACGGCCGCGCGGATGTCGGCGACGGCGCGGGTGCGCAATTCGTCGGAGAGGGCGCGCACGTCGAGGGAGAACTGCACCTCGCCCGGCACCACGTTCACCGCGCTGCCGGCGATGATAAGCGTGCCGACCGTGGCCACCAGCTCCCTGCCGTCGGCGCGGCCGCGCGCCTCGACGGCGAGGATCATCTCGGCGGCGGCGGTGAGGGCGTCGTGGCGCATGGCCATGGGCAGGGTGCCGGAATGGCCGGCCTCGCCCCGGATGCGCACATGCCCGCGCGAGGCGCCGGCGATGCCGGTGACGATGCCGAGCGGCGCGCCCGCCGCCTCCAGCACCGGCCCCTGCTCGATATGCACTTCCACATAGCCCAGCGTCTCGGCGGGATCGCGCCGACAATCGGCGACGCGATCTACCGGCGCGCCGAAGGAGCGCAGCGCCTCCATGCGGGAGATGCCCTGCGCGTCCACGTCTTCCAGGCTCTTCGGATCGAAGAGGCCGGCCATGGCCTTGGAGGAGGTGAGGGTGGAGAGGAAGCGCACGCCCTCCTCATCGGCGAAGGCCGCGACCTCGATGGCGAAGGGCAGGCGCAGGCCCTGCTGCTTCAACCGCTCCACGGCGGCGATGGCGACGAGCACGCCCAGATTGCCGTCATAGATGCCGGCATTGCGCACCGTGTCGATGTGCGAGCCGAGGATGAGGGTCTTGGCGTTCGCCCGGTCGGCGGCGTAGCGGCCGACGATGGAGCCGGTGGCGTCCATGTGGACCTGCGCCAGCCCCGCCTCCCGCATCCAGAACGACACCTGCGCCGCCGCCCTCTTGTGGGCGGGGGTGAGCGTCAGGCGGGTCATCTCGCCGGGCACGTCGGTGCAGGCGGCAAGCTCCTTGAGGCGGGAGACGATGAACTCGCCGTCGAGGGGGGAGGGGAGCGGGGCGGAACCGGGGGCAGATCGGGGCACGGAAGGAACCTTGTTCAGGAGGCGGCCGGCAGCATCTGGGAGAGGCGCAGCAGCGCGATGCGCTCGATCTGCGCCAGCGCCTCGGCCACCTCGGTATCGCGGTCGTGGGCGAGGCGACGCTCGAAGCCGGCGAGGATGTCGGCCTTGCTGCGGCCGCGGATGGCCATGATGAAGACGAAGCCGAACTTGGCCTTGTAGGCGTCGTTCAGCGCGGTGAAGCGCGCCTTTTCGTCCGCCGTGAGCTGGTCGAGGCCGGCGGAGGCCTGCTCGGCGGCGGAATCGGCGGTGAGGAGCTTCGCCTCCGCGAGCTTGCCGGCGAGATCCGGATGGGCGTGGATGACACCCATCTGCTGCTCGAGGGGCGCGGCGCGCAGCACGGCGGCGAAGGTGGCGTTCAGGCCCTCGGCCGTGTCGGCGGCCACCGTCAGGCCCCGGTCGTAGGCGCCTTCCGCGATCCAGGGCGAATGCTCGTAGACGCCGCCGAACCGCTCCACGAACAGGCCGCGCGGCATGTAGGTGGGCCGGTATCCCCCGGCCGGCGGGTGATGGGCGATCCAGTGGCGGGCGATGTCGAGGCGGCGCGCCACCCACACCTTCTCGTGCCCGGCGATATAGTCGAGGAAGCGGGCCAGCGCCTGTGCCCGGCCGGGCCGCCCCGCGAGGCGCGGGTGGAGGCCGATGGACATCATGCGCGGGGCGGTGGCGCCCTCGGCATAGAGCAGGTCGAAGCTGTCCTTCAGATAGTCGAAGAATTCCGTGCCGTTGGAAAAGCCCGCCGCCACGGAGAAGCGCATGTCGTTGGCATCGAGCGTGTAGGGAACGACCAACTGAGGCCCGCGCGGCCCATAGATCCAGTAGGGCAGCTCGTCCGCATAGCTGTCGGCCACATAGAGGAAGCCGCCTTCCTCCATCAGCAGCGGCACCGTGTGCTCGGCCGAGCGGCCCTGATAGAAGCCGAGCGGCCGGGCGCCGGTGACCTCAGTGTGCAGGCGCACGGCCTCCTCGATGTGCTCGCGCTCGGCGTCGCGGGTGAAGTCCTTGTATTCGATCCACTTGTAGCCGTGGCTGGCCAGCTCCCAGCCGGCCTCCTGCATGGCCGCGACGGCATCGGGATTGCGGGCGAGCGCGGTGGCGACGCCATAGACGGTCGCCGGCATGTTGCGTTCGCCAAACAGGCGCAGCAGCCGCCAGATGCCGACGCGGGCGCCGAACTCGTAGATGGATTCCATGTTCATGTGCCGCTGGCGGGGCCAGGGCACGGCGCCGATGATCTCGGAGAGGAAGGCCTCCGAGGCGTTGTCGCCATGGAGCACCGAATTCTCGCCGCCCTCCTCGTAATTCACCACGAACTGCACCGCGATGCGCGCATCCCCGGGCCAATGGGGGTGGGGCGGCGTGCGGCCGTAGCCCACGAGATCGCGCGGATAGGGCTTGCCGGTGACGGGATCGGTGGGGATGCCGGAATTGTCGCGGCCGGTGAAGGGGGCGGGCATGGGCTCAGGACCCCCGATAGGTGG
This sequence comes from Xanthobacter sp. DMC12, assembly GCF_056314105.1. Classification (NCBI taxonomy): domain Bacteria; kingdom Pseudomonadati; phylum Pseudomonadota; class Alphaproteobacteria; order Hyphomicrobiales; family Xanthobacteraceae; genus Xanthobacter; species Xanthobacter sp. DMC12. Next base: position 345,982 of record NZ_JBQUYZ010000005.1, on the reverse strand, counting down.
AATAGCTCCACGGGGAGCACAGCAGCGGCACGTGATAGTGGCCTTCGATCAGGGTCACGCGCAGGGGCACCACATCGAGGAAGGGCGGGTCGGCCACCGGCGCGCCGGTGGCGCGGAAATGGGCGCCGATGTGGAACACCAGCTCATAGGTGCCGGGGATGAAGTCGTCCCCCGCCAGCAGGGGCGTGTCGGTGCGGCCGTCCGCATTGGTGCGCCGGGTGGTGACGAGGCTGCGCCCGCCGTCCGCCGCCAGCCGATAGAGTTCCACCGCCACGTCGGCGGCCGGGCCGCCGGACACCGTATCGAGCACATGAGTGGACAGCCGCCCCATCGCTTCCTCGTCTTTCCTGAATCTCTGGCGTCATGCCCGTCGAGGCCTTGCGGGGGCAGGGCCGGCGGCCGGGCGAACGCTCCGCTGCGCGGCAGCATAACCTGCGTCGGATCGATCCATTTTCCAAAAAAATCGGAAGATATTCCGATTACCAAACGTATTTCCCCGGCGCAGGAATTGATCTCCAATGAGGCATGCCGATGAGTTGGGCAATGCCCGTTCGGTTGCCGCGCCGGAGCGTTGCCGTCGCCAAAAAATTTTGAAGAACGCCCTTCCGTTTTCAACCGACTTTCCGTTGGGGGAACCTGATGTCTGAAGCCGTTCATCCCGTAGATGAAGTTTTGCCGGCACCGAAACTTGCGGTGCTCGGCCTCCAGCATGTGCTCGTCATGTATGCCGGCGCGGTGGCCGTGCCGCTCATCATCGGCCGGGCGCTGAAGCTGCCGCCGGAGCAGGTGGCGTTCCTGATCTCCGCCGACCTGTTCGCCTGCGGCCTCGCGACCCTCGCGCAATGCCTCGGCTTCCTCGGCGTCGGCATCCGCCTGCCGGTGATGATGGGCGTCACCTTCGCCTCCGTCGGCCCCATGCTGTCGATGGCGAACGATCCGTCCATCGGCATCCTCGGCATCTACGGCTCGGTGATCGCGGCCGGCATCTTCGGCATCATCGTCGCCCCCTTCATCTCGCGGCTGCTGCCGCTGTTCCCGCCGGTGGTGACGGGCACCATCATCATGGTGATCGGCATCTCGCTCATGCGGGTGGGCATCAACTGGGCGGGCGGCGGCATCCCCTTCCTCACCCAGACCATCGACGGCAAGGTGGTGCAGATCGCCAACCCCAATTACGGGCAGCTGCAGGGCCTCGGCATCGCCTTCTTCGTGCTGCTGGTGATCCTCGCCCTCATCCGCTTCGGCAAGGGCTTCGTCGCCAATGTGGCGGTGCTGCTGGGTATCGTCGCCGGCGCCGTGCTCGCCTCCGCGCTCGGCATCATGCATTTCGAGAAGGTGGCGGCGGCTCCGTGGTTCGATGTCATCCTGCCGTTCCACTTCGGCATGCCCACGTTCCACCTGGTGCCCATCATCACCATGTGCATCGTGATGATCGTGGTGATGATCGAATCCCTCGGCATGTTCCTCGCCCTGTCCGACATGACCGGCAAGCCGGTGGACGAGAAGGCGCTGGCCCGCGGCCTGCGCGCCGATGGCGTGGGCACGCTGCTCGGCGGCATCTTCAACACCTTTCCCTACACCTCCTTCTCGCAGAACGTGGGCCTCGTCGGCGTCACCGGCGTGCGCTCGCGCTGGGTGACGGTGACGGGCGGCATCATCATGCTCGGCCTCGGCCTTTTGCCGAAGATGGCCGCACTGGTGGAGGCGGTGCCCCAGGTGGTGCTGGGCGGTGCGGGTCTCGTGATGTTCGGCATGGTGGCCGCCACCGGCGCGCGCATCCTCACCGGCGTCGATTTCAAGACCAACCGCAACAACCTCTTCATCGTCGCCATCTCGGTGGGCTTCGGCATGATCCCGCTGGTGTCGCCCAACTTCTTCAAGGCGCTGCCGCATGAGCTGCATCCGCTGCTGGAGAGCGGCATCCTGCTCTGCGCCATCGTCGCCGTGGTGCTCAACGTCTTCTTCAACGGCGTGAAGAAGAGCTCCACCGAAGAGATCGTCGCCGCCGCCAAGCAGGCCGAGGCGCACTGATGATGCCATCGACATCGGTCTGCGACCGATGTCGAGTGGGCCACGCACTCAACTCGGGTGTTCCCGAGTTGAGTCGGTCAAAGACGGGTTCCGGCTTCCGCCGGAGCCCGGCGTGCCGCGCGGGCTTCAGGGAAACAATCGGGATGCGGGACCGGCTCAGGCCGGCAGCCGCTCCCCGATCTTGGCCAGCTCGCGGGCGATATAGCGCCGGCCCTCGTCCACCAGCATGTCGGCGAAGGCCTTCACCTTCAGCGGCACCAGCTGGCGGGCGGGGTAGAGCACCGCCAGCGTCGCCGGCTTGGGCGGGTTCTTCTCCAGCAGCGGCACGAGGCGGCCGTCCGCGAGGGCTTCCGCCACCTCGAACCGCGGCTTCACCACGATGCCGCGGCCCTCGACGGCCCACACCGTCAGCACGTCGCCGTCGTCGGCCTCCAGATGGCCGGTGACGGGAACGGCGAGGTCCCGGCCCTCGTCGGTCAGCATCCAGCGCAATTCCCGAAGGCTCGCGAACCGCAGAAGGAGGCATTGATGGGTGAGCAGATCCTGCGGCCGCCGCGGCACGCCGGCGCGTTCGAGATAGCTGGGTGCAGCGCACAAAATGCGCTCGACCTGCGTGACCTTGCGCATGATCATGCTGGAATCCTCGAAGGTGGCGAGGCGCAGCGCCACGTCGATGGATTCGGCGATGAGGTCGAGGGTATGTTCCGACAGGCGCAGGCGCACGTCGATCTCGGGATGGGCCTCCTGGTAGCGCGCCGCCACCTGCGCCACCAGCCGCCGGCCGAGATGGAGCGGTGCGGTGACGCGCAGCGCGCCGCGCGGCAGGGCGCCGAGTTCCGAGACATTGCTCTCCGCCGCCTCGATGAGGCGGAGCGCCTCGGTGATTGCCTCGTAATAGACGCGCCCCTGCTCGGTCAGGCTCATGCGGCGGGTGGTGCGGTTGAACAGCCGGCAGCCGAGGTGCTTCTCCAGCATCTGGATGCGGTGGCTGACCACGTTGGCCGACAGGTGCAGGCGGCGCCCGGCCTCCGAGAAGCTCTCGCTCTCCACCGAGGCGACGAAGGCCTTCATGTTCTCCAGCACGCTTCGTCACCTCTCCACCGACGCCACAAGAACGATACCTACGCCGCGGGCCGGGGCCAATGGTCCCGCCCGGCGGGCGTGACGGGCGCGAGCGCCCCATCCTCTTCCAGCCACGGGATCTGAAACGGCAATGGAACCCATCCTCCACGAGTACGGCAGCCTGCTGCTGCGCTGGACGCACATCATCGCCGGCATGGCGTGGATCGGCTCGTCCTTCTACTTCATGCACCTCGACGCCAGCCTGAAGGCGTGCGCCGACATCCCGCCCGGCAAGGGCGGCGAGGCGTGGGAGGTGCACGGTGGCGGCTTCTACCAGGTGAAGAAGTATCTGGTGGCGCCGGATTTCCTGCCCGAGGAGCTGGGCTGGCACAAGTGGCAGTCCTACGCCACCTGGATCACCGGCTTCTTTCTGCTCATCTGGGTCTATTACTATCAGTCCTCGATCTTCCTGATCGATCCGGCGGTGATGAACCTGAAGCCCATCACCGCCCTCGTCATCGGCCTCGGCGGCCTCGCGGCGGGTTGGATCGCCTATGACCAGCTGTGCCGCTCGAAGCTCGGCGACAAGCCGATGGTGGTGGGCGTCATCGTGTTCGCGGGCGTGGTGCTGGCGGCATTCCTCTACCAGCAGGTGTTCTCGCCCCGCGCCGCCTTCATCCATACCGGCGCGCTGATGGCGACCATCATGAGCGGCAACGTCTTCTTCGTCATCATCCCCAACCAGCACAAGGTGGTGGCGGCGCTGAAGGCGGGCGAGGTGCCGAACCCCTATTACGGAAAGACTGCCAAGCTCCGCTCCGGGCACAACAACTACTTCACTTTGCCCGTCGTCTTCCTGATGATCTCCAACCATTATCCGCTCACCTATTCCACGCCCTACGCCTTCGTCATCGTGGCGCTGGCGCTCGTGGCGGGCACGGTGATCCGCTATTTCTACAACGAGCGGCACGCCGGGCGCGGCGACAAGGCGTGGTGCTGGCTGGTGGCGGCGCTGTGCCTGATCCTCGCGGTCTTCATCTCGGCCACCACCACCGCCGCCGGCCGCATGGCGCTGGGCCTGCCGCCGCTGGTCACCCCGGCTTACGCGAAGAGCGGGCCGGCGGTGGACGTGCCGGTGGATGTGCAGGACATCGTCATGGGCCGCTGCGCCATGTGCCACGCCGCCGAGCCGGTGTATGAGGGCTTCACCATCGCCCCGCGCGGGGTGCTGCTCGACACGGCGGAGGCGATCCACAAGAACCGCAGCCTCATCCTCGTTCAGGCCGGCCTCACCCATGCCATGCCGCCCAACAACATCACCGAGCTCTCCGACGAGGACCGGGCCATGCTGAAGGCCTGGGCCTCCGGCAAATAGGCCGGACCCCTCCTCGGCCGTAGAACGATAGAACCGGCGGGCCATCGCCCGCCCCAGAACAAGGAAGACGTCATGTCCACCGCCGACGCCGACACCCTCCGCAGCCTGATCGCCGCGCGCGCGGAAGCCCAGCGCCAGTTCCTGGCGGAGCTGGTGAAGGTGCCTTCCGACAATCCCCCCGGCGACTGCGCCCCCCACGCGGCGCGCGCCGCCGAGCTGCTGGAAGCCCTCGGCTACACGGTGGAGCGCCATGCGGTGCCGGCCGACCGGGTGAAGGCGGCGGGCATGGTCACGGCCACCAACCTCATCATCCGGCACCGCTTCGGTGCAGAGGGGGACGCGGGCCCGGTGGTGGCGCTCAACGCCCATGGCGACGTGGTGCCCCCCGGCGAGGGCTGGACCAAGAACCCTTACGGCGCCGAGGTGGTGGATGGGCGCATGTATGGCCGCGGCGTCGCCGTCTCCAAGTCCGACTTCGCCACCTACGCCTTCGCCCTCGACGCGCTGAAGCGCTCCGGCCTGCCCTTGAAGGGCACGGTGGAATTGCACTTCACCTATGACGAGGAGATCGGCGGCGAGGTCGGTCCGGGCTGGATCCTGGAAACCGGCCTCACCAAGCCGGACTATGCCGTCTCGGCCGGCTTCTCCTACGGCGTCGTGGTGGCCCACAACGGCTGCCTGCACCTGGAGGTGGAGGTGATCGGCAAGTCGGCCCACGCCGCGCTGCCCTTCACCGGCATCGATGCGCTGGAGGGCGCGACCCACATCCTCACCGCGCTCTACGCCTATCGGGACTCGCTGCAGGCGAAGGTCTCTGACGTGCCGGGCATCGGCTCGCCGCAGCTCACGGTGGGCCTCATCTCGGGTGGCATCAACACCAATGTGGTGCCCGACCGCGTCACCTTCCGCCTCGACCGCCGCATCGTCCCCGGCGAGAACCCGGAAAAGGTGGAGGCCGAGGTGCGGGGCGTGATCGCCAAGGCGCTGGAGGGCTCGAAGGCGAAGGCGGAGGTGCGGCGCATCCTCATCGCCCGTCCGCTGGTGCCGGACGACAAGGCCATGCACCTCGCCGGCATCATCTGCCGCAACGCCTCCGCCGTGACCGGCGAGGAGGTGAAGACCACCGGCGTGCCGCTCTACACCGACGCGCGGCTCTATGCCGAGGCCGGCGTGCCCGTGGTGCTCTACGGCGCCGGCCCGCACACCATCGAGGAGGCCAACGGCCACCGGGCGGACGAGAATCTGCTCCTGTCCGACCTCGACAAGGCGACGCTGGTGATCGCGCTGACGGTCGCCGATTTGCTGGCTTGATGCTGTCGCCCTCGGTCTTCAACCGAGGGTGAGCAGGCCACGCTCAATCGCCGCGCGGGCTTTAGCCCTGCTCGGCGAGAAGCTGCGCCACCGCCGCGCGCAGCTCCGGGAAGCCCTGCCCGGTGTTGCTGGAGGTGGGGAAGATCTTCGGATAGGCCGCCGGCCGCCGGCGGATCTTCTCCTCCACCCCGGCGATGACCGAGGGCAAAGCGGTCGGCTTCACCTGATCCACCTTGGTGAGGATGATGGCGTAGGAGACGGCCGCCTTGTCGAGGAGGTCGAGGATCTCCTCGTCCACCGGCTTGATGCCGTGGCGGGAATCGATGAGCACGAAGACGCGGGCGAGGTTCACCCGGCCGCGCAGATAGTCCTTGATGGTGCGCGTCCAGGCGTCGACCTTCTCCTTCGGGGCCTTGGCGAAGCCGTAGCCCGGCATGTCCACCAGACAAAGCTCCGGCCCCACCCGGAAAAAGATCAATTCCTGCGTGCGCCCCGGCGTCACCGAGGTGCGCGCCAGCGCCTTCCGCCCTGTCAGCGCATTGACGAGGGACGACTTGCCCACATTGGAGCGGCCGGCCAGCGCGATCTCCATGCCCTGCATGGGCGGGAGCACATCGACGGTGGGCGCCGCCGCGATGAACTGCCAGTCGCCCGCGAACAGCAGGCGGCCGGGCTCGAGATAGGGATCGGCTTCGGCGGGGGAAGGGCTCTCGGTCATGACGCCTTATCCTAGAGCCGGACGGCGCGCGCAAGGCGGGCGGGCGGGAGAGGTGGTTGAGACCACGGCGGGACCACGGCAGGAGAGGGCGGCCATCAAGGCTGGCGATGGGGGGCGGCAGGCCCAGTTGGCGTTTCAGCTTGGCCGTGCTCCATTGCCGGAAAAGGGGAGAACGTCGTGGTTCCTGATGTGACCGTCCTGGTGGTGGGGGCCGGCCCTACCGGGCTGCTGCTGGGCGCCGAGCTGAGGCGCCGGGGCGTCGACAGCCTCATCATTGATGCCCACGACGCGCCACTGGCGTGGGACCGGGCCACTGTGGTGCATCCCCGCTCCATCGAGGTGTTCGACCACCTCGGCATCGCCGGCCCGCTCCTCGATGCCGGGGTGAAGCAGCGCATCGCCCGCGTCCATGCCGACGGCGCGGTGCTGGGCGAAATCGACCTCACCCTCGCCGGCAGCCGCTACGCCTACAACATCGGCATCTCCGAGGAGGTGACGGAGCAGATCCTCACCGACTATCTCGGCCGCCTCGGCGGCGGGGTCACGCGGGGCACGAAGCTGGTGGACCTCGAGCCGCACGGCGACGGGGTCGTGGCCATGCTGGAGAACGGCGGCGAGACCAAGGTCGTGCGTGCCCGCTGGGTGGTGGGCTGCGATGGCCACCGCAGCGCCGTGCGCACCCTCGCCGGCATCGGCCAGGACGGCCATCCCATCGAGGAACCGTGGGCGGTATTCGACGCCACGATCCCCGATTTTCCCCACCCGTTCGAGGCGAACTACGCCTATCTGGACGACATCCCCCTCATCCTCACCGCCCTTCCGGGACAGCGCTGGCGCGCCTATGTGCGGCCGAGCGGGCCGGACAGCGATCTGGTCGCGGACGCAACGGCCACCCTTGTGCGCTACCTTCCGGACGCGCGTTTCGCTGATGTGGCCAATCCCGTCCGCTTCCAGTGCTATACGCGGGTGGCGCAGAAATACCGGTCGGGCCGCCTCCTGCTCGCCGGCGATGCCGCCCACACGTGCAGTCCCATTCAGGGCCATGGCATGAACAGCGGCATCCAGGACGCTTTCAATCTCGCCTGGAAGCTCGCTCTGGTGGCGCAGGGCCATTGCGCCGACACCCTGCTCGACAGCTATGAGGCCGAGCGCCGGCCCATCGCCCAGCGCATCACCGCCTCGGGCGATGAGGCCGACAGCGCCCAGATGCTCAAGGACGCCGCTGATCGGCAGGCGCGCAACGCCTTCATCCGGGAGGTGTTCGCCGATCCGGAAAAGCGCCACCACGAGGCGGTGGCCGAGGCCGAGCTGGACGTGGACTATGCCGCCTCCCCCATCGTGGTGGGGCAGGCGGGTGCGGGTCTGGCAGCCGGCCAGCGCCTGCCCGACCGCATCCCCATGGGCACGGCGGACGGCGAGGCGCTGATGCTGGATGATCTCGTCAACCGCACCGGCCACACCCTTCTGCTGCTCGGCGGCGCGCGGGCGCGGGGCGAAAAGGTCGCGGCTCTCTACCGGGCTCTGGCAGAACGCGCCGCCGCCCCCCTCTATGGCGCCAGCTTCGCGGCGGCGGTGGCGAGCGACGGGGGGCCGGGCGTGGCCAGCCTCTCCGCCGAGGATGCCGCGCGGCTGGGGATCGAAGACGTCACGTTGCTGGTAGTTCGGCCGGACGGCCATATCGGCCTGAGGGCCGATTCCGGGCACGAGGCGGCACTCGTCTCCTACGGACTGAAGCTGGGGATTAAAAGGTAATCAGATGCGGTCGGGACTGAGTTCGGCACGGACGGGTGCCGAACTCCACCGATTCCCCTCCAGGCAACCCGGTGCAATCCACCGATATCGGGGTGTCAGTCGGGGGTGTCAGGTCACAGGAAGGGCTTTCCCCCGGTGACGGCGATGGTCGCGCCGGAGACATAGCTCGAGCGCGGATCGGCCAGCATCACATAGGCCGTCGCCAGCTCCGCCGGCTGCCCCGGTCGGCCCATAGGCACTGATTTTCCAAAGTTTTTCACCGCCTCCTCCGGCATGGTGGAGGGGATCAGCGGCGTCCAGATCGGCCCCGGCGCCACCGCATTGACACGGATGCCCCGTGGGGCGAGGGATTGGGCAAGTCCTGCCGTGAAGTTATGGATCGCACCCTTGGTCGTGGCATAGGCAAGCAAGGTTGGATTGGGGTTATCCGAGTTGATGGAGGCGGTGTTGATGATGGAGCCGCCGTTCTTCATATGTCTGAGCGCGGCCTTGCTTAAATAGAACATCGCGTGAATGTTGACTGCGAAGGTGTGGGCCCATTCCTCATCAGGAATATCTTCCATTTTGTCGAAGGTTGCCTGGTGGGCGGCGTTGTTGACCAGGATGTCGAGCCCGCCCAGCGCCTCCGCCGCATCATCCACCAGCCGCCGGCAGAAGGAGGGGTCGGAAATGTCGCCGGCGGCCAGAATGGCCGTCTGTCCGGCCTCCTCCACCAACCGCCGCGTCTCCTCCGCGTCCTCGTCCTCCTCCAGATAGGCGATGCAGATATCCGCCCCCTCGCGGGCGAAGGCGAGGCACACGGCGCGGCCGATCCCGCTGTCGCCGCCGGTCACCAAAGCCTTGAGGCCTTTCAGTTTTCCGGAGCCCACATAACTGGTCTCGCCGTGGTCCGGACGCGGGTCCATGGCTTCGGTGAGGCCGGGCATGGGCTGCTGCTGCGCCGGCAGCGGGGGCGTGGCGGCATGGTCCATCGTGGTGCTCCCGTAAGCTTGTGAGGCAAAGAAGGACAACCGGGCGCGGATGCCAGGGTTCCTCCTAGGCCGCGTCCGCGGCGTGCCAGGCGGAGAGAATCTCTTCCGTGTCAGCCACTTCCACCTGCATCGAGAGGCGCTGTGACAGCATGGCCAACACCGCATCGTGCCCGGCATCGGAAGAGGAGCAGACGGCATCCCGCGCCACCACCACGCGGTAGCCATAGTCCACCGCATCGAACAGGGTGGCGAGGATGCAGACATCCGTCTCCGCGCCCGACAGCACCAGCGTGTCCGCACCGAGATGGGCCAGCGTCGGCAGAAGAGTCGGGGAAGAAAAGGCGGAGTAGCGCGTCTTGTCGATGAGCCGCCCGGGCGGGGTGAACCGCCTCAGCTCCGGTACCAATTCCAGAAGCTCCGGCGCCAGCTCCTGCCGCGTCACCTCGCGCCACTTGCTGTAGAGATGGCGCCAGCTTCCGGGCAGCGCTTCCGGGGCATGAGGCGGGATGAAGCGGGAGAAGAGCGTGCGCTCGGGCGCCCGCGCCGCCAGTTCCACGATCCCCGGGAGGATTCGCGGCGCCCAGGGCGTCGGCCACGGCCCGCCGGGGGCGAACAGTTGCTGCATATCCACGCACAGGTGCACCGCGCGCGGACCGATGGCACGTCTCAGTCCCTGTCCCATTCATTCCTCCGGCGGCGGGCCGCTTTGGCCGGCCCTGCCCGTGGGTTGGTCCGCTCCGCGCTTGCCGATGCCGACGATGGCGGCTTCCCGGGTGGGGTAGGGTCCCGCGGCGGGCGTGCCGTCCGGGGCGACCGCCCACCAGCCCGGCATGACGCCGAGGCGGGCGGCGTCGGCCTCGGAAATGAGTCGCGGTTCGAGCGTCATGGCGCCTCCTCGCCGCCCGCAACCGGCGGGCGTGTCCGGCTCAACGGCCCGGCGCGGGGGCGGGTTCCGGCACCGGACGCCGCGACAGGTGGACAGCCCCGGTGCTGCTGTGCATTTTAGCCCCTCCCGGAGGGGGTGACGGCGGCGCCGCCGCCGTGGACCGGGTACGGAGAAGTTGCGTGGCGGAATTCAGCGGACGCAGGGCCGAAATCCTCGCGGTCATCGCAGAAGAGGCATCCATCGATCCGGCCATCGTCGACGCCGAGACCAGCGTCGCGGACCTCGGGATCGGGTCGCTCGATATGGTGGAGCTGATCTTCAAGATCGAGGAGCGCTTCGGTATCGAGGTGCCGTCCCAAGGTGTGCTCGAAAGCAATGACGTGAAGGTCTTCGCCTTGCTCGAAGCCGTCGAGCAGCTCATCGACGCAAGGGCCGCCAAGGTTTCCACGGCGCAGCCGGCCCGATGAGCCGCAGGGTCGCCATCACCGGCATCGGTGCCGTTTCCGCCCTCGGCCTCGGCATTCCCGCCCATCTCGCAGCCCTGCAGGAGGGGCGCGGCGGCATCGGCCCGCTCACGTTGGTGCCGCAGGAGCAGGTCAAGACGCGGGTGGTCGGGGAAGTCCCGGGCTATTCGGCCGAAGCGCACTTCACCCCGCGACAGATTTCCACCGTGGACCGTTCCGGCCAGTTCGCTCTTCTGGCGGCGGCGGAGGCGATGACCGAGGCGGCGGGCGCCACCGAGGGCGTATCGCCGCAGAAGGCCGGCGTCATCTTCGGCGCGGCGGTGGGCTGCCAGACGCTGGAAGAGGGCTATGTGCGCATCCTGCGGGATGGCACGCGCCCGCTGCCCTTCACGGTGCCGCGCGTCATGCCCTCGTCGGCGGCCAGCCAGATTTCCATGGCCTACCGCATCACCGGGCCAAGCTTCAGCACCGCCTCGGCCTGCTCCTCCGCCTCCCACGCCATTGGACTGGCGTTCCAGATGATCCGCGGCGGGATGCTGGACATGGCCGTCACCGGCGGTTGCGAGGCCCCGCTGACGCTGGGCATGGTGAAGAGCTGGGAGGCGCTGCGCGTGCTCGCTTCCGACACCTGCAGGCCCTTCTCCAAGGACCGCAGCGGGCTGGTGTTAGGCGAAGGCGCTGCCGTGCTGGTGCTGGAGGAGATGGAGCGGGCCAAGGCCCGCGGCGCCACCATCCTCGGCGAGGTGCTCGGCTTCGGCATGACGGCCGATGGCGCGGACCTGACCGCGCCGGACGCCTCGAGCACCGCCCGCGCCATTTCCTCGGCGCTGGACGATGCCGGGCTCGATGCGGGCGCGGTGGACTATGTTGCCGCCCACGGCACCGGAACGGTGCTGAACGACAAGACCGAGACGACCTCGCTGCGCACGGTGCTGGGCGATCGGCTGGCCAAGGTGCCGGTCTCCTCGCTCAAATCCATGACCGGCCACTGCTTCGGCGCCTCGGGGGCGCTGGGCGTGACGGCGGCGCTGCTCGGCATGCGCAACGGCTTCCTGCCGCCCACGCTGAATTTCCGCGAGCATGATCCCGAATGCGACGTGGATTGCGTGCCCAACGCGCCCCGGGCGGCCTCGGCGGAGGTCGCCCTGGTGAACGCCTTTGCCTTCGGCGGCCTGAACGCTGTGCTCGCGATCAGGGCCGCCTGAAGGGGTTTCAATCCACCGTCAGGCGGATCTCGCCGACGCCCTCGATGCCGCCTTCCAGCACGTCACCCTTGTGCACGGGGCCGACGCCCGCCGGGGTGCCGGCGAAGATGAGGTCGCCGGGGGCGAGGCGGAACAGGGTGGAGAGGGTGGCGATCATCTCCGGCACCTTCCAGATCATCTGGTTGAGGTTGCCTTCCTGCTTCATCCGGTCGTTGATCTTCAGGAAGATACGGCCGGCGCCGGGGTGCCCGGCGGTCGCCACCGGAAGGATCGCCGAGCAGGGGGCGGACTCCTCGAAGGCCTTGCCGGTTTCCCACGGGCGGCCGAGCTTCTTTGCCTCGCCCTGGAGGTCGCGCCGCGTCAGGTCGAGGCCGACGCCGTAGCCGAACACATGGTCGAGCGCCCGCTCCACCGGGATGTCCTCGCCGCCTTCCTTTAGCGCCACCACCAGTTCCACCTCGTGGTGCAGGTCCTTGGTGAGCTTGGGATAGGAGATGGTCGAGCCCGAGCGCACCAGCGTGTCCGGATTCTTCTGGAAGAAGAAGGGCGGCTCCTTGTTAGGGTCGTGGCCCATCTCCACCGCATGGTCGGCGAAGTTGCGGCCAACGCAATAAATGCGGTGCACCGGGAAGACCGCGTCGCTGCCGACGATGGGCAGATGCGGATGGGGCTGGGGCTGGAAGACGTAGCTGGCCATGGGGCGCTCCGGATGTTCGGCGTCCTGCATAGGGCGCCGCCGCCGAGGAGAAAAGGGCGAAACGTCGCAGCGCGGATGGGCGGGGCCGGGCCATGGCGCCAAAGCTATATTCAAACTAACATAGCGTGATTTCACGCGCGGGTGCCGGCCACTGCCGGGCGCCCTCCCGTTCCGCTCCGGGGATTACCATGCGACTGGGCCTCTTCTGCACCTATGAAAACCCCCGGCAGGACTATGCCTCCGCCTATGCGGAGCAGACCACGCTCGTACAGCGGGTGGAGAATCTCGGCTTCGAGGAAGCGTGGATCGCCGAGCATCATTTCAATCCGCAGGCGGCGAGCCCCTCCTGCCTCGCCATCCTTGCGTATCTCGCCGGCCAAACCACCCGCATCCGGCTCGGCACGGCGGCCGTGCTGCTGCCCCTGCACCATCCCGTGAGTGTGGCGGAGGCCGCGGCCACCGTGGACATCCTTTCCGCTGGCCGGCTCGAACTCGGCGTTGCCCGCGGCGGGCCATTTCCCTTGCATGAGCAGCATTTCGGCGTGGTCAGGGAGGAAAGCCGCGGCCGGATGCTGGAGGCGCTCGATCTCGTCGCCGCACTGCTGGAAGGCGGCTCCGTGTCCCGCGACGGGGTCTTCTTCAAGGTGAGCGATCTGGAACTGGTGCCGCGTCCGGTTCAGGCGCCCGTGCCCATCCACATCGCCTCGGCGACGGCCGAGACGGTCGCCCTCGCCGCCCGGCGCGGTTACGGTATCATGGCGGCACCGCCCTTTCCCCTCGCCGGCATCGCAGAGAGCGTCCGGCAGTATCGCGCCGCCGCTCCCGATGCGGGACGGTGCCTCACCCTGCTGCGCTTCCTCCACTTGGCCGACAGCCGGGAGCGGGCGCAGGACGAGGCGCGCGCCTTCCTCGCACCATTCGTCGAGCGCATGAAGGCGACCACGGAAAAGGTGCGTCCCGACTGGGCGCCGTGGTTCGATCTCGACCGGATGATCGTCGATTCGCTGATCGGCACCGAGGCGGACGTAGTGGAGCAGGTGGTGGGGCTGGACCGCGGGCTGGCGCCGCGTGCGCTTGTCCTGAAGCCGCTGGCGCCCGCCTTCGAGAAGCGCATGGCGGACCTGGAGGCGTTCGCAGCCCGAATCCGCCCGCAGGTCTCGGTCGCCTAAGCCCGGCGCGCTTCCACGATGGCGAGGGCCGCCGCGAAGGCGGCTTCGATGCCGAGGTCGGAGGTGTCGAGCAGCACGGCGTCGTCCGCCTTGAGGAGGGGCGCGCTGGAGCGGCCCGAATCGCGCTCGTCGCGCTTCAGGATGTCGGCCAGCACGGCCTCATAGGCGAGCGTCTCCCCCCGCCCGATCAATTCCCGAAACCGCCGGTCCGCCCGCACCTCCGGCCGCGCGGTGACGAACAGTTTGGCCGGCGCGTCCGGGCAGATGACCGTCCCGATGTCGCGCCCGTCCAGCACCGCCCCGCCCGCCTGTGCGGCGAAGCGGCGTTGCAGGTCCAGAAGAGCGGCGCGAACGCCCGGTCGGGCGGCGACGACGGATGCCGCCTCGCCCAACTCCGCGGTGCGCAGCGCGTCCGGGTCCAGCGCCGACACGTCGAGTTTGAGGGCGGCCTGCACCGATGCCTCTTCATCGCCGAGGCGGCCGTCGGCGAGGCAGCGCGCCCCGACCGCCCGGTAGAGCAGGCCGGTGTCGAGATGTGGCAGGCCGTAATGCGCGGCGAGCCGCCGGGCCAGCGTGCCCTTGCCGGATGCGGCCGGCCCGTCGATGGCGATGACCATGGCCGCCCCGTCAGTCGATGACGGCGCCGAGGCCGCGCATCATGGGCATGAAGGTGGGGAAGGAGGTGGCGATGAAGGCCACGTCGTCCACGCTCACCCCCTCGTCGCTGGCGAGGCCCAGCACCAGGAAGGACATGGCGATGCGGTGATCCATGTGGGTCTCCACCGGCCCGCCGCCCCTGACCATCGCGGCGCCGGTGACAAGGAGGTCGTCGCCCTTCACCTCATGGGCGATGCCGCAGGCGGCAAGGCCGGCCGCGACGGCGGCGAGGCGGTCGCTTTCCTTCACCCGCAGCTCGGACAGGCCGCGCATGGCCGTCGTGCCCTCGGCAAAGGCCGCGGCGACGGCGAGGACGGGATATTCGTCGATCATGGCCGGCGCCCGCTCGGGCGGCACCTCCACGCCCTTCAGGCGGGAATGGCGCACGCGCAGGTCCGCCACCCGCTCGCCGCCCTCGGTGCGCTCGGCGACGATCGTGATGTCGGCGCCCATCTCGAGGAGGGTGGTGATGAGGCCGGTGCGCAGCGGGTTCATCATCACATCTGTGAGGATGATGTCCGACCCGGGCACGATCAGCGCCGCCACCAGCGGGAAGGCAGCGGAGGAGGGATCGGCCGGCACGTCCACCGCTGCGGCGACGAGGTGGGGCCGGCCCTTGAGGGCGATGCGGCGGCCATGGGCGCCGTGGGGCTCGACCGAAATCTCCGCGCCGAAATGCTCCAGCATCCGCTCGGTATGGTCTCGGGTGGCCTCGCGCTCGATCACCACCGTCTCACCCTCGGCACCGAGGGCGGCGAGCAGCACGGCGGATTTCACCTGCGCGGAGGGGACCGGGGTCTCGTAGGTGATGGCTTTCGTCGCGCTGCTGCCCTTCAGGGTGAGCGGCAGGCGACCGCCCTCGGCCGAGGACACCACCTCGACGCCCATCTCGCCGAGCGGATCGAGCACGCGCTTCATGGGCCTGCGGCGCAGGCTGGCATCCCCGTCGAAGCCGGCAATGACGTGCTGGCCCGCCACCGCGCCCATCATCAGCCGCACGCCGGTGCCGGAATTGCCGAAATCCAGCGGGGCGGCGGGGGAGGCAAGGCCCCGGCCGCCGGTGCCCGTCACCTCCCAGGCGCCTTCGCCGGTGCGGGTGACGCAGGCGCCCAGGGCCGCGCAGGCCTTGGCAGTATTCAGCACGTCCTCGCCTTCGAGCAGGCCAGTGATGTGGGTGGTGCCCTCCGCGAACAGCCCGAAAATCAGCGCGCGGTGCGAGACGGACTTGTCGCCCGGCACCCGGACCCGGCCGGACAGAGCGGGAGAGCGGCGCCCGGTGGCGGGGTGGGCCTCGCCCGTGCCGTGGCCGTGAGCTTCGGGAGCGCTTGCGGTTGCGGGTTCGGGATGGGCCATTCCTGCCTCGCTCGGGCGGTCTGCCGCCGGCCTCGGCCGGGGCGATCGCCGCATGTTCTGTGCCGGCCGTCGTCTAGCACGCCGTCGCTTGCGGCGTCACGCTGTTGCGAGGCCATGATGATCTGCCCTTGACAGGGGGCGGGCGAAACGCCAATGGAGCACGCTCCTTATACAGCTCCGAGGAACTTTGCCGTGGCGAAGCCCGAACTCGGCACCAAGCGCATCTGTCCGGTTACGGGGCGCAAGTTTTACGACCTCAACAAGGACCCCATCGTGTCGCCGTTCACGGGGGAATCCTATCCGAGGTCTTATTTTGAACCCGCAGCCCGCGGCGCCAGCCGCGCCGAGCCGCGCGCAGCCGTTGCTGCCGAAGAGGCGGACGGCGAGGAGACCGAGGCCGAGGTCATCAGCCTCGAGGAAGCCGACGAGGAAGCTGCGGCCCCCTCCAAGGTGGCGGTCGGCGACGACGTGGATGTGGACGACGACATCGAGGCCGGTGACGACGACACGTTCCTCGAAGAAGACGAAGATGATGGGGACGACGTCTCCGATCTGATCGGTGAGGGCCTCGAAGACGACGAAGAGGCTTGATACCCGACGCGGCCTGTGCTTTAAGGCCGCTCTCGCTCGGCGGACGTGAGTCGCCGGGCACCCCGCCGCGGGACTTCCCGGCGCGCTAACTGGCTCTCCTGCCGAGGTTTTTCGACCTTGGTGTTCGAGCGGAAAGTGCGCAGCCCGCGGCCCGGTGGGGCCATAGCTCAGTTGGGAGAGCGCTTGAATGGCATTCAAGAGGTCGGCGGTTCGATTCCGCCTGGCTCCACCAAATTTCCACCCGGCATGAACCACAAAATCGATTTTGCCGGGTGATTCCACCCAGGTTGCCGGGTGCGGTTCACCACCAGAATCCGTTGGTTCAGGCGCGATTCGGTTCGAATCAGTCAGCAACGTCCGCGGCGTCGGCTCCGGGTCCCTGACGGACCACCAGGTCGTCCCCGCTTCCGCCGGCGCCCGGCAACCGCCAGCCACCTCCTCCCCCGAACGTCTCTTCCGATCATCCCCCCAGGGCGCGAAGCCATCTTCAGCGTTGCAATCGTGGTACCCGTCCCGGTTGTGGTGCTGCCGCCGTGCCGCCCTTACGCCGGTTGCGGCCCGATTGCCGGCCTGCCAGCCTGCCGGAAAGTTATCCCCACCTTCGCCGCCGACCGGTTCCGCCCGCCCAGCGCCATCGATCGAGGTTCCGCCCGTGTGGACGCCCCCCGCCGCCCCAGCCAACGAGGCCGAGCGCCTCAGCGTCCTTGCGACGTGTGGTCTCATGGATTCCGCGCCCGACGAGCGATTCGACCGTCTCACTCGGCTGGCGCGCCGGCTCTACGGGGCGGAGGTCGCCTTCCTCGGCTTCATCGACGCGACGCACCAGTGGCAGAAATCGCGCACGTCGGATCTCGTTCCGGAGAGCGTGCCCCGGCGCGAGACCATCTGCAACGTGATCGTGGAGAGCGGCGCGCCGCTGGTGATCGGTGACATGCGGAGCGATTCGCGCCTGGCCGGCCATCCCATCGTGCCGCAGCTGCCCCTGCGCTTCTATGCGGGGGCGCCGCTGGTGGTGGCGCCGGAGCTGGTCATCGGCTCGCTGTGCGTGATGGCGCGCGAGGCACGGGACCAGGCGGCGTTCGACATCGGCCCGCTGCTCGATCTGGCGGCGGTGGCGGCGGACGAGGTGGAATTGCTGCGCCTCAACCTCGACCTTGCGCGCCAGTCGCAGGTGGATTCGCTCACCGGCCTGCCCAACCGGCGCAGCTTCGATGAGGCGATGGAGCGCGCGGTGCGGCGGGCGCAGCGCATCGCCGGCCCGCTGTCGCTGCTGGTGATCGACATCGATCACTTCAAGGTGGTGAACGACCTGTGGGGCCATCAGGCGGGGGATGCGGTGCTGGCCGCCATCGGCGGCGTGCTGTCGCGGCTGCCCGGCCGGGCTCAGGATCTGGCCGCGCGCTACGGCGGCGAGGAGTTCGCGGTGGTTCTGCCGGATACCGACGAGGCCGGCTGCGACGGGGTGGCCGAGGCGCTGCGGGCGGCGCTCAGGGCGGAGAACATTCCCCATCCCTCCGGCGCCCGCCTCACGGCGAGCATCGGCGGTGCCACTGCGCGGGGCGATGGGCTGGCCGGCCTGTTCGCGGCGGCCGATGCCGCGCTCTATGCGGCGAAGGCCGGCGGCCGCGACCTCTACCGTCGCGGCGCCGCCCGCGGACTGGCGTGAACGCCCGTCGGCCTCAGTCGACCGCGGCTTCGGCGCCGAGGTTCTCGAACACCGCGTCGATCTTGCCCTTGAGCGTCTGCGCGTTGAACGGCTTGACGATGTAGTTGCTGACGCCGGCCTTCTTGGCGGCGATCACGTTCTCGGACTTGGCTTCCGCCGTCACCATGATGAACGGGATCTGGCCGAGCGCGCCGTCGGCGCGCACCTGCTTCAGCAGCTCGTAGCCGGTCATGGGCTCCATGTTCCAGTCAGAGATGACGAGGCCGTAGCTGCGCTCGCGCAGCTTGGCCAGCGCCTCCGTGCCATCGGCCGCCTCGTCCACGTCCTCGAAGCCGATCTGCTTCAACAGGTTTCGGATGATGCGCACCATGGTCTTGTAGTCGTCGACCACAAGGACGGGCATCCCAAGATCAACTCCCATGACACACTCCGGGAACGGGGACGATGAACACGCTCCATCCAGGATCGGCGAGCGCAACGATGAGAAATGTTCTGATGTTCCGGGCTTGTGCGAGGCTTGCATCAAGAAAAGACCCCGTCTTTCGCAATCAAGATCGACGATCTATAGGATGGTGCAAAGCATAGTGCGTTTCAGGAGGCCCACATGTCGGCTGCCCGGCGACCCTTCAGGATAGAGACCCCGAGTTCGGCCGGCGCCGCCGTCGACCTGTTCGCGGTGGACGGCCTCGACGACCAGCTCCACCGCATCTTCGGCGAGCTTGCCGGGGTGCGCGAGGAGATCGCGCGCTTCAAGGCCCGGGATCCTGCCGTCGATCGCGAGCGCGATCGCAATGTGCTGTGGGCCGGCATCGAGACCATTCAGGACGCGATCCAGCACACCAAGCACGAGATCGCGAGCCTGCATGCGGAGGGCGCGCGGGGCGAGAAGCTGCTGCGCGCCACCAGCGAGCTGGAGGCCGTGGTGACCGACACGGAGGAGGCCACCGAGGCCATCCTCACCTCGGCCGAGCGCGTCGACGCCCTGATGCTCCAGATGCACGCGCTGGTCACCGGCGATGCGGCGGACCTCGCGTCCGAGATCCAGAACGAGACCACGAAGATCTTCGAGGCTTGCAATTTTCAGGACATCACCGGCCAGCGCATCCGCAAGGTGGTGAAGCTGCTGCTCTTCATCGAGGAGCGGGTGGCGCGGATGACCGACATCTGGGGCGGCGCCGACGTGGTGGCCCAGGGCGCCCGCATCATCCCCCGCGAAGGCGACGAAGCCCTGCTCAATGGCCCGGCGCTGGCCGACGACGTGGGCGTGGTCTCCCAGGACGACATCGACAGCCTCTTCGCCTGAGGGGCGCGGCTTTATCCCCCTTCGGGTGCCGACATGGCCGGGCGTGTCCCGGCCATCCACGTCGGGCCGCCGGAGCATACGCGCGGGAGAACGGTCCCGCCCCCAGCACCCTCACCGCCCGGCTGGTCCGGGCGATCCACGGCTCCGCTTGCCCCGCTGCAACAGACAGACATCCCTCTCGCCGTACGGTGGATCGCCCGCTCAAGGCGGGCGATGACCGGGGAGAGAGCCAGCCGAGGCCCATGCGGCCGAACGGCCTCACTCTTCGCGCGCGGCCTCCGGCGGCGCCGGCGCCACCGGCGGGGCGGCGCAGAAGGCCTGCGAGGTGGCGGTCCACTCGCCCACTCCGGCGGCCACCAGATTCTTCATCACCCGGCAGACATAGCGATGCTGCCCCTGCGTATTGGCGGGGCCGGCGTTGTAGCGGGCGACCGCCATGGTCCAGCTGCCGTGCCGCTGGCGCAGCTCCTTGAGGAAGCGCGCGCCCTGCTCGACATTGAGGCGGGGATCGAAGATCTCCTCCAGGGTCCGGAATTCCTCCCGGTGCCAGTACCAGTTCACCTGCATGCAGCCGATGTCGATCAGCTTCACGCCGCGCGCGTTGGCGGCCCGGAACATCTCCAGGGCCGCGGGCAGCGAGGGGGGGAGATGATCCTTGCCCTCGATGTGCAGCATCAGCGGCTGGAGACCGCTGCCGGTGCCGCTCTCGGTGAGGGCGACGGCATAGAGAATCTGCAGCGGAATCTGGTACTTCGCCGCCGCGCGGGCCAGTTCGCGCTCGCAGATGCCTTGCGGCGCGGGTTTTCGCACGACCTCCCCGGACGGACCGGGCGCCGCCTTCAGGGCTGGCGCCGGTGGTGCGGGCGCAGCGAACGGGCGCGGGTCCGGCGGGGCCGGAAGGGGCGCGGACGCGCGGCGCTCGCCCCAGATGGGACGCGAGCGCGCGGCAGCGTCGTCGCCGCAGCGCGCCTCAACCGGCGCCAGCGCGAGGCTCGTCAGGATAAGAAGGCGCAGCGTCTTCATCCCATGTCCTGTCCTGCCGGCCGTTGCGACCCTGCCGGCCGGGATCGGCGCCGCCGCGGCTTCCGCCCTGCGGGTGGTCGGGGGTTTCCTGGCGGGGTGCGGCCTCCATCTCGGCTCGGCTGCGCACCGGCGCATCGAGCAGCGACAGGCCGGGACCGCCCACCTCCAGATCGACGTCCGGGAGACCGGCCGATGTGAGGAGGGCGGAGAGATGCTCCTTGTCATTCGCCAGAAGCTCTGCGGTTGCCGGATTGTCGGCCTTGAGCCGCACCGCGAGGCCGTGCGGCGTGAGGCGCATGTGAACCACCACCCGCCCCAGCGTTTCCGGCGAAAGCGCGATGTCGAGCACGCGAACCGGACCGGCCGGGGTGGGGCTGCCCGGAGCCTCGCTTGTCCCACCGGCGGCAATAACGGGCGTGGAGGGATCGATCTGCGCGACTTCCGCCGCTATGGCCCGGCCGACCTGAGCGAGGCTGGCGAAGGGCAGCGCGGGGGAGGCTTCCGCCTTGGCGGGGGGCTGGGGTTTCGGCGCCTGGGCGACGGGCGCCTCGGCGACGGCCGGGGCTGCGGCACGCTCCGGCGCGGCGTTGGCCGAGAAGGCGGCGTAGCGGGTCCGGGGCTCCGGGGCGTCGTCGGCGGCTGCGCGCTGCGGGGCGGGACGCTGGGGCGCGCGGATCTCGGGAAGGGCGCGGGGCGGCGACGGGGCGTCCGCTTCAAGCGGGCCTGTCGGTTCGCCCATGGCCGTATCGTGCTGCGGGCCGGTCGGCGTCACCGGCAGGGAGGGCGAGGCAGGCGGAGGGGAGAAGCGCACCGGCGCGAAATGAGTCTCCCGCCGCAGCACCGCGATCCGCATCGGCTCCGGCGCATCCGCGGGCTCGGTCTGGGGCCCGGCGGAGACGGGCATCGGGCGCGCACGCTCGCGCGGCGCCATATCCGCCCTCGGCATGTCCCCGGTTTGCGCCGCCGGCGGTGCGGCGACGAGGGGCACCGGCTGCGGCGGGGGAAACGTGTCGGCTCCGGGCAACTCGCAAACGGGTGCGTCGGAGTCCGGATCGGCCTCGGTGTCCGCCGCCGCGACGGGCTCCGCATCCGGCAGCGCCGGGGTGTCGCCGTCCGCGTTCTCGGGGTGACCATGTGCGCAATGCGCCAGCAGCCGGTCGAGGCTCGCCGCCGGGAGGCCGGGCACAGGTCCGGTGGCACGGGGCTCTGTTACAGGGGGCTCCGGCGTTTCGGGCAGGAGGGTGTCCGGGCGCGCCGCACCGCCCTGGCGCAGCGCCGGTGCGGCGCGGTCCATGAGGCTGAGCAGGTCACCGAAGGGGGGGCCGTCCTGCGCCAGCGGCTCGCGGCCGGCGCCCGGATCCGGGTTCAGCAAGAAGGCGGCGAGCGCGATGTCGGCGGTCTTCATCGCGGCGCATCCTTGAGCAGGGTGTCGATCTCGCCCAGCTTCGCCTGCGCCTTCGCGAGGGCCGCGGGAGGCTTCTCGTCACCTGCCGCACGCGACGGCTGGGCGCTGGCGACCATCGCAGCGGCGGGGGCCGGCGCGGCGGCCTGGGCCGGGGAGGGGGCTTCGTCGGCGCGCCGGATCATCTCGGCGGTGCGGCTCGCGGCCTCCAGCAGGGCCTGGTCCGAGGGGTCGAGGCGGGCGCGGTCGATGGCCTTCAGCGCCTCCTCCGCCGCCTTGTAGCGGTCCGGCGTCGCCGCCTGCGCGGCGCCGAGATAGACGCGGGCGCGCTCGGCATCGCGGCTCGCCGCCGGCGCGAGCGCCATGGCCCGCTCGGCCGCGGTGGTGGCGAGCGCGGTCTTGCCCTCCACGATGGCCGCGCGCGACACCATGAGGAACACCTCGCGCCGCGCCTCCTCGTCGAGGGGCGCCAGCAGGGCGTCGAGGCGCGCGAGGCCGTCCGGCGTCGCCAGCACGTTCATGCGGCTCAAGGCGGCGGCGAAGCGCTGGCGGAAGTTGCCGGCATAGGCGGAATGGCGGAAGCGGCTGAAATATTGGCCGGACAGCCGCTCGAATTGGTCGAGGTCGCCGGCCTGGGCGGCCACCAGAACAGCGCGGCGCAGCGCCGCCTCGTCCACCAGCGTGCCGGGCATCAGAAGGCGCGCCACCTCCAGCAGCCGGGCGGCCTTCGCGGGATCGGTGCGCACGGTGAGCGCGGCCTGGGCGAGGGCGATCTGCCCGCCGATGCCGTTGGGCAGTTTCCGCGCGTCGATCTCGCCGAGCTGGCGCAGAGCCGGCTCCTCGCGGCCTTCGAGATAAAGGAGGCTGCCGGTGAGCAGCTTCTCGTCGATGTTCGGCTTCGGCTCGCGCTGGATGATGGTGCGCAGCACCGCCGGATTGCCGCCGCCGAGGAAGTACATCACCAGCGCACGGGCGTTGGCCGGGTCCTGCCAGACGGAGGGATCGGCGGCGCCGAAGGCCGCATCCATCTCGGTGATCATGGCCCGCTGCTGGGCGATGCCCGCGGTGGAGCCGGCGGCGATGAGATCCTGCAGCCGCTGGAGGCGGCGCACCAAAGTGACGGGATAGATGTCGGTGCGTCCCGTCGGCGCGGCCTCGGCCGGCGCGCCGTGCGCGGCGGCATCCCCATGGGCGGGCGAGGGGGCGGCCGGCTGAGCGGGCGCGGGGACGGGAGGGGCGTCGTGGGTCGGCCCGGCCGCAGCATGGGCGGACGGTGCGGTCGGGGCGGTGGGCTCCGCTGGGGGTGTCGAAGGGTCGGCAGCCGCTGGCGGATTGACCTCCGTCGCTTCAGCGGGGGACGAGGCATCCGCAGCGACCATTCCGCTCGCGACGGCCGGAGCATTGGCCGGCGTGAGAGCAAGTGCCGACCCGGTGGCCGAAACAGCGGCCGGGAACGGAAAAGCAGCCGGCGCGATGGGTGCCGCCGGTTCCGGTGGCAGCGGACGGCGCGGCGGCAGAGGCATGGGCGCGGAGGTGGCGTAGGCAGAGGCCGCCGCTGCGGGGGCGGTCGGCCCGGGCGTCGCGACAGCCGGCGGAGGCGCGGGGACGGCCGCGGGCGGCGGCGTGGGTGCGGGCTTGGGCATCGCTGCGGGATTGGATGTGGCCGCAGGCTGGGGAACGGGCGCAGGGGCCGGCGCCGCCGCGGGCCTCGGCGCTGCGGAGGGCCTGGGTGTCGGCGCGGGCACAGGTTGGCCGGATGCGGCTGTTGCCGGTGCCGGATTGGCAAGAGGCGTCGCGCCCGCCGGTCGCCCAACGGGTCCGGGGGCCGGAGAGGCCACGGGCTTCGGCGGCGCCGCGGATTTCGCGGCGGCGGAGGCGTCCTGCCGGGTGTCGGCGGTGAGGGCGGATGCGGCTCCGGCCGTGGCCGGGGGCTTTTGAGCGAGGGCAGGCTTGGGTTGGGCGCCTGGGGCAGGAGCCGGCGTCGCGGGGGCGGCCGCCGCCGTCGGGGTGGGCTTGGGCGCGGATGTTCCGGCCGAGGGCGCTGGCTTCGCAGCGTTGGGCGCCACTGGCGGGGTCGTCCCGGAAGCGGCGACAGGAGCGCTGGCGGGCGCAGCGTTCGGGCTAGCGGCGCTCGGCGTCGTCGGGTTGGCGGTCGCAGCGCCCGCGTTTGCCGTCGCGGGTTTGGGCACGGCGGGTTTTGGCGCCGCAGGCTTGGGCGCCGCAGGCTTGGGCGTCGCAGGCTTGGGCGCCGCCGGCTTGGCCGAAGGGGCGCGCATGGGCGCAGCGGCCTCCTCGCGCAGGCCGTCCCACGGGTCCGCGTCGTCCTCGGCGCGGGCGGCGCCGGGCAGCAGCAGCGATCCGGCCAGAAGAAGGTGGAGAAGGCCCGGCCGGGTCATGAGGGCGCCTTCAGCAGGATCTCGATGCGCCGGTTCTGAGGCGCGTTGGGATCGGCGGTGTTCTTGAGGTTGCGGTCGGCGAGGCCCTCGATGGCGGTGACGCGCTTTTCGTCCAGCCCGCCGCGCACCAGCATGTAGAGCGCCATGTGCGCCCGCGCGCTGGAGAGCCGCCAGTTGTCGTAGGTGTCGGAGCGGAACGGCCGCGCATCGGTGTGGCCGCGAATGACGATCTCGCCCTGCCGCGCGCCGAGCTTCCTGGCGATCTCGCCCATGGCCCGCACGAAGCGGGCATCCGGCACCGCCGAGCCCACCGGGAACATGGTGAAGTCGAGATCGTCCGTGAGATCGACGATGAGGCCTTCCTTCGTCGCGCGAACGTCCACGCGCGGGGCCGCGCCGGCGGGCCCCACGGTGGCGGCGACCACCTGCTTCAGCTCGCCTTCCAGATCGCGCGCCGCCTTGCCGGCCGCTGCGGCCTGTGCGGCAGCCTGGTTGGCGGCGGCCTGCGCCTTGTCCGCCTCCGCCGGCTTCGCTGCGGCGGTGGTGGCATCGGGGCGGCCGGAGGGCTGGTCCACCTTGGAGGGCTTCGCCTGCGGGTTGCGCGCCTGCCGTCCGCTGGACATCTGCCAGTAGGTGGGATCGAACGGATCGCGGTTCACGTCGCCCGCCCCGGTGCCCGGAGAGCCGGTATCGCCGAGGGCGGCATCGGGCGTCCCGCCCGCGCGCGCCTCGGCATCGCCCGCGAGCTTGTTCAGCACCGCATAGGGATCGCGGAAGGCAGCGCGTTCCTTGTCGCCCTGCTGCCGGTCGTCACCCGCGCCGGTCTCCGGCCCCGTGGTGTTCTTCAGGCTGGACTGCTTGTCGCCGTCGGAAGAGGTGCCCTTGGCCTTGGTGTCCTCGGGGTCGTTCAGTCCGCGCACGTCGGTGATGCTGGAGGCGAGATCCACCGGATTGAAGTAATTGGCGATGGCTTTCCGCGTATCCTTGTCGGTGACGTTGATGAGCCACATGATGAGGAAGAAGGCCATCATCGCCGTCATGAAGTCGGCGTGCGCCACCTTCCAGGCGCTCGAATGGTGCTCATGCTCCTCGTCGTCGTGGCGCTTGACGATGATGAGTTCGCCATGGCCTTCCTTGCCGGACATGCCGTGCTCCCCCTCAATTGCCGTGGGCGGCGGCTACCGCCCAGCCGGAGAGCTGCGTCTCCAGCAGGCTGTCGTCGCAGGTGATCTTGAGGTCGCTCGCCGGCCCTTCCGCGAGGACGATGCCCGGGACGTCCGCGAGCCGCGCGGATAGCGCCGCCGCGAGGTCGCCCGAGCCGGTGATGGTAATGGACGGCCCAGCCGCCCCGCCGCGCAGCAGCTCCCGCACGCGCCGGGCCAGCTCGTCCAGCGCGCGGGCGCGGGCGGCGCCGCTCACGAAGGGGCGCAGCACGGCGGCGAGCGCTTCGCAGATGCGTCCCTCCACCGCGTCGAGGCCCGTGCCGATGAGGCCGGCGAGCCGTTCGCTTTCCTCGGCGCACCAGCGGACGCGGGCCTCTGCGATCTCCTCCTCGAGGCGCGCGGCGAAGGCGGCCTCGGCATCGGCGAGCTGCTGCTCGCAGGCGGCCAGCGCGATGGCCGCCTCCTCCAGCGCGAGGCGCCGGGCCTCCTCGGCCGCCGTGCGGATGGCCTCCGCTCCGGGCGGCTCATGCGGGCGCAGGGCGGGGGTCGGCGTGAGCCCCGGCACGGGCGGCACGGCGGTCACCGGAGCGGAGCCCCGGACCGCCCCCCGCGGCGCGACGCCGAAATGCGGCAGATGATGGAGAAGCGCGGTGGTGCTCATGCGCGGGCGTCCTGATGGAGCCACTGACGCAGGATCGCGGCGGCCTGCTCCTCATCGAACTCGACGATCTGCTCCAGCCGCTTCTGCGGCGAGCGGTTGATCCGGCTGGTGAGATCCTCGATGAGGCTCACGGCGCCCGGCGTCTCATCGCCGCCAGCGGCATCGCCCGGCACCACGGAGGGGCCGGCGACGGCGGCGAGCGGCGCGCCGCCCGCCAGCATGGCGGCCTCGATGGCGTCCGCATCCTCCACCTCGTCGCGCTCCGGCCGGGCAAGAATGGCGCGCACGGCGGGCCGGAGGCCGAACCAGATCACGAGCCCGGCGACGATGAGGATGGTGGCGGCGTTGATCATGGTGCCGGCCTGCCGCAGCAGCAGCTCGGACCACGGCAGCGGCGGCACCGGCTCCAGCCCCGCCCCGCCATTGGCGAAGGAGACGGCCGCGACCTTCAGCTTGTCGCCGCGCTCCTTGTCGAAACCGGCGGCGGAGGCGACGAGCTGCTCCACCTCGTAGAGCTGCTGCTCCACGGGAATGGCATCGGCCCCGCCCGCCGCGCCCACGAGGCGCTCCTTGCTCACCAGCACGGCGATGGAGAGGCCGCGCACCACGAAGGCTTCCCGCACGGTCTGCACGGTGCGGGTGGAGACCTCAAAATTGGTCAATTCCTCGCGGCGGGAGGAGTTCTCGTTGGAATCCGTGCCGCCGTCGCCCTGCTGCTGCTGGCCGGGGATGTTTTGCTGGACGGACGTGTTGGGCTGTTTGGTCTTGTTCTGGCTCTGGCCCAGCTCCTTCACCACCCGCACCGAGCGCTCCACCTTGGAGGCGGGATCGAACGTGGTCTCGGAGGTGGTGACGCGATCCGTATCGAGGCGGGCGGAGACCTGCACCTCGAAATTGCCGAGGCCGAGATAGGGCGCGAGCGTGCGGCGGACCTTCTCCTCGGTTTCGCGTCCCACCTGCTGCTGGAGCATGGATTTCTTGCCGGCGGCGGCGCTGGCGCCGTCCTCGCTGGAAGAGAGCACCGCGCCCTCGGTGCTGAGCACCGTCACCTGGTCCATCTTCAGGCCCGGAATGGCGGCGGCGACGAGATGGCGGATGGCCTGCGCGGTGGAGGAATCCTCCGCCGTCTCGGTGCGGATGACGACGGAGGCGGAGGCGGTCTGCTGGTCGCGGCGGAAAGATCCGCGCTCGGGCAGGACGATGTGGACGCGCGCCGCCTTGATGCCCTTCATGGTCTGGATGGTGCGGGCAAGCTCGCCTTCCAGCGCGCGCACCCGCGTCACCTCCTGCATGAAGGAGGTGAGGCCGAAGGCACGGACGTCGTTGAACAATTCGTAGCCGGTGTTGCCGCTCTGCGGCAGGCCCTTCACCGCCAGCAGCATCCGGGCGCGGGCGGTGTCGGAGTGGGAGACGAGGACGGTGGTGCCGTCCGAATTCACGTCGAAGGGGATGCCCGCATCTTTCAGCGCGCCGCCGATGCGGTTCACGTCCTCGCGGGTGAGGTTGGCATAGAGCGGCTCGCGCTCGGGCTGGCCGAGATACCAGGCGCCGAGCGCCACGGCGGCCACCGCCGTGAGGGCGATCAGCGCCAGCGCGATCAGGCGCCGGGCGCCGAGGTCGCGCAGATTGCGCCAGAGTTGCTCCAACTGCTCTTTGCCGATCATCGGCGGATCTCGTCTGATTGCGGCGCGCGGACGCGCACCTCAGGGACCGGGCACGCGCGGGGGACGGGACCCGTCGCGCTCATGTGCCTCGGGCGGCAATCTCGACGGTCAAACTTGCCTGAGCGTTGCTCTCTGCGCGGTCATCGCCCGGCTCGTCCGGGCGATCCACGGTGAGGCCGGGGAGGGGCTTCGGACATGGGACATGCGGTTGGGTGGATCCCCCGGACGAGCCGGGGGATGACAGCTCCGGGACGGGAGGGGAGAGGGCAAAAAAATGGCCACGCTCCGGGGGCGGAGGTGGCCGAGGGGGGCGTCGGGGGAACGCAGAAACTCAGGGCACGCCGGAACGCCGCCGGAGGGAGCGGCGCCCGCGCGCTAATCGCCGCGCCCGGAGGCGCGGCGGGGGACGCGATCAACGGAACAGGGTCATCACGTTCTGCGAAGAGCTGTTCGCGATGGACAGGGACTGCACCGCGAGCTGCTGCTGCGTCTGCAGGGCCTTCAGCTTGGTCGACTCCTCTTCCATGTTGGCATCCACGAGGGTGCCGATGGACGAGGTGTTGAGGTCGATCAGGCTCTGGGCGAAGGTCTGCTGCGAGTCGAGCCGGGTCGAGGTGGTGCCGAGCGTGGTGGCGCCGTTCTGCAGCTGCTGCATGGTGGCGTCCACGACCTTCACATAGGCCTGGATCTTCGCGAGGTCCGCGTCGGTGTTGCCGAGGCCGGACACGTCGAAGTCCGTGATGGACTCGGTGCCCGCCGTGGCGGTGCCGCCGATGACGTACTTGGTATCCATGAAGCCCTTGAGGCTGCCCGCGGTCGTGTCCACGGTCACGGTGGCGCCGCCGGTGACGTTCGCGGCCGTCGCCACGGCCGTGACGGCCTTGTCGAGGGTGGTGGACGTGCCGGTGGAGGTGCCCGTGGTGGAGGCGTCGTAGACCGTGAACGAGCCCGTATCGATGGAGGTGGACCCCACCGTCACGGTCGAGCCGGTGCGCGAGAAGGACGACAGCAGGTTCTTGGTGCCGTTGAAGCCCGAGGCGCTGGTGTCGACCGACAGCCAGTTGCTGCCGTTCATCACGGTGTTGTCGGCGGTGGTCTTGATTTCGCTGACGTAGGACGAGATTTCCGTCTGCAGCTTGGCCCGGTCGACGTTCGGCGACAGAGCGGCCGTCAGGTTGTTCTTGATCTTCGCCAGCGAGGCGACCACCGCGTTGACGCCGCTGGAGGCCGCGTCCACCGAGTTCTTGTCGAGGCTCATGGCATCCTTCACCGCGCCCAGCGCCCCGTTGTCGGAGGTCAGGGTGGTGGCGATGGACCAGTAGGCCGCGCCGTCGTTCGCGGAGTTGATCCGCTTGCCGGTGGAGACGTGGGCGTTGGTGGTGTCGAGGTTGGAGTTGATCGTCCGCAGGGTCTGCAGGGCGACCATCGCCGAGTTGTTGGTGATCAGGCTGGTCATGGGAATGTCCCTCTGTGACTGGAAATGAAGGGGGACATGCCGGGCTTGCACCGGCATGGCAGGGCGGCGTCATGCCTTTGGATGGCCGGACTTTGTGGAGATCCGGCGCCCGGGCCTTTCGGACCGGTCAACCTGCCATGGAAGAGACGTTAGACGCGCAAGCTTGCGCGAGGCTTGCGGGGGAGGAGGGGCGAGGGCGACGGCGGTGCCAGCCGCCATGCGCCGGCCCACGCCGCTGTCATGGCCGGGCTTGTCCCGGAAGTCGGCTGTTGCCGACTTCCGCCTTCGAGAACGGAACCCGCAAACATGCGGGTTCCGGCCATCTACGTGCTTCGATCGGGAATGGTCTTTTGGCTGTTGGCTCAAGTGCTTCGACGTGGATGCCCGGGACAAGCCCGGGCATGTCGAGGGTGAATGCGGTGGTGGCGCTCGATTGTTCAAACAGACTCTGAGGGAGTTCAGAAGAACGAGCGTATCAGGCCGCCCACGAGCAGGTTCCAGCCGTCGATGAGGATGAAGAACAGGATCTTGAACGGCAAGGAGATGACCGCCGGCGGCATCATCATCATGCCCATGGACATGACCAGCGTCGCCACGATCATGTCGATGATGAGGAAGGGCAGGACGATGAGAAATCCGATCTCGAAGCCGCGCCGCAGCTCCGAGATCATGAAGGCGGGGATGAGCACCCGCATGGGCACCTTCTCCTCGCCGGCCTTCGCTTGCCCGGCCCGCTCCGGCGCGGGGGCATTCGCCGCATCCTCCACCGGCTTGTCGCGGGAGGCGATGTCGGTGAACAGCTGCAGGTCCTTGCCGCGCACGTGGGTCAGCATGAAGTCGCGGAAGGGATCGGCGATGCGTTGCAGCGCCTCCTCCTCGCCGATGCGGTTCTCGGTGAGGGGCTTCACGCCGTCCTGCCAGGCGCGGTCGAAGGTCGGCCCCATCACGTAGAAGGTCATGAACAGGGAGAGCGACACCAGCACCAGATTGGCCGGCGTCGAGGGCAGGCCGAGGCCCGAGCGCAGGAAGGAGAAGGCGATGACGAAGCGGGTGAAGCTCGTCACCATGATGAGCAGCCCCGGCGCCACGGACAGCACCGTGAGCAGGGCCACCATCTGGATGAGCCGCCCCGCCGTGCTGCCGCCGCCCTCGGGCAGAAGCTGATCCAGCGAAGGCATCTGCGATGTCGCTTGCGCCAGAGCCGGGGTTGCGGAGAGGAGCAAGGTGGCCGCGAGGAGCGCGGACACCAGCGCCGGCAGATGTGCCGGCAAGCGTGCCGCCTTCACTGCACCACCAGCGTCGAGACGATCAGTTCGTCCACCTTGCCGTCGGAGCGGGCACGGGCCCGCTCGTTCAGGTCCTCGCGCAGATGCTGGAGCGCGCTCGGGCCTTCGAGCTGGCTCAGCGCCAGCGTGCGCATGTAGGCCATGATGTCCTCGCGCAGCTCGGCGGCGGTCACGTCCGGATTCACCAGCGCGCCGTTCTTGAACACGATGGCCGTCTCGACACGGATGAAGGTGGAGGAGGGGGCGGCGAGGTTCACCACCACCGGCTTCAGATCCTTCAGCACCAGGTCGCCGGAATGGCGCAGCGGTGGTGCCGGCTTCTTCTCCGGCTCGGCCGCCACTTTCTTCGTCACCGCCTGCTCCACCGTACCGGCGAGCTGGAGCCCGAGCCCCGCGCCGGCGGCGAGGGCCAGCAGCGTGACGATGAGGAGCGGCAGGAGAAGGCCGGGCTTCTTCTCCGGCGACGGGGCGCCGGCGCGGGCGGGAGCTGCGGTCGCCATCACGTCACCAGGGGGTCACGACGTCGTAGATGCGCTGGCCCCAGGCGGGCTGCTGCACGTCCGTGAGCCGGCCGCGTCCGCCGTAGGAGATGCGCGCCTCGGCGATCTTGTCGTAGGGGATGATGTTGGTGGCCGACACGTCCAGCGGGTTGACGATGCCGGCGATGGTCAGCTCGCGCACCTCGTAATTGACGAGGATTTCCTGCGAGCCGCGGATGACGAAATTGCCGTCGGGCAGGATCTCGGTCACCACCACGGCCACGGAGAGGCGCAGCTTCTCCGAGCGGTCGATATTGCCCTTGCCCTTGGTCTTGGTGTCGCCGTTGATGTCGAGATTGCCGGAGCCCGCGCCCGCGTTCGCCCCCTTGCCGAAGCCGGAGAGGTTGAGCGCGGCGTCGAAGCCGAGATTGCTCTTGGATTCCCGCGAGCGGTCGGTGGCGTTGTCGAACTGCGCCTTGTCGTCGATGGCGATGGCCACGCGGATCACGTCGCCCACCTTGGCGGCGCGCAGGTCGCGATACATGCTGGACGAGCGGTTGAGGTCCCAGGTGGAGCGGAAGGTGGTCTTCTGCGGCTGCTGGAAGGTCATGGGCAGCGGCTCGCGCTGGGCGGTGTCGAGGCCGTAGCCCACGGGCGTCAGCGTCGGGCCGGTGGCGAGGTTGTCGTAGGTGCTCTTGCAGCCGCCGAGGGCGAGGCAAGGAGCGGCGAGGCAGGCGAGGGCCGCGAGGGCGCCGCGAGGGGGGAGCAGGGCGCGCATCAGCCCGGCCGTCCGGCGGTGCGGGGGGCGTCGGGGCGGGCATCCTGCGCGCGGCGGGCCATGCCCACCATGGTGGAGGTGAGGCGCGCGGCGCGGGCCGGCTCGCTCTCGTTGAGGATGGCACTGGCGACGCGGGGCGAGAGCCGCGCCAGCACGGCGGCGGCCATGTCCTCGTTCATGGCCGCGAGCTGGGCGGCGGCGGCGTCCGGGCGCATCTGCGAGACGACCGCGATGAGGCTGTCGTCGGCCTTCTTCAGGAACGCCTCGCGGCGGGCCAGCCACTCCTGATATTCGGCGCGCTTGGCCTCGAGCTGGGCGAGGCGGGCCTCGATCTCCTTCTCCATGGCGGCGAGCGCGGCCTGCTGGCGGGTAAACCGGGCGTCGGCGGCGGCGTCGGCGATGTTGCGGCAGTAGAGGGCCGCATTCTCTCCGGCGGCGGCATCGGGGGCGGCGGCCGGCTCGGCGCGGGCGGGCGGCGGGGTCATCAAAGCGGTGCCGCAGACCACGGCGAGGGCCAAGGTGGCACCGGCGCCGCGACCGCTCCTGGATCTCGCCCGGGCCGCCCTGCGGCGCCGCGCGGTGACGAAGACGGCATGAAGCCGCGTGCAGGAGACGCGCCGGAGCGCGATCACGCCCACGAACAGCGAGCACGAGACCGCGGCGATCGCATAGACGAATGCGGCGTCCAGCAGGACCGTCGACACGGGCATTGGAACCTCCTCCTCTTCCCCGAGGGGCGCCGGCAAGGCGCCTTGGATGGTTCCGGTCTAGGCGGAGAGACTTGCGTGACGCTTGCGGGGGCTGTCTGCGCCCCCGCCGGTTCACTGGAACACGAGTTCCGCCTGCAGCGCGCCGGACGTCTTCACCGCCTGGAGGATGGAGATGATGTCCGAAGGCTTCAGCCCGAAGCGGTTGAGGCCGTTCACCAATTGCTGGAGGTTGGTGCCGCGGACGATGCCGATGGGCCCGCCGCTCTCGTCCGCCTGGATGTTGGTGCGCGGCACCACCACCGTCTCGCCGAAGGTGTAGGGCTCCGGCTGGGACACCTCGGGCGTCTCTGTCACCTGCACGGTGAGATTGCCCTGGGTGACCGCGAAGGTGGAGACCTGCACGTTGCGGCCGATGACCACCGTGCCGGTGCGCTGGTCCACCACCACCTTGGCCGGCGTGTCGGGCGTGATGCGCAATTCGCCGATCTCGGCGATGAAGCGGGCGGTGCCGGAATTGGGCGGGCGCTGCACCACCACGGTGCGCAGATCGCGCTCGCGCGCGAGGCGCTTGCCGTAGCGAGCGTGGGTGTAGGCGTTGATGACGTCGGCCATCAAGGCGGCGGTGCGGAAATCCGGATTGGTGAGGTCGATGAGGATTTCCGGCAGCTCGGAGAGCTGGCCGGGGATCTGCCGCTCCACCAAGGCACCGTTGGCGATGCGCCCGGCGGTGGGCACGCCCTGGCTCAGCGTCTCCGCCTGTCCGGTGATCTGGATGCCGGACACGATCTGGCCCTGCGCCACCGCATAGGTCACCCCGTCCGCGCCGTTGAGGGGGGTCACGAGCAGCGTGCCGCCCCGCAGGGACGTCGCATCGCCCAGCGACGCGATGGTCACGTCGATGCGCGTGCCGAGGCCGGCGAAGGCGGGCAGGTTCGCCGTCACCGCCACCGCCGCCACGTTCTTGGCGCGCAGCGACAGGCCCTGCACGTTGATGCCCATGCGGTCCAGCATGGATTGCATCGCCTGCTCGGTGAAGGGCGAGTTCCGCAGCGTGTCGCCCGTGCCCTGCAGGCCGATGATGAGGCCGTAGCCCACGAGCTGGTTGTCGCGCACGCCCTGGATGGAGGAAATGTCCTTGATGCGCGTCGTCGCCTGCGCGGCCGCGGGGCCGGCGAACGCGGGGAGGGCGGCGAGGAGCGCGGCGAACACCGCAAGCGCGCGGCGGATCATCGGGTCTTCACCCACACGGTGCCGTCGCCGGCCACCTCGCCGACGATGATCTGGCCGGAATCCATGTTCTTGAGCCGGATGGTCGCGCCCGCCGCGCCCGAATCCAGCGGCATGCCGTAGCCGGAGATGGCGAGACCGCCGTCCTTGAGCTGAATGCGGGTGGCGACGCCCTTGGTGACGAGGGTCACGTCGGCGAGCGCGTTGAGCGGCACCGGCTGGCCGGCGGCGATGACCCGCCGGGCCGACTTGCCCACCACGGCTGAGGCCTGCAGCGCGATGCCGCCGCGATCGAGAACGGCGTCGGACACCTCGTGCTGCGCCAGCATGCCGGCGGAAATGACATCGCCCGGATAGAGGGTGACGGCGGCGACCGGAATGCGGGCCGTGAGCGCAGGCTCCGCCGCCGGGCGCGCTGGCGCGGTGCGCTGGGGCTCCACGTCCTCGCGGCCGGCGGCGGCCTGCTGGGCCAAGGAAGAGATGCTCTGCGCCATGGCAGGGGCGGCACCGGCGCAGAGCACGGACATCGCGCCGGCGAGGAAGCCGGCGCGCATCCGTAAACTCCTACGCGCGCGGCGCCGCGCCGGATGGGTCATCACCGGATTCCCTTCGACACGACCCCGGCCATGTCGTCGGCGGCCTGGATGACCTTGGAGTTCATCTCATACGCCCGCTGGGCCTGGATGAGCTGGGTGATCTCCTTGATGGGGTCCACGTTCGAGCCTTCCAGATACCCCTGCACCACGGCGCCGAAGCCGGTGGTGCCGGCGACGCCCGTCACCGGCTGGCCGGAGGCGGAGGTCTCCCGATAGAGGTTGTCGCCAAGGGGCTCGAGGCCGGAATCGTTGGCGAAGGTGGCGAGGGTGAGCTGGCCCACCAGCGTCGGCGACGTCTGGTTGGCGATCTGCGCATAGACCTGCCCGCTCTCGTTGATGACGATGCTGCTGGCATCCTGCGGCAGGGTCAGCGCCGGGTTCAGCGCATAGCCGTCGGCGGTCACGAGCTGGCCGGTCGGACCCTTGTTGAAGGAGCCGGCGCGGGTATAGAGCGTGTCGCCGGACGGGCTGGTGATCTGGAACCAGCCGCGCCCGTTGAGCGCGAGGTCCAGCGGGTTGCCGGTCTGCGCCAGCGGGCCCTGAAGATGCAGGTTGCGGAT
Organism: Xanthobacter sp. DMC12; assembly: GCF_056314105.1. NCBI lineage: Bacteria > Pseudomonadati > Pseudomonadota > Alphaproteobacteria > Hyphomicrobiales > Xanthobacteraceae > Xanthobacter > Xanthobacter sp. DMC12. The sequence continues at coordinate 311,370 of NZ_JBQUYZ010000005.1, read as the reverse complement.
GCCGATGGTGCGCACGCCGAGGCCGACGAGGGCGCCCTCCGGCACCGGCTCGGCGCCGTCCTGGTTGGGCACGCCCTGGGCGCGCTCGGCCTGATAGAGCAGGTCCGTGAACTCGGCGCGGGCGCGCTTGAAGCCGGTGGTGTTGATGTTCGCGATGTTGTTCGCGATCACCTCCACATTGGTCTGCTGCGCCGACATGCCGGTCGCGGCGATGGCCAAAGCTCTCATGTCACTCTCCTCAGATGGCCATCCGGCTGATTTCCTGATAGGCGGCGACCACCTTGTCGCGCACCGCGATGGCGGTCTGGAGCGTCTGCTCGGCCGACATCACCGCCTCCACCACCTGCTGCACCGACACCTTGCCGTGGATGCCGGAGATGGCGCTCACTTCGGCGGTCTTCACCTGGTCCACCGCGTCCGACGACATGCGGGCGAGCATGGTGGAGAAATCGGAGATGCTGCCCGCGCTCTGGGTGGCGCTCGCGGCCTCGGTGGCGCGGACGGCGGTGGTGGCGCTCGCGGCGGTGGTGCGGCTCAGGGCATTGAGGGAAACGGCGTCGATCATCACGGCGTCCTCAGAAGATCGATGGTCATGGCGACCATGGAGCGCGCCTGCTTGATCATCTGGAGGTTGGCCTGGTAGCTGCGGCCGGCCTCCCGAAGATCCGCCATCTCGGCGAGCGGATTGACGTTCGGCACCTTCACCCGTCCCTCGGCATCGGCGGCGGGGTTGCCGGGGTCGAACTCCACGGAAAAGGCGCTGCGATCGACGCTGGTGGCCTTCACCTTCACCCGCGAGGCGCCGAGGGTGCGGTCCGGCTCCTGGGCGAACTGAACCGTCTTGCGACGATAGGGATCGGCGCCCGGCGTGGTGCCGGTGGAGCGTGCGTTGGCGATGTTTTCGGCGACGACGCGCATGCGCTGCGTCTGCGCGGCGAGGCCGCTCGATGCGATGCCGGTGATGGTCTTGAAGGGATCGCCGATCATGATTTCACGCTCGCGAGGATCATGCGGTGGAAGGAGCGGACGATGGAGGTGTTGAGCGAATAGGCGCGGTTCACCTCGTCGGCCTTCAGCATCTCCTGCTCAAGGCTCACGCTGTTGCCACTGTGGGACGTGTCCCAGCCGTCTCGCGGGGCGACCTTGGCAGCGTCGATGCCGCCGGCGGCGACGTCCATGTGGCTCTGCGAGGTCCGGGCGACGGAAAGCCGCGTGCGGTCGAGGATGGCGCTGAACGGCTCGGCGTCCACCGCCTTGTAGCCCGGGGTGTTGGCGTTGGCGATGTTGCCGGCGATCGCCGTCTGCCGCACCGTCGCCCACTGGGCGTGCCGGGAGGCAAGATTGAACAGGAACAGGGGCTCCATGGCACATTCCCCGGATGAACCGCGATGGTCTCGCGCGCCTTCGGAAGGGGCGAGGGATGAGAAGTGCTAGCGCGCCAACCTTGCCCGAGGCTGGGTCGGCGGGGCTCTCCGCGTCGTGAAGCCGACTCCCTCCTTTGGGGTCATCGCCAGGCTTGTCCGGACGATGACGGTGCTCAGTGGGCGGACGCGTGGTGGCCGCCGGCGGCTGGCCCGGTCAACCGCCTATCGCTCACGCGCTCAGCCGCACGCCCTCCAGCGTCGCCGCGAGGTGGGCGAGGAGCCCATCCGCCTCCGGTTCGGCACAGTGGTAGAGAATGCTGTCCATCTCCACGCCCACGGTGCCCGCATCAAAGATGATGCGGAAGTAGAGCGAGCAGTCAGCGCAGCCGAGCTCCATGTCCATGGAGACGGTGGGGGCGACCCCCCAGTCGGCCTGGATCACCGCCTGCCCGCCGTAGCGCAGGGCCCCCGGCTTCAGCGAGCGCTCGGCGCAGGAGGCGACGATGTCGTCGATGATGTTGGTCTGCCCGGCGTGGATATAGGCCATGAGCAGGCCGGCATTGGTGAAGAACAGTTCGGTCATCACCTCGCGCAGCGCACCGGCCAGGGCTCGCTCGCAGGCGAGTTTCTCGCCCTTCGGACGGGTGGCGAGACGCTGGAGGCGAAGGAACTCATTTCGCGCCATGGCCGGGCCTCGCATAGATGTAGTGAAGTATTTTCGCCACCGGCCGGTAGAAATCCTGCGGAATCCACTGGTCCACCTCCACCGCCGCGAACAGGGCGCGGGCGAGCGGGCGGTCTTCGATCACCGGCACGCCGTGGCGCTCGGCGATCTCGCGGATCTTGAGGGCGATGAGGTCGACGCCCTTGGCCACCACCAGCGGCGCGCCGCCGGTCTGCCGGTCGTATTGCAGGGCGACGGCGAAATGGGTTGGGTTGGCGATGACCACGGTGGCCTTCGGCACGGCGTTCATCATGCGCTGGCGCGCCCGCTCCCGGGCCACGGCGCGGATGCGCGCCTTCACCATGGGGTCGCCTTCGGCCTGCTTGAACTCGTCCTTCACCTCCTGCTTGGTCATGCGCAGGTTGGTCTTCCAGCTCACCCGCGACCACACGATGTCGGCGGCCACCAGCCCGATGGTGACGACGCACACGGTGGCGACGAGCCGCATGGCGAGGGCGAGGAGCACGGCTGGCAGGCGCAGCGGATCGGTGAACATGGCGTTCACCACCTCGTGCTCCTGCGCATAGAGCACGAGGGCCGCGACGATGCCGATGGCGAAGAGCTTGAACAGCGCCTTGCCGAACTCGATGTGTCCCTGCGTGCCGAAGATGCGCTTGAAGCCGGCCGAGGGCGACACCCGCGACCATTGCGGCCGGATGCGCTCCGCCACCAGCGACGGCACGTTCTGGAAGCCGGAGGCGACGAGGCCGGCAAGCATCAGCACGATCACCATGGGCATGAGGAAGCGTCCCGCCCCCGCCAGCGCCCCCCACAGGATGGAGACCGCATCGTTGCCGGTGGAGATGGGAAAGCCCGCCGGGTCATCGATGAGGCGGGAGAGGTCGGCGGTGAGAAGGCGCACCGGCGACGCGACGAAGAAGGCGAGGATGGCGAGGATGCCGAGGAGCGAGGCGAACAGCGTCGCCTCCCGCGAGAAGGGCACGTTGCCCTTCTCCACGGCGTCGGAAATCTTCTTCTCGCTCGCCTCTTCTGTCTTGCTCTCCTTGTCCTGTTCCTCAGACATGGCGCCCCCGCGGCGGCGGGGTCAGATGGGCGCGCAAAAGGGCGCGGACCTCAGCGCACATAGGCGTCCTCCTCCGTGCCGGAGGAAATCTCGATCTCGCCGCGCCCGGCCATGTCGAGGGCGAGGTCGGTGACGGTGCGGCGCGCCTCCATCACGTCCTTGGCGGGGGCGGGCTCGCTGCCGGCCATCTCCTGCTCCACCATGCGGCGCACGCGGGCGCCGAGCGATTGCAGGATGATCTCGCGGAACTCGGGGTCGGTGCCCTTCAGCGCCAGCACCAGCTTGTCGGTGGGCACCTGGTCGAACAGCGCGGTGCGGGCGCGGGGCGTCAGCTTCACGATGTCGTCGAAGGTGAAGAGCAGGCCCTTCAGGATCTCGGCGGATTTCGGCCGCGTGTTGGCGAGGCTCGCGAGCACCGTCTCCATGGCGTCCCGGTCCATCTTGTTGATGATGTCCGCCATGCGCGCGTGCGGGTCGGCGCCGGCGTTGCGCGAGAAGTTCATCATGAAGTCCTCGTGGACCGTGCGCTCGATGACCTGCATGGTGGCGTCCACGATGGGCTTGAAGGTGAGCATGCGGCGCATGATGCCGTTGCGCTTCTCCTCGGGGATGAAGCTCAGCACCTTGGCGGCGCAGGCCGGCTTCACCTTGGAGAGCATCAGCGCGGCGGTCTGCGGGTGCTCCTTGGCCACATAGGTGGCGAGCACGTTCTCGTTGACGGTGGAGATGCGGTCCCAGATGGACTGGTTCGCCGCGCCCATGATGTCGTTCATGATGTCGGCGATCTGCTCGGGCGGCAGCACGCCCTGCAGCAGCCGCTCCACGTCGGCCACCGTGCCGACGAGGTTCGCCCCGCCGGCGAAATTGCTGGCGAAGTCCTCGACGAGGCTCTCGATCTGCGCGGTGGTGACGGGCTTCAGCGCCGCGATGGAGCGGGTGATGAGGCGGATTTCGTCCGCCTCGAAATGCTTCATCACGCGATTGGCCATGGGCGTGCCCATTGCCATCAGCAGCGCCGCCACGCGGTCGATGCCCTGGAGGGGACGCGGCTTCGCCGCGGTCGCAGCCGCCACGGCCGCCTCAGCCGGCGTCGGCGTCGTTGGGGCCGACGATCTCGGTGAGGGAGACGCCGAAGCGGGAGTTATCGTCCTCCACCACCATGACCTCGCCGCGGGCGATGACGCGGCCGTTCACCACCACGTCCACCGGCTCGCCCACCCGGTGGTCGAGGGGCACGACGGTGCCGCGATTGAGCTTCAGCAGGCTCGACACCGGCATGGAGGCGGAGCCGAGGACCACCTGCAGCAGCACCGGGATGCGCTTGACGGTCTCGAGGCCTCCGCCGGAGCCCAGCGTCTCGCCGGACTTGGCGAGCAGCGCCTCGTCGAGCGCGCTGGAGGGGGTCATGGTTTCGATGTCGGGAGAGGGCATGGCGTTGATCCGGATTGCAGGGGGCGATCAGCGATGGCTGAGTTCAGGCGCGCGCCGCGCGTCGATCTCGGCGATCAGCTCGTGAGCGGTGTCGATGCGGCCGGCGAGTTGCACCAGCACCTCGCGCCCGTCGCGGCCGAAGGTGTCGAGCGCGTCGCGGGCGCAGACGAGGGCGGCGGAGGCCTCCGCCAGCGCGCGCCCGTAATCGGCATTCAGCCGGTCCACCGCCTTGAGCCGGCGGTTGAGCAAGGCGACGGAGGCGGTGGTGACGACCAGCGCCGCAAGCAGGACGAGATCAGCGGGGAAGGATGTCATCGAGAAAGTCCTGATGCTGGTTGATCTGCTCGTCGAGGCGCACCACGTAGCCGCCGTCCGACTGGCCGAGGTGGCACCAGAACAGCGGCTGGGCGGCGCTCTCCAGCTTCACCCGGCTCGCCGGGGTGGCGGCGAGCTTGAGGATCTGGCCCACCTTGAGGGCGGCGATGTCGCCGAGAGTCACCTCGTGCTCGTCGAGCACGGCGCGCAGTTCCACCTCGGTGCGGTTCACCTCGTCGCGGATCTTCTGCGCCCATTTGGGGTCGCGCCCGCCGGTCTCCGCCTGGCTGGTGCTGGAGAGCGCGCGCCTCAGCGGGGTGAGGGCGGACTGCGGGATGGTCACGAACATCTCGCCGCCCCGGTTCAGCGCCTGGAGCAGGAATTTCGCGGTGACGGCCAGATTGTTGCGCCGGCCGATCACGGCGAAGTCCATGCGGGTTTCCTGCCGCTCGAACTGGAAGGTGGTGTCGCTGACGAGGGCGAAGGCGGCCTTCAGCGCCTTCGCCATCTGCTCGAACAGGAGCTGCGCCACCCGCCCCTCGATGTTCGAGAAGGAGCGCTCGTCCTCCACCGGCGGCTCGGAGCCGTCGGCGCCGAACAGCACCTCGATCATGGTGAAGATGAAGTCGCGGTCGAAGCCGACGATGAGCTGGCTGTCCCACGACGGCGCGTTGAAGATGCCGGCGATGGCCATGCCCTCATAGGCTTCGAGCACGTCGCCGATGCGCCCGCTCTCGACGCTGGAGAGCGAGTAATAGGCCTGCGAGGCGGCCACCTGCCTGAGACCGTCGGCGCAGAAGGTGGCCATGCGGTCGAACAGCACGTGCAGCATGGGCAGCCGGTCCAGCGAAAGGCCGGCGGCATCCAGCAGCATGTCGCGAATGTCGTGGTGCTTGGACGCGGATTTGGAGGCAGCCATGGCTCAGGCCGCCTGCTGCTGGACGGTGCCGTTGGCGGACGGCGCGGCCTGGATGGCCTCGCTCTCCACCTCGTCGATGGTGGGACGCTCGCCGGCGGAGATGGTCTTGCGGCCGTGCTCCAGCGCGATGGGCGGCAGCGCGCCGTTCATGAAGGCGATGAGCGCCTGCTTGGTGATGATGAAGGGCTGGCACTGCTTCTCGCGGGTGCTCTTCACCTTGGCGGCGAGCGGCGAGATGATGGCGTAGGACGAATAGATGCCGACGAAGGTGCCGATGAGCGCCGAGCCGATGTAGTGGCCGAGGATTTCCGGCGACTGGTCGATGGCGCCCATGGCCTTCACGATGCCGAGCACGGCCGCGCAGATGCCGAGCGCCGGCAGCGCCTCGGCCACGGTGCCAAGGGCGCCGGCGGCCTTGGTCTTGTGCTTCTTGATGGTGGAGATCTCCTGCTCCATCAGCGCCTCGATCTCGTGCGACTTGGCGTTGCCGATGAGGATGAGGCGGGCGTAGTCGCAGATGTACTGCGTCAGTTCCTTGTCCTTGAGCAGGCTCGGGAAATGGCCGAACAGCGCGGAGCTCGCGGGATCGTCGATGTGGGCCTCGATCTCGTTGCGCGGCTTCTGCCGCATGTCGCGCATCAGCGCGTAGAGGAGGCTGAGGAGGGCGAGGAAATCCTTGCGCTTCGGCCCGGTGCCCATCGCCGCCTGCATGATGCCGGAGCCCGTGTCCTTGATGACGGAGAACGGGTTGGCGATGATGAAGGTGGAGAAGGCGATGCCGCCGATGATGAGATATTCAAACGGCTGCCACACCACTTCCGGGTGCCCGCCCATGGCCATGAAGCCACCGAAGGTAGCAGCCAACCCCAAGATGATTCCGATGATGACGGCCACGGCTTCCCCCGTTCTGTCCGGTGTCCGGTGGTAGGGGGCGAGGATTGTGCGAGGCTGTGCTCCGTCGAGCTTTGCAATAGGGCCGTTTTCACTCCATAATCACCGCCAAAATGGAGCGGATTCTTCTGCCATCCATGGGTTGTGCATGCTACACAACTCGCGTCTTGGCTCGCAGGCCTTTCTGGTTGCACGTTCGGCCGTTGCGAAGCCTTCGATATCCCGTGCCAAGCCCTGACCGGCACGGGGTGGCCGGACCGGGAGGTGTCAGAGATGACGTCTTCCGGTCCGCGCTGGGCTGATGCGGAAAATCCCCACATTTCGAGACCCTTGAGCCCGCAAGGCTCACGCAAGGCCGTTGCGGCGGAATGAGCCGGCCGCCGGCGTCCCGCTGCGCGCGCCCCTGCTCCCTGCGGATGCCCATATGGACAGCACGCTCCTCACCTACCGCCTGCTGACGCGCGACATGACGCGCTCCTTGTCCACCAAGGCGGCCGAGAAGCCGGTGGCGCTGGAATCGGCCTACTACCTCAAGCATATCGGCAAGGTCGCGGGCATCGACGATTTCCTGAAGGATACCCGGCTCTTCACCTATGCCATGAAGGCGTTCGGCCTTGAGGACATGGCCTATGCCAAGGGCTACATGCGCAAGGTGCTGAAGGAAGGCGTGAGCGATCCCAAGAGCTTCGCCAACAAGCTCAATGATGATCGCTTCAAGGCCTTCGCCAAGGTCTTCGACTTCAAGACCCTCGGCGCCGCCGCGACCCAGTCGGCCGACGCCGGGCAGAAGGTGGTGGACCGCTACGTGCGCCAGGCGCTGGAGGCGGACCAGGGCGCCAGCAACGAGGGCGTGCAGCTCGCGCTCTATTTCCAGCGGCAGGCGCCCACCGTGAAATCCGTCTACGGCCTGCTGGCCGATCCCGCTTTGTGGAAGGTGGTGAAGACCATCTACGACTTCCCCGACGCCATGGCGGCCGCGCCCATCGAGAAGCAGGCCAAGGCTGTCAAGGCGCAGTTCAACGTGGCCGATCTCAAGGAGCCGGCGAAGCTCGACAGCCTGCTGCGCCGCTTCAGCGCCAAGTGGGACGTGGCGCAGGGCACGGCTGCGGCGCCGGTGCTGGATCTCTTCCCGGTGCGCGCGTCCGGCGCGGCCTCCTTCTCCATCCTCAATCTGAAATACGGGGGCTGAGATGGCCTCGGGTCTCTATGTCTCGCTCTCGGCGCAGCTCGCCGCCGACAAGCGCCTCACCACCATTGCCAACAACGTGGCCAACCTCAACACAGCCGGCTACCGGGCGGAAGAGGTGCGGTTCGAGGAGATGGTCTCCAAGGCCGGAGGCCGGGACGTCTCCTTCACCTCGACGGGGGAAACCTACACCTCGCGCAAATCGGGGCCGATCAACCCCACCGGCAATCCGCTGGACATCGCGGTGGAGGGCAAGGGCTGGTTCGCGGTGCGCGACGGCGCGACCACCGCCTATACCCGCGACGGGCGCATGAGCATGAGCCCGGAGGGCGAATTGCGCACCCTCTCCGGCCGGCCGATCCTCGATGCGTCCGGGGCGCCGGTGGTCATCGATCCCACCGGCGGCACGGTGCGCATCGGCACCGACGGGTCCATCTCCCAGAACCGCCGGCCCATCGGCCGCATCGGCCTCTTCCTCATTCCGGACGATGCCAAACTCACCCGCCGCGACGGCGCGCTGGTGGTGCCGGACAAGCCCGCCGCGCTGGTGCAGAACTACAACCGCAACGTGGTGCGCCAGGGCTTCGTGGAAGGCGCGAACGTGGATGCCGTCACCGAGATGACGCGCCTGATCGCCCTGCAGCGCGCCTTCGAGATGGCCGCCTCCGCCGTATCGCAGACCGAGGATGCGACCTCCCAGACCATCCGCGAGCTTGGGCCCGGATGACCGCGCCTCCGGTCAACGCCCTCCAGCGCCTGCGCCAGGCCGTGGAAAGCGGCCTTGAGGACCATCCCCTCGTCCGCGTGGGCGGCATCGTGCGGGAGGTGGCGCCGACCCATCTGCGGGTCTGCGGCCTCTCCAGCTTTGTCACGCTGGGCGAGCGTGTGGGGTTCGAGCAGGCCTCCGGCACCAGCATCGGCGAGGTGGTGCGCATCGATCCAGCGGGCGCGGTGGTGAAGCCGTTCGACGAGCGGGTGGCGGTGGGCATCGGCACGCCGGCCTTCCGCATCGGCCCCCTTGCGTTGAGCCCTGACCGCTCCTGGAAGGGCCGCGTCATCGACGCTCTCGGCCGCCCGCTGGACCGCGCGGAACCCCTCGCCCACGGCCCGCGCCGCATGCCGCTGGATGCCGAGCCGCCCCCCGCCATGGCGCGCGGGCGGGTGCATCGGCCCCTCGTCACCGGGGTGAAGGCGGTGGATATCTTCACGCCGCTGTGCGAGGGCCAGCGCATCGGCATCTTCGCCGGCTCGGGCGTGGGCAAGTCCACGCTGCTCTCTATGTTCGCGCGTTCCGCCGGCTTCGACACGGTGGTGGTGGCGCTGGTGGGCGAGCGCGGGCGCGAGGTGCGCGAGTTCCTCGAAGGCCCGCTCGCCGCCAGCCGCGACCGTGCGGTGGTCATCGTCTCCACCTCCGACCAGAGCCCCATGATGCGCCGCCTCGCCCCCCAGGCGGCGCTGGCGGTGGCGGAGTATTTCCGCGATGCGGGCGAGAGCGTGCTGCTCATCGTCGATTCCGTCACACGCTACGCCCATGCCGCGCGCGACGTGGCGCTGGCGGCGGGCGAACCGGCGGTGGCGCGGGGCTATGCGCCGAGCGTTTTCTCCACGCTGCCGAAGCTCCTGGAGCGGGCCGGGCCGGGACTGGACGGGGAGGGGGCCATCACCGGCATCTTCTCGGTGCTGGTGGATGGCGACGACCACAACGATCCCGTCGCCGACGCCATCCGCGGCACGCTGGACGGGCACATCGTGCTGGACCGCGCCATCGCCGATCAGGGGCGCTTTCCGGCCATCAACCTGCTCGGCTCCATCTCGCGCCTCGCCGGCGAAGTGTGGAGCGAGCCGGAGCGCGATCTGGTGCGGCGGCTCAAGGCCATGATCGCCCGCTTCGAGGACACCCGCGACCTGCGCCTGATGGGCGGCTACCAGCCCGGCGCCGACGGCGAGCTGGACCAGGCGGTGGCCATCGTGCCGCGCATCTACGATGCCCTGCGTCAGGACCCCGGCGACCCGCCCAGCCTCGCCGCCTTCTCCGACCTCGCCGCCGCGCTGAAGGCCTGAGCCGAGGTCGCCCATCGGCGCCGCGTCCAAAATCCCTTGCTGGTGTCATGGCCGGGCGTGTCCCGGCCATTCACGTGGACCGGCGTTGATGCCTTTCAATCCTTCAGGTCGACCTTGGCTGAAGGGGCATCGCGCCCGGTGCCACTGACTCCAGCCCCGCGCAAGCCATCGGCCCTCTGATGCGGCGGTGACACTGGCGCTGGCTCCGTCTTCCGGCGCCCCGCACGCCCCATATCCAGACCGCGACGAGGACGAAGCCATGAGCCTTTACGGAATGCTGCGCACCAGCGTGTCGGGCATGACCGCGCAATCCAACCTGCTCGGCACGGTCTCCGACAACATCGCCAATGCCGGCACCGCGGGCTACAAGCGCGCCGACACCCAATTCTCCTCGCTGCTGCTGGAGACCGGCGGCACGGAATATCAGTCCGGCTCGGTCAATACGGATGTGCGCTACGCCATCAGCCCGCAGGGCGCGCTGAACTACACCTCCTCCTCCACCGATCTCGCGGTGCAGGGCTCGGGCTTCTTTCTCGTCAACGATCCCTCCGGCCAGACGCAGCTGACCCGCGCCGGCTCCTTCCAGGTGGATGCCAGCACCGGCAACCTCGTAAACAGCGCCGGCCTGACCCTGATGGGCTACGATGTCTCCAAGGGCGATCCCAGCGTGGTGCTGAACGGCACGGCCGGCCTCGTGCCCATCAATCTGCAGAACACCAAGCTGGCGGCGACGCCCTCGACCGAGGGCACCTTCGCGGCCAATCTGCCGTCCAATGCGGCGGTCGCAACCGCCCCCACCGCCGGCGCCAACGTGGCGGGGGCGAGCTTCACCGAGAAGTCCTCGCTCGTCGCCTACGACAATCTCGGCAATGCGGTGACGCTCGACCTCTACATGACCAAGACGGCGGCGAACCCGGATACGTGGCAGCTCGCGGTCTATGACCAGGCGGGCGCCCCGGCCACCGGGACGTTCCCCTATGCGTCCGGTCCGCTCGCCACCCAGACCCTGACCTTCGACGCCAACGGCAAGCTCGCCTCGGGCAACAGCATCTCGCTGGCCGTACCGAACGGGGCGACGCTGACGCTCGACCTCGCGGGCATGTCCCAGCTGGCGGCGCCCTACACGCCCTTCACCGCCAGCGTGAACGGCAATGCGCCGAGCCCCATCTCCGACTTCTCCATCGCAAAGGACGGCACCGTCTACGCCACCGATGCGAACGGGCGGAAATCGGCGATCTACCGCATCCCGCTGGCCACCGTCGCGAGCCCGGACCGGCTCGAGCCGCTGACCGGCAACGCCTACACCACCACGCTGGAGTCCGGCGCCATCCAGGTCGGCTTTCCCAACGAGGGCGGGGTCGGCACGCTGCTGTCCGGCGCCACCGAGCAGTCCAACGTGGACATGGCCTCCGAACTCACCCGCATGATCGTGGCGCAGCGCGACTACACCGCCAATTCCAAGGTGTTCCAGACCGGCACCGAGCTGCTCGACGTGCTTATGAACCTGAAGCGCTGACCTGACGGCGCAGCCGCACGCACGGGGGCATCATGAGCCTTTCCCTCGCCTTCAACACGGCGCAGTCCTCGCTTGCCGCCAACGCGGCGAAGATCGCCTTGTCCAGCCGCAACGTGGCGGGGGCGGGCGAGGCCTCGGCCTCGCGCAAGATCGCCGTCACCACCACGGCGGCGGACGGCTCGGTGCGGGTGGTCTCCATCACCCGCGCCACGGGCAGCGCCCTGTTCGACCGGATGCTCGGCGCCACCTCCGACAGCGCCGCCCAGCAGGCCCTCGCCGATGGCCTCGGCCGGCTCGCCCAGACGGTGGGCGACCCGCAGGATCCCACCTCCCCCGTCGCCCGCCTCGGTACGCTGAAGGATGCGCTGGCCCGCGCCGCCGACACGCCGGACGACATGACCCTCGCCCAGGCGGCGGTGACCTCCGCGCAGGATCTCGCCGCCTCCCTCAACACCGCGACAAACACCGTGCAGCAGGTGCGCACGGACGCGGATGCGGCGATCGCCCATTCGGTCGCCAACGTCAACGACCTGCTCCACCAGTTCGAGGCGGAGAACAGCGCCATCGTGAAGGGCTCCGCCGCCGGCGCCGACATGACGGACGCGCTGGACCGGCGGGATTCCATTCTCGCGAAGCTCTCCGAGGAGATCGGCATCTCCACGGTGACGCGGGCCAGCAACGACATCGTCATCTACACCGAGGGCGGCGCCACCCTGTTCGAGACCACCGCCCGGGCGGTGAGCTTCGCGCCCTCCCATACGCTCGACGCGGCGACGGACGGCGGCAGCGTGTTCGTGGACGGCGTGTCGGTGACGGGGCGCGACGCGACCATGCCCGTGCGCACCGGCCGCATCGCCGGCCTCACCCAATTGCGCGATACGGCCGCCAGCACCTACCAGACGCAGCTGGACGAACTGGCGCGCGGGTTGGTCGATGCCTTCGCGGAGACCAATGGCGCCGGCACCCTCCGCGCCGGCCTGTTCGTGCCCGCTTCGGGCAGCGCCACCGTGCCCGGCGGCCTGACGCCCGGCCTTGCGGGAACGCTGACGGTGAACGCGGCCGTGGACGTGGCGCAGAGCGGAGACATCCGCCTGTTGCGCGACGGCGGCATGAACGGCCCGGCCTTCGCCTCCAACACCACGGGCGCGGCGAGCTTCGCCGGGCGGCTAAAGGCGCTCTCCGCCGCGCTCGACGCTCCGCGCAGCTATGACGGCGCGGCGCAGCTTTCCGACAACCAGAGCCTTGTCTCCTTCGGCACCGCATCGGCGAGCTGGCTGCAAGGCGCACGCAAGGCGGCCGACACGCGGCTCGATTCGCAGAAGACCGTGCTGTCGCAGGCCTCCAACGCGCTCTCGGCCGCCACCGGCGTGAACCTCGACGACGAATACGCCAGCCAGCTCGAACTGGAGCGCGGATATCAGGCCACCTCCAAGCTCATGGGCGTGGTGAACCAGCTCTACGACAGCCTCTTCCAGATGATCGGCTAAGCCATGCGCAGCACCTACATCTCCACCCTCGCCTGGACCTCGCCGTCCCGCGCGGCGCTGCCGAAGCTGCAGTCGGACATCTCCAGGGCGACCACCGAGATCGCCACCGGACGGCAGGCGGACGTGGGCCTCACCCTGGGCGTCGCCACCGGCGAGAGCGTGGCGCTGCATCTGGCGCGCGGCGCGATCCTGTCGCAGAAGCAGGGCAATGCGCTGGCCTCGAGCCTGCTCGGCCACAGCCAGGTGGCGCTCTCCCAGATCTCGGACGATGCCAACCAATTCCTGAAGGACATCCTCGCCGGGCAGGCGGGCAATTCATCCGGCGCCATCCTCGCGGATCAGGCGAAGTCGGCGCTCGATGCCTTCACCGCGCACCTCAATGCCACCGACGGGCAGCGCTATCTGTTCGCCGGCATCAACAGCGCCGCGCCGCCCATGGCGGACTATGCCACCGGCCCCAAGGCGGCGGTGGATGCGGCCTTCGCCGGCGCCTTCGGCCTTGATCCTGCAAACCCGCAGGCAGACCCGAAGGTGGGGGACATCTCCGCCGCCGACATGGGCAATTTCCTCGACGGCGCCTTCGCCGACCTGTTCGCCGATCCCGCGTGGGGCGCCGACTGGTCCAGCGCGTCGGATGAGGCGCTGACCAGCCAGATTTCCGACACCGCGCGCGTGCCCGTCAGCACCACCGCCAACACGACAGCCATGCGCAACCTTGCCATGGCATTCACCATGGTGTCGGAGCTGGGCACGGCGAACCTCTCCGAGGCCACCCGCAAGGTGGTGCTGGACAAGGCAGCGACCGTCGCCGGTTCCGCCGTGAGCGGAGTGGTCTCGCTGTCCGCGCAGCTCGGGGTGTCCAAGTCCCGCGTGGATGCGGCGGACGAGGCTCTCGCCAAGGTGTCCGATCTCGTCGACCGGAGGATCAACGTCCTCGAAGGGGTCGATCCCGCCGAGGCGAAGACCCGCCTCGATACCCTGACGACCCAGCTGCAGATGTCCTACGCGACCACGTCGAAGGTGATGCAGCTGAGCATCCTGAACTACATCTGAATGAGGGTGCGTGATGTACCGATTTTCCTACGCGGAAATACTTGACGAGTCCGCGACGCTCAACCGCGAGCGTGAACGCCTCGCCCTCGACCAGGCGGTGGATCTGCTCGCCCTCGCGGCCAAGGCCGAGCCCGGCTCGTCCGAGGTGCTGGCAGCGGTCGCCTATCTGCAGAAGCTCTGGGGCTTCTTCATCAGCGATCTCGCCGACGCCAACAACGAGCTGCCGCGCGAGCTGCGCGGGACGCTCGCCTCCCTCGGCCTGTGGGTGATCCAGGAATGCGACCGCCTGATCTCCGGCACCGGCGGCGACATTCCCATGCTCATCGACGTCAATACTGCGATCCGGGATGGCCTGAAATGACGAAGTCCATGCACATCTCCCTCAAGGCCGGCGAGAAGCTGTTCCTCAACGGCGCGGTGTTCCAGGTTGACCGCAAGGTGACGCTGGAACTGCTCAACGACGCGACCTTCCTGCTGGAGAGCCACGTGATGCAGCCGGAGGAGACCACCACGCCGCTGCGCCAGCTCTATTTCGTGGCCCAGTCGCTGCTGGTGGACCCGGCCAATGCCGATGCCGCCCGCCGCCTGTTCTTTCGCCAGCTGGCCGCGCTGATGACCACCTTTTCCAATCCCGCGCTCCTCCTGAACCTGGACGAGGTGGGGCGTTTCGTCGGGGAGGGCCGGGCGTACGAGGCGCTGAAGGCGCTGCGGGGCATGTTCCCGCAGGAGGAGGAGATCCTCCGCTTCGCCGTGCCGCCGAAGGCCGCCTGAAGGCCGCCTGCGGGCCCGCTGCGCAAGGAAGGCCTCGCGCAATCCTCGCGGGCGAGAAGGGGCTGGCGAGAAGGAGACAGCAGCATGACCCAGGTCCAGAGCGTCGCGCCGGCGGCCGCCGCCGCCGCAACCAGCAAGACGGCCTCGGCCGGCAAGGCGAACAGCATCGACTACAACGCCTTCCTCCAGCTCCTGGTGGCGCAGCTGCAGAACCAGGACCCGACCCAGCCCATGGATTCCACCGCCTACATGTCCCAGCTCGCCTCCTTCTCGCAGGTGGAGCAGCAGGTGGCGAGCAATTCCAAGCTCGAGTCCCTGCTTGCCGCCAGCGCGTTGCAGACCGCGAACCTAGCGCTGGGCCACACCGTGACCTCCGCCGACGGCAGCATCAGCGGCAAGGTCTCCTCCGTGGAGATCACCAGCGACGGCCCGCTGGCGCAGCTCTCCAACGGCAAGAGCCTGCTCATCGGCCCCGGCGTCACGGTGAGCTGAAGATGAACGAGGCGGATGCGCTCGGCATCGTCCATTCGGCCATCTGGACCATTCTCGTCGCCGCCGGCCCGGCGGTGGGCGCGGCCATGCTCATCGGCATCCTCGTCGCCCTGTTCCAGGCGCTGACGCAGATCCAGGAAGTGACGCTCACCTTCGTACCGAAGATCGTCGCGGTGCTGGTGGTGGCGGCCATCACGGGCTCCTTCATGGGCGCCCAGATCATGGCCTTCACCGAGGAAATCTACGGCCGCATCGCCAGCGGCTTCTGAGCCGATCCATCCGGGGGGGCCTGATCCATGTCGGACATCACGGTGCGCGAGGCCGCGCAGGGCTCGCGCCGCGACATCGGCTTCGCCATGGGCATGGTGGCGATCCTCGCCATCCTGTTCCTGCCCATTCCGCCGGCGCTCATCGACATCGGCCTCGCGCTCTCCATCGCGCTCTCGGTGCTGATCCTGATGGTGGCGCTGTGGATCGACAAGCCGCTGGAATTCTCCGCCTTTCCCACCGTCCTCCTCATCGCGACGCTGCTGCGCCTCGGCCTCGGGGTGGCGACGACGCGCCTCATCCTGGCCCACGGCTCGGACGGGGTGAGCGCGGCGGGGCACATCATCCACGGCTTCTCGCAGCTCGTCATGAGCGGCGATTTCGTCATCGGCATCGTGGTGTTCCTCATCCTGGTGACGGTGAACTTCCTCGTCATCACCAAGGGCGCGACCCGCATCGCGGAAGTGGGCGCGCGCTTCACGCTCGATGCCATCCCCGGCAAGCAGATGGCCATCGACGCCGATCTCAATGCCGGCCTCATCGACGACAAGGAGGCGCAGCGCCGCCGCGCCGAGCTGGAGGAAGAGAGCGCCTTCTTCGGCTCCATGGACGGCGCCTCCAAATTCGTGCGCGGCGAGGCGGTGGCGAGCCTCATCACCATCGCGGTGAACATCTTCGGCGGCATCATCATCGGCGTCACGCGGCACAAGATGCCCATCGGCGACGCCGCCGACATCTTCACCCGCCTGTCCGTGGGCGATGGCCTCGTCTCGCAGATCCCGGCCCTCATCGTCTCCCTCTCCGCCGGCCTCCTCGTCTCCAAGGGCGGCACGCGGGGGCGGGCGGAAAAGGCGGTGCTGGGCCAGCTCGGCGCCTATCCCCGCGCGCTGTTCGTGGCCGCGGGCCTCCTCTTCGCCCTCGCGCTGGTGCCCGGCCTGCCGTTCCTGCCCTTCGCCCTCATCGGTGGCATGATGGCTTTCGTCGGCTGGTCGGTGCCGCGCCAGCTCGCCAAGAAGAAGGCGGAGGCCGACGCGCGCGACGCGGAGGCGAAGCAGCTGGCGGACCGCGAGGCGCGGGAGTCGGTCAAGGAGCAGCTGAAGACCGCCGAGATCGAGGTGTGCGTCGGCAAGCAGCTGGCGACGCAGGTGCTGCGCACCCCCTCCGAGCTGGGCAACCGCCTCGGCAAGATGCGGCGCAAGTTCGCCTTGCGCTACGGCTTCGTGGTGCCGGAAATCCGCATGACGGAGAGCCTCGCCGCGCCCGCCAAGGGCTACCAGATCAAGATGCACGGCACGGTGCTGGCGGCGCAGGAGATGCGCATCGGCGAACTGCTCGTCGTGGTGGGCGACGGGCCGCCGCCGGACGTGCCCGGCGACGAAGCGCGCGAGCCCGCCTTCGGCATGAAGGCCATGTGGATTCCGGAGGCCTACGCCACCGAGGTGAAGCGCGAGGGCTTCGCGCCGGTGGACAACCTCACGGTCATCCTCACCCACCTCTCCGAGGCCATCGCCAACAACCTGCCGCAACTTCTTTCCTACAAGAACATGCGGGCGCTGATCGACCGGCTCGATCCCGAATACAAGCGCCTCGTGGAAGACATCTGCCCGGCGCAGATTTCCTATTCCGGCCTTCAGGCGGTGCTGAAGCTTTTGCTGGCGGAGCGCGTCTCCATCCGCAACCTGCATCTCATCCTTGAGGCGGTGGCGGAGATCGTGCCGCACGCCCGTCGCTCCGAGCAGGTGGCGGAGCATGTGCGCATGCGCATGGCGCAGCAGATCTGCGGCGATCTCGCCGAGGGCGGGGTGCTGAACGTGCTGCGCCTCGGCAGCCGCTGGGATCTCGCCTTCCACCAGAGCCTCAAGCGCGACGCCAAGGGCGAGGTGATCGAGTTCGACATCGACCCGCGCCTCGTGGAGCAGTTCGGCACCGAGGCGGCCACCGCCGTGCGCGAGCGCATGAAGGCGGGGGCGCCCTTCGTGCTCGTCACCGCACCGGACGCGCGGCCCTATGTGCGGATGATCGTGGAGCGCATGTTCCCCTCGCTGCCCGTGCTCTCCCATGTGGAGATCGCGCGCGGGGTGGAGATCAAGGCGCTGGGCGCCATCTCTTGACCGGGGGCATCATCAGCCTCCTCGCCCGCGAGGCGGTGCTCGCCGCCTTCCTCGTCTTCTGCCGGGTGGGCGGCGCGCTGATGCTGATGCCCGGCATCGGTGGCCGGCATATTCCCATGCGCGTCAAGGTGTTCCTGGCGCTGGCCCTGTCCTTCGCCTTCCTGCCGCTGGTGCTGGACCAGGTGGCGCCGCAGGTACGCGCGGCGGGGAATGGGGATTTCATCTTCATGATCGCCGGCGAGCTTCTCACCGGCCTCCTCATCGGTCTTCTGGCGCGGCTCTATGTGACGGGGCTGCAGTTCGCCACCAGCTTCATCGCCCAGGCGGTGGGCGTCTCGCCCATGCCCGGCGTGTCGGTGGAGGAGGACGAGCAATTGCCGATCCTCGCCACCCTCATCGTCTTCGCCGCCACCGCCCTCATCTTCGTCGCGGACCTGCATCTGGAGCTGGTGAAGGGCCTCGTGGACAGCTTCGCCCGCGTGCCGCCGGGCAATCTCCTCGCCGTGCGGCCGGCTCTGGTCGATCTCGTGGACCAGATGTCGGCGGTGTTCCTGGTGGCGGTGCGGCTCTGCGGGCCGTTCATCCTCTATTCGGTGATGGTGAATTTCGCGGTGGGGCTCATCAACAAATTCACACCGCAGATCCCGGTCTATTTCATCGCGACGCCCTTCGTCACGGCGGGCGGGCTGCTTCTGCTCTATGTCAGCGTGGAGCCGCTGCTCTCGGCCTTCCTCGTCGCCTTCTCGCAATGGCTGAAGGCGGGCTGAGCGTGGAGAAGGAGCGCCACAGGAAGGCCGAGCGCCTCGTCGCCGTCCAGTGCCAGCTGAAACGCGCCGCCGAGGCGCGCCATGCGGAGGCGGTGCGGGAAGGCGCCCGGCTCGATGGCGAGACCGCGGACCTTCTCGCTGCCCTCGATGACGGGCATTTCGCGCCGCTGATGCTGGAGAACGTGGCGCGCCGGCTGGAGCGCGTCGCGCTTGCCCGCCAGCAGGCCCACGCCGAGGAGGCCGCCGCCGCCGCGCGCGTATTGGCGGAGAGCCTGACCCTGAAGCGCGCCGAACGCCATGCGGAGGCCACGGCTCGCCTCGCCCGCGCCGAGGCCGAGCGCGCGGCAACCGATGAGATCGCCGAGGCAAGCCTCATCTCCGGCGGGCGTGCAAGCCTCGCATAAGCATGGCGGGTCAGGGTGACGGCCGAACGTTTCTCGATGGAAGCCGCGCCATGGGCATCTCCCCGCAGACCGACCTCGTCTTCGACGTGATGCAGGCCGCCGATGCCGCCCGCGCACGGCAGGTGATGGGCAAGCTGCAGGCGCTCCGGCCGGCGCCGGACGGCGCCTTTCGCACCGAGCTGGATACGGTGGCCGAGGCGAAGGCTACCGCGCGCACTGAAAAGCTGGCCGCGCGCGGAGACAAGGATGCGGCGGCCGCCGCGGCGGCGTTGATCCCGCCCGGCGTGGCCTTTTCCGGCGCCAGCCTCACCGGGCTGAAGAATGCCCATGCCCTCGGGCCGCACCATGCGGGCGGGGCCGCAGGCGCCGCGCCGCTGGCTGGAACCCCAGGGGCGGCCTCGCTCCAGAAGTTCGAGGCCATGGTGCTCTCCCAGTTCCTCGACACCATGATGCCCGCCAAGGGCGCCACCTCGAAATCCTCCATGTTCGGCTCCGGCACCGCCGGCGAGACCTGGAAATCGCTGCTGACGCAGAAGGTGGGCGAAGAGGCGGCCCGCGCCGGCGGCATCGGCCTTGCCGCGCGCCTCGGCTCGTCCTCGGCCGTCTTCGCGCGGGCGAAGGGAGGCGCGGCATGACCTTCGATCTCGACGCGCCCGTCCGGCCCCCGGCGGTGACCGCCCTCATCAGCGCGCTCGACCGGCTGGAAGAGACCATCGATGTGGAGAATGCGGCGTTCGAGGAACGTGGCGCGCTCGATCTGGTGGAGATCAACCGGCGCAAGAGCCGCGCGCTGCTGGAACTCAGCCGCGTCGCCCGCGGCCTGCCGGACCGGCTCGACGCGGCAACCGCCGGGCGGCTGGCGCGGCTGAAGGCGAAGCTCGACCGCAACCAGTATGTCATCGCGCTGCGCATCGCCGCCGCGCGCGAGGTGGGCGCCATCCTCGATCGGGCGCTCGCCGAGGCGGAATCGGACGGCACCTACTCCGCGCACGCCGCGCGAACGGGGGCGGGGGCATGATCCGCTTCGTCATCATCGGCGTGTGGGCGTGCCTCGTGGGGCTCGGCTCCAGCTATGCCGCCGCCTGGTATGCGGCGGGCGCCCCGCGCAAGAGCGAGGAGCCCTATCTCGCCGGCGTCGAATATCGCCGCCTGCCGGCCGTCACCGTGCCGATGATCGTGGATGGCAAGCTCCAGGGCTATGTGCTGGCGAAGCTGGTCATCACCGCCGACGCGGCCGAACTGCGCAAGCTGCCCATGGAGCCCACCGTGTTCGCGGTGAATGCCGCCTTCAGCGAGATCTATGTGAACGGGCGCATCGAGAGCGGCAAGATCACCAAGTACAATCTTCCCGAGATGCTCGGCCGCATCAAGACGAGCACGAATACCTATCTCAAGGGCGAGGTCATCCGCGAGGTGCTCGTGGATTCCCTCAACTATATCGACAAGACGGACATGCGCTCCGGCGTCGGCGTCAATGTCGCAAGCGCGTCCGGCGAGAAGCCGGCCGGCAAGTCCGGCGGCCACGGCGAGGGCGATGCCAAGCCGGCCAAGGGCGGGCACTGAGCATGCCCGCCTTCACCCCTCGCGCCCCGCGCCCCTTCCTTCACATCAGCCGCGGCCCCGCCGCATCGCCCCGGAGCCAGGATCATGGATGATCTCTTGCGCGAGTTCCTGACCGAGACCAGCGAGAGCCTCGACGTCGCCGACGTCGAGCTTGTGAAGTTCGAGCAGGACCCCAACAACGCGCAGATTCTCAACAATATTTTCCGCCTGGTGCATACCATCAAGGGCACCTGCGGCTTCATCGGCCTGCCACGCCTCGCAGCCCTCGCCCATGCGGCCGAGACGCTGATGGACCGCTTCCGCGAGGGCCGTCCCGTGACCACCGATGCGGTGGGGCTGGTGCTCTCCACCATCGACCGCATCAAGCTGCTGCTCCAGCATGTGGAGGAGAGCGAGGGGGCCGAGCCCGAGGGCGAGGACCGCGACCTCATCTCGCTGCTCGAAGCCATGGCGGAGGACACGGCCGTCGCCGCCCCGCCTCCGCCTCCGCCCGCGCCCGCCGCCCCGCCGGAACGGGTGCTCCTGCCCGGCGAGCTGCCGCTGGACGAGCTGGATCGCATCTTCCGCGAGACCAAGGTGGACCCGGTGACGCCGCTGCCGGCCGCGCCGCCGGCCGCCGCGCCGGTCGCGCAGAAGCCCGCGCCGAAGGCCGAGGCCGAGGCCGCTCATGCCGGCGAGGCCCATGGCGTCGCCGCCCAGTCCATCCGCGTCAGCGTGGGGGTGCTGGAGCAGCTGATGACCATGGTTTCCGAGCTGGTGCTGACCCGCAACCAGCTGATGGAAATCGCCCGCCGCCACGACGAGCCGGAATACAAGGTTTCCCTGCAGCGCCTCTCCAACGTGACCGGCGAATTGCAGGAAGCGGTCATGCGCACGCGCATGCAGCCCATCGGCAATGCCTGGCAGAAGCTGCCGCGCATCGTGCGCGACCTCGCCCAGGAGCTGGGCAAGCAGATCGAGCTGGAGCAGGTGGGCGCCGAAACCGAGCTGGACCGGCAGGTGCTGGACCAGATCAAGGACCCGCTCACCCACATGGTGCGCAACTCCGCCGACCACGGCCTGGAGATGCCCGAGCAGCGCCGCGCCGCGGGCAAGCCCGAGCGCGGCCTCATCCGCCTCTCCGCCTATCACGAGGGCGGGCACGTCATCGTCGAGATCTCCGACGATGGCCGCGGCCTCGACATCGCGCGCATCAAGCAGAAGGCGCTGGAGAACGGCCTCGCCACCGAGGCGGAGCTGGCCAAGATGCCGGACGCGCAGGTGTTCCGCTTCATCTTCCACGCCGGCTTCTCCACCGCGCAGAAGGTGACGAGCGTGTCCGGCCGCGGCGTCGGCATGGATGTGGTGCGCTCGAACCTTGAATCCATCGGCGGCACGGTGGACGTCCGCTCGCGGCCGGGCGAGGGCTCCACCTTCGTCATCAAGATCCCGCTGACGCTGGCCATCGTGCCGGCCCTCATCGTGCGCGCCGCCGGCGAGCGCTTCGCCCTGCCGCAGAGCGCGGTGGAGGAGCTGGTGCGGGTGCAGGCGGGCTCGGACCACGAGATCACCTGGCTCAACAACTCGCCGGTGCTCGGCCTGCGCGATCGCCTCCTGCCCATCGTCAGCCTCGGCGGCCTGCTCGGCCTCGCGCCGGAGAGCGATGGCCGCGAGGAAGCCCTGTGGGAGCGCGCGCTCATCGTGGTGATGAAGGTGGGCCACCAGACCTTCGGGGTGGTGGTGGAGGCGGTCTCCCATACCGAGGAGATCGTTGTGAAGCCCATGGCCTCGGCGCTGCGCCAGCTGCCCATGGTCTCCGGCAGCACCATCCTTGGTGACGGGCGGGTCATCATGATCCTCGATCCGTCCGGCCTCGCCCAGCATGCGGCGGCGCGCGGCGGTGCCGCCGAGGACGTCAGCCGGCACGGCGCCGGCCGCCAGGCGCGCGCCGGCCAGAAGCGCTCGTCGCTGCTGCTGTTCCGCGCCGGCTCGCGCGATCTCAAGGCGGTGCCGCTCGGCCTCGTCACCCGCATCGAGGAGCTGGACGTGGCGCGCATCGAGCGCGTCAACGGCTACCCGGTGCTGCAGTATCGCGGCGCGCTGATCCCCGTGCTCTACGCCAACGAGGAGGTGCAGCGCGTGGCCGCGGGCACCCAGCCCATGCTGGTGTTCGCCGATGGCGGGCGCGTCATGGGCCTGGTGGTGGACGAGATCGTCGACATCGTGGAGGCCGAGCTCGACATGGAGCTGTCGCCCTCCAACATGCCGGAGGTGCTCGGCGCGGCGGTGCTGTCGGGGCAGGCGACGGAAATCCTCGATGTCGCCTTCTACGTCCAGGTGGCGTTCGGCGAGCGCTTCCGCCATCTGGTGCGCCCGGCCGAGCGGCCGCGGCTGCTGCTGGTGGACGAGAGCCCGTTCCACCGCGACCTTCTGGCGCCCATGCTCAACGGCAACGGCTACGAGGTCACCGCCTGCGCCTCCGCCGGCGAGGCGCTGGCGCGGCTCGGCGAGGAAGCCGGCTTCGATGCCATCGTCAGCGACGTGGACCTGCCGGACATGGACGGCTTCGCCCTCGCCGCCGCCGTGCGCGGCGACCCGCGCATCCGGGCGGTGCCGATCATCGCCCTCGCCACCGCGCAGGACCGGGACTCCCTCGAGCGGGGCCGCGCCGTGGGTTTCACCGACTGCGTTGCCAAGTTCGATCGCCCCGGCCTCATCGCCGCGCTGAAGGAATTCGCCAGCCGACAGGGAATTGCCGCATGAACGCCCATTCGCCCCTCATCCAGGACGCGGCGGAGGCCGCGACGCACGATGTCGTCCAGTACGTCACCGTGCGCATCGGGCCGCAGCTGTTCGGCCTGCCCATCGCGCTCGTCCACGAGGTGTTCGTGCCCGAGGCCATCACCCGCGTGCCGCTGGCCCCGGGCGAGATCGCCGGCGTGCTGAACCTGCGCGGCCGCATCGTCACCATGGTGGCCATGCGCCGCCTGTTGTCCCTGCCCGACGCGGAGGGCGCGCCCATGGCGGTGGGCATCGAGCACCACGGCGAGGCCTTCGGCCTCATCATCGACGACGTGGGCGAGGTGCTCTCCCTCGATGCCGCCCGCCGCGAAGCCAACCCGGCCAACCTTGACCCGCGCTGGGCGCAGGTGGCCGCCGGCGTCCATCGCCTCTCCGGCGATCTGATGCTGATCCTCAACGTGGACCTGGTGCTGGAGCGGGCCGGCTCGGCCGTCGCGCGCCAGGATGCCGGCAAACGCGCGGAGCTTTGAATGAAGACCTGTCTCGTGGTGGACGACTCCAGCGTCGTCCGCAAGGTTGCCCGCGGCATCCTCGAAGATCTCGGCTTCTGCGTGGAGGAGGCGGCAGACGGCGCCCCGGCGCTTGAGATGTGCGCCCGGGCCATGCCCGACGCCATCCTGCTCGACTGGTCCATGCCAGTGACGGACGGCCTCGCCGTGCTGGAGCAGTTGCGCTCCACCGAGGCCGGGCGCGGGCCGAAGGTGATCTTCTGCACCGCCAAGAACGACATGGAGCATATCGCCCGTGCCGTCTCGCTGGGCGCGGACGAATACATCATGAAGCCGTTCGATTCCGAAATCCTGCGTGAGAAGCTCGAGGCCGTCGGCCTCCTGGACAGGGTGGACTGATGCCGCAATCCCTTTCCCCCCCGGAGGCGCCGACGCTCGGCTCGGCCATCCGCGTGATGGTGGTGGACGACAGCGTGTTCGTGCGCGGCATCGTCGCGCGCTGGCTGTCGGAAGATCCCGCCTTCGAGCTCGTGGGCACCTATTCCAACGGCAAGGCGGCGCTGGGCGACCTCGAGCGGGTTCAGCCCGACGTGGTCATCCTCGACCTCGAGATGCCGGAGATGGATGGCCTCACCGCCCTGCCGCTGATCCTCAAGCAGCGGCGCAACACCACCGTCATCGTCGCCTCGGCCCTCTCCCGCCGGGGCGCGGAGGTCAGCCTCAAGGCGCTCACCCTGGGCGCCGCCGACTATCTGCCGAAGCCAGACGCCACCAAGGGCACCTTTGCCACCGACGACTTCAAGCGCGAGCTGATGGAGAAGGTGCGCAGCCTCGGCCTGAAGGTGCTGCGCCAGTCCGGCCGCGCCCCCATCGCGTCGCCGCCGACCGCCCAGCCGCAGGCGACGGCGGTGCCGAGCCAGCCAAGGGGACCCATCAGGTTGCGACCCTATTCCGCGTCCGACGTCTCGCTCATCGCCGTGGGCAGTTCCACCGGCGGCCCGCAGGCGCTCACCCGCCTGTTCGCCGTGCTCGGGCCGTATATCGAGCGCATCCCGGTGGTCATCACCCAGCACATGCCGCCGACCTTCACCGCCCTCCTCGCCGAGCACGTCACCCGTGCCGCGGGCCGGCAGGCGGCGGAGGGGCAGGAGGGCGAGGCGCTGCGGGCCGGGCGCATCTACATCGCCCCCGGCGGCAAGCACATGCTGCTGGAGCGCGACGGGCCGCGCACTCTCATCCGCCTGTCCGACGGGCCGGCGGTGAATTTCTGCAAGCCGGCGGTGGACCCCATGTTCGACGCCGTGGCGCAGATCTACCGCCGCAACGCGCTCGCGCTGGTGCTCACCGGCATGGGCAGCGACGGCGCCCGCGGCGCGGGCACCATCGCCGATGCCGGCGGCAGCGTCATCGTGCAGGACGAGGAGACGAGCGTGGTGTGGGGCATGCCCGGCGCCACCGCCAGCGCGGGGAACGCCAGCGAGGTGCTCCCCCTCCAGGCCATCGGGCCGAAGGTCATCGCCATGCTTGCGAGGAGGCGCGGATGATCCGCCCCGCGGACTACGACTTCTTCGCCCGGTTCCTGAGAGAAAGATCAGGACTGATCCTCACCGACGACAAGCACTACCTGCTCGAAAGCCGCCTCATCCCGCTCCTCAACCGCTACGCCGTGCCCGACTTCGCGCGGCTGGCGGAGATCCTGAAGAGCAACGAGGCGCCCATCATCGCCGAGGCGGTGGTGGAAGCGATGACCACGAACGAATCCCTGTTCTTCCGGGACAAGGTACCGTTCGAGGACATGGCGCGCTCGCTGCTGCCGGCGCTGTGCGGGTCGCGGCTGAAGACGCACACGCTGCGCATCTGGTGCGCCGCCGCCTCGACGGGGCAGGAGCCCTATTCCATCGCCATGCTGCTGGCGGAACGCCCCGAGCTGACCGGCGGCCGGCGGGTGCAGATCCTCGGCACGGACATTTCCAGCGAGGTGCTGGAGCGGGCCCGCGCCGGCCGCTACAACCAGTTCGAGGTGCAGCGCGGCCTCTCGGTGCAGCAGCTGCTCAAGTATTTCGTGAAGTCGGGCGACTGGTGGGAGGTCATCCCGCAGCTGAAGTCGGTGGTCGAGTATCGCAAGTTCAACCTGCTCGACCCGTTCACCGGGCTCGGCACGTTCGATCTCATCATGTGCCGCAACGTGCTGATCTATTTCGACGTGCCCACCAAGGCCGACATCCTGCTGCGCATGTCGCGCCAGCTCGCGCCCGACGGTTTCCTCCAGCTCGGCGGGGCGGAGACGGCCATCGGCATCTGCGATGCCTTCCGGCCCCTGCCGGACCATCGCGGCACCTACGTCCACTCCCGCGCGCCGGCGACCATCGTGGCCGCGCGACGGTAGCGGGGAAGAGGCTCCGCCGCCCGGAGCTTGCGAAGGGCGGCGGCGGATCATTCCGGATCGGAAGCGAATCCGGAGCAAGACGGGCCGAAAAATCCAGAGCCGGCGCCGCGGATCGCGCATCCGCCGCCGGCTTTGGCGTTCCGGGCGGAAATGATTGCGGGGTCATTCCGATCTGGCAATCAAATCGCTTCCAAACCCGTTCCTCTTCAGATTGCCCGCTCCCCGCCATCGTCATAGGGGTTTTGCGTCGCCCAGCGCGGAAATAAATCGTTAAGACATCGATGCCGGCGACACGAACCTTCTAGGACATGATGGAGGGAATCATGTACGTCGTCGTTGATGAGCGGGCCTCTGTTGCCGAAAGCTACGTTTCTGCCTTCTCGCGCGAGGGTTTTTCTTCGCAGGGCTTCACCGGCAGCGAGTTTCGTGACTGGATCGAGACCACGTCCGACCAGGACCTCGGCGCGGTGGAAAGCTTCCTGATCGGGGAATCCGACGCGCGCATCACCTATCCCGACCTCATCCGCTCCCACAGCCAGGCGCCCATCATCGCGCTGGAGGACGTGAAGTCCCTCACCCAGACGCTGGAACTCTTCACCGCCGGCATCGACGACGTGGTGCGCAAGCCCGTCCATGTGCGCGAGATCGTGGCGCGCGCCGATGCGGTGTGGCGGCGGGTGCGCTCGGGAGACATCCAGATGCCGGCCGACGAGCGCCTGCGCGTGTTCTTCGACGGGCGCGACCCGGAAGTGGACGGCGCGCCGCTCGCCCTGCCGCGCCGCGAGCGGCACATCCTCGAATATCTGGTGAAGAACTCGAAGCGGCGGGTCACCAAGACCCAGATCTTCAACACCATCTACGGCATCTTCAACGAGGACGTGGACGAGAGCGTGGTCGAGGGCCACATGAGCAAGCTGCGCAAGAAGCTGCGCCTGAAGCTCGGCCGCGACGTGATCGATGCCCGCCGCTATCTCGGCTACCAGTACGTGGGCTGAAGGCCGCAAGTCGGCCGCAGGATCGCAAGCCCCAATCCAGCTTCGATGACTATGACGGGACGGATCTTTGTCTTTCAAATTCAAGACAAGTTCAAAAGCCCGGAGAAGGGAGACAGATAATGCGTCTGACCGTCAAGACCTCACTGATCGGCCTCTACCTCGTCCTGGTCGCCCTGGCGGCCGGACAGGGGGTTCTGGCCCTGAGCAAACTCGCGCACCTCAACGAAAACGTTACGGAAATCAACACGAATTGGCTCCCCAGCGTCCGCGCCGTGGGCGAAGTCAAGTATACGATGACCCGTGTCCGCGTCGCCGCCATGCGCACGCTTCTGGTGTCGGATCCGAAGGAAAGTGCCGCGCTTCAGGCCCGCATGACGCGCCTCCTCGCCGAGAACGGCAAGGCGATGACGGCCTATGAAAAGCTCATTTCCACCCCCGAGGAGCGCAATTCCTGGAATTCGGTGATGGTGCATTGGGCCGATTACACGCAGGCCCAGACCGAGTTCCTCGGCAAGCACCAGTCGGGCATGACGGACGAGGCCATCGATCTGGCGAACAAGAGCGTCGCCCTGTTCGATTCGGTCACCGCCGGGCTCGACAAGAACGTCGAACTCAATGATCGGTATGCCGACGAAGCCGCGACCGCTTCCGTCGCAGACTACAGCCAGGCGCATTTCGTGCTGCTCGTGTCCATCGGCATCCAAATCGTGCTCGGCCTCGGCGCCATCGCCTTCATCGTCATCGGCATCACCCGCCCGCTCAACCGCGTCACCGACGCCATGGGCAAGATCGCCGGCGGCGCCCTCGACACCGAGGTGCCGAACCGCGAGACCAAGAACGAGATCGGCGACATCGCCCGCACCCTCGAAGTCTTCCGCGACGGCCTCGCCGACAATGAGCGGCTGCGCGTCGAGCAGAAGCGCAAGGAAGAGGAGATGGCGCAGCAGCTCGTCGCCGAGCGCACCACCATCGCCAACTCGTTCCAGAGCCGCATGGGGGCCCTCGCCGAGCGCTTCTCCGGCTCGTCCGGCGAGGTGGCGGACGCTGCCCGCAATCTCTCCGCCACGGCCGAGGAGACCTCCCGCCAGGCCCAGTCGGTGACGCTCGCCGCCGAGGGTGCCTCGGACAACGTGCAGACGGTGGCCGCCTCGGCGGAGGAGCTGTCCGCCTCCATCCGCGAGATGAGCGACCAGGTGTCGAACTCCGCCGTCATCGCCCGCTCCGCGGCCGAGGAGGCCGAGCGCACCAACGAGAACATCCGCCAGCTCTCCGAGGCGGCCCAGTCCATCGGGCAGGTGCTGAACCTCATCAAGGAGATCGCCGAGCAGACCAACCTCCTCGCCCTCAACGCCACCATCGAGGCGGCGCGGGCGGGCGACGCGGGCCGCGGCTTCGCGGTGGTTGCCTCCGAGGTGAAGGAACTCGCCGCCCAGACGGCGAAGGCCACCGATGAGATCTCCATGAAGATCGGCGAGATCCAGCACGCGACCTCGGCCACGGTGACCTCCATCCAGAGCATCGTGACGACCATCAACAACGTGCGCGACCTCACCGCCATCATCGCCGGCGCGGTGGAGGAGCAGCGGGCCGCCACCAGCGAGATCGCTGCCAACACGCACCGCGCGGCGCAGGGCGCCACCCAGGTGACCAACAACATGTCGGGCGTCGGCCAGGCCGCCGGCATGACCGGCTCCGCCGCGACCCAGCTCATGAGCCTCTCCTCGGCGCTCTCCGAGCAGTCGCAGGATCTTCAGCGGGAGGTGACGAGCTTCGTCTCCACCCTGCGCGCCGCCTGATCCGCGGCGCACCAACAGAAAGGGCCGGTGTCGCGAGACACCGGCCCTTTTCGTTTGCGGCCGATCCGCGTGACGAAAGCGGGGGTCAGTCGAGCTTGATGCCGAAGCGGTCGGCCTGGCGCTGCACGAAGGCCTCCATGCGGGCGCGGCCCTGGTCGGTCAGCACCACCAGGATGCGCCGACGGTCGCGGCCGTCGGGCACGCGCTTCACGAGGCCGGCCTCTTCCAGATCATCGATGCGGCGCAGCGCCGTGGTGGTGGGCGCGCCGGAGGCGATGCACAGGCTGGTGACGGAGATGGGCCGGGCGCTCGCTTCGGCCACGGCGAGGTCGAGCATCATCTCCCACGCCGGATCGGAGAACAGGCCGGTCTGGAAGATGGCGTCGCGGTCGGCGCGGGCGGCGACGAGGGCCTTCATGTAATTGGGCCGGGCAATGGTGCCGGGGGGATCGTCCTCCCCGTTCACGCTCAGGGCCTCGTCCTCCACCAGCGCCAGCGCGCGGTGGATGGCATGGGCGACCTCTTCCGCGGCGAGCGGCTTCTGCAGGAAGTCCACCGCCTGAAGCCGCAGCGCGCCCACGGCGCGATCGAGGGAGGCATGGCCGGTGATGACGATGGCGGCCATGGGATGCTTGCGCCGCCGCACCGAGAGCTTCTGCAAAAGCTCGATGCCGTCGATGCGCGGCATCTGCAGGTCGGTCACGATCACCTTCAGGGGATCGTTGCGCTGCACGAGGTCCAGCGCCTCCACCGCCGTGGTGGCGGTGAGCGAGGCGATGCCGAGCATGGAGAGGCCGTCGTGCAGCTCTTCGAGCACGTCGGCGTCGTCATCGACGAGAAGCACCTGCGGCTCGACCGTCACCGCCACGACCGGTGCATCCTTGGAGCTGTCATTGCGCATTCTTGGTTACGGTGTCCTTGGGCACATCGTCCTTTGGCACAGTGTTCTTTGGCACAGCGTCCGGTGTCGACCATTCCTTGAACATCGCGAGAAGCTGGGCAAGGCCGAGTTTACGCGAAATCAGGAAACCCTGCACGAGATCGACCCCCATCGCCTTGACGCGCGACAAATCCTCTTCCGTTTCAATGCCTTCGGCGACCACTTTCAGGCCCAGCCGCTGGCCGAGCCGGATGAGCGCCTCGAGGATGCTGCGCGATTTTTCCGTGTTTCGCGACTGGATGATGAGCGCGCGATCGACCTTCAGCTCGGTGATGGGCAGCCGGGCCAGCTGGAGCAGGCCGCTCTGGCGCTGCCCCACGTCGTCGAGGGCCACGCCGAAGCCGGCCATGCGCACCTGCGCCAGCGCCATCAGCGCATCGCTGGAGGAATCATAGATCGCATCCTCGGTCAGTTCCAGGATGACGTCCGCCGGCGACAGGCCGGCCCCGGTGACGGTGCGGGCGAGGAGGGCAGGGGCCTGGGGCTCGGTCAGAAGCTCCAGGGGCATGTTGATGCTCACCGGTCCGCGAAGGCCGGCCGCCCGCCAGGCCGCCGCGCCGCGCGCCGCGCTTTCGACCACATGGAGGGTGAGCTGCCGCAGCAGCCCGGGCACCGCGCCGACCGCCTGGATCACCGTCGGCGGGGAGATGCGGCCGAGGCCCGGCCACGCGTCGCCCAGCAGCGCCTCGGCGCCCGCGAAGGTGTGTCCATCGGGGCGGCACTTGGGCTGGAACATCACCGGCACTGTCCCCGCCGCGATCGCGGCCTCGACTTCGGCGATCACGCGCGGTCCCGAGGGCACGCCGACGGAGGTCCCGCGCCCGCCGGCCTCGGTGGCGTCGGAGTCGATGAGGGCCAGAAGCTCCTCGGGATCGAAAGGCTTGCGCAGGGTGCCGAGGATGCGGATGTTGCTCATCCGCCCGGCCTCGGCGGCGGCCTCGATCACATCTGCGTCACTCCCGCTGATGAGCACCACCTGGGGGCTCAGCGCGCAGCGGCAGAGGGTGCGCAGCACGTCCACCCCGTCGGCTCCCGGCATATTCAGGTCGAGCAGGAGAACATCCGTCTGGCAGAGGAGCCGGGGCGTCAAATCTTGAGCATTGGAGGTATGATCGACCAGATGGCCAGAAAGCGTAAGGTATTCCGCTAGGTCTTCGCGAAAGGCCTGGTCATCATCAAGAATAAGGATGCGCCGAAGCTTGCTGCGCCCCGGGGTCGGATCGGCCGGTGCGCCAGCCTGCGGCATTGAATACACCTCACTCTGACAGGTGTCAGTCTCGCAAGAGTGGCAAAACGCCAATCTATTGGGTCATATTTCACCCAGGTTGTCATCTTTCAAGTCGGCAACTGATCCGGATTTCACTTCAAATTGGAATGAGTTCGCCTTGACGAAGAGGAAGCACGGGCGTGGAGTGCGGCGCAGCACGGGGGTTCCACCCTTTGGTACCGTCGGAATGGAATGGATCGACGACAGATGAATCACGTCCTCATCGTCGACGACGAGCCTGAATACCTTGACGAGCTGATCGAGGCGCTGGCCTTCCGCGGGCTGTCCACCTGCTCGGTCGCGCGCGGTGCCGAGGCCCTCGACGTGCTCGCGCGCGATTCCGATGTCCGCGTCGTTCTCACCGACATGCGGATGCCGGACATGGACGGCGTTGCGCTGGTGGAGGCGGTCAAGGGGCGCTTTCCGAGCCGCAATCTCCACTTCCTGATGATGACCGGCCACGCCGCCGAGGCCGACATTGAGCGCGCGCGCCAGAAGGGCGTGCTGCGCTGCTTCCCGAAGCCGCTGGCCTTCGATGCCCTGTGCGAGGCGCTGGTCGAGCTTGGAGGTGCCGCCGATGCCCGCGCCTGATCCCCTTTCAAGGCCGGACGGCCAGGGCTTCAATCGCGTCACGCTGATGCTCGCAGGGCTGGTCTTCCTCGTCGGCGTCATTCCCCTGGTGGCGGCGCTGGTGCTGTTCCAGCTCCACAGCCATGCGGAAATGGAAAAGGCGGAGATCTCCGCCCATCGCATGGCGACCCTGCTCATGCGCAGCTTCGAGCAGGCGGTCGAGCCCATCGACGCCCTCTTGCAGAATTTCGCCAGCAACCACGACAGCACCGCCGCGCCCTACCAGATCTACGAGCAGCTCAAGGATTTCAACGTCCCGGCCTCGGTGGTCCAGCTGGCCGTAACCGACAGGAACGGCGTCATGGTGGCGACCTCTCTCGCGCCGCCGGGGCCGGAGAAGGTGGACCTTTCCGACCGCGAGCACATCCGGGTCCACATGGGCAAGGATCCGGCGACGGCACAGCTTTTTATCAGCAAGCCCGTGCTCGGCCGGGTTTCCAAGAAATACACCATCCAGCTGACCCGCCCATTGACCGACGCCCAGGGCGCGTTCGCCGGCGTGGTGGTGGCCTCCTACGCCATCAGCGACTTCATCGACTTCTACAAGCAGCTCCGCGTCGAGGACGGCGAGCTGATCGCCCTCATGGGCACCGACGGCATCGCCCGCGCCCGCGCCACCAACAAGACCAGCTTCGGCGACGACGTTTCCAAGTCTCCGGCCTTCCTCGCCGCCATGCAGCGGGGCGGCGACGTCTATCGCCAGGCGAGCACCTTGGACGGCGTGGAGCGGGTCGGATACACCGTGCGCTCGGGCAAGTACCCCTTCCTCGTCTCAGTGGCCTATTCCACGGATTTCGTGCGCGGCCAGACGGCGGACTTCAAGGCGGCCATCTGGAGCACGGCGGCCGGCCTCTCCCTCGCGCTGCTGGTGGTGGCGGCGGTCGGCGGCAGCTACCTCAATCTGCAGAAGAGGCTGGAGGCGCAGGAGGTTCAGGCGCTCGCCCGCCAGCGCGAGGCCAAGGTCCTCGACGCCATCAGCCGGGTGCCCGGCGTTTCGGTGATGCACGTCACGCCCGACGGCGCCACCGAGATCGGATCCCCGCCCCACGGCGGGCTCGGCTGCCTCATGCGCACCTATCTGGACAGCCGGCGCTTCCGCACCCTCGTCGCGGACCTGAGCGAGCCGCGCCACATCAACGAGCACCTCTCCGATGGCGAGACCGACGTCGAGGCGGAGATCGTCGTGGCGCCCCTCCAGGGCATGGACCGGGGCGGCTCCGGCGGGCAGGAGGTGGTGGTCGTCGCCGTGGACCAGACCCAGCGGCGGATGGAGGAGAACAAGCTCTACCAGATGTCCAAGCTCGCCTCGCTGGGCGAGGTGGCGACCGGGCTCGCCCACGAGATCAACCAGCCGCTCGGCGTCATCCGCCTCGCCGCTTCCAACGCCCTCACCGGCATGAAGATGGGGCTGCCGCCGGAGCATCTGGTCTCCAAGCTCGACCGCATCGTGCAGCAGACCGTGCGCATGAGCCGGATCATCGACCACATGCGCATCTTCGGCCGCAAGAGCGACGAGCACCTCCAGCCCTCCGGCCCGCTCGATGCGGTGGAGGGCGCGCTCCAGGTGGTGGGCGCGCACCTGCGGCTCGACAACATCGAGGTCGAGACCGTCCGGGGGGCGGACATCCCCAAGGTGCTGTGCCGGCAGGACCAGCTGGAGCAGGTCATCATCAACCTGATCCAGAACGCCCGCGACGCCATCGTCGAGCGCCGCGCCCGCACCGGCGAGGACTTCCCCGGCCTGATCCGCCTGTCCGTCGGCTGCGAGCCGGGCAAGGCCGGCCGCGTGCTCCGCATCCGCGTGGCGGACAATGGCGGCGGCATCTCCGAGGACGTGATGGAGCGCATCTTCCAGCCCTTCTTCACCACCAAGCCGCCCGGCAAGGGCACGGGGCTCGGCCTCTCGGTCAGCTTCGGCATCATCCGCGACCACGGCGGCACGCTCTCCGTCGAGAACGGGGACGGCGGCGCGGTCTTCACCATCGAATTGCCGGCGCTCGAAGAGGCAGAGGCGGCACAGGCCGTCTGAGGCGGCTTGCGGCACTCCCTGAAGCGCCTTTCGCGCCGCCGCAAAGGCGAGCGGGCGGCCGTGCATTCCGTACCGCAGGCGGCGCCGCGTGCGGGATCGGCTGGCCCTACGCGGCTTTGCCGCGCGCTGCGCTGCACCATCGAAATCGGCATAATTAATCAGTATCACCTCTTTTATTGATTTTTGCCGATCACCGAAGCGGCAGGAATCTGCGCGATTTCCCAGCATTCAGCCCATATCGACGGCATTGTGCAGAAATCTGACGTGGCGCATTGACGGCCGAATTAATCAGTGTACTCCTATTAATGGAGTCCGCCGCAGGCGGGCGTCGCTGGAGCAAACGCTGGAGCACGCGCCGTCGGATCGCGCTGCGATCGGGCTTGTCGTCTCCAGGGGAAGAAGGGAGACAGGAATGGCTCAGGAGCCCCTCGCCACCAAGGGCAACTACCTTCACATCTACGACTTCACCATCAATCCTGGCGTGGAGGAGGAGTTCATCCGCGAGTTCGAGGATTTCGACTATTCGGATGGAAACCCCATGCACAAGTCGTGGGCGCAGGTGAAAGACGGCGTTCTGCTGCGCGATGAAGAGAATCCGCTGCGTTTCTACTTGATCGCCGAGTGGAAGGACATCGAGGAGCACGCCAAGATCCGCAAGATCCTGGCCGAGGAGATCAAGCCCTCGTTCATCCGCCACATCGTCGGCGGCAAGTTCGTGCCGCGCTACGCCAAGGTGGTGTCCTCCACGCCCGACGAAATCCTCGCCAAGGCAGCCGGCTAACAACTTCCGCCGGCTGAAAGCTTCCGCCGGCTGAGGCTTTCCGGCCGCCGACATCTGCGGGCGTTTTGCCGCCCGCTCTCCGGCGATGGCTTCGTGCCTTCGCCGTTCCATGCGTGTGAAGAAAAACAAAACCTCCAGAGTGCGCAAATGGAACTCTACGGTTTCTTTAGGTCGTCCGCCTCCTACAGGGTGCGCATCGCGCTCGCCTTCAAGGGGCTCACCGCGACGCCGCGCCCGATCAGCCTGCCGAAGATGGAGCACAGGGCCGACGCCTTCGTGCGCCTCAATCCGCAGGGGCTGGTGCCGGCCCTGGTGGACGGCAGCCTGGTGCTCACCCAGTCGCTCGCCATTATGGAGTATCTGGAGGAGACGCAGCCCGAGCCGGCGCTGCTGCCGAAGGACCCCATCGAGCGGGCCTATGTGCGCGCCTTCAGCCAGGCCATCTGCTGCGACATCCATCCGCTGAACAACGTGCGGGTGCTCAAGCATCTCGATCGCCTCGGCCATGACGAGGCCGCGCGCAACGCCTGGTACGCCCACTGGATCGCCGAGGGCTTCCGCAGCCTCGAGGCGATGCTGGCGGACCGTGGCCTCAGCGGCCGGTTCGTGCTGGGCGATGCGCCCGGCATGGCGGACATCTGCCTCGTGCCGCAGGTGTTCAACGCCCAGCGCTTCAATTGCGACGTGACGCCTTATCCGCTGGTGATGGGCATCTACGAGAATTGCATGGCCCTCGACTGCTTCGAGGCCACGCACCCTAAGTATCAGGCAGACGCTGCCTAGATTAGAATAGTTCTTTTTCAAGTTACAAAGTCATACGCCACTCACGCCCCCCTGCCCCGGGAGTAGAGGCATGAAAGCCCTATTGTCGTTCTCGCGCTCCATCGATGCGCTCAATGTCTTCGTCGGCCGGGTGGCCTGCTGGGCCATTTTCGTGGCCATCCTCGTTTCGGCCGCTAATGCGGTGGTCCGCAAGATGTTCGGCGTGTCGTCCAACGCCTGGCTTGAACTGCAATGGTATCTGTTCGGCGCGGTCTTCATGCTCTGCGCGCCGTGGACGCTCCAGCTCAACGAGCACATCCGCATCGACATCGTGGCCTCGCGCCTCAGCCGGCGCGTGACCAACATCATCGAGGTCGCCTGCATCGTCCTGTTCCTGATGGTGTTCTCCGCGCTCATGGTGTGGCTCTCGGTGCCGTTCGTGTTCGACTCGCTGAAGTCGGGCGAGACGTCCACCAATGCGGGCGGGCTCATCCTGTGGCCAGCCAAGGCACTGATCCTCCTCGGCTTCGTGCTGCTGCTGCTGCAAGGCGTCAGCGAACTCATCAAGCGCATCGCCATCATGCGCGGCGACCTCGCCGAGGCGGCGGGCGCCGACCTGCACGAGGCCGAGGCGGAACGCATCCTCCATGAACTCGCGAAGGTGGACCCCCGCATCTCGGAAGGCGGCATGCGGCCATGACCGTGGCAACGACATCCACCTTCACTTTCGCTCGCCGCGCCTGAGGCCGCTCCGATGATAGAGTTCATCGCCCACAACCTCGCCCCCATCATGTTCGCGACCCTCGTCGTGTTCATGCTGCTGGGCTATCCCGTCGCCTTCGCGCTGGCCGCCAACGGGTTGCTGTTCTTCTTCATCGCCGTGGAGCTTTCGCCCTACGCGCCGGACGCGATTACCCTGTCCTGGCCGCTCCTCCAGGCGCTGCCGGAGCGGGTGTTCGGTACCATGGCCAACGAGGTGCTGCTCGCCATCCCCTTTTTCACCTTCATGGGGCTGGTGCTGGAGCGCTCCGGCATGGCGGAAGACCTGCTGGAGACCATCGGCCAGTTGTTCGGCACCGTGCGCGGGGGCCTCGCCTATGCGGTGATCTTCGTCGGCGCGCTGCTGGCCGCGACGACGGGCGTGGTGGCGGCCTCGGTCATCTCCATGGGCCTCATCTCGCTGCCCATCATGCTACGCTACGGCTACGACCGGCGCCTCGCCGCCGGCGTCATCGCCGCCTCCGGCACGCTGGCGCAGATCATCCCGCCCTCCCTCGTGCTGATCGTGATGGCGGACCAGCTCGGCCGCTCGGTGGGCGACATGTACGAGGGCGCCTTCCTGCCCGGGCTCATCCTCTCCGGCCTCTACGCGCTGTTCGTGTTTGCGGTGACCATCGTCTCGCCGAAGTCGGCGCCCGGCCTGCCGCGCGAGGCGCTCACCTGCTGCGAGCCGTCGGGCGCGCGCGGCGTGTGGCAGCTCGGCGTGCTGGTCGCTTATTCCGCCGCCGTCGCCACCCTGCTGATGCGGGAAACCGGCATCAAGGCGGGGGCGGACTATGCGATCCTCGCCATCTGCATGGCGGTGGTGGTGGCCCTCGTCTGCGCCCTGCTGAACCGCTTCCTCGGCGCGCGGCGGCTCGTCCTTTCCGCCGTGCTCACGGCGGCGTTCGGCGCGGCCTATGTGCTGCTGCGCGAGAGCGGGCATCCGACGGTCGGGCTCGTGGCGGACATCATCGCCGCGGGTGCGCTCTATGCCTTCATCGCCGGTGGCGTGGAGCGCTTCACCGGCCTGCCTCTGGTCTCGCGCATGGCCGAGCGCGTCACCTTCGTGATGGTGCCGCCGCTGCTGCTCATCTTCCTCGTGCTCGGCACCATCTTCCTCGGCGTCGCGACGCCCACGGAAGGCGGCGCCATGGGTGCGGTGGGCGCCATGGTGCTCGCGGCGCTGAAGCGCCGGCTGGAGAAGAACCCGGCGCGCTTCTCCCTCTCCATCCTGACCCAGGCGACGCAGACGACGGCCAAGCTCTCCGCCTTCGCCATCTTCATCGTGGTCGGTGCGCGGGTGTTCTCGCTTACCTTCTACGGCATCAACGGCCACCTGTGGGTGGAGCACCTGCTCACCAGCCTGCCTGGCGGGCAGATGGGCTTCCTGCTGTTCATCAACGCGCTGATCTTCGTCCTCGCCTTCTTCCTCGATTTCTTCGAGCTGGCCTTCATCGTGGTGCCGCTGCTGGCGCCGGCGGCGGACAAGCTGGGCATCGACCTCATCTGGCTCGGCGTGATGCTGGGGGTGAACATGCAGACCTCCTTCATGCACCCACCGTTCGGCTTCGCGCTCTTCTATTTGCGCTCGGTGGCGCCGAAGACGGCCTATCTCGACCGCCTCACCGGCAAGCGCATGGAGCCCGTCACCTCGGCGCAGATCTATTGGGGCGCCATTCCCTTCGTGGTGATCCAGCTGGTGATGGTGAGCATCATCGCCGTCTTCCCCGGCCTCGTGACGCACTACAAGTCGTCGGCCCCCGCCTCCGATCCCGCCGCCGCCCAGCGCCAGCTCGACAGCCTCGATGCCCCCGCGAGCGGCCTCGGCCTGCCCGCCATGCCCGGCCTCGACGATCTGCCGAAGCCCGGCGCCGGGCTCTGACCCCCGTTTGCCGACAGACGCCGACCAGTCAAAAACAAGGGGAATGAAAATGAAGAGACGGACTTTCCTGACGAACATCGCCGCCGGCTCGGCCGCCACCCTCGTGGCCGCCCCGGCCATCGCCCAGAGCCAGCCGACGGTGAAGTGGCGCATGGCCACGAGCTGGCCGAAGAGCCTCGACACCATCTACGGCTCGGCGGTGGCCATGTGCCAGCGCATCGGCGAGCTGACCGAGGGCAAGTTCGAGGTGATGCCCTTCGCCGGCGGCGAGATCGTCGGCGCGACGCAGGTGTTCGACGCCACCAAGAACAAGACGGTGGAATGCTCCCACACCCTCACCGCCTTCTTCACCGGCAAGAACCCGGCCTATGCCTTCGACGGCGGCATCGCCTTCGGCACCAACGCCCGCCAGCAGAATGCCTGGTATTACTACGGCGGCGGCAAGGCGCTGATCCAGGAGCTGTTCGGGAAGGAGAACATGGTCTCCTTCCCCTGTGGCAATACCGGCGTGCAGATGGGCGGCTGGTATCGCAAGGAGATCAAGGGGCTCGAGGACCTGCAGGGACTGAAGATGCGCATCGCCGGCCTTGGCGGGCGCATCCTGAGCAAGCTCGGCGTGGTGCCGCAGCAGATCGCGCCCGGCGACATCTATCCCTCGCTGGAGCGCGGCACCATCGACGCGGCCGAGTGGATCGGCCCCTATGACGACGAGAAGCTCGGCTTCAACAAGGTGGCGAAGTATTACTACACGCCCGGCTGGTGGGAGGGCAGCGCCCAGATCACCACGCTGACCAACAAGGAGGCCTGGGACGCGCTGCCGCCCGCCTTCAAGGCCGCCTTCGAGACCGCCGCCACCGAGCAGAATCTGATGATGCTCGCGAACTACGACACCAAGAACCCGGAGGCGCTGCGCCGCCTGCTCGCCGCCGGCGTCGAGCTGCGTGCCTTCCCGCAGCCGGTGATGGAGGCCGTCTACAAGGCGACGCTGGAGACCTTCGCGGAAGTCGCTGCCTCCAACCCGGATTTCAAGAAGATCTACGAGCCGTGGAAGACCTTCCTGAACGAATCCAATTCCTGGATGCGCGTCGCCGACTATCGTCTCGACAGCTTCCGCTTCTCTGCCCCCAAATGGCCGTGAGCGGACCCGCCGCGCTATGAACAAAGCGGGGCGGCGGCCTCTGCCGCCCCACCAGTGCCAGGAGAGAGGGACGCCATGTCCGTGGACCATGAGACCCATCCCGCCGTCAGCGGCGAAGGCATCGGCGCCCGCGTCCGCCGCAAGGAGGATGCGCGCCACCTGATGGGCCGCGGCCGGTTCGCCGGCGATATCCGCATGCCCGGCATGAGCGACGTGGCGTTCCTGCGCAGCCCGGTGGCCCACGCGCGCATCCTTTCGGTGACCAAGCCGCAGGGGCATGAGGGCGCGGTGTTCACCTCGGCGGATTGCGCTGATGTCGCCGACATCATCACCCGCTCCACCATCCCCGGCTACAAGCTCTCCGCCCATCCCCCGCTGGCGCGGGAGAAGGTGCGCTTCGTCGGCGACATCGTCGCCATGGCCTATGCGCCCACCCGCGCCGAGGCGGAGGACCTCTGCGAGGCGACCCTCTTCGACTATGAGGAACTGCCCGCCATCGTCGATTGCGACAGCGGCCGCGCCCCCGGCGCCGCCCTGCTGCACGAGGCGTGGGGCGACAATCTCTTCCTGGAAACCAGCTTCGATTCCGGCGGCATCGAGGAGGTCGCCCGCACCGCCGCGGTGAAGGTGGAGAAGCGCTTCCGCACCGGCCGCCAGTGCATGCACCCCATGGAGGGCAAGGGGCTGGTGGCGTGGTGGGATTTCCAGGGTGACACCTTGGTGGTGAACACCTCCACCCAGGTGCCGCACATGATCCGCGCCGGCCTCGCCGAGACCTTGGGCCTGCCGGAAGCCCAGATCCGCATCGCCCCGCCCGACGTGGGCGGCGGCTTCGGCTACAAATGCCTGCTCCAGCCCGAGGAAGTGTTGGTGGCGTGGCTGGCGATGACGCTCAAGCGCCCCTTCCGCTGGATCGAGGACCGGCGCGAGCACCTCACCGCCGGCGCCAATGCCCGGGAGCATGAATATGTCATCACCGCCTATGCGGACGCGCGCGGCAAGCTGCTTGCCCTCGACGCGGAAGTGGCGGTGAACGTTGGCGCCTATTCTGTCTGGCCCTTCACTGCGTGCCTCGAGGCGGCGCAGGCCGGCGGCAATCTGCCGGGGCCGTACATCTGGCCCCACTATCGCTGCAAGACTTATTCGGTGGCCACCAACAAGCCGCCCTTCGCGCCCTATCGCGGCGTGGCGCGGCCCGGCGTGTGCTTCGCCATGGAGCTGACCATCGATGCGGTGGCCGCCGCCGTCGGCCGCGAGGCGGTGGACGTGCGGGCGGAAAACCTCGTGCCCGCCTCGGCCATGCCCTACCTGAACATCACCAAGAAATTCTACGACAGCGGCGATTATCCCGCCTCGCTCGCCACCGCCCGCGAGATGATCGGCTTCGAGGCCATCCGCGCCCGGCAGAAGATGGGAGAACAGGACGGCCGGGTCATCGGCGTCGGCTTCTCCACCTACACCGAGCAGTCGGCCCACGGCACCAAGGTGTTCGCCTCGTGGGGCACGCCGCTGGTGCCCGGCTATGAGCAGGCCACCATCCGCCTCAATCCGGACGGAAGCGCCGATGTGAAGGCCGGCATCCACACCATCGGTCAGGGTCTCGAGACGACGCTGGCGCAGGTGGCGAGCGAAATCCTCACGCTGCCCATCGCGCAGATCCGCGTGACGCTGGGCGACACCGCCACCACGCCCTTTTCCACCGGCGCCTATGCCTCGCGCGGCATCGTCATGGCCGGGGGGGCGGTCTCCAAGGCGGCGCAGAAGCTGGCGGAAAAGGTGAAGGCGCTCGCCGCCCACCTCATGCAGTGCTCGGCCGAGCAGGTGCGGTTCGAGGGCGGTGCCATCCACGGGCCGACCGGCTCCGTGACCTTCGCCGAAATCGGTCGCGCCTGGTATCGCACCCCCGAGGTGCTGCCGGACGGCGTGGACACCGGCGGCCTCGAAGTGACCGAGGGCTACAAGCCCGACGTGGACACTGGCCTCTTCTCCTACGCCACCCACGCCGCCCTCGTGGCCGTGGACGTGAAGACCGGCGCCACCGAAATCCTCGACTATGTGGTGGTGGAGGATTGCGGGCGCATGGTGAACCCCATGATCGTCGAAGGTCAGGCCTATGGCGGCGTCGCCCAGGGCATCGGCACGGCGCTGTTCGAGGAAAGCACCTACGATTCCGAGGGCCAGCCCCTCGCCTCCACCCTCGTGGACTATCTCCTGCCAGGACCGACCGAACTGCCCAAGGTGCGCATCGCCCACACCGAGACGCTTTCGCCCTTTTCCGCCCATGGCATCAAGGGCGTGGGGGAGGGCGGCGCCATCGCCCC
The DNA here is from genome assembly GCF_056314105.1 of Xanthobacter sp. DMC12. NCBI lineage: Bacteria > Pseudomonadati > Pseudomonadota > Alphaproteobacteria > Hyphomicrobiales > Xanthobacteraceae > Xanthobacter > Xanthobacter sp. DMC12. Next base: position 270,105 of record NZ_JBQUYZ010000005.1, on the reverse strand, counting down.
GGCCGGCGCCATCGTGAATGCCATCAACGATGCGCTGAAGGATCTCGGCGCCACCCTGTGCGAGATTCCCGCAACGCCGGAGCGCGTGCTCGCGGCCCTCGCAGAGGCGCGGCGCACGAGCAACGGACGGAGCGCCGCATGAAGCCCGCCGCCTTCGACCTCACCCTTGCGACCTCCCTCGATCAGGCACTCTCGGTGCTGGCAGGGGAGGGGGCAAAGCCCGTGTCCGGCGGCTGCTCGCTGGGGCCGATGCTGAACCTGCGCCTCGCCCGCCCCGCCGCTCTGGTGGACCTGCGGCGCGTCGGCGAGCTGCGCACGCTGGAAGGCAGCGCGACCCATCTCGACATCGGCGCCGGCTGGACCCATGCGGAGATCGAGGACGGCGTGGTGCCGGACGTGACCGGCGGGCTCATGCGCCGCGTCGCCCATGGCATCGCCTATCGCGCGGTGCGCAACCGCGGGACGCTGGGGGGAAGCATCGCCCACGCGGACCCGGCCGCCGACTGGATCAGCACCATGACCGTGCTGGACGCGACCCTCCTCATCCGCGGCCGCGCCGGCACGCGAGCCTGCGCCATGGCCGACTTCATGCTGGCGGCCTACACCACCACGCTGGCGGCGGACGAGATCATCACCGCCGTGCGCGTGCCGGTGCTCTCCGCCGAGGCGAAGACGGGCTACCACAAGGTGTGCCGCAAGACCGGCGAGTTCGCCCAGGCCATCGGCGCCGTGGCGGTGGATGCCGGACGCGGCCTTGCCCGCGTGGTGGCGGGCGCCGTGGAGGCGCCGCCGCTGGTTCTGGCCACGGCCGGTGAGCGGCTGAAGGCCGGTGACAGCGCGGGGGCCCGCGCCGCCGCTCAGGACGAAATCGAGGCCGCGCTGGCGGGCCATCCGGAGGCGTTCCGCGCGCTCCATCAGGTGGCCGTGGACCGCGCCTTCAGCGATGCGGGGCTCGCATGAACGCCATCACCCTTACCGTCAACGGCCAGCGCCTCTCCCGACAGGTGGAGCCGCGCACGCATCTCGCCGATTTCCTGCGCGAGGAGCTGAATCTCACCGGCACGCACCTCGGCTGCGAGCAGGGCGTGTGCGGCGCCTGCACCGTGCTCATCGACGGCAAGCCGCAGCGCTCCTGCATCGCCTCGGCCGCCGCCTGCGACGGGGCGGACATCCGCACCATCGAGGGGTTCGATGGCGATGCGCTCATGGGCGAGCTGCGCGAGGCCTTCTCCGTACATCACGCGCTCCAGTGCGGCTTCTGCACGCCGGGCATGCTCATCTCTTCCCGCGACATCGTGAGCCGTCTCGGGGAGACATCCGAACGCACGGTGCGCGAGGAGCTGAGCGGCAATCTCTGCCGCTGCACCGGCTATGTGGGCATCGTGAACGCCGTCTGCGCCGTCTCTGCCGGCAAGGCGCCAGCGGCGCAGGCGGAGGCGGTCGGCATCGCTGCGGCGACGGCTCCCGCGCCCGTGGCGGCGGCCGCGCCCAAGGCCGCACCGGCCCCCGCCGCGTCCATCGGAGCGGGCGGCAGCGAGATCCGCCAGAGCCTGACCGTGGACGCCCCGCCCGACGCCGTGTGGCCGGCGCTGAAGGACATCCACCTCATCGCCCGCTGCCTGCCCGGCGCCGAGGTGAGCACCTTCGACGGGGAGAAACTGGAGGGCCGCATGGTCGTCACCTTCGGTCCCATCAAGGCGGCCTTCGGCGGTGATGCGACGGTGACCTTTGACGATGCCGCCCGCACCGGCCTCGTCAACGGCTCCGGCCGGGACGGGGGCTCAGGCTCGAGAGCCCATGGTGAGATCACCTTCGCCCTGAAGCCGGCCGGCGCGGGCAGCGCCATCGACCTTGCCCTGCGCTACCGCATCTCCGGTCCCCTCGCCCAGTTTTCACGGGGCGCGCTTGTGCAGAATCTGGTCTCGCACCTGACAGGGGTGTTCGCCACCAATCTCGCCGCCGCCCTGAAGGGCGAGGCGCCGGCCGCTGCGACGGGTCTTTCGGCAGCCGGCATTTTCAAAGTGGTGCTGAAAGCGTGGTTTGAACGGGTGAAAACCTGGGTGGAACGCCGCCCGAACTGATGTCGAACGTTTGAAGGCCGGGTGGCTTGTCGCCCGAAAATAGAAAGTATACTGATTAAATTCGCCGGAAACGGTGGGAGGACGCGATGGGCTTCAGGAAGGTGGCGGAACTCGACGCGCTGCGCGACGGCGGCGTCACCGGCGTCGAGGTGGACGGCGTTCCTATCGCCTTATTTCGCATGGGAAATGAGGTTCACGCCACCCACGGCATCTGCACCCACGCGCTGGCCTTCCTGAAGGACGGCTACGTGGAGGACGGCACCATCGAGTGCCCGCTCCACCAAGGCGTCTTCGACATCCGCACCGGCCGCGCCCTGTGCGCCCCCCTGACCCAGGACCTCGCCACCTATGCCGCCAAGGTGGAGGGCGGCGCGGTGTTCGTGGACCTCGAAACCGCCGGCGAGGGCGCTACTGATCCCGGACTGGCAGAGGCGGCCCAAGTCACTGAAAAAACAGGCATGGAGCCCCCTCCGCTGGTGATTGCCGGCGCCGGGCAGGCGGCTGCCGCGGCCATCCGCGCGGCGCGGGCCGCCGGCTTTTCCGCTCCCATCCACCTCGTCGGTGCCGAGCCGCATCTGCCCTATGAGCGGCCTCCGCTCTCCAAGGAGGCGCTGGGCGACGCCTTCGACCCGGTGTCCGCCTGTCGCCTCCCGCCCGCCGACGTGGCGGCCCTGGGCGTGACCTTTCATGCCGGTGTGCGCGTCACCGCCATCGATGCGCAAGCGCGGATCGCAACCCTTTCGGATAGCACACAAATTCCCTACGGCGCCCTGCTCATCGCCACCGGCGGAACGGCCCGGCGGCTCGGCGTCCCCGGCGATGACCTGCCCGGCGTCCATCATCTCAGAACCCTTGAGGATGCCCGCTCCATCGCCGCCTCCCTCTCCTCCGCCCGCACCGTTGCCGTGGTGGGCGGCGGCTTCATCGGGCTGGAGCTGGCCTCCGCCGCACGGACGCGCGGCCTGAAGGTGGTGCTGCTGGAGCGCGAGGGCGAATTGATGTCCCGCCTCCTGCCGCCGGCCCTGGGCGCGGCCTTCCGCCGGCTGGCGCAGGCCCATGGCGTCGAGGTCCGGCGCGATGTGGCGGTCGAGGCCATCAGCGCGCGCGACAGCGCTCTGGCGCTCGCGACCACAGCTGGCGAGATCGTTGCCGACACCGTTCTGGTGGGCGTCGGCCTCGTGCCCGAGACGGACCTCGCTGCCATGGCCGGCTGCGAGGTTGCGGGCGGCATCGCGGTCGATGCTGCCGGCCGCACCACCATTGACGGCATCTGGGCCGCCGGCGACTGCGCGCTCCATCATGCGCCGCTCAACGGGCGGCGCGGTCGGCTCGAAAGCTGGCAGAATGCCGAGGAGCAGGGCGCCGCCGCCGGACGCAGCATTGCCGGCGACGATCGCCCCCGCACCGAGAAGGCGCCGTGGTTCTGGACCGACCAGTTCGGTCTCAACATCCAGATGCTGGGCGTGCCCAGCACCGGCGACGACGTGGCCTTGAGTGGCACCGACGGGGCGGCCGGCGCCGTCTATCGCACCCTCGCGGACGGGCGGGTCACCGCCGTGATCGCCTTGTCCGATGCCGCCGCCATCCGCACCGCCCGCGCGGAATTGGCCTCCGACGCCCCCTTCGACCTTGCCGCCCACGGCGCGCGTCTCCTTGCGCCGGGCGATTTCGAACCACCGCCGATCGATCCTGAGGAGGACGACATGAGCGCGAGCCCCGACGCCCAGTTCGCCAGGAAATACGTGTGGCCCGACGAAGGCCTCTCCATCATTCCCGACTGGGTCTACACGGACGAGACCGTCTACCAGCGCGAGGTGGAGCGCATCTTCCACGGGCGCACTTGGAATTTCGTCGCGCTGGAATGCGAGATCGAGAATCCCGGCGACTTCATCCGCTCCAATGTCGGCCCCACGCCCGTGGTGGTCGCCCGCGCGGAGGATGGGACGATCCACGTATTCGAGAACCGCTGCGCCCATCGCGCGGCCGAGTTCTGCCGCGATTTGTCCGGCAATGCCAAGGAGTTCGTCTGCCCCTATCACCAGTGGTCCTATGACCTGAAGGGCAATCTCGTGGGCGTCCCGTTCCGCCGCGGGGTGGACGGCAAGGGTGGGATGCCGAAGGACTTCAAGCCGGCGGACCACGGTCTCAAGCAGCTCAACGTCACCACCCATCGCGGTGTCGTCTTCGCCTCTTATGTCGAAGACATGGAGAGCTTCCCCGACTATCTCGGCCCCGAGGTGCTGCGCGAGTTCGAGGCGACGTTCGACGGCCGCAAGCCCAAGCTGCTCGGCCATTACCGCCACAGCCTGCCGGGCAACTGGAAGCTCTATCACGAGAATCTCAAGGACCCCTATCACGCGACCCTGCTGCACACCTTCCTGGTCACGTTCGGCCTGCTGGTCGCGGGCAACAAGTCGTTGATGCTGGCGGATCCCTCGGGCCGGCACGGGGTGATGGCCTCGGCCAAGTCGGACGCCATCGTGTCCGAAGACAAGAAGAAGGAAATGCGCGCCTACAAGGAGGGCATGACCCTCGAGGAGCCGCGCTTCATGGACTTCATCGACGAGTTTGACAGCCCGTGGTCCGTCACCATGGCCACCATCTGGCCGAACCTCATCGTGCAGCGGGAGATGAACACGCTGGGCATCCGCCACATCGTGCCCACCGGCCCGAACGAATTCATCATGAAATGGACCATGTTCGGCTTCGAGGGCGACGACGAGGAGATGACCCGCCATCGCCTGCGGCAGGGCAACCTCATGGGCCCGGCGGGTTTTCTCGGGCTGGAGGACAACGAGGCCATCAAGTTCGTGCAGGACGGCATGCTGGGTGTGCCCGGCGGCGAGCATCTGGTGAAGCTTGATCCCGGCACCGAGGCGGGCACCGCCGACACCCTCATTTCGGAAGCGGCCATCCGCGCCATGTACCGCCACTGGCGCGACGCCATGGGCATCGCCTGAGGAGGTGCGAACATGCTGAACCCTTCAAGCGCAACCGCGCCCTCCCGTGACGATCTGATCGATGCCCTGCTGCTGAAGGCGGAGGTGGAGGCCTTCAACGAGGCCTATGCCTCGGCCCTCGACCAGCAGCGCCTCGCGGATTGGGCCGAAATGTTCACCGTCAACGGTTTCTACAACATCATCTCGCGCGAGAACTACGACCGGAAGCTCCCCGTGGGCCTCATCTATTGCGAGAACCGCGGCATGATCCGCGACCGCGCCTTCGCGCTGGAGAAGACCGCCATGTTCGCGCCGCGCTATCTGCGGCACATGGTGGGCAACCTGAAGGTCGCCGAGGCGGCGGACGGCAGCATCGACGCCACCGCGAACTATGTGGTGTTCCAGGTGCTGTTCGACCGGCCGGATGCGACCATCCACCAGGTGGGCCGCTACGTCGACCGCTTCGTGCGGGAGGAGGGCGGGCTCAAGCTCGCTTCGCGCGTCTGCATCTACGACAGCCTGCTCATCGACAACGCGCTCTGCATTCCGGTGTGAGCATGCACGGCATCGGGACAGAAAGCGAAGTCGTGCGCCTTGCAGCGGCGCATTCTGCGGGTAAGCGGCGGGTGAAGGAGACGGTCGAGGCGGCGCTCGCACGCGCTGAGGCGGCGCAGGCGGGGTTTAACTGCTTCGCCGTCCTCGACGGCGCGGGGGCCCGTGCCGCCGCGGCGGACATGGATGCCCGCCTCGCGGCTGGAGACACGCCGGGGCCGCTCGCCGGCGTTCCGGTCGCGGTGAAGGACATTCTGGACTGTGCCGGCCTGCCCACGCGCTGGGGCTCTCTGTTGTTCGCGGATGCCGCGCCTGCGGCGTCGGATATCGCGGCCGTGGCCCGGCTGAGGGCGGCGGGGGCCATCATCCTCGGCAAGACGACGACCACGGAATTTGCCCATTCTCCGCTGGGCTCTTCGCCGCTCAGCGGGTTGACGCTCAATCCCTTCGCACCGGACCTTACCTGCGGCGGCTCCTCTTCCGGCGCCGGGACGAGCGTCGCGCTCGGGGTGACGCCGGTGACGCTTGCCACCGATGCCGGCTGCTCCAGCCGCCTGCCCGCCGCCGCCACGGGGACCTATGGTTTCAAGCCCACCCTCGGCCTCGTGCCCCACGAGCGGGTGCCGGATGCCTTCGGTAGCTTCATCCATCTCGGCCTGATCGCCCGCAGCGTGGCCGACATCGCGGCGACCCTGCCCATAGTCGCCGGGCCGTCTCCGGCTGACCCCTGGAGCCTGCGGGCGCCGCCGCTTGCGCCGGCCGCAGGCGAATTTGCGGGCGCCCGTGTGCTCCTGTGGATGCGCGCCGGCAATTCCCGCGTGTCCCGCGAGGTCGAGGCGGCGACGCGGATGGCCGCGCGCACGCTGGAGCGGCTCGGTGCGGAGGTGGTGGAAGAGGACTACGCCCTTGCCGCCCCCGATCCCATCTGGAGCACGCTGCAGCAGACCAACTGGGCGCTGCGTTTCGCCTCGACCTCCGCAGAGGATTTCGCGCGGCTGTCGCCGGCGCTGCGGGCCGGGATCGAGGCGGCGCGGGGCTTCAGTGCGCTCGATCTGATGCGGGCGCAGGCGGCCCGGGCCCAGGTGTTCCGGGGCGTGCAGGCGAAGTTCGGGCAATACGACTTCATCCTCACCCCCTGCCTTTCCGCCCCGCTGGTGGCGGCGGACTTCGACCTCTCCGGTCCCCTGGTGATCGATGGCGAGGCCGTGGGCCCACTCCGGGCGGAATGGACGTCGGCCCTGTCCCTGTTCGACCTGTCCGGCCACCCCGCGCTCGCGGTTCCGGTGGGCCTTTCGGAGAATGGTGGCCCGCTCGCCGTGCAGCTGGTGGGAAAATGGAACGGCGACATGGCCTTGCTTGCGGCGGCAGCAGGCCTTGCCAGCGAGATGCCCGCTCCCGTCTGTCCGGGCGCGGCCTCGCTCTTCTGAGATATCCCGCGGCCGGCGACCGGCCGCGGGATTGCGCCTATTTTCCCGATGCGACCTGCGCCGAAAGCGCGGTGTCGATCAGAGTGTTGGTGAAATAATCCGGAGCGGCCTGGCCGGCCGGGACGAGGCCGCCATCGGCGAGCACGTCGAGCGCCTGCCGCCAGTCGGCCTCCGCCATGATGCCCATGGGCTTGTCCTTGGTGGCGGGTGTGGCGACGAAGCCCTTCAGCACGTCGATCTGCTGGCGCAGGATCGCCGGATTGAGCTTGGCGTTGGGCCGCGCCTCGATGATGGCGGCCACGGCCTCGTCCTCGTGCCCGTTCATGATGTAGGTCCACATGCCGGCGACGATGCTCGAGAAGCGACGCAGGGCGTCGGCCTTGGCCGTCGTGCTCTTCTCGGTGGCGAACAGGCCGAAGCTCGGAAAGTTCAGGCCGTAGGTCGTGAAGTTTATGGTGTTGGACGGGCGCTGCGCGTTCACCACCGGCAGGATGAAGGGCACGGTGGAAAAGACGCCGTCCGAGCGTCCGGCCATGTAGGTGCCGCCCTTCGCGGACGCATCCACCGCCACCAATTCCACGTCCGATCGCTTCAGGCCGCCGGCGGCGAGGAAGCGATCGATGAAGGGGGCTTCGAGCGATCCCGCGGTGAACGCGAGCTTCTTGCCCTTCAGATCAGCCGGGCCGGTGATGCCGCTGTCCTTCGGAACGAGGAGGCCGATGTCGTTCTGGCGCACAAAGCCGGCAATGGCCTTCACCGGCAGGCCCTTGGCGCGGGCAATAGCCATGGGTGCCAGCGCGGCATGGCCCACGTCGTACTCGCCATTGCCGACGATCTGCACGGTGGATACGGAGCCGTTCCCGTCGACCAGCTCCACATCGAGCCCATTGGCGGCGAACACCCCCTTCTTCGCGGCGAGGTGGAAGGGCGCATGGACGCCCCAGGGCGTCCAGTCCAGCCGAACGCGGATCACATCCGCGGCGTGTGCCGGTAAGATAGTCAGCATACAGCCTAGAATTGATGCAAGGAGGGCCGGGGCAGACAATCCAAACATGGGGTTCAATCCTTTTCTGGTTTCGCTTCCAGTGCTCCTGGCTCGCTCGAAAGTCCGTATCAGCGGGTGATACAATGCGGTATACTGCACGAAACGTGCCCTTGGCGGGAAGGCTCTTGGGGCCGGCATCTGGCAGGGGGCACTGGCGCTTGCCCGGGCGGCGCTGGTTGTGCTCCCATCCGTTGCGGCCAAGGCAAGATACTGGCTCGTGCCGTCGCGCCGTCGCTCGAGGAAGATGGAAGGTGAGGCCTTGAAGGGGAAGGACATGCCGGCTTCCGGCGCTTTGGACGCAACCGCCGCCCACGGCCGGGATGCGGGACGCCGGCGGAAGGGGGCGCAGCAGACCGCACAGCCCCCCGAGCATGAGCCGGCAAGTGCGGAGATGCCGGCGGCTTCATCGGTTCGTGCGGATGCCGTGCCCCGGGAGATGCCTTCCGCGCCCGACACTTCCTCACCGACCATGCCGCTCTGGGAGCGGCCCGGCTATCTCGTCCGCCGGCTCCACCAGATCCACTCCGCCATCTTCCTGGAGGAGTGCAAGGCCTTCAACATCACGCCCGTGCAATATGGGCTGATGACCACATTGCTCCAGCATTCCGGCAGCGACCAGCGCACCATCGGCGTCGAGGTGGGCATCGATCGGACCAACGTGGCGGACGTGCTGGAACGGCTGTCCGAGCGCGGTCTTGTCCGCCGTGAGCGGTCGGAGACGGACCGGCGTGCCATGAATGCGTTCCTCACCGAGCAGGGCCGCGCGCTGGTGGGTGAGATGTATGCCGCCATGGTCCGCGCCCAGCAGCGCCTGCTGGAGCCGCTCGATCCGGAGTATCGCTCCGCCTTCCTCGCCATGCTGACCCAGCTCGTGGAAGGCAACAACCATTACAGCCGCGCCGAGCTGAAGGCGGATTTCAAGGTCCGCCGCCGTCGCGGCCAGGACGAGCGCGGTCAGGACGAGGCGTGAGCGGAAGGGCGGGCCGCACCGCCTCCGCGCCCCAGCCGTCGATGCCCCGCGTCATCAGGCGGGTGATGAAATCGGCGGTCCGGGCCGTGTCGAAATCGGCGTCCCCGAAGGTGAGGAACATGGCCTCCGTTCCGGTGGCAACGATGATGGAGGCGATGAGCTTGAGGTCGCGCACGGGCAGCGTTGCGCCGGGCATGACGCGGATGATGTCCCCTTCGAGGTCGTTCAGAATCCCCCGCATATCCGCCATGGAATAGAGGCGGGCGCGTATGTGGTGCTGGTTGAGCTCGCTGAAGCGAGCCGCGCCCTCAACCGACTGCAACATTTCAAGAAAAGCGCGGTAACTGAGCCGCAGCATGTCTTCGATCGTTTCCGCCTGCGCGCGGGCCTCGCGGGTGCAGTCGCGCACCCGGCCGAGCAGGCGGGCCACCAGCACGTCGAACACCGCCTCCCGCGTACGATAGTAATTGTAGAAGCTGCCCGCCGAGACCCCGCTCGCCTCGACGATGTCGCGGATGGTCGCGCCGTCCAGCCCCACCGTGGCGAAGATGGTCCATGCTGCCGCCTCGATGCGCGCCATGTTGGCGGCACGGGTGATCTCCCGCCGCGCGGAGGGGCTGTAGCGCGTCGGCGCCGTGGGTTTGTCGGATGGGGCGGGTCTCTTCGCCATCGGCTCTCCCTGCCGCCCCGGGTGCCGCTCAGGCCTTCCGTCGTCCAATCAGGACGTCGGCGACGAAGCGGGCGAAGCGGCCATAGGGCGGTCCCAGCCATTCCAGCACATTCACCGGCCCGGCGACATGCACCGCGCGCGCATGGCTGAGCCGCAGGAAGCCGTCGTGGCCGTGATAGGCGCCCATGCCGCTCGGTCCGATCCCGCCGAAGGGCAGTCCCTCCTGCGCCACGTGAAGCAGCGTGCCGTTCACCGTTACACCGCCCGATGTGGCGCCATCGAGCACCTTTTCGCGCATGGCGCGGTCGTGGGTGAAGCAATAGAGCGCCAGCGGTCGCTCCCGCGCGGCGACGAACGCCAGGGCGTCGTCGAGGCTCCGGTACGGCACGATGGGCAGCACCGGCCCGAAGATTTCCTCCCGCAGCAGCACGCTGTCCGGCAGGGCATCGAGCACGATGGTGGGCGGAAAGCGCCCGGCCTCCCCCTCGATCCCGTGGACGAAGGTGCGTGCCCCGCCCACCCGCGCCTCCTCGACCGCCGCGGCAAGCCGCTGGAAGTGCCGCCGGTCGATGACGGCAGTGTAGTCGGCATTGTCGGTGATGGCCGGCCAGGCGCGTTCGACCTCTGCGAGGATGGCCTCGGCAAGGTCTTTGGCCTTGTCGCGGGGGACGAGCACATAGTCCGGTGCCACGCACGTCTGTCCCGCGTTCAGGAACTTGCCGAGCGCGATGCTGCGCGCGGCGGCGGCAACGGCATAATCAGGGCAGACGATGGCCGGGGACTTGCCGCCCAGCTCCAGCGTCACGGGCGTGAGGTTATCTGCCGCTGCGGCCAGCACCTTCCGGGCGACACCGCCGGAGCCGGTGAAGAGGATATGGTCGAACGGCAAAGCGCAGAAGGCCGCCGCGATCTCCGGCCCCCCGGTGACGACCGCGACGCGATCGGCGGGAAAGGCCTCCCCCACAAGGCGCGCCAGCAATGCGGAGAAGCTGGGCGTCAGCTCGGACGGCTTCAGCAGCGCCCGGTTGCCGGCGGCGAGCGCATCCACGAGCGGCGCGAGCGTGAGGAGCAGGGGATAGTTCCAGGGCGACAGGATGCCGACGACGCCCAGCGGCTCATGCCGGACATAGGCGCGGGACGGCAGGAACTGCCACCCCACCGGCCGCCGCTCCGGCCGCATCCAGCGCGCGAGGTGGCGCCGGGCGTGACGGATGGCATTGAGCGACGGCACCGCTTCCAGCAGCTCCGTCTCGGCGATTGCCCGACCGCCGAAATCCTGGGAGATGGCGCCGGCGATGGCGGGAAGATGGGTGCGGACCATCGTTTCGAGGGTCGTCAGATCCTGTCGCCGGACCCCGGCCGAGGGGGCGGGCTGGTGCCGCGCGGCGTGTCGCTGGGCCGCAAAGATCCGGGCGAGGTCTGGCTCTTCCGCCCTCGATTGCCCGGCCGCCTCGGCTGCCCCGCTCACGTTGCACGCCTCCGGCTGGTCCCGCAAACCCGCCCGGATCAAGGGCGCGCGATCGATAGCCTCTCAAAACTTGAGATTCTTGTCAAATTTCGCAGGTATCTTTTTCCGCAGCCCTCGGGGCGGGTTGGTCGGCATTTGACAGGTCATGCGGCGGACGTAACTATATGGTTAGATAATCCATGCCGATCCCCTTCCGCGAGGCCGGGGCGGCCCCGGTCCGGCCATCCGCCAAGGTGGCTGGACGGACGCAATAAACAAGGCCCGCCAAGACGTGGGCCGGATGGAGCGGGAGGACAGGATGGCCCTCGGTAAGAAAATAGGTGCGTGGTCTCTGGCTATTGCCGGAGCATTGCTGTGCAGCACGCTCTCCGCTGCCGCGGCGGACAAGGTGACGTTGCTTCTGAACTGGTACAATTACGGCGAGCATGCGCCCTTCTATCTCGGCATCGAGAAAGGATACTTCCCCGCAGAGGGTATCGAGCTGTCCGTGGAGGAGGGGCGCGGCTCCGGTGCGACCGTTCAGGCGGTGGCGGCGGGTTCCGCGACGTTCGGCTATGCGGATTTCGGCACCATGGTCAAGGCGGCAGTCAAGGGCGCGCCCATCAAGGCCGTGGGCATCATGCTGCAGAAAAGCCCCATGGCGGTGCAAGGTTTCGCGGACAAAAACATCCGCACACCCAAGGATATGATCGGCAAGACCGTTGTCTATACGCCGGGCGACAGCTTTTCCCAGCTGTGGCCGGCCCTTCTGAAGGTCAACGGCATCCAGGACAACCAGGTGAAGGTCATCACCGGTGATGCCGCCACCAAGCGCAACGCGGTGATTTCCGGCCAGGCTGACTTCCTCCTCGGCAACATCAACGACCAGAAGCCGCTGATCGAGGAAGCCACCGGAAAGCCTGTCTATGCCATGCTTTTCGCCGATTTCGGCGTCAACACGGTGAACGGCTCCGTCATCGTGCGGCCGGACCTTCTGGAGAAGAATCCGGATCTCGCCAAGCGTTTCCTGCGGGCGCTCCAGAAGTCCATCGCCGAGGCCAAGTCGAATCCCGAAGCCGCGGTTGACGCCATGCTGAAAGTGAACCCCAAGGCCGGTAAACGCGAGACGCTGCTCGCCAGCTGGACTGTTACCCTCCCGCTCCTCCACACGGCGCTCACCGAGAAGAAGCCGCCCCTGTGGACGGATCCCAAGGATATTTCCGGGACCTTGGATATTCTCACCAAATACTCGGGCGTGGACCTCGATCCCGCCCAGGGCGCGAAGTTCTACACCAACGATTTCCTCCCGAATTGACAGCGATATCGGTGCTGTCAGGCCCCCTTTCACCAGGGGTATCGGTGCCGTTCGGGAGACAGTCAGTCGAATGATGCCGAGGCCCCCGCCGCGCGCGGGGGCCAAGCCGTCGCCGGTCCGGACGAACCGCACGCGCAAAACCACCTAACTGGATAGTTACAAAAGGAGCCTCCATGGTCGCCGGCACCGCCCGCCTCTATGCCATCATCGGCGATCCCGTCGGCCATGTGCGCACGCCGCTCGTGTTCAATGCCTATTTCGCCGAGCACGGCATCGATGCCGTCTGCGTGCCCATCCACATTCGCCCCGACGAACTCGAAACCGCGATGGCGGGGCTCAAGGCCATCGCCAATCTGGATGGCTTCATCGTCACGGCGCCGCACAAGGCGCGGGTGGCGGGCATTGTAGACCGGCTGGTGGGGGATGGGGATAAAGTGGGTGCGGTGAACACCGTGCGGCGGGAGGCCGATGGCACCTTCACCGGCACCATGCTGGATGGCCACGGCTTCGTCGCCGGCCTCGCCAAGGCGGGGTGGGGGCCGCAGGGCAAATCCGTCTACATCGCCGGCGCCGGCGGGGCGGCGAGCGCCATTGCCTTCGCGCTGGCGGGGGCGGGCATGGCGCGCCTCACGCTCTTCGATCGCACGCCGGCCATCGGGCAGGGGCTGCTTGCGCGGGTGAAGGCGGCCTACCCGCAGATCGACGTCGCCTTCGGCACGCGCGACCCCTCCGGCCATGATCTCGCGGTGAATGCGACGCCGCTGGGCCTTGAGCCGGACGATCCCTTCTCCTTCGACGTGGAGAAGGCGGACCCTTCCACCCTCGTCGCCGAGGTGCTGATGAAGCCGGAGACGACAGCCCTCCTCCACGCCGCCGCCGCGCGCGGCTGCGCCATCCACCAGGGCAAGCACATGCTGGATGGCCAGCGCGACCTGATGATGGCCTATTTTGGCCTCGCGCCACAGGCGAAGCCATGAGCCCGCAAGACGCCGCCCGCCTCGCCGGCCTGCTCCACGCCGCGCGGCAGGAGGCCCGCCTCGTCGATCTGCCCGCCGGCGCTCGCCAGCCCGCGACGCCGGAGGAGGCCTATCAGGTGCAGGCCGAGATCGTCCGCCTCTCCGGGGAAGCCATCCTTGGTTGGAAGGTGACGGCGCTGAAGGCGGAGGACCGCGCGGCCTATGGCGGCACGCGGCCCGTCGCCGGCCCGCTGCTCTCCGGCTGGGTGTTTCCCTCGCCCGCGGAGGTGCCGCTCTCCCGCTTCATCGCGCCGCTGCTGGAATGCGAGTTCGCCTTCCTGCTCGGCCGGGACCTGCCCCCGCGCGAAACGCCCTACACGCTGGAGGAGATCGCCGACGCGGTGGCCGCGCTCATCCCCGCCTTCGAGATCGCCGATGGCCGCGTGCGCTCGGATGCCCCCGGCGCCCTGCGCCTTGCCGACAGCATGGGCAATGGCGCCTTCATCCCCAGCCCGCCGGTGGCCGACTGGCGCGCCCTCGACCGCGCCGGCCCCGTTACGCTCATCATCGACGGCAGGACCATCGAGACCGGCAGCGGCGCCCGCATCCTCGGCGACCCCCTCAAGGCCGTCCAGCACCTCGCCAACGCCCAGCCCAAGTGCGCCCCCTTGTGCGCGCCGCTGCTGGCCGGGCAGATCGTGACGACCGGCACGGCGACGACGCCGGTGCGGCTGGAGCGGGCAGGGCGGGTGGAGGCGGATTTCGGGCCGGTGGGGGTGGTGGAACTGCTGATCGCATAGGACCGGCCCGAAAGGAGCGACCGCCAACGGTGCAGTTGCAGCTTGAGCTTACGCAATGCTACCGATGGGGAAGCGGACGGCCGCCGTGGGGGCAAAAGCAGTCCGCGCTGAACGAGGGGGATAGCGTGATCGCGTCGATCCGGGGGCTTTTCGTGTGCGCGGTCGCGACCGCTCTTGTCGCCGCCTTTGGCGCGGGGGCGGCGGCGCAATCCATCGATTTCAGCCGCCCCTATTATGAGGGCCGCTGGGCCTGGCAGGGCAACGCCAGGACGCGGGAAAACAACCAGAACACCAGCCGCCTCCAGTTCAACGCCACGGCGGATCGGGCGGTCTATTGCTATGACACCCGTTGCTACAATGTGAAGCCCACCACCACGGCGAACGGCGGCATCGCCTTCCCGGGGACGGGCAAGAACGGCTTCAAGTTCGATCCCGCAAGTTCCGAGGCGCAGCTGACGGGCGGCTATTGGTACGCCTTCCCCTCCAATGGCGCGCCGGACGCCACCATCGTCTTCCGTCTGAAGCCCGGCGGCCCCGCCCCGGCGGCGCCCACCATCGACTTCAGCCGCCCCTATTACGAAGGCCGCTGGGTCTGGCAGGGCAACGCCAAGCAGAAGGAAAACAACCAGAACACCAGCCGTTTCCAGTTCAACACCACCGGCGAGCGCGGGGTCTATTGCTATGATGCCAAGTGCTACGCCGTGAAGCTCACCCCCGCGGCAAACGGCAGCTTCACCTTCCCGGGCCTCGGCAAGAACGGCTTCAGGTTCGCCTCCTTCAACTCCGAGAGGCAGCTCAACGGCAGCTACTGGTACACCTTCCCCTCCAGCAAGACGCCGGACGCGACGGTGGTGCTCAATCTGAAGCCGTGAGGGGTGCGGGGGCGGGTGACCCCCTCAAGGCCGCCCAGCCCCTGTGCGCGCCCCTGCGCGCCGGACAGATCGTGACGACCGGCACCGCGACGACGCCGGTGCGGCTGGAGTGGGCGCGGCGGGTGGAGGCGGATTTTGGGGGGATGGGGCGGGTGGAACTGCTGGTGCAGTAAGCCTCGCCACGACGGGTGATGCTCCTCGGCCCAGTTACAGCTTACGCGAACGCGATGGTGCCAATAGGGAAGTGAGCTGTCATCCGTTTCCAAG
The DNA here is from genome assembly GCF_056314105.1 of Xanthobacter sp. DMC12. Classification (NCBI taxonomy): domain Bacteria; kingdom Pseudomonadati; phylum Pseudomonadota; class Alphaproteobacteria; order Hyphomicrobiales; family Xanthobacteraceae; genus Xanthobacter; species Xanthobacter sp. DMC12. Next base: position 254,764 of record NZ_JBQUYZ010000005.1, on the reverse strand, counting down.
CCGCTTGGTAATTTCGTCAATGTGGTCTCGAACGGCATTGGTTAGCCCTTCGGTGATTTTCGAAATTATGTCATTCGCGTCCCCGTCCCAGTCTAAATTGAACCATCTACGACTAATCTCGCGCCCCTCAGAATCAAACGAATCCCAATCAGTCATCGGATGCTGGGTTAGAAACTCGAAAATATAACATTTATTTAAACTCGGAGCGCAAGTTACAACTAGTTGAATCTGTTGGAGAGATTTATATAGAGGTGTCATTGTTATTTTCATTTGTACTCTAGACATTTTGCAATTCAATGACAGTGTGAAGCGCTCCGTCCATTCTGGATCGACGACTGATAATAGGCCATATGTCGCTTGTTCAAGAAGCGATTGGCGACGTTTCTTGCGTTCGATTTCGGCAACTACTAGCCGATCAGGCCTGGGCTCTCTGGAGAGAACTCGGACAATAAAATCACGCGAAATATCCTCTTGAAATGTTGAATGTTCGATGGCCTTTAAATCAAACCAGTCGCAAAATTCGCTCTCATTAAACGCCTCAATGATCCCGTCAAATATTTGCGCGACCAAATGGTCCGCTTGCGCACGGTCCCCTACTCGCTCTTCAGCAGCGACGAGGAGGTCCTTGGTGGTTGGCTGTTCGGCGGGGCGATTCACGTCGAGCGGATCGACTTGGATGGGAGGGCTCAGCAGCTCGGCGCCCGCGGGTGCAAAAGTCGATTGAAACTCTTCGCGAAAGTGAGCCAATTTACTGGCATCATCGACAAGAATTTCACGACCCGTACCTTGAGTGATGAAAAATGGAGTTTGTTCATCATTTGACATGAAATTGTCTCTAATTATATTGGATATATCTGTATAAAATATAGCCCCACTTTTCTTGCGAAGACTTGCTTCGATAAAAGTACGAGTGAAGTCGCTTAATTTTTCGCCTGCGATTGAGGTCTGAGAATATAACGAGGAAGAAAACTGTACAAAATTTTTAAGCCCGTCCTTAGTTATTTGAAATGGGGGTTTATCGCTTTTTATAAGGGGTATGCCTGCGAAGCAGGCATCAATTATAGAGATTAGCGTTCCGGGTTTGGCTACTCTAAATAAGTCGAGAAGTTCACTATATCTAAAGCCGGTTTCGTTGGGTCGGCTCAAATCAAATGTTGTTCCGCAAAAATACAAATCAGTTCCCACGCCGGCGCCGTGACCCGAAAAGTAAAAAAGGACATCGTCGAAAATTGCGTCGGTTGGCAATGCGTCACGAACCCGTGCCCGCATGCTGTCTGCCTCAAGGTTGACGTATTCATAGACTTTTTCAAATCGTTCTGTGGCTTCCAGTAGCGACTTCATCGCTGCGACGTCTTCAATGCAGCAAGGCAAGTCGTGTTCTAGTGTATAGGCCGCATTTCCAATTAGGATCGCGATTGAGGTCACTAAAGTCTCCAAGAATCCCCGAGTCGCCGGCTGCTTCCAGCATAAGCCAGCGCCAAGCCGGGGTCCACTCGACTTCTCCCCCTCAAAACCGCCCCTCCCGCCCCTCCTGAAACGCCGTGATCCCCTCCTGCCGGCCCCGGTCGCTCATGCAGATCACGTGCAGTTCGTTCTCGTGGCGGATGCCGGCCTCCAGCGGCATGGAGAGGGCGGCGCGGGTGGCGGCTTTGACGGCCTGGGTGGCGAGGGGGCTGAAGGTGGCGATGCGCTGGGCCAGCGCCGTGGCGTGGGCGTCGAGGGCGTCGTCTTCCACCACCTCCTCCACGAGGCCGATGGCGAGGGCGCGGGCCGCATCGATGGTGTCGCCGGAGAGCAGCAGGCGCATGGCCTGCCCGTAGCCCACGAGGCGCGGCAGCATCTGGGAGGCGCCGCCGCCGCCCACCCAGCCGCGCGTCACCTCCGGCGCGCCGAATTTCGCGGACGTGCCGGCGATGCGGATGTCCGCCCCGAGCGCGATCTCCAGCCCCCCGCCCAGCACCCAGCCGCGCAGCGCGGCGATGACGGGCTTCCTCATGTCGCGCACCACGGCGGCATATTCGATGCGGTTGCGGAAGGCCCAGAGGTCGGTGATCTCGCCGAGGGCGTTCATGTCCGAGCCGGCGGAAAACGCCTTCTCCCCGCCGCCGGTCAGCAGCACAACGCGCACCGCATCGTCCGCATCCAGCGCCGCGCAGGCCGCCGCGAGGTCGCGGGCCATGGCGGGTGTGATGGCATTGTGCTTGCGCGGTCGGTCGATGACGAGGCGCGCCACCGCCCCCTCGCGCGTCACGCGGATGGCGCCGTCTGTGTCGCTCATGCTCCCTCTCCCTCGCGTGCGCGGGCGGAGCGGCGCTCCACCTCCTCGAAGATGGCGGAGACATCGCGGTCCGTGCCGCCATGGGCCATCATGTCCGTGAACAGGCCGGCGAGGGTGTCGAGCAAAGTGAGGCTGAGCCCCATTTCTCCCGCCAGCGCCTGCGCCGTCTTCAGATCCTTCAATTGATACTGCGCCGGGGAGCCGGGCACGAAATCCCGCGCCGCCATGCGCGCGCCGTGGAGGTTCAGCACCTTGGAATCGCCGAAGCCGCCCATCAGCGCCGTGCGCAGGTTCTTAAGGTCCGCCCCGCCCTTCGCGGCGAAGGCGAAGGCCTCCGCGACGCCGGCCATGGCCGCGCCGACGATGATCTGGTTGGCGAGCTTGGCGAGCTGCCCCGTCCCCACCGGCCCGATGCGCGTTGCCCGCCCCATGGGGGCGAAGAGGGGCGCGAGGTCCGCGATGGTGGCTTCATCGCCCCCCGCGAGGATGGCGAGGGTGCCCTCCCGCGCCCCCACCTCGCCGCCGGAGACGGGCGCATCCACGTATCGGATGTTTCGCGCGGCGGCCGCTTCCGCCTGCGCCCGGCAGGTCTCGACGGGGATGGAGCTCATCACCACCAGCGCCGCGCCGGGCTTGAGCGCATCCAGGGCGACACCGGAGAACAACACCTCGTCGATCACCGCGCCGGTGGAGAGCATCACCACCGCAGCCTCCGCCCCCGCAAGCGCCTCTTCCGGCGTCTCGGCGAGGGTGGCGCCGTGCGCGAGGAGCGGCTCGGCCTTCGCCCGGCTGCGGTTCCAGGCGGCGACGTTGAAGCCGGCCTCCGCCAGCCGCCGCGCCATGTGGCCGCCCATGATGCCGGTGCCGAGAAAGGCGATCCGCGCCCCCGGTGCGATCTCCGCCATGGTGTCCTCCCGAGGGTTTTTAAGCGGTCTTCGCTCAGGCGCCGCGCGGGCTTGAGCGCCTTAAGCGGTCTTCGCCGCCTTCTTCACCGCCGCGAGCTGCTTGAATTCTTCCGACTTCTTGTAGAACGCATCCAGCGGATAGCAGCCGGAGACGATACCGTTGCGCGGGGCCGAGGTGCAGTCGGAGAAGGTGCGGCACACCTTCTTCTTCTGGAACGGCCGGCCGTTGAGCACGTCCAGCGGCAGGTCGGGATAGGAGAGCACCATGCGGCCGAGGCCGACGAGGTCCGTCCAGCCCTGCCGCACCACCGCCTGCGCCACGTTCGGCAAAAACTCCTGCAGATAGGTGTAGCCGGAGCCGATCAGCGTGAAGTCCGGGAAGCGCTCTTTCAGGGCGCGCACCACCTCCAGATGGCGCATCACGCCCAGCAGCGGGTCTTCGGGCGGCTGGTAGCCGTCGGAGGGCGGATAGCTCGCCGGACGCGTGACGTGGGGATTGTAATAGGGGCTGCCGAGGGTGACGTTGACGAGGTGGATGTCGAGCGCCCGCAGCACCTCGAACACCTCGAAGGTCTCATTGAGGTCATAGGCGGTGGGGTCGCCCGCATCGGTGCCGAAGCCGTAGACGTAGGGCAGGGCGCCCGCCGCGTTCTCCGGCACGCCGGGGCCGAGGATGCCCGGCACGCTCGCCGCAGGGTCCGGCCGGTAGGCGATGAGATCGATGGCCGAGAGGCGCACGCCGAACTTCAGCCCCGGGCAGGCGGCGCGGATGCCGCTCGCGAGCTCCCGCAGGAAGCGGGTGCGGTTCTCCAGCGATCCGCCGAACGCGCCGGGCCGGCTGCGGGCGGAGAGGAATTCGTGGCCGAGATAGCCGTGGCAGTGCTTCAGATCCACGAAATCGAAGCCGCAGGCCTGCGCGCGCTTCGCGGCAATGATGTAATCGTCGATCAGCCGCCAGATGTCGTCGTCGGACATCACCGGATAGTCTTCGGGAATGCCGAACTTCCGGTCGAGCACCGGGTGGCGGTAGAGGATCAGCTGCTCGAACTTGCGATTGTCGTTCGGCTTGCAGAAGCGGCCCGAGTGGGTGAGCTGGAGGCCGATGACGAGGTCGTCGTCGTTGCCGGTGGCCTCCCTGTGGGCCGCGATGACCGTCTCGCGCAGGCCGGCGATGGCGGATTGGGTCGCCTCGGTCATCACCAGCTGGAGCGGGTTGGCGCGCCCGTCATGGCGCACCGCCACCGCCTCGCCGCCATAGATGAGCTTCGCCCCGCTCTCGCCGAAGCGCCGCCAGCGGCGGATGGTGTTCTCGGTGGGCGCGCCCTCCCGCGTGCCGTCCCAGCCCTCCATGGGATGGATGGCGAAGCGGTTGCCGATTTTCATCCCGTCCACGGTCAAAGGAGCGCCGAGCGGCTGGTCGGGGCCGTGGGCCACGATGTCGTCGCAGGGCATGTCCGCGCCCAGCTCGGCGAGATGCGCCCGGAAGCCGGCGACGCCGTGGAACGAGGTGATCTTCGGGAAATCCCCATACTTCATGGAGGGCCTCCTTGAGGGCGCGATCTGGGGCGCGTCTCGGGCGTTTCTCTCGGTGTGTCTTGGCGCGGGCCTTGCGGCGGGCGTTCTTCCTTATGTAACTGGTTAGTTAATATGGGTGAGGCGGGGCTGTCAATGTGGATGGGCGAGGCGGGCCGCTGCACGGATTCGCTGGCGTGCGCCGCCCCCATCGCCGGCCGCGGGTCATTGCCGGGATGCCGGGCGAATCCTGTGCTGGGCCAGCACCGCCGGGATGCGGGGGCAGGAGAGGGTCGCGCCCGTGCGGCGCCGCGCCCAGACGAGCCATGGTCCGTCCGGGCGGGGGAGGGCGGATGCGCGCAGTCGGGCTGGCGCCAGGCTTTCAGGCGAAAACGTCGCTCACATAAGTGGCGACGCGGGTGAAGGCGGCTTCCGCACCGCGGGCGGCGCGCGCGTCCTCGTCGGCCGAAAGGGGCACGGCATCGAGCGCGGCGACGAAGGTCTTCCAGTGCAGGCCCCGCCCCTCGGGCGCGGCGGCCAGATGCCGGGCGCCGAATCCCTCATCGAGGCCGAGCGCTGCGGCGGCCTTCAGCAGGAAGGCGGCACCGAGGTTCGAGCCTTCCGCCACATAGAGCCAGCCGAGCGCTTCGGGCAGCGGCGCGTCGATCGACAGGGCGGGGCGCGCGAGGGGCGCCGGAGCGGAAAGGCCGAGGTCGGCGAGGTCGGCGGCGATATCCGCGAGCCGGCGACGGCCGGGAAGGTCGGGCAGCAGCGCGCCGAGGGCCGGGCTGTCGTAGAGCGCGGCAATGTCGCGATGGAACAGATACTGCACCGTGAGGAACCGGCCGTAGCGCTGCCGGCTCTCGAACGGTCGCCCCGCCATGATCGCCGCATCGAGCCGGCCGTGGGCGGCGCTGGTGAGGGCCTTCAGGGCTTGCGCGCGGGTTTCGGGGCGGGCCGCGGGGCGATCAAGTTCGGCGGTGGTCATGGGAGCCTCAATATTTGAACTATTCTCGATCAAAACAAATGATCCGACAGAACAGATACGTTCTTGATCTATCTAAGCGGGCACGTGGCTTCCCGCAAGACGCTGCGGCATCCCCTGCGAAAGCGATGAAAAGTCATCGCTGCCTGCGCCCGATCGCGAAAACAGTGCATCCGGCATCATTACATCAATTGGACGCCGCCGCCAGCTTTGCCCGTCATCGGCCCGACGACAGTGCCGGAAGCTTTGCTGGAAATATTCCAATCAAAACTCGGAACGTTCCGGGCGCGGGGGCGATGGGCAAGGACGGGGCCGGCTGCGCGCGGTCGAGTTCACCGCCGCGTTGATGTAGGCTCCCCGCGCAGGCCGGCGCGTCGTCCGGCCCGAGGAGGAACGATCATGCGTCCGTTCACCAGTGCCGTCCGTCGCCCCGCCTGGACCAAGCTCCCCCTTCTCGCAGCTCCGATTCTCGCCGGCGCCATCGTCGGCGCGCCGGCCTTCGCCCAGACCCCCGCTCCTGCGGCCGCGCCCGCCGCGACGGTGGTGAAGGCCGACATCATCAACAACGAAGGCAAGACCATCGGCTCCGCCACCGCCACGGGCACCGAGCGCGTCACCATCGTGCGGCTCGCGCTGACGCCCGGCGCGCTGCCGGCCGGCTGGCATGGCATCCACTTCCATCAGGTGGCCAACTGCTCCGATACCGCCAAGTTCCTGGATTCCAAGGGTCACGTGAACCATCACGACAAGGCCCACGGCCTCCTCAACCCCAATGGCCCGGACCAGGGCGACCTGCCCAACATCTACGCCAACGCCGACGGCTCGGTGAATGCCGAGGTGTCGAGCACCACCGGCCTCACCGACAAGGACGGCCTCGGCCAGTCGGGCGGCTTCGCGCTGGTGATCCACGCCAGCCCGGACGACTTCATCACCCAGCCCATCGGCGGCGCCGGTGCCCGCATCGCCTGCGCGGCGTTCAAGCAGTAAGGGGTGGGGTGCTCCGATAGATCGACTGACACCATCGTCATGCCCGGCCTCGTGCCGGGCATCCACGTCAAGCCGATAGCGCGACATTCCGAAAAGCTATTCCCGGCCGCGCCACGTGGATGGCCGGGACAGGCCCGGCCATGACGGTCGGACAAAAGGCTGCCAGCCATTTAAACATCATTCTGATGTAAAACTAAAGAATACCCCGTTCCCTTCCGATAATTGATTGAACCACTCGATTTTGTGGTGATACTCCGCGCCCGAATTGCCCCATCCCGCGCGGAGCCCTTTTGATGCGCCTCAGCTTCTCCTTCGCCGCCCTCGCGGCGGCCCTGTTCTCCCTCTCCCCCGCCGTCGCGGCGGACCCGAAGCCCTTGCGCATCGGCGTGCTCAACGATCAGTCCGGCATCTATGCCGACATGGCCGGCCCCGGATCTGTGATCGCGGCGAAGATGGCGGTGGAGGATTTCGGCGGCAGCGTGCTTGGCCGGCCCATCGAGATCATCGCCGGCGACCACCAGAACAAGCCGGACGTGGGCTCCGCCATCGTCACCCGCTGGATCGACGAGGACGGGGTGGACGTGATCGCCGACATCCCCACCTCCTCCGTCCTGCTGGCGGTGCAGGAGATCGGCCGCACCAAGAACAAGCTGGTGCTCGCCTCCACCGGCGGTTCGTCCGATTTCACCGGCAAGGCCTGCGCGCCCACCGGCATCCACTGGACCTACGACACCTATGCGCTGGCCGCCGGCACCGGCGCGTCGCTGGCCAAAGACGGGCCATGGTTCTTCATCACCGCCGACTATGCCTTCGGCACGGCGCTGGAGCGCGACACGGCCAAGGCGGTGGAACAGGGCGGCGGCAAGGTAGTGGGCAGCGTGAAGCACCCGCAGGGCACGGCGGACTTCTCCTCCTTCCTGCTGCAGGGGCAGGGCTCGGGCGCCAAGCTCATCGCCTTCGCCAACGCCGGCAGCGACACGGTGAACGCCATCAAGCAGGCCAACGAGTTCGGCATTCCCCAGTCGGGCATCAAGCTCGCCGGGCTCTACCTGCACATCACCGACATCCACGCCATCGGCCTTCCGACGGCACAGGGGCTCATCCTCACCCAGGGCTTCTACTGGGATCTGAACGACGAGACCCGCGCCTGGTCCAAGCGCTTCTATGAGAAGCACAAGGCCATGCCCACCATGGGCCAGGCCGGCACCTATTCGGCCATCCTGCATTATCTGAAGGCGGTGAAGGCCGCCGGTACCACCGACACCGCCACCGTCGCCACGCAGATGAAGGCGACGCCGGTGGACGACTTCTTCTCCCACGGCGGGCGCATCCGCGAGGACGGCCGCATGGTCCATGATCTCTACCTGCTGCAGGTGAAGACGCCGGCCGAGCAGAAGTATCCGTGGGACTATCTCAAGCTCATCCGCACCATTCCCGGCGACGAGGCGTTCCGGCCCCTCGCCGAAGGCGGTTGCCCGCTGGTGCACCAGCACGCGGCGAACTGAGGCTGCGCCGGTCAGGGCGCTCCGACCGCTCGCCGCCGCTCAGCCGCGGCGGGCGGTCTTCGGGTTGCCCCGGCGCTCAACCGCGCCGGGGGAGGGGCCCCCCGCTCGCAAGATAGACGCCGATGGTGGCGGCGAAGATGCCCAGCCAGTCGGTGCCGGAGGGAACCTCGCCGAGGATGGGGATGGCCATGAGCGCGGCCATCACCGGCACGCAGGCGCCGAAGGCCGCCCCCGCCGAGGCGCCAAGCAGCGCCACCGAGCGGGCGAACAGGAACAGCGAGATCACGGTGGCGAAGACGCCCTGATAGACCGCTTGGAAGACCACATCGCGCAGCGGCGCATCGAACGCCGTGAAGCCGTGCAGCACGCCGTAGAGCGGCAGATAGAGCACCGCCGAGCCCACCGACACCACCGCCACCGCATGGAGCGCGCCGAGCCCGCTCTTGCGCAGCGCCACCGCGTAGCAGGCCCACATGAAGGCGCCGGCCATGCACAGAAGGTGGCCGATGCCCGAGCCGAGCCCGGTGGCCACCGCTCCCACTCCGGCAATCAGCGCCACGCTCGCCAGAATCAGCGCATAGCCCACCTTCCGCTGGATGCTGAACCGCTCGCGCAATGCCACGGCCGAGATCAGCGCCACGAACAGGGGCATGACGCCGGGAATGAGCACCCCCGCCTCCCCGGCCGGCGTGGTGCGCAGGCCGAAGCCGGCCACCACCGCATAGGGCGCGCCGGCCCCCGCGATCATCACCAGAAGCTGCCAGGGCTTCGCCTTGTCGAGCCCCAGCCCGTGGCGCAGCAGCACCGGCAGCAGCACGAGGCCGGCGGTGGCGTAGCGCAGCATGGTGACATCGAACACGCCGAGGGAGGAGGTGACGCCCAGCCGGGTGATGGACATCCACCCCGCCCAGATGGTGACGCTCGCCAGCCCGAACAGCGCCCCCGCCACGTAGCGGGCGGTGGGGATGGTCGCGCCCGCCGCCTGCGGGCCCGTCGTGTGGGAAGGAGCCGTGTGCGTACTCATGCGGTGTAGGTCGTCATGCCGCGGATGTGCTCATGCCTGTCCGGATTCGAGCACAGGCTACCCCGCACAATCCACGCGGCCTAATGAGAGTTTGATCTGCGATCCATGAGGCCCGCTGATGGATCGCCGAAGCCTCACGCCGGCGCAGCCACCCGCCAGCCGGCCACCGCGGCCAGCTCCGCCTCCGGCTCTTCCGAGACCACCGCGCGCCGGCCCAGAAAGACGCTGCCGGCCTCGCCATCCAGCGACAGCCAGTCCCCCTCCGCCAGCGTCTCAGCCCCGATGCGGGCGCGGCGGGCGGCGGGATCGATGACCAGCGCGGCGCAGCCGACCACGCAGGCCCGGCCGAGCTGGCGCGCCACCACGGCGGCATGGGCGGTGCGCCCGCCGACGCTGGTGAGGATGCCGGCGGCCAGCGCCAGCGCGGCGATGTCGTCGGTCGCCACGTCCGGCCGCAGCAGCACCACCGGATCGCCCGCCGCAGCGAGGCGGCGCACACCCTCCTCGTCGAAAGCCACCCGGCCGCTCACCGTGCCGGGCGAGGCGGCAACGCCGTGCGCCACCGGCGCGGCCTCGCCGGAAAAGCGGGTGGCCGCGACAGCGGAGAGGTCCACCCCCTCCAGCAGCGCCAACCCCTCGGCCGGGGTGATGGCGCCTTCGGCCACCATGTCCACCGCGATCCTCAGCGCGGCGCGCGGGGTGCGCTTGGCGGCGCGGGTCTGGAGAAAATAGAGGCGGCCTTCCTCGAAGGTGAATTCCACGTCCTGCACGTCGCGATAGTGCCGCTCCAGCGCCGCGACGCCCTCGGCCAGTGCGGAGGCGACATCGGGCAGCACCGCGCCGAGGCGGTCGAGCCCCACCGGCTGGCGCCGGCCGGAGACGACGTCCTCCCCCTGCGCATCGAACAGCAGATCGGCATAGAGGCCCGGCGCCCCGCTCGCCGGATTGCGCGAGAAGGCGACGCCCGAGCCCGAGCGCACGCCGGCATTGCCGAACACCATGGCCTGCACCGTCACCGCCGTGCCGGCCAGATGCTCCAGATGGTTCAGCCGGCGATATTCGACGGCTTTCGGGGCGGCCCAGGAGCGGAACACCGCCTCCACCGCCTCGGCGAGCTGGTCGCGCGGGTCGGCGGGCACGGTCGCGCCGTAGCCGTCGCGGGCGAGGTCGAGATAGCGCGCGGCGAGGCGCTCCAGCGCCTCCGGGTCCAGCCCCTGCTCGTCGCCCGCCTGCTCGGCGGCGATGAGATCGCGCTGCACCTGCTCGAACGGCGCGCGGGGCAGGCCCGCCACCACCTCGCACCAGCCCTCGATGAAGCGGCGGTGGCAATCGAAGGCGAGGCGCGGGTTGCCGTGGAGGCGCATGAGACCGCGTGCGGTCTCGGCGGTCATGCCCACGTCCAGCACGGTCTCCAGCATGCCGGGCATGGACTTTTCCGCGCCGGAGCGCACCGAGACGAGGAGCGGGCGGCGGCGGTCGCCGAAGCGCCGGCCGGTGGCCGCTTCAAGAAAGCCGAGGCCGTCATCCAGCAGGCGCCGCACCTCGCCCGCGCGGCGTTCGCCGCAGAGGGACGTGGAGAGCACGAAGGCCGGCGGCACGTCGAGCCCCAGCGCGTTCATGCGCCAGAGCTGGGCGGCCTTGGAGCCGAAATCACGGGCGGTGAGGGGCGTGGGCGTGCCGCCGGGGCCGATGAAGGCGATGGGGTCGGCATGCCTGGTTTCGTGCGTCACGGGGCCATCTCCTCCAGCACCGAGGCGCGCAGCGCGAGGGCGGCGCGGGCCAGTTCGTCGGTGGCGCCCTCGATGGCGCGGGCGAGTTCCAGGGTGGCGACCAGCGCCCCGGCGTCGATGGGGTCGCTTCCGCCCGGTGACAGCGTCGCTTCCTGCACCCTGCGATGGGCGGCATCCGCGCGGCGCTCGCCCTCGGTCACGGCGTCGATGGCTTCCAGCGTGTCGGTCACGTCCTCGCGCCGGCCGGCCGAGCCCTCGCTGGCGGCGGCCACCGCGCGCACGAGATCGGAGCAGCAGACCACCGCGCCGGCGGCGAGATCGCGCAGGGGCGGGGCGGCGAGGCCCGGCTTCAGCCGCGCGGCGCTGGCGAGGAAGGCGGCCTCCTCGAAGGCATCCACCGCCTGCTCGGCGGCATCCGCCACGGGCAGGAAGCGGCCGCCCTGCCCGAACGGGCCGCTTGCCCGCTCGCGGGCACCGACGATCTGCCGGTCGGCCTTCTCCTCCAGGCGCTTGGCGCGGCTGCGAAGCGCGGCGCGGGTGGCATCGGAGAGGTCCGCAGGGCCATCGAGGACTCCGGCCACATCGCCGGCCAGCATGCGGGCGATGCCGAGCTGGCGCAGCACCACGGCCAGCATCTCCTCCTCCACCGAGCCGAAGCTGCGCGCGAGTTCCGCCCGCACCTCGTCGCGGATGAGCCGGGCTGAGCGGCCGGCGGCCAGCCCCTCGCTGGCGAGGCGCAGCACCTCGGCAAGGAAGCGCGCCGCCCCCTCGCGCCCCAGCACCCGGTCGAGCCGCGCGCCATAGGGCACCCGCCCCTCGGCGCTGCGGCGCACGGCGTCGAACACCAGTTCCGGGCCGCCCATCTCCAGGAAGCCGCGATGGCCGATGGCGCCGCGCGCCGCCGACCGCAGCAAGGCGATGGCGGTGGGCTTGTCCACGAAGGTCTGGAGCGCCTTGCGCGCCTTGTTCCAGTCGATGAGGAAGACAATGTTGCGGCCCACGGCGGCGAGGAAACGGTCCAACGCCTCGGTGTCCTTCGCCGTGAAGCGCCCGGTGACGAGGTGGAAGGCCGCGCCGCCCGCGATGCCCGCCGCCGTGCGCTCGGCGAGCGGCGTCCACTCGGCCCCGGCATCCGAGAACAAAGAGATGAAGAATTTTGCGCGGGAGCGGTGGACGTCCGTGTAGGTGACGGTTGCCGCAAGCCCCTCCACGGCGATGAGGATGACATGGGCGTCGGTGGTGCCGATGTCGTTCTGGATCACCAGGCGCGCGCCGCTGCGGCTCGCCGTGGTGTCGAGGCCGGGATGGCCGAAGATCAGCCCGCGCGTCTCGCTGAGCCCGGCCATGAAGGCGGCGATGCGCGGCTTGTCCGCCTCCGCGATGCCCAGCGTCCGCGCGCCGGCCACCGTCTCGGCGGAAAGGGCGGCGGAGAGCCGGTTCAGCGCCTTGTGAAGGTCCATGACGAGGAGATGCGCGCTGTCCGCACCGCCGCGCCGGGCGCTGGTGAGGCGCACGAGGTCGGCCTCGGAGAGAATGTCGTCCGTGCCCGCAGCGAATGCCGCGCGCAAGGCGGCAAGACGCGCGGCGAAGGTGTCCGCGCCCGCGTCGCCCGCAGCCGCCAGCGGATCGGCCATGGCGGCGATGTCGTCGAGGATCGCCTGCGTGAGGCGGCCGGCGCCGCTGACCTGATACGCGCCGCCGTCCAGCAGCCGGGCGCTGGCGACCACCGCATCGAGCCCGTCGCCCGAAAGGCCCGCCGCCCGTGCTTCCGCCTCCAGCGGACGAACGGGCGCTGCGGGGGAACGGGCGCGGGCGGCGGCGTCCTGCAAAGCGGTCATGCGCAGCTTGGCGCGGTCATTGGCGGCGAGCGCGCGCTCCAGCCGCGCGGGGAGCAGCAACCCGCCCTCGCCGAGCGCCTCGACGATCAGGGTCTTCTCCATGCCTCTGCCTCCTCACCCGCAACGCACAGCACGCCCGTGCGCCGTCCATGGGGCGGCACCGGGTGTCGAAAGGCTGTGTGGGACTTTCGGCGAGGCTCAGATACGACGGATTTCTGACAGTGGGACGACGGTGGCGGCGGGCGCTCCTCAGGTCCGGTAGCCCTCCTCGGCCAGCACCTGCCGCACCACGGGGCGGGCGCGCAGGCGCTGGTAATGGGCCTTCACCTTGGGGGGCAGGGGGATGCCGATGCGATCCGCCCAGAACTCGTTGTAGAACAGCGCCGCGTCGGCGATGGAGAAGCGATCGCCCACGGCGAAGCCCTCGGCCGGCAGACGGCGCTCCACGACGTCGAACCCCTGCGTCACGATCTCCCGTCCGTGGGATGTCACGTCGTCTTTCAGACGTCCTGAATCCTCCGGCGCGACATAGCGCTCGGCCACGAATACGCGGGTGAAGCCCTCGCCATGGAGCTGGCCGATGGCGAAATTCATCAGCTCCTCGGCCTGCGCCGCCAGTGCCGGATCCTCCGGCAGGAGCTTGCCGCGCGGATAGGTGCGGGCGAGCCAGAGCGCGATGGACCTGAAGTCGCACAAGGGTTCGCCGCCATCCGGCACCAGGGTCGGGATGGTGCCGCGCGGGTTGATCTTGAGATAGTCGGGACGCAGATGGTCGCCGGCGGGGATGTTGATGATCCACGCCTCGAACGGCAGTTCCAGCGTCTCGAGCAGGATGTGGATGCCCGTGGAGCACGACCCGGGCGTCATGTAGAATTTCATGGCCATAGGGGCGGCCAAGCAAGAAGCGTGACAGGCCGTCGCCCGTCCGCCCCCCTTAAGGTTTTGTCCCTGCCGCCGGGTGACCAGCTTTCGGAACCGCGTCGGCGGCGTCCTCCGTCTCCGGCGCCGGCTGGCGGAGCAGCGCGAGAATGACGAGCGCGGAAATCGCCGTGACAGCGATGAGCACGATGCTCAGGTGCTGAAAGGCGACGGCATAGCTCTCGCGGAGCTGTGATGCCGTCAGGCCCGGCAGGAGTTCGGATGCCCCGTGGACATCGCCCATCGCCAGCCGCTGCGCGGCCGCGCCTGCGGCCCCCTCGCCCGGCGGGACCAAGACGGAGAGCCGGGCTTTGGTGAGCCCCGCCAGGATGGCGTTGACGATGGCCAATGCGATGCCTTCTCCCGCCACCCGTGTGGTGCTGAAGATGCCGGTCGCCATGCCGGCACGCTCCCTTGGCACCACGCTGACGGACAGCCCATCCATGAGCCCCCAGGGAAAGCCGGTTCCAATGCCGATGAGCAGCATGGGGAGGATCACGGCCATGCCGTTGGCGCCGGGATCGACACGACCGAGCCAGAACAGCCCGAGCGCGGCCAGAAGCAGACCCGCGCCGGACAGGACGCCCGCCGACACCCCTCGCACGAGATGGGAGGCCACCAGCGGCACGATCAGCATCGGTACGGACAGGGCGATGAGCAGCACGCCCGCATCGAACGCGGAAAGTCCGCCAACGCCGATGAAGCGCAGGGGCAGCAGGACCAGAAGGACCACGTAGCAATAGCAGGTGGCGATGGGCAGAACCTGCACGCCAACAAAGCGGGGATACCGAAAAAGGGAGAGATCCAGCATCGGCCGCGCCGCTCTCGTCTCCACACGAATGAACGCGGCGAGCATGACCGCTGCCCCGAGCAGCGCCGACAGGACGATCGGGTGGCCCCAGCCCATCTCCGGCGCTTCGATGACGCCGTAAGTGAACAGCGTCAGTGTTGCCGTGAAGGTCACAGCCCCCGGCCAGTCGAGGCCAACGGCGTCAGGGTCCCGGCTCTCGCGCATCGTCCGGGCTGTCAGAAGCACGGAGAGCGCGCCGATCAGCGTGCCCGACAGGAAGATGGCCCGCCAGCCGGAGAGCCCGATCAGAAAGCCCGCCAGAAGCGGTCCGAAGGCCAGCCCTACACCGAAGGTCGTGCCGAGGAAGCTGAACGCCCGCGTCCGCGCGTGCCCCTCGAACTCCTGCGCCAGCGCCGCCGTTCCGCCGGCGAGCGCGGCGGCCGCGGCAAAGCCCTGTCCGCCGCGAAGCAGGTCGAGAACGAGGATGGACGGCGCGAGGCTCAAACCGAGGGAGAGCACCGCGAACGCGACGATGCCCGTCATGAACAGGCGCCGGCGGCCGAACTGGTCGGCGAGGGCGCCCGCCGCCATGAGGGAACTGCCGAACGTCAGCATGAAGGCGTTGGTGATCCAGTTGAGCGCCGTCGGGCTCCCGCCGAGATCGCCGCCGATCGCCGGGGTGGCCACCGCCCCGCCGGAAAAGCTTAAGGGGAGAACGAGCGCGGCCAGACAGACCGCCAGCAGGATCGACGTCTTGCCGGTGGCGGGGGCGAACGTGGCGGACATGCGGGGCTTTCCGTCTCGTGGACAGGCGCGGCGCAGACGCATCCAGCCGCCAAGGCGGTCTATCGCGGAGTGATGGAGCGATAAATGGATCCAGTGTCCGTTGATTACGGAATAAAATTCTTCAATATGCCCGCATGGAAAGCTTCAGCGGCATCGTGGCGTTCGTGCAGGCGGCGGAGCATCAGAGCTTCGTCGCGGCCGCTCGGGTGCTCGGCATATCCGCCTCCGCCGTCGGCAAGAGCATCGCCAAGCTGGAAGACAGTGTGGGCGCGCGGCTGTTCCATCGCACCACACGGCGCATTTCGCTGACGGAGGAAGGCGCGGCCTTCCACGAGCGCTGCCGCCGCATTCTCGATGACCTGCGCGACGCCGAGGCGATGCTCTCGGCTGCGACGCGCGCACCCCGCGGCCGGCTCCGCGTGGGCGTGCCGACCATCGGCTACCGCTTCCTCCTGCCGGTCATCCCGGAGTTCCGGCGGCGCTATCCCGACATCGAACTGGACATCGACTTCAACGATCGCCTCGTCGATGTGGTGGAGGAAGGACTGGATGCGGTGATCCGCAGCGGTCCGCTGACCGATTCCAGCCTGATGTCGCGTCGCCTCGGCCCGTTCCGCTTCGTGCTGTGCGCATCTCCCGCCTATCTCGAGCGAAACGGCATCCCGCAATCGCCTCCCGATCTGGAAAGGCACGATTGCCTTCGCTTCCGCTTCCCGACTTCGGGCAAGCTGCAGACGTGGCACCTCGTGAACGCGGACGGGGTCGATCCCTTCCGTCGCCCCTCGCCGCTGACCTGCAACAACATGGAGGCCCTGCGCGGGGCGGCGATTGCGGGCCTGGGGATCGCCTATATGCCGGAATTTCTGGCGCGCGATGCGGTGGCGGACGGCCTGCTTCGAACCGTTCTCGGCGAGCATCTCGCCGATCCCGGGCAATTCAGCATTCTGTGGCCGTCCAACCGCCTGGTGTCGCCGCGCCTGCGCGTCTTCATCGATTACATGGCGGAGCGTCTGTTCAGGGACATGGAACCGGACGTGCCGCGATAGCCGCGCGCGCCGGCTCCATCCCTCCGGGGCGCCCCCCTACTTCTCCACGAACGCCTTCTCGATCACGTAATGCCCGGGCTCCGACATGCTGCCCTCGGCGAAGCCCTGCGCGTCGAGCAGGCCGCGGATGTCGGCGATCATGGCGGGGCTGCCGCACAGCATCACCCGGTCGTGCGCCTTGTCGAGGGGCGGCAGGCCGATGTCGGTGAAGAACTTGCCGGACGTCATCAGGTCCGTGAGCCGGCCCTGGTTGCGGAAGGGCTCGCGCGTCACGGTGGGATAATAGATGAGCCGCTCGCGCACCTCCTCACCGAGGAAGGGGTCTTCGGGCAGTTCCTTCGTCAGATAGTCGGAATAGGCCAGCTCGGCCACCGTGCGGCAGCCGTGGGCCAGCACCACCTTGTCGAAGCGGGCATAGGTGTCGGGATCGCGGATGATGCTGAGGAAGGGCGCGAGCCCCGTGCCAGTGCCGAGCAGGTAGAGCGTGCGGCCGGGCAGCAGATTGTCGTGGATGAGGGTGCCCGTGGGCTTCTTCCCCACCAGGATGCGGTCACCCACCTTCAAATGCTGGAGGCGCGACGTAAGAGGGCCGTTCTGGACCTTGATGGAGAAGAATTCCAGCTCCTCGTCATAGTTCGGCGAGACGATGGAATAGGCGCGCACCAGCGGGCGGCCCTCCACCTCCAGCCCGATCATGGTGAACTGGCCGTTGATGAAGCGCAGCGCCGGGCTGCGGGTGGTGCGGAAGCTGAAGAGCGTGTCGGTCCAGTGATGGACGCTGAGCACTTCCTGCGTCTCGAAATTGCTCATGGACGATCCGATGGCTTGGCCGCGCGTCCGCCTTGAGGCGCGCACGAGGGCGCGCCCGCGCGGCACGGGGCGAATTGACGATGGACGCGTCCAGACATATAACTAACTAGTGAGTTAAGCAAGACGGAGCCCCGCGCCGCAACGGCCGGCGGTCCCGCGGCACGGGTGGAATGGCAGGGAGGTTCGGCATGGCGATGCGCGTTCTGAGCGCGGAGGAAGCCGCGCGGCTGGTGGAGAGTGGCGACACCATCCTCATCGGCGGCTCGGGCGGCGGCCATGCGGTGCCGGACACGCTGATCGCCGCTGTGGCCGAGCGCTTCCTGAAGGAAGGCGCGCCGCGCGCCCTCACCACCGTGCATCCTGTGGGCCTTGGCGACCGCAAGACGCGGGGCGTCGGCCACCTCGCCCATGACGGCCTCCTGAAGCGCGTCGTCTGCGGCACGCTGGTGGATTCACCGCCGGTGGAGAAGATGGCGCTGGAGGACCGCGTCGAGGCCTATACCCTGCCGCAGGGCGCGCTCTCCCAGCTCACCCGTGAGATGGCCTCGGGCCGCCCCGGCCTCGTGACCCATGTGGGCCTCAACACCTTCATCGACCCGCGCCTGGGCGGCGGCCGCCAGAGCCCTTCGGCCACGGAAGATCTGGTGGAGGTGGTGCAACTCGCCGGGCGGGAATGGCTCTTCTACAAGCCCTTCGTGCCCAACATCGCCTTCCTGCGCGGCACCACGGCGGACGAGGACGGCAACATCTCCATGGAGCAGGAGGCCATCTTCGGCGAGATGATCTCCATGGCGCAGGCGACCAAGCGCGCCGGCGGCACCGTCATCGTGCAGGTCAAGCGCCTCGCCCGGCGCGGGACGCTGAACCCGAAGATGGTGAAGATCCCCGGCATCCTTGTGGACGTGGTGGTGGTCGATCCTGACCAGATGCAGACCTATGTCTCGGACTACAACCCCGCTTATGCGGGCGAGCTGAAGATCCCGCTTTCCGCCATCGCGCCCTTGCCATTCGATCCGCGCAAGGTCATCGCCCGGCGCGCGGCGCTGGAGCTGTATGAAGGCGCGGTGTGCAATCTCGGCTCCGGCATCTCCACCGGCATCGCCACTGTGGCGGCGGAGGAAGGGTGCCTCGATGCCATCACGCTGACCAACGAGCAGGGCCTCATCGGCGGCGCGCCGGCGAGCGGCAACGAGGTGGGCGCCAGCCGCAACTTCCACGCCATGATCGACCAGCCCTACCAGTTCGATTTCTACGACGGCGGCGGGCTCGACATCGCCTTCCTCTCCTTCGCCGAGGTGGATGCGGAGGGCTCGGTGAACGTCTCGCGCTTCTCCGACCGCATCATCGGCCCCGGCGGCTTCATCAACATTTCGCAGAACGCCAAGAAGGTGGTCTTCTCCGGCACCTTCACCTCGGGCGGGCTCGACATGGCCTGGCCGGACGGCAGGACGCTGATCCGCAGGGAGGGCCGGGACCGCAAGTTCGTCGAACGCCTGCAGCAGCTCACCTACAGCGGTGCCTATGCCGCCGGCATCGGGCAGGAGGCGCTATACGTCACCGAGCGCGCGGTATTCCGGCGCGGCGCCGCGGGCCGGCTGGAGCTGATCGAGATCGCCCCCGGCATCGACATGGAGCGCGACGTGCTCGCGCACATGGATTTCCGCCCGGACATCGCGCCGGATCTCAAACCCATGGATGCCGCCCTGTTCCATCCGCAATCGATCGGACTTGAACAGCGGCTCGCCGTGTCGCAACGTTCGCCGCGCGGGCCCGGCGCAAGACTCAGCGCTTGAGCGGGCGCGCGTTCGTCACGTTTCCTGTCCCGTTGCCAGTTCCGGACCCTGCGATGCCCGCATCCCCTCCCGCCCGCAAGGCGGCCCGCGCTTCCACCGCCGCCCCGCAGCGCGAGGCGGCGACGCGGGATGCGGACAAGACGCGGCTGAACATCCTGGAAGCGGCCGAGGCGGAATTCGCCGCCAAGGGCCTCGCCGGGGCGCGGGTGGACGTGGTGGCCGAGGAGGCCGGCGCCAACAAGCGCATGATCTATTATTATTTCGGCAGCAAGGAGGACCTCTATCTGGCGGTCCTCGAGCGCGTCTACACCGACATGCGCGTCGCCGAAGCCGAGCTGGCGCTTGAGGCGCTGGCGCCGCTGGCGGCCATCACCTGCCTTGCCGAATTCAAGTTCGACTATCCCGCCCAGCACCCCCACCTCATCCCGCTGCTCAACAGCGAGAATTTGCTCGGCGGCGAATATCTGCGCCGCTCCCTGCGCCTGCGCGAGATGCAGATTTCCCTCATCGCGCGGCTGGAGGCCATCCTCGCGCGCGGCGCGGCCGACGGCACGCTGCGCGAGGGCATCGATCCGCTGCACCTCTACCTCACCATCTCGGCCATCAGCTATTTCTACTTCTCCAACAACCCCACCCTCTCCACCGCCTTCGGCCGCGACCTCGCCACGGCGGACGAGCGCGCCGCGCGGCGCCGGCATGTGGTGGATGTGGTGACCCGCTATATCGAGCGGGTGTGAGCGTCCGCCCCGGTCCCTGCCCTCCGGCGCCCTGCGGTGCTACAGGTGAAGCGGGGACGTAACCGGGGGACACCATGAGCAGGACCGTATCGCTGCGCTCGGACGGGCTGTCGGCGGAGATTTCGTCGCTGGGCGCCGAGCTGCGGGCGCTCGCCGATGCCGAGGGCCGCGCCTTGCTGTGGCACGGCGATCCGGCCTTCTGGGCCGGCCGCGCGCCGCTGCTGTTCCCCATCGTCGGCGAGCTGCCGGACCTCACCCTCGTGCATGAGGGCCAGGGCCACCCCATGCGCCGGCACGGCTTCGCCCGATTCTCCGAATTCGAGGTGGTGGGGGAGGCGCCGGACCGGGCCACCTTCCGCCTTCTGCCGAGCGACGCCACGCGCGCGGAATACCCGTTCGATTTCGCGCTGGAGGTCACCTTCGCGCTGGAAGGCGCGACGCTCGCCATGGAGGCGGTGGTGACCAATCCCGGCCCCCGCGTGCTGCCGGCAAGCTTCGGCTACCACCCGGCCTTTCTCTGGCCGCTGCCCTATGGCGGCACCCGCGCCGAGCACCGGGTGATCTTCGAGCATCCCGAGCCCGCTCCCATCCACCGCCCGGTCGACGGCCTGCTCTCCCGCGCCAGCGAGCCGAGCCCCGCCGCCGACGGCGTGCTCAAGCCGGACGATGCCATGTTCGAGCGCGACGCGCTGATCTTCCTCGGCCTCAACTCGCACCGGCTGCAGTATGGCGTGCCGGGCCGGCCGGGGCTGGACATCACCTTTCCCGGCATGCCGGACCTCGGCATCTGGACCAAGCCCGGTGCGCCCTATCTCTGCATCGAACCGTGGTCCGGCTATGCGACGCCGGAAGGCGATACCCGCCCGTTCGTGGAGAAGCCCGGCCTTCTCCACATCCCTGCGGGAGAGCAGCGCCGCTTTGTGATGAATGTCACGCGCGTCCCCGAGATTACCGCCTGAGCCGGCCTAACCGCCTTTGATCGTGTGCGGTTTCGGCCTGCGCGCGGCACGGCGTGCGGCGTCATCCCCCGCCGGTTGGGGGCCTCCTGCGTCATGCCCCTTGATGGAAGCCGCAGGGTTTGCTTCCATCAGGGCATGACCACCGGCCTGATCGAGATCCGCAGGGCCAAGCCCGCCGACGCCAAGGCGATCGCGGCGGTCCATGACGACGCCTGGCGTACCGCCTATCGCGGCATCATCCCCGGCATCGAGCTGGAGCGCATGGTGGAGCGGCGCGGCCCGCGCTGGTGGGATGCCGCCATCCGCCGTGGCAGCCGCCTCTCCGTGCTGCTGGTGGGCGAGGATATCGCCGGCTACGTCAATTACGGCGGCAACCGCGCCAAGGCGCTGCCCTATGGCGGCGAGATCTACGAAATCTACCTCCATCCGCAATACCAGGGCCTCGGCTTCGGCCAGCGGCTGTTCGCGGCGGCGCGGCGCGATCTCGCCATCGCCCGGCTCGGTGGTCTCGTGGTGTGGGCGCTGGCGGAAAACGAAGGCGCCGTGGGCTTCTATCAGGCGTTGGGGGGGCAACCGGTCGCATCCTCGACCGAGCAGTTCGGCTCGAAAACGCTGGACAAGACCGCCTTCGCTTGGCAGCGGTAGCGCCCGGACAGGCAAAAGCCCGTCCGGTCCGCAATGCCCGCAAAGCCTTGTGCCGTGCGGGTTCGACTTTGGTCGGAGCGGATCTTCAGTCCCGCAGCCAGTGGCAAGAGCGAGCATCCCATGCGCATCGACGCGATCCCGATCGGCAAGAACCCGCCCCACGACGTGAACGTGCTGATCGAAGTCCCGATCGGCGGGGAGCCGATCAAGTACGAGATGGACAAGGCCGCGGGCACCCTCTTCGTGGATCGCTTCCTTTATACCGCCATGCGGTATCCCGGAAACTACGGCTTCATCCCGCACACCCTCTCCGGCGACGGCGACCCCTGCGACGTGCTGGTGGCCAACACCCGCGCCATCGTGGCCGGCGCGATCATCTCGGTGCGCCCCGTCGGCGTGCTGCTGATGGAAGACGAGGCGGGCATGGATGAGAAGATCATCGCCGTGCCCTCCTCCAAGCTCACCAAGCGCTACGACAAGGTGCAGAACTACAACGACCTGCCCGAGATCACCCTCAAGCAGATCGAGCACTTCTTCGAGCACTACAAGGATCTGGAGCCCAACAAATGGGTGAAGATCGTCGGCTGGCGCGATGCCGCCGAGGCGCAGAAGCTGATCCTCGAAGGCATCGAGCGCGCCAAGGCCGAAGGCAAGGAAGGCTGAGGTCTTCCGTCTCCCTTTAGGCCGTTTACCTGTCGCCCTCCGGCTTGACCGGAGGGCCCATCCTTCCGTTCAAGCGGATGTCCGCACGCAGGGACGAGCGGCGTCATGGGTCCTCCGATCAAGTCGGAGGACGACGGCGGTCAGGGGCGCAGCTCCCCGGACAAGCGACGGCGAAAGCCGGAGCGCTGATCCGGGGTCCAGCGCAAAAGGTCCCGCGCAGCGGGTCAAAGCCTGAGAGCGGCGGGATCACGAAGCGCCTTCGGCGGTCCCTTGCGCTTGGCCCCGGCTCGCATTCCGCTTTCGCTGCATGCGTCCGGGGCGCGAGGCGCCTCACGCCGGCGCTTTCGCCTCCAGAATCAGTTTGCGGATTTCCGGCAGGCAGGAACCGCAATTGGTGCCCGCCTTGAGCCGCGCCCCCACAGCGGCCGCATCGGCGGCGCCGTCCCGGATGGCGGCGGTGATGGCATCCTTCGGCACACCAAAGCAGGCGCACACCAGAGGCCCGCACTCCGCCCCCGCCCCGGCGCGGCGGCCGGAGAGGACGAGGCGGCGGTCGGCGGCCGAGACCTCGGAGGCGAGCAGCCCCTTCAGCGCATCCCAGGCAACGCGCTTCCCGGCGGCACCGATGAACAGAGCGAAGTCCAGCCGCCCGTCCGCATCGAAGGCGGCGGCGCGGTAGAGGCCAGAGGGCGTGTCGCTCAGCTCGGCGACGTCGGCGGGGCCTTCCGCCTTCACCCATTGCGCCCAGTCCTCAGGGGCCATGCGGCCGGCGATGCGCCAGCCGAAGCCGCCCTCCAGCGCCGCGCGCGCCGACCACACGCCCTCCGGCAGCGCCATGTGGCGGCGCGCCAGCACGAAGCCCTCGAACGGCGCGGCATAGGGCGCGAGCGCGACCGGCGTCGCCTTCGCGTCCGGCTGGCCGGAGACGGGATCGGTCACCGCGTGCACCAGCGCGCCCACGCGACCATCCGACGAATTGGCGTGGCTCCAGTGGATGGGCGCGAACAGCGTGCCCTGCCGCTGGCCGGCATCCACCACCACTTCCAGCACGGCGCGGCCGTGGGCGCTGGCCACCTCGGCCAGCATCCCCGTCTTGAGCCCCAGCGGCGCGGCATCGTCCGGATGCACCGCCACGAACGGTGCCGGGATGTGCGCGCCGAGGCGGGGCGCGAGTCCGGTGCGGGTCATGGTGTGCCACTGGTCGCGGATGCGGCCGGTGTTCAGCAGGAAGGGGAAGGGGGCCTCTCCGGCCGCCGCCGCGACGGGACGCGGCGCCACGAATCTTGCGCGCCGGTCGGGGGTGAAGTAGCCGCCCTCCGCGAACAGGCGCGCGGTGCCCTCCGGCCGGCTTGCGGGGACGGGCCATTGCACCGGCGCGATGTCCTCATAGGCCGCTTCGGTGAGGCCGGCGAAGGCGGAGATGTCGAAATCCCGCGAGCCGCCATTCTCGAAGCCGGAGAGGGCGGCGTGCTCGCGGAAGATGTCCGCCGGCCCGCGCCACTGGAAGGCATCGCCGAAGCCGAGGCGCTCGGCCACGCCCTTCAGCGCCCACCAGTCCGGCATCACCTCGCCGGGGCGGGGCAGGAAGGGGCGCTGGCGGGAGATGCGGCGCTCGGAATTGGTGACGGTGCCGTCCTTCTCGCCCCAGGCGGCGGCGGGCAGCATCACGTGCGGATTTGAGTGGGCGGTGTCGTTGGCCCCCACATTCTCGGAGAGGACGAACAGCTCCAGCCCTTCCAGCGCCGTGCGAACCGCGTCCGCCTCGGGCAGGCTGACGGCGGGGTTGGTGCCCATCACCCACAGGGCCTTGATCTCGCCCCGGCCGATGGCGGCGAACATGTCCACCGCCTTCAGGCCCTCGTGCTCCGCCATGTGCGGCGCGCCCCAGAAACGGCGCACGCGGTCCACCTCGGCGGGGGAAAAGCCCATGTGGGCGGCGAGCTGGTTGGCGAGCCCGCCCACCTCGCGCCCGCCCATGGCATTGGGCTGGCCGGTGAGGGAGAAGGGCCCCATGCCCTCGCGCCCGATGCGGCCGGTGGCGAAATGGCAGTTGAGGATGGCATTCACCTTGTCGGTGCCCACCGCCGACTGGTTCACCCCCTGCGAATAGCAGGTGACGGTGCGCCGGGTTTCGGTGAAGAGCGCGAAGAAGCGCTCCACATCTTCCACCGCCAGCCCGCAGGCGCGGGCCGTGGTTTCGGCATCCGGCGCCACGGCGCGGGCGGCCTCCAGCGCCTCGGCAAAGCCTATGGTGTGGGCCTCCACATAGGCGGCATCGAAGGCCGGGCTCTGCGCCAGATGCACGAGCAGGCCGGAGAAGAGCAGCGCGTCGGTGCCGTGGGCGAGCGGCAGGAACAGGTCCGCCTCGGCGCCCGTGTCCGTGCGGCGCGGATCGATGACGACGAGCTTCGTGCCGCGCGCCTTGCGCGCCTGTTCCATGCGGCGGAACAGGACAGGATGGCACCACGCCGTGTTGGAGCCGGTTAGGACGATGAGGTCCGCCCCGTCCAGATCCTCATAGCTGCCGGGCACGGTATCCGAGCCGAAGCCGCGCTTGTGGCCGGCGACGGAGGAGGACATGCACAGGCGGGAATTTGTGTCCACGTTCGCCGTGCCGAGGAAGCCCTTGGCCAGCTTGTTGGCGGCGTAATAATCCTCGGTCAGCAACTGGCCGGAGAGATAGAAGGCCACCGCCTGCGGCCCATGCCGGTCGATGATGTCCCGCATGTCTCCGGCGATGCGGTCCAGCGCGTCGTCCCAGCTCGCCCGCGCCAGCACCCCGTCCGCCCCGCGTACCATGGGATGGAGGAGGCGGGTGCCGAGCCCCAGCGTCTCGCCCAGCGCCGCGCCCTTGGAGCACAGACGGCCGAGATTGGCGGGGTGGTCGGTATCGCCCTCGATGAGCGCGCCGCCCAGACCGTCCGGCGTCGCCTTCACGCCGCAGCCGACGCCGCAATAGGGGCAGGTGGTCTTCACCGAAGGGGGCGAGGTGAGGGGGGCGTTCATGCCGGTCCTGCCTGAGGCTTGGCCATCATTTCTAGCTCAGTACACGTCGGCCTGATAGCGCCCGGCGGTCCTGAGATCGGCGACGAATTTCGTCGCCGCCTCAGCCGAAAGCCCGCCATGGGTGGCGGCGACATCGGCCACCGCCTTCTCCACGTCCTTGGCCATACGCTTGGCATCGCCGCAGACGTAGAAGTGCGCACCGTCCTTCAGCCAGCCCCACAGCTCGGCGCCGGCCTCGCGGATGCGGTCCTGCACGTAGACCTTGCGGTCCCCGTCGCGGGACCAGGCGGTGTCGAGGCGGGTGAGGCAGCCGGCGGCCTGGAGGCCGGAAAGCTCGTCCTCATAGAAGAAATCCGTCTCGCGCCGCTGGTGGCCGAAGAACAGCCAGTTGCGCCCCGGCGCCTTCGTCGCCAGCCGCTCGTGGAGGAAGGACCGGAAGGGGGCGATGCCCGTGCCGGGGCCGACCATGATGACGTCCTTCGCCAGATCCTGCGGCAGCGCGAAGCCGTGCGCCTTCTGGATATAGGCCTTCATGCGCGTGCCCGGCGCGAGGCGGTCGCCGAGGAAGGTGGAGGCGACGCCCAGCCGGGTCCGGCCTTCCAGATCATAGCGCACCGCATCCACGGTCAGCGTGAGCCGGCCGGGGGTGGCGACGGGGCTGGAAGAGATGGAATAGAGGCGCGGCTGCAGCGGCTCCAGGCACTCGATGAGGGCTTCCGGATCGGGCCTGATGCCGGGGAATTTCTGGAGCGCCGCCAGCACGTCGAGGGTGGCGGCATCGCCATCCGGGTCCTCGCCATTGGCGAGCGCGCGGGCCTTCGCCTTGCGCTCCCCGCCGACGAGATAGGAGATGAGGGTGAAGAGCGCGTCGGGCGCCGATTTCAGGCACACCTCGCGGGCCAGCACCTCGCTGAGCGTATGGCCGGCGATGGGAAAATCGGCCGGCGCGTGGAGCGCCTCCAGCACGGCTTCGACGAGGCCGGGATCGTTCACCGGGAAGACGCCGAAGCTGTCGCCGGCCGCATAGTCGATGCCGGAGCCGGCGAGGTCGAACTCCACATGCCACGTCTCCTTCTCCGAGCCCGCCTTGTTGAGGCGGGTGCGGGAGAGGAAGGTGACTTCGCCGGGATTTTCTCGGGTGCCGGTGGCGGTGGCTGCGGGGGCGAGCGCGGGGGCGGGGGCCTCGGCAACCGGCGCGGCTTCGGCGGAAGCGGAGGTTTCCGCCGCCAGCTGCTTCAGCATCCGCAGCGTCTCCTTGCCGCCGGGCGCGCAGAGATTGAGCTTCGCTTCCGCGCCGCTCGCCAGGGCCTTGGCGTAGGTCTCGCAGACATAGCCGCACTGGCCGCAATCCTGCTGCGCCATGGCCGCCATCATGCGCCGGGGCAGGGCCTTGCCCTCGGCCAGCGCCATGCGCTCGGCGAGCGGCATGGACGGGTCGTGCCAGGGTGCACCGTCATCCTCTTCGGCCGGGGCAGGGGTGGAAATGTCCGGCAGCAGCGCCGCCGCGTCGCCCGCCGAAAGGGCCATGGGCGCGTGACCGGCATCCGTGGAGAGGATGGCGGCGAAGAAGCCGTTCAGCCACGCCCGCTGCTCCGCCGAGAAGGGCGCGCTGTCGGGCAGGACCGGGACGATGGGGGGACGGGACTGGAGGCTCATGGGCGTGTCTCGAATGGAGTGTGCGCGGCCGGATCGCCTGCGCTCATGCCGCCTCCGCCAGCGCCTTCAGCGCGTCGGGGTCGAGGCGGCGGGTGAAATCGGCGAAGCTTTCGCCCGCGGCACGGTGGGCCTGCCAGCTCTTGAGCAGGCGTTCCACCACGGCCGGGGCGTCGTCCGCCGGCACATATTGGTAAAGCTCGCGGGCGATGGCGGCCGCGCTGCCGAAGCCTCCGCCGACGAGGATGTGATAGCCGTCCACCGTGTCCCCGTCGTCATTGACGGGCACCCGCGCCCCGATCAGCCCGATATCGCCGATATAGTGCTGGGCGCAGGAATTGTGGCAGCCGGTGACATGGATGTTCACCGGTCCGTCGAGGGCGACCCGCTCTTCACAATGGGCGAGGATCGCCCGCGCGGTGCCCTTGGTATCGGCCGCCGCGAAGCGGCAGCCCTTCGCCCCGGTGCAGGCGACGATGCCCGCCTGGAGCGGCGTTGCCTTGGTGGTGAGGCCGAGGGCTTCCACCGCGTCCGTGACCGCCGCCACTTCCGCATCGGCGACGCCGGAGATGAGTAGGTTCTGCCAGACAGTGAGGCGGATATCGCCATCGCCGAAGCGCGCCGAGATGTCGGCGAGGCCGCGCATCTGCGCCGCGCTCATGCGGCCCACGGGGGTGCCGACGCCCACATAGTTCAGCCCCGCCTGCTTCTGCGGATGGACGCCCAGATGGGCGAGCCGGTCCGGCTCCGCGCGCGGTTTCACCGCCTCGGCGGGAAGGCGGGTGAAGGGGCGGCCGAGCTTGGCCTCCACCAGCTTCAGGAAGCCGTCGAAGCCCATGGAATCGAGCACGTATTTCAGCCGCGCCTTCTTGCGGTCGGTGCGGTCGCCGGTGTCGATGAAGGCGCGCACGATGGCCGCCGCCACCTCCACCGCCTCGTCGGGCCGCACCACGATGCCGGTATCGCGGGCGAAATCCTTGTGGCCGGTGATGCCGCCCAGCACGAGGCGCAGCCAGACGCCTCCCGCGATGCCGAAGCCGTCCATCACCTCCACCGCCTGGAAGCCGATGTCGTTGGTGTCCTCCAGCGCGCCGACGGTGCCGGCGCCGTCGAAGGCCACGTTGAACTTGCGCGGCAGGCCGTACATGTCGCGGCTGTTCAGGATGTAATGGTGCCAGGCGTTCGCCAGCGGCCGGGTGTCGATGAGTTCTTGGCGGTCGATGCCGGCGGTGGGGGTGCCGGTGACATTGCGGATGTTGTCGGCGCCCGAGCCCTTGGCCGTGAGGCCGAGGGAGACCAGCCCCTCCAGCACGGCGATGCCGTCGGTGGGAGGGATCTCGCGGATCTGGAGATTGGCGCGGGTGGTGATGTCGGTGTAGCCGCCGCCGTGGCGCGCCGCGATGTCCGCGACGCCCCGGAACTGCCAGTGGGTGAGGATGCCGCCGGGAATGCGCATGCGGCACATGAAGCTGTCCTGCGCCGGGGCGACATAGAACAGGCCGTGATACTTCCAGCGCAGGATGTCCGGGCCCTTCGGAAAGGTGCCCTCGCGGGCGGCGGCGCGCATGCGGTCGTAGGCGTCGAGGCCCAGTTCCTCGCGCTTCGCCTTCTCCTCGGGCGTGAGCTTCCGGCCCTCGGCCTCGGTGCGGGCCATGGCGCGATGGCTCGCGGCATCCGGGCCGGTCATCTCGGCGACCGGCGCGGCGGAGGGCGCGGGCGCGCTCCGGACAATCTGCACCGCCTTGGCGCCGGAGACGAAGCCTTCCAGATAGCGCTTCTGGTCGAGGGTGAAATCGGCGCCCATGGGGTTTCCGTCCTTCTTCTTGTCAGGCTGCGGCGGCTACCGCATCGCGGCCGAACGCAAGCTCGGTGCGCATGGCGGCGATGGGGGTGCGGCGGGTGATGAGGTCGAGATAGAAGAGGCCGTCCGCCGTGTCGCCGAACAGCACGGCCCCGGCGAGCACGCCGTCCTTCACGATGAGCCGGCGGTAGACGCCGAGGCCGCGATCGGTGAGCACGATGTCTTCGGTGCCCGCGCCGCCGGTGACGTCGCCGGCGGAGAAGACGGGCACGCCCGACACCTTGAGATTGGTGGAGACCACCGAGCCCTCATAGCGCGCATCCTCCCCCGCGAGGCGGCGGGCGAGCACGCCGGCCTGCTCATAGGCCGGGGCGACAAGGCCGTAGGTCATGCCGCGATGCTCGGCGCATTCACCGATGGCGAAGATGTCGGGATCGGACGAGGCGAGAGTGTCGTCCACCACGATGCCGCGCTTCACCTCCAATCCCGCGGCGCGGGCGAGGTCCGCATTGGGGGTGACGCCGCAGGCCACCACGAGAATGTCTGCGGGGAGGACGCGGCCATCCTTGAGGCGCAGGCCGGTGACATGGCTTTCGCCTTCGATGGCCTCGCTGGCGGCGCCGAGCAGCACCTCGATGCCCTTGGCCTCCACCGCGCGCTTCAGGAACGCGCCGGCGGCGGCGTCGAGCTGGCGTTCCATCAGCCGGTCCATGAGGTGGACGAGGCGGGTCTCGACGCCCGCGCCGGCGAGCCCGGCGGCGGCCTCGATGCCGAGGAGCCCGCCGCCGATGACCACGGCGCGGGTTCCGGGAACAGCGGCAGCGGCGAGCAGGGCTTCCACGTCCTTCAGATCGCGGAAGGTGTGGACGCCGGGCAGCGCCATGCCCGGCAGGGGCAGGCGGATGGGGTGGGAGCCGGTGGCGAGCACCAGCTTGCCGAAGGGCAGGCGGCGGCCATCGGCCAGCACCACTTCGCGCGCGGAGCGGTCGAGCGCGGCGGCGGGGGTGCCGTATTGCAGGGTCACGCCCCGCGCGCGCCACCAGGTGGCGGGCTTCATCTCCGCCTCGGCGGCGGCCATGTGGCCGGCGAGCACCTCGGAGAGCAGCACGCGATTGTAGGCGAGGCAGGGCTCCGCCCCGATCACCGCCACGGCATGGCGGCCGAGCGCGCGGGAGGTCAGCTCCTCGCAGAGCTTCGCGGCGGCCATGCCGTTGCCGATGACGAGAAGGGGCTCGCTCACGCCTGCCTCCTCACTCGGCCGGAACCGGCGCCTCGGCGGCGGCGGCGATCATCACGGAAGAGAGGATCGCATAGGCCTTTGCCCAGGCTTCCTCCGTCTCCGGGGTGAAGTCAGGGCCAAGACCGCGCTCCAGCGTCCAGATCAGCGCGGCGCCGACGGGGGCGTAATGCTCATCCTTCACGCCGTAGCCCACATGCTTGCGGGCAAGGCTCTCGGCGGCCGGGACGATCTTCGACAAATCGCTGAGGCCGGCGACGACGAGGCCGAGCGTCGCCATGAGCTTGGCGCCCTGGAGGCTCATGTCGCCCTTGAACAGGGGCTTCACCTCGGGCGCGATCTCGAACAGCCGGCCGTAGAAGACGGTGGCGGCCGTGTCGGCGATGGGCACCACCTTGCGGAACGAGTCCTGGATCAATTCGATCTGGTGCGGGGTCAGGCTCATGGCGAAACTCCTGGATGAAGGGCGCACGGACCCGCGCGCCGGTTCGGCGCGTGGTGTCGGCGGTCTGCGGCCGGCGCGGGCCAGGCCCGCGCTTCTGCGGTCTGCTAGGCGGCCTCGACGAAGCGGTGGCGCTCGTGGAGGAATTTCAGCACCGCCTCGCGGGCCTTGAGGTAGGTGGGGTTGGTCACCAGCTCGAGGCGTTTGCGCGGGCGGGGCAGCTTCACCTCCAGCACCTCGCCCACATAGGCGGAGGGGCCGTTGGTCATCATCACGATGCGGTCGGAGAGCAGCACCGCCTCGTCCACGTCGTGGGTGATCATCAGGATGGTGTTGCCCAGCGTGGCATGGATCTGCATCACGCTGTCCTGCAGGTGGGCGCGGGTGAGCGCGTCCAGCGCACCGAACGGCTCGTCGAGCAGCAGCACCTTCGGCTCCATGGCCAGCGCCCGGGCGATGCCGACGCGCTGCTTCATGCCGCCGGAGATCTCGGACGGGCGCTTGTCCTTGGCGTGGCCCATCTGCACGAGGTCGAGATTGTGCAGGGTCCAGTCGTGCCGCTCGGCGCGCGAGCGGGTGCCGGCGAACACCTTGTCCACCGCGAGGCGCACGTTGTCGTAGACGGTGAGCCACGGCAGCAGGGAGTGGTTCTGGAACACGACGGCGCGGTCGGGGCCGGGGGCGTTCACCTCCCGCCCGTCAAGGATCACGCCGCCGGTGGTGGCGCGGGTCAGCCCCGCCACGATGTTGAGCAGGGTGGACTTGCCGCAGCCGGAATGGCCGATGATGGAGATGTATTCCCCCTTGGCGATGTCGAGGGAGACATCGCGCAGCACCTCGGTGGTGGCGGCGCCGCGGGAGAAGGTCTTGCCGATCTGGCTGAGCTCGAGATAGGCGGGCATCGAAGCCTCCTTGAAGATGGGGTGGGACGGGCTCAGGAAGCCTGCGTGCCGCGGGTGACGAAGGCGCCGATGCCGGCCACGAGGCGGTCGAGCACGAAGCCGACGACGCCGATGTAGACGAGGGCCACGATGATGTCGGGCAGGCGGGAGGAGTTCCACGCATCCCAGATGAAGAAGCCGATGCCGACACCGCCGGTGAGCATCTCCGCCGCCACGATGGCGAGCCAGGAGAGGCCGATGCCGATGCGCAGGCCGGTGAAGATGTAGGGCGCCGCGGAGGGCAGCATGATCTTCCAGAAGAATTCGAGCGGGTTCAGCCGCAGAACCTGCGCCACGTTCCGGTAATCCTGCGGGATGTTCCGGATGCCCACGGCCGTGTTGATGATGATCGGCCAGATGGCGGTGATGAAGATCACGAAGATGGCGGAGGGGTTCGAGTCCCGGAACGCGGCGAGCGCGATGGGCAGCCACGCCAGCGGCGGCACCGTGCGCAGCACCTGGAAGATGGGATCGAGTCCGCGCATGGCCCAGACCGACTGGCCCACCACCGCGCCGAGCGCGATGCCGACCACCGCCGCGAGGCCGAAGCCCACCGCCACACGCTGGAGCGAGATCATGACGCGCCAGCCGAGGCCGATATCCTGCGGGCCGGCGACGAAGAACGGGTCGAGGATGAGGTCCTTGGAATCCGCCCAGATGCGGCTCGGCGGCGGCAGGGTGGCGCCCGCGCCGGAGCACAGGATCTCCCACAGGAGGCCGAGCAGCACCACCATCACCAGCGGCGGGATGACGGTGGCGGCGACGGACTTGGCATAGCCCGGCCAGCGGGAGGGGCGGCGGGCGGCGGCGGGTTTCATCTTGACGACTTCTGCTGTCCCGGAGCGTCGGACCTCGCGGGGCGGCTCCTTCAAGGCGGTGACGGACATGGGCACAAGCTCCGGGTCTGGATATCGGGAAGAGGCCCCCTCCGCGCGGGAGGGGGCGTTGGGGCTCAGGCGTCGACGCGCTTGATGCCGAGGCTCTTGAGGTAGGCCTGCGGATCGGCGGGATCGAAGACCTTGCCGTCGAAGAAGGTTTCCTTGCCGCGCGAGGACGTGGCGGGAATGTCGCTCGCGGCGACGCCCAGTTCCTTCGCCGCTTCGCGCCAGATCTCCTCGCGGTTCACCTTGGCGACGAGGGCGTTGATGTCCGTCGTGGGCTCGAACTTGCCCCAGCGGATGTCCTCGGTGATGAACCAGGCATCATGGCTGCGGAAGGGATAGGAGGCGTGGTCCATCCAGAACTTCATGTACTGGTCGGAATTCTTCACCACGCGGCCGTTGCCGTAATTGATGTCGCCGATGGCGCGGCCGTAGATGTCGGAGACCGGCACGTTGAACCACTGCCGCTTTCCGACGATCTCGGACATCTCCTTCTTGTTTTCCATCTTGTCGCACCATTGCTGGGCTTCCATGACGGCTTTCAGGATGGCGCGGGTGGCGTTGGGGTTCTTGTCCACATAGTCGGCACGCATGCCGAGCGCCTTCTCGGGGTGCTGCTTCCAGATCTCGCCCGTGGTGCAGGCGGTGAAGCCGATGCCCTGGTTGACCAGCTGCTCGTTCCACGGCTCGCCCACGCAGAAGGCGTCCATGTTGCCGACCTTCATGTTGGCGACCATCTGCGGCGGGGGCACCACGATGGTGGAGACGTCCTTGTCCGGGTCGATGCCGGCCGAGGCCAGCCAGTAGCGGATCCACAAATCGTGGGTGCCGCCCGGAAAGGTCATGGCGATCTTTACTTCCTTGCCCTCGGCCTTCTTCTTGGCGAAAGCCTCTTTCAGGGCGCTGGCGTCGGCCGTGACCTTGAGGTCCTTGTATTCGTTGGAGACCGAGATGGCCTGCGCGTCGAGGTTGAGGCGCGCGAGGATGTACATGGGGGTCGGCACGTTGTTCTGCGTCACCTTGCCCGTGGAGATGAGGTAGGGCATGGGCGTGAGGATGTGCGCGCCGTCGATGCCGTTCTTCTCGCCGCCGAGCACGAGGTTGTCGCGGGTGGCGCCCCAGGAGGCCTGCTTCACCACCTCCACGTCGGGCACGCCGTGCTTGGCGAAGAAGCCCTTCTCCTTGGCGATGACGAGGGGCGAGGCATCCATGAGCGCGATGTAGCCGAGCGTCGCCTTGGTGGTCTCCGGCGCCGCCGCGTAGGCCGCAGGCACGCCGCCGGGGAACGCCATGCGGATGCTCTCGAACAGCGCGGCGGTGCCGAGGGCCGCGGCCGTGCCCTTCAGCAGCGAGCGGCGCGAGACGCCGGGGGCGGACGCGGCCGGCGTGGTGTTCGATGCGGCGGCGGATTCGGCGGCGTCGGTGTCGGTCTTGGAAGCGTCGCTCATGTTCTTTTCCCCTGGAACGGCAAAGGCGGACGAGGAGACCCGAAACGAAAAAAGCCGCGGACATGCTCACGACCTTCCGGTCATGGCTGTCAGCGGCTCTGCTGCGGGTCCCATCGTTGGGACGAATATGGGGCGCGGTCATCATCGACTGCGCCGCAATGATAAAAGCAAGTGATGGGCCAACTGCGTCCGGATGCTTAGGTCTTTGATTCTGAGATTGAATTTCGACTGATGAAAAATTGGGCGCGCCCAATGTCTGCACGTCCGTTGTTCATCTGGTGATGCAGATGCCTGCGAAGTGTGCGCTGCGGCACGGCTTGGCCATTGGGCTCGCGGGCGTCCCCGCGCCCGTGACGCGCGCGTTCGGCGAGTGCCGCGGCACTTGTTCCTCGCCGCCCCCTCGGGCATCGTGCGCGCCTCGATCGACCCCCGATCTTGCGACCCCCGATCCCAACCCCTGATCGCCGCTGCCGCCGGACCTTTGAAGGACGCGCCATGTCCCCCTCTCCCCGCCCCCTCAAGCCCGGCGACCATGTGTTCCTGGTGGATGGCTCGTCCTTCGTGTTCCGCGCCTATTTCCAGTCCATCAATCAGGACCGGAAGTACAATTTCCGCTCGGACCGGCTGCCCACGGGCGCGGTGCGCCTCTTCTGCACCAAGCTGTTCCAGTTCGTGCGCGACGGGGCCGTGGGCATCCGCCCTACCCATCTCGCCATCGTGTTCGACAAGTCGGAGGATTCGTTCCGCAAGGAGCTTTATCCCGACTACAAGGCCAACCGCTCCGAGCCGCCAGACGAGCTGATTCCCCAATTCCCGCTCATGCGCGAGGCGGTGCGCGCCTTCGGCCTCATCCCGGTGGAGCAGGCGCGCTACGAGGCGGACGACATCATCGCCACCTATGCCGAGCAGGCGGTGAAGGCGGGCGCGGACGTGCTCATCGTCTCCGCCGACAAGGATTTGATGCAGCTCATCGGCCCCAAGGTCGCCATGTATGACCCCGCCTCGGGCGAGAGCGGCGGGCGCGGGGCGCGCCCCGAGCGGCGCATCGGCCTCGGCGAGGTTCAGGAATATTTCGGCGTGCCGCCGGAGAAGGTCACGGACGTGCAGGCGCTGGCCGGTGATTCCACCGACAACGTGCCCGGCGTGCCCGGCATCGGCATCAAGACCGCCGCCCAGCTCATCGCCGAATATGGCGATCTCGAAACGCTGCTCGCCCGCGCCGGCGAGATCAAGCAGCCCAAGCGCCGCGAGTCCCTCCTGAACAATCAGGAGGCCGCGCGCATCTCCAAGCAGCTCGTCACGCTGGTGCGCGACGTGGCGGTGGAAGTGCCGCTGGAGGACTTGGTCCTCGAAGACCCGGACGCGAAGCGCCTCATCTCCTTCCTCAAGGCCATGGAATTCACCACCATCACCCGCCGCGTGGCCGAGGCCTATGGCGTGGAAGCCGGCGAGGTGGAGCCGGACCCGAAGCTGGCGCCCAGCGGCGGCGATCTCTTCGCCCCCGCCGCATCGCCCGCCGCCGAAGGCGAGAAGCCGGCCGCCACCCAGCCGGGCGCTGTCCCGGCCGCCCCCAGCGGCACGCCCACCCCCTCCGATCTCGCCCACCAGCGCGCGCAGGCCGCGCGGGCGACGCCCGTAGACCGCAAGGCCTATCGCACCATCCTCGATCTTTCCGAGCTGAAGGCGTGGTGCGCGAAGGCCATGGACCTCGGCGTCGTCGCCTTCGACACCGAAACCAATTCGCTGGACCCCATGCAGGCGGACCTCGTGGGTGTCTCGCTGGCGCTCTCGCCCAACGAGGCCTGCTACATCCCCCTCCTGCATCAGGGCGCGGGCGACGGCCTGTTCTCCGAGGGCCTGCTGCCGGGGCAGATCTCGCTCGCCGATGCGGTCGCGGCGCTCAAGCCGGTTCTTGAGGACAAGGGCACGCTCAAGGTCGGGCACAATGTGAAGTATGACGAGCTGGTGCTGGCCCGCCACGGCATCCAGGTGGCGCCCATCGACTGCACCATGTGCATGTCCTACGCGCTCGACGCCGGCCGGAACGGCCATGGCATGGACGAGCTCTCCGTCCTCCATCTCGGGCACCAGCCCATCGCCTATTCGGAGGTGACGGGGAAGGGCAAGGCGCAGATCACCTTCGACAAGGTGGCGCTGGAGCCCGCCACCGCCTACGCCGCCGAGGACGCGGACGTGACGCTCCGCCTCTGGCAGGTGCTCAAGCCCCGCCTCGCCGCCGAGGGCCGCACCACCGTCTACGAGACGCTGGAGCGCCCGCTCATTCCCGTGCTGGCGCGCATGGAATCCCGCGGCATCGCCATCGACAAGGCCATGCTGGCCCGCCTCTCCTCCGAATTCGCGCAGGGCGCCGCGCGGGTGGAGGACGAGATCGCGGAACTGGCCGGCGAGCGGCTGAACGTGGGCAGCCCCAAGCAGATGGGCGACATCCTCTTCGGCCGCATGGGCCTGCCCGGCGGCACCAAGACCGCCACCGGCATGTGGTCCACCAAGGCCACCGCGCTGGAGGAGCTGGCCGAGCAGGGCCACAAGCTGCCGCAAAAGATCCTGGAATGGCGCCAGCTCTCGAAGCTCCGCTCGACCTATACGGACGCGCTGCCGAACTTCGTGCACCCTGAGACGAAGCGCGTCCACACCTCCTATGCGCTGGCGGCCACCACCACCGGGCGGCTCTCCTCCTCCGATCCCAACCTGCAGAACATCCCCGTGCGCACCGAGGAAGGCCGGCGCATCCGCCGCGCCTTCGTGGCGGAGGAGGGCAACCTCCTCGTCTCGGCCGACTATTCGCAGATCGAGTTGCGGCTCTTGGCCGAGATCGCCGAGATCCCGGCGCTGCGGCAGGCATTCACGGAGGGGCTGGACATCCACGCGATGACGGCCTCCGAAATGTTCGGCGTGCCCGTGAAGGACATGCCGGGAGAAATCCGGCGGCGGGCGAAGGCGATCAATTTCGGCATCATCTACGGCATCTCCGCCTTCGGCCTCGCCAACCAGCTCTCCATTCCGCGCGAGGAGGCGGGGCAGTACATCAAGCGCTATTTCGAGCGCTTCCCCGGCATCCGCGACTATATGGAGGAGACCAAGACCTTCTGCCGCGAGCACGGCTATGTGGAGACGCTGTTCGGCCGGCGCTGCCACTATCCCGACATCGCGGCGAAGAACCCCTCCATCCGCGCCTTCAACGAGCGCGCCGCCATCAACGCCCGCCTCCAGGGCACGGCGGCAGACATTATCCGCCGCGCCATGATCCGCATGGAGCCGGCGCTGGTCGAAGCGGGGCTCTCCGCCCGCATGCTGTTGCAGGTGCACGACGAACTGGTGTTCGAGGTGCCCGAGGCCGAGGCGGACGCCACCATCCCCGTGGTGCGCCACGCCATGGAGACGGCGGCCGCCCCCGCCGTGCAGCTTGCCGTGCCGCTGAAGGTGGACGCACGGGCGGCGAAGAATTGGGAAGAGGCGCACTGAAGGGCGGAAAGCGATATCGCGTCCCGGCCGACTGCAACGCAGCGTAGCGGAGTGGAAGGAGAGCCGGGACCCAGCGCAACAACTCCGCGCAGCGGGCCATGCC
This sequence comes from Xanthobacter sp. DMC12, assembly GCF_056314105.1. Classification (NCBI taxonomy): domain Bacteria; kingdom Pseudomonadati; phylum Pseudomonadota; class Alphaproteobacteria; order Hyphomicrobiales; family Xanthobacteraceae; genus Xanthobacter; species Xanthobacter sp. DMC12. The sequence continues at coordinate 217,858 of NZ_JBQUYZ010000005.1, read as the reverse complement.
TGCGAGCCCAGGATATGGCAGCGCCTTCGGCGGTCTTTTTGCGCTGGGCCCCGGCTCGCATTGCGCTGGCGCTCCATGCGTCCGGGGCGCGAGGGCTGTGTCAGATGGTTGACGCCTGTGCCCCCGAAGCTGCTAAACACCCGCCATTCCCCAACACGAGGACACATCATGAGCATCGAACGGCTCGACAAGGGCGCCCGCATGAGCGAGGCGGTGATCCACGGCAACACCGTCTATCTCGCCGGCCAGGTGGCCGAAGGGCCGGACGTGGAGAGCCAGACCAAGGCCGTGCTCGCCTCCATCGACAGCCTGCTGGCCCGCACCGGCACCGACAAGTCGCGCATCCTCACCGCCACCATCTGGCTGTCGGACATCAAGAATTTCGCCGGCATGAACAGCGTGTGGGACACCTGGGTGGACAAGGCCAATCCCCCCGCCCGCGCCACCAGCGAAGGCAAGCTCGCCGCGCCGCAGTTCCTGGTCGAGATCATCGTCGTCGCCGCCCGCGGCTGAGGATGTTTTCCCTCCCCCCTTGCGGGAGAGGGTGGATCGCGGCGCAGCCGCGAGACGGGTGAGGGGGTGGCGCCGCGATCACCATTCCCGGCGGCGTTTACCCCTCACCCCCGGCCCCTCTCCCGCAAGGGGAGAGGGGTGGCGCCCGGTGGACTTGAAGCTTACTTTCTTCGCCTGACGATACTCCGGAGCTTTTCCCATGGCCGCCCCCGGCGCCGAGCCCAACGCCCCCCGTGCCCCGCGTGAGACGCGGCAGGCGCGCATGGAGGCGCTTGCGCGCCTGCCGGTGTTCTTCGGGCTCGAAGGCCGGCGCGTGCTGGTGGCGGGCGGTGGCGAGCCGGCGGCCTGGAAGGTGGAGCTTCTCTCCGCCGCCGGGGCGCGGGTGGAGGTGATCGCGCCTTCCGTCTGCGAGGACATCTGGCGCCTTGCCGGCGCACCCGATCACGGCGCCATCGCCGTTCATGTGCGCGATTGGCACGCCGACGACATCGCGGGCGCGGCCCTCGCCATCGGCGATTTCGAGGATGCGGACGCCGCTGCGCGCTTTTCCGCCGCTGCCCGCGCGGCCGGCGTGCCGGTGAACGTCATCGACCGGCCGGCCTTGTGCGACTTCACCTTCGGCGCCATCGTGAACCGCTCGCCCCTCGTGGTGGGCATCTCCACGGACGGCGCCGCGCCCGTGTTCGGCCAGGCGGTGCGGGCCAAGATCGAGGCGCTCTTGCCCTCCGGCTTCCGCGCCTGGGCGCAGGCGGCGAAGGCCTGGCGCGCGTCCGTCACGGAACGCGGCCTCTCCTTCCACGCCCGCCGCGCCTTCTGGGAGCGGTTCGCGGCGAAAGCCCTCGCCGAGCCCCATCGTGCGCCGGAGGAAGCCGACCGCGCCGCTCTGTTCGCCGCGCTCGAGACGCAGGGTTCGACCCCGCACGGTGGATCGGTGGTGCTGGTGGGCGCCGGGCCGGGCGATCCCGAGCTTCTGACGCTGAAAGCGGTGCGCGCGCTGCAATCGGCGGACGTGGTGCTCTATGACGATCTCGTCTCCGGCGCGATCCTCGATTTCGCCCGGCGCGAGGCGAAGAAGATGCTGGTGGGCAAGACCGGCTACGGCCCCTCCTGCAAGCAGGACGACATCAACGCGCTGATGGTGGACCTCGCCCGCGAGGGTCGCCGCGTGGTGCGCCTGAAGGGCGGCGAGCCCATGATCTTCGGTCGTGCCGGCGAGGAAATCGCCCATTGCCGCGCGGCCGGCGTGCCGGTGGAGGTGGTGCCGGGCATCTCCTCCCCGCAGGGCGCGGCGAGCCGGCTCGTCACCTCCCTTACCCATCGCGACCATGCGCGGCGGCTGCAGTTCGTCACCGCCCATGCGCGCGACGGCAAGCTGCCCGCCGATCTCGATTTCAAGGCGCTCTCCGACAAGGCGGCCACCACTGTCGTCTACATGCCGCGCCGGACCCTGCCGGACCTCGTGCGCCATCTCCTCGCCGCCGGCATCGAGCCGGCGACGCCGGCCGTCGCCATCTTCTCGGTCACGCGGCCGGAGGAAAAGGTGGTGCTCGCCACCGTCGCCAGCCTCGTGGAGGCGGTGACGCGCGCGGTGGATGCGGGGGCGGACGGTCCCTGCCTCGTGCTCTACGGCCATGCGCTCTCGGAAGTCGCCACGCAGGACCTGCCGCAGGCGGCCGAGGCGGCGCGGGGCTGACCCACCGGGTCCGCCACCTTACCTCAGCTCGAGGATCACGCTGAAATCCCCGTCGCCACCCGCGAAGCGCAGCGCGCCGCCGTGGGCGCGGGCGACTTCCCCGGCGATGGCGAGGCCGAGGCCGGAGCCGGACGAGGCCGCGCCCTTCTGGAACGGCAGGGCGACGCGCGCCTGATCCGAGGCGGCGATGCCGGGGCCGTCGTCCCACACCCGCAGCGCGATGCCATCGGCCGTGCGTTCCACGGACACCGACAGCCGCTTGCGGGCGCCGTGCATCAGGCCGTTGTGGATCAGGTTGGCCAGCGCTTCGCCGACGCTGATGGCGTCCACGTCGAGCCGCGGCGCCCCGTCCAGCGGCACGAAGCTGATGGAGATCTCCCGGTCGAGGGTGAGCGGGACGGCCCGCGCCAGCACCGCCTTCGCCAGCGCGTTGAGATCGGTGGGCGCAAGGCTCGGCGACCGGGCGCGGTGGAGCACCATGGCGTGGTCCAGCAACTGGCTGGTGAGCCGGCCGAGTTCGGCGATGCGCGACCTCAGCCCCTCCAGCTGCGCGGCCTGTGCGGGATCGTCCGTCTCCAGCAGCTCCACCTGCGCATCGATGGCGGCGAGCGGCGTGCGGATCTGGTGGGCGGCATCGGCGATGAAGCGCTGCATGAGGGAGACGCGCTCCCGAAGCCGCAGCATGAAGCCGTCGATGGCCTCAACCAGCGCCCGCGCCTCGGGCGGCGGCGTGAGGGCGATGGGGCTCAGGTCGTCCGGCTGGCGGCCGGCGATCTCCCGCTCGATGCGGGTCAGCGGCGAGAAGACGAGGCGCAGGCTGAGCGCCGCCGTGGCGAGGGCGAGAAGGCTCATGGCCGCGATCATGGCGAGGGCCTTGAAGGCGAGGTCGGACGTGAGGGCGGCGCGCGCGCCGAGCGTCTGAGCGACGATGATGCGGGTCCAGCCGTCGCCGGGCGCGCCCTCCACCTTGCGCACGAGCCCGGCGATGCGCACCGGCTGCCCCTGATACTGGCCATCCTCCAGCACCACGCCCTTTCGCAGGCGCTCCGGCGAGGCGGAAAGGGCGAGGTCGCCATAGCCCGCCACCACGATGCCGCGCGGGTCGGTGACGCTGTAGAACACGAGATCATAGGCCGAGAGCGTGGCGATGGCGGCGACCGGCGGATCGAGCGTCACCACGCCGCCCTGGAGATAGATGTTCTCCGCGATCTGCACCGCCCCGCCCACCAGCAGCTTGTCATAGGCATCGCGGGCGGCCAGCGCTGCATATTGCCAGGCGGCGAGGCTCAGCGCGGCGGCGCCGAGCAGCAGGATCGCCGCCAGTGCGGCCAGCATGCGGGCGCGGAGGGAGGCCCTAAGGTCACGAAGCGACAAGCTGGTAGCCCAGGCCGCGCTCGGTGCGGATTTCCACGGAGGTGGCGGCGAGTTTGCGGCGCAGCCGGGTGATGAACTGCTCCACCGCATTGGTGCTTGGATCGCGGTCGAAGCCGAACAATTGCTCCAGCAATTCCTCCTTGCCGACGAAGGCGCCGGGGCGCGAGGCAAGGATTTCCAGCACGGTCAGCTCGCGCCGGGTGAGGTCGAGCGGCGCGCCTGAGATCATGGCCGTGCGCCCGGCGCGGTCGATCACCAGCGGCCCCGCCTTGATGGTGTTGTCCGCCATGCCCGCTGCCCGGCGCAGCAGGGCCCGCGCCCGCGCCTCCAGCTCGCGATAGTCGAACGGCTTCACCAGATAGTCGTCGGCGCCGAGGTCGAGGGCGCTGATGCGGTCGTCCACCGCCGAGCGGGCGGTGAGGACCAGCACGGGCGTGCGCAGGCCGCGGCGGCGCAGGTGCTTGAGCACGGTGAAGCCGTCCATGTTGGGGAGCATCACGTCGAGCACCACGAGGTCGTAGGCCTGCACCTCGATCAGCTCGCTCGCGGTGCGCCCGTCCGTCTCCCAGTCCACGGCATAGCCGATGCGCTCGAAGCGCTTCTGCACCGCGAGGCCGATTTCCGGCGTGTCCTCCACCAGCAGAATGCGCACCGCATCCTCCCGCGATCATGGCAGCCCCGCGTCAGGTTCGGGTCAGGATCGCCGGCTATGATCCTAAGCAAGGCCGCCAAAGTGCGCCAAGAACAATTTGCGCCCGAGGGCGCGGGGAGGGACGATGACTTTGCATCCAGACCAGACTGGATTCGCGCCGCTGCTCAGCGTCGAGGGCGTAACGCTTCAATACAAGACTCCGGACAGTCTCGTCACGGCAACCTACCGCGTGGACTTCAAGGTCTACGATTCCGACCGCTTCGTTCTTCTCGGTCCCTCGGGTTGCGGCAAGTCCACGCTGCTGAAGGCCATCGGCGGATACATCACGCCCACCGAGGGCACCATCCGCCTCAAGGACCATGCGGTGAAGGAGCCCGGCCCGGACCGCATGATGGTGTTTCAGGAGTTCGACCAGCTCCTGCCGTGGAAGACCGTGGGCGAGAACGTGATCTTCGCGCTCACCTCCTCCGGCCGCCTCGGCGCCGCAGAGGCGCGGGAGCGGGCGCGCTCCTACATCGACAAGGTGGGCCTCACCAAGTTCATCGACAGCTATCCCCACATGCTGTCCGGCGGCATGAAGCAGCGCGTCGCCATCGCCCGCGGCATGGCCATGGAGCCGGACGTGCTGCTGATGGACGAGCCGTTCGCCGCGCTGGATGCCCTCACCCGCCGCAAGATGCAGGACGAGCTGCTGCAATTGTGGGACGACACGCGCTTCACCGTCCTGTTCGTCACCCACTCCATCGAGGAGGCGATCAAGATCGGCACGCGCATCCTGCTGCTCTCGCCCCATCCGGGTCGCGTGCGGGCGGAGCTGAACAGCGTTCCGGCCGAACAGATGGGCACCTCGGCGCAGGTCGAGCTGGAAGCCCGCATCAACGACATGCTCTTCGGACACTGAGGACACGCCCGTGAACCAGACCCTCGCCTTGCGTCCGGAGATCGTCAATCCGGAAACGCCCCTCGGCAACGTCACCGTCGAGGCCACCCTTTCGCCCTTCGAGCGCATCTACCGCATCGGCGCGGTGCGCAAGGCCGTCATCCTCGTGGCGCTGGCGGCGCTGTGGCAGGCCTATGGCCTGTGGCTCGCCAATCCGCTGCTGTTTCCCACCTTCACCGACACGCTCTCGGCCTTCTTCGAGAACATCGCCAACGGGGTGATCCCGGCGCGCACCCTCTCCTCGCTGGAAACGCTGCTCATCGGCTATGCCATCGGCATCGTGCTCGCCGCCGTGCTCACCACCATCGCCATCGGCTCGCGGCTCGGGGCGGACCTTTTGGAGGCGCTCACCTCCATGTTCAATCCGCTGCCGGCCATCGCCCTGCTGCCGCTGGCGCTCATCTGGTTCGGGCTCGGCAAGGGCAGCGTCATCTTCGTGCTGGTGCATTCGGTGCTGTGGGCCATCGCGCTCAACACCCATTCCGGCTTCCGCGCGGTCTCCAAGACGCTGCGGATGGTGGGCATGAATTACGGTCTGCGCGGGCTGAAGCTGGTGCGGCTCATCCTCATCCCCGCCGCCTTCCCGGCCATCCTCACCGGCCTCAAGGTGGGCTGGGCCTTCGCCTGGCGCACGCTCATCGCCGCCGAGCTGGTGTTCGGCGTCTCCTCCGGTTCCGGCGGCCTCGGCTGGTTCATCTTCGAGAACCGCAACCAGCTGGAGACGGCCAACGTCTTCGCCGGCCTGTTCACCGTCATCCTCATCGGCCTCGCCGTGGAAAACCTGATCTTCGCCACCATCGAGCGCAAGACCGTGCATCGCTGGGGCATGCAGCACTGATCCGGGTTCGCCAGACCCGTCATTCAACGAAAACACAAAGGGAGAGAAACATGGGCTGGATGAAGAGCCTCACGATTGCCGCCGCCGCGGTGGCGACCACCCTCGCCGCTGGCGCCGCGCAGGCGGACGTGAAGGAGGTCCGCATCTCGAAGGGGTACGGCATCCTCTATCTGCCGCTCATCGTGATGGAGGACCAGAAGCTGCTGGAGAAGCAGGCGGAGAAGGCCGGCCTTGGCCCGCTCAAGGTCAACTGGCTGATGCTGGACGGCGGCAACGTCATCAACGACGCCATGATGGCCGGTTCCCTCGACATCGCCGGCACCGGCGCGCCCGGCTTCATCACGCTGTGGTCCAAGGCCAAGGGCATCCCGAACGTGGAAGTGGTGGGCGTCAGCGGCCTGTCCTCCACCGCTTTGTGGATGAACACCAACAACCCGGCGGTGAATTCGCTGAAGGACTTCAAGTCCTCCGACAAGATCGCTTTGCCCGGCATCAAGACCTCGCTTTCGGCCGTCATCCTGCAGATGATGGCGGCGCAGGAATTCGGCCGCGAGAACTACGCGAAGCTCGATCCCATGACGGTGGGCCTGCCCCATCCCGAGGCGCTCGCCGCCCTCACCGCGGGCCGGACCGAGATCACCGCGCACTTCACCTCGCCGCCCTTCTCCTATCTGGAGGTGAAGAACCCCAACGTGCGCCGGGTGGCGAACTCGGTGGACATCCTCGGGCGCCTGACCATGGACGTGACGTTTGCGCCCAAGCGCTTCGTCGATGCCAACCCGAAGGTGGTGCAGGCCTTCCTCGACGCGCTCGACGAGGCGGACGCGTTCATCGCCAAGGACAAGGCGGCCGCCGCCGAGATCTATGTGCGGACCTCCAAGGTGAAGACCACCAAGGAAGAGGTCATGGAGATGCTGGAGGACAAGGACACCTGGTTCTCCACCACGCCCGAGGGCATCATGAAGATCGCCGATTTCATGCACCTCGCGGGCTCCATCAAGGTGAAGCCGGCGAACTGGGGCGACCTCTTCGTGCCGCAGTTGCGCACCCGCAACGGCAGCTGAGGCGCCGTCCTCCCGAATGCCGACGCCGGCGCTGATCGCTCAGCGCCGGCGTCTTTCGTTGCGGCGGGTCGTCAGGCCTGCTGCTCGTTCCGGAGCACGGGGACGGCCAGCGCCTCGGCGGGCTCGGGCATAGCGACGGGCGGGCTCGGCTCGCCGGCCAGAGCGGCGGTGAAGCGGGCGTGGTCCAGCTCGCCTTCCCAGCGCGCCACCACCACCGCGGCGACGCCATTGCCGATCATGTTGATGACCGCCCGCGCCTCGCTCATGAAGCGGTCGATGCCGAGGATCAGCGCCATGCCGGCCACCGGGATGGTCGGCACCACCGAGAGCGTGCCCACGAGGGCGATGAAGGACGCGCCCGTCACCCCCGATGCGCCCTTGGAGGTGAGCATCGCCACCGCGAAGATGGCCATCTGCTGGGTGAAGGAGAGGTCGGTGTTGGTGGCCTGCGCCACGAACAGGGCGGCGAGCGTCATGTAGATGGACGTGCCGTCCGTGTTGAACACGTAGCCGGTGGGCACCACGAGGCCGACCACGGGCTTGGGCACGCCGGCGCGCTCCAGCTTCTCCATCAGGCTCGGCAGCGCCGAATCCGAGGAGGAGGTGCCGAGCACGATGAGGATCTCCTCCTTGATGTAGGCGAGGAACTTCAGCACGCTGAAGCCCGCCCACCAGCACACCGCGCCGAGCACGCCCACGATGAAGATGGCGCCGGTGAGGTAGAAGGTGCCGATCAGCATCATCAGCGGGCCGAGCGAGGCGACGCCGTATTTGCCGATGGTGAAGGCCATGGCGCCGAACGCGCCGATGGGGGCGAGGCGCATGATGACGTTCAGCGCCCCGAACACCAGGTGCGCGCCGGCCTCGATGGTGTCGCGCACCGGCTTGCCGCGATCGCCGAGATGCGAGAGCACGTAGCCGAACAGCACCGAGATGAGCACCACCGGCAGGATGTCGCCGCGGGCGAAGGCATCCACCACGGTGTTGGGCACGATGTTGATGAGGAAGTCCGAGATGGACTGGTCCGCCGCCTTGCCGGCGTAGGCCTTCACCGCCGCGCTGTCGAGGGTGGCGGGATTGGCGTTGAAGCCGGCGCCGGGGCGCACCACGTTGGCGACGATGACGCCGATGGCGAGGGCGATGGTGGACATCACCTCGAAGTAAAGCAGCGCCTTGCCGCCCACGCGGCCCACCTTCTTCAGGTCGCTCATGCCGGCGATGCCGGTGACCACCGTGCAGAAGATGACGAGGGCGACGATCATCTTGATGAGCTTGATGAAGACATCGCCGAGCGGCTTCATGTCCACCGCCACCGCCGGCCACAGATAGCCGACGACGATGGCGAGGGCGATGCCGATGAGCACCTGGATGTAGAGCACCTGATACCAGGGTTTGCGTCGGCGGACGGCGTGGGCTGTGTGGGCCATGGGGGCTTCCTCCGGTGGGGCGTGCGGGGCTGCGCCGCCCTCGTGTTGGTCTTGCGTTGGGGCGGTTGGAGTTCAGGGCGCTCCGGCGGCGGCCGGGGCCAAAGACGCGGGGGCGGGGGCGAGCGGCATCACCAGCAGCACCACGGCGGGCGCGGTGCCGTCGTTGCGCAGCTGGCGGCCCTCGCCGGGGGCGATGCGGCAGGAATCGAGGGCGCCGAGGCGCACCTCCTCCAGCCCGTTGGAGAGGAGGAGTTCGCCCTCCAGCACCAGGTAGATTTTCTCGACGTTCGAGGCGTCGAGGGTGGTGCCGCCGCCCGGCGCGAGGGTGGAGAGGCCGAGCCACACGGTGTCCGCCGGCCCGGCCTCCCGCCCCTGCAGGCGCCGCATCTCCATCAGATGGTGGCCGGGGGCCTCATAGGCGGGCGCGGCGTCGATGCGCACGACGTGCATGGGTCAGGCCTCCGGCAACAGCAGGATGCGGTCCTGCGTGGAGCCCATCACCGCCGCATAGGCGGCGCGGGCCTCGGTGAGGGGGAAGAGCGCACGGTCGTGGATGGGGAAGGGCTTCAGCGCCCCCGCCGCGAAGCCCGGCGCCAGCGCCGCGAGGATGCGACCGGTCTCCACCGAATTCAGGGCGATGGTGTCGATGCCCACATAGGTGTGGCGGCCCTTGTAGAAGGCGAGGATATCGAAGGTGACGAAGCGTTCGATGGCGGCGATGAACACCGCGCGCCCGCCCACCGCCATCGCCTTCTGGCCGATGTCGTAGAAGGGGTCGCCCACCGTGTTGAACACGATGTCGGCGCCCTTGCCCTCGGTGAGGGCGCGCACGCGGGCGGGCACGTCCTCCACGCTGGCGTTGAGCACGAGGGGCGGCACGAGGGCATCGCCGATGAAGGGCTCGTCCCGCCGCACCACGCCGATCACGCGGGCGCCGCGCCAGGCGGCGATCTGCGCCACCGCCTGCCCGACCTTGCCGTTGAGGCCGAGCACCAGCACCGTCTCGCCCGGCTGCGGCAGGCCGGCGCGGCGAAGGCCCTCCCAGGCAGTTACGAAGGGCACGCCGATGCCCGCCGCCTCGCGCAGGGAGACGCCAGCGGGCACCTCCACCACGGCGTCGGCCTCGACGATCATGTGGCTCGCCTGCGCGCCATCCTGCCGGATGCCGAGATCGCCGGAGGAGCCGAACACGTTGCGTCCCAGCAGCGTCTCGGGACCGGCCACCACCGTGCCGGCATAGTCGCGGCCGGGGGTGCGGGGGAAGACGGCGTAGGGCATGAGCCCGGTCGCCGCCTTGGCGTCGGAGGGGTTCACCGCGGCGGCGGCGATCTTCACCACCGCTTCGTCGGGGCGGAGCGCGCGCAGGGGCGCCTCCTCCAGCACGAGGTCGATGGCGGCGTAGCTGTCGGCCTTCGCATTCAGCCTCAGGCCCCGGCGGACGATGGGGGCGATCTGCGGACGTTCGGCAAGGAGGGTCATGGCAGGCAAGGTCATGGGATGATCCGTCATTCGGCGGCGGCCGGAGCGCGCTCCGGGCGGGCGGGGGCGAGGCCGAGCAAAGCGCGGGCCTCGGAGGGGGTGGCGATGCTGCCGCCCAGGGCCTCCACGATGCCGCGCGCCTTGGTCACCAAAGCGGCGTTGGAGGGGGCGAGCACGCCGCGATCGAGATAGACGCTGTCCTCCAGCCCCACCCGTACATGGCCACCGGAGAGATAGGACATGGCCACCATGGGGAACGCCGCGCGGCCGATGCCGATGGCGGTGAAGGCGGTGCCCGCCGGTAGAAGGTTGCGGGCGTAGAGCACGGTTTCCGGCGAGGGCTGGAAGCCGTATCGCACGCCCATGACGAAGGAGGCGAGCACCGGACCCGTGAGCGTGCCGTCGGCCAGCAGATCGTGCAGCAGGGCGATGTCGCCGGAATCGAACAGCTCGATCTCCGGCTTCACACCGGCGTCCGCGATCACCTTGGCCATCCGTCGTACATTGGCCGGCGTGTTGATGACCACCGCGCTGCCCGAATACATGGTGTTGAGGTCGAGGGTGCAGATGTCCGGCCTCAGCGCCGCGATATGGGCGACGCGCTCTTCCGGCGGCAGCAAGGTGGTGCCCGGCGCGGCGACCTTCGGATTGTCGGGGGACGGCACGAAGCGCCCGCCCGGCCCGGTGGTGATGTTGAGGATCACCTCGGAATTCTGCGCGCGGATGAGGCGGATGGTCTCCTCATAGAGCGCCAGCTCCATGGAGGGCGCGCCGGTGGCGGGATCGCGCACATGGATGTGGACCACCGCTGCGCCGGCCTCGGCGGCCTCCAGCGCGGAGGTGGCGATCTGGGCCGGCGTGATCGGCAGATGGGGCGTCTGGTCCGGCCGCGTGAGGTTTCCGGTGATGGCGCAGGTGATGAACACCCGGGGCAGGGGCGCGCGCATGATGGCTGTCCTTAGAGCGCGCGGCCGCCATCGACCTGGATGGTGTGTCCGGTCGAAAAGCCGAGCAGGGTGGCGCAGGCGGTGATGGCGGCGGCGATGTCCTGCGCATTGCCGATGCGCTTGAGCGGGGTGGAGGCGCTGACCTTGTCGTTGAAGTCGGCGCCGCGTCCGGACACGAACTCGGTATCCACCACGCCGGGCGAGACGGCGAGCACCCGCACCTCCGGCGCCAGCGCCCGGCCGAGGGCCTTGGTCATCACGTCGATGCCGGCCTTCGCCGCGCAATAGGCGATGGAGGAGCCCACGGCGGTGAAGGCGGCGATGGAGGAGATGTTCACCACCAGCCCGTCACCGGAGGCCTTCAGCAGCGGCGCGAAGGTGCGGATGGTGGCGAACTGGCCGCGCCAATTCACCTGCAGCATCCGGTCGATCAGCTCGTCGGTGAGGGCATCGAGATCGGCGTGGGGCACCGGCTTGGTGAAGCCGGCGGCATTCACCAGAATGTCGAGCCGGCCATAGCGCGCCGCGATGGCAACCCGCAGGGCGACGAGGGAGGGGGTATCCACCACGTCGGCGACGAAGGCCGCATGGCCTTCGCCCAGCTCGGCGATGAGGGCGGCGGCAGCGGCCGTGTCCTTCTCGGCGGCGAGATGGCTGATGACCACCTTCGCGCCCGCCGCCTTCAGCATGCGGCTGGTCTCGGCGCCGATGGCGCCCGCACCGCCCACCACGAGGGCAACCTTGCCCTCCAGCGAGCGGGGATAGGTGGCGCTCCGGCCGACAGCGGCGGCGGGGGGAGCGGGGGAATGGTCGCGCGGCGACACTGCGTCGGTTCTCACCGGCGTCTCCTTCAAGGTTCGCGAAAAGGGGATGAGGTGCCGCCGCCTCAGCGGATCGGCGGCACCGGCAGCTTGGCTTCGCCCGGCTCCATGACGAATTCGTAGTCGAGCCGGTACCACGGCGCGCCGGCATCGGCGGCGGGGGGCGCGCCGCGGCCTTCGGCGAAGTCGCCCACCAGCGCGCGGGTGACGCCGAACACCACGTCGCTGTCGAGATGGCCGTCGTCATCGACGAAGACCTGCGTGATGAGCGTCTTGTAGCCCGGCCGGTAGGCGAGGAAATGCAGGTGCGCCGGGCGGAAGGGGTGGCGCTTCTGCGCCCTGAGCACATCGCCCGACGGGCCGTGGGTGGGCACGGGATAGCCCGCCGGCTTCACCGAGCGGAACCAGAAGCGCCCTTCGTCATCCGTGCGGAATTTGCCGCGCAAATTCATGTCGGCCTGGTCGGGGTCCTGGTTCTCGTAGAGGCCCACGGGGGAGGCCTGCCACACGTCCACTTCCACGCCGGCGAGCGGACGGCCGTCCGGATCGGTGACGCGGCAATGGGCGAACAGGGCCGGGCCGGGCGTCGGCGAGCGCAGGATGGAGCCGCCGTTGTCCGTCTGCGGCGAGTGCATCCGCCAGAACGGGCCGAGCAAAGCCGCCGCCGTCTCGGTGGCGCCGTTCTGGCCGTTGTTCAGCAGGCACACCAGCGTCGAGAAGCCGATGATGTCGGAGAACAGCACCGCTTCGTTGTGGCAGTCGTTGGTGGCCTGTCCGATGCGGTTGAGAAAGTCGAGGCCGAGTTCGAACTCGGCCTCGGTGAGGCGCACCTCCCGGGCGAAATCGTGCATGTGGCGCACGAAGGAAGCCATGACCTGCCTGAGGCGCAGGTCGGGGGCCTTGGACATGGCGTCGAGCACGACGTCGGTGAGCGTGGACGCATCCTCGATGATGTGGGAGCGCGGCTTCAGCTGCGCCTCCAGCATGTCCAGTCCGGCAACCATTGGCGTTCCTCCGCGCGTTGGGCGTGCGCTTGTTGTGCGATCGATTGCACGATAATGCGCGAACGATTGCACAAGTCAAGCGGCGAATCGCGGCGGGCGGTGCGCGTCGTTGGATCGGGATCAGGCGGGGCGGGGGGAGCGGGGCTTGCGCGGCGCCTTGGCCTTCGCGTCCTCGGCCCCGGCGCGGGGCACGGTGGTGGAGGCGCGCGCGACGAGGCTGGCGGGAACCAAGGCGAGGGTGGGCGGCGTCTCCGGCTGCGCGATCTGGTCGAGCAGGATGGCGGCGGCGCGCGCGCCCATGGCCTCGTGCCCGATACGCACTGTGGTGAGCGGCGGGGCCACCATGTCCACCAGCGGCATGTCGTTGTGGCCGACGATGGAGATGTCTTCGGGAATCCTTAGTCCGCGCCGCCCGGCCTCCTGATAGGCGCCGAGCGCGATGAGGTCGTTGCTGGCGGCGATGGCGGTGATGTCCGGCCAGCGGTCCAGCAATTCGGCGGCGGCGATGCGCCCCGCCTCGCGATTGTAGGCCGAGGCGGTGGCGACCGCATCCGCGGGTAGGCCCGCCGCCGCCATGGCGCTCTCGAAGCCGCGCCGGCGCAGCACGCCGGTGGAGAGCCGCTCCGGCCCCGCCAGATGCCCGATGCGGCGATGGCCGAGCCCGGCGAGATGCGCGACCGCGACCGCGATGCCCCCGGTGTCGTCGCTGACCACCGTGGAGGCGCGCAGGCCATCCTCGCCGCGATTGACCAGCACGGTCGGCACGCCGGCCTTCAGGCAGAGCGAGACGGTGGCGTCGTCCCGCTTGGCGGTGGCGAGCACGAGCCCATCCACCCGCCGGGCAATGAGCTTTTCCACGATGTCCGCCTGCCCGGTCTCGTCCTCGCCGCTGTCGGCGACCATCATGGAATAGCCGCGCGCGGCGAGCGTCGCGCCGATGCCGCCGAGGATGGGCGCGAAGACGGGATTGGCGAGGTCCGGCACCACCACGCCAATGAGGCGGGAGCGGCCGGTGCGCAGGGAGGAGGCGATGGCATCCGGCCGATAGCCCTGCCGCCGCGCCTCCGCCTGCACCTTCTCCACCACATCCGCCGAGATGCGCCGGCTCTGCTCCGGATCGAGCGCCCGCGCGACGGTGGAGCGATGCACGCCCACGGCGTCCGCGACGGACTGGAGCGTCGCGCCCCGGGCGGCGGCAGGTGGCTTGCTGTCTTTCCTGGGCATGACCTTGATACGTGATCCGGCGATTCGCTCTGGCGGCTCACAGGATACAAGCTTCCCCGCCGCGCGCACGCGGCGCGCGCCGCCGCGGCAAGATCACGCGTCTACGCTTGCGGCCCCTCGGCAGGGGCCGGCCGCGACGATGGTCGCCGCCTTGGCGCTCGCCGCGACGGCATCGGCGGCGGCGCGGCTCTTCATGCCCCGGCAGAGGGTGAGGGCGCCGATCAGGAGCGAAAGCGCGGCCCAGGCGCGCGACCGGCGCTCGTCGAGGCTGTCGCCGTCGAGGCCGTCGGCGAAGCGATCCGCGATGGTCGCCATCTTCTTTTCGTACAGCGCGTGGACCGGGGCACCGAAACGCACCACTTCCGGCGAGAGGGTGGTCATCGCACAGCCGCAGGCGAGGTCGGCGCGATGGGGGCGGCCGAGATAGTAATCGGCGAAGGCCGCGACCCAGGTGGCACCGTGCGCCTCCTGGAATTTGGGCAGGTTGGCGATGACTTCGTCGAGGCCCAGTTCCAGTGCGATGACGAACGCCTGGTCCTTCGATCCGAGATGGGCATAGAAGGCGCCCGACGTGACGCCCGCGTCCCGGGCGATGGCATCCACGCCGACCCCCGCAAAGCCGCGGCTGCGGAAGCCCCGGCTGGCCGCCTCGACGATCCGCTGCCGGGTTGTCTGCTTGCGGTCCGCGCTGTCCATTCCATCCCCTCCCGCACGCCGCCTGTATACGTCATCTTGACGATATAACGATCGTTATGTACGCTTCAAATAACGATCGTTATATCACGATCGTGATTGAGGCGGACTGTCCGCCCCGGAGCTAGCCATGCCGATCACGCTGACGCTCACCGAAGGCGTCCTGCCGCAGACCAGGGTGAAGGAGGCGGTCGCCCTCATCACCGCGTCCTTCCTTCGCCACCACGGCCTTTCGGGCCACGGCCTCATGACGCCCAACGTCACGACCCATGTGAACATTCTGCCCCAGGGCGCAACCTTCGCCGGGGGTGAGGAAGTGGAGGGCGCCTGGGTGGAGACCAAGACGCCGTCCTTCGCGCTGGCGGACCGCGCCGTTCAGGCCGCCTTCTTCGGCGAGGCGACGCAGATCCTGCACGATCTGTCCGGCGGCCGGCTGCCGAAGGAGAGGGTGTGGTCCAACGGCGTCCACGCCGTCGATGGCACCTGGAACTTGGGCGGCAAGGCGATGACCAACGCCGAGATCGGCGCCGCGCTCTCCGGCGCCGGCTGAGGCGCCGGGCGCACCCGCTCAATCGTGCCGGAAGGCCCGCATCAGCTGGTCTTCCACCGGCTTCACCAGATAGGCGAGGGCGGTGCGGCTGCCGGTGCGGATGAAGGCCTCCACCGGCATGCCCGGCACCAAAACCTTGCCGAGCTTCGCCCGCTCGCCCGGCTTGAGGGCGATCCGCACCAGATAATAGGGCTGGCCGCCCTGGGGCACGTGGGAGAGATCAGGCGACACGCGCACCACCACGCCGTCCACCTGCGGGGTGGTGGCGCTGTCGAAGGCGGAGAAGCGCAGGGCCACGTCCTGCCCCGCCTTGAGGCGGTCGATCATCTGCGGCTCGACGCGCGCCTCCACCACGAAGGCGTCGTGCTCCGGCACGATCAGCATGATCTGCTCGCCGGCGGCGATCACGCCCCCCACCGTATGCGCCGTGCTCTCGTGAACGATGCCGGCGGCGGGGGCGCGCACGTCCAGCCGCTGGAGCTGGTCGAGGGCGGCGATGCGCCGCTCCACGAGATCGGCGATCTTCGCCTCGGTGTCCCGAAGGTCGGTCGCCACTTCGCGTCGCTGGTCCTGGCCGAGCTGGAGGATCTGCAGTTCCGTCTCCGCGATGCGGCCGCGGGCGCGGGCGACCTCGGCGGTGAACTGGCCCGCCTCGCCCGAAAGCCGCGCCGCCTCGCGCTCCAGGCCCGTCAGGCGCGAGAGCGCGACGAGATTGGCCTGATAGAGCGTGCGGACACCTTCCAGCTCCAGCCGGATGATGCGGCTCTGCTCCTGCTTGGAGGCGATCTGCGCCTCGAGGCCGTCGATTTCCTGCCGGGTCTGGGCGATGCGCTCGCGCAACTGGGAGGTCTGGCCCTCCATGGCGGCGCGGCGGGAGCGGAACAGGGCGGTCTCGCCGGCGAGGTCCGCGGCGATCTCGGCCGCCACCGCCGGATCGTCGGGATGGGCCAGCGCGGCCGGCGGATCGAGCGTGTCGCGGCCGTCGCGCTCGGCCTCGAGCCGCGCCTTGCGGGCGCGCAGCTGGCTGAGCTGGTTGTCCACCATGGCGAGGCTGGCGCGGGCGGTGGTCTCGTCCAGCCGCAGCAGGACGTCGCCCGCCTTCACCGCATCCCCGTCCGTGACGCGGATTTCGGCGACGATGCCGCCGGTGGGGTGCTGGACGCGCCGGACGCTGCTTTCGACGACCACCTGTCCGGGCGCGATGACGGCACCGGACAGCGGCACGGTGGTGGCCCAGACGCCGGCCGTGCCGAGCAGCAGGCCGAGGGTACACAGGCCGGCAAGGCCGGCCTTCCGGATGTCGCGGTGCGGGTCGATGCGCGTCATGGCCTCACCCCCGCTCGGCGACGATGCGCGGCTTGGGCGCGCCGTCGTCGCCACCGGGCGCGCGCGCCGTCAGCGCCTTCTTCAGCACCTCGTCGCGGGGGCCGAACGCCTGCATCCGGCCTTCGGCGAGGACGAGCACCAGATCCACGGTGGCGAGCGCCGCGGGCCGGTGGGCGATGACCACGCAGATGCCGCCGCGCGCCTTCACCCCGCGGATCGCCTCCGCCAGCGCCGCCTCGCCTTCCGTATCCAGGCTGGCATTGGGCTCGTCGAGCACCACGAGGAACGGGTCGCCATACAGCGCGCGGGCGAGGGCGAGGCGCTGGCGCTGCCCGCCGGAGAGGATGCTGCCGCTCTCCCCGATGCGGGTGGCGAAGCCCTGCGGCAGGCGCAGGATCATGTCATAGGCGCCAGCCGCGCGGGCGGCGGCGCGCACCGCCTCCTCGGTGGCGGCCGGATCGAAGCGGGAGATCGTCTCGGCCACGGTGCCGTCGAACAGCTCCACGTCCTGCGGCAGATAGCCGAGCATGGCGCCGCGCGCCTCCTCCGGCCACTGGTCGAGGGTGGCGCCATCCAGCCGCAGCTCGCCCCGTGCCGCCGGCCAAACGCCCACCATCACCCGCGCCAGCGACGACTTGCCGGAGGCGGACGGCCCCACCACGCCGAGCACCTGCCCGGCCTCCAGGGAAAAGCTCACCTGGGACAGGATGGCGGTGGTCGCGCCGGGCGCGGCCACGGTGATCTGGTCCAGCCTCAGGCGCTGGCGCGCGGTGTCGGGCGTGACGGCGAGCGCGGCCGGGTGCGGCGTGCCGAGGGCTGCCCGCAGCCGCTGCCAGGCCTGCCGCGCGGCGAGGAACGGGCGCCAGGAGGAAATGGCCAGCTCCACCGGCGCGAGCGCCCGGCTGGCAATGACGGAGGAGGCGATCATGACGCCGGAGGAGGCCTGCCCCTCGATGACCAGCCATGCGCCCGCTCCAAGCATCCCGGACTGGAGCATGAAGCGCAGCACCTTGGAGATGGCGCCGAGGCCGCCGGAGACATCCGCCGCCCGCTGCTGGGCCGTCACGGCGGCATCGCCGTGCCCGTCGAGGCGGGCGATGAGCCGGCTGGTCAGGCCGAGGGCGGCCACCACCTCGCCGTTGCGCCGCGCCTGTTCCAGCAAGGCGCCGCGGGCGGCGCCGGCGCGCCCCGCCTCGTCCACCCGGCGCCGCGTGCCGGCCTCGGTGAGGAGCGTGAGGCCCACCAGCAGCGAGGCGCCGGCCACGAGGATGACGCCCAGCACGGGGTGCAGCAGGAAGCACGCGCCCACGTAAAGCGGGATCCAGGGCAGGTCGAACAGGGCCATCGGTCCGACGCCGGAGAGGAAGGTGCGCACCGCATCGAGGTCGCGCGCCAGCCGCATGGTGCCCTCGCCGCCGCCGCGCGCGGCCTGGCGCAGGATGACCCGGGCCACCTCGCCCGACAGGGACTGGTCCAGCGCCACCCCGATGCGCCCGAGGATGCGCTGGCGCAGGGCATCGAACAGCCCCTGCACCGCATAGACGATGGCGACGGCAAGGGTCAGCGCCACCAGCGTCGGGATGCTGCGCGACGGCAGCACCCGGTCGTAGACCTGCAGCATGTAGAAGGAGCCGGCGAGCATCAGCACGTTGACCGCCGCCGAGAACAGCGCCACCGCGAGGAAGGCCCTGCGGCAGGAGGCGAGCGCGCGCGACGGCAGGTCCGCCTCGGCGGCGGAGGCCGTGGGCCGCGCGCTGTGCCGGCCGGATGCGCTGCTGGCGGGGCTGGTCGGTTGCAAGATGGCGCCCTGATCGCGCTCCGCCCCCTGACGGGCGGAGCCTGCCTCTTCCTTTAGGCCGCAAGCCCGGCGAAGGCTATTCGCCCGCCGGGGCGGCCGGAGCGGTCACCCCTCAGACGAGGGAATGGCCGCCGTCGTGCGGGGTGTGGAGCGCATCCCACAGATGGGCGGCGATGGCCTGCGCCCCGTCCGTCAACGGGTGCGCGGCCGCCGTGCTGGTCGCGTGGCTGGAAACCTCGCTCCACAGGGTGTGGAGGAGATCAACGACGGCGGGCTCCAGATGGGTCGCGAGCAGCGCCGCATCCCCGCCGCCCGCGTGAGGAGACGTGCCGCCGGCGCTTCCCGTGGACCCGTGCGCGGCCTCCAGCGCCGCGATGCGCTGTTCCAGCACGTCGAACAGCCCGGGCAGCACCTCGCCCGCCCCGGCAAGGCTGGCTGCCACCGTGGCCCACAAGCCGGTGTCCGACGAGGGGGCGGACGCGGTGTCCGGCGCGAGGGCGAAGCTCGCGACCATGGGGGCGACGCCGCCGTCGCCCGTGCCGGTGAGGGTGACGGTGACGTTCTGGGTGACGGTGCCGCCGTGATGGTCGTCCAGCGTCAGCGCGAAGGTCTCCACCTTCGTCTCGCCAGCCGCCAGCGGCTCCACCTTGGTCTCGTCCACCACATAGGACCACACCACGGCGCCGGTGCCGTTCATGTCGCTCACCACCTTGGCGGACAGCGTGCCCAGCGCCCCATCCGGCGCGGCGACGCTCACCGCATGGGTGTCCTTCGCATCCGCATCGGCGAAATAGAAGGTGCCGGCCGCATTCAGCGTCCTGCGCGCCGCGTCCTCGGTGAGGGTGGCGCTGGTGACGGAGGTGGCGGGGATCGACGCCATGAAGACGTCGGAGGAATTGTTCGTGTCGTTGGCGACGAGATTGGTCGCGTCGGAGGTGAAGATGACGTGTGCGCCATCGGGGGTGAAGACGGGGTCGCTGCTGGCGCCATTGGCGTCGGGCGCAATCCGGGTGATCGTCCCCGTCTGAAGGTCGGCCACGAAGATGTTCGACACGCCCCCGGTGTTGCCCGGCAATGTCGATTCAGAAGACGAGAAGACGATCTTGGTGCCATCGGGTGAGAATGAAAAGCTGTCGCCCACGGAACCATCATTCGGGAGAACCCCGCCGGGTGAACTCACGCAGGTGATTTCGCCGGTCTGAACATCCTTCAGATAGAGGTGGGTGCCCCAGTTCTCGCCCCCCGGTACGACGGAGCTTTCATTGGACACGAACGCGATCTTGGTGCCGTCCGGTGAGAAGACGGGGAGCACCTGATGGGCGCTCGCCGCGGTAACGTACGTCACGTCGCCGCTGTTGAGGTCCTTGATATATATGCACTGGCTTCCGCCACCGAACTTTGGGCCGGATTGATCGCCCCAGGCAACGAAAACGAGTTTGGTGCCGTCCGGTGAAAAGTCGGCATTGAAGCCGCGTGTCGCGTTCGAGGGGTTCGCCTCGTTGATTGATATCTGCGTCACGATGCCTGTTGTGAGATCTTTCACATAAAGGCCGCTGCCATCGGTGTCTCCGGGTAGATTTTGGACACCAGAAACGAATACCATCTTGGTGCCGTCGGGTGAAAAGACGGGGTCTCCGCTGCTTCCGGAAATCTGCTTTCCCGTTGAACCTGTCGAGACGCGTGTTACTGCGCCGGTATTAAAGTCTTTGATGAAGACATCGCTTCCCCCGTTCGTGTCGCCGGTCACGACGTTTGATGCGGTCGACACGAACGCAATTTTTTGCCCATCAGGCGCGAATGCGATGTCTGTCGCCCCGGGGATACTCGCATTGGAAGTAAGGTCCGAGGCAAGGATGGTGACTTGGCCGGTCACGAGGTCGGCCAGCGCGATACGTGTGCCGCCCATATCTCCCGTCGACTCAAAAGCCACTTTGGTGCCGTCGGGAGAAACCCCGACGCTCGAAATGTCGTAGCCAAAAGAGCCGCTGGCAATCTGCGAGATGGGGCTCGTCGGGCTGGCTGAGACAATGGTCGGCGCGCGGTCTTCGAATGCGAGCGTAAGATGCGCCGTAGTCGAATTTTTTTCTGTATCAGTGACGGTAATCGCCACATCCCTGGTTTGGGGTTCGGGGCTGAGCGACCGATTGCTGTAGGAAATCTGATCTATAAGACCACTCATTTGAGCGTCAGAGATGGCGACATTGCTCTTGAAGGTCAAGGAAAGGTCATGTCCCACGACCCCTTCGGCCGATACCGTTCCGACAACTTTTCCGTCGAGATACAGTTTTGTTCCAACGATGCTGAAGGCACCTTGAGAAAGATAAATCAAATCATCCGTATTTCCGTCGCTTAAATGTACGGTTAGCTTTCCGCCCTTGAATCCCGTTCCGTCCGGATTGTAAACGTGCGCGTCTCCGTCGATGACAACGCCTTGGGAGGCTGTCGACAGGATGTGCGACGAAACCGGCCCCAGGTTGGAGAACGCCGGCGCATCGTTCTCCGCTTTCACCTTCAGCTGCATGGTCGCGGAGATCGAGCTGTGCTCGGCGTCGACGGCGGTGAAGGTCACCGCGTGGGCGGCGGCGGAGGGGGTGTTGCTGGGGTTGGAATAGGCGATGGCGCGGGCGAGGGCCGTGGCGGCGTCATCGCCCACCGGCTGGTCGAAGCTGACCGTGATGGTGGAGCCGGAGACGGTCTCCGTGCCGATCCGGGCGCCGTTGTAGATGACGGAGGTGGTGCTGGCATCCGTCTTCAGCGTGATGCCGCCCACCTCGGCGATGGAGAGATGGTCATCCACCCCCGCATTCGCCAGCTTCACGGTGAGGCTGCCGCCCTGGAACCCTGTGCCGTCCGGATTCTTGAGCGTGACGTTGGAATCCAGCACCACCGGGCCGGCGTTCACGGTGTTTTCGGCAAGCGTCTTCGACCGGTCGAGCCCGCCAAAAGCGGGCGCCTTCGTCTTCGTGGCCATTTTGTGCAACTTCCCTGACAGTCACACAAGCAGGAGTAGCCCTGGTGGCCGCCGGGGTCTACCTCCCACCGCAGGAGGCCGGGGCAATTATTGTATTGCGCCGCCGAAAGTTCTGCGCGTGACCTTGCGTAATATGACGCAGGGGAATGTTGTGAGCCTGAAGGACTTCCGAGGCTGCTGCGGCGCAGAAGCGGCCGTCCGCCTTCATGCCCGGGGCGCGCGCCCCAGGGCATGATCCAGCGAACGGCCGGTCGCCTCACATGTTGGGATAATTCGGCCCGCCGCCGCCTTCCGGCGCCGTCCAGGTGATGTTCTGGTTCGGGTCCTTGATGTCGCACGTCTTGCAGTGGACGCAGTTCTGCGCGTTGATCTGGAAGCGCGGCGCGTCCGCCCCCTCCTCGATCCACTCATAGACGCCGGCGGGGCAATAGCGGTTGGAGGGGCCGGCATAGACGTCGTGCTCCGACGCCTTCTGCAGGGCCATGTCCTTCACCACCAGATGGACCTGCTGGTTCTCCTCGTGGTTGGTGTTCGAGAGGAACACCGAGGAGAGCTTGTCGAAGGTCAGCACGCCGTCGGGGCGCGGATAGGTGATCTTCTTGCAGTCCTTCGCCGGCTTCAGCGAGGCGGCGTCGGTCTTGCCGTGCTTCAGCGTGCCGAACAGCGAGAAGCCGAAGGTGTTGGTCCACATGTCCAGCGCGCCCAGCGGGATGCCGAGGAAGGTGCCGAACTTCGACCACAGCGGCTTCATGTTGCGCACCTTCTTCAGGTCCGCGCCAATGGCCGAAGACCGCCAGGTCGCCTCGTAGCTCACAAGCTCGTCGTGGCTGCGATCGGCGGCGAGCGCGTCGAGCAGGTGGTCGGCGGCGAGCATGCCGGAGAGCACCGCATTGTGGCTGCCCTTGATGCGCGGCACGTTCACGAAGCCGGCCGCGCAGCCCACCAGCACGCCGCCGGGGAAGGAGAGCTTGGGCACGCTCTGGTAGCCGCCCTCGGTGATGGCGCGCGCGCCGTAGGAGATGCGCTTGGCGCCCTCGAACGTGTCGCGGAACATGGGGTGGGTCTTGAAGCGCTGGAACTCGTCGAAGGGCGAGAGCCAGGGGTTCTGGTAGTTGAGGTGGACCACGAAGCCCACCACCACCTGCTCGTCGTCGATGTGATAGAGGAAGGCGCCGCCGCCGGTCTTGCTGTCGAGCGGCCAGCCGAACGCATGCTGCACGAGGCCGGGCTTGTGCTTCTCCGGCTTCACCTTCCACAGTTCCTTCAGGCCGATGCCGAACTTCGGCACGTCGCGGCCGGCGCCGAGGTCGTACTTGGCGATGATCTGCTTGGTGAGGTGCCCGCGCGCGCCTTCCGCGAACACGGTGTAGCGGCCGCGCAATTCCATGCCGCGGGTGAATTCGGCCTTCTGAGCGCCGGTCTTGTCCACGCCCATGTCGCCGGTGGCGATGCCGATGACGGCGCCCTTGTCGTCATAGAGGATCTCGTCGGCGGCAAAGCCCGGATAGATCTCCACGCCCAGCGCCTCGGCCTTCTGGGCGAGGAAGCGGCAGACGTTGCCCAGCGAGCCGACATAGTTGCCGTGGTTGTTCATCAGCGGCGGCATGGCGAAATTGGGCAGCTTCACGCCGCCCGCCGGGCCGAGCAGGTAGAAATGGTCGTCGGTGACCTGCACCGTGAGGGGCGCATCCGCCTCCTCCCGCCAGCCGGGGATGAGGGCATCGAGGCCCACCGGATCGACGACGGCGCCGGACAGGATGTGGGCGCCGACCTCGGAGCCTTTCTCCACCACCACGACGGACACGTCGGACCCGCGCTCGGCCGCCTGCTGCTTCAGGCGGATGGCGGTGGCAAGCCCCGCAGGACCGGCGCCGACCACCACCACGTCATAATCCATGCCCTCGCGCTCAGGCAGTTCCGCCGCGCTCATCCTTCGGCTCCCGTCTGTCAATCCCGTTGATTGGACTTTTTCCACGACACGTCGGCAAAGACAACCGCACACTCTCGTCTAGGGCAACATCTTTCCCTATGCGGGAATTTAATTCCGCGGGACTGAAAATGGTGAACCCATCCGTCCGGCGCCGGAGCGCGGGATTGCGCATGCACCCTTACCGGCGCGTCCATTCGGGCCTAACCTCCGGCCGCACCCTTCGAGGAGGCCGCCCGTGAGCCTTGCCGACATGAGCCCTGACGATGTCCGCGCCTTCGCCAACCGCCTCATGGACGAGGTGTGGCGGCCGTTCGACCACACGGCGCTGGAGCGCTTCTACCATCCGGATGTGGTGGGCCATCACCGTTCGCAGACGCTGTCGCTGTCCGACATCTCCAATCGCCTGCAGTGGGATGTGCAGAACTTCGACAATCCGATCTACGACATCCGCGACATCGTTGCGGCGGCCGACCGCTTCGCGATCCGCTTCCTCTATTCCTGCACCCTGGTCGCGACCGGTGAGGCGTTCAGGACCGAGGTGATCTATTTCTACCATCTGCGCGGGGGGCGGATTGCGGAGTTCTGGCTGCTCTCCGACGCCGAATTCGACTACAAGCAGCGGCCGGACTGAGCGCGTGTCGCCCAGGCGCCCGCGAGCCTAGAGTGAACGGATGGACGTGACCGCCGACAGGGACTTCGACGACTGGGCCGACATTCTCGCCTTCCATTGGGAGGCGGGCGTGGACGTGGCCATCGGCGAGATGCCGGTGGACCGCTTCGCGGAGAGCGCCGCCGAGGCGAGCCGCCCCCGGCCGCCCGCCGCGCCGGGGCGCGAGGCCGTCGCATCCGCGCCGTCGGCAGGCTTTGCCCCGAACCGCCCGGCGCCCTCCCGCAACCAGCCGGCGCGGCCCACGCCATCCCCGGTGACCGGCACGCCGGCCCTTGTCACCCAGCCGCCGGACGAGGCAGTGATGGGCGCGCGCGAGGCCGCCCGCGGCGCCGCCAGCCTCGACGAACTGAAGGCCATCCTCGACGGCTTCGAGGGCTGCGCCCTGAAGCGCACCGCCAGCCGGCTCGTGTTCGCCGATGGCAATCCCGCCGCCAAGGTCATGTTCGTGGGCGAGGCGCCGGGCCGCGACGAGGACCAGCAGGGCCTGCCCTTCGTCGGCCGCTCCGGCAAGCTCTTGGACCTGATGCTGGCCTCCATCGGCCTCGACCGCACCAGCGCGTACATCGCCAATGTCATTCCCTGGCGCCCGCCGGGCAACCGCACGCCCACGCCGCAGGAGACGGCGGTGTGTCTGCCCTTCATCGCCCGGCAGATCGAGCTGGCCGACCCGGACATTCTCGTGTGCCTCGGCGGGCCTTCGGCGCAGGCGCTGCTTGGCACCACCGAGGGCATCACCAAGCTGCGCGGCCGCTTCATGGATTACGACACCGGCACGCGCACCATCCGCGCCATCGCCACCTTCCACCCGGCCTATCTGCTGCGCACGCCGCTGGGCAAGCGCTTCGCCTGGCGCGACATGCTGGCGGTGGAGGCGCTGCTGGCCGGGCGCGGGGCGTCCTGAACCGATGGCGGCGGGACGCGGAGAAATCCTTTGCCGCGTCAGAGTGCGATCCGATGAAGTTGAATCAACTTGATCGGTGAACCGTCCTCTTAACGCCAAGAAAGAAAACGCGTTATGCGTTCTGATCGCGAGGCAATCAGAACGGCGCCTGCTCTGGAGCTTAACCCTTCATCAGGGTTAATCCGGCCTTAAGCCTCCCCGTGGCACACATCCCTCCAGAGCTTTTCTCGGGCGGGACGTCATGATGGGTGTGTTTGGTCGGGCCGGGCGTCTTCTTCTGGCCTCTCTCGCGCTGGCGGCGCTGGCGACCGCGGCGCACGCGGCCGACAAGGCGGATGCGGAGATGGAGGCCATGATGGCCGCCCTCGGCAAGCCGGGCGACTTTTCCCTCGCCGCGCCCGTGGTGAGCGAGGATGCCGCCTCCGGCTGGTACTTCCGCGCGGACGTGGGCTATCTCCCCGCCAGCAGCGCCAGCCTGTCCTATCTCGGGCTTCCCACCGGGCTCGATGTGTCAGGGGCCGGCTGGTCGCTGGGCGGCGGCATCGGCTATCGCTTCCTGCCCTTCCTGCGCGGCGAGGTGAGCCTCGACTATCTCTCCCTCGGCTCGGCCAGCCTTTCGCCGTTCGGGCCGAGCGTCGGCGCCAGCGCCACGGTGGGGCTCGCCAGCGTCTATTGGGACATCATCACGCTGGCCGGCTTCACGCCGTATCTCAGCGCCGGCGTGGGCTTCGCCATCAATTCGCTCAGTGCCCCGGCGGCGTTGCAGCCGGCCGGCAACAGCTGGGATTTCGCCTGGTCGGCGGGCGCGGGCGTCTCCTTCGCGGTGAGCAGCAGCTTCAGCCTCGATCTCGGTTACCGCTATCTCGACCTCGGCAGCCCCGCCTATGCCGGCGGCCTGTCCCTCGGCAATTCCACCGCCCAGGAAGTGCGCTTCGGCCTGCGCTACGCGCTGTAGGGGGCGAGCGGCGCGCCTGGGTGCGGCTCTCGCGCCCCGGACGCATGCAGCGAAAGCGGAATGCGAGCCGGGGCCCAGCGCAACAATCCGCCGTAGGCGCTTCCTGTTTCACCTGCCCCAAGATTTTGCCTCGCTGCGCGATGTTTTCCCCTGGCCCCCGGATCGGCGCTCCGGCTGCGCCGTCGCTTGTCCGGGGAACAAGACTTTCCGCCCCAAACCGCCGTCCTCCTCCGACGTGATCGGAGGACCCATGTCGCCATTCGCTCCGGTCATCGGACGCTGGTGCGGGCGGCAGGGTGGGCCCTCCGGTCAGGCCGGAGGGCGACGGCTGTGCAAGGAACCGCCGTCTCTTGTCCGGGAAGCCCCCGGCTCCGCCACGTTTTCCCTTGCCGGGCCGGGCGGCGGCACCTATGTGCAGGGCGTGCTCGACCGCCCCACCACTCCCGGCACATCGCATCGGGAACCCGTTTTCAACGTGCCCGGCGCGGTGGCGGTGATGGCGCTTGGGCTGGTGGCGATCCATGCCATCCGCACGCTCCTCCTCTCCGAGGACGCGGATATCGAGCTGCTCACCTATTTCGCCTTCATTCCGGCGCGCTACACGCTGCCGGACACCATGTTCTATCTGCCGGGCGGCATCGGCCCGAAGCTGTGGACCGTGGTGAGCTATGCGCTGCTCCACGCCAACTGGATGCACCTCATCGTCAACCTCGTCTGGCTGCTCGCCTTCGGCACGCCGGTGGCGCGGCGGTTCGGCTCGGGGCGATTCTGGCTGTTCTGCGCGGTGACGGCGGCGGCCGGCGCGGGGGCGCATTATCTCGCCAATCGCGATGCCATCGCGCCGCTCATCGGCGCCTCGGCCGCCATTTCCGGCACCATGGCGGCGGCGGTGCGCTTCGCCTTCGCGCCGGGCGGCGCGCTCTCGGGCTATCGCTCCATCTTCGCCGACCACCAGCCGGCCGGCACGCTGAAGGAGAATTTCTCCGACGGGCGGGTGCTGATCTTCGTCGGCGCTTGGTTCGCCTTCAACCTGTTGTTCGCGCTGGGTGTTTCCCTGCCCGGCACGGAGGGGGCCGAAGTGGCGTGGCAGGCCCATATCGGCGGCTTCGTCGCCGGCCTGCTGCTGTTCCCGCTGTTCGATCCGGTGCCCCGCCGGCGCGTGGCCTGAGCCGGCCCTCATACTGCCAAGGTCGAGGTGGAGCGCGTGCGCTGCGCGCTTGCGTCGCACGGCGATGCGAGGGATCATCCCTGTCCGGATCGTTTCCAGAGAAGGCCCGCCGGCGGAGCGGGCCCCTGGAGCCACCAGTTAGGGAGAAAGCGCCAATGTCCGTGACCGTCATCCTGAGCCGCAAGGGCAACGACATCGTCACCTTGTCCCCCGACGCCAGCCTCGGCGATGCCGTGGCGAGCCTCGCGCGCAACCGCATCGGTGCCATCGTGGTCACCAATGCGGATCAGGGCGTGGAGGGCATCATCTCCGAGCGCGACGTGGTGCGCCTCATCGGCGAGCGTGGCGTGGACGTGCTCGCCGAGCCGATCACCGGGCTGATGACCAAGGCCGTCGTCACCTGCGCGCCCGACGAAACCGTGCCCCAGATCATGGAGCGCATGACCCGCGGCCGCTTCCGCCACGTGCCCGTGGTGTCGAACGGCAAGCTCGTGGGCATCATCTCCATCGGCGACGTGGTGAAGTATCGCGTGGAGGAAATGGAGCGCGAAAGCGCCCAGCTGCGCGACTACATCATGTCGGCCTGAGGGGCCGGTGCGGCGCGCGGCAGGCGCGCCAAATCCGGCGCGCGAGGTCCGGCGCGGAGGCGACTCCGCGCCCGCCTACTTGCCGTAGCCGAGCGGGGCGTTCACCAGCGAGGAATTGCGGTAGCGGGGATCGGCGGTGACTTCCTCGCCCACCCAGTCCGGCAGCTCGACCTGCTGGTCGATGCCGTCGAGCTCCACCTCGGCCATGACCAGCCCGTCGTTCTCGCCCTCGAACACATCCACCGTCCACAGTCGGCCCGCGTGCTCCACGGCATAGCGGGTCTTTTCGATCAGCGGCCGGGCGCAGAGCGTCTCCAGCATGACCCGGGCGTCCTCGACGGGGATGGGATATTCGAATTCTGCGCGGGACAGGCCCTGCGTCTTGCCCTTCACGGTGATGAAGGCATCGCCATCGGCGATGCGGATGCGCACGGTCGCGCCCTCCTGCGACAGGTAGCCCTGCCGGATGGGGGTGGCGCGCGCGCCCACTCTCCATGCGTTGGAGGTCACGAGGAACTTGCGCTCGATCTCGACGGGCATAATTCGGCCGGCTGGGCTGTGAATGGCCACACCATAGACCGAAGGGGGCGCCCCTCGTCCAGCCCACAGTCGCGCCCACAGCCCTCGGGCACCGTCGAAAACGATTTCATGGTGCCGCATGCGTCAACAGGCAGCACATTGCGGCGCACCGCTTAAGGTCAGGCTCAAGTTTCGCCGCGGCAGGATGCGCGCGTCAGGCGCGCATCCCCATCAGGCATGCACGTTTCAGGCGTGCACCTTGCCCTTGGCCCCTTTCGCCGCCCCGGTGTCGAGGTCGTCGCGGGAGGGCGGGTTGGTGGCGCCGATGGTGGTGATGCGCATGATGTTGGTGGTGCCGGGCTTGGCGAAGGGCACGCCGGCGGTGATGGCGAGGCGGTCGCCCGGCTTGCCGAGGGTGTGCTCCACGGCGGTGCGCACGGCGGTGTCCACCATCTCGCCGAAGGAGTGGATGTCCTCCTTCATGTGGACGGCGTGCACGGCGTAGGAGAGCGCAAGGCGCCGGGCGGTCTCGACCTTCGGCGTGAGGCCGAGGATCGGGATGGCGGGCCGCTCGCGCGCGGCGCGCAGGCCGGTGGTGCCCGACAGGGTGAAGGCCACGAAGGCGGAGGCATCCACCGCCATGGCCGCCTGGTAGGTGGCCTTGGTCACGGCGTCGCCGATGGTCTTGCCCCATTCCGACTGGGTGGCGTCGAGCACCTGCCGGTAGCCGGGATCGCACTCCACATGGCGGATGATGTCATCCATGAAGGTCACGGCCTCCACCGGGAACTGGCCGGCGGCGGTCTCGGCGGAGAGCATCACGCAGTCCGCGCCCTCATAGACGGCGGTGGCCACGTCCGACACCTCGGCGCGGGTGGGCACGGGGGCGGTGATCATGGATTCCAGCATCTGCGTCGCCACGATCACCGGGCGGCCGTATTTGCGGGATTCCGCGATCATGCGCTTCTGCAGCGCCGGCACCTCGGCCAGCGACATTTCCACGCCGAGATCGCCGCGCGCCACCATGATGGCGTCGGAGAGCTCCACCAGCTCGGTGAGATGCTCCACCGCGGCGGGCTTCTCCATCTTCAGCATGATGGCGGCGCGGTCCTTGATGAGGCCGCGCGCCTCGTGGATGTCCTCCGGCCGCTGCACGAAGGAGAGGGCGATCCACTCCACCCCCGCCTCGCAGGCGAATTCGAGGTCGTGGCGGTCCTTCTCCGTGAGCGGGGAGAGCGGCAGCACCACGTCCGGGATGTTGAAGCCCTTGTTGTTGGAGAGCTTGGTGCCCGCCACCACCTGGGCCTCCAGGAAGCCGGCGCCCTTCTTCACCACCTTCAGGCGCACCTTGCCGTCGTCGCACAGCACGGTGGAGCCGACGGTGAGGGCTTCGAGGATGTCCGGATGGGGGATCGGCACGCGCGTCTCGTCGCCGGGGCGGTCCACGTCGGCGTCGAAGTGGAGCACGTCGCCCGCCTTGAGCGCGATGGAGCCGTCCTTGAAGCGGCCGATGCGGAGCTTGGGGCCCTGCATGTCGGCGATGACGCCGATGGGCCGGTTCATCTCCTTCTCCAGCCGCCGGATGCGGGCCAGCACCTCGCCGTGATCGGCCTGGGTGCCGTGGGAGAAGTTGAGCCGGAACACGTCCACGCCGGCGAGGAACAGCGCCTTCAGCTTCTCCTCGCTGTTGGAGGCCGGGCCGACCGTGGCGACGATCTTGGTGGCGCGTTGGCGCTTGAGGATGGGGTGGCGCTTGTTGGGCATGAGTCGTCCTCCGGCTGGCGCGTTCGCGCTCGGTTCAATGCGTTTTAGGCGGCATCATGCGCGCCTTTGATGTACGCATAAAGTCGCATAAACGGCAGCAAAGCTGACCGTTGCAGGCAGGTCTGGCTGCGCGTCGCCCCCCGTTCGGCGCCGGAGGTGGGGGGCGCAAGGTGAAGTGGCGGAGGCGCGCCGGGAACGCTGTCGGCGCGCCTCTTCCGAAGGGGCCGCGCGGACCCGTCCGGGGTGCCGGCGACGCAGGGCAGGGAACGTGCCGCGCGTCGCCAAGGCTGTCGTGGCTCTGTGTGTTGTGGACGCCCTCAGGCGTCCGGGGCCACGGTGTGGTTGGCCATCAGCTCGAGGGCCTTCACCATGGCGGAGTGGTCCCACTTGGAGCCGCCATGGGCGGCGCAGGCGTTGAACAGCTCCTGGCAGGTGGCGGTGTTGGGCAGGCTCACGCCCAGCATCTTCGCGCTCTGCAGCGCGAGGTTCAGGTCCTTCTGGTGCAGCTCGATGCGGAAGCCCGGATCGAAGGTGCGCTTCACCATGCGGTCGCCGTGGATCTCGAGGATCTTGGACGACGCGAAGCCGCCCATCAGCGCCTCGCGCACCTTGGCGGGGTTGGCGCCCGCCTTGGAGGCGAACAGCAGGGCCTCGCCCACCGCCTCGATGGTCAGCGCGACGATGATCTGGTTGGCCACCTTGGTGGTCTGGCCGTCACCGTTGCCGCCGACGAGGGTGATGTTCTTGCCCATCTTCTCGAACAGCGGCTTCACCTTGTCGAACGCGCCGTCCGGCCCGCCCACCATGATGGTGAGGGAGGCGGCCTTGGCGCCCACCTCGCCGCCGGAGACCGGGGCATCGAGATAGTCGCAGCCGAGCGCGTTGATCTTCTGCGCGAAGCCCTTGGTGGCGACGGGCGAGATGGAGCTCATGTCCACCACGATCTTGCCGGCCGACAGGCCTTCGGCGACGCCGCCCTTGCCGAATAGCGCCTCTTCCACGTGCGGGGTATCCGGCACCATGGTGATGATGATGTCGGCGTTCTTCGCCACCTCGGCGGAGGAGGCGCAGGCGGTCGCGCCCTTGGCGGTCAGCGCCTCGGGCACCTTCACCACGTCATAGACGAACAGCGTGTGCCCGGCGTCGATGAGGTGGCCGGCCATGGGGCCGCCCATGATGCCGAGGCCGATGAATCCCACGTTCATGTGCGTTTCTCCTGAAGAGTGCTTGTTGTCCTGAAGCGGGCGGAAGCTCAGCCCTTGTAGGGGGCGAACCAGCCGATGCCTTCGTCGGTGGTGGTCTTCGGCTTGTATTCGCAGCCGATCCAGCCGTCGTAGCCGGTGTCGTCGATGGCCTTGAACAGGAAGGGATAGTTGATCTCGCCCGTGCCCGGCTCGCCGCGGCCGGGATTGTCCGCGAGCTGGATGTGCTTGATGCGGGCGATGTTGTTGCGGATCGTGGGGGTGAGATCCCCTTCCATGATCTGCATGTGGTAGATGTCGTACTGGAAGAAGATGTCGTCCGCGCCGACCTCATCCAGCACCTTGAGCGTCTGCTTGGTGTTGTGGAGGTGGAAGCCGGGAATGTCGCGGGTGTTGATGGCCTCGACGACGAACGGGATGCCCGCCTTCTTCAGCTCCGCCGCGGCGAACTTCAGGTTCTTGATGAGGGTCTCGTGGACCTTCTCCGCCGGCACGTCCTTGGGGGTGAGGCCGGCGAGGCAGTTGATGGCCTTGGTGTTCAGGGCCTTCGCATACTCGATGCCCTTGCCCACGCTGTCCTGGAACTCACCTTCGCGGCCGGGGATGCAGGCGATGCCGCGCTCGCCCGCCGCCCAGTCGCCGGCCGGCAGATTGTGCAGGGCCTGGGTGAGATTGTACTTCGCCAGCTTCTCGGCCAGCACGTCCTTCTCGAAGGGGTAGGGGAAGAGATATTCGACGCCCGTGAAGCCGGCATTGGCCGCCTTCTCGAAGCGGTCGAGGAAATCGATCTCGTTCCACAGCATGGTGAGATTGGCGGCGAACTTGGGCATGCGTCTCTCCGCGGGCTGAGCCGTTGTGGCGCACTGTCATGCCCCGGCGCGGCCGGGGCATCCAGGCTTTTTTAAATCGATAAGAGTGTTTGTGCGCCGGCCTTACTCGGCCGGCTCCAGGGAACGCACCTCGCTGAGCGGGATGTCGAGGACTTCCTCGAACTCGTTCACGGCGTTGATCTCCACGCCCATGGCGATGTTGGTCACGCGCTCCAGGATGAATTCCAGCACCACCGGCACCTGATGCTCGTCCATGAGCTTCTGGGCGTTGGCGAAGGCATCCTTGAACTCGTTCGGGGTGCGCACGCGGATGGCCTTGCAGCCGAGGCCCTCGGCCACCGCCACATGGTCCACGCCGTAGGCCCCGATTTCCTCCGAATTGATGTTGTCGAAGGAGAGGCTGACCTCGAAGTCCATGTTGAAGCCGCGCTGCGCCTGACGGATCAGGCCGAGGTAGGAGTTGTTCACCACCACGTGCAGGTAGGGCAGCTTGTGCTGGGCGCCCACCGCCAGCTCCTCGATGAGGAACTGGAAGTCGTAGTCGCCCGAGAGCGCGACGATCTTGGCATCGGGCCGCGCGGCGCGCACGCCGAGGGCCGCCGGCAGGGTCCAGCCGAGGGGGCCGGCCTGACCGCAATTGATCCAGTGGCGCGGATGGTAGACGTGCAGGAACTGCGCGCCGGCGATCTGCGAGAGGCCGATGGTGGAGACGTAGGTGACGTCCTTGCCCAGCGCCTCGTTCATCTCCTCATAGACCCGCTGGGGCTTCAGCGGCACGGCGTCGAAATGGCTCTTGCGCAGCATGGTCTGCTTGCGGCCGAGGCATTCGTCGGCCCAGGCGGTCCAGTCCGGCAGCTTGCCGGCGGCCTTCAGCTCCTTGGCGGCGGTCACGAACAGCTCCAGCGCCGCCTTGGCGTCGGAGACGATGCCGAAGTCGGGGCCGAACACGCGGCCGATCTGGGTGGGCTCGATGTCCACGTGGATGAACTTGCGGCCTTGGGTGTAGACCTCCACCGAGCCGGTGTGGCGGTTGGCCCAGCGGTTGCCGATGCCGACCACGAAGTCGGACGCCAGCATGTTCGCATTGCCGTAGCGGTGCGAGGTCTGAAGGCCGCACATGCCGGCCATCAGCGGATGGTCGTCGGGAATGGTGCCCCAGCCCATGAGGGTCGGGATGACCGGGATGCCGGTCAGCTCGGCGAACTCCACCAGCAGATCGGAGGCATCGGCATTGATGATGCCGCCGCCGGCGACGATGAGCGGCTTGTTGGCGTCGAGGATCATCCCCATCGCCTTGTCGATCTGCGCCCGGGTGGCGGACGGCTTGTAGACCGGCAGCGGCGCGTAGGTCTCCTCGTCGAACTCGATCTCCGCCATCTGCACGTCGATGGGCAGGTCGATGAGCACCGGGCCGGGGCGGCCCGAGCGCATGACGTGGAACGCCTGCTGGAACACCATGGGGACCAGCGCCGGCTCGCGCACGGTCACCGCCCACTTGGTGACGGGCTTGGCGATGGATTCGATGTCCACCGCCTGGAAGTCTTCCTTGTAGAGGCGGGCGCGCGGCGCCTGGCCGGTGATGCACAGGATCGGGATCGAGTCCGCCGAGGCCGAGTAGAGGCCGGTGATCATGTCCGTGCCGGCGGGGCCGGAGGTGCCGATGCACACGCCGATATTGCCGGCCACCGCGCGGGTGTAGCCCTCGGCCATGTGGGAGGCGCCCTCCACATGGCGCGCCAGCACGTGGCGGATGGAGCCGCGCGCCTTCATGGCGGAATAGAGGGGGTTGATGGCCGCGCCCGGAACACCGAAGGCGCAGGAGATGCCTTCCTTCTCGAGAACACGGACGGCGGCGTCGACGGCGCGCATGCGGGCCATGGCAGTCCTCCCTTGTATTGTTGCTTCGAAGCTCGTTGCTTCGTCCTGGCGGGCCACGATCCGGGTCGGATCGTTACGGCTTTGGACTTTCGTATTGGATACGCCCGCGCCGTTTTCGCTTCTATGGGAAGAAACGGAATGACATTCGTGCCATCTGAGCAATAATGCTGCGGGCCGCACCCGCCGCCCGCCTCAGGCGGTGACAGGGTGTGGCAAATGGGGAGGCTGGGATGGCAAACGGGAAGGGGAGGGGGCGGACGGCGCTCGTCCTCGGGGCCGTTGCGGCAACGGTTTTCGTGTCGGCCGCCAACGCGCAGGCGCTGAGCGAACTGTCCTGCAAGGCGCTGTGGTACCAGCGCAACGCGGTTTATGCCGAGCAGGGCTATTGCTTCAAGACCAAGGACGCCATCGCCACCTTCGGCGCCCGCTGCTACGCCCCCTTCGGCAAACTGACGCCGGACCAGCAGCGCTATGTGAACGAGGTGCAGGCCTGGGAAGCCCGCAAGGGCTGCCGCTGAGGGGGCTGCCCGCCCGGGCTGCTGGCGGCAACGGCGAAGCGAGGCCTAGGGCGTCCAGCCCGGCAATGCGGCGGCCTGCTTCACCCAGGCTGCCAATCGGGCTTCATCCAGCGTGTCGGCTTCGTAGATGTCCAGCCAGCGCGCGTCCTTGCTCTTGGGGGTGCCGCCGGGCGGGACGGGATCGAGCGCAAGGCCATTGAAGAAGGTCACCTTCACGTAGCGCGTCAGCACGTGAAACGACAGGAACCAGCCCTTCCCCTCGATGCCGTAGAAGGGCGAGTTCCACTTCACCGCCTTTCGGACGTCCGGCACCGTCGCGACGATCAGCGCATCAAGGCGCGCGCCGAGGTCGCGCTTCCATCCCGGCATCGCCGCGATGTAGGCCTGCACGGGGGCGTCGCCTTCGCCCTTGGCGATCTGGGGATTGCCGCCCGAGAGCAGAACCACGCCGCGCTCCTCCGCATGATCCGGCCCGTTCGTTTTGCTCTTCTTCCCTTGCGTCATGTGGCCTCCCTGGTTCGGCCTGCCCCATTCGCGGTCTCGCGCGCGCGGGAGCCTCCCATTCCTGTCCGACGATGGTATAGGTGCAGTCCCGCCCCTGGGGTCACCCATGACCGACATCGCCACGCGCGTCTACAACCACACCTGGAAGATCGACCCCATCGTGCGGTCCGTGCTCGACACGGACTTCTACAAGCTGCTGATGGGGCAGACGATCTTCAACCGGCACCGGGCGACCCGCGTCACCTTCGGCATCCACAATCGCTCCACTTCGGTGCGGCTGGCCGACATCATCGACATCGGCGCCCTGCGCGAGCAGCTCGACCATGTGCGCTCGCTCTCGCTCACCCGCGGCGAGAGCACCTGGCTGCGCGGCAACATGTTCTACGGCAAGCGTCAGATGTTCTCGCCGGACTATGTGGCCTGGCTCGAGGGCTTCCGCTTCCCCGCCTATCATCTGGAGAAGGTGGACGGCCAGTATGAGCTGACCTTCGAGGGCCCGTGGGTCGAGACCACCATGTGGGAAATCCCCGCCCTCTCCATCATCAATGAGCTGCGCTCGCGCGCGGTGCTGAAGGGCATGGGCAAGTTCGAGCTGCAAATCCTCTATGCCCGGGCCATGGCGCGGGTGTGGGAGAAGGTGCAGTTCCTGAAGTCCCTCGGCCGCATCAACATAGCCGATTTCGGCACCCGCCGCCGCCACGGCTATCTCTGGCAGGACTGGTGCGTGCAGGCGCTGATGGAGGGGCTGGGGGAGGGCTTCCTCGGCACCTCCAACTGCCTCATCGCCCTGCGCCACGAGGTGGAGGCCACCGGCACCAACGCCCACGAGTTGCCCATGGTCTATGCGGCCCTCGCCCGCAACGAGGACGAATTGCGCTGGGCGCCCTACCAGGTGCTCGCCGACTGGCAGGACGACTATGACGGCAATTTGCGTGTCATCCTGCCGGACACCTACGGCACCACCGGATTTCTGGAACGCGCGCCGGACTGGGTGACGCACTGGACCGGCATCCGCATCGACAGCAAGGACCCCATCGCCGGCGGCGAGGAGGCCATCGCCTGGTGGAAGTCCCGCGGGCAGGACCCGCGGGAGAAGCTCGCCATCTTCTCCGACGCCCTCGACGCGGAGGAGGTGGCGCGCATCCAGCACACCTTCACCGGCCGCATCCGCCTCGGTTTCGGCTGGGGCACGCTGCTCACCAACGATTTCCGGGGCTTGGCGCCCCACGGCGCGCTCGATCCCATCTCCATCGTCTGCAAGGTGATCGCCGCCAACGGCCACCCGGCCGTGAAGCTTTCCGACAACCCCACCAAGGCCATGGGCCCCGCCAGCGAAATCGAGCGCTACAAGCGGGTGTTCGAGGTGGGTGAGCAAGTGGCACGCAGCGCCATGGTGTGAGGGCTGGCGCGCGCCCTCCATGATGGGGCGCGCACCTCCCACCGTCTCAGTTCCTCAGCGCCGCCGTCCCGTCCACCGCCGCCGGGAACGGCAGGTCCGTCACCAGCCGCGCGCTGGGCTTGTCCTGGGCGAAGATGGCGTCGAGTTCGAGGGTGATGAAGGTCGCCCGGTGCGCGTAATCGGCGATCATCAGTCTGTTGTGGGTGAGGTCCTTGATGGCCACCCACTGGGTGTAGTCCGAGACCACCGCATCGCCCTCCTTGCTCTGGGCGACGCCGAGCGGGATGTCCACGGTGTTGAGGATGTGCCCCATGGCGGCGGTGGCGTCGCCGGCATCCTTCGGCTGGGCCATGTAATGCCGCATGAACGCGGCCCGTACGAAGCGCGACGGCGGCGTGAAGTCGCCCGGCAATCCGGTGGCGCCGCCGCCCTGGCCGATCGCCGTGACGTTGGCCGTGCCGAACTGGCGCGCGGTGACGCCCATGGTGGACACATTGAGGTAGTTGCGCAGGTTCAGGAGGTGCCAGCCGTAGGTCGGCGCGTTGGTGAGCACGCTCGCCACATTGTCGTGGATCTGCACGTCGCCGCCCACATATTCCACGACGATGCTGGCGCCCGAGCGATCGGTGAAGACCATGTGGATGGTGGGCGGGGTCGGCCCGCTGGGCAGCGAGGCGTCGGCCCAGACCTTGGTCTTTTCAAGCGCGGCGCGCACCTCGGCCACGGTGCCGTGCATGCCGAGCGCCCAGGCGCCGAAGCCGAGGATGGAGACGTAGGACGTGTCCGCCTTGGTCACCGTCTGGTAGGTGGTGAAGCCGGGCAGGAAATTGCCGCTCATGCCGAGACCGGCCGCGTTCTGGCCCTCGATGATGGCGCCGCCGGGAATGACCTCGGCGCTGATGCCCACGGCAGAATAGAGCGTCGCCACCTTCTTCTCGGGCAGGCCGAGGTCCGCCGGGGCGGTCAAGGTGAGGGTGGTGCCCTTGGGGATGCTCTTGAGAGTCCATTTCATGTCGAACGCCCATTCCATGGTGCGCCCGGCGATCACGGTCTTGTCCGCCGCGACCACGTTCACTGCCGTGCAGGCCACGGCGAGCCCGGCATTCTGGAGGGGAAGGACGGCTGCGAGGGCCGCCGCCAGGATGCGTTTCATGGATGCTTCCTCCGTCTTGGACCGCTGGTCGCGGCGCGTATCGGCTTCGTCCGGCCAAGCTGCGACAAGAGCATACAAAGGCTGATGTGTGATGAACGGCGCGGTCCATGCGGATACGGACCGCGCGCCCGAACCGGGCGTGAATCCGCTTTAAATGCATCGAACTTGTAGTATAATCTAAAGATATACAGTTTTTCGATGTTTATTGGAGATCACCATGGCGACGCTGCGACTGGGCGATGTGGTTCCGGATTTCGAGGCCGTGACCACCGAAGGTCCCATCAAGTTTCATGAATGGCTCGGCGACAGCTGGGGCATCCTGTTTTCGCACCCCAAGAACTTCACCCCGGTCTGCACCACGGAGCTGGGCCAGGCGTCCCACCTGAAGCCGGAGTTCGACAAGCGCGGCGTCAAGCTGCTCGGCCTGTCGGTGGATGCCATCGATAATCATCCAGCCTGGGTGGGCGACATCAAGGACGCCACCGGCGCCACCCTCAACTTCCCGCTGATCGCGGATTCCGACCGCAAGGTCTCCGACCTCTACGATCTCATCCACCCCAATGCGAACGACACGCTCACCGTGCGCTCGGTGTTCATCATCGGCCCGGACAAGAAGCTGAAGCTGTCGCTCACCTACCCGGCTTCCACCGGCCGCAACTTCGCGGAAATCCTGCGCGTGGTGGACAGCCTGCAGCTCACCGCCAAGCACTCGGTGGCCACCCCGGTGGACTGGAAGCAGGGCGACGACGTCATCATCGTCCCTTCGCTCTCGGACGACGCCGCCAAGGAGAAGTTCCC
Source organism: Xanthobacter sp. DMC12 (assembly GCF_056314105.1). NCBI lineage: Bacteria > Pseudomonadati > Pseudomonadota > Alphaproteobacteria > Hyphomicrobiales > Xanthobacteraceae > Xanthobacter > Xanthobacter sp. DMC12. Next base: position 179,768 of record NZ_JBQUYZ010000005.1, on the reverse strand, counting down.
GGACGGCTGGAAGACCGTGAAGCCCTACCTGCGCGTGGTGCGCCAGCCCGGCGCCTGAGGGGCGCCGCCTTCGCCCTCCGGTGAGGCCGGGGGGCGGGGGGCTTAAAACGACAACGTAGCCAGGGAGAAGGGCGCCGCGTGGCGCCCTTCGACGTTCAGGCGGCGGCGCGCTGGAGGGCGTCGATCACCTCGTCCACGACGGTTTCCACCAGGTCGCGGTCGTCGCCCTCGCCCATCACCCGGATGACCGGCTCGGTGCCCGAGGGGCGGATGAGCAGGCGGCCGTGGTTGGAAAGGCGGCGCTCGGCATCGGCGATCGCCACCTTCACCTTCTCGTTCTCCAGCGGCGCACCGTCGCGATAGCGCACGTTCTTGAGGATCTGCGGCAGCGGATCGAACCGGTGGCAGACCTCGGAGACGGGCTTCTCCTGCCGCGCCACTACCGCCAGCACCTGCAGCGCCGCGACGAGGCCGTCGCCGGTGGTGGAATAGTCGGACAGGATGATGTGGCCGGACTGCTCGCCGCCCACGTTGTAGCCATCGGCGCGCATGCGCTCCAGCACGTAGCGGTCGCCCACCCCGGTGCGAGCCAGGGTGATGCCCTCGCCGGCGAGGTGCCGCTCCAGCCCGAGGTTGGACATGACGGTCGCCACCAGCCCGTCGCGGGCGAGGCGGCCGTCCTCCTTGAAGCTCTCGGCGATCACGGCCATGAGCTGGTCGCCGTCCACCGTGTGGCCCTTCTCGTCCACGATCATCACCCGGTCGGCGTCACCGTCGAGGGCGATGCCGATGTCCGCGCGCACTTCGCGCACCTTGGCGGCGAGGGCGGCGGGGGAGGTGGAGCCCACGTCCCGGTTGATGTTCATGCCGTCCGGCTCGACGCCGATGGAGATCACCTCCGCGCCCAGCTCCCACAGGGCCTCCGGGGCCACGCGGTAGCCGGCGCCGTGGGCGCAGTCCACCACCACGCGGATGCCCTCGAACGACTGGTTCCGCGGCAGGGTGCGCTTGGCATATTCGATGTAGCGGGCGTGCACGCCCTCCAGCCGCCGGGCACGGCCGATCTCGGCGGGCTTGGCGAGGCGCTTGGCGAGATCCTCGTCGATCAGTTCCTCGATCTCGCGCTCCACCTCGTCGGAGAGCTTGAAGCCGTCCGGGCCGAACAGCTTGATGCCGTTGTCGTCGAACGGATTGTGCGAGGCCGAGATCATCACGCCGAGGTCGGCGCGCATGGAGCGCGTGAGCATGCCCACCGCCGGCGTCGGCATGGGGCCGAGCAGCAGCACGTCCATGCCCACCGAGGTGAAGCCGGCCACCAGCGCGTTCTCGATCATGTAGCCGGACAGCCGCGTGTCCTTGCCGATGACCACCCGGTGGCGATAGTCGCCGCGCTGGAACACCAGCCCCGCCGCCATGCCCACCCGCAGCGCCAGATCCGCCGTGAGCGAGGCATTGGCGCGCCCGCGCACGCCGTCCGTTCCGAAATACCTGCGCGACATGGTCCCTCTCGTCGCCGTTTATCCCGACGCACCGTGCCCCAGCGGTACGTCGTCGAGCCTGCCTTTAGCACCGGGGCGCCGCCGCGCCGCATCACGTCTCGTGACGCTTCGCAACGTGCGCTCCCGCCCCTGCTGCGGGCAGGCTCCTTCTGTGAGCAATCAGGTGGAATTGTTCAGAACGCCGCCCGCGTTGCAAGTGCGAAGCCGCCGCGCCGGGCGGCGGCGGCGGCATTCCTTGCGAAAAGGTTAAGGGGTAGGCCATCGCCCGGGGCGGCGCGATTGCACCGCACTGGGTCGGGTGCTACCCCTCGCCGAATCTTCCGGAGACTTCCAGTGACCGCCTCTGCCCTCGACGTCCTCGCCATCGGCAACGCCATCGTCGATGTCCTCTCCCGCGCCGAGGAGGATTTCCTCGCGCAGAACGGCATGGCCAAGGGCGGCATGGCCCTCATCGACGAGGCGCGGGCGGAAGCCGTCTACGCCGCCATGGGGCCGGGCACCGAGGCCTCCGGCGGCTCGGCGGCGAACACCGCGGCGGGCGTCGCCTCGCTGGGCGGCACGGCCGGCTTCATCGGCAAGGTGAAGGACGATACGCTGGGCACCGTGTTCGGCCACGACATCCGCGCCGCCGGCGTCGCCTATGGCACCCCGGCCGCCGCCGACGGCCCGGCCACCGCGCGCTGCCTCATCCTGGTGACGCCGGATGGCGAGCGCACCATGAACACCTATCTCGGCGCCGCGCAGCACCTTAAGGCCACCGACATCGACCCGGCCATGGTGGAGAGCGCGGCCGTCACCTATCTCGAAGGCTATCTGTGGGACCCGCCGGAGGCGAAGGGCGCCTTCCTGCACGCCGCCCGCATCGCCCATGATGCCGGCCGCAAGGTGGCGCTCTCCCTCTCCGACACCTTCTGCGTGGATCGCTACCGGGCCGAGTTCAAGACCCTCATCATCTCAGGCACCGTGGACCTCGTGTTCTGCAACGAGGGCGAGCTGAAGTCGCTCTACGAGACCGCCGATTTCGACGCCGCCCTTGTCGCCCTGCGCAAGGATGCGAAGGAGGCGGTGGTGACGCGCTCGGAGAAGGGCGCCTCCTTCGTCACCCGCGAGGCGGTGGTGAGCGTGCCGGCCCATCCGGTGGAGCGGGTGCTGGACACCACCGGCGCGGGCGACCTCTTCGCCGCCGGCTTCCTCACCGGCTATACCCGCGGCCTCGACCCGGCCACGAGCCTGCGCCTCGGCGCGCTGGCGGCGGGGGAGATCATCGGCCAGATGGGCGCGCGGCCCCAGCGCCCCCTCATCGACCTCGCCCGCGAGGCGGGCCTTATCTCGTGAGCGACCGCACCTCGTGAGCGATCTGCCCGTACCAGCCGACACCCCCGGCGCGGATGCCGCCGGGCGGGCCCTCGCCGCCATCGAGGCGAAGGCGCCGCTCATCATGGTGCTGGGCGGCGCGGGCACGGGCAAGACCACCTTCCTGCACGAACTGCGCAAGGCCCCACGGGGCCGGCAGGTAGTGCTCGCGCCCACCGGCGTCGCGGCGCTGCAGGCGGGCGGGCAGACCATCCATTCCTTCTTCGGCATTCCGCCCCGGCTTCAGAACCCGGACGAGGTGAAGCCCCGCGCCCAGGTGCGGCGCCTGCTCAAGAAGCTCGACCGGGTGGTGATCGACGAGATCTCCATGGTGCGGGCGGACCTGCTCGACGCGGTGGACATCTCGCTCCGCATCGCCCGCGACAATTCCGAGCCGTTCGGCGGCGTGCAGATGGTGCTGGTGGGCGATTTCCTCCAGCTTCCCCCCGTGGTGCCCTATGCCGAGCAGGAGATGCTCGGCCGCATGGGCTACGAGGGGCCGTTCGCCTTCCATGCCAAGGCGCTGGACGGGCGGGAGGTGACGGGCGTGCCCTTCACCTTCGTCCACCGCCAGACCGACCGCGCCTTCATCGCCATGCTCGACGCCTTGCGCCGGGGCCGGGGCGCCCGCGAGGCGGCGGAGGCGCTGAACGCCGCCTGCGTGCGCCCCCATCGCGACGGCGCGCAGCCCGTGCTCCTCACCCCCACCAACGCCCGCGCCGATGCCTACAATGCGCGCGGCCTCGCCGCCCTCTCCGACGAGGGGCGCGAATTCTCCGGCCTGCTCAAGGGCGAGTTCGGGCTGGAGGGCGACCGCCTGCCGGTGGCGGAAAAGCTGGTGCTGAAGCGCGGCGCCCGCGTGATGGCCCTGCGCAACGATCCCGCCCGGCGCTGGGTCAACGGCTCGGTGGGCACGGTGACGGGCCTTGGCCCCCATTCGGCGCTGGTGAAGCTTGATGCCGGCCCGAGCGTGGAGATCGAGGCCTTCACCTGGGAACGCATCCGCTACGGCTGGGACGAGCCCGGCGGCCGGCTGGAGGCGCAGGTGGTGGGCACCTACACCCAGCTCCCCCTGGCCCCCGCCTGGGCCCTCACCATGCACAAGGCGCAGGGCCTCACCCTGACCGACGTCCGCATCGACTTCGCCGACGGCGCCTTCGCCCCCGGACAGGCCTATGTGGCCCTCTCCCGCGCGCGGACGCTGGAGGGGCTCTCGCTGGTACGGGCGATCACCGGGCGGGATGTGCGGGTGGATCGACGGGTGGCGGAGTTTGTGGAGCGGTTTGAGGGGTGAGGGATTGGCGTCGTTCGCTGAGCGCCGTCTGCGCGAATTACCGGATAGATCTCAGGTCTCGGACTACCGAAAAATCCTTGAATGCCGGCCGAGAGCGGAATATATTTACGTTTCTGAGGCTAGGATGAATTGCTTCTTTGATTTCTTTAGGCGAAATCGGGCAATTATAACCCAAGATTATCTCGGTTAATTTCAATTTGTGCGAAAATGGCTCAAAATATAGGTCATTTTCAAATATAGAATCATGCAATAGGCAAAAACAACGATACTCGTCCTCGTATTTCCATGCTTCAAATTTTGTGAGGATAAGCTCATTAATCCGGTCGGGTGATTGACCTATGGCAATGGGCGCGGTCGGACGTTTGCTGACATATCTTACGGGATTGTAGGTGGTATCGTCTGGAACCGAAAATCCAAGGGCGATGCCTCGATGATTATCAGCATAATGCGCCCATAGAAGCGGGTTGTGCCATTTCCTGCTGAAACACAAAATTCCCGTACGAAGATTCTCGAAATCCTTCCATTTTTTAAGCTTTATCCTGAACTCTCTATCTGTTGATGCCCATGTCATGAACTCGAACGGGTCGTTCAGTTCGTTGAGCCTGGCAATTTTAAGCCGCCGTTTCATTGCCGCTTCGAGTGCAAAATTTGCCTTGGTAAAATGGTAAATACGCATAGGTATTCCCCTTAAGCTCACATAGCCGATAGCGTTCTTCGAGTATTTCTTAACGATCAATCATAATTTGATGAATGCGCGTTGTGTTCAACAATTCTTCTGTCTGTCGCCTGAACGCCGAGCATGTTTTCCCGGCCGTCATGCCCGGCACGAGGCCGGGCATGACGGAGGGGGCAGAGGCGAAGGCCTCCCGGGAGGCGCCGCCTCCCCCCTCACCACCCTTCCTCCACCAGAAAATCCAGGAACGTACGCACCTTGGCGGGCAGGTGGGTGCGGTTGGGGTAGATGGCGTAGAGGGGGATGGAGGGGGTGAGGGCGGCGGGCAGGAGGTGGTCCAGCGTGCCGGCGGCGAGGTCGTCCTCCACGATGGCGCGGGGCATGAAGGCGAAGCCCATGCCCTCCCGCGCCGCCATCAGCAGCAGGGTCTCGTTGCCGCTCAGCACCACCGGATCGAAGCGGATCTCCTCGCCCGTCCCCGGCAGCGCGATGCGTCCGCTCGCCATCAAAGGCGCGTAGGCGAGGAAGGGCAGGCCGTCGAGATCGGCGAGGCGCTCCGGCCGTCCGGTGCGGGCGAGAAGGGCCGGGGCGGCCACCAGCACGAAGGGGATGGGGGCGAGCGCACGGGCGATCACCCCCTCGTCCAGCGTCCGGGTGATGCGCAGGGCAAGGTCGAAGCCCTCCTCCACCAAATTCACCGCCCGCCCGTCCAGATGCAGGTCGAGCCGCACCTGCGGGTAGCGCGCCCGGTAGGCGGCGAAGAGGCGGACGAAGCGCGGATGCGCCATCCACACCGGCAGGCTCATGCGCAGCGTGCCGCGCGGCTCCAGCGTCGCCGCCCCGATGCGCGCCTCCGCCTCGTCCAGCCCCTCCAGCAGGGGGCGCACCTCGGCGAGATAGAGCGCCCCCGCCTCGGTGAGGCTGACCTTCCGGCTGGTGCGCTGGAACAGCCGCGCCCCCACCCGCGCCTCCAGATGCTGGACATGCTTGGTGGTCATGGCCGGGGAGAGCCGCAGGCGCGCGGCGGCGGCGGCGAAGCTCTTCAGCTCGGCGACGGCGACGAAGATGCGGAGGCTGGCGAGCGTGTCCATCATCATTCGCTATCAGGAAATCGTGCGTCAAATTATGGCGGCATGATTGCCTCATGGGAAAGCGCTAGCGTCGAGGCATCTGACAGTCAGGCGAACCGTTCCTGAACGACGCCGATACCCCCGGTGAAACACCCCATGGCACCCACCGACATCGCCACCGGCATCGCCCCGAATCGAGGCTGGACCCTCGCTCTGTGGGCCGCCCAGATCCTCCTCGCCCTCATGTTCGCCATGGCCGGCGGCATGCACGCATTCATGGCCCCGCCGGCCCTCGCCCAGATGGGCGCGACCTGGGCCGCCGATGCCCCGATCTGGCTCGTGCGCTTCGTCGGGCTTGCCGAGCTGGCCGGCGCGATTGGCATTATCTTTCCGGCACTTACGCGCATCCAGCCGGGCCTGACGCCGCTCGCGGCAGCGGGCTTCGCCACCATCCAGGCGGCCGCCATGGTGCTGCATGTCACCCGTGGCGAGGCCCAGGTGCTGCCGATGAATCTGGTCCTGCTCGCCCTCGCACTTTTCGTCGCGTGGGGCCGCACCAGCAAGGCTCCGATCACACCTCGGAGCTGAGCACCGCGCCTCCGGCCAGCCGCCCGGTCGGAGGCGCAACTCTTTGTGGTCTAAGCGAAATCAGTCGTAGATCTCGAACCGGTTGTCGCCGCCGTCGCGCGAATTGGGGTTGGGATACATCACCCGCCCGTGGCAATTGCCCCTGTCGTCCACGGCGATCCAGGGGTGGGTGCCGAAGGTGCGCTGGGTGGCGGCGGCATTGGGGGCAAGCGTGTGGTACTTGCGCCACTGCCCGTCGAAGTCGATCCACATGATGGTGAGCGGAATCTTCGTGAAATTCAGGAAGATAACCTCCGCCGGCGCCTTGCTGTTGATGGATCGGACGCTGCCATAGGGCGGACAATTGCGCCCCGCGCTCTGCGCCGCCGCCGGGACCGCCGCGGCGACTGCCGCTGCGGCCACCAACGCCCCGAAAACATAAGTCCTGCAAGACATTGCCATCGCTCCCCGAAGCTGTCGCCGGCCTGCGTGCCGTCTCAGTCCCAGATCTGGAACATGTTGTCGCCCTCGGTGCGCGAGGCCGGATTGCCGTACATCACGCCGCCATGGCAGGTGCCGCGGGAATCCACGGCAATCCACGGGTGCGTGCCATAGGTCGGCTGCTCCACATTCGAGTGCGGCCTGAGTGTATGGTACTTCTTCCACTCGCCGTTGAAGTCGATCCACATGATATTGAGGGGAATGTCCGTTTCATTGACGAACATCACCTTCACCGCCGCATTGCTGTTCTGCGAGCGGACGCTGCCGAAGGGCGGGCAATTCTTGCCGTTGGTCACATTCTGCTGCGGAGGAGGGGGCGGCGGGGAGGGCTTCTGGCCGCGGTTGCGCGCGCACGCCAGGGTCTTGTCGAGCGCCTGGATGGCGCCGGCGAGCTTGAAGGTCTGCTCGCCCCGGTCGAGATTCACGGAGAATTCCGGCAACGTCCTGAAGGCGTTAAGCTGGTCGTTGTTGATCATCATGGAGGCCCAGCCGTCCCCCTCGGCATGGAAGGTGCCCATCTCCGCGGCGCCGCCGAAGCCGTAATAGACGTCGAGGGGGCCCGAGACGTTGCCATAGTAAGGCACGCCGATCTGCCAAGACTTTCCATCCGTGCCGATGCGGAGCTGCACCTGGCCGTTGTCGGTGTCGGCGGCGCAATAGCCGAACTGGTTGTTGTCGAAAACGGCGGTAATGGTCCAGCGGCCGGAGCGATCGTAGGCCGTTTCCTGCGCCGTGGCAGGAAGCGATGCGCCGAAGGTCGAGAGGGCGAGGAAGCCGGCAAAAATCCGTGGTTTGAAAGTCACTTGTCCGTTCCCCCGCCCGGGCATGGTTACCGCTGGGTTAATATTTTCTGCCCCCTTTACTGTCAAGCTGACGACGATCCGTTGGGGGCTCGCGGAGAAGGCCGGCGTTGGCCTATAAGCAGGCCTTCCGCAGCAGCAGGCCGCCATGTCCGACGAGAGCGCTCCTTCCCCCGTCATCACCTTCGACGACTTCCTGAAGGTGGATATCCGCGTCGGCACCATCGTGGCCGCCGAGCCCTTCCCGCAGGCGCGCAAGCCTGCCTTCAAGCTCACCATCGACTTCGGGCCGGAGATCGGGGTGAAAAGGTCGTCGGCGCAGATCACCGTGCATTACACGCCGGAGGATCTGGTGGGGCGGCAGGTGGCGGCGGTGGTGAATTTCCCGCCCCGGCAGATCGGCCCCTTCATGTCGCAGGTGCTGACCCTTGGCTTTCCCGACGAGAACGGCGCGGTGGTGCTCATCTCGCCGAGCCTCAAGGTGCCGGACGGCGGCCGCCTGTTCTGATCCTCACGCCTCTTCCCACCGCTCGGATTTGAACGCGGTGGCAATGGCTTGCGCGCGGGCGAGGGCGATGTCGTCGCGCTCGCCTTCATCTATGCTGGCACAGGCGTCTCGGGCGGCCCGCAGCAGCTCCACCTTGGGGTGGGTCTCGCCGATGCGGTCGCCGTGGCCGAAATAGTCGCAGGTGGCGACCAGCAGCAGCTCCTCGAACAGGTCGGGATCGCGGAAGGCGCCGGTGCGCTCCAGCATGGCCGCGAGCGGCCCGGCGCGGACCGGTGAGGCGCGCTGCACCCGCTCGCATTCGTGGAGGGACAGGAGCGCGAGGTCGCGGCAGCGCTCGGGCACGTCAAAGCGGTCGCAGGCGGCCGCGATGCGCGGAACGGCGCGTTCCATGTGGCGATAGTGGACGGGCAGATGCTCGCGCGGGGAGTCCGACTTGCCGGCGTGCATCATCAGCAGCGCGAAACGCACCTCCAGCGGCGCGCCCCGCCGACCGGCCTCGTTTAGGGCGGCGACGAGCAGGACGCCGAGGTCGATCTCGTCCGCCGTGTCGGTGATCTGCGGAACCCCGAAGACGGCGGAGACCTCGGGCAGGATCTCTTCCAGCACCCCGCATTCCCTCAGCGCCTTGACCATGGCGCCGGGCCGGTTACCCATCAGCCCCCGGCAGACTTCCGACCAGATGTCGGCGGGCGCGAGGCCGTCCAGTGCGCCCACCTCCATCTGCTCGAACATCATGTCGAGCGCCTCCTCGTCCGCCTCGCTGCCCTCGGCCAGAAGCGCGGCAAGGCGAAGCAAGGCAAGGCCGGGATGGGTCTGGGCGAAATCTGCGGGCTGGAAGGGCGGAGGCGGGGGCAGCTTGTCCATGTCGCCAGTGGATCATCAGCCGGCGAAGAGGGGCAAGCCCAAGGTTCGGGCATGCCCAAGGAATAGGCTAGACGGGGATGCGGACCGTAGCCCTCAATCCCCCCATGGGGCTGTCGGAAAGCTGGATGTCGCCGCCGTGGGCGCGGGCGATGTCGCGGGCGATGGAGAGGCCGAGGCCGGAGCCTCCAGCGTCCTGGTTGCGCGCATCATCGAGGCGCAGGAAGGGGCGGAACACCTCCTCGCGCTTCTCCTCGGGAATGCCCGGCCCGTCGTCGTCCACGGTCACGATCAGGTAGCGCGCGTCGCGGGTGCCGGAGACGGCGATCGCGCGGGCATGGCGCACGGCATTGTTCACGAGGTTGCCGATGCAGCGCTTGAGCTGGTCGGCCTTCACCTCCACCAGAGGCGGGCCCATGAAGCTCGCCGTGGCGGTGGCGCCGTCGCGCTCGGCATTGAGCCGCAGGTCTTCGATCAGCTCGCCCATGTCGGTCAGGGCCGCCTGCTCGCCGGGGTCGCCGCGGGCGAAGGCGAGGTAGGCCTCCAGCATGCCCTGAAGCTCGTCCACGTCCTTCTTTAGCGCCTCGCTCTCGCCCTCTGGCAGGAAGGCCAGCTCCAGCTTGAAGCGGGTGAGGATGGTGCGCATGTCGTGGGAGACGCCGGCGAGCATGGTCGTGCGCTGCTCGATCTGCCGCTCGATGCGCCGCTTCATCTCCAGGAAGGCGACGGCGGCCCGCCGCACCTCGCGGGCGCCGCGGGGCCGGAAATTCTCCACGTCGCGCCCCTTGCCGAAGGCCTCGGCGGCGTCGGCAAGGTTCTCGATGGGGCGGATCTGGTTGCGCAGGAACAGGATGGCGACGGCCAGCAGCACCAGCGAGGTGCCCACCATCCACAAGAGGAAGATGTGCGAGTTGGAGGCGTAGGCGGCGTTGCGCGGGGCGAAGATGCGCAGCACCGCATCGTCCATCTTCACCCGGACCTCGATGAGCATGGAGCGGCCCACGGTGTCGAGCCAGAAAGGCTGCTTCAGCCTGAGGCCGATCTCGCGGGACAGCGCGGCATCGAGCACCGAGAAGAAAGGCTTCGGCCCGGGCGGCGGCAGGTCGGTGGGCGGCAGCACCGCCACGTTGAGCGAGAGGTTGCGCGACGCGAAGGTGCGCAGGGCGATGTGGTCGTTGGTCTTCGGCAAGAGATCGTAGAGCGAGACGACGGCCGAGATGTCCTGGCTGACGGCGGCGGAGAGGCGGCGCGTCACCACGTTGTAATGGCGCTCCATGAAGACGAAGGCCAGCACGGACTGCAGGATCACCATCGGCGTGACGATGATGAGCAGCGAGCGCGGATAGAGCCCCTTGGGCGTCACCCGGTTGAACCAGGCGGCGAAGCCGTTGGTCGTGTCCCTCAGCCAGACGAGCACCAGCCTCGCCCAGTGGCGGACACCCGTAGGGCTCTCCGCCACGCTCAAGGCGTCACCACCAGCCGATAGCCGATGCCGCGCACGGTCTGGAGATAGACGGGGTTGGCGGGATCGCGCTCCAGCTTGCGGCGCAGGCGGTTCACCTGCACGTCCACGGCGCGCTCGCTCGCCGCCCCGCCGCCGGCGAGGGCCAGGCGCGGCACCGTATCGCCGGGGGCCTCGGCGAGCGCCCGCAGCATGTCGCGTTCGCGCTCGGTGATGCGCACGATCTCGCCGCTGCGGGTCAGTTCACCGCGCTCCAGATGGAAGGCGAACTCGCCGAAGCGCACGCTTTCGATGGCCTTCTGCGGCGGCGGCAGCGCGCGCTTGAGGATGGAGCCGATGCGCAGCAGCAGCTCGCGCGGCTCGAACGGTTTGGCGAGATAGTCGTCCACGCCGGCCTCCAAGCCGGTGATGCGGTCGGCGGTGTCCGAGCGGGCGGTGAGCATGAGAATGGGCACCGCCGAACCGCGCCGCAGGTCGCGGGCAAGGTCGAGGCCGCTCTCGCCGGGCATCATCACGTCGAGCACCAGAAGGTCGAAGGCAAGGCCCTCCAGCCGCGCCCGCGCCTCGGCGGCGGAGGCGGCGGTGCTGACGCGATAGCCGTTCTCGGTGAGGAAGCGCGACAGAAGCGTGCGGATGCGGTTGTCGTCGTCGACCACGAGCAGATGGGGGGCATCGTCGGCGAGGGCGACGGAGGACGTCGCGGCCTCAGCCATGGCGGGGGGCCTCCCGAAAAGCGCGAAGGATCATCTGGGTCTCGTTTTCTGGTCGCCGCACAGCGGGGCGGGATCGGAGGCAGTCGGCGCTCACGCGCGGCGCGCCCGGGCCGCGCGGTCCGCCCGCTCGATCAGCCGCTCCACGGGCACGCGATCCTCCGGGTCGATCATGGCGAGAAGAAAGCGACGCACCGTGTCCTGGCTTTCCGCACCGCTGGCCGCGAGCGCGGCCTCGATGCGCCGGCTCTGCAGCGCCACGAACTGGCGCGCGAGGGCTTCGCCCTTGATGGTGGGAAACAGCAGCCGCTGGCGCCGGTCGGAGGCGCCGGCCCGGCTTTCCACGAAGCCCTCGTCCACCAGTTCCCGCAGCACCCGGCCGAGGCTCTGCTTGGTGATGCGCAGGATGTCGAGCAGGTCCGTGACGCGCATTCCCGGATGCCGGTTGACGAAATGGACCACGCGATGGTGCGCGCGCCCGAAGCCGATGGGCGCGAGAATCTCGTCCGGGTCGGCCACGAAATCACGATAGGCGAAGAACAGCAGCTCGACGAAATCCACGAGCGGCGCAGCCTCGGCCGCGGCCGGAGCAGGTGCGTCGGCGGCGGTCTTGGGTGCGCCGGCGAGGGCGAGTGCGGAATTTATGTCAGTCATGTTGACTTTTTTCGTTTTGATCGTTACCCAAAGAGCGTGTTCCACGAAATGATCGGTCGCGGGCATCGCCCGGCCGGTTCGATCGTTTCGCGGCTTTGCCGGCTTGGTAAGCAGGCGTAAAGATATCCCCATGCGGGACCGCTGGAAAGCTGCGGTGACGTAGGGGGGAAGCCGCGCGCACGACGCGGTCTGAACAGGAGTTGAGAAGATGAGCGCTCAGGGTGTCCCCTTCGACCAACGCGACGGCTGGATCTGGTACGACGGCGTTTTCGTGCCGTGGGCCGATGCCAAGCTGCACGTGCTCTCGCATGGCCTTCACTATGGCAGCACGGTGTTCGAGGGCGAGCGCGCCTACGGCGGCGAGATCTTCAAAAGCTCCGAGCATTCCGAGCGGCTGCGCCTTTCGGGCGAGATGCTCGACTTCACCATCCCCTACACCATCGGGGAGATCGACGCCGCCAAGAAGGCGACGCTCGAGAAGAACGGTCTTGTCGACGCCTATGTCCGTCCGGTGGCCTGGCGCGGCAGCGAGATGATGGGCGTCGCGGCCCAGAAGAACACCATCCACCTCGCCATCGGCGTGTGGGAATGGCCGAGCTATTTCGATCCCGAGCAGCGCATCAAGGGCCTGCGCCTCGATCTGTCCGAGTGGCGCCGCCCCGATCCGGCGACCATCCCCTGCCGGGCGAAGGCCGCCGGCCTCTACATGATCTGCACCATCTCCAAGCACCGGGCCGAGCGTCGCGGCTTCGCCGATGCGCTGATGCTGGACTATCGCGGTTACGTGGCCGAGTGCACCGGCGCCAACGTGTTCTTCGTCAAGGACGGCGTGATCCACACGCCGACCCCGGACTGCTTCCTCGACGGCATCACCCGCCGCACCGTGATCGATATCGCCCGCCGCCATGGGATCGAGGTGATCGAGCGCCACATCAAGCCGGAAGAGCTGTCCGATTTCTCGGAATGCTTCATCACCGGCACCGCCGCGGAAGTGACCCCGGTCGGCTCCATCGCGGACTGGACCTTCGCCCCCTCGGGCATCACCCACCAGCTGATGGATTCCTATTCCGCCGAGGTGCGCCCGAAGCAGCAGGCCGCCTGACCGGCCTCACCGGAATTTCGATCTCAGGAGGGGGCGGCGCTGGCACCGGCGTCGCCCCTTTCCGTTAGGGAGTTGACGCACGCACCCACTCCGGCCAAACCTCTCCGCGTGAGCGACAAGCCCCCCCTTTCCTTGCTGAAGCGCGGCCTTCACCGTCTCGAAGGCCTTCCCCTCGTCGGTCCGCTGCTCGCCTCGGTGAGCACCATGGAACGGGCGACGCTGGCCGTTCTCGGCTTCATCGCCTTCGCCTTCTATCTCTTCCTCGTCGTTGCCGACGAGGTGACGGAAGGCGCGCCCGGCAGCCTCGACCGGGACATCCTGCTCGCCCTGCGCAATCCCGCCGATCCGTCCGATCCCCTCGGCCCGCCCTGGGTGGAGGAGATGATGCGCGACCTCACCGCCTTGGGCGGCACCAGCGTGCTCACCCTGCTGACGCTTGCGGTGATCTTCTTCCTCATGCTCACCCGCAAGCGCCACGCTGCCCTGCTCGTCGCGGTGTCGGTGGCGGGCGGCACCATCTTGTCGCAGGGGCTGAAATGGGGTTTCGACCGGCCCCGGCCGGACCTCGTGCCCCACGGCATGTCGGTCTATTCCCAGAGCTTCCCATCAGGCCACGCCATGCTCGCGGCGGTGGTCTACCTGACCCTCGCGGCGCTGCTCGCCCGCACCCAGAAGCGCACGCGGGTGAAGCTGTTCCTGCTGGGCGGGGCGGCGGTCATCACCGTCATCGTCGGCATCAGCCGCATCTATCTCGGCGTCCACTGGCCGACCGACGTGGTGGGCGGATGGGCGCTCGGCGCCGCCTGGGCCTCCTCCTGCTGGCTCGCGATGCTCTGGTTGCAGCGCAAGGGCGAGGTGGAAGGAGAGACGAACGGCGGCGGTGAGGTGCCGCGCAGCTAGAGCGCGATCCGGCCCATCGGAAGCAGGTCCTTCAGCGGTCTGGCGGTCCGTCGCCTATTTCAGGCCATCCTGAGCGAGCGTGTAGGCGACGATCGCGTTGGCGTGTCCGTGCCCCAGCCCATGATCGTTCTTCAGAATCGCCACCAGGTCCATGTGCTTCGCTGGATAGGCGTCCCGCACATACTTCTGCCAGTCCGCGATCGGCCGCCCGTACTTCTTCTCGATGGAGGGAAAGTAGGAAGCTGGTCCCTGAACCTTGTCCTCAGCCATGGCGGGGCTCCGTGAGGCTCACGGCGCTATTGATGCTCCGGGATCCCGTCGCGGGCAATGGTTCGGCGCGCCCGCCGGATGCCTCGTGCGGCCCGTTCAGTCGAACAGGCTGGAGACCGATTCCTCGTGCGCCGTGCGGGCGATGGCCTCGCCGATGAGGGTGGCGATGGAGACGACGCGGATATTGCGCGCCACCCGCACCGCCTCGGTCGGCAGGATGGAATCGGTGATCACCAGTTCCTTGAGCTTGGAGGCGGTGACGCGCGCAACGGCACCGCCTGAGAGCACGCCGTGGGTGATGTAGGCGGTGACTTCCTTGGCGCCGCGGGCAAGGAGCGCATCGGCCGCGTTCACCAGCGTGCCGCCCGAATCGACGATGTCGTCGACGAGGATGCAGGAGCGGCCTTCCACATTGCCGATGACGTTCATCACCTCGCTCTCGCCCGGCCGCTCGCGGCGCTTGTCGACGATGGCGAGCTGGGCGTCGATGCGCTTGGCGAGCGCGCGGGCGCGGACCACGCCGCCCACGTCCGGCGAGACCACCATGACGTTGGAGGTGTCGAACCGCTCCTTGATGTCACGCACCATCACCGGCGCGGAATAGAGGTTGTCGGTGGGGATGTCGAAGAAGCCCTGGATCTGACCGGCGTGGAGATCCAGCGTCATCACGCGGTCGGCACCGGCGTGGGTGATGAGGTTGGCGACGAGCTTCGCGGAGATGGGAGTGCGCGGGCCGGGTTTGCGATCCTGGCGGGCGTAACCGAAATAAGGCAGCACCGCCGTGATGCGCTTGGCCGAGGCACGGCGCAGCGCATCGATGATGATGAGCAGCTCCATCAGGTGATCGTTGGTCGGGAACGAGGTGGACTGCAGCACGAACACGTCCTGCCCGCGCACGTTCTCCTGGATCTCGACGAAGATCTCCATGTCCGCGAAGCGGCGCACCACGGCCTTGGTGAGCGGCGTCGCAAGATAAGCGGCAATGGCTTCCGCGAGCGCGCGGTTGGAATTGCCCGCGACGAGCTTCATGGGACCGTTCTCCGCTGACATTGGGACGCTCCGCCCGGCAACGGGCCTGATCGAAGGGTCGGAAACGAGACTTGTTCCGGCTCTGATAGGCGGGCCGTCACAATGTTGTAAAGGGCCACGGCGCGGCAGAAGTCGGTGCCACGCGATCGTCGGCCCCGGCTGTTGCTGGAATGTCGTGTCGTCCGGTCAGTTGGCGGCGTAGCTGAGGGCCGGCCCCGAGGATGCGAGCGCGGCCACCGGAACACCGGCGGGATCGGGCCGGGCGGCGGGCTCGGCGGCAGCAGGCTTCTCCTCCTGCGCCGCTGTCGCGGCGGGGGCGGCCGCAGCGGCGGCCGGCGCGGGCGCCGTTCCGCCGACGCCGAGCGTCTCGGCCAGGCTCGCCATGGACTTGTCGGCGATGCGGGCGAGAACCTTGTCGTCACAGGCGGCCCAGCCGTCCGAGACCTTGCCCTTCACCCGTCCGGCCGGCTCCTCACCGGAGAGGCGGGCGACGCGGTTCTGGTTGCGGTCGTAGACGTCCCAGGCGTAGGCGACCGTGGCGGTGCCTTTCTGGACGTGCATGGCGAGGTAGCCCTTGACCCGGTAGGCGGCGCCGCCGCTGCGCGAGGCAACCGCCACGCGCCGGGTCTCCGCTTCGGAATTGAGCTGGCCCACCAGCTTCTCGAAGGTGGCCTGCGGCGGCCCGTCGATGCTGTCGAAGGCAACGGCGCCGCCGCCACCCGAGCTGGCCATGCCGGAGCCGTCTGTCTGGCAGGCGCCGAGGGCGAGGCACAGGGCCAGGCCGGCAAGCCGCAGGGGAGAGATGAAGCGGCGCGCGGCGCGGGAAAAGCCCGCGCGTTCGGCTGCTGCGTCCACGACACCTGCCTCTGATACCCGCATGACGGTTCCCGGCGTTGAGCTTGTCGCCGAAAGGGGTAGCGGGAATTGGCGGGCGGGTCCAGAAAAACGGTTAAGGTGCGGTTAACGACGGCAGGAAATCCCGCAGGGTCAGGGCCGGCCGTGCGGCGTGGTTGATGGCTTCTTAAGCCTTCTGCCGCTTAGTCGAGCGACTGCAGCAGGCCGAGCAGGCGCACCGAGCCCTCCGGCCACGGCCCATAGCCCGCCTCGGCATTGATATGCCCGGCATCGCCCGCGTCGACGATGGCCGCACCCCAGTCGAGGGCGAAGCCTTCGGCCCGTCGGTAGTCGCAATAGGGATCGGTCCGGCTCGCCACCAGCACGGAGGGGAAGGGCAGGGGCGCCGTCGGCACCGGGGCGAAGCCGGCGATGGCGGGGTCGATATCGGCCCGATCAAGGTCGGGCGGGGCCACGAGGAAGGCCGCCCGCACCTTGCCGGGCGGCAGCAGCGGCACCGCATGCACCAGCGTCGGCACGCCGAGGGAATGGGCGATCACCACCACCGGCTTTTCCGCCGCCGCTACCGCCTCGGCGAGACGCTGCGGCCATTCGGCCGCGTCGGGGCGGTCCCAGTCGGCCTGCATCACCCGTCGTGCGGCGGAAAGGCTGCGCTCCCAGCGGCTCTGCCAGTGGTCGGGACCCGAGCCCTGCCAGCCGGGCACGATGAGGAGGACGGCATCGGAAGATTTCATCGGCATGTCCGCGACTCAGGCGAGGGTGATGGCGGCCATCAGCCGCCCGTAGTCCGGTTCCTTGCGGTGCGTCGTGCGGCGATAGGAGAAGAACCGTTCCTCGTCGGTGTAGGTGTCGAGGCCGAGGTCATGCACCTGCCCGACCCCCGCCTGCTCCAGCCTGAGGCGGATGAAGCCCGGCAGGTCGAACAGGGAATGATGCGCCCGGTCGGCGGGGGCGAAGAAGCGGGCGAAGCCCTTGTCCTCGGCGAGGAAGCGGCCGACGAACTCCTCCCCGACCTCATAGCTCGGCTGGCGGATCAGCGGCCCGATGACGGCGCGGATGCTGGCACGGTGCGCACCCAGTTCCTCCATGCGCGCGACCGTCGCGGCGACGATGCCGCCCACGGCGCCCTTCCAGCCTGAATGGGCGGCAGCAACCACCCTTGCGCCGGGATCGGCGAACAGGATCGGTCCACAGTCGGCGATGGAGATGGCTGCGGCGATGCCGGGCGTCGCCGTCACCACCGCGTCGGCCTTGGGCGCGGTCTCGCGGGTCCAAGGCTCGGTCGCGACCACCGCATCGGCCGAATGGACCTGCCAGCAGGCAAGGAGATGCGTGGGCGCCACCCCCAGCGCCTCGGCCATCCGCGCCCGGTTTTCCGCGACGGCAGCGGGATCGTCATTGGAGCCGGTGCCGCCGTTGAGGCTGGCATAGATGCCCTGGGAGACGCCGCCCCTCCGGGTGAAGAAGGCGTGACGGATGCCGGGCAGGGCGCTGAGCAGGGGCGCCTCGATCTTCATCGGCTGAACTCCTCGGACGGGTCGAACGCGGGCGGCGTGCCAAGGTCAGGATGGGCGAGCGCGAGCACCTTGAACAGCCGCCCCATCTCTCCATCCCCGGTTCCGGCGAGGCGGCGCGCGGCGGTGGCGATGGCGTCCGCGGCCTTGGGCGGTGCGTCGCGCATCAGCCGGTCGGCGCGGGCGGCAAGGCCGAGGCGGACGAGAAAGTCGCCCTGCTCCAACGGCCCGAATGCCTTCAGCCCAGCCTCCCGCCCCAGCAGGGCGAGGCGCGTGAAATCCACATGGGCGGTCAGGTCCGCCTCACCGGGATCGGCGAGAGGATCTGCAAAACGATGAGCGCGCAGCGCCTGGAGGGTGTCCCCGTGGCCGCCGGCATGGCCATAGTCGATGGCGAGGGCCATGCCCCCCTGCCTCGCAAGGCGGGCGGAAAGGGCGCGGGCGGGACCGCTCTCCATCACTTCCAGCACGGCGCCCGGTGCCGGCGGTGGCAGATGGGTGGCGCGGGCCGGGGCCACGCGGGAGGGGGCCGGGTCAAGACCGAAGACGAGTTGGCCCTCGGCGCCCAGGCCGACCCGACGCTCGTGCCAGCCGGCGCCGGTCCACACATATTGGTCCACCGGCAAGGCATCGAAGAATTCGTTCGCCAGCACGATGGCCGGGCCGGCAGGCACGTCCTCGATCTGGTCGTGCCAGGAAACGCGATCCCCCTGCGCGGCCAGCGCGCCCGCCTGCGCCTTGCGCAGGACCGGGCTGGTCTCCACCAGGTGAATGCGTGCCGCCGCGCCGAACGCCGCAACGAGCCGCGCCGCGCGCAGGGCATCGGCCATGAGCGTGCCACGGCCGGGGCCGAGTTCCACCAGCCGGAACGGGTCCGGCCCGCCCATCTGCTGCCAGGCGGCCACGGCCCACAGGCCGACCAGCTCGCCGAACATCTGGCTGATCTCGGGAGCGGTGGTGAAGTCCCCCCGCGCGCCGAGGGGGTCGCGCGTCACATAATAGCCGTGGCGGGGATGGCCGAGGCACAGCGCCATGTAGCGGCTGACCGGCATGGGGCCTTCCGCGGCGATCAGCAGCCGGATCTCCTCTGCGAGCGGCGAACTCACGGCACCCGCTTGGGCTTCAGCGCGTAAAGGAGCAGGCCGAGCCCCGCCAGCACCAGTGGCACCGAGAGCCACATGCCCATGGTGGTGCCAAAGGCGAGATAGCCGAGCTGAACATCCGGCTCGCGGAAGAACTCGCCGATGATGCGGCCGATGCCGTAGCCTATGCCGAAGATGCCCGCGGCGACGCCGGGGCGCTTCAGCTCGCCGCTGCGCACCACCAGCAGCATGACGCAGAACAGAACGATGCCCTCCAGCCCCGCCTCGTAGAGCTGGCTGGGATGGCGCGGCAGCGGCCCGCCATGGGGGAAGACGATGGCCCATGGCACATCCGCCGGCCGTCCCCACAACTCGCCGTTGATGAAGTTGGCGAGGCGGCCGAAGAACAGACCGATGGGCGCCACCACGGCGGCGACATCGAGCATGGAGAAGACCGGGATGCCGCGGGAGCGGGCGAACAGCACGAGCGCGAGCAGCGTTCCGGCGAGCCCGCCGTGGAACGACATGCCGCCCTTCCAGACGGCGAAGATGTCCGCCGGATTCTGAGCGAAGAAGGCCGGATTGTAGAAAAGGACATAACCCAGGCGCCCGCCGAGGATCACGCCCAGCGTCGCCCAGAACAAGGCGTCGTCGAGGTCCTGCGGGGTCATGGGCGAGGTGCCGCCCCACAGCGCGGGGCGCGAAACCAGACGCCGCGCCAGCAGCCAGCCGATGACGAGGCCGGCGATGTAGGCGAGCGCGTACCAGCGGATCGCCAGCGGGCCCACCTGGATCAGCACCGGATCGATGGCGGGGAATGGCAAAGCGAGGGTGGGCATCGGTTCCCCGTATGTCGGCACCGGCGCCGCCGGATGACGGGCCATGTGCCGCGACGGGCGAGTCCGCGTCAAGCCGCGGGCCGGGCGTGATTCGGTCGCGCCATATTTTACCTAAGGTGAGGTGGTAATTCAGGAGGAAACGGGAGGAGCAAGCCATGGAAACGCAGACAGAGCGGCAGCAGGCGCCGGAAGAGGCATGGCTGAGGCGGCTTGTCGGCGAATGGAGCGTGGAATCCCCGGCACCGGACGGCGAGGGCACCATCAAGGGCCGCGAAACAGCGCGGCTGTTCGGCGCCTGGGTGCTGCTGGACGGCGCCTCGCAGATGCCGGACGCCAGCATCCACGCGAGCCTCATGACGCTGGGATATGATGAGGCGCGCAGCAAAGTCGTGGGGAGCTGGATCGGCTCCACGATGAGCCATCTGTGGGTCTACGAGGGCGGGCTCGATGCGGCGGGGACGACCCTGACCCTCGCCACCCGCGGTCCCGCGATGGACGGCAGTGGCGATAGCGCCGACTATGAGGACATCATCGCCTTCGACGGCGAGGATGCGCGTCTTCTCACCTCGCGCCAGCGCCAGCCGGACGGCACATGGCGCGAACTCTTCCGCGTGCGCTACAGCCGGGAGGGCTGACGGCGCGGCCGGGGGCGCAGGAACAGCGATGTTGCGCTGCACCCTTGCGTCCCGCCCGCTCTGTCGCCATGTTCGCCGAACCGGCTTCCGCCGGACCGATTTCGCCGCGGCAGAACGCGGCTGCCTGGCCCCAGGAGGCTTCCATGACCCAGACCACCGGTCGCCTTTTCGACGAGATGGCGCGTCTCGTGAACGATGCCGCTGGCGTGGCCCAGGGAGTCCGGCGCGAGGCCGAGACGGTCATGCGGTCGCAGGTCGAGCGCCTTCTGCGCGACATGGACGTGGTGAAGCGCGAGGAGTTCGAGGCGGTGAAGGACATGGCCGCCGAGGCTCGCATGGAGAATGAGCGCCTCGCCGCCCGTATCGCCGTGCTGGAAGCGAACCTGCGCATCCACACCCATCCCACCGCCACCGGCTCCACCGGCCCGGAGACCGAAGTGCCCGGCGGGCCGGCCTGACGTCTTCCGCAAGGGAAGTTGCGACGGCATCCGGCCCCTGCGACAAAAGGGCACCGGGCGGATGGCGTACCCACAATCTGTCGTAGCGGGGTCAACTTTACCCGCGATATACTGATTTTCGTGGCGATTCGGAGCCGGTTCGTCGTAGCGCTCGAATACGACGGGGCGCAGCCTCGCCAGGATGCTCTCTTGAAGGACACGCTCTTTCGGGACATGTCCTGACGGCGAGCCTCCGAACGGCACGCCGCCTGCGCCTGCCCTGGCTCCTGTCTGCCCGTGGCCTGTCGCACGGAGTGTCGCTTTCGACCCTCTCCGCGTTCCTCACACCGCGAGGTCGAGGCCATGTCTCTCATCGACATCGAAGCCGATGCGCCGGCGAACCCCGTTGATCTCGTGGAGCAGCTCGCTGCTCTGCGTGACTGGTCGTTCGAGCGCTCCGACGAGGACGAGATCACCCTCTCGCTCGCCAGCCGCTGGACGGACTGCCATGTCTCCTTCCAGTGGATGGACGAGCTCGAGGCGCTCCACGTGGCCTGCGCCTTCGACTTCAAGGTGCCGGAGGGGCGCCGCCCCGAGGTGCTGAAGCTCCTCGCCCTCGTCAATGAGCAGATGTGGCTGGGCCATTTCGACATGTGGTCCCAGGAAGGCGTCATCATGTTCCGCCATGCGCTGGTGCTGGCGGGCGGCGCCACCGCCTCCGACCGCCAGTGCGAGGCCATCCTCGATGCCGCCCTCGATGCGGTCGAGCGCTACTATCCCGCGTTCCAGTTCGTGGTCTGGGCCGGCAAGACCGCCCGCGAGGCCATGGACACGGCCCTGTTCGAGACCGTCGGCGAGGCCTGAGCCTCGCCACCGGGGCCGGCGGCAGCCGGCCCTCTGGCGTCCGTGCTGTGGGTGCGATCCCCGCCGCCGATGTGGCGCGGGGCGCGAGCCTCCTCTATGTGATGTCCTCTGCGGGACCCGCGGGCGCGAACGTGCCCGCAGCAGGTCCGGTTCAAGAGGCGGTCATGAGCGAGAGCGTGCTGAAATCCCTGTCTGGTCCGGTGGTGCTGCTCGGCTGCGGCAAGATGGGCTCGGCCATGCTGGAGGGCTGGCTCAAGCTTGGCCTCCCGGCGGACAAGGCCGTGGTGCTCGATCCCAACCTGACGGCCGAATCGGCGTCGGCGCTCGCCGCCAAAGGTGTCTCGGTCAATCCCCCGCACGAGGCCATCGCCGCTCCGTCCGTCCTGCTCCTCGCGGTCAAGCCGCAGGTGGCGCCCGAGGCGCTGCCGGCGGTCGCCGGGCTCGTGAAGCCGGGCACCCTTGTCGTCTCCGTAATGGCGGGGCGCACCATGGCGTTCATGGGCAACATTTTCGGCGCGGATGCCGCGATCGTCCGCTCCATTCCCAACACGCCCGCCGCCATCGGGCGCGGCGTGAGCGTCGCGGTGCCCTCGCCGGCCGTGACGCCGGCGCACAAGAATCTCACCGCAGCGCTGCTCGGCGCCATCGGTATCGTCGAATGGGTCGATGACGAGGCTCTGATGGACGCCGCGACCGCAGTCTCCGGCTCCGGTCCCGCTTATGCCTTCCTCCTCGCCGAAGTGATGGCGCAGGCCGGCGCGGCCGCCGGCCTTCCGGCGGACCTCTCCGCCCGCATCGCCCGCGCGACCGTGGCCGGTGCGGGGGCACTGATGGACCAGTCCGACCTTTCCGCCGCGACGCTTCGCCAGAACGTGACCTCCCCGGGCGGCACCACGGCGGCGGCGCTGGCCGTTCTCATGGATGAAGGCCGCGGCTTTCCGCCCCTGATGGTGGAGG
Organism: Xanthobacter sp. DMC12; assembly: GCF_056314105.1. Classification (NCBI taxonomy): domain Bacteria; kingdom Pseudomonadati; phylum Pseudomonadota; class Alphaproteobacteria; order Hyphomicrobiales; family Xanthobacteraceae; genus Xanthobacter; species Xanthobacter sp. DMC12. Next base: position 157,332 of record NZ_JBQUYZ010000005.1, on the reverse strand, counting down.
CCGTCGCCGCCGCCACCCGGCGCGGCAAGGAACTCGCCGGCTGACGACGTCGTCTCTTGATCGAGGAGAAGGGCCATGACCGCCGAGACCACGCGCGAGGCCTGCCTGCGCAGCTTCCTCGACCTTTTGGCCGAGACGCCGTTCCGCGCCATCTCGCTGTCCGGGGTCGCCGCGCATTGTGGCGTGCCGCTGGCGCAGATGCGCGCCTCCTTCGCCACCACCGACGACCTCCTCGCTGCCTTTTTCCGCGCCACTGACCGGCAGGTGCTCGCTGAAGGCGGCCCGGACAGCGACGATCTGGCGGGGGAGGGGCCGCGCGAGCGGCTGTTCGAAGTGCTCATGCGCCGTCTTGATGCGCTGGAGCCCCACAAGGAGGCCGTACGTGGTCTCACCCGCTCCGCCCGCCGCGATCCAGCCCTCGCTCTGACACTGCTGCGCCTGTCCGAAGCGTCGCAGCGCTGGATGCTGGCCGCGGCGGGCATCGATTGCGCGGGCCTGTCCGGAAGCGTCCGGGCCAAGGGGCTGGCTCTTCTGTTCGCCCGCGTGCTCGACACCTGGCTGAAAGATGAGGATCCGGGTCTCGCGCCCACCATGGCGGCGCTGGACCGCGAGCTGCAGCAGGGCGGCAAGCTCCTCGGAATGCTGGATGATCTTGCCTATATCGCCATCCCCTGGCGCAAACGTCGCGCCTCGGCTCAGGCTGCTGATGCCCCGGCGGAGGAGCCGGCGTCCGCCGCCTGAGGCTGGCCGCCCCACCTTGCTCCCGCGACGACGGCCTGCCATGGGACAGGCATGAGCGCTCCCCGCGAAGAACCCATCGCCCTCTATATCGACGCCGACGCGTGCCCGGTGAAGGAGGAGGCGTACAAGGTCGCCTTCCGCCACCATATCCGCGTGCTGGTGGTGGCCAACGCGCCGCTCATGGTGCCCCGCCATCCTCTGGTGGAGCGGGTCATCGTGCCGGCCGGTCCGGATGTGGCGGACGACTTCATTGCCGCCCGTGTTTCGCGCGGGGACGTGGTGGTGACCGCCGATGTGCCGCTTGCCTCCCGCTGCGTCGCTGCCGGGGCGAGCGTGATTGCGCCGGACGGGCGACCCTTCACCGCCAATTCCATCGGCATGCAGCTCGCCACCCGCAACTTGATGGAAGAACTGCGCTCGGCTGGCGCCGTCACCGGCGGTCCGAAGCCGTTCTCGCCGCGCGCCCGCTCGGAATTCCTCTCCGCCCTCGATCTCGCAATCGTGCGGCTGAAGCGCGTCGGATTCCGTCCCGCCCCTCCGCCCGAGGCCGGGTGACGGTCAGAAGCACTCTTCCTCCAGCCTCTTCAGGTCGGTCAGCGCGGCCTCGTCCTCGTGCTCCTCGAACAGCTCGACCATGTAATAAACGTGGGAGTGGAGCAGCAGCAGCTTGTCGCAGATGGTGCCGCCGCCCGTCTCCGCAGCCGCCAGCCGGGCCTTGAAGCGGTCCCAGAAGGCGTTGCCGTGGGCCGGGTCGTCGATGTAGCGGAACAGGTGCGTGAGCACCACTTTCATGTTCCCCTCGAAATCGATGCCCTGGAACGTCAGGTAGCGGTCCGGCGCTTCGAGCGCGAAGGGCAAAGCGGGAAAGCCGGCGGCAGCTTCGGTCATCCATCGTCCTCCATCGGGCGCCGAAGCGCGTCGAGGAGACCATGGGCGGCGAAGGGAGCCGGCTTCAAAGCAGAAGGCGCGATCCACGGGCGTCCTGCACCAATGGCATCAGGGCTGCACGAATGGCGGCGGGGCTGGGGCCTCAGACACCCAGCCGCCGTCGGATGTCCTCCACCTTGCCCCGGCTGACGGGGACTCGCGTCTCGCCCGCATCGGCCATCACGAGGTGCCAGCCGCCGTCCTCACGTGCGGCGGCGCGGACATGGCGCATGTTGACCAGATAGCGCCGATGCACGCGCACGAACTGGCTCGGGTCGAGCCGGCGCTCCAGATCGGCGAGCGGCCTCGGGCAGAAGGCGGAGAAGGTGGCGGTGCGCGCCTCCGCGTAGTGCCCCTGCGCCACCAGGAAGGCGACTTCGGTGACATCGATGAGGCTGATGAGATCGCCCTTGCCCCGCACCAGCGGGAGTTTCATGAGAGGGCACAAGGCCGCCACGGCCTCCGCGCCGGCCACCTCCAGCCCGTCGACCTCCAGATCGGCCCCGGCGGCGCGACCCATCACGGGCGCCTCGACCAAGGCGTGGATCATCATCAGAAAGCCATCCGGCGGGCTGTCCGGTTCCGCCTCGAGCCGGCTGACCTTCGCGACCAGCGTGCCCATGGCGGTGGTCACCACCAGGGAGGAGGTTCCATCCGGCGAGGTGCGGGCACGCTCGATGAGAAAAGCCACCTTGTCCCGCGCCTCGCCGGGATGAAGCGAGAGGATATCCACACCCGCGAGCCGCTGCCCCGGCGGTGCGAGGAGCCGCATCGCCACGGGATTGACCGAACGGATGCGCAGATCCGCGTCGAGCAGCACCACACCGACCGGCGTGCGCTGGAGGCGGTATTCAAATGACTGTGCGGCGGCGAGAGACGATCTCGCGGGGGATGTGACGGCCATAACTCCCAATCGGGCTCCCGGTCCGGTGCCCCATCGGGCGGGGGTATCCTACGCCGGACGGGCCCGGTGCCAAGGCGAAGCCGCCTCAAAATCGCCCGTTTGCCACGATGAGGCCGCATGGATACTTTACGCGCCCTCGTCCCGGTGCGGCGTCGCCGGCAAGGTCCTGCCTCGGCAGGCCATCCCCAAGTCCTGGATCCCGAAGCTCTCAGCTCATGACCGACATTTTCCACGAGATCGAGGAAGACCTCCGGCGCGATCGCCTGCGCAAGCTCTGGGACCGTTTCGGCGGCGTCATCATCGCCGCCTGCGTGCTGGTGATTTTGGCCGCAGCCGGCTGGAGCGGCTACCAGTACTGGCGCCACGAGCAGGCGGTGAAGGCCAGCGAGGCCTATGAGAGCGCCGTCGCCCTTTTTGATGCCGGCAAGATGCAGGAGGCGGAGACCGCCTTCACTGCCATCGCCAAGAGCGGGCCGGCCGGCTATCGCACCCTTGCCCTGTTCCGCGCTGCTGCTGCCGCCACCGCCCGCGACAAGGCGGCCGGCATCGCCGCCTTCGATACCATCGCGGCCGACAATTCCGTGCCGCCGCTCGCCCGCGACCTCGCTTTGGTGCGCGCCGCTTTGCTGGTGGTCGATACGGCTGGCCTGCCGGAGGTGAAGCAGCGCATCGGAGGCATCGCCAATGGCACCGGGCCGCTGCGCCATTCCGCGCGCGAGACCCTGGCGCTGGCGGAGCTGAAGGCCGGCGACCTTGCCGCGGCCAACAAGACCGCCACCGACATCACCACCGACAGCGACACGCCACCGGGCGTCCGCTCCCGGGCCGAACTCATCCGGCGGCTCACCGCCTCGGCCACCGCCCCTGCGGGCGAGGCGGCCGCGGGCACTGCGCCGACTCAGTGAACCCCGAGAGGATCTGCATGACCGCGCCGCGCATGAGGAGGACAAGCTTGATGATGGCACGCCCTGTCGCCCGCAGCCTGCGCCTCGCGCTCGCGCTCGGCCTCGCTTTGACCGCGGCCGGCTGCGAGACGCTGGAGAATCTCAACCCGTTCGACCAGAAGAAGCCGCCGGTGCCGGGCACCCGCACACCGGTGTTCCCCAACGGCGTGCCGGGCGTGGACTATTCATCCGGCCTCGGCCAGCCGAGCAATGCCAACGCCCCCATCGATAATCTGCCGGCCACGCCCCCGAAGGGCCAGCCGCAGCAATGATCCCTCAGACCTGAAGCCGACCGCCGGCCGCGAGCCCATTTCATGACCTTTTCCCTGGCCATCGTCGGGCGCCCGAACGTCGGCAAGTCCACCCTGTTCAACCGCCTGGTGGGCAAGAAGCTCGCGCTGGTGGACGACCGTCCCGGCGTGACCCGCGACCGACGGGAAGGCGAGGGCCGCCTCGGCGATCTCACCTTCCGCATCGTCGACACCGCTGGCCTCGAGGAGGCGACTCCATCGAGCCTGGAAGGGCGCATGCGCGCCCAGACCGAGGCGGCGATCGGCGATTGCGACGCCATCCTGTTCATGATCGACGCCCGCATCGGCCTCACCCCGACCGATCGCGCCTTCGCCGACCTCGTGCGCAAGTCCGGCAAGCCGGTGATCCTCCTCGCCAACAAGAGCGAGGGCCGCGGCGGCGAGGCGGGTGCGCTCGAATCCTTCGGCCTCGGCCTCGGCGATCCCGTGCCGCTCTCGGCGGAACACGGCGAGGGCCTTTCCGACCTCTACGACGCCATCTGCGACGCTCTGCCCGAGCAGACCCGGCTTGAGGAGAATGAAGACGAAGAGGACGACGAGGAGGAGGCTCCCGCCGTCGAGGGCGAGGCCGCGCCGGAAAAGCCGCGCCGGCCCATCAAGGTGGCGGTGCTCGGCCGGCCGAATGCCGGCAAGTCCACGCTCATCAACAAGTTGCTCGGCGAGGATCGCCTCCTGACCGGCCCCGAGGCCGGCATCACGCGTGATTCGATCTCGGTGAACGTCACCTATGCCGGCATCCCGCTGGAGGTGTTCGACACCGCCGGCCTCAGGAAGCGCTCGCGCATCGACGACAAGCTGGAGAAGCTCTCCGCGGCCGACGCGCTGCGCGCCATGAAGTTCGCCGAGGTCGTGGTGATCCTCATCGACGCCACCCGCCCGTTCGAGGAGCAGGACCTGCGCATCGCCGACCTCGTGGCGCGCGAGGGTAGGGCGCTGGTCATCGGCTACAACAAGGCGGACCTGGTAGCCCGCGGCGGGCTCGCGACTCGGTTGCGCGAGGAGATCGACCACCTCCTGCCTCAGGTGAAGGGCGTGCCCATCGTGCCCGTCTCCGGTCTCATGGGTCACGGGCTCGACAAGCTGGTCGCGGCGATCGCGGCCGCCCACAAGGTGTGGAACAAGCGGGTCGCCACCAACCCGCTCAACCGCTTCCTGCAGCAGGTGACCGAAAACCACCCGCCGCCGGCGGTGTCCGGCCGGCGCATCAAGCTGCGCTACATGACCCAGCCCAAGGCGCGCCCGCCGTCCTTCGTGCTGTTCTGCTCGCGCACCGATGCGGTGCCGGAGAGCTACATCCGCTATCTGGTGAACGGCATCCGCGAGACCTTCGATCTGCCCGGTGTGCCGATCCGGTTGACGCTGCGCGAGAAGGACAACCCTTACGCCGATTAAGGTCAGCCTTTCAGAAAGGCGGCCTGATCGAAGATCTCGCCGAACTGGGTGCCCACGCAGTCGGGTTCCGGATGTTTCACCGGAACCGGGCCGACCGCCGCATCGAAGATGTCCGGCCGGTAAACGCCCATGGCCTCGCGCGCGGCGTCGGGCGCGAATTCGCCCTGACCGGCGGCGACGATCTGGGCGTACATCCACAGGGCATGGTCCGGAGAGGGCCGGTTCGCGCCGTCGCGGTTCAGGATCAGATAGTCCGGGTGGACCCGCAGCGCCCCGCCCGGAGCCGTGTGAAGCCGCCCGTCCAGCGTGCGCCGCAGGATGTCGGCGGGCAGGTTGAGGTGGCGCGGCTCGCCGAGCAGCTTGGCGAGATCCTCGTGGTTGGCCGGGTCCTCACACCAGCGGGCGGCGGCGTAGAGGGCGCGGACGAGCCGGTGCAGCACCTCCGGCTCGGCATTGGCGAAGCGGGCGTGGACGCCCAGCACCTTCTCCGGCACCCAGCCGAACAGCTCCGCCCCCAGGACCGCGATGCGCCCCACGTCTGCATCCACCGCCACCGAATTCCAGGGTGAGCCCACCGAGAAGCCGTGGATGAGCCCGCCGCGCAGGCTTTCCGCCATGAAGGGCGGTGGCACCACCACGAGCCGCACGTCGCGGTCTGGGTCTACCCCACCGGCCTTCAGGAAATGGCGGATGAGATAGGTGTGGGTGGAGAAGGAATAGACCGCGGCGAACACCAGCGGATCGCGCCCCTCCGCCTTCCTCTGCCGCACCACCTTGCCCAATGCCAGCGCCGCGCCGGGGGCGGTGGAGAGGTCCTCGCCCACCTCGCCCATGGCCGCGTAGACGTGCTTGTCGATGGTAATGGCGCTGCCGTTGAGGTTGAGCGCGAAGGGCACCACCAGCGGCACCCGCACATGGCCGAGGCCGAGCGACGAGGCGATGGCGAGGGGCCCGAGCATATGGGCGCCATCCAGGAGCCCGATGTTCACCTTGTCACGGATGTTGGCCCAGGAGACCTCCTTGTGCAGGTCGATCTCGATGCCCTCGGCCATGGCGAAGCCGCGCTCCGCCGCGGCGATCAGCACGGCGGCGTCGGTCAAAGGGATGAAGCCGATGGCGAGGCGTCTCATCGCAGAAGCTCCGCGGCGGTGATGATGGACTGGGCGATGTCGACGATTCGCTTCTTCTCGTTCATGGCGGTGCGGCGCAGGAGGTGGTAGGCGGCCTCCTCGTCGATGCCCTTCATCTTCATGAGCAGCATCTTGGCCCGGTCGATGGCCTTGCGCTCCTCCAGCTGGGTCTTCGCCTCCTCCAGCTCCGCCTTGAGGCGGGCGAAGGCGCGGAAGCGGGAAATGGTGGTCTCGAGGATCGGCTTCACCCGCTCCTTCCTCAGCCCGTCCACCACATAGGAAGCGACACCCGCCTCGATGGCATCCTCGATGGTCTTCGAGTCGGTCTGGTCCACGAACATGGCGACCGGCCGCTTCACCTCACGGCTCACCTGGAACATCTGCTCGATGGTGTCGCGCGAGGGGTCTTCGAGGTCGATCAGGATCACGTCCGGATCGATGGCGTATATGCGCTCCAAAAGGTTGTTGCGGCCGGTGATGCGCAGCACCGTCTCGAAGCCCGCCTCCTTGAGGCCCTCCTCCAGGATTGCGGCGCGGACGTCGCTCTCGTCCACGATCACGATCCTGAGGGTGAGGTCGTTGGCCATGGGGATCCGGGCTGGGGCTGTCCGCAGGGGCTGGCGGATTCCTGCGACACCTCACCTTCCGGAGCCGGTGCGGTCAAGTCTCCTGGCGCGCCACGGCGCAGGCAAGTGGTCTGCCCGCGCCATGGACCTGATCCCGAAGTCCTTCTAGAACGCCCGTGTTGGAGCGTGGCCGCAGGCCGGCCTGCGGCGATCCGCTCCAGTTCGTCCCGTCCCGGCCGACGTCCTGCCGGGCCCTTTGAAGGCGTCCATGCGCGAGCTTTCCGACTACGCTGCCGCCGAATGGCTCGCGCTGACCCCGCTCGCCCACCGGCTGCGGCGCGTCCGCAACGTGCTGGTGGATCGCATCTACGCCCGCCGACACGCGCCGGGACAGGCGGAGGTGGTGGCACGCATCGCCGCCGAACGGGCACCGGTCGTCGCCTTCACGGTCGCCTTCAACCTTCCGCACGCAGTGGACTTCCTGACCGATGCCATGGCGCGCTTCCTGCCGGGGACGCCGCTGGTGGTGTGCGACAACTCCACCGACCCCGCTGCCCGCACGGCCATCGCGGACCTGTGCGTGCGGCGCGGGCTCGCCTACTGCGCCTTGCCGCCGACGCCCTATCGTGGCGCGCGCAACGGCTCGCGCTCCCATGGGGTGGCGCTGAACTGGATCTACGCCAATCTCATCCGGCCGGCCGTTCCGCGCGCCTTCGCCTTGCTGGATCACGACCTGATCCCGCTGGAGCCGACCGACCTTTCCGCCCGCCTCGCGGGACAGTCCTGTTACGGCATGGTGCGGGAGGGGGAGGGCAACGGCGCCTGGTATCTGTGGCCGGGATATTCGGTGTTCGATTTTGCGGCGGTGAAGGCCCTCCCGGTGGATTTCGGCACCGACACGCCGCTCACCCTCGACACCGGCGGGCAGAACTGGGGGGTGCTCTATCGCCACCTGGATCTCGCCCGCCTGCGGATGTCGAGCCGCCGGCGGGTGCATCTCGCCGACCCGGAAACGGGCGAGATGGAGCCATTCCTGCTGGCTGACGGCTGGCTTCATGTGGGCGGCGCCGGCCATCGCGGCGGCGGAGCGGGGGCGCTCGATCGGGTGCGGCAGGCCTATGAGTCCGATCCCGAGGGGCTGATCGCGCGCCTCAGGGCGAGCCCGGAGCGGCTCAGCCCATAAAAAAGCGCCGCCGGCTGGGCCGACGGCGCGTGTCACTCAGAAGAAGGATCCGCGCCTCACTCGGCGGCGGCAGGAGCCTTGGCGCCCTTGGCCTTCTTGCCCTTGGCGTCGGCCGTGCGGTCCTGACGCTCGGCGATACGGGCGGACTTGCCGCGACGGTCGCGCAGGTAATAGAGCTTGGCGCGACGCACCTTGCCGCGACGGACCACCTTGATGGAGTCGATCAGCGGCGAATAGACCGGGAACACGCGCTCCACGCCTTCGCCGTAGGAAATCTTGCGGACGGTGAAGCTCTCGTTCAGGCCACCGCCGGAACGGGCGATCACCACGCCCTCGTAGGCCTGCACGCGGGTGCGCTCGCCTTCGACCACTTTCACGTTCACAGTCACGGTATCGCCGGGCTGGAACTCGGGAATGGCCCGCTTCTCGGCGAGCTTCGTCGCCTGTTCGGCTTCGAGCGTCTGGATAATGTTCATTGTCGCCAACCTCTTGGTGCCGCTTCGGAGCATGTCGCCCCGGCGCCACGTCGTGTCGTTTTAAGTTAAGGGACGCGGCTCCATACAGGAGAAAAGGGGCGCTGTCATTCCCTTTCCGTCGTGGATCCGTCATGCGCCGGGGCGAGAAGGTCTGGCCGGCGCGCGCGCGTGACGGCCTCTGCCTCGGCCTGCCGCCAGCGGGCGATGCGGGCGTGATCGCCGGAGGTGAGCACCTCGGGGATGCCCTGTCCCTCGAACAGCTGTGGCCGCGTGTATTGCGGATATTCGAGCAGACCGTGGGAGAAGCTCTCGTCCGTGCCGCTCTCCGCCTTGCCCATGACGCCGGGAATGAGCCGCACGCAGGCATCGAGCAGCAGCAGCGCCGCCGCCTCGCCGCCGGAGAGCACCACGTCGCCGACGCAGATCTCCTCGAGGCCGCGCCCCGCGACGATACGCTCGTCCACCCCCTCGAACCGCCCGCACAGGATGACCGCGCCTGGCCCCGCCGCCAATTCCCGCACGCGGGCCTGCGTCAGCGGGCGGCCGCGCGGGGTCATCAGCAGGCGGGGGCGGGGATCGTCGGGCGGGGAAACAGCGTCGATGGCACGGGCGAGCACATCGGCCCGCATCACCATGCCCGGTCCGCCGCCGGCCGGCGTGTCATCCACCGAGCGATGGCGGTCAAGGGCATGGTCGCGGATCTGCACCGCCTCTAGTCCCCACAGGCCATTCGCCAGCGCGCGGCCGGCGAGCGCGTGGCCAAGGGGGCCGGGAAACATCTCCGGATAGAGGGTGAGGACGCTGGCGCGGAAGGTCATGAGGAGAAATGGGCGCGGGGCAGGGCGGGAGTCAAATCCGCGATCGCCTCAGCCCTCCTTGTCCTCGCCCGCCTCGGGCTCGGGGTCGCGACGCTCGACGAAGGCTTCGGCAATGACCACCCGGCCGGCCTTCACGTCCACCACCGGCACGGCATCGCGGGTGAAGGGCACCATGAGCGTCTTCGCCCGGATGCCGGGGAGGGCAGGAGCATATTCAAGGATGTCGCCGGCGCCGAAATCGTGCAGGGCGGTGACGGTGCCGATGCGCGCGCCGGCCTCGTCCTCGACCGCGAGGCCGATCAGGTCGGCATGATAGAAGGTGTCCTCATCCTCCGGCGCGGGCAGGGCCTCGCGCGGGACATAGAGTTCCACGTTGGTCAGCACCTCGGCGGCGGTGCGGTCGGCGACGTTGGCGAGGCGCGCTACGAAATGGTCCTTGGCCGCGCGCAGCGCCGTGATGCGATAGCGGGTGCGGCCGGTGACGTCGGTGAGCGGGTCGTAGTCGAGGATCGCCGCCGGGTCCTCGGTGAAGACGAACAGCCGCACCTCGCCCTTCACGCCATGGGGGGCGCCGATGCGGGCGACGAGGACGCGGTCGGTCATCTCAACTCCAGTGCTGGGCGCCTTCAAGGGGGCGCGGCGGCGGCTCTAGACCTTATGTCCGTCTTTGCCAAGCGGAAGGCCGCGCCTTCCTCCCCGCGCGGCGCTTTCGCGCTGCCTTGAGGTCCATCGGATGCTTGCCCGGCGGCGGCGGCTGATGCACCTTGCGCCCCCATGTCGAGCCATGCCCCCCAACCCATCCTTCTCGATGCCGTCCGCCTCTCGGGCCTCCTGGACCGTATCGCCGCCCGCATTGGTGCGTCCTACGTGCGCACCGACGCCCACGACCTCGCCCCCCATCTGGTGGAGGGGCGGGGCCTCTACCAGGGAACGACCCCGGCGCTGGTCGAGCCCGCCAATACGGAGGAAGTCGCCTTCGTGGTCGCTGCCTGCGCCGAGGCCGGCGTGCCGGTGGTGCCGCAGGGCGGCAATACGGGCCTCGTCGGCGGACAGGTGCCGTTCGGCGCGCTGCTGCTCTCGCTGCGCCGGCTGAACCGCATCCGCGACCTCGATCCGGTGGACCTCACCGTCATCGCCGAGGCCGGCTGTACGCTGCACCAGGTGCAGCAGGCGGCCGAGGGAGCGGGCTGCCTGTTCCCGCTCTCCATCGGTTCGGAAGGCTCCTGCCAGATCGGCGGCAACCTCTCCACCAACGCCGGCGGCACGGCTGTTCTTCGCTACGGCAACATGCGCGAACTTGCCTTCGGCCTTGAGGTGGTGCTGCCGGACGGGCGCATCTGGAACGGCCTCTCGCGCCTGCGCAAGGACAATACCGGCTACGCGCTGAAGGACCTCTTCATCGGCGCGGAAGGCACGCTTGGCATCATCACCGCCGCCGTGCTGCGCCTGTTCCCGGCGCCCCGTGCCCGGGCGACGGCGCTGCTGGGCATTGCCGATCCCGAGACTGCGCTGTCCCTGTTCCGCCGCCTGCGCAATGCGGCCGGCGACAGCCTGACCGGCTTCGAGATCATGCCGGACTTCGGCATGGAGATCGTGCTCAAGCACATGCCCGGCTCAGTGCGCGCGCTTTCTGAGCGGCACCCCTGGTACGTGCTGGCCGAACTCACCTCAACCCGCCCCAACGACGACCTCTCCCAGCTTGCCCTCGACACGTTCGAGGCGGCGTTCGAGGCCGGCGAGATCGAGGATGCGGTGGTGGGCTCATCCGAGGCCCAGTGCGACGCGCTGTGGAAGCTGCGCGAGGACATGTCCGACGCGCAGAAGTTCGAGGGCGGGTCCATCAAGCACGACGTGTCCGTGCCGGTGTCCAAGGTGCCGTATTTCATCGCCGAGGCGAACCGGCTGTGCGAGGCGCATATGCCCGGCATCCGCATCTGCGCCTTTGGCCACATGGGCGATGGCAACATCCACTACAACCTCAGCCAGCCCGAGGGCATGGACAAGGCGGCCTACCTCGCCACCTGGGAGGAGTTCAACCGCATTGTCCACGATCTCGTGGCCTCGCTCGGCGGCTCCATCTCGGCCGAGCACGGCATCGGCATCCTCAAGCGGGAGGAACTGCCCATGTACAAGGACAAGGTGGCGCTGGAGCTGATGGCCGCCATCAAGCGCGCCGTGGACCCGCGCGGTCTCGCCAACCCCGGCAAGGTGCTGCTGGATTGAGATGATGGAAACGGCGCGGCCTTCTTGAAGCCGCGCCGTTTTATCGTTCGCCCAAGCTCTTCCGATGGCCCCTAGTCCTGCCGGCGGCGCACCGCGAAGGCGGTGCCGACGGCAAGGGCCAGGGCGGCGGCAGCGCCTGCAATGACCATGCGTGGATGGTGGTGGTCGAGCATCAGGCCGAACATCAGCGGGCCCACCAGGGAGCCGATGTCGAAGCCCGAATAGACGATGCCGAACACCTTCCCCGTGGCCCCGGCGGGGGCTGCGCCGCGCACCAGCACGTCGCGCGAGGGGGTGGTGAGCCCCATGAAGAGGCCCACCACGGCGATCAGCCCGACCGTCACCTCAGGCGCCGCTTGAAGCCAGGCGGCGAGGAAGCCGAAGGCGGCGGCGGCGGCAAGGCCGCCCATGGCGATCTGATGGTGCTGGGCGGAGCGGTCCGCCACATGCCCGCCGATGGCGACGCCCGCCGTGTTGCCCACCTGGAACAGCGCCACCGCCAGCGTCGCCAGCGCCACCGCCGCGCCGAAGCCTTCCTGCAGCGCGACGATGGAGAAGCTCTGGAGACCGGAGAGGGCCACGGAGGTGAAGGTGAAATAGAGGAAGGCCATCAGCACCACGGGCATGGCCAGCACCTGAAGGAAAGACAGCGGCGCCCCTCCCGCCGCCGCATGGACGGCGCGTCCCGCCGGCGCGCGCAGCGGCCCGCGGAAGACGGCGAGCAGAAGGCCCACCAGCAGCACCAGCAGACCCATCGCGATAAGCGCCGTGCGCCAACCGAAATGGGCGCCGATGGCGGCGGACACGATGGGCGAAAGGCCGAAGCCAATGCTGCCGGCGATCACATGGGCGGCGAAGGCGCGCCCAAGCCGCGGCGCTGCCACCTTGTGGCTGAGGATCGAAAGGTCGGCCGGGTGGTAGACGGAGTTTCCAAGGCCGGCGAGCGCGGCGAGCGGCAGCAGAAGGAGATAGGTGGGGGCAAAGCCCATGGCCGCCGTCGCTGCGCCCTGGGTGAGGATCCCCGCCAGAAGCAGCCGGTCGGCGCCGAAGCGATCCACAAGCACGCCAGCAGCCACCTGCCCAGCGCCCGAAAACAGATAGAAGACGGAGAGCACCAGCCCCAGCTCGATGAAGGAAACCTGGAGATCTGCCCGCATCATGATGAACAGCGGGGCGAGCGCGAGCTGGAGGAAATGGCTGCAGAAATGGGCGCTGCAGACGGCGCCGATGGAGGAAACCTCGGCCGCGGGCCAGCCGGCCGCGCGCGCGTCGATGGACATGACATGCCTCTCCGTCCCCGGCGGGGCGCCGGGATCAGGCCGGCACGGCTGCGCCGTCCCGGATGCTGCGTTTCCCCCTCTCTGGTCGGCTGGAAGCCGTTGCGCTGGCGCTTTCACGCGTCAGCGGTCGACCTCCGGTGAGGGTTGGCTCCCTCGATGCTTCAGGCACGTGTTTCCAAGACCCTGCCGGGTTTCGAAGACCCTGCCGGGCACGCTTACCGCCTCGGCGATCCGCACGCACGCATATTCTGCCGTGCGCCCGCACTGGCCGCCGCATCAGGCGTCACACGGGGGAACGATCAGCGCGTCCGGCGCGGGCCGTGGCCGCCGAAATAACGCAAGGTCAGGCAGGTGATATCGTCGGCCTGCGGTGCGCCGCGCTCGAACACATGCACCGCCGCCAGCACCCGTTCGTTCAGCTCGGCCACCGACCAGTCGGCGGCGCCGCTGCGCAGCAGGTCCTCGACCCGCTCCTCGCCGTAGGGCTGCTCGTCGATGTCGAAGGCCTCGGTCACGCCGTCCGTATAGAGGAAAAGGGTATCGCCAGGGGCGAGGTGCAACTCGTGCTGCTGGTAGACGAAGCCCTCCAGCACCGCCACCGCCATGCCACCGGTCGAGGGCACGGTGGTGACCTCGCCGGAGCGGGCGATGCGATAGGGCAGATTGTGCCCAGCGTTCACATAGGTGACCTTCCCCGAGGAGAGGTCGACCACGCCATAGAGCACGGTGACGAACAGCATCTGCTCGTTTTCCACCGCGAGCAGGTCGTTGAGGCGGCGGATGCAGCCCGCGGGCGAACGCTCGAACAGCGCCGTGGACCGCAGCAGGGTGCGCGAGATGGCCATGAACAGGGCCGCCGGCACGCCCTTGCCGGAAACGTCCGCCACCACGAAGCCGAGCGTGGTGTCGTCGATCATGAAGTAATCGTAGAAGTCGCCGCCCACTTCGCGCGCGGGGGTCATCTGTCCGTGAACGGCGACCCGCGCGTCCGGCGGGAATTCCTTGGGCAGGATGGCGAGCTGAACCTGTCGGGCGATCTCCAGCTCCTGCTGGAGGCCGGCCAGCTTGGTCTTGGTGATGAGGGCCTCGCGCAGTTCCACCACCATGGACGAGAGGCGGGTGTGCTGCTCGACGATGCGCCGCGACAGGTCGTGGAGCACGCGGGCGACACGCTTCAGCTCATCGTCGTTCTCGCTCTCCTCGCCCTTCGCAAGCAGGGCCAGCACTTCCTCGCGATCCGTCGGGTCGATGGCGTCGGCCAGGGCCTGAAGCTCGCCGGAGATCACCACCTCCTGGCGCCGCCGCACTCGGTCGCGCTGGCGCCGGCTTTCGGCCAGGGCCTGCACATTGCCGCGCAGCGCGACCACCGCCGAGGCGATGCGGCCGATCTCGTCGTTGCCGGTGTGGCCGACCGTCACGGAGGTGTCGCCGCGCGACAGGGCCTGCAGCACGTCGATGGCCGATTCGAGCGGCCGGAAGCTGTACCAGAGGAAAACGTTGAGGCCGATGACGCCGAGCAGCACGAGGCCGATGGCACCGGCCACGGCGGACTGGCGGATGAAGGCCGTGGCCTGCACCGTCTGCGTGGTGTCCTCAAGGCTCACCAGCGCGCCCACGGCGCTGCCGCTGACGTCTGCGACGGGTATGGAGGTGACGTTATAATTGCGCCCGTCCAAAACGAGCTGCTCGGCGGTGGGGCGGCGCGGGGTGATGGAGACCTTGGCCCGCTCCCACAGGCGGAAATCGGTGCTGGCGACCACCCGGCCGCGCAGGGTGATGAGCGTGGTGGCGGCGCTGATGCCGCGGGCGAAGCGCTCCATGCCGAGGGAGGCGTCGCGCCCAAGCACCAGGACGGCCCGGCCGCGGCCCGGCAGTTCCACGGTGCGTGTGGTGATGACGATCACCTGCGAGCCGCTGATCTGGCGCAGACCGGATAGCACCTCGCCCTTGAGGGCACGATCGAGGCTGCCAGCGTCCAGGATGTAGCGGGCATTTGTGGTGCCGTCGCTGAACACCACCTCGCGGTCGGCGGCCACCACCTCGAAATAGGTGGCGGGGTCGTCAATGTCGATGCCGACCTCCCGGATCGCCGCGGCGATGCCCGGCCGGTCGGAGAAGCTGAGCGCGATGCGGAAGGGCGAGGAGGTGTCGATGCGCTCCAGGATGCGCGCCAGGTTGGCGGTCTGGAAGGCGACGATCTCGCGCCAGAGGACGGTCTGGCCCTCGATGGACAGCTCGCCCTCGCGGGCCTGGGCCACGCGGTCGCGGAGCACCGTGGCGCCCCAGATGCCCAGCATGAGCACGGTGAAGCCCGTGGCGACGATGAGAGTGATGCGGGTGCGCAGCAGCATCACGATCCCCGTACCTTGTCGGCACGGCCGGGCGGCGCCAGCACCTCGCGCCGGACCCGCTCCACGTCCGGCCTGAGACCGCCGTCGAAATCCACCGCCAGAAGCTCCTCCGCATAGGCCTCGAACACGGATCTGCGCTCGGCGACCCTCCGGTTGCCGTGCTCAAGCTCGCGGAAGGCCCGGCCCACCGCACCGCGCGCGCCGAGGCGGCGGCCGTGATGGATCATCACGTCGCGCTCGCCATACTGGCCATTCACCGCCTCGGCGAGGCCGGTGGCGAGACGCGCCCGGGCGCGCTCCAGCGCATTGCCCACCAGCAGGCCGGCGGCCAGCGCCGCGAGCGCCGCGCAGACCGTGACCACCACCGCCGCCTTCAGGCCGATGTCGGCGAAGGAGGTGGCGAGGGCGGCAGGATTCGTGGTGACTTCCACCGCCGCCACCGTGTTGCCGTCCACCACCACCGGTGCGCTCACCGAATCAGTGCCGGAATGCTCGCCGATGGCGCTGCGGATCTCGCGCCCGTCCGATCCGCGCAGCACGATCTGGGTGAGGCCGGGGGTGCGCGTCAGCGTCTCGGACAGATGCTGCTCCACGCCGGGCAGGAGTTTGAGCGGAATGCCGAAGCGCGCCGCCTTCTCGAACTGCTGAGCGAGGGTGCGGGCGACCGACGTGCCGATCACGAGCGCATCCCGGCGGGCGCTCTCCTCGACGCGGGCGCGGTAGCCGTTGACAAGCACCGCCGCGGCGATACCGCCGAGAATGAGGGTGAGGATGAGGGCGAACAGCCCGGTCACGAGGCGCGCGCGGCCGCTCTCGGCGATCTCAGGCCGCATCGTCGAGCGCTCCAAGCTGGCCGAGGCCGCGATCGACCCGTGCCTCGGCGTCGCGCCAGCTTTTCACGGTGGCTTCGGCGAGCGGGGCGAGGCCGCCGTCGTCGCCCGTGGAGCCGCCTTCCCCGCGCAGGGCCTTGGCGACGCGGTCGAACGGACGGGTCAGCATGTGGACGAACACCACGGCAGCGATGATGGCGGCGATGGAGGCGGCGAGCGAAAGCACGCCGGTGCGCATCAGGAGGTCGAGTCCGAGCCGGTCCGAGCGGGCGCTGCGCGCCTCGTCTGAGACGGTGACCGAAATGCCGCCGGCGACGCCGAGGTCGTTCTCGAAGCGGGTGCCGAACACGGTGTCTCCCCGCTCGGCCGTCGCCCACTGGCTGTCGTCGCCGAGCCGCTTCACCCAGTCCGGACTCACCTCCTCGCCGATCACGCTGCGGTCGGTGGAATAGATGGCGCGGCCGGCGGAATTGAAGATGTCGATGGCGAGGATCGAAGGGTCGCCCGCCTTCTCGCGCTCGATACGCGGCTGCAGAAGGGAAATCTGGTCCAGAAGCAGCCCGATGGAGAGATTCGCCTCGGTGGAGGCCCGCAGCGTGCCGAGCAGGTTGGCGACGCGGGCGCGCTCGATCTCTTCGCCCACCCGGTCGCTGGCCGAGAACGCGATCACCGCGACCGCCACCACCGCAGCGGTCACGGAAACGACGGCGACCAGGATGAGCCGGCTTACGAAAGTCATGCGGGGAACTTCGGTGGGGTGGACGGCCGGACGTTAACCGCGCGCTCGCGGCCAAACCAGACAAAAAACTCCCCTGCGACCAAAAAAACCTGCATTGTCAGCTTGCTTTTCGTGGCATGAAGGTCAGGCGGCCGGGGCCGGGCCCCAAGGTCAGGCGCGCCGGTTTCGAGCGCGGGTTTGGATGGCGCGCCGGGAGCGCGGTTTTCGAGCGCGAAGGGTCATGAGGCGGACCACACTGGGGCTCATCATCGTGTTCGCGCTCATCGCGGCCGCGTGCGTCGCCTTCGGCGCCTATTTCTCCTATGTCACTCTCATCAACGCCCATCGCGGCGTGATCGAGGCCCGTTGCGGCATCGCCGCGCAACGTGTGGTTGACGTGGCCGAAAAGGCCGCCTCCCTCGGCATAGCGCTTCCCGCCCAACAGGCGCTGACGGCGGTGCTCGAGCGCGAATCGCGCGTGGAGGACGCGATTCGCTCCATGGACCTCACGGACGAGCATGGCATCGTGCTGTTCTCCAGCGAGCCCGGCCGCGTCGGCATCGATACCAACCGGGACACGGAGCGCGGGCTGACGCGTCCGGTCCGCAACGATATCGGCCAGAACCTCGGCCGCGTCGTTGTGCGCTATGACACCAGGATCCTGACCAACGGCTCGGCGGCGCTCGCGTCCGACCTGAGGCGCATCGCGCTTCCCACGCTCCTTTGGGCCGGCGTGGCGACGTTGGTCATCGGCCTCCTGCTCGCCGCGCTGCTGCAGCGGGCCGTGCGGCGCGCCGCCGAGCCGCGCCTGTGGCCGCCGGCCGCCCGCGCCGCGCTCGCCTCCGTGGAGGAGGCGCACAGGACAACCCAGCCGCCGGCCGCCGGCGTCACCGGTGGGGGCGCCGCATGATCGGCCTGCGCGGCGGAATCTCCATCGCCATCGTCATCATCCTCTGCTCGGCGCTGGCGGTGATCGGATGGGGCGCGGAACAGGCGGCCCAGCGCACCATCGCGCCGGAAATCGTCGCCAAGGCCAATTCGGTGGGCCGCGCCGCCGCAGATCTCGTTCAGCGTGCGGCCGACGTGGGCGTCCCGTTCGACCGGATGGTGGGCGTGAACCGCTATTTTGATGATCTGCGTGCCGCCAACGTCGAGTTCACGCAGATCAGCCTCAACACCGCCGGCGGACAGGAACTCGCGCGGTCGGGTGATGCGCCGGCCGGCGGAGATGCGCCGCGGGTTTTCGTGCCGGTGGAGAATGCCGCGGGCAATCGCCTCGGCGAGGTGATGATCGTGGTCGATCCCTCGGTCGTCTCCCAACAGGTCGGGGCGGTGCTGGTGGACGTCGCCTTCATCGGCGTGGTCGCGCTGCTGGTGGCCCTGGAACTCGTGGCGCTGGTCGTCGGCACCCGCGGCCTCGAATCGCTGGTGGCGGTGGAGCGGCGGCTGAAGGCGCTGAAGCGTGGCGTGCTCTCGCGCCAGGAAGGCGGCGGCGGGGCCGCCGGCGATCTGATCCTGCCCATCGACCGGCATGTGGAAACCCTTGCCGAGCGCCATCTCGCCCTGCGTGCGGAGGCGGAGCGCAGGGGTGATGCCGAGGCCCTGGCCCGGCTCGACCAGATCGAAGCCCGCACGGGCCTCGGCCGGGTGCAGGCGGCCGAGAGCGAGGCCGCCATCGCCGTGCGCCCCGCTCTGTTCCTGTTCATGCTGGCCGAGGAACTCACCCGTCCGTTCTTGCCGCGCGCCGCCCAGGCGCTGGGCGTGCCGGCGGGCTTCGGTCCGGATGTGTCGGCCAGCCTGCCCATCGTCGCCTTCATGGCCGTCGTGGCCCTCTGCCAGGTGCCGTTCGCCTCGCTGTCCGAGCGGCTCGGCCGGCGCCCCGGCTTCATCGCGGGCGCGGCGCTGGCGGCGGCGGGCTATGTCGTCTCGGCGGTGAGCCCGCATTATGACGTCTTCCTGGCCGCCCGCGTCGCGACCGCGGTCGGCTACGCGCTGGTGTTCGTTTCGGCGCAGGGCCATGTGGTGGACCTCTCCTCCGGAGCCGCCCGCAGCGCGGCACTGGCGGTATTCGTGCGCGCCATCATGGTGGCGAGCCTATGCGGGCCGCCCATCGGCGGCGTCATCGCCGACCGCCTGGGGCCGGGCGTCGCCTTCGCGACCTCCGCCGGTCTCGCCCTCGTGGCACTCTTGGTGGCGCGGCTGACGCTTCCGGCCGCGGAACGGCATCGCACTGTCGCCAGCGTGGGTCTGTCCGACCTCAAGGCCGCGGCGCGCGCGCCCGGCCTGATGTCGCTGCTCCTCGGCTGCGCCTTCCCTGCCAAATTCTTGTTTGCTGCCTTGTGCTTCCTGCTGGTGCCGCTGGAACTGCAGCGCGAGGGATTCTCCTCCGCGGCGATCGGCCGCTTCCAGATGATCTATCCGGTCCTCATGGTGATCGGCGTGCCGTTCTTCGCCGCCCTTGCCGACCGCTTCAGCGCCCGCGCCGGATTCGTGGTGGCGGGGGGGCTCGTCTCCGGCATCGGCGCCATGGCGGTGCTTATCCACCCCTCGGTGGCGCTGATCGTGGTCGCGCTGGTGGCCCTGGGCTGGGGACAGGCCATGTCCATCGCGTCCCAATCGGCGCTGGTGGCGGATACCGCGACCACCCTGGGCGCCGGCCGGGCGGCCGGTGTGCTCGGCCTGTTCCGGTTGGTGGAGCGGTCCGGCAACGCCGCGGGTCCCGCCAGCGCCGGCTTCCTGCTTTCGACCCTGGGCTTTGCGTCGGCTACGGGTTTTCTCGGCGCTGTGGCGGTAGCCGGAGCTATGTTATTTGCGCTATCCGGACGGAAAGTCTTCGTCCATCATTCGCGCCGCGCCTCCTCCGCGGCCGCCTCGGAAGGGAGTTCCGCCTGATGGATCGCCGTTCCCTCCTCGCACTCGGCCTCGGCGCGGGTGCTGCGGGGCTGGTGGGCACTGTCCCCGGCGCCTTCGCCCAGACCAACGGCGCCAATGGTCAGCCACGCCCGGCCGGAGCGCCCGCTCCCGCGCCTGCCGCCCATGGCGAGGCGTTTCGCGTCCTGATGCTCACCTTCCGCGGTGATACCGACGTGGAGCGCGGCTTCCGCGACTACTTTGCGGCCAATGACATCAAGGTCGAGTTCATGACCCGCGACGTGGAGCGGGACGCGAGCAAGGTGAAGCCGATCCTCGCGGAAGTGCTGCCGACCTTCCGGCCGAACCTCATTTATACCTATGGCACGCCGCTGACGCTCGGCGTTGCAGGCCCCTATGACGCGCCGCCCACCGCCGGCTTCGTGCGCGACATCCCGGTGGTGTTTGCGCTGGTGGCGGCGCCGGTGCAGGTGAAGATCGCCCCTTCGCTCGCTTCGTCGGGGCGCAACGTCACGGGCGCGGTCCATGTGGTGCCCACCGACGTGCAGATGCGCGCCATGCAGAGCTACAAGGCGTTCAAGAAGGTCGGCGTGATTTATTCGCCGAACGAGAGCAATTCGGTCGCCATCATCGACGAAATGAAGGCCTTCTCCGCGACCATCGGCGCCGAGGTGCTGGCGCAGCCCCTGACCATGGTGGGCAGCAAACCGACCGGTGACGGGGTGGAGGATTTCGTGAGGAACCTGAAGGCGCAGGGCGCCGAATGGCTCTATCTTCCCGCCGATACCTTCCTTGCCACCATCTTCGACCGGGTGGGGCCGGCGGCGCTGGCGGCGGGGCTGCCCACCTTCGGTGCGACGGAGTTCTTCCTGCGTGAGGGGCTGGGGCTTGTCGGGCTGGTCAGCCGCTATTATTCGGTGGGCCAGCTCGCTGCCTCCAAGGCGGCGGAAATCCTGGTCCAGCACGTGCCGCCCCAGGACATCCCGATCGAGACGCTCAAGCGCTTCGCCCTCATCATCAACATGAACGTGGCCAAGCAGCTCGGCGTCTATCCGCCCATCGCCATGCTCAATTATGCGGAAGTAATCACGTGATGAACGCCCTGCGCGAGGCCGCGCCGCCCTCTACGCTGACTCAGCGCACGCTCGGGCCGGACGATCTCGACGCGATCGACACCCTTCATCATCTGGCCATCGGCCCGCTGGTTCGCCCCGAAGTGGTGAAGCCGGAGAACCGGTCCTATTTCGAAAGCATCCTCGGCGGACGCGGCCTCATCATCGGGCTCTATGACGGCGGGCTGCTGGTCGCCTACGGCATCCTCCAGCACGACCATTCGCCCAAGGATGGCCCGCATCGGCTGCTCGGGCTCGATCCCGCCCTGTCGGTGGGCCGGCTGGCCGGCGCCTCGGTTCATCCGGCCTATCGGGGCCGGGGATTGCAGCGGGTGCTGATCGCTGCGCGGGTCGAGGCGGCGCCGCCCGACATGGTGCTGTTCTCCACCGCCGCGCCGGTGAATACGCCGAGCTGGGCGAGCCTGCTCGCCGAGGGTTTTCCGATCTACGACATCCAGCTCTTCTTCGGCGGCTATGCGCGCTACGTGATGGTGCGCGACTTCACCACCTTCGATCCGCAGGAGACCCTTCTGGTCGATCCCCTCGACACGGCGCGCCAGAAGGAGCTGTTTGCCGAGGGCTGGCATGGCTACGCCCGCTGCCGCACCGATTCCGGTGCCGCTGGCGTGCTCTACGCGCGCCCCCGAAAGGCCTGAGTCCCCCGGGCAGGGGCCCCTCAGGGCCTCTCCTGCGCGTCACGAAACTGTCGTATGGTTCACTGAATCTGTGCCCGCGCGATGCGGGCTTCCCGATCCAGAGAGAAACTGGCCCCATGAAGATCGAGAGGACGCCCCTCGGCCCCGACATCATCCTCGTACGCCTTGAGGGCCGGCTGGATATTGCCGGCGCGGCGGCGGTGGAGCCGGAGTTCAAGTCGTCCTGCGAGGCCGCGCGGGTGCTTGTGGTGGACCTCTCCAGCACGCCGTTCATGGCCTCCATCGGCATCCGCCTGCTGCTCGCGGGTGCCAAGGGGCTGCATCGCAAGGGGGGAACGATGGGGCTGTTCGCCTGCGACCCCCAGGTGGAGAAGGTGCTGCGCGCCACCGGCGTCGACCAACTCGTCGGCATCCACGCCACGCGGGACGAGGCGCTCGCGGCCGCCGGCGTCTCTCCGGCAACCTGACGGCGGCTCCCATGGCGACGCCCGCGGCCGGAACCCTCGTCTCGACCCTCGATGTGGGCGCGCGCATCGACGACATCACCGATGCCACGGGCTGGCTCGGCACGCTGGCCGATGAGCAGGGCTGGCCCGACGCCACCCGCTTCGCGCTGGAACTCAGCCTCGAGGAGGCGCTGACCAACGTCGTCTCCTACGGCTTCGCCGGCACCGACCGGCCGCCGCACATCCGCATCGAGTGCTGGCGCCTGCCGGAAGGCCGGGTTGCGGTGCGGCTGATCGACAATGGCGTGCCCTTCGATCCCACCAGCATTGCCGAGCCGGTGGTGCCGGACAGCATCGAGGACGCCAAGATCGGCGGCCACGGCGTGCAGCTGATGCGCCATTTCCTCGAGACGCTCGACTACAGCCGCGAGGGCGAGGAAAACCAGCTGACCCTGGTGGCCAACGCAGCCGGCTGAGCCTGATCGAGGCCGCATCCGCTCACGAGAGTGTCGCACTTCGCGATCTATGATGGCTGGTCGGGGGACTGCACGGTCCCGGCCGCGGAACATCGGCCGCGTTCGCGTCGTTCCCATGATACCGCGAGGGAATGCCTGATCTATGCTCGTTATTGCCGAGCTTGTGGCCGGCCTCGGCCTTCTGTTCGTCGGCCTCAAGGCGATGGCGACGCATCTCCAGCAGGCGACGGGCCGGAAGCTGCGCACGCTTTTGCGCCGGGCCACGCGCTCACCGGTGGCCGGGCTGCTGTGCGGCACGCTGGCAGGCGCGGCGACGCAATCGTCCAACGCTGTTGCGGTCATCAGCGGCAATCTCGTGCGCGGCGGCGCCTTCACCACGCGCGACGCCATTCCCGTGGTCGCGGGGGGCAATGTGGGCACCGCGGCGCTGGTCTTCGTGGCGGCGATCGATTTCCGGCTTCTCGTCTTCTATCTCGTGGGCCTCGTGGGAATCGCCTTCCACTTCCGGCTCGACCGCCGCCGCGGCATGGCGCAATGGATGGGGGTGGCATTCGGCCTCGCCCTGGCGCTGCTCGGTCTCGATTTCATCAAGGAGGCGCCGCGGGCGCTCGACATCTCGGTCGTGGCGGGGAGCCTTGCCGACCATCTGACGCCCTTGCTCGGCTTCTTTCTCGGGTTTGCCATCTCGGTCGTCAGCCAGTCGTCTTCCACCCCCACCATTCTGGTGCTGGCGCTGATGCAGGCCGGCCTCCTCGGCCTTCATGATGCGGTCTTCATCGTGCTCGGCGCGAACCTCGGCTCGGGCCTCGCGGCCGTCATCTCCGCCGGAGGGCTGGAAGGGACGGGTCGCCAGCTCTGCTACGTCCATGTGCTCGTGAAGGCGGTCGGCTGCCTTCTGGTCGGGGCCTTCTTCGGCCTCGGCGGTCTCGTCGGCTTCGACGGGGTCGCGACCCTCGCGGCGGTGGGCAAAGGCACGGCCTCCATGTCCCTGTCGATCCTGTTCCTGTCCCTGCAGCTTGCAGGTGCCATTCCGGTCGCCTTCGCCCGCGGCATCTCCGAAAAATTCGCCGCCGCCTTGAGCCCGCCGACGATCGAGGACGGCGCCTCGCGCCCGCGCTTCATCCATGACGACGCACTGGCCGACCCCTCCACCGCGCTCGACCTCGCGGTCAGCGAAACGCTGCGATTGATCAAGCTACTGCCGACCCTGCTGCCGGACCTCGACCAGAAAGACAGCGGCGATGCCGGCGAGCGGCTCGCCCTGTGGCGGGGCGCCGCCTCGGTGGGCCTTGCCGTAGACCAGTTCATCTCGGAATTGATCGTCGTCGGCCTCGCCCGCGACAGCCTCGAAGTGGCGCTGCATCACCAGGCATTGGTGGAGAACGTGCGCACCCTGCAGGACACCCTGCACGACTTCACCGAGGTGGTGGAGGGCTTCGAGGATGTTCCGCCGCTGGCCTTCGCCCTCTCGGAATCGCTGCGCACCATCACCCTGTCCCTCGCCGACGCCACGGACGGGCCGGTGGAGGACCTCGATCTCATCATCGCGCTCTCCGGTGATCGCTCGGAGATGCTGAACCGCATCCGTCGCCAGCTTGCCGCATCGGCACTTGGCGCGGGGTCGGACGCGCGGCAGCTGTTGCTGGCGACCAGCCTGTTCGAGCGGGCGATCTGGCTGGTGCGCCGCAGCGCGATTGCGTTGCGTACGCCCGAGAATGAGGATAATCCGGATCAGCCGGCCGCCCCGGAGGCGGACATCAAGCGAGTAGAGGCTGATGCACATCGAGCGTGAGCAGGTCGGAAGCGACGTGGTGCTGAAGGTGGCGGGGCGCCTCGACACGCCCAACGCCAAGCCGTTCGAGGCGAGCCTTATGGAAGTCGTGTCGATGACCGACGGGGGGATCACCGTGAACCTCGCCGGCGTGGACTACGTGTCGTCGTCTGGCCTGCGCGCGCTGCTGGTCGCCGGCAAGGCCATGCGCGGGGCCAAGCGCAAGCTCGCGCTATCCTCGCTCCAGCCTCAGATCCGCGAGGTGTTCGACATCTCCGGCTTCTCGACCCTGTTCGAGATCAACTGACCAGAAGCCCGCGCGGCGCCTGAGCGAAGCAACGCCTCAAGCCAGCGCGGCGCCTGAACAAAGTGGCGTGTTTCAAGTTCCGGCCACCGGAGCCCAGAGCACATCCTCGATCCGACGCGCCCCGCTGGCGAGCATGGCGAGCCGGTCGAAGCCGAGGGCGCAGCCGCTGGCCGGCGGCATGAGGGCCAGCGCGGCAAGAAAGTCGTCGTCGAGCGGATAGCGCTCGCCATAGAGCCGCTCTTTCTCGTCCATGTCCTTCTCGAAGCGCCGGCGCTGCTCCCGGGCGTCGGTCAGCTCGCCGAAGGCGTTGGCAAGCTCCAGCCCGCAGCAATACAGCTCGAACCGTTCGGCGAGGCGCGGGTCGTCCGGCTTGGGCAGGGCGAGAGCCGCCTCGCTCACGGGATAGTCGGTCAGGATGGTGGGGCGGCCGACCCCGAGATGCGGCTCGATCTTCTCCACCAGCACGCGCGAGAACATGTCGGCCCAGGTGTCGTCGGGCGCGGTGCGGATGCCGGCCTCAGCCGCCGCACGGGCGAAGCGGGCAGCATCCGGTGTTTCACCGGCGGCCGGCAGAAGGGCTTCGAGATCGATCCCCGCATGGCGGTTAAAGGCCGCCACGAGCGTCAGGCGCTCCGGCGCGGCGAAGGGGTCGCACGGCTTGTCGCGATAGAAGAAGGACGTCACCCCGCCAGCCGCGGCGGCGCGGACCAGGAGCCGGGCGCAATCTTCCATCATCGCGGTATAGGGCGCGCCAGCGCGATACCACTCCAGCATAGTGAATTCCGGATGGTGGGCCATGCCGCGCTCGCGATTGCGGAACACGCGGGCGAACTCGAATATCCTGGGCTCTCCGGCCGCCAGCAGTTTCTTGGCTGCGAACTCGGGAGAGGTGCGCAGATAGAGGCGTCGCGTCGCGCCGTCCGGGCCGATGAGGTCCGTGCCGAAGGCGTGCAGATGGGTCTCGTTGCCGGGAGAGACCTGCAGCGCCGGTGTCTCCACCTCTATGAAGCCGTCCTCTGCGAAGGCGGCACGCAGGGCGGCGGCAATTCGACTGCGGGCGAGCAGGAAGGGGCGGCGATCGGCGTGGACATCCGGCTGCCACCATGCGGAGGAGGGGGGTACGGGCGGGGAACTCGATACCGCCATGATATGGATTCCTCCTTGCGGCCGGTCGGAGCGGCCGGCCACTGCCGCTGCGCGGTTTCGGAAAGACGGGTGCAAGACTGGCGTTGCGCGCCATTATCGCTATGGTGCGCGCCGAACCAGCCAGACGGTGCCGCCGTCCCCCGGTTTTCAATCGGCGCGGCCGCCGCGCATCAGGTCAAGGAAGAGACGACGTGGTCAAGGTTATCGCCAGCACCCTGCGCAAGGGCAACGTGGTCGACATCGACGACAAGCTGTACGTGGTGCTCACCGCCGAGAACATCCACCCCGGCAAGGGCACGCCGGTGACGCAGCTCGACATGCGCCGCATCTCCGACGGCGTGAAGATCTCCGAGCGCTATCGCACCACCGAGCAGGTGGAGCGCGCCTTCGTGGAAGATCGCCCGCACACCTTCCTTTACGAGGATTCCGACGGCTACACCTTCATGAACCCGGAAACCTACGATCAGGTGACCGTGCCGAAGGATGTGATGGGCGACCAGTCGGTCTATCTGCAGGAAGGCATGGAATGCATGCTCTCCACCCATAATGGCGTGCCGATCGCTATCGAGCTTCCGGCCCGCGTGGTGCTGGAGATCGTGGACACCGAGCCGACCGTGAAGGGCCAGACGGCCTCCTCCTCTTACAAGCCCGCCAAGCTCTCCAACGGCGTGCGCACCATGGTGCCGCCGCACATCTCGGCCGGTACCCGCGTCGTCATCATGACCGCCGACGCCTCCTACGTGGAACGCGCGAAGGACTGATCGGGGGGCTTCGCGACGAACCGGAAGGGCGGATTCGACCTTCCGGCGTTCGTTCAACGCCTTGCTGCGGCGCGTGGAACTTTTCCCGCGGCCACTGGTTGAACCCGGACATGCCCCTGAGTGGACATGCAGTCAGCCAAGGCGTTGAAGATGATCTTGTCGGGAAGGCGGGTGCTCGTCGTTGAGGATGAGTACCTCGTGGCACTGGGGCTCGACGACAATCTGAGGTCGCTGGGCTACACCGTGGTCGGGCCGGTCGCGAGCCTCGCCGCCGCGGTCGCGGCCGCGACCTCCGAGCGCATCGACGCTGCCATCCTCGACGTGAATCTGGCCGGCGAGCCGGTCTATCCGGCCGCAGCGGTCCTCGCGGAACGTGGCATTCCCTTCATTTTCTGCTCGGGCTACACGGGCAGCGTGCGCATGCCGGCAGAATTCGCCGATGCGCCGCGCGTGGCCAAGCCCTACACCAGCCGTGTCATCGCCGATGCCCTCGCCGACCTGATCGGAGCGAGCGGTGGTCCGGGCGGCGGAGAGCCCGGGAGGCGGCACGTGTCCGCCTCCAACGACATGTAACTTTCAGAAATCGAGCCTCATGCCGCGCCTGCGGCCTTGCTGGGCTCGGCTTTCGGGCCGCCGCGGGCGACACCGACCATCGCCGGGCGCAGAACGCGTTCGCCGATGACGTAGCCCGCTTGGACGACCTGCACCACGGTGCCGGTGGGGACGCTCGGGTCCGGCACCTCGAACATGGCCTGGTGCAGATTGGGGTCGAACTTCTCGCCCTTCGGCTCGATCTTGCGGATGCCGTGCTTTTCCAGTGCCTTCACGAGGCCGCGCTCGGTCAGCTCCAGTCCGTCCAGCAGCGCCTTGAACCCGCCTTCGGCGGTCGCCTTGGCCTCTGCCTCCACCGAACCCAGGGCACGGGCCAGATCGTCCGCCACGTTCAGGACGTCGCGGGCGAATGAGGCGATGCCGTAGGTCTTGGCGTCCTGGATTTCCTTCTCGGCGCGGCGGCGCACATTCTCCGCCTCCGCGAACGCGCGCAGGAACTTGTCCTTGAGGCTGGCGATTTCCGCTTCCAGGCGCGCCTTGTCGCCCGCGGGGTCGCCGAGGGCGGCATCCGCCATGGCACTCGCTTCCGCCTCGGCGGTTGCCTCGTTCACCTGTGGAGTACCCCGCGCGGCGCCGTTTTCGCTTGCGTCGCCGCCGGTCTCGGGCGTGCGCTTCTGCTCGCTCATCCGGTCACTTCCCCTGCCTTGAGATTCGCCCGAGGTCACATGCCGCCGGGCAAAGGCCAATCGTCCCGGCGCATATCGGGGCGATGGGGCGAAAAATCAAGTCGGGGTGATGCCTCCCCTCACGCCGCGTCCGCCCCCGGCGCGCCCAGCACCCGGCTGACGAGGCGGGCGGTAAAGTCCACCATGGGCACGATGCGCCCGTAATTGAGCCGCGTCGGGCCGATGACACCGAGCACTCCCAGCACGCGCCCCTGCCCGTCGCGGTAGGGCGCGACGATGGTGGAGGAGCCGGAAAGCGAGAACAGCCGGTTTTCCGAGCCGATGAAGATGCGCAGCGCCTGCGCCTCCTCCGCTCGGCCGAGCAGCTCGGAGACCTCGCGCTTGGTCTCGAGGTCGTCGAACAGCAGGCGGATGCGCTCCAGATCTTCCAGCGCGCGCAGGTCTTCCAGGAGCTTCGCCTGCCCCCGCACGATGAGGGTGCGTCCACCCGGCTCGTCGCCCGACCAGGAGGCGAGCCCGGCCTCCACCACGCGGGCGGTCAGGGTGTCAAGGTCGCGGTTCAGCTCGGCGAGGAGGCTGTCCATCTCCTGCCGGGCATCGGAGAGGGTGCGGCCGCGGATGCGTGCGTTGAGAAAATTGGTCGCCTCGGTGAGGGCGGAGACGGGCAGGCCGGCCGGCAGGGTCAGCGCCCGGTTTTCCACCTGCCCGTCCTCGGATACGAGGATGACGAGGGCGCGGCCCGGCTCCAGCGGCACGAACTCCACATGCTTCAGGCGGGGGTCGGTCTTGGTGGCGGTGACGACGCCGGCGCCGCGGGCAAGTCCCGAGAGCAAAGCGGACGCCTCCTGCAGCACGCCTTCCACCGTGGTGGTGCGGGCGGCGGCGAGCACCTGCGTCTCGATATTGGCGCGATCGCGCTCGTTGACGTCGCCCACCTCCATCAGCGCATCCACGAAGAAGCGCAGGCCGCGCTCGGTGGGTAGGCGCCCGGCGCTGGTGTGGGGGGCGTAGATGAGCCCGGCCGCTTCCAGGTCCGCCATCACGTTGCGCACAGAGGCGGGGGAGAGCGTCATGGGGATGAGGCGGGCGATGTTGCGCGAGCCCACCGGTTCGCCGGTGGCGAGGTAACTCTCCACGATCTGCCGGAAAATCTCGCGCGAACGCTGGTCGATCTGCGCGAGGCCGCCGGTCGAGAGGGGCAGGAACGGATCGAGCGCCACGGGTTCAGCCTTCGGACATAAGGATTTCGCTGGCTCTAATGTGTCCCTCGCCGGGGCCGGGTTCAAGCGCTCCGCGGGCTCTGTCGCGTCCCTTGCTTTCCTCCCGGCGCGCGGCGCTCTAAAAGGAGCGCCCATGACGCACAAAGAGGTATCCATCATGCGCCCCAGCAAGCGCGCCCCCGACGAGATGCGCGCGGTGTCCTTTGAACGGGGCGTGATGCGCCACGCGGAAGGCTCCTGCCTCGTGAAGTTCGGCGACACCCACGTCCTCGTCTCCGCGACGCTGGAAGAGCGCCTGCCGCCGTGGCTGAAGGGCCAGGGACGCGGCTGGGTGACGGCGGAATATTCCATGCTGCCCCGCGCCACCCATGACCGCACCCGGCGCGAATCCACCACCGGCAAGCAGTCCGGCCGCACCCAGGAAATCCAGCGCCTGATCGGGCGTTCGCTGCGCTCCGTCACCGATCTCGTGGCGATGGGCGAGAAGCAGATCACCATCGATTGCGACGTGCTCCAGGCCGACGGGGGCACCCGCACCGCCTCCATCACCGGCGCCTGGATCGCGCTTTACGACTGCCTGAGCTGGATGAAGTCCCGCTCCATGATCAAGGAGATGCCGCTCAAGCAGCATCTGGCGGCGGTCTCCTGCGGCATCTATGAGGGCACGCCCGTGCTCGACCTCGACTATGCCGAGGATTCGGTCGCCGAGACCGACGCCAATTTCGTCATGACCGGCACCGGCGGCATCGTGGAGATCCAGGGCACGGCGGAAAAGACGCCGTTCACCCAGGACGAACTGCTCTCGTTGCTCTCGCTCGCGCGTTCGGGCGTGGATCAGCTCGTGTCGCTCCAGAAGCTGGCGATCGGCTGATGGCACGCCAGCTCACCGGGCGGCTCGTGGTGGCCACCCACAATCCCGGCAAGCTCATCGAGATGAAGATGCTGCTGGAGCCCCACGGGGTGGAGGCGGTCTCCGCCGGCGAACTCGGCCTGCCCGAGCCGGAGGAGACCGAGACCACCTTCGAGGGCAACGCCCGCCTCAAGGCGGTCGCGGCGGCCAATGCGGCCCAGCTTCCGGCCTTCGCGGACGATTCAGGCCTCGTGATCGACGCGCTCGGCGGCGCGCCGGGCATCCATACCGCCCGCTGGGCCGGTCCGGATCGCGATTTCGAGATGGCCATGGAGAAGGTGGAGGCCGAACTGCAGAAGGTCGGCGCCACCGATCCCGCGCAGCGCCATGCCCGCTTCGTCTCCGCGCTCTGCATCGCCTGGCCGGATGGACATCTGGAAGAGTTCGAGGGCACCGTCGACGGCACCCTCGTGTGGCCGCCGCGCGGCGCCAAGGGCTTCGGCTATGATCCCATGTTCCTCCCCGAGGGCCATGTGAAGACCTTCGCGGAGATGACGGCGGACGAGAAGCACGGCATGCCGCCCAAGGGCTTCGGCCTCTCCCACCGCGCCCGCGCCTTCCTGAAGCTCTCGCAGGCGTGCCTGAAGGGGTGAGCGCGATTTCAAATCAGGCTCCCTCCGCGAACGCTCCCGCGCATTCTCTTCCGGGGGCGGACACGGGCGGTGGCTTCGGCGTCTACGTGCATTGGCCCTTCTGCAAGGCCAAATGCCCCTATTGCGACTTCAACAGCCACGTCCGCCTCGTGCCGCCGGACGAGGCCCGCTACATCGCGGCCTTTCGGCGCGAGATCGCCCACATGCGGGCCCTGTCGGGGCCGCGACGGGCGGAGACGGTCTTCTTCGGCGGCGGGACACCCTCCCTCATGGCCCCCGCCACCGTCGCTGCGATCCTGGAAGCCATCGA
Organism: Xanthobacter sp. DMC12; assembly: GCF_056314105.1. Lineage (NCBI taxonomy): Bacteria > Pseudomonadati > Pseudomonadota > Alphaproteobacteria > Hyphomicrobiales > Xanthobacteraceae > Xanthobacter > Xanthobacter sp. DMC12. The sequence goes on along the minus strand of NZ_JBQUYZ010000005.1, from coordinate 126,721 downwards.
CGAAGCCTGGCCGCTCACGGCCGATGCCGAGGTGACGCTGGAGGCGAACCCCACCTCCGTGGAGGCGGAGCGGTTTCACGGCTACCGGGCCGCGGGCGTGAACCGGGTCTCGCTCGGCGTGCAGGCGCTTGACGATGCGGACCTTCAGGGCCTTGGGCGAATGCACTCGGTGGCGGAAGCGCTGGCGGCCGTCGCCATCGCGCGGCGCGCCTTCGATCGCGTGTCCTTCGACCTCATCTATGCCCGCCCGCGCCAGACGCCCGAAGCCTGGGCTGCGGAACTGCGGCGCGCGCTCGATGAGGGTTGCGAGCACCTGTCCCTCTACCAGCTCATCATCGAGCCGGGCACGCCGTTCGAACGGCTATACGGTGCCGGCAAGCTCATTCTGCCCGACGATGACCTCTCACGCGCCCTTTGGGACGTGACTCAGGAGGTGACGGCGCAGGCCGGCCTTCCGGCCTACGAGGTCTCCAACCACGCCCGGCCCGGTGCCGAGGCACGGCACAATCTCGTCTACTGGCGCTATGGCACCTATGCGGGCGTCGGCGCCGGCGCCCACGGCCGGCTGGCGTCGGGCGCCGCCCGCCGCGCCACCTTCACCGAGCGGGCGCCGGAGGAGTGGCTGAAGCGTGTGGAGGCTGCCGGGCACGGCATCGTCTCGGACGAGACGCTTTCCGGCTCCGAGCAGGCGGATGAGATGCTACTCATGGGGCTCCGACTTCGGGAAGGCGTCGATCTCGCCCGGCACGCCCGCCTGGGCGGACGCATCGACCGCGATCGTCTCGGGATGCTGGAAGCCGAGGGGCTGGTGTCGCGCGAGGCGGACCGTCTGTGCGTCACCCCCGCTGGCTTTCCGGTTCTCAACGCCGTCATCGCCGCCCTGGCAGACTAAGCTCCCGCGCGGGAGCGCTTGCCAACGCCGCGCCGCCTGCTTAAGTCCGCGTGGGGCTTGGGACTGCCTGCCGAGGAACGCGCGCCATGTCGCTGGATGCCGACCAGATCGTCGAACGTCGCCGCCTCCGGCGAAAGGTCACCTTCTGGCGCGTGCTCGGGGTGCTGGGCGTCGTCGCCGCGGTGGCTGTGGGCGTGTCGGCCCTCGTCGGCCGCGATATTCCCGCCTCCTCGCCTCACGTGGCGCGGATCATGATCGGCGGCATCATCCGCAACGATCGCGAACGGGTCGAGCTTCTGGAGGAGATTGGCCGCTCTCGCGCCAGCGCCGTCATTCTCTCCATCGACAGCCCCGGCGGCACCGTGACCGGCTCCGAGCAATTGTTCGACGCGCTGCGACGCCTCGCCGAGAAGAAGCCGGTGGTCGCTGTCGTGGAGGGTGTCGCTGCCTCGGGCGCCTATATCGCGGCGCTGGGCGCGGACCACATTGTCGCCCGCCGCAATGCGTTGGTCGGCTCGGTGGGCGTCATCTACCAGTTTCCCAACTTCACCGAGCTTCTGAAGACCGTGGGCGTGACCATGGAGGATATCAAATCCTCCCCGCTCAAGGCCTCGCCCAATCCCTATGAGCCGGTGACGCCGGAGGCGCGCGCCGCCGTGGATTCACTGGTGAAGGACAGCTACGCCTGGTTCAAGAATCTCGTGGGCGACCGCCGCAAGCTTTCTGATGCCAAGCTCGCCAACGTCTCCGACGGCCGCGTGTTCACCGGCCATCAGGGCCTCGAGCTCCAGCTCGTGGACGAACTCGGCGACGAGCGCACCGCCCGCGCGTGGCTTGCCCGCGAAAAGGGCGTCAGCGAGGCCCTCAAGGTCCGCACCTGGCGCACCAAGGAGGTCGGCGACGAGTTCGGCTGGCTGCTGGGCGCTGCGCGCGGGGTCGTGAGCGCCCTCGGCTTCCCGCAGGCGGCGGCGCTTCTGACGGATGCGGCGAAAGGCGCGCTGGAGCGCAGTCAACTTGACGGTCTGTTGGCCCTCTGGCACCCTCGGACTTAGGGTTAAGATTGCATTCACAAGCGCTTGGCGGCCTTCCGGCAACATCGAAAACAACACCTGACAACCCTGCCGGACATCCGGCCGCCCACTCCGCCGCAAAGGGCCTTGGCTCACTTTTGGCAGATGCTTTCGAGGGAACTGGGGCCACCATGATCAAGTCCGAGCTTGTCCAGAAGATCGCCGAGGCCAATCCGCATCTCTACCAGAGGGACGTGGAAAACATCGTCAACGCCATCCTGGAGCAGATCGCCTCTGCGCTTGAGCGCGGTGATCGCGTGGAGTTGCGCGGCTTCGGCGCCTTCTCGGTGAAGAAGCGCGATGCGCGCGTCGGCCGCAATCCGCGCACCGGCAAACAGGTGGACGTGAGCGAAAAGACCGTTCCCTATTTCAAGACCGGCAAGGAGATGCGCGAGCGTCTCAACACTGGAAAGTAGGCCCCGTGAGCCGCTTCCTCTCCATCCTCATCGGCCTGCCCCTCGCTATCCTCGCGGTGGCGCTGGCGGTTGCCAACCGCAAGCCGGTCACGCTCTCCCTCGATCCCTTCTCGCCGGACCATCCGGCCGTGTCAGTGACGCTGCCGCTGTTCGCGATCATTTTCGCTGCGGTGATCGTCGGCGTCATTGCCGGCGGGGTGGTCACCTGGGCGCGGCAGGGCCGCTATCGCCGCGAAGCGCGCGCCGCCCGCCGCGAGCACAAGCGGGCCGAGGCCGCCCGCCCGGCGCCGTCGTCTCAGCTCGGACTTCCCGCGCCCCGCCACTGAGCAGCTGTGTTTTTCTGGTCGCCTTGATCGGGTGTCGGAGCCGTCCTGTCATCAGGGCGGCTCTTTCGTTTTGGCTCACGCCTGCGTCCGGTCCGGGCGTGTCAGATGCCGCCGCGCGATCGGGAGCACGAAATGGACCATCCCCAGCACCATCGGTGGCACGGCGAGCAGCGTGGATTCCCATATCGGCCATCCAGCGGTGAGGGGGGAAAGGAGCGTCAGGATGGCATTGATGAGCGCATAGGCGCCGATCATCATCAGGGCCAGGAAGCGCAGGTGGGCCAGGATTGCAGGATTGCTCATGGCAGCAACTCCGGAAGCGGCAGGATCTGAAAGATAGGAACGAAACGGATCGTTCCTATTGATATTGATATATACGACCCGTTTCGTTATGCAAGGGGAAATCTCGGAAGGCGACGCCGCATGCCCGATACCAGTCCCGCCGACCGTCGGCGCTCTTCCATCGGAGCGCGGCGCAATCCCGAAGCGGAGGCCGCCATCCTGACGGCGGCGCGGGCGCTGCTGGCGGAGCGCGGCTATGCCGGCTTTTCCATCGATGAGGTGGCGCGGCGGGCAGGAGCGGGCAAGCCGACGATCTATCGCTGGTGGCCCACCAAGGCTGATCTGCTGGTTGATGTCTATGCGGCGGAAAAGGCGAGCCACATGGCGCTGCCGGACACCGGCGCCCTCTGGAGCGATCTTCTCGCCTACACCCGCGCCCTGTGGGGCTTCTGGCGGGAGACGCCGTCCGGCAGCACCTTCCGCGCGCTCATCGCCGAAGCCCAGACGACCGATGCCGCCCTATCCGCATTGCGCGACAAGTTCTTGCCGGATCGGTTGCGCGACTTGCGCCACATGTTCGAACGCGCAGCGGACCGCGGGGAGATCGCCGCGCAGGAGGTCGATGACCTCCTCGCCCTCTATATCGGCTTCAACTGGCTGCATCTGCTAACCGACCGCCTTGCCGACGATCCGGCGGCCATCGAGCGCACCGCCCGCCTCATCGCCGGCGGTCCGCGATAGGCGGCCTGAACGCCGCGGACGCGGCTCAGTAGAAGCCCACCGGGAACCAGCGCAGGTAGAGGTCCGTATAGACGCCTTTCTCCCAGATGCGCTGCAGGGCGAAGTCCATGGCGTGGCGCAGGGTGTCGTTGCCCTCCTTCACCGCCACGGAGAAGCCGTCGCCGAAGAAGCGGCTTTCGGTGAAGGGGCCGCCCACGAAGCGGCAGCAGGCGGCGCTGTCGGTGCCATTCAGCCAGAGTGCGAGGGTGATGCCATCGCCGAACAGAAGGTCCACCTGCCCGGCCTTCAGCGCCTCCTGCGCCGCCTTGAGGTCGGGATAGGGGCGGATGGCGGCCTCATTGAAGAATGAGCGCAGATAGGCCTCGTGCGCCGTGCGGCTGACCACGGCGACCTTCTTGGAAGCCACCTCCTCGGGCGTTGCCTGCGCCAACGTTTCCTGCTTGCGCCCCACGAAGCGCGCCGGCGTGCCGAGATAGCGTTCGGAGAAGTCCAGCGTCGCCCGGGATGCCGGGGTGGCGACGAGGCCGGCGATCGCCGCTTCCGCGCGGCCCTGATCCACCACGTCCGCCACGTCGGCGAACGCCGCGGTCTGGAAAGAGCAGGTGACGCTGAGTTCCGCGCAGATCGCCCGCGCCAGATCGATGTTGAAGCCGGTCAGGGCGCCGGTGGAATTGATGAAGTTGAAGGGCGGGTAATCGTCCGTCGTGACGAACCGCAATTCCTTCGGGAGCTTGGCGGCGTCCGGCCGCTCCAGCCGCCGTTCGACGTTCCAGAAATTCGGCACCACCACCGGCGTGATGGCGATCTTGTCCGCACGCTCCACCAGCGGCGGAGGGCCACCCTGCGCCGGCCTCGCCTGACCCGCCGGCGGCTGCTGTGCCGCTGCTCCTCCTGCCGTCAGCATGCCAGCAGTCAGCACCAGAGCCCTGAGGCCGGTCCAGCGCGCGCGCGGATGGGCCGCGCGGATGCTCAGGAAAGAGGCTGGTGGAAGCATTGTGGCGAGCTTACCCTAGGGTTGCATGAGGGTTGGGGCATGGTGGGGGATGCCGGTGCCGCCCGCAAGGGGCGGAGCCATGTAAGCCATGATGTGGATGAGGGCCATCGCGACCTTGGGCGCGGGCTGGCCCACGCCCGGGAGGGGGCTGCTGCTGCCGCCCCTTGGTCGTCGGCCGTCCCGCATACCTTGGCTGCCCCCGAGCTTCGTCCCTATCGCGATCACGTGGATGCCGACACATTGCGTGCAGCCCATGCGCGGGCACGGGAAATCGGCGTCGGCGTCGATGAGGTGCTGGTCGCCTCGGGCGCCCTCGATGAGGACGCCGCCACCCATCTCCTCGCCCGCGACCTCGGCCTTTCCGTAGCCGCGCCAAACCTGCCGGACCTCCCGCATGACCCCGCAATGGCGGAGGCCGTGCTGCGCACGGGAACCCTCGTGTGCGGGAGTGGGCGCCCGCATTTCGTGATGGCGGCGCGCGGGCGCATCGTCTGGCGCCTGCGACGGGCGCTGAAGCGGGATGCGGGTCTTGCGTCGCGGGTGGAACTGATCCCGCCCCTGGCGCTCGCCCGGCGCATCGGCGCCGTCTGCGGCCCCCGGTTGGCCGCCGCGGCGACAGAGCGTCTGGTCCGGTCCGATCCGCTCAAATCTGCATCGACGCTGCGGCCCGGCCGCATCGTTGGGCTCGGAACCGCCGCTGTCGGCTTGCCGCTCGCACCCCTTTTGGCGCTGGCGCCGGAGATGACCATTCTCGGCGTTCAGGCGGCTCTTTCGCTCGTCTTCCTGGCCTGGATCGCCCTGCGACTCGCCGGCTGCCTCTATACGCCGCCGGAGGAGCCGCTGCCGGTGCTCGATCCGCGTTCCCTGCCGGTCTATTCGCTGCTGGTGCCGCTCTACGACGAGGCGGCGAGCGTGCCGCGGCTGGTCGCCGCCCTTGAAGCCCTCGACTATCCGCCAGAGAAGCTGGACATCAAGCTCGTGGTGGAAGCTGGTGACCATGCCACCCGCGCCGCTATCGCGGGCATGACCCTGCCGCCGCATATCATGGAGGTGGCGGTCGCGCCGGTCGGTCCGCGCACCAAGCCGAAGGCGCTGGAAGCGGCGCTGCCCTTTGCCCGCGGCAGCATCGTCGCGATCTATGACGCCGAGGACCTGCCGGAGCCGGACCAGTTGCTCCGGGTGGTCGCCGCGTTCCGTACGGGCGGGCGGAAGGTGGGCTGCGTGCAGGCGCGGCTGTGCATCGACAACGGCGGCAACAGCTGGATATCGGCCCAGTTCGCGGCCGAATATGCGGGCCAGTTCGACGTGTTGCTGCCGGTGCTCAGCGCGCTCGGCCTGCCCATTCCGCTCGGTGGCACCTCGAACCATTTCCGCCGCCGCGTGCTCGATCAGGTGGGAGGCTGGGACCCCTACAACGTCACCGAGGACGCCGACCTCGGCATCCGCCTCGCCCGCGCCGGCTGGCAGACATGCGTCATTTCCTCCACCACCTTCGAGGAGGCGCCGGTGACGCGGCGTGCCTGGATCGGCCAGCGCACCCGCTGGCTGAAGGGCTGGGCGCAGACGCTGCTGGTGCATGGCCGCCGGCCACGGGCGCTGGCGCGGGATCTCGGTCTGGGCGGCACGGTCGCGCTGGTGCTGCTCACGGCGGGCCCCTATGCGGCGGCGCTGGTGCATCCGCTGTGCCTCGCCTTGTTCATCGCCGACCTCGTCGGCGGCGTCGTCGGTCTGCCCTGCACCTACATGGCGGAGGTGATGACGAGCGCGCTCACCTACACCACTCTCGTGGCCGGTTATGCCGGTGCGGCCGTGACCATGATGGTCGGGCTCGGCCGGCGGGGCATGAGGCCCGGCTGGGGCACGATCGCGATGATTCCGATCTACTGGCTGCTGCTGTCGCTGGCGGCGTGGCGGGCGGTGGTCGAGCTGATCCGCCGGCCCTACCACTGGCAGAAGACCGAGCACGGCGCCGCGCGACGGGGCGCCGTGGGAGGGCTCAGAAGTAGCGCTTCAGCTCCGCCGCAGCCTCGGCCGGAGGCCGCTTGGAGTTGAATGGCGCGACGAAATTGCCGTCCTTGTCCATGAGATAGACCACGGCGGTGTGGTCCATGGTGTAGTCGCCGTCCTTCAGCGGAACCTTGCGCGAATAGACGCGGAACTCGCGCTTGATCTGCTCGGTCGCCTCCGGCGTTCCGGACAGGCCGACGATCTGCGGCGAGAAGCTGGAAACATAGGATTTGAGCACGTCCGGCGTGTCCCGCTCGGGGTCCACGGAGACGAAGAAGGCCTGTGCCTTGCCCGCATCAGGACCCAAGGCGTTGAAGATTTCCGACATCTCGAACAGCGCGGTCGGGCACACGTCCGGGCAATGGGTGAACCCGAAAAAGATGAGCGTGGGCTTGCCCTTGAGGGCGGCTTCGGTGATCGGCCGGCCGTTCTGGTCAGTCAGGCTGAAGGGCCCTCCCACCGCCGCCTGGCCCGTCACCTTCGGCGGCGGCTCCGGCAGGAACAGGGTGACGGCTGTGACGAGGATGAGGGCGCCCGCGGCGAAGGCCGAGAAAAGGGCAAGGATCTTCGTGCGTGGCGACATGATTTCAAGGCCTTGGGGGCAATCGCGGGGCTCAGAGGCAGCCGGAGAAGCCGGCGCTCAGCAGATCGAAGAACACGGCCGCGCCGTAGCGCGCCCACAGCAGCAGTCCCCCCGCGCAGAGCGCCGCCAGGACCACCGCAAGGCCGAGGACACCAGCGCGCCCGAGCCCCCGCCGCGCCGCAGCGGTGTCGTCGGCATGCGCTGCAAGCCGTTGCGAAACCTCGGTTTCCTGGGACAGGGTGACGGACATGGCGCGCCGGCTGGGATGAAACTTCAGGCGCCACGATAGCGCGGGCGGCGGTATTTATCCAATCCGCGCCGGTCAATCGCCCGTGACAGGGCGCCTCACCAGCGGTCGGACGGGGGAGCGCCCCGCCATTCGGCGATCCGACGCAGGGTGGCGGGGGTGGTATCGTCGGGCAAGGCGTCGGGCGGGAAGAAGTCGGCGGCGACGATTTCGAGGTTCCGCTCCGGCCGGGGACCGATGGTCAACCGGGCCGCGCGGTAGAGGACGACGTGATCCCGCCCCCCGACCAAAGGATTGAAATAACAGCCGGAAACCGTCAGGGGTCCCTCGGCCTCCACGTTCGCCTCCTCGCGCAATTCGCGCCGCGCGGCCTGTTCCGCGGTCTCGCCCAGATCCACCCCGCCGCCGGGAAAATGCCAGCCGGACACATAGGTGTGTCGGACCAAAAGGAGCCGGCCGGCCTCGTCGGTGGCCAGTACCCGGACACCGAGGGTCATGCCGTGGCGCATCCGGCGCAGGAAAGAGAGGGCGGACAACATCGGTCGAGCATAGCCCCTCCTGACAGGGGGGAAAGGGTGGTTCACACCACCCTGTCAGGCGCGTTCACACCCCCTATTCGGCGGCGTTCGGGAGCGGTTCAGGCCGAACCCACCGCAAAACCGGCGCGCGGGCGGCGCGGGTCTCGTCCAGACGGCGACGGGGGGCATAATGGGGGGCGCCGAGGAAGCGCTCCTTCTCCCCCGCCTTGGCGGCCATGGCGAGGTCGCGCAGGGCACCGAGGAAGAGGTCGAGGGAGGCCTTCGATTCGCTCTCCGTCGGCTCGATCAGCATCGCCCCGTGGACCACCAGCGGGAAGTAGACCGTCATGGGATGGTAGCCCTCGTCGATCAGTGCCTTGGCGACGTCCAGGGTGGAGAGGCCGGTGCCCGCCAGCCACGCATCGTCGAACAGGGCCTCGTGCATGGCCGGGCGCTCGGCGAAGGGGGCGCTCATCACGTCCATCAGGCAGGCGCGGACATAGTTGGCGGAGAGGACGGCATCCTCGGAGGCCTGCCGCATGCCGTCCGCCCCATGGGAGAGCATCCACGACAACGCGCGGACGAACATGCCCATCTGGCCGTGGAAGGCGCTCATGCGGCCGAGAGCCTGCTCGGCGCCCGCCGACCCTTCATCCTCCACCAGCACCAGCCCATCGGCGGTGGCGACCAGCGCCGGCACCGGGGCGAAGGGGGCGAGGGCCTGAGAGAGCACTACCGGGCCGGCGCCGGGGCCGCCGCCGCCGTGGGGGGTGGAGAAGGTCTTGTGGAGGTTGATGTGCATGGCATCGACCCCGAGGTCGGCGATGCGCACCTTGCCGAGGATGGCGTTGAAATTGGCGCCGTCCGAATAGAAATAGGCGCCAGCCTCATGCACCGCCGCCGCAATCGCCACCACGTCCCGCTCGAACAGGCCGCAGGTGTTGGGATTGGTGAGCATGAGGGCCGCCACCTCCGGCCCCAGCGCGGCCTTCACCGCCTCCGGGTCCACCGTGCCGTCCGGCCGGGCGGGGATGGAGCGCACCTCATAGCCGATGAGGGCGGCCGTGGCGGGGTTGGTGCCGTGGGCGCTCTCCGGCACCAGCACCACATGGCGATCGCCATTGCCGTGGGCTTCGTGGGCGGCCTTGATGGCCATCATGCCGCACAGCTCGCCATGGGCGCCCGCCTTGGGCGTGAGCGCCACGGCTTTCATGCCGGTAAGCTCCAGCAGGTAGCGCGACAGCTCCGCCATCAGCTCCAGCGCGCCGGGCACGGTGGAGAGGGGCTGGAGCGGGTGGATGTCGGCAAAGCCCGCCAGCCGCGCCATCTTCTCGTTGAGGCGCGGGTTGTGCTTCATGGTGCAGGAGCCGAGCGGAAACAGCCCGCTGTCGATGCCATAGTTCATGCGCGAGAGGCGCACGTAATGGCGCATGGCCTCGGGCTCGGAGAGGCCCGGCAGTTCCAGCGGCGCATTGCGCGCGTGGGTGCCGAGCCGGTCCTTGAAGGGGGCGAGCTCGGGAATGTCCACGCCCGTCACTTCGGTGCGGCCGATCTCGAAGATCAGGCCTTCCTCAAGGTCGAGCCCCCGGTTGCCGGTGAAGGTGACGGGACCCGCGCTGGTGCCCCCGACGATGTGCGGCGTCGTCGCGCCACGGCCTTCGCGGTTCATCACAGCACCTCCTTGAGGGCCGCGGCATAGGCGGCGCGATCGTCTTCTGTCGTCGTCTCGGTGGCGGCGACGAGGATGAGGTCGTCGAGGCCTGATTTCGGGGCGAGGCGGGAATAGGGGACGCCGCCGAGGATGCCCTTTGCAGCCAGCTTCTCCACCACGTCCGAAGCGTTGCCCGGCACGCGCAGGGTGAATTCGTTGAAGAAGGTGTCGTTGAGCACGCTCACCCCCGGCACGGCGGCGAGCCGGTCCGCGAGGTCGCAGGCGGCGGCGTGGTTGGCCCGCGCCAGCCGCACGAGCCCGGTCTGCCCGAGTAGGCTCATATGGATGGTGAAGGCCAGCGCGCAGAGGCCCGAATTGGTGCAGATGTTGGAGGTCGCCTTCTCGCGGCGGATGTGCTGCTCGCGGGTGGAGAGGGTGAGCACGAAGCCGCGCCGGCCTTCCGCATCCACCGTCTCGCCGGCGAGGCGCCCCGGCATCTGCCGCACATACTTCTGCCGCGTGGCGAAGAGGCCCACATAGGGGCCGCCGAAGTTGAGCGCATTGCCGATGGACTGGCCTTCGCCCGCCACGATGTCGGCGCCCTGGGCGCCGGGCGGCTCGATGAGGCCGAGGCTGACCGCCTCGGTGAACACGGCGATGAGCAGGGCGCCGGCCTTGTGGGCGGCCTCGGCGATGGGCTTCAGATCCAAGATGTTGCCGAACACGTCCGGCGACTGGACGACGACGCAGGAGCAGCCGGCATCGATGGCGGCGATGATGTCTTCCCCGCCCGTTGGCACGGGGGCCAGCGCCACCACCTCGTCGGCGGCATAGTGCGAGACCGTCTCGATGGTCGCGCGATAGTGCGGGTGCAGGTTGCCGGCCAGCAGCGCCTTGCGGCGCTTGGTGACGCGGTGGGCCATCAGCACCGCCTCGGCGGCGGCGGTGGAGCCGTCATACATGGAGGCGTTGGCCACCTCCATGCCGGTCAGCTCGGCCACCTGCGTCTGGAACTCGAAGAGATATTGCAGGGTGCCCTGCGCGATCTCCGGCTGGTAGGGCGTGTAGGAGGTGAGGAATTCCGAGCGTTGGATCAGGTGGTCCACGCTCGCCGGCACGTGGTGGCGATAGGCCCCGGCGCCAACGAAGAAGGGCACCGACCCGGCCGGCACGTTCTTCGCCGCAAGGCGGGAGAGCGCGCGCTCCACCTCCAGCTCGCTCTTGTGGAGCGCAAGGCGCGGCAGCTCATGCTCGCGCTGGGCGGCGGGAATGTCGGCGAACAGGTCGTCAACGGACGAAACGCCGATGCGCGCGAGCATCTCGGCGCGGTCGTCGGCGGTGAGGGGAAGATAGCGCATGATGCCGCCGGTCCCGTTTCAGGCGATGGTGAAGCTCGGGGTGATGACCACCTCCGAGCGCAGGGAATTGGCCACGAAGCATTCGTCGTGGGCCTTGTCGTGCAAGGCCGCCACGTCTTCGGTGGTGGGCGTTTTGTCACCCGAGAAGACGATGGCGGGGTTGAGCGCGATGCGGGAAATCCAGGTCTTGCCCCGCTCGGTCTTGCCGAACGCGGCCATCACCTTGTCCTCGTAGACGTCGATGCAGAAGCCGCCCCGGCGGGCGAAATCCAGCACGAACAGCATGTGGCAGGCGGAGAGGGAGGCGGCCAGCGCCTCCTCCGGGTCCACCGCATCGGCCTTCGACAAGGGCAGGCGGACCACCGCAGGCGAAGACGAGCCGGGCACGGTCAGCCCGTCGAACATCCATTGGTGCGCGCGGGGATAGCGCCCGTCGGTGAAGACGGCGTCGCCGCGCTCCCAGCGGACGGTGGCAATGGGGGTGTCGTCGCTCATGGTGTCCGCCTCCCGGCGCGCTCAGAGGGTGTCGAGGAAGGCCTTGTAGGCGGCCTCGTCCATCAGCTCGGACACTTCGGCGGGGTTGGAGAGCTTCAGCTTCAGGAACCAGCCCTTGCCCTCGGCATCCTCGTTCACGAGGCCGGGGGCGCCTTCCAGCTCGGAATTCACCTCCACCACCTCGCCGGAGATGGGGGCATAGACCTCGCTCGCGGCCTTCACGCTCTCGACGACGGCGGCTTCCTTGCCCTTCTCCACCGCCTTGCCGATCTCGGGAAGCTCCACGAACACCACGTCGCCGAGCTGGCCCTGGGCGTAGTCGGAGATGCCGACCACCGCCACGTCGCCGTCGATGCGGACGTATTCGTGGTCCTTGGTGTAGCGCACACTCATGGTCAGCCCCCGGTTTTCTGCTTGCGCGCGTAGCGCGTGGGTACGAAGGGAAGGGCGGTGACGACGGCGGGCAGGGCCTTGCCGCGCACCAGAATGTCGAGGCGCGTGCCGGGCGCGGCGAGCGCGGGCGGCACATAGCCCATGGCGATGGGCGCCTGCAGCGTCGGGGCGAAGCCGCCCGAGGTGACGCGGCCGACGACTTCTCCATTGGAGGCGATCTCCGCGCCCTCGCGGGCGGGGGCGCGGCCCTCCAGCCTCAGGCCCACGCGCACGCGGGCGGGGCCTTCCGCCAACTCGCGCTGCACGCGCTCGGCGCCGGGAAAGCCGCCCTCAAGCCGCCGCCGCTTCTGGATGGACCAGTTGAGCGCCGCCTCAATGGGGGAGGTGGAGAGATCGATGTCGTGGCCATAGAGGCAGAGGCCGGCTTCCAGCCTGAGACTGTCCCGGGCACCGAGGCCGATGGCCTTCACCTCCGGCTCGGCCAGCAGCGCCGCCCAGAGGGCGGGGGCATCTTCCGCCGCGACGGAAATCTCGTAGCCGTCCTCACCGGTATAGCCGGAGCGGGAGACCTCCACCGGAACGCCGTCGAAGGCGAGGGGGAGGGCGGTCATGAAGTCGAGGTCCGCCGCCTCGGGGCAATGGCGGGCCATCACCGTCGCGGCTTCTGGCCCTTGCAGGGCGAGGAGGGCCCGCTCGGGGCGCTGCACCAGCTTCACGGTGTCGGGCAGGTGGGCTTCGATGTGGGCGAAGTCGTCACCCTTGCAGGCGGCATTGACCACGAGGATCAGCGTGCCGTCAGCGGCGGGGTCCGCCGGGCGGGTGGCCATGAAGTCGTCGCGGATGCCGCCGTCTTCGGCGGTCAATTGCGAATAGCGCTGCTTGCCGGGCGCAAGGTTCACGAAATCCGCCGGGGCGAGGGCTTCCAGCGCCTGCGCGGTGGTCTCGTGGTCCGGGCCGACGAGGAGCGCCTGTCCCATGTGGGAGACGTCGAACAGGCCGGCGTGGGTGCGGGTCCAATTGTGCTCCGCGAGGATGCCCTCGGGATACTGGACCGGCATGAGATAGCCCGCGAACGGCACCATGCGGGCACCGAGGGCGCCATGGGCGGCGCAGAGCGGGGTTTCGAGCAGAGGCTCGGTGTCGGAATGCGAATCAGGGGATGAGGCCAAGAGGGACTCCCGGACGAACAGCGCCAATTTCCGGGCCTGCCGAACCCCCGTTCCCGGTGGTCCTGCGCGGCCCGCGCGGCGCCCCCTCTGTCTGCCGACCTGAGAGATTTCACCGCGCCTCGTGGAAGGGCACGGCTTACTCCTTCGGTGAGCCCCGCCGCGCCTTAAAGGCTTGGCCGGACTGCTTTCCAGAGTTTCGTCCCCCTGCGGCCCTTTTTGCCTGAGCGGTTCCGGGGCGGTTGCGCCTTCGGCGCCGGCACGCCTCCCCATGAGGCCGCCGGTCTCTCCCGCAGGGATCGTCCGATGTCTTGCGCTCCTTTTGCCCTTTTCGCCGGGGCATCCGGAACGCGGCTGCAGCATAGGCGTTTGCCGCCCGGCGTCAACGCAAGAGCCGGCGAGGGTAGGGAAGGCGCCCCGCGTTGACGCCGGGCGGCTGCATTCCTAAGTTCGCGCTCCTTTTCCGGAGCCTGTCATGTCCTCGTCCGAAGCCTCGCCTGCGCCCGTCGATCCCACCCAGCTCGCCGCCGAGCTGAAGGCGGTCGCGGAAACGGCCAACGCCTGGCCGTTCGAGGAAGCGCGCAAGCTGGTGGAGCGGCTGAAGAAGCGGCCCAAGGACGAGGTGCTGTTCGAGACCGGCTACGGCCCCTCGGGCCTGCCGCACATCGGCACCTTCGGCGAGGTGGCGCGCACCACCATGGTGCGCCACGCGTTCCGCATCCTCACCGAAGACAAGGTGAAGACGCGCCTCCTGTGCTTCTCCGACGACATGGACGGGATGCGCAAGATCCCCGAGAACGTGCCGGACCCGGTGGCGCTGCGCCCCTATCTCCAGATGCCGCTCACCAAGGTGCCGAACCCCTTCGGCGGCGACTATCCGAGCTTTGGCGCGCACAACAACGCCATGCTCCGGCGCTTCCTCGACACCTTCGGCTTCGACTACGAATTCGCCAGCGCCACCGAATACTATTTTTCCGGCAAGCTCGACGCGGTGCTGCTGAAGGCCGCCGAGAAGTATGACGAGATCATGGCCGTCATGCTGCCCACGCTGGGCGAGGAGCGGCAGGCGACCTATTCGCCCTTCCTTCCCATTTCGCCCACTTCGGGCCGCGTGCTCTACGTGCCGCTGAAGAATGTGGACGCCAAGGCCGGCACCATCACCTTCGACGATGAGGACGGCACGGAGACCACGCTGCCCGTCACCGGCGGCAAGGTGAAGCTGCAGTGGAAGCCGGATTTCGGCGCCCGCTGGGCCGCGCTCGACGTCGATTTCGAGATGTTCGGCAAGGATCACCAGACCAACGCGCCGATCTACGACAAGATCTGCCAGATCCTCGGCGGCACCGCGCCGGAGCATTTCGTCTATGAGCTGTTCCTGGACGAGAAGGGCCAGAAGATCTCCAAGTCGAAGGGCAATGGTCTCACCATCGACGAGTGGCTGACCTATGCGAGCCCGGAGAGCCTGGCGCTCTACATGTTCCAGTCGCCCCGCTCGGCGAAGAAGCTGCACTTCGACGTGATCCCGAAGGCGGTTGACGAGTATTTCAACTTCCTCGCCCGCTATTCCCAGCAGGACTGGAAGCTCCGCTTCGGCAACCCGGTCTATCACATCCATGCCGGCAACCCGCCGGACGTGGACATGCCGGTGTCGTTCACCATGCTCCTCAACCTCGCCTCGGCCTCCAACACGGAGGACGAGAGCGTTCTGTGGGGCTTCCTGAAGCGCCATGTGCCCGGCGTGTCGGACCAGACGCACCCCAAGCTGCACGAGCTGGTGGGCTATGCGGTGCGCTACTTCCATGATTTCGTGAAGCCCAACAAGGTCTTCCGCACCCCCGACGAGGTGGAGCGCGACTCCCTCGCCAAGCTCGACGCGGCGCTGGCCGCGCTGCCGGCCGGCGCGAGCGCGGACGACATCCAGACCGTGCTCTACGACGTGGCGCGCCCCATCCCTCGCTACCAGGACCTCAAGGCCAAGGGCGCCACGCCCGAGCGGCCGGGCGTCTCGGTGGAGTGGTTCAACACGCTCTATCAGGTGCTCCTCGGCCTCGAACGCGGCCCCCGCTTCGGCTCCTTCGTCGCCATCTACGGGGTGGCGGAGACGCGGGAATTGATCCGCAAGGCGCTGGCGGGAGAGCTGGCGGCGGCGTGAGGGGGGAGCGCTTCGACCGCTGGCGGTTTTCCTCCCGCCGTCGCCCTCCGGCTTGACCGGAGGGCCCATGGCGCGGCCGGGCGGGCGCCGCCGGATTCCGCTCCCGTCACGCTGCCATCTGCGCTTTCGGCGGGATGGGTGCTCCGGTCAAGCCGGAGCACGACGGCATTTTTCGGCCGGCATCGCTCGCGCCATCGTCATGGCCGGTCTTGTCCCAACACCGCCGTCGCCCTCCGGCTCGACCGGAGGGCCCATGGCGCGGCTGGGCGCACGCCGCCGGATTTCGCTCCCGTCACGCTGTCATCTGCGCTTTCGGCGCGATGGATGCTCCGGTCAAGCCGGAGCACGACGGCAGTTTGGGCGCGACGACAGCCGCCCCTCCAAGCCCCCCTACGCCGGCATCTGGAAGCTGAGCAGCTTCTTCTGCGGGAAGTCGTAGAGCTTGCCGGTTTCCATGAAGGTGGGCAGGCACAAAGGCAGGATGGCCTCGGCCGCCTCTTCGGGGGCGGGGAGGGTGGATGGGTCTTCGCCGGGGAAGGCCTTGGCGCGCATCAGGGTGCGGATGGGGCCGGGGTTGAAGAGGTTGACCTTCAGATTGCCCGAGACGCTTTCGTCCGCCCAGGTGCGGGCCATCACTTCGAGGCCCGCCTTGGTGATGGCATAGGGCCCCCAATAGGCGCGCGCCTTGCTGGCCGCGCCGGAGGTGACCACCACCGCCCGGCCCGCCGGGGAGAGCTTCAGCAGTGGGTCGAAGGAGCGCACGCAGCGCCAGTTGGCGGTGAGGTTCACCGCGATCGTGTCCTCCCAGTCCTTCGGGAAGACGTGGCCGAGCGGCGAGAGCGGGCCGAGCACGCCGGCATTGGCCACATAGATGTCGAGCCGGCCATAGCGCTCGTAGAGCGCGCCGCCGAGGCGGTCGATGCCCTCGGAATCCTTGAGGTTCAGCGGCACCAGCGTGGCGCTGCCGCCCACGGCGCGGATGGCGTCGTCCACCTCCTGCAGCCCGCCTTCCGAGCGGCCGACGCACACCACATGCGCCCCGGCTTTCGCCAGCGCCACCGCGGTGGCGGCGCCGATGCCGCGGGTGGCGCCGGTGACGAGGGCGATCTTTTCGGCAAGCGGCCGGTCGGTCACGGTCGGATGTCCTTTTCCTTGGGGGCGCGGCGCTGGCTCAGCCCGCGGCCCGGATCTCCACCGAGGGCGCGGAGCGCTCGGCCGGCCCGTGATACACCGCCTCGATGTTGTTGCCATCGGGGTCGAGCACGAAGGCGGCGTAATAATCCGCGTGATAGGGGCGCAGCCCCGGCCCGCCATTGTCCGTGCCGCCGGCGGCGAGTGCCGCCTCATAGAAGCGCTGCACGGTGTCCCGGTCCGGCGCCTGGAAGGCGATGTGGGCGCGGCCGGTGAGGGGCTCACCCACGCTCACGCACAGCTCGTCCGCGAAGAAGAAGCCCTCGGCATCGAGGATCTCCACGCCGAGCACCTCCATCACCGCGCCGTAGAAGCGGCGCGCGGGGGCGATGTCGCGGACGACGAGCTGGATGTGATCGATGAGCCGGCCGCGCTGCCAGCTGTTCATTTCAACCATGCGGCGTCTCCTTCCGTTACGGCAGCTTTATGCTGCCGCTCCGGAGACGCCGCAAGGTGAAGAGGAGTTCCCTCAGCTCGCTTCGGCGAGCAGGGAGAGCTGCTGCTGGCCCACGGCACCGGCCTTGTCCGTGAGGGGGGTGGGATAGTCGCCGGTGAAGCAGTGGTCGGTGAACTGCGGCTTCACCGGGTCGCGCCCCTCGAAGCCCATGGCGCGGTAGACGCCGTCCACCGACAGGAAGGCCAAGGAATCCGCGCCGATGTAGCGGCGCATGCCTTCCAGATCATGGGTGGCGGCGAGCAGCTTGTCCCGGTCTGGCGTGTCGATGCCGTAATAGTCCGGGTGGGTGATGGGCGGGGAGGCGATGCGGAAATGCACCTCCTTGGCGCCGGCATCGCGCATCATCTGCACGATCTTCACCGAGGTGGTGCCGCGCACGAGGCTGTCGTCCACGAGGACGATGCTCTTGCCCTCCACCACCGAACGGTTGGCGGAATGCTTCATGCGCACGCCCTGGTCGCGGATGGATTGGGTGGGCTGGATGAAGGTGCGGCCGACGTAGTGGTTGCGGATGATGCCCAGCTCGTAGGGGATGCCCGAGGTCTGGGAGAAGCCGATGGCGGCCGGCACGCCGGAATCCGGCACGGGGACGATCACGTCCGCATGGGCCGGGCTTTCGGTGGCCAGCACGCGGCCCATGTTCTTGCGCACCTGGTAGACGGAGCGCCCGCCCACCACGGAATCCGGCCGGGCGAAATAGATGTACTCGAAGATGCAGGGGCGCGGCGCCATCTCCGGGAACGGCTTGAAGGACTGCACGCCCTCCTCGTCGATCACGATGACCTCGCCGTTCTCGATGTCGCGCACATAGCGCGCGCCGATGATGTCGAGGGCGCAGGTCTCGGAGGCGAGGATGGGGGAGCCGTCCAGCGAGCCCAGCACCAGCGGGCGGATGCCGAGGGGGTCGCGGGCGCCGATGAGCTTCTTGTTGGTGAGCGCCACCAGCGAATAGGCGCCTTCCAGCGTGCGGATGGCGTCGATGAAGCGGTCCACGAAGCGCGGCTTGCGCGAGCGCGCCACGAGATGGAGGATCACCTCGGTGTCCGTGGTGGACTGGGTGATGGCGCCCTCGCGCACCAGTTGGCGGCGCAGGGTGAGGCCGTTGGTGAGGTTGCCGTTGTGGCCCACGGCGAAGCCGCCCGCGTCCAGCTCGGCGAACAAAGGCTGCACGTTGCGCAGCAGGGTCTCGCCGGTGGTGGAGTAGCGCACATGGCCCACCGCGCTGTCGCCGGGCAGGCGGGCGATGACGGCGGCGTCGGAGAACGCGTCGCCCACAAGGCCGAGGCGGCGCTCGGAGTGGAAGCGGCGGCCGTCATAGGAGACGATGCCGGCGGCTTCCTGTCCGCGATGCTGGAGGGCGTGGAGGCCGATGGCGGTGATGGCCGCGGCCTCGGGGTGGTCGTAGATGCCGAAGACGCCGCATTCCTCGCGGAGGCGGTCGCCGTTCAGGTCGAGATCGAGAGCGGTGCGACCGCCTGCGTGGTCTTCACCGTCTGCGCGGGAAGCGCTTTCACCGCCGGCCACTGAGATCGGCCCGTCACATCCCAAGTCCATCATGCACCCTCCGCGCGGGCCGGTCAGGCAGCGCCGTGCGAGCTTGCGCCGGGCAATCGGAACCGGGAGCACCCATAGCGCGGAAGGCGAATGCCCCCGCGTGAATGCCCCGGCCGACAGGCCGGTCTGTTGCTGCCCCCAAAAAGAACCTAACGCTGTCCCCCCGTCGGGGCGGCCGGGGCGGCAGGCGTGTCACCCTCCTCAGCGGCGGGCGGCTTCTTCAACTTGTTCAAAATGGTGTTTTCAGGGTCATCCGGCAACTGCGCCTTCAGCCACTCCCCCGCTTTCGTGATGGCGGGAAGCGATTTTGCGTTGGCGACCCACGGCGGCTGCTTCTCGGGCGGCACGAGCCAGTTGAAGAACAGGATGGCGATCACCATCAGCAGCAGCCCGCGGGCGAGGCCGAAGGCGAAGCCCAACGTGCGGTCCAGGGCGCCGATTCGGCTGTCGAGCACCAGATCCGAGATGCGCGCGGTGATGATGGAGGCAATGAGCAGCGTGCCGAGGAACAGCAATGCCACCGTCACCGCAAGAGCCGCGGAGTCCTGCGAGATGTATTGCTTCACCACAGGCAGAGCGGACTTGTAGAAATAGACGGTGACGCCGGCTGCGACTGCCCAGGACAGGATGGAGAAGACTTCCCGCAGAAAGCCGCGAACCATCGCCAGGATGCCGGAAATCAGCATCACCGAGAGAACGATAATGTCGAGCAAGGTTATGGGCATCGGCGCATCGATCCGTGATGGGCGCACCGCCGGACGCGCATGCGCGCGACCCGCCCACCCCCGGAGAGCCCAGCCGCGGGGGTGATATAGCTTGCGCGCCCGCCCGCGTCACCTTTCCTCGTCGTCGCCCCAGTCCGCGTGCTGGATGACCCTTTGCGGGGGATTGCGGTCACTGGAGACCCGCGTTTCGCGCATGGCAGTGTCGCGCGTCTCGCGCGGAGCCCGGCGAGGCGCGCTGGCCGCGATGCCGGCCACCAGCTCCGCCAGCGAGGACACGGGCCGCACCGAGACCGGCGGGTCGAGCCCGTCGAGGCCGCCGGAGGGGATAACGGCGCTGCCGAAGCCGAGCTTCGCCGCCTCCTTCAGCCGCGCCTGCGCCTGCGAGACGGGGCGCACCGCCCCCGTGAGGCTCGCCTCGCCGAAATGCACCGCATCCGCCGGCAAGGGCGCGCCGGTGAGGGAGGAGACGAGCGCGGCCGCCACCGCGAGGTCCGCCGCCGGCTCGCCGATCTTCAGCCCGCCCGCCACGTTCAGATAGACGTCGTGCCCGCCGAGCCGCACGCCGCAGCGGGCATCCAGCACCGCCAGCACCATGGAAAGGCGGTTGGGGTCCCACCCCACCACCGCCCGACGGGGGGTGCCCAGCGAGGAGGGGGCGACCAGCGCCTGGATCTCCACCAGCACGGGGCGCGTGCCCTCCATGCCCGCGAACACCGCGGTGCCCGGCGCCCCGGCGTCGCGGTTGGAGAGGAACAGCTCGGAGGGGTTCGCCACCTCGGAGAGGCCGCGCCCGGTCATCTCGAACACGCCGATCTCGTCGGTGGGGCCGAAGCGGTTCTTCTGGGCGCGCAGGATGCGGAACTGGTGGCCGCCGTCGCCCTCGAAGGAGAACACGGCATCCACCATGTGCTCCACCACGCGGGGGCCGGCGATCTGCCCGTCCTTGGTGACGTGGCCGACGAGGATCACGCAGGCCCCCGTCTGCTTGGCGTAGCGCACGAGAAGCTGGGCCGAGGTGCGCACCTGCGTCACCGTTCCCGGCGCACTCTCCACGCTGTCCGACCACATGGTCTGGATGGAATCGATCACGACCATGTGAACGGGCGGCCCGCCGGAGAGCGTGGCGATGATGTTCTCCGCATTGGTCTCGGCCGCGAGCCCCACCTCGGCCTTCTCCAATCCGAGGCGTTGCGCGCGCAGGCGCACTTGATCCACCGCCTCCTCGCCGGAGACGTAGACGACGCGCTGCCCGCGCTGGGCGAGCGCCGCCGACGCCTGCACCAGCAAAGTGGACTTGCCGATGCCGGGATCGCCGCCGATGAGCAGGATGGAGCCGGGCACGAAGCCGCCGCCCGCCACCCGGTCCAGCTCCCCGATGCCGGAGACGAGGCGCGGGGCGGGCTTGGCCGTGCCCTCCAGCTTTTCCAGCACCACCGCGCGGCCCTTGCGGCCGGAGCGCTGGGCGGCCGGGACGCTGGCGGCCACCGCCACCTCTTCCGAAATGGTGTTCCAGCCCCCGCACGCTTCGCACTTGCCCTGCCATCGCGCATAGACCGCGCCGCAGGACTGGCAGATGAAGGACGTGTCGCGGCGGGCCATGAGCATCACCCTCGGCGCGGGACGGCCCGGCCGGGTCTGGAGGCCCGAATCTCGGGCGATGTTCTCCTTATACCCCATTGGCCCCGCGTCATGGGGAGTGGAGCGAATGACCGGCTTGGCCTTCAGGGTTGCGCGTCCCCTGCGGCGCATCTCCAGATGGCGGGAGCGGGACACCTCTGCTAATCACCCTGCGCTGCCCTTTTCCGTGACGTCAGGGGATCGCCCGTGTTCCAAGACCCGTCGGTTCCTTCCCCTGCCGCCCCCGCCTCCGGCCAGCCCGCCGAATGGGTGCGCGCGGCCACCGATCCCGCCGCCTTCGCGGCGGAGCAGCAGGCGCTGGGGCGGGTGTGGACCTTTCTGTGCCTTGATGGCGAGGTGGGTGAGGACGGCCAGTGGTTCCGCACCGATCTTGGCGGGCGTTCCGTCTTCATCCAGCGTTTCGGCGACCGGCTGCGCGGCTTCGAGAATGTCTGCGCCCACCGCTTCCACCCCATCCGCCGCGAGCGGAGCGGGAAGGGCGCCATGGTCTGCGCCTTCCACCACTGGCGCTACAATGCCGAGGGGCAGGCGCTGGGCATCCCCGTCTGCGACGAGGCCTATGGCTGCCTGCCCAAGCAGCTTGGCGCGCATCTGAAGCCCATCGAGGTGGAGGCGTTCGCCGGCCTCGTGTTCGGGCGGTTTCCCGATCCGGACGGCGAGACCCTCGCGGACTTTCTCGGCGAGGCCGCGCCCATCCTCGCCGCGCTTTGCCCGCCCGGGCGCACCTTCACCCGCTTCGGCGGCGAGGTGCCGGCCAACTGGAAGTTCCTCACCCACGTGACGCTGGACGACTACCATATCGTCGCCGTCCACCCCTCCACCTTCGGTGCCAATGGCTATCTGAAGGCGAAGGAGGTCACCTATGCCCGCTTCGGCCGGCACAGCCTCTACACCACCGAGCCGGGGGACGACCCGGTGGCGGGCGTGCTCGCCGATTGCCGGGCGGGCACCTATCGCGCCCGCGACTATCTCATCGTGAACCTGTTCCCCACCTTCGGGGCGTCCCAGTTCCACACCATCGACCTGTTCGGCCGCTCCTATTATTCGGTCATGGTGCTGCGCTACGCGCCGCTGGCCCATGACCGGTCGCGGCTGGAGGGCTGGCTCATCCAGGGCCCCATCGCGCCGCCGCGGCCGGGGCTTCTGGGCGTCTTCGACCGTTTCGCGCAGAAAATGATCGCCCGCATCGTGCCCTTCTACGCGCGCCGCGTGCTCGCCGAGGACAATGCGGTGTGCGAGGGCCAGCAGAGCGTCGCCCGCCAGATCACCGAGGACCAGCGCCTGAGCCCCGCTTTCGAGAAGCGCATCGGCTGGTTCGAGGAGACCTATGCGGCGGAGCTGGCCGCCGCACGGGCACCGGTCGCCCCCAAGCGCGCCGCCCCTCAGCCGCCGATGTAGCGGCGGGCGTAGCGGGCGCCGAGGGAGGTCAGCACCTCGTAGCCGATGGTGCCGGAGCGGGCGGCGAGGTCGTCCACGCTGATGCCGTCGCCGAGGAACACGGCCACGTCGCCCCGCTGCACCGCGCCTTCGGGCAGGTCGGTGATGTCGAGGGTGGCGAGGTCCATGGAGACGCGGCCCACCAGATGGCAGCGCCGGCCGGCCACAATGGCCTCCACCCCCTTGGCGAGGTCGGAGGAGCCGGCGGCGCGGAACAGCCCGTCCGCATAGCCGATGGAGACGGTGGCGAGGCGGCTCGGCCGCTTCAGCCGCTCGGCGGCGCCGTAGCCCACCGTTTCGCCGGCCGCGACGGTGGAGATCTGGATGATCTTCACCTCCAGCCGCACCGCGGGACGCAGCGGCGGCACGCCGGTGATGGCGACGCCGCCATAGAGGAAGATGCCCGGACGGACCAGCTCGAAGCGGAAATCCCGCCCGAGCAGGGTGCCGGCGGAATTGGCCAGCGAGCCCGGCACGCCCCGGAAGCGGCGGATCACGTCGGCGAACACCGCGCGCTGGCGGGCGGTCAGCGCATGGCCGGGGGTGTCGGCGCAGGCGAGGTGGCTCATGACGAGGCTCGGCGTAAAGCCCAGCATCTTGCGCGTGCCGGCGAGCTGCACCGCCTCGTCCACCGAGAGGCCGAGCCGGTTCATGCCGGTATCCACATGAATGGCGGCGGGCAGGTCGGCGCCCCGCTCGCGGCAGAAGTCGCTCCATTCGGTGATCTCGGGCACCGAGCCGAGCACCGGCCGCAGGTTCGCCGCCACATGGTCGGCGGCGGTCCCCGGCAAGAGGCCGTTGAGCACGTGGATCACCGCCTCGGGCAGCAGCGCGCGCAGCTCCAGCGCCTCCTTGAAATGGGCGACGAAGAAGGTGCGGGCGCCGGCCTTCCACAGGGCCGGGGCGACGCGGTCGATGCCGAGGCCGTAGGCGTTGGCCTTCACCACCGCCGCGCATTCGGCGGGGGCGGCAAGCGCCGCAAGGGTGCGCCAGTTGTCGGCGATGGCGGAGAGATCGATGGTGAGAACAGCGCCCGCCTCGCGCTCCTCGCGCGCGGCCTGTTCTGCGGCAGCCTCGCTCGTGGCGGAGTCCTCCGGTGCCTGCGGTTCGCCGGTCAATGGCGATCCGGCAGGTGGTCCTCCCGCGCCAGGTTGGAGAAGCGGGTGAATTGCGGCTCGAAATGCACCTTCACCGTCCCGGTCGGACCGTGGCGCTGCTTTCCGATGATGATTTCGGCCGTGTTCTCGGCCGCCTTCATCTCGATCTCCCACTTGAACCACTCCTCTGTGCCGGGCTTCGGCTCCTTGCTCTTAAGATAGTACTCCTCCCGGTAAACGAACATGACCACGTCGGCGTCCTGCTCGATGGAGCCGGATTCACGCAGGTCCGACAGTTGGGGCCGCTTGTCGTCGCGGGCTTCCACCTGACGCGAGAGCTGGGACAGCGCCATGACCGGCACCTGCAGCTCCTTGGCGAGGGCCTTGAGGCCCGTGGTGATCTCGGTGATCTCCTGCACGCGGTTCTGCGACGACGCCTTGGACGAGCCGGACAGCAGCTGGAGATAGTCGATGACCATGAAGTCCAGCCCGCGCTGGCGCTTCAGCCGCCGCGCCCGCGCCACCAATTGGGCGATGGAGATGCCGCCGGTGTCGTCGATATAGAGCGGGATGGTCTGCATGGTCTGGGCGGCGGCGGCGAGCTTGGAGAACTCGCTCTCCGAGATGTCGCCGCGGCGGATCTTGTAGGAGGCGATCTCCGCCTGCTCGGCGAGGATACGGGTGGCGAGCTGCTCGGCCGACATTTCCAGCGAGAAGAAGCCCACCACGCCGCCGGAGACGGTTTCCGTCGAGCCGTCCGGCCGGGTCTCGCCGCGATAGGCGGCGGCGATGTTGAAGGCGATGTTGGTGGCAAGCGAGGTCTTGCCCATGGCCGGTCGGCCGGCGAGGATCACGAGGTCCGAGGGCTGAAGGCCGCCCATCTGGTGGTCGAGGTCGTCGAGGGCGGTGGCGATGCCGGAGAGGTGGCCGTCGCGCTGGAAGGCCTTGGAGGCCATGTCCACCGATTCGCGCAGCGCCTCGCCGAAGCGCTGGAAGCCGCCGTCGTAGCGGCCGGTCTCGGCGATCTCGTAGAGGCGCTTTTCCGCTTCCTCGATCTGGTCCTGCGGGGTGGCGTCCACCGGGGCGTCATAGGCCTCGTTGACGATCTCCTCGCCGATGCGGATCAGGTCGCGCCGCACCGAGAGGTCGTAGATGGTGCGGCCGTAATCTTCGGAATTGATGACGGTGGTCGCCTCCGCCGCCAGCCGCGCGAGGTATTGCGGGCCGGTGAGGCCGGCCACGTCCAGGTCGGCGGGCAGGAAGGTCTTGATGGTGACCGGGGTCGCGAGCTTTCCGGCCCGGATCAGCGCCGACGCCAGCTCGAAGATGCGGGCGTGGATGGGCTCGTAGAAATGGCGCGGCTCGAGGAAGTCGGAGACCCGGTAGAACGCCTCGTTGTTCACGAGGATGGCGCCCAGCAGGGCCTGCTCGGCCTCCACATTGTGGGGCGCCTGGCGATAGGCGGGTTCGAGGTCGCCCTTGTCCGACAGGTCGAGCATGAAGTCGGCAGTCCCCTGAGTGGGCAATTCTTGGGTTTGGGAAGGTGGTGTAGCAAGATCGAATGCCCCTGCGCCAGCAGCGCGCGGGCGGATTTTTCCCCCGTGGATGACAGTGGGGATAACGGGCAAAGAGCCGCCGGCTAATGGTGGAGGGCCGGCGCCGTGGCGGACACCGGCGCGACGCAGCTTGAACGAGGCCGAAACCGAGCCCCTGCGCGGATTTCGCGCGGTTCTCTTTGCCAGCGGACGCAAGGTGCGCTACAGGCTTGCCCCGGCGGCACTGAGGGGAAAAGTGATGCGTTCTGTCCAGTCCGGAACGTCGCGGTCCGCCGCGCGTGCGGTGCGCGTGCTGTGCGCGCGGGTGTTGATGGCGGCCGTTGTCGTGCCGACTGTTCTGGCACCGTCCCTTCTCGCGCCGTCCGTGGCCGTTGCCCAGGGAGATCCGCTGGCGCCGCCGTCCGACCTCGGCGCGGGGCCGCTGCCGGTGCCTGTCGACGGCACCGCCATCTACGGCCAGAACCAGCCGCCGCCGGAAGGCTACATGGCTGTTCCCGTGCCGCCCTCCACCTGCTCGGGCGTCCGCCAGGTGGTGAACTCGCAGGGCTTCATCCTCATCCCCACCGGCGGAGGCAACGCGCAGCGCTATGTGCGCGACCAGCGCTTCTGCCAGGACGACCAGACCACCAAGCCGGCCTGGATGCCCACCTCCGACAATCCCCGTTGCTTCGTCGGCTATACGTGCGGCGAGGCCAATAATGATGGCGGCAACTGAAGCCACCCCTTTCTGAGAGCGTCGGCCGCCCATGCGTGTCACCCCTGACAGCGTTCTCTTCGTCACGATCGATTCCTGCCGTTACGACACCTTCGTGGCGGCGGCCGCGCCTGCCATGAAGAAGGTCTCCGCCCTCTACCGGGCGCAGGCGCCGGCGCATTTCACCTATGCCTCCCACGCCGCCATGTTCGCGGGCTTCACCCCCGGCGTGGCGGAGCTGGCGACGCCGTTCCTGAACCCGAAGTTCGCGCGGCTGTTCCGGCTCGACCGGGCCGGGGCGGCGGGCCACGCGCGGCCGGGCTTCTCGGTGAGCGGCACCGACATCGTGGATGGCTTCCGCAATGCCCGCTACGCCACCATCGGCGCGGCGGCCATGGGCTGGTTCGATCCGAAGACGCCGGTTTCCAAGAAGCTCACCGGCAGTTTCGAGCAGTTCCTGTTCACCGGCGACAAGGGCATCGCCACGCAGATCGCCTTCATCGAGAAGCAGGCGGCGCGGGAGACGCGGCGCGACCTGTTCGTCTTCCTCAATGTGGGCGAGACCCACGTGCCCTATTATTTCGAGGGCGCGCCCTGGGACCGCACCGACAATCCCTGCCTGCCGTTCCAGAAGGTGGACCGCTCGGCCGAGTGCCGTGAGCGCCAGCGCCTGTGCTGCGAATATGTGGACCGCAAGCTCGCCCCGCTGCTGGAGCGTTTCGCCGACGCCACCATCGTCCTGTGCGGCGACCACGGCGATTGCTGGGGCGAGGACGGATTGTGGGAGCACGGCATCGCCCACCCCATGACGCTCACCGTGCCCCTCCTCATCCGCTACCGCGGCCGGCCGGTGGAGAATCTGCCGGCCCTGTGGTGATGCTGCATCCAAAGATTGCAGTGTTGTAGATGTGAAATTCTTGATTGTAGGCGCCCGCGTTCGCTGCGCATGATGCCCGCAGGGGATCATCACGCGAGGGGGCGCGCATGACGACGAGAGCCATCTACATCTGGAAGCTCGGTCCGGTGGTGGCGGCCGAGGGGTCGGTGACGAAGCTCGTTGAGAAGGCGCGGCGGGCGCGCATCTCGGCCCTGTGGGTCAAGATCGCCGACGGGGCATCCGAATATGCCAACGTCACGACCGATGGCCGGGCCTTTGCCGATCTCATCGCCCGCTGCGCTGAAAAGGGCATCGATGTCCATGGCTGGCACGTGCCCCATTGCGCGGACCGGGCCGCCGTGGGGCGGGAGGTGACCGCGGTCGCCGGCGTGCTGGGGCGGCTGCCGCTGGCCGGGCTCATCATGGATGCGGAGGGCGGCGACGCCTTCTTCCAGGGTGGCAAGGAGGAGGCGGACGCCTATGGCGCTGCCATGCGCGCCCTCGCCGACCAGCACGGCATCGGGCTCGCCATCTCCAGCAACGACATGCCCGGCAAGCTCGACGGCTGGCTGCCGAAGTTCAACAAGATCGCCAGCCACGCCACCATCAACTCTCCCCAAGTCTATTACGGCAGCAGCCCGAGCGTGCTCAACCGGCTGGAGCGGGCGGAGGCCGCCAATGCCCATGTCACCCTGCCGTTCGCGCCGGTGGGCGCGGCGTGGATCGGCGACGACGGCGGCTGCGCCTCCGGCTCCGCCTGTGCCGAGCGGGCGGCCGCGTTCATCGCGCTGGTCCACAAGCGCGGCTACCCGCTCTACAGCTTCTGGCACTGGGGCGGGGCGCCGCTGGCCTTCTGGGAAGTGCTCAACACCACGCCGCCATGAGGCCGGGCGCCGGGGTCACGTCATCCCGTCTTTGACCTTTCAGGTCACGTCGTCGCGCTGTTGCACCTCCCGCTCATGCGCCTGCCATTGCAGCGCGGAGGGCGGCACCAGCAGGCTCAGGGCGGCGGGGGCGAGGGCGTAGCGCAGCGGCAGACTTTCGCGCGTCACCTCGCCATCGGTCGCCACCCACGCGCGGCGGCGCCGGCCATGGATGGTCACGCGCCGCGCCGAGAAGGAATGGATGCCCGGCGCCCCGCGCCAGGCGTCCACCAGCACCTCGGCCCCGGTGCGCAGCCGGGCGAGGGTGCCGCGATCCTCCGCCACCAGCACCTCCAACTGCCCGCCATCGAGCCGCGAGCGGTGCCAGCCCGAGGCGTCGAAGGCGTTCACCGTGACGAGGGCGGCATAGGCGTCGATGGATTCGCGCGCGCCCGCCACCTCCACCTCCAGCGACATCCGCCCGGAGCGGAACACCGCCCGCCCCAGCGCCATGAACCAGCCGAAGGCGCGGCCGCGGTCGCGCAACTGTTCCCGCGCCATGGCCATCTGGCTGAAGAAGCCGACCCCCGACACCCCATGGAAGGGGCGGCCATTGAGGGTGCCGAGATCGACCCGCATGGGCTTGGCGTCATGCAGCGCCTCCAGCGCGCCCATCAGGTCGCGCGGCAGGCCGATGTCGTAGGCGAGGAGGTTCATTGTGCCGAGCGGCAGCACGCCGAGGGTCACATCGGTGTTGGCGAACACCGACGCGGCATAGGAGACGGTGCCGTCGCCGGCACCCACCACCACCGTGTCGTAGCCCTCGCGCGGGGCCGAGGCGATGGCCGCGGCCATGGCGTCGCCCTCCGCCACCACCACGTCCACGTCGAGGTCGGGCCGTGTCAGGGCATCGTCCACGATGGCGCGCACCTTGTCGGGGCCCATGTCGTGGACGGTTCCCGCTTTGGCATTGAGTACGACCCGCATTCGCCGCATCGTGCATCCTCCAGACCGGCACAAGCGTTGGCGCAGCCGGGTGGTTCCCTTTCGCCTGCCGCTCCGGTGTCGCGGGCGCCGATCCGAGGTGCATCATGTCCACCGCCCCCACCGGAGCAAAGGGCTCCTATATCTTCCGGCTGCGCGCGGGCCTCCTGGTGCTCGCCGTCTCGGTGCTGCTGTGCTGGGTGGGCGGTCACTTCGTCGCCCGCCAGTTCGGCCTCGGCCTCGGCTGGGCGATCCTGATCGCCCTCGCCATCTGGGTGGGCGTCGGCATCGTCATCGCCCGGCTGGACAGCCGCATCTATTACGGTGTGGCCCTGGCGGTGACGTTGCTCCTCGGCTACCTCGTCTACGACTTCACCCGCTCGGCGCTGGACTGGTCGAACGCGGTGGCCCTCACCCTCGCGGTTCTGGCGACGGCGCTGCTCGCCTTCACCTTCCACGATTTCCGCCGGCTGAAGCACGAGCTGCGCCTGTGGGCCTACCGTCGGTAGCGCTATCTTGTTTTGCATTGCAGCGGGTTGCGCACCGCACAGTGCCTGGCTCAGGCTTGACTTTCGGTGAGGGGCGCCATCCAAGTAGGCGCAGGGCGGGGCATGCGACCTAGGGTGGCGGGCGGCTGTGTCGCCTCCTGATGGCTCGCCCGGTGTCCGGGCGACTGTGGACTGAGCATGTCGGACGGGCGCCTCTACATCTTTGCCGGACCCATCGTCTCGCTGCTGATCGCGATGGTGTTCCTGCTGGTCTGGCTGCATGACCGCGGGCGCCGCTGCGGGCTCTATTTTGCGTCCGCCTTCTGCGCCTATGCCCTCGCGGCGCTCATCCAGATCACCGGCTTTCCCCGTGGCGTCGGCCCCAATACCGTGGTCTCGGTCATCATCTACACCTTCGCCGTGCTCACCATGGTCGAGGGCGTGCTGGTGCGGTTCGGCCGCGCCGGATCGGGCACGCTGCTGCTGGTGCTTGCCTGCGCCATCGTCGCGCTGGTGTTCTACTTCTTCTATTTCGACCGCGATCTCGTCGCCCGCATCTATGTGCAGAATTTCGGCTACGGCCTCATGTTCGTGGTCGCGGCGGTGCAGATGTTCGCCATCGAGCGGCGGCGGCCCATCGACCGGCTGCTGTTCTGGACCTTCCTGGTGTTCGGCCTGCACTTCTTCATCCGCACCGGCCTGACCATGCAGATGTCCGGCGACCTCTACGAGATCGACCGGATGCGGGAGGCCGGGGCCGACCCCTCCGACCTGTCCGCATTGTTCCGCGCGACGCCGTTCTGGCAGGTGCTGAATTTCTCCCTGCTCATCAGCGGCCTGCTGCTCGCCCTCGCCCTGCTCGGCTCCATCGCCGCGGACGCCATCGACGAGATCCGCCGGGAGGGCCGCACCGATGCCCTCACCGGGCTCGGCACCCATCGCGATTTCATGGAGCGGGCGGCCGACATCCTGGCCGATCCCGGTGCGCAGCCCGTGACCCTCATTTCCTGCGACGTGGACCGTTTCGAGGAGATCAACGACGGCTTCGGCCATGGCTCCGGCGACCGGCTGCTCGCCGTCCTCGGCGGCCTGATCCTGCAGGAGACCACCCCGCGCGATGCGGCGGCGCGCATGGGCGGGGACGAGTTCATGGTGCTGCTGGCGCGGACCAATCGCGTCGGCGCCTCCCGCGTCGCCGAGCGGCTGCGCTCGGAAATCGAGTTCGCCCGCCTCTCGGTGCTGCCGCCCCACGCCACGGTCACGGCCAGTTTCGGCGTGGCCGAGCGGCGGCCCGGCGACAACCTGGACAGCCTGATCCGCCGCGCCGGCGGCCTTCTGGCGGCGGCCAAGCGCGAGGGACGCGGCGGCCTCGTCACCGATGCGCCCCTCGGCGACAGCCGGGACGAAGAGACCCAACACGACGAGGTCCAACACGACGAGGTCCAACAAGGCGAGGTCCAAGTGGCCGAAAACTGGCAGGACGAGACCCGCCAGGAGCCGTCGGACACGGACGCTGCCCCTCCGCCCGCGGTGGATGCGCAGGCGGATGCCGCGGCCCCTGCCGACCGGCCCCTTCCGATGGAAAACAGGCGGCGCGCCCCCTGAACGGCTCCGCTTGATCTGGATCAACGTCCGCCTGCGGCCCGCTGCCTAGCTTTCCCCCATAACCATCGGGGGAAACCATGCCTGCACAGACCGCCATCTGGCTCACCGTCATCGTCACCGCCTTCGGTGGCTTCGCGCTGGCCCTCGCCTGGGCCGATCGCTACACGGCCGGCGGCAAGCGCTGATCCTGCGCGGTCCGGCTCCGCTCGCGTTGCAGGCCGCTCGGCCCATGGCTTAGTCTGCCCCTGCGGCACATGCCCGGGGGCGCGCCATGATGGGATGTTCAAGGGACACGTCGTGCGCACCGCGCGGGCGGGGCGGTCGTCGCGCGCTGGCGGTGCTGGCGCAGGCGCAAATACTGGTGCTCGTGCTCGGCTCCGCTGCGGCCCATGCCACTGGCACGCTGGATTGCAGCATCGACGATGCGGCGGTGGCCTTCGATGCGCAGACGGCCTTCTCCCACGGCATGGGCGGCAGCTTCAACAATTTCCGCGCCGTGCTGGAGCTGAAGCCGGCCGCCAAGGCCGGACCCGCATCCAAGCTGGAGCTGGATGGCGAGGCGCTGGTCCACCACTGGTTCCACGCCAGCGAGGTGCGCCTTCACCTCTATCGCGAGCTTCCCGACCCCAAGGCCGGCGCCGCCGAGTTGGTGATCGAGACCCGGGCGAAGGACAAGGACGCCGAGAGTTTCGCCGGCCGCTATGTGCTCACCCTCACCACGGTGGATGCGGACGGCAAGGAAAAGACCCGCACGCTGAAGGGACGCGCCACATGCTCCGCCGGCTGATCGCCGTTGTTCCGTTCGCCATCGCCTTGCTGCCGTCGCTCGCCCCGGCTGCGGACCCGCTGCCGCCCTTCGCCTGCACCGGGCCGTTCGCTCCTGACACCGACGAGGCGGCGCTGATCCGCACGTTCGGGCGCGCCAACGTGGTGTTCCGCAGCGTGCCCGCCGCCGAGGGCGAGATGGTGAAGGCCACCGTCCTGTTTCCCGAGGACAAGTCGCGCCGGGTGGAGATCATCTGGCTCGACGACAAGAAGCGGCGGCGGCCGGGCGACGTGATCGTCCACGACCCCGGCCCCTGGCGCACGGCCGAGGGCATCGGCGTCGGCGCGACGCTGGCCGAGGTGGAGGCGGCGAACGGCAAGCCCTTCACCCTCTCCGGCTTCGGCTGGGACTATGGCGGCTCGGTGCTGGACTGGGACGGAGGCCGTCTCGCCAAGACCGCTGGCTGCCGGCTGCAACTGCGGTTCGAGCCGCCCGGCTCCTATGAGGGCGATGTGGACGGCGACCGGGAGTTCCGCTCCGACAACAAGGACATGCGGGCGGCGAAGCCCGTCGTCTACCAGATGGTGCTGTCCTACGGCGGCGAGTGAGCGCCCCTTCGCGAGTGAGCGCTCCTTCGCGAGTGAGGGACTTGCCGCCGTCCCTGTGCTAAAGGGGCGGCATGTCGCCCCCCGCCAGATCCCGGCCCGAGCAGCCCGCCGCCGACGCCGCGCCCGCGCCGTTCTGGCGGACCAAGACCCTCGCCACCATGACGGTGGAGGAGTGGGAGAGCCTCTGCGACGGCTGCGGCCGCTGCTGCCTCGTGAAGCTCGAGGACGAGGACACGGGCGCGATCGCCTATACCGACGTCGCCTGCCGCCTGTTCGACGCCGGCTCCTGCCGCTGCAGCGATTATCCCAACCGCTCGGACATCGTGGCTGACTGTGTGCGCCTCACCCCCGAAGCGGTGGAGAGCATCGGCTGGCTGCCGCCCACCTGCGCCTACCGGCTGGTGCGCGAGGGCAAGGATCTGCCGTTCTGGCATCCTTTGGTCTCGGGCACGCCGGAAACGGTGGTCAGCGCCGGCATCTCGGTGAAGGGCCGGGTGGCGGGGCTGGAGAGCGCGTTCGGCCTGTTCGAGCTGGTGGACCACATCGTCAACTGGCCGGCCCGCTGGCCGCGCGGCGCCAAGGGGGCACAGGCGCCCGCGAAACGGGACCGCCTGCGGGCGAAACCGGGCACGACAAAGCCGGACCTGTCCGATACGGGGGCCTGAGCGGGCCTATTCGGCCGCCGCGCCGGTCTTCTTCTTGCGGGTCTCCACCGGCGCCGGCTCGATGAGGTGGCGGCATTCCTCGGCGGTGAGCGGCTCGCCGAACACCACGCCCTGACCGTATTCGCAGCCGAAGCGGGTCATCTCGGAGGCTTCCGCCTCCTTCTCCAGCCCCTCGGCCATCACGTCCATGCCAAGGTCGTGGGCAAGGTCGATCATGGCGCCGACGATCACCGGGCGGGCGGCACGGGACGGCCCCTTGGCCACCGAGCGCACGAAGCGCGGGTCGATCTTCACGCTGTCGAAGGGGAAGCGCTGGAGATAGGCGAGGGAGGAGTAGCCGGTGCCGAAATCGTCGAGGCACAGGCCCGCGCCCAGCTCGCGCATGCGGCCCAGCACCACGGCGGCATATTCCGGGTTTTCCATCACCAGACCCTCGGTGACTTCCAGCTTCAGCGAGCCGGGCGCCACCGTGTTGCGGGCGAGCACGGATTTCAGGTCCTGGATCAGGTCGTGCCGCAGCAACTGGCGGGACGAGACGTTGACGTGCATGAACAGCGGCGGGTCCACGCGCAGCAGGCGCTGCCACTGGCCAAGCTGGCGCGCCGCGCGGTCGAGCACGAACAGCCCGAGGTCGAGGATGAGCCCTGTCTCCTCGGCCAGCAGGATGAATTCGGAGGCGGCCAGCTCGCCGAGGCGCGGGTGGTTCCAGCGCATATAGGCCTCGAAGCCGCCGATGGCCCGGTCGCCGAGGCGCACGATGGGCTGGTAGCGGACCGAGATCTGCTCCTTCTCCAGCGCCTCGCGCAGCTCCTGCTCCAGCACCACGCGGTCGATCTTCTGCTGGCGCATGGCCGGGCGGAACACCTCGATGCGGTCGCCGCCGATGCGCTTGGCGTAATACATCGCCAGCTCGGCGTCTTTGAGCACCTCGTCGCGCTTCACCTGGTCCGGGCCGGACAGGACGAGGCCGATGGAGGCGGTGACGAACACCTCCCGGTCGGCGAAGGCGATGGGCGCGCGCAGCGAGCGGCGGAGCGTGTCGGCGAAGGTGGTGATGCGCTCGGCGTCGCGCTCGGACATGAGGATGATGCCGAACTGGTCGCCGGAGATGCGGGCGAGCGTATCCTGCGGCTTCAGAAGCCGCGTCATGCGGCGGGCGACGGTGAGGAGGATCGAATCCGCCACCGCCATGCCGACCTGCACGTTGAGCTGCTTGAAGCGGTCGAGGTCGATGACCATCACCGTCGGCTTCACCTTGTCGTCGAGGCGGGCAGCGACAAGGGCCTGGTGCAGGCGGTCGAGGAACAGTTCGCGGTTGGGCAGGCCGGTGAGGTTGTCGCGCACCGCGTCGTGCAGCAGGCGCTCGGCGGCGATGCGCTCGCCGGTCACGTCGGTGAGGGTGCCGATGCAGCGCACCACTTCGCCGTCCGCGCCCACCACCGGGCGGGCCTTGAGGTTGAAGGTGAGATAGTGGCCGTCGATGGCGCGCAGGCGGAAATCCTGGTCGATGCGGCCGCGGCGCTGGTCGATGATGCCGTCGAGCGTGGCGCGGAAGCGGTCGCGGTCGGCGGGGTGCAGCACCTCCAGCCAGCCGGCGGCCTCGGTCTCCAGCGAATGGCGCTTCAGGCCCAGCGCCTCCTCGGCCTCGGGGGAGGTGTAGATGCGGTCGGTGTCCACATCCCAGTCCCACACGATCAGGCCGGAGCCTGCCAGCGCCAGCGCGCGGCGCTCCAGCTCGGAGGTCGAGCCCTGAATGCCGCCGATTCCGGCGAAGGCGTGCTGCATCACCGTGAAGCCGATGAGCATGACGATGAGCACGAGGCCGCCCGACAGCGCCGGGGCGGCGAGATCGTTGGTGACGAAGCCGGCCACGGTGAGGCCCGCCATCATCACCCACACCACCAGCAGCGACCAGGTGGGGATGATGAGCACCGCGCGGTCGAAGCCGTGCTGCGACAGCCAGATCACCACGCCGAAGCCGGCCACCGCAACGGCGAGCAGCGAGAGGCGGGCGATGCCCGCCGCCACCGGCGCATCGAGCAGCGCCACCACCACCAGGGCGGCGAGGAAGACCAGCCAGCCGGCGGCGACGTGGACATAGCGCACATGCCAGCGGTTGAGGTTGAGATAGGCGAACAGGAAGACGAGGAGCGTCGCGGTCAGGATCGCCTCGCCCGCCGCCCGCCAGAACTGCTCGGCGATGGGGGAGAGGCCGAACACCTTGGACCAGAAGGCGAAGTCGAGGCCGATATAGCCGAGCACCGCCCAGGCCAGCGCCGCGGCGGCCGGGAACATCACCGAGCCCTTCACCACGAACAGGATGGTGAGGAACAGGGCGAGCAGGCCGGCGATGCCGATGACGATGCCGTGGTAGAGGGTGAAGGCGTTCACCCGGTCCTTGTAGGCGTCCGGCTCCCACAGATAGAGCTGCGGCAGCGTGGGGGAGCCGAGTTCGGCCACGAACGTGACCGTGGAGCCGGGGTCGAGGGTGATGAGGAAGACGTCCGCATCCGGCGCCGACTGCCGTTCCGGCTTGAAGCCCTGGCTCGGCGTCAGCGAGAGGATGCGTCGGTTGCCGAGGTCGGGCCAGAACAGGCCGGAGCCCGACATGCGGTAGTGCGGCGCGACGATGAGGCGGTCCACCTGCTCGTCGGTGTTGTTGGTGAGGGCGAAGGCGATCCACTCGCCATGGCTGCGCCCGTCGGAGGTCGGCACCTCGATGCGGCGCACGACGCCCTCGGCATCGGGCGCGGTGGAAATCTGGAAGCGGCCGTCCTCGGTGGTCTGGCGCTCGACGGCGGGCAGCAGGTCCACCACCTTGGCATCGAGCCGCAGCGCAATCGCCTCCATCGCCCGCGCGCTGCCGGTGAGCGCACTGAGCATGAGGAGGAGCGCCACGGGCAGAGCGAGGACGCCGGCGAGAAACGACCGCAAATTCAGGTCTCCGCATCCGGCATGGAACCGGACCGATCAGCCTTGGAACATGCCCGACGCCGGATGCGCCGCGCATCGATCTGGCGCGGCCCTGCGACGGACGCTGGTTTCACCTTGGGGCAATCAGGATGGGAAACGCCACCACGATACGCACGCACCACGAAACACGTCACTTTAGGTCAACCGCGCCGGCCCAGGTCGAACAGGCCGCGCCGCGGTCCACACCGTGATTCATCTATCCAAGCGTTGCGGCCGGAGCAAGGCGCACGCGCTCCCTGGCATCGTTCCAGACTGGATGAGGGGCCCCGGAACGACGATGCGCGCCCTTGGGGGGCGCGCATCGCGGATCGGGGGCGTGTTCGCTCAGAAAAAGCGGCGGGCGGCGTCGCGATCCTCGGCGAGGGGCGCGGGCTCGCGCGAGAGGCGGGCGGCCTCCTCGCGGCGCACATATTCGGAGAACGGGTCGAGGGCGGCTTCCACCGCTTCCTCGGCCTGGGCCGAGACCACTTCCAGCGGCTGCGCCTGCGCCGGGCGGGCGACGGGGGCGGCGGACGCCTCCACCGGAACGGCGCGGTCGGAATCGGTGGTGCGGGACGCCTTGGCGTCGAGCCACGGCAGCGGATAGGGCGAGGCGATGAAGGCCACGCCGTCTTCCTGCTCCCAGGCGATCATGTGGACGGCCTCTTCGGCCGGCATGCCGGGCAGGGAGAACATCTGCGGGATCTCCCGCGCGGTGCCGCTCCAGCCGATGGTGTAGGCCAGCTGGAAGGCTTCGTCGAGGAAGGCGGTCACGGCCGCGAGGCGGTCGGCGCGAAGCGACTGGGTGAAGTCCACATCCAGAAGACGGCGCAGGTACGCCTCCACGCTGTCACCGGCCGCCCACTGGGAGCCGGAGGCGAACTGGTAAACATAGACGCGCGGATTAGCCATCACGCAGCTCCGAATAACCTCAACTGGGCGCCCCTCATATCAAAGGAGCCCAGGAAACACAAAAGTGCGTCCAAAGACCATGCGCCATGCCGGTTGAATGGCAACTAGGCCGGCGCCGTGTTCTCCTTGCGGGAGGGAGGTACGCACTGGCGGCGGAGGTCCGATCCATCTGAAGGAACCCCGATCCATCGTGACGCTGCGATGGTTAATTCTTCGTTGCCGTCCGCCGGACGCAAGGTCATGCCTGCGGCCGGGCGATATTGTAGAAAGAGGACATGCAGCTGCCTCCCGCCCCCGGCATCGATCCGAAAAGCCATGGCCTGTGGGCGATGACCGCCCCGCCGCCGCCCGAAACCGCGCCGCTCGCCGGTACCGCGCGCACCGATGTCGCCGTGGTGGGCGCCGGCTATACCGGCCTTTCCGCCGCCCTCCGGCTGGCCGAGGCAGGGGCGCGGGTGACGGTGCTGGAGGCGGCCGGCATCGGCTCCGGCGGGGCGGGGCGCAACGTGGGCCTCGTCAATGCCGGGCTCTGGGTGATGCCCGACGACATCGTGGCCACCCTCGGCACCGAGAAGGGGGAGGGTCTGCTCGCGCTCCTCGGCGGGGCGCCGGCGGAGGTGTTCGCCCTCGTCGCCCGCCACGCCATCGCCTGCGAGGCGACGCCGAACGGCACGCTCCATTGCGCCGTGGGTCGCGCCGGGCAGGCCGAGATCGCGGCCCGCGCCGCCCAGTGGCAGGCGCGCGGCGCCCCGGTGCGCCTGCTCGATGCGGACGCGGCCCGCGCGGCCATCGGCGGCGGCACCTATCGCGGCGCGCTGCTGGACGAACGCGCCGGCACCATCCAGCCCCTCGCCTATGCCCGCGGCCTCGCCCGCGCGGCGCTGGCCGCCGGAGCGGTCATCCACACGGCAAGCCCCGTGCGGGCGGCGGAGGAGACGGCCGGCGGCTGGGTGCTGCGGACGGACGGCGGCACGCTGGCGGCGGACTGGATCATCGTCGCGACCGACGCCTACAGCTTCGGGCCGTGGGAGCGCCTCGCCCGCGAGCAGGTGCCGCTGCCCTATTTCAACTTCGCCACCCCGCCGGTGCCGGACGCCCTGCGCGGGCGCATCCTCCCCGACCGGCAGGGCATCTGGGACACACGGCAGGTGCTCACGTCCTTGCGCTATGACGCGGCCGGGCGGCTGGTGTTCGGCAGCATCGGTGCGCTCACCGTGGAGGCGGGCGTGCATGAAGCCTATGCCCGGCGCGCGCTGGCGCGGCTGTTCCCGGAGCTGCCGCCGGCGCCGTTCGAGGCCGGCTGGTTCGGCACCATCGGCATGACGGACGACGCCCTGCCCCGCTTCCGACGCCTCGCCCGCAACGTCGTCTCCCTCAGCGGCTACAACGGCCGCGGCATCGGCCCGGGCACGGTGTTCGGCCGGCTGCTGGCGGATGTGGTGCTGGGGCGGACGCGCGCGGAAGACGTGCCGCTGCCGGAGCGGGAGGTTGCCGTCCCCCGCTGGCGCGCCGCGCAGGCGGCGTTCTATGCGGCCGGCTCGGCGGCGGCGCATCTGGTGGGGGAGCGGCTGCCGGGCTGAGGGACAGTTCCCTTCTGCCCTTGATGGAGAAGATGGATCGCGG
Source organism: Xanthobacter sp. DMC12 (assembly GCF_056314105.1). Taxonomy (NCBI): domain Bacteria; kingdom Pseudomonadati; phylum Pseudomonadota; class Alphaproteobacteria; order Hyphomicrobiales; family Xanthobacteraceae; genus Xanthobacter; species Xanthobacter sp. DMC12. The sequence continues at coordinate 88,738 of NZ_JBQUYZ010000005.1, read as the reverse complement.
CGGAGACGCGAGACGGATGAGGGGTGTGGTGCCTTTTGGTCGGTCGTGGCGAGGGGGTCAGGACCGACCCCTCACCCCCGGCCCCTCTCCCGGTCGAACTCGGTTGTTGCCGAGCTCGGCTCGTGAGGGAAGAGGGGAGTGGTACCCCTCAGTTCCGCAGGCCCGGCGCTTCCTGCCCCGTGCGGGCGACGTATTCCGTGTAGCCGCCGTTGTACTGGTGGATTCCGTCCTGCGTCAGCTCGAGCACGCGGTTGGAGAGCGCGGCCAGAAAATGCCGGTCATGGGAGACGAACAGCATCGTCCCCTCGTAATCGGCGAGCGCGGCCACCAGCATCTCCTTGGTGGCCATGTCGAGATGGTTGGTGGGCTCGTCCAGCACGAGGAAGTTCGGCGGATCGAACAGCATCTTGGCCATCACGAGCCGCGCCTTCTCGCCGCCCGAGAGCACGCGGCAGCGCTTTTCCGCGTCGTCGCCGGAGAAGCCGAAGCAGCCGGCGAGCGTCCTGAGCGCGCCCTGTCCGGCCTGCGGGAAGGCGTCTTCCAGCGTCTCGAACACGGTGCGCTCGCCTTCCAGCAGGTCCATCGCGTGCTGGGCGAAATAGCCCATCTTCACGCTGGCGCCGACATTCACCGTGCCGTCGTCCGGCGCCGTGGAGCCGGCGATGAGCTTGAGCAGCGTGGACTTGCCGGCGCCGTTGACGCCCATCACGCACCAGCGCTCGCGGCGGCGGATGTGGAAGTCCAGCCCCTCATAGATGACCTTGCTGCCATAGCTTTTGTGGACGCCCTTGAGGCTCGCCACGTCCTCGCCGGAGCGGGGCGCGGGAGCGAACTCGAAGGCCACCGCCTCGCGCCGGCGGGGCGGCTCCACACGGTCGATCTTCTCCAGCTTCTTCACCCGGCTCTGCACCTGCGCGGCGTGGGAGGCGCGGGCCTTGAAGCGCTCGATGAAGGCGATTTCCTTGGCCAGCATGGCCTGCTGGCGCTCGTATTGCGCCTGCTGCTGCTTCTCGTTCATCGCCCGCTGGCCGGCGTAGAACTCGTAGTCGCCGGAATAGGTGTTGAGGCTGCCGGCGTCGATCTCGACGATCTTGTTGACGATGCGGTTCATGAAGGCGCGGTCGTGCGACGTCATCATCAGCGCGCCGTCGAAGCCCTTGAGGAAGCTCTCCAGCCAGATCAGGCTCTCGATGTCGAGATGGTTGGAGGGCTCGTCCAGCAGCATCACGTCCGGGCGCATGAGGAGGATGCGGGCGAGGGCCACGCGCATCTTCCAGCCGCCGGAGAGCTTGCCGACATCGCCGTCCATCATCTCCTGCGAGAAGCCGAGGCCGGCGAGGACCTCCGCCGCGCGGCCTTCCAGCGCATAGCCGCCCAATTCCTCGAAGCGCCCCTGCACCTCGCCGTAGCGCTCGACCAGGGCGTCCATCTCGTCCATGCGGTCGGGATCGCCGAGGGCCGCCTCGATCTCCTTCAGTTCCGCCGCGACGGTGCTGACCGGGCCTGCGCCGTCCATCACCTCGGCGAGGGCCGAGCGGCCGGACATCTCGCCCACGTCCTGGCTGAAATAGCCGATGGTGATGCCGCGATCGGCGGACACCTGCCCCTCGTCCGGCGTCTCCTGCCCGGTCATCATGCGGAACAGGGTGGTCTTGCCGGCGCCATTCGGGCCGACAAGGCCCACCTTCTCCCCCTTCAGCAGCGCGGCGGAGGCCTCGATGAAGACGAGCTGCCGGCCGTTCTGCTTGCTGATGTTGTCGAGGCGGATCATGGGACAGGGGCACCCGGGGCTTGGGGAGAGTTGCGCTTTCCCGGGGGGGCTTAATGCATCCTGCTGCGGTGCGAAAGGGGCGGGGGGCTGCTGGGTGGATATGCGGCCGCGCGGACAGGCGCGTCGGTCGCCCCTTCTCCCCTTGCGGGAGAAAGTGGATCGCGGCGCAGACGCGAGACGGATGAGGGGTCTCGTGCCTCGGCCGACTGGAACGGAGCGCAGCGCAGTGGAAGGAGAGCCGTGGCCCAGCGCAATACCTCGCCGAAGGCGGCTCTATTCCAGGGTCTGCGAAGCTGTCGCCGGCTTCGCCGACCTTTCCCCTGGACCCCGGATCGGCGCTCCACCTGCGGTGTCGCTTGTCCGGGGAACAGGTCTTACGGCACCAGCATCCGCACGATGGCCTCGGCGGCCTGCTCGGCATCCATGGCGGTGGTGTCCACGCGCAGCTCGGGGGCGGCGGGGGCTTCATATGGGCTGTCGATGCCGGTGAAGTTCTTCAACTGGCCCGCGCGGGCCTTCTTGTAGAGGCCCTTCACGTCGCGCCGCTCGGCTTCGGCCAGAGGCGTGTCGATGAACACCTCGAAGAACTCGCCCGGCTGCATCATGCCGCGCACCATGTCGCGCTCGGCACGGAACGGGCTGATGAAGGCGGTGATGACGATGAGGCCGGCATCGGTCATCAGCTTCGCCACCTCGCCCACGCGGCGGATGTTCTCCACCCGGTCGGCGGCGGTGAAGCCGAGGTCCTTGTTGAGGCCGTGGCGCACATTGTCACCGTCGAGCAGGAAGGTGTGCCGGTTCATCCGGGCGAGCTTCTTCTCCACCAGATTGGCGATGGTGGACTTGCCCGCCCCCGAAAGACCCGTGAGCCAGACCACTGCCGGCTTCTGGTTCTTCAGGGCCGCATGGTGCTCGCGGGAGATGTCGGTGGCCTGCCAGTGGACGTTCTCCGCCCGGCGCAGGGCGAAGTGGATCATGCCCGCGCCGACGGTGGCGTTCGTCATCTTGTCGATGAGGATGAAGCCGCCCAGCTCCCGGTTCTCCCCATAGGGCTCGAACGGGATGCGCCGGTCGGTGGCGATGTTGCAGGAGCCGATGGCGTTCAGCTCCAGCGTCTTCGCCGCCAGATGGTCCATGTTGTTGACGTTCACCTGGTACTTCGGCTCGGTCACGGTGGCGGAGACCGTCTGGGTGCCGAGCTTCAGCCAGTAGGGGCGGCCCGGCAGCATGGGCTGCTCGTCCATCCACACGATGATCGCCTCGAACTGGTCGGCCGCCTGCACCGGGGCCTCCGCCGCCGCGATCACGTCGCCGCGGGAGCAATCGATCTCGTCGGCAAGGCACAAGGTGACGGACTGGCCCGCCACGGCGTCCTTCAGGTCGCCGTCCAGCGTCACGATGCGCGACACCGTGCTGGTCTTGCCCGAGGGCAGCACGCGGATGGCATCGCCCGGCTTCACCGTGCCGGAGGAGATGAGGCCGGAGAAGCCGCGGAAATCGAGATTGGGCCGGTTCACCCACTGCACCGCCATGCGGAACGGCTTGGCGGCGTCGTGGGCGGTGTCGATCTCCACGCTCTCCAGATGCGCCATCAGCGTCGGGCCGGCATGCCACGGCGTGTTGGGCGAGGGGGTGGTGATGTTGTCGCCCTTGAAGCCGGAGATGGGCAGGGCCACGAAATCGGCGATGCCGATGGAGCTGGCGAAGGCGCGGTAGTCCGCGACGATCTTGTCGAACACCTCGCGGTTGTAGCCCACGAGATCCATCTTGTTCACGGCCAGCACGATGTTGCGGATGCCGATGAGGTGGGCGAGGTAGGAATGGCGCCGCGTCTGGGTGAGCACGCCCTTGCGCGCATCCACGAGGATCACCGCGAGGTCGGCGGTGGAGGCGCCGGTCACCATGTTGCGGGTGTATTGCTCGTGGCCGGGGGTGTCGGCCACGATGAACTTGCGCTTCTCGGTGGCGAAGAAGCGGTAGGCGACGTCGATGGTGATGCCCTGCTCGCGCTCGGCGGCGAGGCCGTCCACGAGGAGCGCGAAATCCAGCTCCTGCCCCTGCGTTCCGACCTTCTTCGAGTCCGCCTCGAGCGCGGCGAGCTGATCCTCGAAGATCATCTTGGAATCGTAGAGCAGCCGCCCGATGAGGGTGGACTTGCCGTCGTCCACGCTGCCGCAGGTGATGAAGCGCAGCATGGTCTTGTGCTGGTGGACATCGAGATATCTGTCGATGTCCTCGGCGATGAGGGCGTCGGTCTTGTAGACGGGATCGAGGGGCGCGCTCATCAGAAATACCCCTCCTGCTTCTTCTTCTCCATGCCGGCGCCGCCGGCGTCCTTGTCGATGGCGCGGCCCTGGCGCTCGGACGTGGTGGTGAGCAGCATTTCCTGGATCACCTGCGGCAGGGTGTCCGCCGTGCTCTCCACCGCGCCGGTGAGCGGATAGCAGCCGAGCGTGCGGAAGCGCACCGAGCGCATCTGCGGCTCCTCGCCGGGGCGCAGGGGGAAGCGGTCGTCATCCACCATCAGGATCAGGCCGTCGCGCTCCACCGTGGGGCGCGGGGCGGCGAAATAGAGCGGCACGATGCGGATGCCCTCCAAGTGGATGTATTGCCAGATGTCCAGCTCGGTCCAGTTGGAGATGGGGAAGACGCGCATGCTCTCCCCCTTGTTCTTGCGGGCGTTGTAGAGGTGCCAGAGTTCCGGCCGCTGGTTCTTCGGGTCCCAGCGGTGGTTCTGCGAGCGGAAGGAGAAGACGCGCTCCTTGGCGCGGCTCTTCTCCTCGTCGCGGCGGGCGCCGCCGAAGGCCGCGTCGAAGCCCCATTTGTCCAGCGCCTGCTTCAGGCCCTCCGTCTTCCACATGTCGGTGTGGAGCGGGCCGTGGTCGAAGGGGTTGATGCCCTTTTCCAGCGCTTCCGGATTCTGGTGGACGAGGAGGTCCATGCCGGCCTCGCGCGCGGCCTCATCGCGCAGCTCGTACATGGCGCGGAACTTCCAGGTGGTGTCCACGTGGAGCAGCGGGAAGGGCGGCGGGGAGGGGAAGAAGGCCTTCTTGGCGAGATGCAGCATCACCGCTGAATCCTTGCCCACCGAATAGAGCATCACCGGGCGCTCGGCCTCGGCGACGACCTCGCGCATGATGTGGATGCTCTCCGCCTCGAGGCGCTGGAGATGGGTCAGGCTCATCTTGTCTTCGCTCTTCGGTCCCAACGCGACGCACGGGCGGCACCGGCGTGCCGCCCTATTCCGCATCCGTTAGATGTGGATATCTTATTTCTACTCCACATTCCGACAAAACGCGAGCCGTCTGCGTGGAGGCCGCTCAGCGCAGGACGCGGGCGAGGGTTTCCACGGCGCCGCGTCCCACGTCCACGGCGGCACCGACGCTGGCTTGGGCGTTGCCCACCAGCGCGGCGCTGGCCGTGACGGGGAACAGGGCGACATCCACCACGGTCGGACCTTGGGCTGTCGGACCTTCCAGGGCCGGGCCATCCACGGGGGGCGGCGGAACATAAGGCGCGGGACGGGCGGCGACCGGGGTGACCGCGGGGGCGTGCACCTCGGCGAGGCGGGGCGACGGAGGCGCGCAACCCGCGGCGCAGCGATCCGCGCGGGCGACCTTGGGCGGCATCGGGGCCGGACGGGGATGCGCTGCGGACGTCGCGGCCGGCGTCGCGTCCTTCGGACCCGATGCGGTCCTGGGCGCGGCGGCGTCCGGGGCAGGGGGGCGGGCCGCGTTCAACGGCGGCGCGGGGGAGGGGGACGGCGTGCCGGCCGTCCCCGCCGGCAGGTCGGCGACCGCCGCGGCCGCTGCGGGTCGCGTCGGGACCGGGCCGCCGCTGGTGTCTGCCGGAGCAGGCTGGGGCGCGGCGGGCTGGACCTCGACGGAAAGAGGCGCATCCGGGGCGGCCTCCGCCGTGGGTGTGCCTGCGGCCTGTCCTTCGGGCGTGGTCGCCGCGCCGGCGGGGGTCAAGGCTTCCGCCACCATCAGCGGCCGGGGCAGGGAGCTGCTGCCGGTGGAGATCAGACCGGCCACAATGAGGCAGAGCAGGAAGGCGAGGGTCCGCCGGCTCCGCACCTGCGCCGCCGCGTCCTGCGCGGCCTCCGACAGGGCGAGCGCGTCGTTGATCGCGGTGGGCGAGACGCCGGCGAGGCGCAGGCGCCGCGTGGCGGCCGAGGCGCCGGCGCGGGGCGGCAGGATGTCTGTTGGCTGCAGGGCAGGCAGGTTGGCGGAAGAGTTCATCGGAAAACCTCGCGGTTCGGGCATCGCGTGGAAAGGGGGAGGCTGCGGGCGGCGCAAGGGGCGGCAATGGCCGCCCGCAGCCTTGTCCCCGCCGGCTTCGGTTGCGGTGGGAGCACGGCGGAGAAGGGGACCGCGCCCTACGAAGGGGCGGGTCGGACGACGGCGACAGACGGCTGTCGCGAAAGGGCGGCTGCGGGCGGCGCAAGGGGGCGGCCAAGCCGCCCGCAGCCTTGTCCCCACCGGCCCAGGTTGCGGCGTGGGGGCGGTGGAGAAGGATGGCGGCGCACCGGTGTGCGCGCCGCCGGTTCACGTCAGGAGATCACTTCAGCTGGGCGACCAATTCGTCCGCGCCGCGATCGATGCCGGCCTTGGCGGCGTCGAGCGGGCCGATGCCGGCGGGGATGTCGTAGGGCTTGGGATATTGCTTGGAGACGAAGGCCGACAGCAGGCGGCCGGTCTTCGCGTCATGGATCTCGACCACATAGCGCACCGAGCCGGTGAAGGTGCCTTCGCCATCCCGCAGCGTCTGCACGCTGTTGACCACGGCGCCGGCCACGTCGAAGCGCGAGAGGGTGGCAAGGCCTGGGGTGTTGGCGGTGGCGCCGGTGAGGGTGAGCTTCACCCGGAGCGTCTTCGGCCCGGCCTGCTGGACCACGGTGAAGCGCTTGGCGAGGCGCTGGGCGAATTGCTGCTGCATCTGGCGGGCGAGCGCCTCGCGATCGGCCTGGGGCATCTCGCCGAACTGCTGGTCGCGGCCGGAATAGACGGTGACGGGGTCGAGGATGACCTTGTCGTAGTCGCGCCAATTGACCTCGGTGGAATAGCGGTAGGGGGTCCGGCCGGTGGGGTCGACATTGGGCGCGAGTTGGCCCGAGGAGGCCACGTCGGCATAGGCGAGGGGCTCGTCGGAGGAGCAGCCGCCGAGGAAGGCGGCGAGGAGGGGCGTGAGGGCGGGAACAAGTCGCAGGGCTGTTCGGGGTGGCATCGGAGGACCTTGCTGAGGCTGCGCCCCCTCGCGGGATGGCGTGTTCGACCTGAGGAAAGCCTAGATCAGCTCCGCTTAAAAAACAAACCGTCTAGACGGTTTTTTTGGGGTCATTTTGCGGCATCCCGCCTCATTCCTTCACCAGGCAACGCGCAGGCATCGGCCACCCCGCAAACGGGCGGGGGTCGAGGAAAGGCGGGCGACTGATTGCGCCTCAATGCAGGGGAAGGGGGAGAGCTGCGGGCGGCGCAAGGGGGCGGCAATGCCGCCCGCAGTTCTGGTCCCCGCCGGCCATGGTTGCGGCCATGCCGGCGGAGGGGTGGCAGCTTTGACGCTCAGGAGGCGCCCGCATCGGTCCAAGGTCCGATCCCGGTCAGCGGCTCCAGCGACAAGCTGCGATCACCCGTGCAGCCTAGCTCAGATTGGGCTGAGAACAAACCGTCTGGACGGTTTCAGTCCGGAAAAATTTTCAGGCCGGTATCGTGGTGTATTTCGCCGGTGTTCTGGGATGGCATCGCGGCTTGACGACGATGCCGGAGGCGCGTCCGCGCGGGTCAGGAAGGGCTGCGACGCGAGCGCCGGGACTTCTCGGCGACCGCCGGCGAGGCCGCCTCCGAGATCCAGTTGCGATCGTCCAGAAGGTACTCGAACATCTGGTCGCGTTCGGCGTCGCTCAGCGGGCAGGTGCCCAGCATGGCCGACAGTGCAAGGCCGCGGGCGGAGAACAGGCGGGCGAGGGAGCGCTGCGGGTCCTTCGCCTCCTTGAGGACGGTGGCGACGGTCGCCTCGTCGCGCTCGCGCACCGGGCTCATGAAGGCCGGTTCCTGCGCGGCCACCCCGAGGATGGCGAAGGCGATGGAGTTCGAGCCCTTCACGATCTCCCGGAACACGGCGATCTGCGCGGCGAGGGTCGGCTCGGCGAAGGAGGCGCCGTGCTCCGCCAGGAAGGTCTGCGCGAACGCCCCGTAATAGTCCGCCTGATACTCCAGCAGGGCCACCAGCACCGCGCGCTTGTTGGGAAACTGGTGCAGCAGGCCGCCCTTGCTGACGCCGCTTTCCTTGGCGATGGCATCGAGCGTGAGGCGGCCGGCGCCGTCGCGGGCGATGATGGCAAGCGCGGCCTCGATGACGGCGGCCTTCGTGCGTTCGGAACGCGTGGTGTTATCCATGCCTCAGGCTGCCCGCCTTTGTGGTGGCGCGAACAAATACATCGCCACAACAGGACATAGCGTCGTTGGCGCGGGCGAGACAAGTCATTCCGCCACCGCCCAAAGCAGGCCGGGACGCGCCCGGCGCGGCCGCGCGTTCCCTCGCCCGGGGGTGACGCTGCGGCGGGCCTACCGCCCGCCCATCACATATTCACCGCGCTCGTGAACCGTGTTGGCGCGGCCCACCAGCAGCGTCTCCAGCGGGCCGATGCGCTTCTGGTCCTTGTCCTTGTAGGGCAGGGAATGCAGCACGTAGCGCATGGCGTTGATGCGGGCGCGCTTCTTGTCGTCGGACTTGATGACCGTCCAGGGGGAATCCGCCGTATCCGTGTGGAAGAACATGGCTTCCTTGGCGCGGGTGTAATCGTCCCACTTGTCGAGCGAGGCAAGGTCCACGGGCGAGAGCTTCCACTGCTTCAGCGGATGCACCTTGCGCTCCTTGAAGCGGCGGCGCTGCTCCTCCCGGCTCACCGAGAACCAGAACTTGATGAGGTGGATGCCGCTGCGCACGAGGTTGCGCTCGAACTCCGGCGCCTGGCGCAGGAACTCGCGGTATTCGTCATCGGTACAGAAGCCCATCACCCGCTCGACGCCGGCGCGGTTGTACCAGCTGCGGTCGAACATCACGATCTCGCCTGTGGTGGGCAGGTGCTCCACATAGCGCTGGAAATACCACTGCCCGCGCTCCACCTCGCTGGGCTTCTCCAGCGCCACCACCCGTGCGCCGCGGGGATTGAGGTGCTCCATGAAGCGTTTGATGGCGCCGCCCTTGCCGGCCGCGTCGCGCCCCTCGAACAGGATGATGACGCGCTGGCGGGAGTCCTTCACCCACGACTGGAGCTTGAGAAGCTCGGTCTGGAGGATGAACTTCTGCTGCTCGTAGTCCCGACGCAGCATCTTGTATTTGAAGGGGTAGCCGCCGGTGCGCCAGTCGTCGGAAAGCTCGTCGCTGGTGACGCGCGGCTGGCCGGCGGGCTTGGGCAGACCCAGCGACTTGCGCAGCCGCACAGCATCGTCGGGAGAAGCACCGGCGAGGATGGCGGCGATGCCGGCCTTCACCTCGTCCACGCCCGCCGCTGCGGCGGGCCGGGTCTCATCGAGGGTCGCGGCCAGCGCGGTGACCGCTGACAGTTCCGCCTCCTGCGCCGCCAGCTGGCGCTCCTCGGCCAGCGAGCGCTCCATCTCGGCGGGAATGGCCTCGGTGCCGGCCACGGGCGTAAGGTCGTCGGTGCTGGCCATTCTGTGCTCCTTCGGCGCCGAGGCGCGCGCCATCCGCGGCTGAAAAGCCACGCGAAAACATGGGCCTTAGCCGGCTGAAGAGCGTTGATGGAGATCAAGGGGCGGGGGAGGTAGGGGGCGGCGTCCGAGTGTCCCGGACGCATGCAGCGCCCTCTTATCCAATTGTCATCGCCCGGCTTGTCCGGGCGATCCACCGGGCCGCTGGAGCACTGTCCGGAGGATTGACCCGGCCCCGCCGTGGATCGCCCGGACAAGCCGGGCGATGACGGCTGCGCGGGAGCCTTGCGCCGGGCCTTCGATCGACATTGCTCCGCGCGCCACCTTCTCCCGCAAGGGGAGAAGGCAACCCCTTCCCCTTACTTGGGCGCGAACTGCCCGTAGAGATGCTTCAGCACTTCGGTGGTGGCCGCCTCGGCGACCTGGCCGGGATAGTTGGTGACCGCCTCGACCGACATGTCGGTCGCCGGCTCCACCAGGATCTTGGCGAAGTTCATGCTGTTGGAGCCGTTGTGGGTGAGCACCGGCGTCTTGGTCCAGTCCAGCTTCACCACGCCCCAGCCGAAGGCGTAGTCGCCCGAGGACGGCGTGCCGGGGGGCGGGTCCTTGAAGGGCGGGGTGGTGACGTGGGGCTTGTGGATCACGGCCAGCGTCTCCGGCGAGACGATGTGCGGGCCTCGCTTGCCCTGGCCCGCGTTCCAGTCGCCCCAGCGGGCGAAATCCAGCACCGACATGTGGGCGATGCCGGCCGGGCCGATCACGGGCGGAATGTCGGCCGAGGGACCCCAGGCCATGGGCGTGGGCTTGCCCTTGTCGTCCAGCATGTGGCCGATGGGGGCGTCATACTTGCCGAAGGTGGCCTGCGGGCCGAAGCCGGCGCTCTTCAGGCCGAGTGGCGCATAGATGCGCTCCTCAACGAGGCGTTCCCACGGCTTGCCGGAGACCTCCTCCAGCATGGCGCCGGCGAAGGTGTATCCGAGGTTGGAATACTGGAACGGCGAGCCGGTCTTCGGCACCTCCGGCGCGTTCTTTTTCCAGCGCTCCAGCGCGTCGAGGCGCAGGGCTGTGGTGGTTTTCTCGAAGCCCACCGGATTGAAATAGATGCCGATGATCTCCTCGTTGTCGGAGGGGATGCCGCTGGTGTGGGACAGAAGCTGCTCCAGCGTCACCGCCGCGAGCTTCGGGTTCATGTCCTTCACCTTGCCGCCCAGCACCTCGCCGAGGGTGCTGGTCCACTTGATCTTGCCCTCTTCCACCAGCGTCCCGGCCACGGTGGCGGTGAAGGCCTTGGTGTCGGAGCCGAGGTGGAAGCGGTCTTCCACCGTTACCGGGATGTCGAGGCCGATGGCGCGCTTGCCCACCGCCCCCGAGGCGACGATCTCGCCCGAGCGGGTGACGGCGGCCGCCAGCGCCGGCAGGCCGTATTTGGCGCGGACGCCTTCGAGATAAGTGTCGAGGTTTTCAGCGGCGTGGACGGGGGCCGAGACGGCGAGCGCGGCGGCGAGGCCCAGCGCCATCCGCCCGAGGCTGCGCCGCCCGAGGGGGTGAGAGAAGCCCGATCCCGAGTGCCTGACGTCCATGCGTGCTCCCCCGAATGATGCTGCGCCGTTGATCCGGCCAAGCGTGGCCGCATGAACGCAGGCAAACCCGTCCGCTGGCAAGGGGCCTTTGGCCGGGCTTGACAGCCCTTCCGGCCCGTCGGCGCACGCGGCTACCCCCAGACGCGCCGGGCGTGTAGAAAAAGGTAAAGCTCAAGCGTGCGGCCGCCCGCCGGGAGCGCGAGGAGGAAGCCCGAGGAGGAAGCCCATGTATGCCGCCCCCCCCGCCGTCATCGCCCGCCCGTTCGTGGTCATGCCCGACGCCCTCAGGGTCGAGGGCCGCCGCTCCGAGTGGAACGAGGTGCAGTTCGGCGGGGTGCCGCTGACCACCTTCCTCGAAGGCCCCTCCTTTGATCGCGAAGGCAATCTGTGGGTCGTGGACATCCCGTGGGGCCGCCTCATCAAGGTGACGCCGCAGGGCGCGATCAGCGTCGAGGCGGAGTATGACGGCGAGCCCAACGGGCTGAAGTTCCACAAGGACGGCCGCGGCTTCATCACCGACCACCGGCACGGCATCATGGTGTTCGATCCCGCCACCGGGCGGGTGGAGCCCTATCTGGAGCGGGCCATGCTCCAGCGCTTCAAGGGCGTGAACGATCTGGTCTTCGCGTCGAACGGCGACCTCTATTTCACCGACCAGGGCCAGACCGGCTGGCACGATCCCTCCGGCTGCCTCTATCGCCTCACCGCCGACGGGCGGCTGGACTGCGTGCTGAAGGGCATCCCGAGCCCCAACGGCCTCGTGCTCAACAAGGCCGAGACGGTGCTCTTCCTCGCCGTGACGCGGGCCAATGCCATCTGGCGCGTGCCGCTGATGCGCGACGGCACGGCGAGCAAGGTGGGCACCTTCATCCAGCTTTCAGGCGGCGGCGGGCCGGACGGCCTCGCCATCGACGAGGAGGACAACCTCGTCGTCTGCCACATGGGCCTTGGCTCGGTATGGCTGTTCAGCGCCCTCGGCGAGCCGATGCTGCGCATCAAGTCGCCGGAGGGACATCTGACCACCAATTGCGCCTTCGGCGGCCCGGACAACCGCACGCTCTTCATCACCGAATCGAAGACCGGCACCATCCTTTGCGCCGATCTGCCGGTGCCGGGCCGGCGCATGTATTCGCACGCGTGAGGCGAGCGCTCCTCTTCGGAGCGCTCAGGCCTTGTATTCGTAGAGCAGGCGGGCGCGGATGGTGCCTTCCAGCGCGCGGATGTCGGCGAGGATGGCCTGGCTGTCCACGGCCGAGGCGTCCGCGTCGAGCACCACATAGCCGATGTCGGCGTTGGTCTCGTAATACTGCGCGGCGATGTTAACCGCGTGGCGGGCCAGCACCTCGTTGAGGCGGCCGAGCATGCCCGGCAGGTTGCGCTGAACCTGGATGAAGCGCGTGCCGGTGGGGCGCGCCGGCAGCTGCACCTGCGGGAAGTTCACCGCGCCCATGGTGGAGCCGGTGTCCGAATAGTCGAGCAGCTTGCGCGCCACCTCGGCGCCAATGCGCTCCTGCGCCTCCTCGGTGGAGCCGCCGATGTGCGGGGTCAGGATGACGTTGGGCAGGCCCTGCAGCGGGGAGACGAACTTCTGGCCGTTGGCGCTGGGCTCCACCGGGAACACGTCCACCGCCGCGCCGCGCAGGCGGCCTTCCTTCAGCGCGTCGGCGAGGGCGTCGAGGTCCACCACCGTGCCGCGGCTGTTGTTGATGAGATAGGCGCCCTTCTTCATGGCGGCGATCTCGGCGCGGCCGATCATCCCGGCGGTGGCGGGCGTCTCGGGCACGTGCAGGCTCACCACGTCGCTCTGGGAGAGCACCTCGGTCATGGTCGCCACCGGCTCGGTGTTGCCGTGACGGAGCTTGTCAGTGTGGTCGTAATAGATCACCCGCATGCCCATCGCCTCGGCGAGGTTGGAGAGCTGCGAGCCGATGTTGCCGTAGCCGATGATGCCGAGCGTCTTGCCGCGCACCTCGTGGCTGTCGGTGGCCGACTTGTCCCAAAGGCCCTCATGGGCGGCGGCGGAGCGGTTGGGGATGCGGCGCAGCAGCATCACGATCTCGCCGATCACCAGCTCCGCCACGCTGCGCGTGTTGGAGAAGGGGGCGTTGAACACCGGGATGCCGGCGATGCGGGTGGCGTCGATGTCCACCTGGTTGGTGCCGACGCTGAAGCAGCCGATGGCGATGAGGCGGTCGGCCGCCTCCAGCACGTCGGCGGTGATCTGGGTGCGCGAGCGGATGCCGAGCAGATAGACGCCCTTCAGCGCCTCCTTCAGCGCCTCCCCGTCCAGCGCCTTGGGCAGGCGGGTCAGGTTGGTGTAGCCGGCATTGGTCATCATCTCGACGGCGCTGTCGTTGACGCCTTCGAGGAGCAGCACCTTGATCTTGTCGCGGGACAGGGAAAGCTGGGGGGCGTTTTGGGTCACGGGGCGCGACGTCCTTCGGCGATCAACGGGCGAACCGCGCGGAAAGCGCTGCCGCGGAGAGAGGTCGCTTGCCGGCCTCTCGCGGGGTTCGGTTCGGAATGGTGGTTGCCGGGTAGCGGATGCCGGCCCGGCGGCGGCGCGAAGGTAGCGATTTTGCCGCCCCAGTCCAGAGATCGCGCGCCTTTGCCGCGGCTGGAGCTTTACTTTACGGCAGGGGTGGAGCACGGACCGTCGCCGCCCCGCCCAGCGGGACGATGACGGCTCTGGCTGCGCGGTGCGGGGCTCACACCGCCGCCACCGCCTCCGGCGCGGCCGCTTCCCCCGCCACCTCCGCGATCATGCGGTAGGAGGCGAGGCGCTTGTCGTGGTCGAACACGTCAGAGACGATCATCACCTCGTCCACCCCCGTCTCGCGCACGAAGGCGGCGATGCCGTCGCGCACGCGCTCGGGCCCGCCGATGACCGAGCGGGCGAGGAAGCGCTGCGCTTGCGCCTTCTCCATGGGGGTCCAGTAGTCCTCGATGTCGTCGATGGGCGGTTTCGAGAGGCCCCGCGCGCCGCGGAAGATGTCGGCCACCGACATCTGCTGGGTGGTGGCGAGGCGGCGGGCCTCGGCGTCCGTCTCCGCGGCGATCACGTTGAGCGCGGCCATGGCATAGGGCTTCGCGAGCACGTCCGAGGGCTTGAAGCGCGCGCGGTAGATTTCCAGCGCCGGCAGCAGGTCGGCCGGGGCGAAGTGGGAGGCGAAGGCGTAGGGCAGGCCGAGCGCCGCCGCGAGCTGCGCCCCATAGGTGCTCGATCCGAGAATCCAGAGCGGCACCTCAGTGCCCGTCGCCGGCACGGCAAACAGCGTCTGGCCCGGCTGGGCGGGGCCGAGATAGGCCTCCAGCTCCTGAACGTCCTGGGGGAAATTGTCGGAATTGGTCAGCGAGCGGCGCAGCGCCCGCATGGTCATCTGGTCGGTGCCGGGCGCGCGGCCGAGGCCGAGGTCGATGCGCCCGGGGAAGAGATGGGCCAGCGTGCCGAACTGCTCGGCGATGACGAGGGGCGCATGGTTGGGCAGCATGATGCCCCCCGCGCCCACCCGGATGCGCTCGGTCCCCGCCGCGATATGGGCGATGACCACCGCCGTAGCGGCGCTGGCGATGCCCTGCATGTTGTGATGCTCGGCCACCCAGAAGCGGCGATAGCCCCAGTCTTCCGCATGGGCGGCGAGGTCGCGGGCATTGTCCAGGGCCTGGCGGGGGCCGAACCCCTCCCGCACCCGGACGAGATCGAGAATGGAAAGCTGGGCCATCAACTGCCTCGTCCGCCCCCGAACGAAAGATGGTGGTGAGATAGGGACGGCGGCCGGAAAGCGGAAGGGGCGGCACAAGGGGCGCCGGGGAAGGGGCTCCGGTCAAGCCCGCGCAGGGCTTGAGCGTCCGTCCGCCCGTCTTACGTCCCGGCCGGGCAGATGGGGGCGGTGACGATGGTGCGCAGGCCGGGGGCGTTCTCCTCGTCGGAGAGGATGCCGTCGAGGCCCTGCACCATGGCCTTGATCATGATGGTGCCGAAGCCCTGCCGCTCGCCCACCTTGCCGCTGCCGCTGTCCGCGACGACCAGGCGGAAGCGGTCGCGGTGCTGCTCCAGCGCCACCCTGAGCGGGCCGGGGGCGCCGCCATAGGCATATTTGGCGGTGTTGAGCACCAGTTCGGTGAGGATCAGCCCCAGCCGCACAGCGCGGTCCGCCGCCATCAGCACCGGCGCCACGTCGAGGCTGATGTGCGCCTCCCACTCCTTGCCGAGGGCGCTCGTTACCTCGCGGGTGAGGTCGATGAGGTAGCGCGAGAGGTCCACCGCCTCCACCTGCTCGCCGGCATAGAGCTGGCGATGCACGAGGCCCACCGCCGCCACCCGGCGCTCCGCCTCTGCCAGCGCCGAGGCCGCCTCGCTCTCGCCGAGCCGGCGCGATTGCAGGCGCAGGAAGGAGGAGACCAGCTGCAGGCTGTTCTGCACGCGGTGGTTCACCTCGCGCATGAGGAAATCCTTGTGCTGCAGCAGCCGCTCGTTCTCCACCACGGTCAAGGAGAGCCGGCGGTTGAGGTCGCGGACCCGCCGGTTCTGGCGGGCCTGCAGCACCGCGTGGCCGAGCCGGCTGATGGTCTCCACCTCCGCCAGCGACCAGGTACGCGACTTGCCGCGCACGGTCTCGCTCCACGCCTCGAACGAGGCGCGGGGGTTGAGGTGAGCGGCGGGATTGGCCGGGTCGTCGCGATGCGGGTTGCCGGCCCAGTTGACCACCTCCACCTGTTCGGCGCGCAGCCACATCAGCACCAGCGGCGCGTCGCCGGGGATGCTTACCGCCGCGAGCCCGCTGGCCAGCGCCGCGAACTCGGCGGCGGCGGGCAGAAGGGCGGAGAGGGACGGGGTGCTGAAAGCGCGCGCCTGGGCCTTTCCTTCCACCCAGCGGGCGATGCGCCGGAGCGCCGCCTCGTCCGGGCAGCGGCCGCTGGCGCGGATGCGGTCGGCCTCCACCACGGCGAAGCCGTCGGCGCCCAGCGCCCGGCGCAGGTCGTCGCCGTGACGGGCGAGCACGTCCTCCACCGGCGCGTCGGCGGAGAGATAGTCGGCGAGGGCATCCTCGGCGCCGCGCAGCCGGATGCGGTCGCGATACTGCATCGCCTCCTCGCGGGTGCGGATCTGGCGGGCGAGGTTGAAGGCCAGCGACTGGCAGGCCATGCGCAGTTCATAAGGCAGGCGGCGGGGCGTGCGGTTGTGGCAGGCGACGAGGCCCCACAGCACTCCGTCCTTGACGATGGAGACCGATGCCGAGGCGCCCACCCCCATGTTGCGCAGATACTGGACGTGGACGGGCGACACGGAGCGCAGCATCACGTCCGACAGGTCGAGCTGCGCCAGCCCCGCCTCGGCCGGACGCAGCGGGGCCGGCTCATAGGCCACGTCCGGGATCACCCGCACCCGGTTGCGCACATAGAGCGCGCGCGCCTGCCGGGGGATGTCGCTGCCGGGGAAATGGTGGTTGAGGAAGGAGCCCATCTCCTTCGCCTTCGCCTCGCCGAGCACCGTCCCCGCCTCGTCGTCGAGGAACTGGTAGATCATCACCCGGTCGAAGCCGGTGATGCGGCGGAAGACGGCGGCAGCCTCCGCACACAGATTGCGCAGGTCCGGGGCACGCTCGAAGCTGACCGACGCTGCGTCGAGCCCGGCCAGCACTTCGGCCGCGCCGAGCCGCACCTCGGGGGCAGGCTCCAGTTCCACCAGAAGACCCTGGGAGGCGCGGTGCAGAAGGGCCTCGAAGGTCTCGCCCCGCCCGGCGACGAGGCCGAGGCGGGTGACGCCGTTCTGCGGCGCCTGCTGGATGGCGGCCTGGAGCGGTGCCGCCATGTCCGGGCCGAGCAGGGTGTCGAGGGTCGCGCCCAGCCACGCTTCGGCGAGCCGGCCCTCGATGTCGCCGGCGCCGCCCATGACGGTGCGTGTGCGCGGGTCCGCCACCAGCAGCAGGCCGTGCGGCTGGATCGAGCCGGGAATGTGGATCGGCTCGCGGTCACACGCGCCGAGATCCGGCGCGGCCTGGGGCGCGGTGCTGCTGACGGAGGCGTCGTTCATGGGGCAGTTCGCGCTCGTGATCTCGCGGCGCGGCCGATGCTGCGCCGATGGTGAACCGAGGCCGGCCGCGCCCCCCGGCGAGCCTCCGATGTCCGCGCCCGCCACCGGTAGACGAAGCGATGAGCGCGGTTTGTTCTCCCTTCATGGCACGGCTTCTGCGGCCAAGCCAAATGCCAAGTCGGTTCCGGAGCCGTTTCAGGCCGGATGCCGGGTGCCATGCCCTACCAGGGGAGGGCTCGCGCGGCATGTGGCACGCGGGCAAGTGGCCGGCGGGATGGGAATTGGCGCGGTTCCTGCTTAAATAGGGGCAGCCATGAAGATGAATGCCCTTACCCGCGAACTCATCGAGGCCGGCGGCATCGACGCGCTGGTGGCGCGCGACGCGCCCGACCTTGCCGTGCTCACGGAGGCCGAGCGCGCCGCCTCCCTCGACGCCACGCTGGCGGCGCGTCCGGAGGGGCCGGCCTGGCTCTTCGCCTACGGCTCGCTGATCTGGAACCCGACCGTGCGGGTGGAGGAGTGCCGCGTCGGCCGCATCGACGGCTGGCATCGCGCCTTCTGCCTCGAGACCGTGGTGGGGCGCGGCTCGCCGGCCCGGCCCGGCCTCACCCTCGCCCTCGACGCGGGCGGCGACTGCACCGGCGTTGCCCTGCGCCTGCCCGAGGAAGGGCTGGAGCACGAACTCTCTCTGCTCTGGCGGCGCGAGATGCTGGCCGGGGCCTATGTGCCGCGCTGGCTGGAGGTGAACGACCCCGCCGGTGGGCGCATCGGCAGCGCCATCGCCTTCACCATGGATCGCACCAATCCCCATTATGCCGGCGGCCTGAGCGAGGCGGAGGTCGTGGACCGCCTCGCCACCGCCCGGGGCGCCATCGGCTCGGCTGCGGACTACCTGTTCGCCACCTGCGAGGGGCTGGCCGGGCACGGAGTGAGCGATCCCGCCCTCGACGCGCTGGCGGATGCGGTGCGCAGGCGCCGCAAGGCGCTCGACAGCCAGGAGTGACGCCGCGAGGCGCTCGACAGCGAAGGGTGACGCCGCAAGGCGCTCACTCCGCGGGGCTGATATCCGCCTGCTCGGCCCGGGCGGCGCCGGCCGCGGCCCGGCTCGCCTCGGTGCGGAAGGCCGAGGGGGCGCGCCCGAAGGTGCGGCGGAACAGCCGGTTGAAGGTGGCGATGTCGTTGAACCCGGCCTCGAACGCGATGTCCGACACCTTCTTTCCGGCATTGGCGGGATCGAGCAGGGCCGCGCCCGCATATTTCAGGCGCGCGGCCGTGATGTGTTCCCGCAGCGTGGTGCCGTGCTTCTGGAACATCTTCTGGAGCGTGCGCACGTTCAGCTTGTAGCGCTGCGCCACCTGGGCGACCCCGTAATCCTGCTGGCGGGAATTGGCGGCGATGTCGGCGAGGATGTCGCGGAACAGGTGGTCGCCGGTGGGCGGTCCGCCCTCCTCCCGCTCGCGCGCAACCGAGAGAAGCGCGAGCAGCCCGGCCTCGCAGGCCCGCGCCAGGGCCGGCGGCAGGTCGCGCCCGACGATCGCCTGTGCCTGCGTGATAAGCAGCTCGACCGATCCGTCCGGATCGGTGGTCAGCGCGCCCGTGCCCGCGGCCGTCTCGCCGGCGCCCGGCGTGCGGTCGGGGGCCGCCACCAGAATCACCGACCCGGCGGGAAAGCGGATGTCCGCGCGACGCCGCACCGTTGCTAGGAACGGGACGTTGGCCGGAATCGGTTGTGTCGGCCCCTGATCGAGCGCGATGGTGGAGGATTCGCTGGCGCGTCCTGCCAGAGTAAGGGGCAGCTCCAGCACCGTCAGGCGCAGGGCGCCCAATTGTGGCGCTTCCGCACAAATAATGGCCACATTTGGTAACAGCGTCTGGCGTAGCGTTAACCGATCGTTAACCCTCTTTACCTTGTGCGCTACGGGGCCGCCACCTTGCAGTCGCGCCCGATGAGTCTGTGAATTTGACGCAGAGCAATCATGAATACTCAAATATTGCGTCTGCGAAATCTTCTCAAAGTCCTCCATGATTGGCCGCCCTGCCTCCCTTGACGTGTCTACAACACGGCAAACAGAGTCTAAACGCAATCTGCGCTACTAAATTACCGTCAATTATTCTGTCTTGGGCTCGACCGTTGGGCGGTTGCCGGCAACCGTTCTGCGTTGAATCCAGATCTAATTATCTGATTTAAAACACTAAAATAGATCATGGCAGAAGTGCAACACCTCACGTGAATATGAAGAAGTTCGCATTTTGAGCAGCGATGATTCGCGTCCTGCGGAGAGGTGATTGCAGACGCTGGGTAAGTTCGCCTCAGTTCGAGGAGTGCGAAAATCGCTCCACAACCAAAGGTCGCAGATTGTGGCGGCCGAAAACGGATCCAGTCCGGCGGAGGGCATCCTCCGGCCGCATGTTGGGGGTGAAGATGGTCAATTCGGGCGGCACCATCCTGTCTGGCGTTGAGGCGCATCCTTCGGTGAACCGGGGTCGTATGCGCGCGCTGCTTCTCAGCTCCGCTCTGGCGACGGTGCTTGCGGGCGTGGTCCAGCCGGGGACGGCCAACGCGGCCTGCAGTGCGGGTGGTTTTGTCACGGTCACCTGCACCGGAACCGACAACGACGGCTACTCGCTCCCCGCCATCCCATATGGCGTCGCACCGGCTACGGTGGTCGCCGGCTCGGGTGCGGTCGTCAACAATACGGGCGCAGGCCTCACCGCCTTCAACATCTCGACGACGAGTGGCATCACCAGCAACAATGTCGGGGCGTCCTTCAACGGCGGCGCGACGGGCATCAGCTACAGCACGCTGCTGTCGATCTCCATGACCGGCTTTTCCGGCAGTGCGGTGGGCGGCACGGCTGACGGCATCAACCTGAACGGCGGCACCGGCGTCAACTTCTCGTCGCTTCCTCTCGCCTACGTCTCCGGCGGCGCCAACGGCCTCGTCATCAACGCCGGCTCCACCGCCACCGTATCGACCACCAACGGTACCTTCCTCGGTGGCACGGGCGACGGCATCAAGGTCAACACGGTCGGGGCCAACCTGATCGGTGCCGGCACCGGCACCACGACCATCACGACCGCGGGCACGACCGTCACCGGCGGCACCAACGGCATCTCCGCCCTCACGAGCGTGACCGGCGCCACCGGCGCCACCGCCACCACCACCGTCACCGCCAACGGCGGCGGCATCACGGGCGGGACGGGTGCCGGCATCACCGCCACCTCCCTCGCCGCGCCGCTGAGCGGCCCCGCCTCGGCCACCACCACGGTGCAGGGCAATGCCGATGTCACCGGCGGCTCGAACGGCATCTTCGCCCTCTCGGGGAGCCTCAACGGGACGTCCAACACCACGGTGAACGTCTCCGGCGACATCGAGGGCACCAGCGGCAACGGCATCACCGCCATCGGTGCCAGCGTCGGCGATCTCGCCGGCTTCGACCCCAACGATCCCTCGACCTGGAACTCCGCGGTCGGCACCGGCAAGGCCACCGTCAACGTCACCACGGCGGACAACGTGACGGCCGGCAACGGCACCGGCATCCTCGCGGTCGGCATCGGCACCGGCAACGACGTGAAGGTCAACGCCAAGGACAACGTGGATGCCACCGGCGGCTTCGGCGTGATCGCCGGCTCCATCGGCACCGGCGGCACGGTGGACGTGAAGACAAAGGACGTCTCCGGCACCCAGGGCGGCGTGCTCGGCTTCAACACCAGCGGCAATGTGAACGTCCACACCACCGGCACCGTGGAGGTCGCCTCGGGCGGCCTCATCGGCGTCGGCGCCATCGCCGGCGGCGACGGCAATGCGACCGTGAACTTCTCCGGCGTGATCGACCCGCCGCTGATCGGCGCCGGCACGCTCACCATCGGCAGCGGCACCGCCACCACCAACACCGCCGGCACCATCGATGCCGACCTCATCGGCGTCGTCGCCCTCAATGTCGGCAATGGCCGCGCGGTGGTGGACAACAACGCCTCGGTTCAGTCCTCCTCCGGCGCCACGCCGCTCCTCGGCGTCGCCGGCATCAAGGTCGGCAACAACAATGCCGGTCCCGGCGTTGACGTGGACGTGCAGAACAACGGCGTGGTCACCGACTATGCCGTGGGCGTGCTCGGCCTCGCAGTCGGCAACGGCAACGACGTCTCGGTGAACAACAAGGGCGTTGTCGATGCCGGCTTCCTCGGCGTCGGCGGCATCGTTGTGGGCGAGGGCACCGGCACCGAGACGGTGAAGGTGCGCAACTCCGGCGCCATCGAGACCGGCGGCATCGGCGTGCTGGGCGCGGCCCTCGACCTCGGCGGCGCGGGTGCCGGCACCAATGTGGACGTGAAGAATTCAGGCACCGTCACGGGCGGCTTCCTCGGCGTCGCGGGCATCGCGGTGGGCGAGGGCTCCGGCACCACGGTGAAGGTGGTGAACTCCGGCGCCATCTCCGACAACAGCGGCGTGGGCGTGCTGGCCGGCGCGTTCGGCGACAACCACACCGTGACGCTGAATAACCAGGGCGCGGTCAATGCCGACGTCGCCGGCGTGCTCGGCATCGTCGCCGGCGACAACGCCGTCATGACCGTGACCAATTCGGGCGCCATCGGCACCCAGGGCGCGGGCGTCGCAGGCCTCATCGCTGGCGACAACGCCCAGCTGAAGGTCACCAACACCGGCGCCATCACCGGCGGCCTGCTGGGTGTCGGCGGCGTGGTGATCGGCGACAACGGCAACGTCGGCGTCAAGAACTCCGCCGCCATCACCAATGACGGCATCGGCGTGCTGGGCGGCGGCATCGGCGACAACGCGGTGGTGAAGGTCTCCACCTCGGGCGCCATCGACTCCGGCCTGCTCGGCGTGGGCGGCTTCTCCATCGGCGCCAACGGCAACGTGGACGTCTCCACCACCGCCGCGGTCACCTCCGGCGGCGCGGGCGTCATCGGCGCCGGCCTCGGCGACGGCTCGGTGGTGAAGGTCACCACCGGCGAGCAGGTGGATGGCACCTTCCTCGGCGTCGGCGGCCTCATCGGCGGCGCGGGCTCGCAGCTCACCATCGTCACCGAGGACAAGGTGACCTCCTCCGACGGCTTCGGCGTCGCGGCCCTCGGCCTCGGCACCGGCCAGACCATCAAGGTGACCACCCAGCAGGAAGTGTCCGGCGACCTGCTCGGCGTCGGCGCCCTGAACCTCGGCGGCGGCGGCACCACGGTGAATGTGGAGACCCAGGCCAAGGTCACTTCGGCCTCGGGCTTCGGCGTGCTCGGCGGCTCCATCGGCACCGGCGCCAACACGGTGAACGTCACCACCCAGAAGGCCGTCTCCGGCGACCTGCTGGGCGTGGGCGGCATCATCGGCGGCACGGGCGGCAGCCTCACCATCGAGACCAAGGACACCGTGGACAGCGCCAACGGCTTCGGCGTGGCGGCCCTCGGCCTCGGCTCCAACACCATCGACGTGACCACCGACAAGGCGGTGACCGGCCGCTACCTCGGCGTCGGCGCCCTGGCGCTGGGCGACCAGAACACCGTCACCGTCCTGACCAAGGACACTGTGACCTCCTCCGACGGCTTCGGCGTGCTCGGCGGTGCCATCGGCGCCGGCCCGAACACCGTCTCCGTGACCACCGAGAAGGCGGTCGCGGGCGACCTGCTGGGCGTCGGCGGCGTCATCGGCGGCACGGGCGGCAGCCTCACCATCGAGACCAAGGACACCGTGGACAGCGCCAACGGCTTCGGCGTGGCGGCCCTCGGCTTCGGCTCCAACACCATCGACGTGACCACCGACAAGGCGGTGACCGGCCGCTACCTCGGCGTCGGCGCCCTGGCGCTGGGTGACACCAACCAGGTCACCGTCCACACCAAGGACACCGTGACTTCGGCGGACGGCTTCGGCGTGTTCGGCGGCGCCATCGGCGGCGGCGCCAACACCGTGAAGGTCACCACCGACCAGACGGTGGACGGCCGGCTCCTCGGCGTCGGCGGCATCCTCGGCGCCACCGGCGGCTCGCTGGACATCAACACGAAGGCGGCCGTGACCTCGGCAGACGGCTTCGGCGTCGCCGGCCTCGCCTTCGGCAACAACAACACCGTGAAGGTGCTCACCGAGAGCACCGTGAGCGGCGACCTGCTCGGCGTCGGCGCCCTCTCCATCGGCGACGGCGGCACGGTCGACGTCCACACCCTGGCGGCCGTGACCTCGGCCAACGGCATCGGCGTCCTCGGCGGCAACATCGGCGCGGGCCAGCAGGTGACCGTGGTCACCGACGGCACGGTCAACGCCGCCATCGCGGGCGTCGTCGGCTTCAACACCGGCGGCAACACCGACGTGACGGTGAACGACAAGGTGACGGTGGCGCCCGGCGGCTTCATCGGCGCGGCCGCCATCTCCGGCGGCTCCGGCAACGCCACGCTGAACATCAACGGCGTGATCGATCCGCCCGCGGTGGGCGGCGGCGCGCTGACCCTCGGCTCGGGCACCGCCACGGTGAACGTCAACGCCGAGGTCCAGGCGACCGCCATCGGCATCGTCGGCGCCAACATCGGCACCGGCGCCATCGACGTGAACGTCAATGCCAACGCGCCCATCAAGTCCGACGGCATCGGCATCCTGACCTTCAAGCTCGGCGACGGCCCGACCACCATCGACGTGGACTCGGCGGTCGGCGGCCTGAGCGGCGCGGCCACCGGCCTCGACGGCATCCATGCCTTCGCCATCGGCGGCAACAGCCCCGTCACCATCGTCACGTCCGCCAATGGCACCATCAATGCGGGTGACGACGGCATCGCGGTGAGCCAGCTCGGCGGCGGCAACATCATCGTCACCACCAACGGCACCATCACCGCCGGCGACGAGGGCATCCAGGTGCGCTCGCTGGCGCTGACCGCCGGCGACGTGAGGGTGACCAACAACGCGGCCATCACGGCCACCGACAACGGCATCTTCATCCTGAAGGGCGGCGATGGCGCGGTGGTGGTGAACGCCAATGCCAACGTCACCTCCGCCACCGCCAACGGCGTCGAGGCCAACAGCCTCTTCGGCACCGGCGACGTGACGGTGAACCAGGCCGGCCTGACCACGATCGCGGCCCAGGACTTCGGCGTCATCGCATCGAAGACCTTCGGCACCGGCAACGTGACCGTCACCACGGGGTCGCTCTCGGTTATCAACGCCACCGCGGGCGGCATCTTCGCCGGCCGGTTCGGCGGCACGGGTGACGTGGTGGTCACCACCGGCCCCCTCAGCAACATCACCACCTCCGGCAACGGCATCGACGCCCAGTCCATCGGGTCCACCGGCAACGTCACGGTCACCACCGGCACCACCAGCGCCATCACCGCGGGCAACGACGGCATCGTGGCCAACAAGTTCGCCGGCTCGGGCGATGTCTTCCTCACCACCGGCGCCTTCAGCTCGGTGGCCGCGGGAGATGACGGCCTGACCGCCACGAACTTCGCCTTCGGTCCCGGCAACGACATCTTCGTCGCCACCGGCAACAACACCTCGGTCGTCGCCAACGACAAGGGCATCCGCGCCGGCGGCTGGGACAACGTCACCATCACCACCACCGACGGCACCCTGATCCGCGGCGACGCGGACAAGAGCGGCGTCGGCAACGCCATCCGCATCTTCTCGGCCGACTTCGCCACGGTGAACATCGGCACCAACAATGCGGTCATCGGCTCCGGCAAGAGCTGGGGCGAGGCGGTGATCTCGGTCAACAGCGACGACGGCACCATCATCAACGTGGGTGCCGGCACGCTGGTCAGTTCCTGGAGCTACCTGGGCGGCAACAACCTGCCCGGCCTGATCGTGGCGGCGAGCGACATCGTCATCGACACTGACGGCGGTGCCACCACCATCACCAACGACGGCACCATCGTCGGCCGCATCGGCCTCACCAACAACGACGACACCTTCAACAACCTGTCGTCGAACACCTGGATCACGGTCGGCAACAACTACTTCGGGGCCGGCAACGACACCCTGAACAATACCGGCCGCATCGTGACCGCGCTGCAGGGGGCGGTGGCCGAGACCACCAACTTCAACAGCCTTGAGACCTTCAACAACGGCGATCCGCTCTTCGTCCAGAGCGGCCTGCTGACCATGATCGACGAGGTTCCCGGCCAGATCGCCGGCAACGGCACCCGCGACGTGACCTATGTCAGCGGCAAGTGGAACGGCGTGGGCAACAGCACGGTAGGCCTCGACAGCTACCTCGGCGCCGCGGGCTCCACCTCGGACCAGCTCGCGGTCGGCGGCCTCGACGTGAACGGCGTGGAAATCGCCGGCCTCGTCACCACCGGCTCCACCGGCCTGCTCATCCACGACGTCAACGCTGGACCCGGTGCCTTCAACCTCGCCGGCATCAAGGTGGTGGACGTGCAGAGCGTCGCCGGCACCACGGACCCGACGAGCTTCTACATCTCGCCCGGCTCCACCAACTACTCGGCGAAGTTCGGCGGCGTGATCGACAAGGGCCTGTTCTTCTATGACCTCACGGTCAAGGGCAACGACACCTACCTGATCGGCCTGCCCGACCAGGAAGTGTTCGAGCTGCCGAAGCTGGTCACCGGCGCCCAGGCCATCTGGCACGAGACCACCGGCGTGTGGCTCGACCGCCAGGCCGACCTGCGCACCTACCTGCAGGGCACGCCCACCCAGCTGGTCACCAAGGAAGGCGTGAAGACCGTCAATGGCGATCCGGCCTCCGTCACCCCCGGCATCTGGGGCAAGGTGGTCGGCAGCTGGGGCTCGCGTGATGCCTCCAACACCTTCGCGGCCGGCGGCGGCATCTACGGGTTCGACACCAGCTACAGCCAGAACATCTATGGTTTCATCGCCGGTGCCGACTTCGGCAAGGAGAGCGTGTTCACCACCAACGACGCGGTGGTGTTCGGTGTCCTCGGCGGCTATGTCGGATCGAACCTGAACTTCGACAATTCGCCCACCTCGGCGGATTACTCGGGCGGGACGGTCGGTGCCTATGCCACCTACATCACCGGCAACTGGTACTTCGACGCCCTCATCAAGGCCGACTTCCTCTCCATGGACTACAACGCGCCGACGCTCGCGGGCATCGGCTACTTCGGCCAGTCCACGGACGCCCGGAACGTCGGCTTCGCCCTCGACACCGGCTACCGGCTCTTCACCTGGGCCAACGGCGGGTTCTTCGACGGCCTCGCCACCCTGTCCTACGTGAACACCAACATCTCCAACCTCGCCATTGCCGGAAACACCTTCGTGGACTTCGGCAACAACGACAGCCTGCGCGGCAGCCTCGGCGCCCGCGTCGGTGGCCAGATCTACGACGCCGCCACCTACCGGGTGCAGGCGAGCGTGACCGGCCGCCTCTGGTACGAGTTCCTCGGCGACAACGCGGTGACCGTGTTCAATCCGGGCGTGCCCTTCGGCACCGTCGACAATTTCGACGGCCTGTTCGGCGAGCTCGGTGTCGGGCTCAACGTCTTCGCCAAGGACACCGGTTGGAACGGCTTCGTGAGTGCCGATGTGAAGTTCGGCGACAACTTCACGGCCGGCAGCGCCAAGGGCGGTGTCCGCTACCAGTGGTGAGCGGCGCCTGATCCTCGATCAGTCCGGCGGGCGGCGTGCCGTGAGGGTGCGCCGCCCGTTTCTTCTCCGGGGACAAGATCGCGACGGAGCTTGGCTTTCGCGCCGCGCCGCCCCATCCTCGCCCGCCGGGTGCGGGCACCCGCGAGGGCTGCCGTATTCCGCCCGTCCGGGACCGCGCCGCGGCGGAACCGGCGGTGCCGGTCCGGTGCCTCTGGTCCCTGCCCCTTCTGTCCCCCGAGTCCTCGTCCACGGAGGCGTCTCGTGTTCCTTCCCCGTCCGTTCCGCGCCAGCTCCTTCCGCACCGCTCCGTTCCTGGCCCTTGCCGCGCTCCTCGCGGCGACGCCGTTCGCCGTGCTGTTCTCCGAGGATACGGGCGCCGTCACCGTGGCGCAGTCCCAGCAGACGGCGCAGGCCCAGAACCGCACCGCCCAGAACCAGCCGGCCGCCCCCGCCGCGCCCACCGGCCCGGTGAAGACCGAGACCCAGTCGTTCGACAATTGGGTGCTCACCTGCCAGGAGCTGCCCCCCGCCGCCGGCGCCAAGACCGGCAAGAAGACCTGCTTCGGCGCCCTGCGCATCACCGACAACCAGTCCAAGCGCGTCGTGGTGGTGTGGAAGATCGGCAAGGACGGCAAGGACGTGCCCACCATCGCCATCACCACCCCCACCGGCGTGCTGGTGCGCGAAGGCGTGGACCTGGTGCTCGGCCAGAACACCCGCAAGCTCGCCTATCAGTGGTGCAGCACCAGCGAGTGCGAGGCGAGCATCGCCTACGACGCCGCCCTCGCCAGGGAGCTGTCCGGCGCCAAGGAGGCCACCATCGCCTTCCGCCTGCAGGACGGCCGGCAGGTGAACGTGAAGGTGGGCGTGACCGGCGTCGACAAGGTGCTCGCCGGACTGGCCAAGAGCTGAGGGGAAACCCTCCCGCGTTGCCAGCCGCGCGGCGGCTCTCTAGGGTCACGCCCGAGTTGAGATCCGCGCCCCGGAGGCCCTGTTGCGTCGCCGCATCCTGATCGCCGCGTTCGTCCTGATCGCGGCGCTTGTCGCCATCCGGGCCGCCGTCGTCGCCAGCCGCCTGCCGGAGGCGATCACCGCCGCCGCGTTCGAGCGGATGCGGCCGGAGCCGAACCGCCAGCGCGCCTTCCTGCACCGCATGCCCAAGGGCGGCGACCTGCACACCCATCTGTCCGGCGCCGTCTATGCCGAGCGGCTGATCGCCTGGGCCATCAAGGATGGCCTGTGCCTCGACCCCGCCGCCATGAACATCCTGTCCCCGCCCGCCGACGCGAGCGCGGAAAAGCCCTGCGGCGCCGATCCCAAGATCGTCCCCATCGCCGACGCGGTGGCCGGCTGGCGCGGCCAGACCACCTTCGACCTTCTGGTGGATGCGCTCTCCCTGCGCTGGTTCGTGCCCACCCCTCAAGTGCCCTCCGGCCACGACCAGTTCTTCGCCTCCTTCTCCAAGTTCAATCCCGCCGCCGGCGGCCCGGACTGGACGCGCACCCTGGAGCGCACCGCCGAGATGACGGTGGACCAGCTGCGCCAGTACCGCGCCGAGAACGTGCAATATGCCGAGCTGATGGTGACGCTGATCGAGGGCGAGGACCGCCGCCGCCTCGGCCAGGCCATCGGCGCCGAGCGCGATCCGAAAGCCATGCTGGCGGCGCTGGATCAGGCCGGCATGGCCGAGGTGGTGCGCCGTCGGGTGGAGGACATCAAGGCTCTCGTCGCCCGCGTGGAGGCGCTACGGGGCTGTTCGGCGGACGCGAACCGCCCCGGCTGCGGCGTCGATTTCCGCTATATCGCCCAAGTGAACCGCAACGGCGCGCCCGCCGAGGTGTTCGCCCAGACGGCGGTCTCGGCCGCCCTCGTGCGGGCCGTGCCGGACATCGTGGCCGGCTTCAACTATGTCGGCCCGGAGGACTACCGCACGGCGCGGCAGGACTACCGCACCCACATGCAGTGGATCGGTTTCCTCGCCGGCAAGGACGTGCCGGTGGCGCTCCATGCGG
This sequence comes from Xanthobacter sp. DMC12, assembly GCF_056314105.1. Classification (NCBI taxonomy): domain Bacteria; kingdom Pseudomonadati; phylum Pseudomonadota; class Alphaproteobacteria; order Hyphomicrobiales; family Xanthobacteraceae; genus Xanthobacter; species Xanthobacter sp. DMC12. The sequence goes on along the minus strand of NZ_JBQUYZ010000005.1, from coordinate 60,112 downwards.
GCGAGTTGTGGATCGGGCTAGTGCCGCCCCCGGACCTCGATTTCCATATCCGCGAGGCGGTGGAGACGGCGGGGGCACGGCGCATCGGCCATGGCACCGCCATCGGCTTCGAGCGCGACATGGACGGGCTGCTCGCGGAGCTGAAGGCGCGCGGCGTCGCCATCGAGATCGCGCTCACCTCGTCCGACGTGATCCTCGGCGTGCGCGACCGCCGCCACCCCATCCGCACCTATCTCTCCGCCGGCGTGCCGGTGACGCTTGCCACCGACGACGCGGGCGTCTCGCGCATCGACCTCACCAACGAATATCTGCGCGCGTCACAGGACCACGGCCTCGGCTATCGCCGGCTGAAGGGCTTCGCGCATACCGCCATCGACAAGGCCTTCCTGCCGCCGCCGGAAAAGGCGCGCCAGCGCTCCCGCCTCGATGCCGCCTTCGCCGCCTTCGAGCAGGAGGTGACGGACGCGCTGCCCTTCAAGGCGCGCATCGCCGCCTTCTTCCGCGCGCTGGTGGGCGTGGGAGGGCGTTGAAGGCGGGCCTCACGCGTTCTCCTTCTTCGAGTGAGAGGGCGCTTCCGCCGGCCTGCGGGGCGGGGGCGCCATGGCATATTCCTCAAGCTCCTGGGAGGGACCCCACAGGTCCGCGACCGTCGGCCCCGTGTCGCGGGGTGGCCGGCGCAGGAAGCCGAGGATCTCGTGCGGCCACACCCGCCGGCCGATCTTCGTGTACCAGCGCATGGCGTGGCGCAGGCGCGGGTCGCGCTCGAGAAACGTGCGCCGGAGCGTCTTCGGCCGCAATTGCAGCACCGCTTCGGTGAGCTTCACCCAGGCGAGCGTCCGCCACGCCGGCATGTGGCGGGTCGCGAGCACCTGGTGCTTGTAGTCCCAGCGGCGGCGATCGGGCTCGATCACTTGGCGGCCGGCGGCGAGCCGGTAATAGGGCGTCCAGCGATGCGGCGTCACATACAGCATCTGGATCTGGTCGGGATCATGGGCGAGGAGGCGCCTCAGGCCGCGCCAGTGGTCGCGGTCGGTCTCCTCCTCGAAGCCCACCACCCAGGTGGCCATGGAGAGGATGGAATGGCGGCGCAGCAGGCGGATCGCCTCCCGGTCGGTATCGATGCCGCCGCCTTTGCGGATCAAGGCGAGGGTGGCCGCATCGGTGTTCTCCAGCCCGAGCAGGAAGCGCACCCAGCCGGCCTTGCGGTAGAGGTGCAGGATGTCGGCATCGCGCACGATGTCGTCGGCGCGGGTGGAGCCGACGAGCACGAGGTCCACCTCCTCGGCGATGAGCGCCTCCAGAAAGGCACGCCAGGCCTTCTTCGACGAGGTGGGATTCTCGTCGGCGAAGTTGATGACCTTCACGCCCTGCTCCCGGTGGAGCCGTGCCAGTTCCTTGGCGAACAGGACGGGGTCGCGGTGGCGCCAGCGGCTCCAGAAGCCGCGCTGGCCGCAATAGGTGCAGGGATGCGGGCAGCCGCGCGAGAACTGCACCACCACCGCGCGCAGGCCGCCCCAATAGGAATAATGGGCGTGATCGATCAGCTCCCAGCCGATGCGGTAGGCATCGAGATTCTGGATGACAGACGCGGGCGGGGTGGCGCGCGGGCCGTCGGCGTCGCGGAAGGCGAGGCCGGGGATGTCGCCGAGCGGCGTGCCGGTGTGAAGCGCAGCCATGAGGCGGCGGGCCGTCTCCTCGCCTTCGCCCCGGACGATGGCCGCCACGTGAGGTTCCGCGGCGAGGATGTCGCGCCAGTGGTAGGTGGGGAACACCCCGCCATAGACGATGAAGACCCCGGGCAGCGCTTGGGCGATGCCTGCGGCCACGGCCGCGATCACCGGGTGGGCGGAGGTGGAGCCCGAATGGCCGAACAGCACCGCGTCCGGCCGGAAGGCCACGACGGCGGCGACCAATGCGGCAACCGTCATCGGCTTCAGCTCGCCGTCCACGAGGCGCACCTCATGCCCGTCATCGATCAGCGGGCCGCCGATGGCGAGGAGGCCCAGCGGGGGCAGGTGATCGTCCGGGATGCGGCTGCCGATGGCGGGATGCGGCACGTTGATGAGCAGGATGCGCACGCGCTTCCTCTGCGCCGATGGGGCTTCCGATACGTCACTGCTTAACCCGTCCCCGGCAGATGTGCCATCCTCCGAGCAACCGGGAGGGGATGATGGCCGAGGGTCACGAGCGGGCGGACGGCCCGGCGCCCATGGAGGGGGGCGGGTTCTACAACGACCATGCCCAGCATCAGGCCAAGGGTGGCGCCCATGGGTTGCCGCTGATCGCGCGGGCGTTCGAGGGGATGGCGCTCCAGGGCCCCGTCACGCTGGCCGATTATGGCAGCGCCACCGGCCGCAACTCGCTCGCGCCCATGGGGCTGGCGCTCGGCGAGGTGCGCCGCCGGCTGGGGCCGGAGGTGCCGGTGTCGATCGTCCACACCGACCAGCCGGGGAATGACTTCACCGGCCTGTTCCAGCTGCTGCGGGACGATCCCGACAGTTATCTCAGGCGCGATGGGCGCGCCTTCGCGTCGGCGGTGGGGCGCACCTTCCACGAGCAGGTGCTGCCCGATGCCTGCGTGGATTTCGGCTGGTGCTCGTTTGCCGCCCATTGGATGAGCCACGCGCCGGTGATGCCGGCCGGCCATGTGTGGCCGCGGCAGACGGCGCCGGAAGTGCGCGCCGCCTTCGCCGCGCAGGCGGCGGCGGACTGGCGGGCTTTCCTCGCAGCCCGCGCGCAGGAGCTGAAGCCGGGCGGCGCCCTGGTGGTGGTGCAGCCGAGCCTGCCGGAGGCCGAGCCCACCACCTTTCCGGTGCTGATGCCCTGGGTGGATGCGGAGCTGGACGCCATGGTTCTCGGGGGCGCCCTGACGCCGGACGAGCGCGGGCGCATGACCATCCTCGTGTTCGAGCGCACCGCCGCCGAGGCGCGGCTGCCCTTCGCCGATGGCGCCTTCGCGGGGCTGACCCTCGTCGCCGAGGAGGCGCGGGAGATGCCGGACCCGTTCTGGCCGGCCTACGCGGCGGACGGGGATGCGGCGGCGCTGGCGGACAAGCATCTCGGCTTTTTCCGCGCGCCCTTCCTGCCCTCGCTGCTCGCGGCGCTCGACGCCGGCCGCGATGCCGCTTTCCGCGCGGCGTTCACGGATCGGCTGATGGCCGGGCTCGAAAGGCGCATGCGCGCGGCGCCGCAGCCGCTGCTGTCGCCTATGGTGATCCTCACCGGGCTCTATCGGAAGGCGGGGTAGGCCTCACGGCGGCGGGGAAATGCCCCGCGCCAGCGCCACCGGCACGCCGTAGCCATCGCGGGCGAGCGCCGCCGCCTCGGCGATGGGCAGGGGGCGGCCGAGCAGGAAGCCCTGCGCCTCGGCGCAGGAGGTGCGGGCGAGCAGCGCCCACTGCTCCTCTGTCTCGATGCCCTCGGCGACGGTGGCGATGCCGAGCCGGCTGGTGAGCACGGTGATGGCCTCGACGATGGCCGCGCTCGCCGAGCCCTCGGTGGCGTCCTGCACGAAGGAGCGGTCGATCTTGATCTTGTCCAGGGGCAGAAGGCGCAGCCGGCTGAGGCTGGAATAGCCGGTGCCGAAATCGTCGAGCACGATCTTCACCCCGATCGCGCGCAGCCGCTGGAGCACGGCGAGGCTGGTCTGCTCGCTCTCGAACAGCGCGCTCTCGGTGATCTCGCATTCGAGGCGCTCGGGGGGCAGGCCGCTGTCGCGCAGGGCCGCCTCCAGCGTGCCGACGATGTCGCCGAAGGCGAGCTGCACCGGCGAGAGGTTCACCGCCACCTTCAGCGTGCCGGGCAGGCCGGCGATGTCGGCCGCCGCCCGCCGCAGCACGAAGGCGCCGATCTCGACGATGCTGCGGGAATCCTCGGTCAGTGGCACGAAGGTGGAGGGATCAACGGCGCCGCGGCGCGGGTGGTTCCAGCGCAGCAGCGCCTCGAAGCCGGTGAGCGCGCCTGTGGCCACCGAGAAGATGGGCTGGTAGGCGAGATCGAACTGCTCCTGCGCCAGCGCCTCCCGCAGATCCTGTTCCATCTCCAGCCGGGCGCGCAGGTGGGTGTCCATCTCCGGCTCGAACACGCACAGCGTGCCGCGGCCCCACGCCTTGGCGCGGTAGAGGGCGAGGTCGGCCTGCTTGAGCAGGGTGTCGGCGTCGGTCCACGCCACCTCCGCCACCGCGATGCCGACGCTGACGCTGATGGAGATGGTGTGGCCGAGGGCGGAATAGGGCGCGCCGAGCAGAGCGATGATGCGCTCCGCCAGTTGCGCCGCCGCCTCCGGCTGCTGCTGGCCGACGCTGATGACGGCGAATTCGTCGCCGCTGAGGCGGGCGACCCGGTCGGTCGCGGGCACGCAGCTCGTGAGGCGCGACGCCACGGTGCGCAGCAGGGCGTCGCCCACCGGGTGGCCGAGGGTATCGTTGACGTCCTTGAAGCGGTCGAGGTCGAGATAGAGCAGGGCCATCTTCTCGCCCAGCTCGGCGGCCTGGTAGAGCGCCTTGCCCATGCGCTCGCGGAACACCACCCGGTTGGGCAGGCCGGTGAGGTCGTCGTGGTGGGCGAGGAAGCGGATGCGCCCCTCGCGCTCGATCAGCGCCATGTTCTGCCGCTGCGCCTCGTCCGCCGCCGCGGTGGCGCGCCAGTTGGCCTCGGCCAGTTCCGCCTGCACCGCCTTGAGCGCGGTGATGTCGGTGCGCAGCGCCACGACGCCGCCGTCCGCGGTGTGCCGGTCGGTCATCAGCACCCAGCGCCCGTCCAAGAGCCGCCGCTCCACCGGGCTGTGGTCGGGGCGATGCCATCTGGCCCGCTCGGCGACTTCCTCTTCGCTCGCCGGACCGGGCAAGGGCGCCCGGGCGGCGGCCGCGCCCGCCCGCATGACGTCCTCGAAGCGGGCGCCCGGCACCAGATAGGGGGCGGTGATGGAGAACAGCTCGCGATAGCGCTGGTTGCAGGCGACGAGGCGGTCTTCGCCGTCCCACAGGGCGAAGCCGTCGGACATGGCTTCCACCGCATTGGCGAGCACCGCGGTGGCGCGGGCGCGCTCGGCGTCCACCGTCTCGCGCTGGCGCAGCGCGATGAGCAGGGCACCCGCGAAGGCCGTCACCAGCGCGGCGCCGATGGCCGCCGCCCCGACCATGCGGTCGCGGTCCCGCCGCCAGGGCGCGAGCACGTCGGCAAGGTCCGTGACGAGCACCACGCGCAGGTCGCCTGGCAGGGAGGCGCGCACCACGGCGAGTTCCGGCTGGCCCGCGTCGCTGGTGGCCACGAAGGCCTTGCCATCCGGCGGGCGCGTGCCCAGCGCCCCGTGCCGCCACTCCCCGATCGCGAGTTCGTCATGGGGCAGGGAAGCGACGAGCTGGCCGCTCGGCCGTTCGATGCGGATGCGGGTGCCGGGCGCAAGGCCGGTCTCCGCCAGGATCTTCATGAGCGAGAGGATGGGAACGTCGGCGACGGCCACCACGCCGCCCCAGCCCGGAACGGCCCGGGCGGCATAGAGCGCCCAGTCCCCGGTCACCGGGTTCTGCAGCGGGCCGAGCATGGCGGCGGGCTCAAGGCCGCTGACCTGCGTGGCAAGGGGCAGCGTGCGCAGCACGCCCCGCGGGCGGGCGGAGGCGAGGATGGCGCCATCGGGCGCCACCAGCATCAGGTCGCGGAAGGCGATGGTCTGGAGGTTCAGGCCGCGCAGCAGCTCGTTGGCGGCCGGCGAGGTGGGCGTGAGCCCGACGGCGGCGAACATCGGGCGCATGGTGGCGAGCGCGCCGTGGATCTGGAGGAGCTGGCGGTTGAGCGCATTCTCAACGCCCTGGGCGGAACGCTCGATGTCGGTTTCGGCGGCGAGCAACGCCGCGTCGAGGCTGCGATGGGCGAGCATCGCCGTCCCGATACCCAGCAGGGCCAAGATCACGACGGTTCCGGCAATGACGGACAGCTTGAGGCGGTGCCAGATCATGGAACGGCGTCATTGGCCAGGCTTGAGGGCGCCGCGGGGACGCCGGAGGAATCCTCGTCCGTCCGGATGATCCGGCCGGTTGCAATCACTCGGTTTTGGCGGTCGTCGCGTGCAGTTCCGCAAGATAGGCATTCCAGGCGTTGGCGCAAGCCGCGCCGCAGCGCTCGATCCAGCGCGGCAGAATGGTTCCGGACAGCAGGCGGAGGCGGCGGGCGGTGTCGGCCTCGGACTGCGGGACCACCGTCAGCCGCCGTGCCTGCGGCCGGCCGCAGGCGGCCGCGCCGGTGTTGCAGTCGAGCCCGCGCGCGGTGTCGGCTTCGGCCTGCTGCCAGATGCGATCTTCCAGCCCGGCGAGGCCGGTGCGGATCTGCTCCCGCACGTCCTCCGGCAGCGCCTGCCAGGCGTTGACGTTGGCGCCGAAGAAGGAGAGCCCCCAGCTGATGGCCATGCCGTGGACATGGGTGGTCACGTCGCCGAGGCCGATCTCGTAGCCGCTGAGCGTGCCGGTGATGGCACAGTCCACCACCCCCTGCCGCACCGCGTCCACCACATCCGCGAACGGCACCACCACGGGAATGGCCCCGAGCGCCTTCATCAGGTCGGACTGGGCCACCGACGAGGTGCGGACCCGGCGTCCGGCGATGTCGTCGAGGCCGTGGAAGGCGCTGCGGCAGAACAGGACCTGCGCCGGATAGGCATAGATGGCGAGCATCTCGATGTCCCACCGGTCCCGCAGCAGGGTGGCGAGATGCGCGCGGAAGGCGGCGACCGTCTTCTTCAGGGTCGCCATGTCCGGGTTGAGGATGGGCAGGTCTACGGCGTTGAGCTCCGGCTCCTCCGCCGAAACCACCGAAAGAAGGCCGGTGCCGAACGGCACCACGCCCAGTTGCATGAGCTGCAGCATCTCCTGCCCGCGCAGGCCACCGCCGTTGTTGGGCGTGATGGTGGCCACCAGCCGCCCGCCGGTGCGCTCGGTGATCTCGCGTTCCCAGAACGGCTGCTCCAGCCGGGTGAACTGGGTGACACCGCCGAGCCCGCCGACCACCTGAAGCTTGATGGGCTCGTCCCTGGTGCCGGCCGGGGCGGCCTGAGCCGGGGGAGCGAGGAAGAGGGTGGCGAGGATAAAGGTGGTGAGGGAAAGCGCGGCGAGGAAAAAGGCGGCAAGGTGAAGGGCTGCCGGCAGCGCCGGCCGCTGCAGGCGCGCCTGCTCTCCCCCGATTCGTCCGCGAAACGCCATCCGCCCCCACTGCGCCCGCATCTTCCGGCCCGACTTCCGGCCTTTATCCGCCCCGGGCCGCAACGCCCGGGACGTCCTTGCCGGCAAGAGTGAGCGCATGGGTGGGTGATGCGCAAGCACAAGCTTTGCGCGGGCTGCCCGCATTCCGCTTCAGGGGGCGGGTGCGCGTTGCGCCTTCTCGTATTTGCGGACCACCCGGTCGCGTTTCAGGCGGGACAGGCGCTGCAGCCAGAAGATGCCGTCGAGCTGGTCGCACTCGTGCTGATGGCAGACGGCCCGCAGGCCCTCGGCCTCCTCCTCGGCGATGGCGCCGGAGAGATCCTGATAACGCACCCGCACCCGCGCCTGACGCTCCACCTCCTCCACGGCGCCCGGCATGGAGACGCTGCCTTCCGCGTGGCGGATGGTTTCGGGGGACGACCAGACGATCTCGGGATTGATGTAGGTGCGCGGGCCTTCCTCTGGGGAAAGCTCCAGGACCACCACCCGCGCGAGCACGCCCACATGGGGGGCGGTGATGCCGATGCCCGGTGCGGCACGCATCGTATCGAGGAGGTCGGCGGCGAGGGTCGCCAGCGTCGCGTCGAACACCGTCACGGGCGCTGCCGGCTGCCGCAGCCGCGGGTCCGGAAACTTCACGATCTGCCGCAGCGCCATGGGCGTCCCCTGGACCTGTCGATTCCAATGCCTATTGCGGCCGCCGCTCGCGCTCGTCCCAGCCGCCGATGGCCTCCTGTTCCGGCTCGGGCGGGCGGGGCATTCCGGCGAGGCGGAGGGTGCGGTCGAGCAGCACCTCGTAGATCGGTTTGCCGCCAAGTCCTTCTGCCACAAGGTTTGCGGTGACGCAGGTGAGGATGGTCGGCACCAGGAGGTCATAGGCTCCGGTCAGCTCCGCCACCAGCACCATGCCCACCAGCGGCGCCCGCACCGTGGCCGAGAACAGGCCGCCCATGGCGGCGATCCCGCAGGCCGCAAGCATCTGGGGTGGAAGGGAAAAGACGCTTCCGAGCAAGGTCGCGAACAACACGCCCACCGCCGTCGCCAAGGCCAGGATGGGCGCGAAGATGCCGCCGGGAATGCCGGTGGAATAGCTCGCCATGGTCATGGCGAACCGGATCACCACGATCCCCGCCAGGGTCAGCGCCGGCAGCCCCATGCCCGGCAAGGACACCGCCAGCAGCTCCCCGCCAAACGTCGCCTCCGGCCGCAGCACCAGGAGCGGCCCCACCGCCGCGCCCACCACCACCGGCAGGACATAGGGCGAGACCTTCAAAGCCAGTCCCCGTGCGGCATCCAGCGAAAAGACGAGTGCTGCGTTGAAAGCGATGCCCACCACCCCGAGCACCGCGCCAAGCCCGACGAATGCCGGCAGAAGGTGCAGGGGAACAGCGGACACGTCCATCTGCATGTCCGGCTCGGTGCCGCCGACGACCTGGGCGACGATGGCGCTCGCCACCGAGCAGATGATGACCGCGCTATAGGTGCGCAACCCATAGGGAAACTGCCGCCGCGTCTCCTCGATGACGAACAGGATGGCGGCCAGTGGCGCGTTGAACGCCGCGGCCAGACCCGCCGCCGCGCCCGCCGCCAGAAGGCCCCGGCTGTCGCGGGTGCTCAGGCCGGCGGCATCCGAGATGGCCTTGGCGATGGACGCGCCCATGTGGATCGTCGGGCCTTCCCGGCCCGCCACCAGCCCCGATCCGAGGGCCAGCACGCCGCCGACGAATTTTACCGGCAGCACCCGCTTCCAGCGCACCTCGCGCAGGCCCTCAAGCGCGCCCTCGATCTCCTGCACGCCGGAGCCCGCTGCCTCCGGTGCGAAGCGCCGGACGAGGAAAACCGCCAGCGCCACCATCAGCGCGGCGCCGACCGAGAGGGCGGCATAGAGTTCCGGCCCCTGGAAATGCGCGCGCAGCAGCAGCGGCCATTCGCCGGCCTTCACCGTCGCCCAATGGAATCCCGCGCCGACGCCGCCCCCGATGAATCCCACCAGCGCGGCGAGGGCGTAATAGACGATGTCACGGGGCTTCTGGGCGGGTTCGGCGGATGTCACGCGGGACCTCGGGGCGGGGCAGCTGGGCAGCCTGATGCGCTGCAACAACAGACTTAGCTGAGGCGCGCGGTGGGGAGCAAGGACCGATCGGCCTGACCCCGCCCCGCCGCACCCGCTCTCAGACCGCCCTGAGGGTCGGCGCCGCCGCCGGTCCCAGCATCCGCGGCGTCTCTTCGCCGTGAAGGTGCAGCACCCGATCGTGCAGGTCGACGAGGGTGTTGCGGTGGCCGATGGAGATGAAGGTCGCCTCCGGCAGACGCTCCCGCAGCAGTCGGTAGAGCGCGGCTTCGCTCGCCTCGTCGAGGGCGGACGTGGCTTCGTCCAGCAGCAGCACCTCGGGCGCCTCCAGCAGGGCGCGGGCGATGGAAATGCGCTGCTGCTCGCCGAGCGAGAGCTCATGCGGCCACAGGGCTTCTGCGTCGAGCCGGCCGGCGAGGTCGGCGAGGCCGACGGCGGTCAAGGCCTCGGTGAGCTGGTCGCGCGGCACTTCGGCGACGGGCCGGGGATAGGCGAGCGCGACGTCCAGCCGCCCGGCCGGCACATAGGGCTTCTGCGGCAGCACCATGAGGCGGTGTTCCGCGTGGCGATGCACGGAGCCCGTCGCATAGGGCCAGATGCCGGCGATGGCGCGCAGCAGCGTGGTCTTGCCGGCGCCGGACGGGCCGGTGATGAGCACGCACTCGCCGTGCGCGATGTGCAGTTCGTCCGTGGCGAGGAGCGGCGCACCGCCGGGCAGGCGGACATCCAGCCCCCGCAGGGCCAGCGCCTTGCCGGCGGGCAGGGAGGCCAGGCTCTCAGTGGGACGGGTCGCCTGCGCCGCCGCGATGGCCTTCTCGAAGCCGGTAAGCCGCTGCACCACGGAGGTCCATTCCGCCAGCGTCACGTAGCTGGAAATGAAGAAGGAGAACGAGCCCTGCACGGAGGAGAAGGCGCTTGCCGTCTGCATCAATTGGCCGAGCTGGATCTGGCCGGAGAAATAGGCCGGAGCCACCACCACGTAGGGGAAGATGGTGGAGATCTGGTTGTAGCCGGCAGTGAACCAGGTGAGGCGCTTCTGGGCCTTCATCAGCTCCACGAAATTGCCGAAGATGTTGGCGAACCGCCCTTCCAGCTTGCGCTCTTCCGCCTGCGCGCCCTCCAGCAGGGCGATCTGCTCGCCATTCTCGCGCACCCGAACGAGATCGACGCGGAAGTTCGCCTCATAGCGCTGCTGCTCGAAATTGAGCTTCACCAGCGGACGGCCGATGAAATGGGCGATCAGGGTGCCGGCCGCGGCATAGATCAGCGCTGCCCAGAACAGATAGCCCGGCACGTTCAGCTCGCGCCCGAACAGGTGCAGCGGCAGCGAGCCGGAGAGGTTCCACAGAATGACGGAGAAGGAGACGAGGGACACCACGGTGCCCAGCAGGCCGACGCCCACCGAGATGGTCCGGTTGATGAAGGATTGCACATCCTCGGCGATGCGCTGGTCGGGATTGTCCGCCGCGTCGCCGCCGAGCCGCAGGCGATAATGCACATCGTCGCCCAGCCACGCGCCGAGATAGCGCCGGGTGAGCCAGCGGCGCCAGCGGACTTCCAGCCACTGCTTCAGGTAGATCTGGTAGACCGCCACGATGATGGCGCCGGCGGCGATGGCGCAGAAGATCAGGATCTGCTGCTGGAAGGCGGCGAAGTCCTTCTCCTGGATGGCGTTGTAGAAGGCGACGTTCCACTCGTTGAGCATCACCGTCGCGAACACCCAGGCGAGTTCCAGGGCGATCACCGCGGCGAGGAGGCCGATGGCGATCCAGCGCTCCTCGCTCTGGAAATAGGGCACGGCGAGGCGGCGGATGTCGCCGAGAAGGGATAGAAGGGCACGCAAGGCCGGGCTCTCCGGAAGGGGCTTCGCGGCGAGCATTGAACCCCCGCGCATGGCTGAACCATGGCCGCAGGATGAAGGATTGGAAAGGTGCCGGTGGGGCAGGGGGCGACGGCGAAGGGGAGGAGGACGGGCGTTACAGACAGGATTGCGAAAACTGTCTGTAAAAGATAAAAGTTACAGACAGGAGCTAAAACCGTGTCTGTAACCCTTAAGCCCATCCCGCTGCCCCTACAGACGCTCTACGCGGAGCTGGTGCAGCAGGTGCATGGGGTGATGGAGCGGCCGGCGTCGCTCTATCGGCGCGACATAAAGGGCGTCGAATATGTCTACGCCAAGCGCCCCGTTGGCTCCACCCGGCGGGACCTCTTCATCGGACGGGCCGACGATCCGCAGGTGGTGGAGCGCATCGGCCTGATCGAAGAAGAGAACAGGGCAGCGAAGGTGCGCTCCACCCTCGTCTCCACCCTGCGGCGCGCTGGCATTCCATCCCCGCCGACAGCCCTGTCCCAGGTGCTCGATGCTCTGGAAGAGGCGGGATTGCTGCATCAGGCGGTAGTGGTGGGAACGGCCGCCTACCAGTGCTATTCCGCGCCGGTCGGCCACGCGCTTCCGGCCTCTGCCATGATGACGCAGGATGCCGACCGCGCCACGGCCAGCCTCGCCATCAGCGCTGTCGATGCGGAAGAGACGCTGGAAACCATTCTGAAACGGGCCGATCCGAGCTTTCGCCCGTTGCCCGGCCTGCATCGGGCTGCGCCGCCCTCCCATTTCCGCTCTGCAGCGGGTTTCGTGGTGGACCTTCTCACGCCTCAACACCGACGCACGGATCCCAATCCCATGCCGCTGCCGGCGCTGGCGGCTGGGGCGGCGCCTCTCCAGCACCTGTCATGGCTCATTGCCGCGCCCATGGATGCGGCGGTGCTCCATCGCTCCGGCATCGCCGTGCGTATTCCCCAGCCGGCGCGCTTTGCTGTCCACAAGCTCGTCATCGCCCAGAAGCGGGGAGGCGACACGGCCAAACGCGCCAAGGATCTGGTGCAGGCCGGGGCCTTGATCCATGCCCTCAAGGCCGCGGACCCGTTCGCCCTGTCCGACGCGTGCGAGGATGCCTGCGCACAGGGTGTCACCGGCTGGAAGCGCCCTATCGAGCGCTCCCTTCAAGAACTCGGCCTGACACCGGAAGACCTATCCGCGTGAGGGGCCTGGCGCGGTGCCGGTCCGAACTCACGCCTTCTTCACGAACTCCGTGCGCAGCACGAGGCCCTTCACCTTCTCGACCTTGCAGTCGATCTCTTCCGGGTCGCCGGTGAGGCGGATGCCCTTGACCAGGGTTCCGCGCTTCAGGGTCACGGAGGTGCCCTTCACCTTCAGGTCCTTGATGAGGGTGACGTTGTCGCCGTCCTTGAGGACGGCGCCGTTGGCGTCGCGCGTTTCGGTATCGGACATCTTGCCTCAAACCTCCTTGGCCAGCTCGCGCAGGCGGAACTTCTGGATCTTGCCGGTGGAGGTCTTGGGGATTTCCTCGAAAACCACGTGGCGGGGGCACTTGTACGCCGCGAGATGGGTGCGGCAATGGGCGATGATCTCTTCGGCCGTCGCGGTCATGCCGTCGCGCAGCTCGACGAAGGCGACGGGAGTCTCGCCCCACTTCTCGTCGGGCTTCGCCACCACGGCGGCGGCGGCGATCGCCGGATGCTTGTAGAGGGCATCTTCCACCTCGATGGAGGAGATGTTCTCGCCGCCCGAGATGATGATGTCCTTGGAGCGGTCCTTGAGCTGGATGTAGCCGTCGGGATGCTTCACCCCGAGATCGCCCGAGTGGAACCAGCCGCCGTCGAACGCCTTCTCGGTGGCGGAGGGGTTCTTGAGGTAGCCCTTCATCACCACGTTGCCGCGGAACATGACCTCGCCCAGCGTCTCGCCGTCGGCGGGAACGGGAACCATGGTCTCGGGGTCCATCACGTCGAGGGATTCCAGCGCGCTGTAGCGCACGCCCTGCCGCGACTTGAGGAAGGCCCGCTGCTTCGCGTCGAGCGCGTCCCACTCGGAATGCCAGTCGTTGACGACCGCCGGACCGTAGACCTCGGTGAGCCCGTAGACGTGGACCACGTTGAAGCCGGCATCCTGCATGGCGGCCAGCACGGCCTCCGGCGGCGGCGCGGCGGCGGTGATGAATTCCACCCGGCCGGGCAGGGGGCGCTTGTCCGCCTCCGGCGCGTTGAGCAGGGTCGACATGACGATGGGCGCGCCGCACATGTGCGTGACCTTGTGGTCGGCGATGGCGTCGAACATGGCCTTCGCCCGCACCTGCCGCAGGCACACATGGGTGCCGGCAACGAGCGTGATCGACCAGGGGAAGCACCAGCCGTTGCAGTGGAACATGGGCAGCGTCCACAGATAGACCGGATGCTTGCCCAGGGCGCACGTCACCACATTGCCGACCGCCAGCAGGTGGGCGCCGCGATGGTGATAGACGACGCCCTTGGGGTCGCCCGTGGTGCCGGACGTATAGTTCAGCGCGATGGCGTCCCATTCGTCCGCCGGCGGCTTCCATGCGAAGTCTTCGTCGCCGGTGGCAAGGAAATCCTCGTATTCCATCGTGCCGATGCGCTCGCCCGGGCCGGTGAACTCGGGATCGTCATAGTCGATCACCAGCGGCTTGCGGACGGCGAGGGCGAGGGCCGCCTTGATGACGGGCGAGAATTCGCGGTCGGTGATGAGCACCTTTGCCTCGCCGTGGTCGAGGGTGAAGGCGAGGATGGCGGCGTCGAGCCGGGTGTTGAGCGAGTTGAGCACGGCGCCCGTCATGGGCACGCCGTAGTGCGCTTCCAGCATCGCCGGGGCATTGGGCAGCATGACGGCCACCGTGTCGCCGACGCCGACCCCCACCTTCGACAGCGCCGAGGCCAGGCGGCGGCTGCGGGCGTAGAAATCCCGGTAATTGCGCTTGAGGCCGCCGTGCAGGATGGCGGTGCGGTCGGGAAACACGCTCGCCGCCCGCTCCAGGAAGCCGAGGGGCGTCAGCGGCTGGAAGTTTGCCGCGTTCCGATCGAGATCCTGGTCGTAGATGCCGGCCATCGTGTCCCCCCACTCGTGCGAATGCTTGTGTTCGCGCCGGGATTCCGGTCGAATTGGAGCGCGAACCTAGCCGAGGGCGGCAGGGCGGTGCAATCGGTGGGCCCCGATACCAAAGTACCAGTCTGCCGCAGGTGGTCGCGGACCCGAGCGACAAACGTCTTACGCATTTGTGCGAGCTTGCGCCGTAAAAAAGCACCCGGCACTACCGGGCTAAAGAAGACCCTTGAGGGAGACGTCCATGTCCATTGATGGCGCGAGCCGCTACGCGCAGGCCTATGCCGGCTGGAAGACCGATCCGTCCACCTTCTGGGCCGAGGCCGCCCGGGGCGTCGACTGGACCCGCCCGCCGGAAACCATCTTCGATGCCGACGCCGGCGTCTATGGCCGCTGGTTTCCCGATGCGGTGGGCAACGTCTGCCACAATGCGCTCGATCGCCACGTCGCCGCCGGCCGTGGCGATCAGGCGGCCCTGATCTGCGACAGCCCCGTCACCGGTACCAAGCGCACGCTGACCTATGGCGAAATGCTGAAGGAGACGGCGACGCTGGCGGCCGTGCTTCAGGACATGGGCGTCGGCAAGGGCGACCGGGTGCTCGTCTACATGCCCATGGTGCCGGAAGCGATCTGCGCCATGCTGGCCTGCGCCCGCATCGGCGCCATCCATTCGGTGGTGTTCGGCGGGTTTGCGGCCAAGGAGCTGGCCACCCGCATCGAGGATGCCGAGCCGAAGGTGATCCTGGCGGCGTCGTGCGGCATCGAGCCGAACCGCGTCGTGCCCTACAAGCCGCTCCTGGACCTTGCCATCTCCATGTCGGCGGTGAAGCCCGAAAGCTGCCTCGTGCTCCAGCGCGCTGAGGGGCCGGGTGCGCTTGTCGAAGGCCGCGATCTCGACTGGCAGGCCGCGGTCGATGCCGCCGCCGCCGCGGGCAAGGCTGCCCCCTGCGCCGACATGCTGGCCACCGATCCGCTCTACATCCTCTATACCTCCGGCACGACCGGCAAGCCCAAGGGCGTCGTGCGCGACACCGGCGGCTACATGGTGGCGCTCGACTGGAGCATGAAGAACCTTTACGGCATCAAGCCCGGCGAGGTGTTCTGGACCGCCTCCGACATCGGCTGGGTGGTGGGCCATTCCTACATCGTCTACGCCCCGCTGATCCTCGGCGCGACCACCCTCGTCTATGAGGGCAAGCCCGTGGGCACGCCCGATGCCGGGGCCTTCTGGCGGGTGATCGAGGAGCACGGCGTCGTCGCCCTGTTCACCGCGCCGACCGCGCTCCGCGCCATCAAGAAGGAGGACCCGGACTGCCTCCTGAAGCAGGGCCGCGACCTCTCGCGCTTCCGCACCCTGTTCCTCGCCGGCGAGCGGGCGGATCCCGATACGGTGGTGTGGGCGCAGGAGCAGCTGAAGGTGCCGGTGGTGGACCATTGGTGGCAAACGGAAACCGGCTGGGCCATCGCCGCCAATCCGGTGGGCCTGGGTCTCCTGCCCATCAAGCTCGGCTCGCCGACGGTGCCCATGCCCGGCTACGACGTGCAGATCGTGGACGAGGCGTCGAAGCCGGTGCCGGCCGGCACTATGGGCTCCATCGTGGTGAAGCTGCCCTTGCCTCCCGGCTGCCTGCCCACCCTCTGGCAGCAGGACGACCGGTTCGCCGAAAGCTACCTCGCCGAGTTCCCCGGCTACTACAAGACCGCCGACGCCGGCTTCCTGGATGACGACGGCTATGTCTTCGTCATGGGCCGCACCGACGACATCATCAACGTCGCGGGCCATCGCCTCTCCACCGGTGGCATGGAGGAGGTGCTCGCCTCCCATCCGGACGTCGCCGAATGCGCTGTCATCGGCGTGAAGGACGAACTGAAGGGAGAGGTGCCCTGCGGCTTCGTGGTGCTCAAGGCGGGCGAACGGCGCGCGCCGGATGTGATCGAGCGGGAGCTTGTGGGACTGGTGCGCGACCGCATCGGCCCGGTGGCCGCCTTCAAGCTGGCCGTTACAGTGAACCGCCTGCCCAAGACCCGTTCGGGCAAGATCCTGCGCGGCACCATGAAGAAGATCGCCGACCACGATCCCTGGACCGTGCCCGCCACCATCGACGATGCCGGCGTGCTGGAGGAGATCGAGGGCGTGCTCAAGGAGCGCGGCATCGCCTGAGCGTTGCCGCCCCCACTGTGACCGAGGCCGGGCCAATGCCCGGCCTTTTTCATGTTCGGGCGCCGGGGGCGTCTACTGCCGCCCGCCGCCGCGCAGGGGGACGTAGCAGCTGTAGCCGATGAAGCACTGCGGATTGTCCCGCGTGGGCACCCATTCCGGCCGGGTCTCCTGGTCGTAGACGCAAAAGCTCTGGTCCCGCACGTAGCGGTCGTAAAGGGTGGGCGACGTGGCGAGCACCACCGCGCCTTTCGATTGAATGAGGGCGGCAGCCTGGGTGCAGGTGAAGGAGCGGCTCTGCGTCTGGGCCGCAGCCGGCCCCGTCAGGCCGGCAAGCGCAGCCACGATCACAAGGCCGAGAGCGCGGCCGGGCCGGCGGGCCGTGCAAGACATCATGGCAACCTCCTGTGTGACGCCCCTCGCGGGCCGGTCGCTTCCTACCGGAAGAAATTGTCCCGGGTTGGCACGTAGCAGGTATAGCCCACGAAGCATTGGGGATTGTCCTTCGTCTTGATCCATTCCGGCTTCAGCTGCTCGGAGCCCGCGCAGTAGCGCAGGGAGATCACGTAACGGTCGAAGATGTTGGGTCCCGTGCCCATCACCACAGCCCCTTGGGACGAGACCATTCCGGCCGCCGCCGCGCATGTCATGGTGAGGCTGTCGGGCCGCGCCAGGGCAGGGCCGGAGGCGATTGCGGCGAGTGCAGCCCCGGCCGCGGCACAGCGCACGAAACCGGGGAATCGGTAAAGTTGCATGGGGCCCTCCTTTTGGAGACCAACGAATCCAGGCTAAGCCCGGCTCCGTGAACGTGCCTTGAACGCCGTTGTTTTTACGAACAATTTACCTTTCGGACCCGGCGGTGGAGCTGATAGCCGGCGAAGGTGGGCCAGAGCGCCTATGTGGCGGTAGCATACTAGGAATTTGGCTTTCGGTTGTGCTGATTTGGGGTAACTGTGGCAAGAATGTTACGGCATTCCGGCGAGACCCCTGCTAGATAGATGTCACTGGACGAAACGACTCGTGGCCCATCCGGCCGCCGGTGATTTCGCCCTAAAGTGCAAGTTACCCAAGCAAGGGGGTTTTGGTCATGAAGCGGTTCCTTCTCGCCACTGTCGCGCTGGCGGCGCTCTCGGCTCCGGCCGCGGCTGCTGACCTGGCGACGAAGTATCCCGTCAAGGCAGTTCCGGTTCCGGTGTTCTCCTGGACCGGTTTCTACATCGGTGGCAACGTTGGCTACGGCGGTGACTCCTTCACCTACGACGTCAATGTCCTGGGCGCCCCGGTGGCCTCGGCCAGCCTGAACTCCTCCGGCTTCTACGCCGGTGGCCAGATCGGCTACAACTACCAGTTCGCCAACAACGTCGTGCTCGGCATCGAGACCGACCTGCAGTGGTCCAACATCGAGGGCTCCGTGAGCGCCTCGATCCTCGGCCTGCCGGTCGTGAACGCCGGCACCACCATCGACTACTTCGGCACGATCCGCGCCCGCCTCGGCTACGCGATCGACCGGTTCCTGCCCTACATCACCGGTGGTGTGGCCTACGGCAAGACCGCGACCACGGCTTCGATCCTGGGCGTGCAGGTGTTCGACAAGTCCAGCACCAACTGGGGTTGGACCATCGGTGCCGGCGGCGAGTTCGCCATCACCAACAACTGGACGTTCAAGGCCGAATACCTCTACGTCGACCTCGGCTCCGCGAGCGTGGACGCCGTTGCGATCGCGCCCGGCCTGAGCGCCAGCACGGACTCCAAGTTCAACTCGTTCCGCGCGGGTGTGAACTACAAGTTCTGATCGAAGCTCTGCTTCATCAGGAAGCCCGCTGCCTCGGCAGCGGGCTTTTCTTTTGTCTGATCGCCGGGCGGCTTCAGCCTGGGCTCATTGCTCAAGGCGATCCCAATCGAGGGGCCTGATCCGCCGCCTCCCCTTCGCCATCCCCTGGCCCCGCTTCCCCATTCCCCCGGAGCCCGACACCGCCGCGGTTGTCGCCGGTGTCCCTGCAGGCTACCGTCACGTTCATGAGCGACGATATCGCCTTCGACCGCAGCTTCGATGTCCCGGCCGGCCGCCTCGATCAGGTGACGCCGCTTGTCCGGCGCATCGTGGCGCCCAATCCCTCGCCCTTCACCTTCACCGGCACCTGCTCCTACATCGTAGGCCGGGGCACGGTGGCCATCATCGATCCTGGCCCGGACGATCCCCGCCACATCGCCGCCATACTCGATGCCGTGAGGGGCGAGACCGTCAGCCACATCGTCATCACCCATACCCACCGCGACCATTCCCCCGCGGCGCAGGCGATCCAGGCCGCGACCGGGGCCCCCACTGTTGCGGAGGGGCAACATCGCGCTGCGCGGCCTCTGGCCATCGGCGAGGTCAATCCCCTCGACGCCAGCGCCGACATGGACTTCCGGCCAGATATCGTCCTGCCCGACGGCGAGGCGGTGAGCGGACCCGGCTGGACCCTGACCGGGATCGCCACCCCGGGCCATTGTGCCAACCACATGGCCTTTGTCCTGCCCGAGGAAGACCTCATCTTCTCCGGCGACCATGTGATGGCCTGGGCAACCTCCATCGTGGCGCCGCCAGATGGATCCATGGGCGATTACATCCGCTCCCTCGAACGCTTCGCCACGCGCACGGAGGCGGTCTACCTGCCGGGCCACGGCGGCCCCGTGCGGAACGCTCCGGACTTCGTGCGGGATTACCTCTCCCATCGCATTGCGCGGGAGACGGCGATTCTTCGCGCTCTCGACCGCGATGTGGAGACCATTCCCGATCTGGTGCGGGGGATTTACATCGGCCTCGATCCCCGGCTCGTCGGTGCCGCCTCGCTGACGGTGCTGGCGCACCTCGAGCATCTGGTCGCCAGCGGGCGGGTCGTCACCGACGGGACGGCGGCCATCACCGGCCGATTCCGCCGCGCGGCCTGACGCGACGGGGCGGAGGCTGGCATGTGCGGACGTTTCGTCCAGCTCACGCCCCCGGCGGCCCTTGCCGCGCTGTTCGGCGTCGACCCGGCGCTGGCGCCGCTGCCCAACGTTCCGCCCCGCTATAATGCCGCCCCGACCCAGGACCTCATGGTGGTGCGCCGCAATCCCGAAACGGGCCGGCGCCATCTCGATCTCCTGCGCTGGGGTCTGGTGCCGTCCTTCGCCATGGACGCCTCCGGCGGCGGGCGACTCATCAATGCGCGTTCGGAAACTGTTGCCGAAAAGCCCACCTTCCGCGCGGCCTGGCGTGCGCCGCGCCGCTGCATCATCCCGGCAGATGCCTTCTATGAATGGAAGGCCGTGGACAAGCGGCGCCAGCCCTTCCTCATCTCGCGCGCCGATGGCGCTCCCCTGGCGTTCGCCGGGTTGTGGGACGGCTGGAAGGATCCCGCCACCGGCCAGTGGCTGCGCACCTTCACGATCCTGACCTGTCCTGCGACGGAGCGCCTGCGCCCGTTGCACGAGCGGATGCCGGTGATCCTGTCCCACCAGGATGTAGCGGCATGGCTGGATGGTGCCGACGGCACGGCGCTGATGCGGTCCTTCCCCGGCGAGGCGCTTCAGCTTTCCCCCGTCTCGGCGGAGGTCAATTCGGTGCGCAATGAGGGAGCCGAGCTGATCGCGCCCCTGCCGCCCGCGGAGGCCGCTGCGGCGACCGCGCTTCTGGCGACACCTTCGGCCTGAGACTCAGCGCCGCCGCCGCTCGGCCGCGAGATCCGCCATCAGCCCCTCGATGCGCTGGGCGTTGGTGCCGAGATCATGGATGCCGTAGCGCGCCGAGGACCGCACATCCACCCGCGCCCCCTTGGAGGTCGGCCGAATCCGGATCGACACGTCGCTCCGGAAACCCATGATGGGTGAGACCGCCACAGCCTCGATCTGACCGTCGCGCCGCGTTCCGCGCGGAGGAATCGCATCGAGGATGTGCCAGCGCCGCTTCTGCACCAAAGCGAGGACGGTATTGAACGCTTCCTCCGGCGTCGCAGTCAGGTCCACGGGCTTGATGCCGGGATAGGCCATGCGCTGGGCTTCCGCCGCCGCCGTGCCGCCGAAGACGAGGCTGTTGGCCTCGCGGGGGTGAGCAAGTGTCAGGGCGCGGAAGCGGGGCGGGTCGGTGGGGTCGGTCGCGATGTCCGTCAGCTGCGGCAGCATCATGCCGCGCGCAAGGACGGCTGCCGGGCCGGCGAGCACGAGGCCGCCGATGGCCACCGCGGCGATGGCGCGGCCGATGCCCAGCCAGCCCGTCTCCCAGGTGATGAAGAAGGCCACGATGCCCATCGCCGCGGCGACGAGGGCCAGCGCGAGCCCGGCCCCGAGCGTGGCGATCGCCGGCTGGAAATCCAGCATGCCGGCGCGATAGAGCAGCGCCGCGAGCGCCACGACCGGCACCGAGAACAGGGCCAGCCGGAAGCTCCAGCGGGCCAGCGGCGAATAGCGCTCCTCGGTATAAAGCCGGCGTCTGATCATCCTGCCGCCCGTGACGCGCACCTGCGCGAGGTTCCCGTCGGTTAGACCGCGTTTTCGCCGGCGAGGGAAGGGGCTTTGCTGCGTGAAGCAGGAGGGACGGCAGGCAAGACAGTGGGCAGGTCGTCCACGCTGTCCACCACGAGGTCCGCATCCCCCACGAGGTCGTCGACCGGCGCCGGGCCGCTGCGCACCAGGATGAAGCGCGCGCCCGCGCCGCGCGCGGCGGCGAGGTCGTGGGCACTGTCGCCCACCACCGCCATGGCGCGGGGCGGATGACCGAACCGCTCGGCGAATGCCGACACCATGCCGGGGCCGGGCTTGGACCCGAAACCGGAATCGTAGCCATGGATGGCGTCGAGGAGCGGCAGCAGGCCCAGGGCGCCCGCCTGTTGCCGGGCATTCTCCTCAGCATCGTTGGTGACGATGGCGAGGGCGAATCCCGCGCCCTTCAGCTGCCCCAGCGTTCGCGCCGGGTGGCCGATGGGCGTGAGGTTGGCGAGCCCTTCGGCGGCGAACAGCCGGTCGATCTCGGCGAGGAAGTCGGCGTCGGCGGGGCGACCCAAGGCGTGGGCCCACAGCGGGCCGTAATGGGCGGACGAACCGGAGACCAGCGGAGAGGTGGGCAGAAACCGCTCCTCGTCGGGGAGATAGTGGCTCACCGCCTCCAGCCGGGCGACGGCATGGGCGTCATCGCGCGCCATCTGCCGCATCACCGCTCCGGCTGCGCGTCCCCAGGTGCGATCGAAATGCACCAGGGTGCCATCCTTGTCGAAAAGCAGCGCGGTCAGGTCTTGCATGGGCGGTCCGCTGGGGGAGGGGGCGCCGGCCGGCCGGCTCGACCACGGCGAAGGACGTCTTTAGTATCACGCGCATGTCATTGAGACGACCCGCCGCACCGCGCCGCTGCCCGACCGCGCCCGACGCCCTGCTGCGGGCCACGGCGCCCCGGCCTGCAGGATTTCCGCTCGCCCTCTGCCTCGGGTTCCTTGCCTTGACGGCGGCGAGCCCGACGCGCGCGGCCGCGCCCCTGCCACCCGCCAAGCCGAAGGATCTCAAGGCGCCGACGGCCCCGGTGGTGGCGCGCCTGCCGTCGCTGCGCGCGGCACCGCTGCCGCCGAGACGCCCGCCGGAACTGGCCGAGGAGGAGGGCGAGGCGGAGCCCGGCGGACAGGAGGTACGGGGCGAAGAGGCCGGGCAACGGGAGGGGCCGGTGGACGTGGGGACGGCCGAGCGCTTCGTGCGCGAGCCGACCACTCCGGGCGGACGACCTCGGGTGGCGTCACGCGAGACATCTCCGGACGCGGTGCCTTCCCCCGGCGGACCAGGAAGCCTGGCGCCATCCGCACCGTCTCCGGGGCCGGCCGCTCCCCTGGTGATGCCCTCCGCCTGTGCGGATCTCGTCGCGGCCGGGGAGATCGAGGCCGATCTCGACGCCTCCCTTTCCATCAATCCCGCATGCGGCCTGTTCGTCCCGGTGCGGCTGACCGCGGTGCGGCTCGGCGACGGGCGGATGATCCCGTTGAGACCGGCGGCGGTGTCCCGCTGCGAGATGACGGTGGCGGCTGCGGCCTGGATGCGCGAGTCCCTGGCGCCCGCGGTCGCGGCGGCCGGCGGGGCGCTGGCGGCGATCCGGATCGCCGATTCCTACAATTGCCGTCCGCGCAATCGGGTGGCGGGCGCCAAGATGAGCGAGCACGGGCGCGGCAATGCGGTCGACGTCGGGGGCTTCGAACTCGGCGACGGGCGGGTGTGGACCGTGGCGAAGGGCGGCCTGCCCATGGCGCTGCGCGGGTCCATGAAGGACAGTGCCTGCACGCGCTTCGCGACGGTCCTCGGCCCCGGATCCGATGGCTATCACGAGGATCATATCCACGTGGACCTCGCCCAGCGCCGCAACGATTTCAAGCTCTGTCACTGGAATCTTGACGCGGGCACCGCAGTGGCGTCGCGCAAGGACAAGCCCGCGCCCAGCGCCCCGGCGGCGTCGGCGCAGGGCGAGGGCGGTGATGGGCACGACGGGGAGGCGGCCGGTCCGGACAAGGATGCCGCCGACAAGAATGCCGCTGCCACTTCGGCCGGCAACGCCGCGGGCGAGACGTCCAGGTCCGGCAAGGCCAGCCCGCCCAAGGATGGATCGTCAAAGGATGGATCGTCCAAGACTGGATCGTCCAAGACTGGATCGTCGAAGAGCGGTCAGGCGAAGAGCGGTCAGGCCGGCAGCGCGCAGCCTAAGAATGCGCAGAACAAGGACGGGGGCACCAAGCCCACCCCGTCGAAGCAGAGTCAGCCCGACTGAACGTCTCGCGACCGCGGCGCTTCAGGGCGTGCGGGGCCACGGCATCGGCCTGAAAGCGCCTGAGCATATGCCCAAACAAAAAGGGCGCGGCCGAGCCGCGCCCTTTTAACGTCCGATGGACGAAAGCTCAGAGAACCACGACCTCGGCGCCCACCGGAACGCGGCTGTACAGGTCGATCACGTCCTCGTTGAGCATGCGGATGCAGCCCGAGGAGATCGCCTGGCCGATGTATTCCGGCTGGTTGGTGCCGTGGATGCGGAACAGGGTGTCCTGATTGCCCTGGTAGAGGTACAGGGCGCGGGCACCCATGGGGTTGTGCGGGCCGGGCGCCACGTAGGACGGAAGACCAGCGATGCGCTGGTGGATTTCCGGGGTGGGGGTCCAGCTCGGCCATTCGGTCTTGCGACCGACCTTGGCCTGACCGCGGAAGGCGAGGCTTTCCTCGCCGACGGTCACGCCGTAGCGGATCGCCTTACCGTTGCCTTCCACGTAGTAAAGGAACTTGTTCGGAGTATCGACGACCACCGTGCCCGGCTTCTTATTGGTCGGATACTCAACGATATGCCGCTCGAACTCGCCCGAAGGCTTCACATTCGGGTACGGCTTGTTGGCAAGAAGCTGCTTGTCTCGCGCCGTCATTGCCGTATCCGGCGCCGGCGCAACCGTTCCGGAGATGCAGCCGCTGAGCATCAAACCCGTCAGCAGTGCCCCGACCGCTCGCCACATCATATCTCGCCTCTTCAACTCTTTCCTTGACGCGCAAGGAGGATTCGACCCGCGAAAATGAATTAACCCAATGTCCGCCTCGCTAGAAGGGTGTTCGGATGGGGAGCTGTTGCTTGTGCGAAGGCGTTGCAGAAATGCCTCACAGATTGCCCTTTCGGCACCCTCTTTGGAGTTTCGCAAGGTTTGGGGCGCCTACTCTTCGTATGACCGCGGAGAAGTCGCATCGGCTGCACAGTTTTGACGCAGTTGATCGCCATCTCTGGAGGGGTCACGCGAAGGTGCCGCTGCGTAACGGCGCACCACACAGGAGTTGGGACATGTCTACCGGACACCAAGGGCTCAGCCCCCGGGAGGAATCGGATCTGAAGCGTACGGCGCAGAGCCAGCAGTGGCGCGACATCGGCATTTCCGCCGTCGCCGCAGCCGCCCAGCAGGCGAGCGACAAGAAGGCGGCCGAGGCCAAGGCGGCTGCCCAGGCCAACAAGGTGGTCACCCTCAAGGACATCGACTTCCTCGCCGCCTGAGCGAGAGCGATGGTTCTCCCGGACCCGGCGCGGGGGCCGGCCGGGGTGGTGACGAGCGACGTGCTGGCCGCAGGGTGTCACGTGTCGCCCGGCGAGGATGCCCGAGCCGGCCAAATCATTCGTGTCGGCCAAGTCATTCGAGCCGGCCGCAGCACGTTCGGACTGGCGGCGACATCGGATTGCCGCCGGGTGACGGGGCGGTATCTCGGGAGCGGAAACGGAGAACGGGCGGCAGCCGCAGTTCCCACGCGTCCCGCGGCGGGCTAGAAGGTCCGGCCGATCGGGGACCGCCGCATGATCTTCGCCTATATGCCCAGCCAGGGAAGTCTCGTGGCCGCCCCCGTAACGGACGGGCCCATACCCGAGGCCGCCGTCTGGCTCGATCTGATCTCACCCACCGAAGCGGACGACGCGCGCGCGGAAGCGTTCGCTGGCATTTCCGTGCCGACCCGCGAGGAGATGGGCGAGATCGAGCAGTCGAGCCGCCTCTATGTGGAGGGCGGCGCGCGCTACATGACCGCCACCA
This sequence comes from Xanthobacter sp. DMC12, assembly GCF_056314105.1. NCBI lineage: Bacteria > Pseudomonadati > Pseudomonadota > Alphaproteobacteria > Hyphomicrobiales > Xanthobacteraceae > Xanthobacter > Xanthobacter sp. DMC12. The sequence goes on along the minus strand of NZ_JBQUYZ010000005.1, from coordinate 35,247 downwards.
TTCTCTGCGGCGCCGATACCGAGACGCCGGTGATGCTGGCCGTCACCTTCATCCTTACACGCGGCCGCCTCATCACCGTGCGCTACGGCGAGCCGCGCGCCTTCCCGTCCGTCGCCAACCGGCTCGGCAAGTCCTGTCCGGACACCATCAAGGGCGAGGATGTCCTGATCGAGCTGCTGGAGGCCGTGGTGGACCGGTCCGCCGACGTGCTGGAGCAGATCGGCGCGGACGTGGAGCGGATTTCGCGGCGCATCTTCGAGCGGTCGAGCGGCCGGGAGAATGCCAACCAGCGCTACCGCGCCATTCTCTCCCACATCGGCCGCAAGGAAGGGCTGGTGTCGTATGCCCGGGAAAGCCTCGCCTCTCTGCAGCGGCTCATTTCCTTCCTCGGGGCCGACACCGACGGATCGACCATCGCCAAGGATGGGAAGGCCAACATCAAGTCCATGAGCCGCGACGTGGCCGGCCTCTCCGACTACGCGAACTTCCTCGGCGACAAGCTTCAGTTCCTGCTGGATGCCACCATCGGCATGGTGGGCCTGGAGCAGAACAACATCATCAAGATCTTCGCCGTGCTCTCGGTGGTGCTGATGCCGCCGACGCTGATCGCCTCGATCTATGGCATGAACTTCCAGCACATGCCGGAGCTGAGCTGGACCTATGCCTATCCGTCCGCGCTCGTTGCCATGGTGATTTCAGGCATCCTGCCCTACGTCTTCTTCAAGTGGCGCGGCTGGCTCTAACTCCAAAAATCAGCCCGCCCCGTCAGACGTGCTGGCCGCCGTTGATGTGGATCTCGGCGCCATTGAGGTAGGAGGAGGTCTCCGTGCAGAGCACGTAGATGATCTTCGCCACCTCGTCCGGCGTGCCGAGGCGCTGCATGGGGATCTGCGCCACGATCTTGTCCGTGCCCGGCGAGAGGATGGCGGTGTCGATCTCGCCCGGCGCGATGGCGTTCACCCTTATGCCGCGGCGGCCGAAGTCGGAGGCCATCTCCCGCGTCAGGGAAGCCAGCGCCGCCTTGGAGGTGGCATAGGCGGCGCCCGCGAAGGGATGCACCCGCGAGCCGGCGATGGAGGTGACGTTCACCACCGAGCCCTGGGCCTTCTCCAGCTCCGCCGAAAGGCCGCGGGCGAGGATGATGGGGGCGAAGAAATTCACCTGGAACACGTCGACCCAGGTCTCGAGGTCGGTGTCCAGCGTGCCGAGCCGCGCGCCGCCCTCGCCCTTGGGCGAGATGGCGGCATTGTTGACGAGGGCGTCGAGCTTGCCTTCCGGCAGGCGGCGCTTCACCTCGGCGATGGCCGCTTTGGTGCTGGCGGGGCTGGAAAGGTCCACCTGCAGATGGTCCTCCGGCCCGGCGCCCCACGGGCACTTCTCCGGGAAGGCATGGCGCGAGCAGGAGATGACGCGCCAGCCGGCGGCCGAAAACCGCTTCACCGTGGCATGGCCGATGCCGCGCGAGGCCCCGGTGAGGAGCATGATGCGCGGGCGGTCCTGAGTATCGGATGTCATGGTGTGAGCCTCGGCCACAGCGGGCGAACGTGATGCACCATCCGCCCGCGTCCGGGTCAAGCCCGGTCGGCTTTTTCGATCAGGGATAAAGCCGCGTCTTCGTCCAGGCGTCGCCCTCGCCGGCGCGGCGGAACACCACACGGTCGTGCAGGCGGAACGGCCGGTCATGCCAGAATTCGATGGCCACGGGCAGGATGCGGAAGCCGGTCCAGTGGGGCGGGCGCGGCACGCTGCCGAGGGCATATTTCGCGGTGGTTGTCGCGACCGCCGCCTCCAGCGCGAAGCGGCCTTCCAGCGGCCGAGACTGGGTCGAGGCCCAGGCGCCGATCTGTGAGAGGCGGGGGCGGGTGGCGAAATAGGCATCGGCCTCCGCGTCGCTCACCTGCTCCACCGGCCCGCGCACCCGTACCTGACGGCGCAGCGACTTCCAGTGGAACACAAGCGCCGCCTTGGGATGTGCTGCCAGTTCCCGGCCCTTGGCGCTCCCGGTGTTGGTGAAGAAGACGAAGCCGCGCTCGTCCAGCCCCTTCAGCAGCACCATGCGGGCATCGGGAAGCCCATCCTCGTCCACGGTCGCCAGCGTCATGGCGTTCGGATCGTTGGGCTCGGACTTGCCAGCCTCCTCCAGCCACTCGGCGAAAAGACGGAATGGTTCGGAAGATTCGGTGAAATCACCGGATGTTAAGGGATCACGGGGTTCCATGGTGTCGCTCGCCGTCATGTGGAGCCCCTCGTGCCTGATCGTTCGCGCGCCTCTCTGGGCGGCTTCATGGTTCTATATAGAAGCGTCGTGCGCCGGCGCGAAGGGCTCGGTGCCGTCGCGGGCACGTGTCTTCTGGCCGCGTCTCTGGCCGGTTGCGCCAGTTCGCCCTTTCACGACGACGATTCGCTCGTCACCGGCTCGATCAAGGCGACGCCGGCGTCCCTGCCGGTGCCGGAAGGCCCGGCGCCCAAGGGAATCACCGCCGGCGACTGGACGCAGGCCAAGCTCGCCCTCGACCAGGCGCTTGCCGCCCGAGACGGCGATGTGTCGGTGCCGTGGGACAATCCGGAGACCGGCGCCCGAGGCACGGCGACTCCGGTCGGCCCGACCCAGGCCGGCTGCCGCGCCTTCATGATCTCGCTGGTGGACGGCAAGTCCGCCGATCGCTGGGTGCAGGGCGAGGCGTGCAAGAGCCGCAGCGGCACCGTGCTCAACCAGGTCCGCCTGCTCGGACGAGCCTGAGCCGCATTCCGGTGCAAGGCACGCAAAAGCGGCATGGCGCACAAAAGCGCAGGCCGTTTGAGCGGTGCCGTTGCATTTTTTGCACCGCGAACCACATGTTCCGTGCGGCTGGCCGCCTGAGTGCCGGCCGCAGAGGTGACTATTCATGCGTGATCCCTACGACGTCCTCGGTGTTTCCAAGACCGCCGACGAGGCAGAGATCAAGCGCGCCTATCGCAAGCTCGCGAAGAAGCTCCACCCGGATGCCAATGCGTCCGATCCCAAGGCCCAGGACCGCTTCGCCGAGCTGAACACGGCGCACGAGATTCTCTCCGACAAGGAGAAGCGGGGCCAGTTCGACCGCGGCGAGATCGACGCGGAGGGCAAGCCGCGCGCGCCGGAATTTTCCGGCTTCGGCGGCGGTGGGCCCCGGCGCGGGCCGGGCGGCTTTTCCGGCTTCGACGGCGACACGATTTTCGAAAGTTTCTCCTTCGGTCCCGAGGGGGCGCGGCGCACGTCTCGTGGTGGGGGCGGCGGGTTCGAGGATATCGGCGACATCTTCGGCTTCGGTCGCCAGCGGCGATCGGCGGGCGGCGGCTTCGCGCCCCAGCCGGGTGCCGACATGGAGATCACGCTCCCCGTCTCCTTCGAGGAGGCGACGCAGGGGGCGTCGAAGCGTGTCGGCCTGCCCAACGGCAAGCAGATCGACATCAAGATCGCGCCCGGCACCCGCGAGGGGCATCGCATGCGCCTCAAGGGGCAGGGAGAGCCGAGCCCAATGGGCGGGCCGGCGGGCGATGCCTATGTGACCATCTCCTATGCCACGCATCCGGTGTTCGAGCGCGATGGCGACGACCTGCGGCAGGCGATCGACGTGCCGCTCGCCGATGCGGTGCTCGGGGCCAAGGTGCGGGTGCCGACGCTGACCGGCGCGGTGGAACTCGCCATTCCGGCCTGGACCTCCGGCGGGCGTACGTTCCGCCTGCGTGGCAAGGGGCTGCCCAACGCCACCGGCGGTCACGGCGACCTCTTGGCGCGGGTGAATGTGGTGCTGCCGGCGGACAAGAACGCGGAGCTGGAAGAGCTGATGCGCAAGCTCAAGGGGGAGGCGGCCTGACGCCGCCTCTGCCCTGATCCGCCGCCCCTGCGACGTTCCGGCTTACCATTTCGGCCGACTTTCCAGCCGTGCGGCTGGCTTCTAGAGTGCGCGCCCCGACAAGCATAACGGAAGCGCGCCCATGTTCCTCGAATTGCAGAACCTCTTTTTTGAAGACCTGACGGTCGGGCGCATCGAGCGCATGTCGAAGACGGTCTCCTCCTCCGACATCGTTGGCTTCGCCGAACTCACCGGCGATCGCAATCCCATCCATCTGTCCCAGCATTTCGCCGCGCGCACGCCCTTCGGCGGCCGTATCGCCCATGGCCTCTACACGGCGAGCCTGATCTCCGCCGTGCTCGGCACGCGCCTTCCGGGTCCGGGCGCGGTCTACATCTCCCAGACGCTGAACTTCCGGGCTCCCGTGCGCATCGACGACACGGTGGAGGTGGAGGTGCGCGTGGTGGAGTTGATCCCCGAGCGCTTCCGCGCCCGCCTCTCCTGCATCTGCACGGTGAAGGGCGAGGTGGTGCTGGATGGCGAGGCGTGGGTGAAGGTGCCGTCCGCCGCCACCCAGAAAGTTGCATCCGCCTGACGGCTCGTACAGGCTGCCGCCCCCCGGCAGGAGGAGAGGCGGCATGTTCGAATCCGCGACGTTCGCGCACCATCTCGACAAGGCCGCCTTCAAGGCGATGGAGCCCAGCCTGCGCGAGGATTTGCTCACCGCGCAGTTCCAGCTGATCGAGCAGAAGCGCCGCAGCCTCATCGTCCTGATCCATGGCCCGGACGGCGCCGGCAAGGGCGCGGTGCTGAACCGCCTCTACGGCTGGCTCGACGTGCGCAAGCTGCAGACGCTCACCTTCGACATGCCTTGCGCGCCGGAAGATCGTCCGGCCATGTGGAAATACTGGCGCGAGCTGCCGCCCTTCGGCCAGATCGGCATCATGCTCGGCTCCTGGTACCACGCGCCCCTGTGCAAGCGGGCGCTGGACGAGATGAAGCGCGGCGACTTCATGGCGGCGCTGGAGGAGATCCAGCGCTTCGAGGGCATGCTCCATGCCGAGGGCGTGAGCCTGCTCAAGATCTGGCTCTATCTGGACGAGGAGGAGGCGCGCACCCGCCTCAAGGGCGTCACCAAGGGCGACTGGCAGCGCCCCGTGGTGCGGGAGTGGGCGGAGCTGAAAGGCTCCGGCCCGCGCAAGCGGCTGCTCGCCATCTCCGAGGATGCCGCCCGCGCCACCTCCACCGAGACATCGCCCTGGCACGTGGTGCCGGCCGCCGACGAGGAGTATCGCGACGCCATGGCCGGCAGCCTGCTGCTGGAGAAGCTCAGGTCCATGGTCTCCGAGCCCGAGCCGGCGCCCCAGCCGCTCGCACCCAACCCGACACGGCTGCCGTCGGCACTGCCGACCTTCTCCATCCTTTCCACCCTCGACCTCTCGAAATCCCTCAACGAAGACGATTACGACCGCCAGCTCGCGCAGGAGCAGAGCCGCATCACCCGCCTCACCAATTCCCCGCGCTTCGCCGATGCGGGGCTGGTGGTGGCGTTCGAGGGTTCGGATGCGGCGGGCAAGAGTTCAACCATCATGCGGCTGCGGCGGGCGCTCGATCCGCGGCGCTTCCGCGTGCATCCGATCGCGGCGCCCACCGACGAGGAGCGGGCGCGGCCCTATCTCTGGCGCTTCTGGCGGCACATCCCGGCCCACGGGCGCACCGTGATCTTCGACCGGTCGTGGTACGGCCGCGTGCTGGTGGAGCGGGTGGAGGGTCTGTGCGGTCCCGACGACTGGGGCCGGGCCTATGGCGAGATCAACGATTTCGAGGCCCAGCTCTCGGCCGCCAACTATGTGGTGGTGAAGTTCTGGCTGGCCATCAGCCAGGAGGAGCAGGCCCGTCGCTTCGAGGAGCGCGAGACGGTCGCCTACAAGCGCTTCAAGCTGACCCCGGAAGACTGGCGCAACCGGGAGAAATGGCCCCTCTACGAGGCGGCGGTGACCGAAATGGTGGATCGCACCTCCACCCGCTTCGCCCCCTGGACCCTCGTGGAGTCGGAGGACAAGCGCTACGGCCGGGTGAAGGTGCTGAAGACCGTCGCCGACCGGCTGGAAGAAGCCATCGGCTAGAGCGCGATCCGATCAAATTGAATCAATTTGATCGGTGAATCGCCCTCTAACTTGAAGAGAGAGAACGCGTTGTCCGATCAGCTTGCGATACAAGCTGATCGGCGCGTGCTCTAGGCCGGCGCTTCCCACACCTGCCCCGGATGAAGCGGCAGGAAACGGTGTCGCGCGATGCCGGCGGCGTCGAGCGCCTCGCCGAGTGCCCGCTTCGGCGCATCCTGCCCCTCGTCGGTGAGGCGGAACGTGCCCCAATGGATGCCGAGGCCCTGGGTGGCGCCGGTGTCCTCCAGGATGCGCACGGCCTCCTCGGGATTGGTGTGCTGCGGGGCCATGAACCAGCGCGGCTCATAGGCGCCGATGGGGATCAGCGCCACACGCGGCGCGCCGAAGTCGCGGGCGACCGCCCGGAAGATGGCGCCGGTGCCGTATCCCGTATCGCCGGCGAAATAGATCAGCCCCTCCGACGTCGCCAGCACGAAGCCCGCCCACAAGGCAAACCGCCGGTCCCTTATGCCGCGCGCTGACCAGTGGTTGGCGGGATGCAGGATCGCCTCCACGCCCGCGCCGAGATCGAAGCGCGCACCCCAGTCGCCGGTGGTGATGTCGAGGGCCTTGAGCTGCGGGCGCAGGATCTTGTCATTGCCGAGCGGCGTCAGCACCCGCGGACGATGTGCGCGCTGAAGGCGACGGAGCGTCGCAAGGTCCATGTGGTCGTAATGGTTGTGGCTGAGCAGAACCCAGTCGATCGGCGGCAGGTCCGCGAAGGCGATGCCGGGCGGATTGTGCCGCTTCGGCCCGAGAAACCGGAGCGGACCGGCCCGCTCCGACCAGACCGGATCGGTGAGGATGTTCAGCCCCGCCACCTGGATCAGCACGCTGGCGTGCCCAACCATGGTGATGCGGATGCCGGCCGCCACGCGCGCCGGCGGCGTCTCTTCCCGTGCGGGGAGCGGCGGCGCGGCCGGCCAGCCGATGGGTGCGGGCTCCTGTCCCTGCTTTGCGCGGCGCCAGGCGAGCAGGTCCTTCAGGCTCTTGTCGGTGGAGGGATGATCGGGATTGAAGAAGCGCGTGCCGTCGAAATGATCGGAGGCAGGGCCATGATGATACGGACGGGGCATGGCCCGACACTAGCTGAAATTGCCGATGCTCGCGCGCTATTCGGCGGCCATGGCGTGCTCGGCGTGGGGGAACGGGCAGGCCGCGCCCTGGAGGTGGCCGCGCCCGAAATCGGCCAGCGCTTCCACCGCGTTCCGCAAGGCCGCGCCCTTCTGCGTGAGGCGGTAGCCGACTTGCGGCGGGACGGTGGGATAGACCCGGCGCAACACCAGCCCGTCCGCCTCCAGCTCGCGCAGCGCCTTTGAGAGGATGCGCTGGGTGACCTTGGGCATGCGCCGGCGCAGCTCGGAAAAGCGCTGCTCTCCCTCCATGAGGTGATGGAGTGTCGCGCCCTTCCACTTGGCGCCGATCAGCGCCAGCGCCGCTTCGACGGGGCATCCCGTGCCCGGATAAGTCACATGGCGCCGTGCCAATGCTCTGTCCTCCACCCGCTGTCGCGGCGGGGAAGTATGGCGGACGCCGCGCACGCGCGCCACTCGGCGTATCAATCCTGATACCACCCCACGCGATTGTGCCGTCTTGCGCAGGGCGCGGGACGATCGAGATTAGGCAGCGACGGCGCGCTCCGCGCCTGCTTCGAGAGAGATCGTCATGAAGGCCATCGGTTACGTCGCCTCCCGCCCCGCCGACAGCGCGGACGCCCTGTTCGCCTTCGAGGCGCCGGACCCCGTGCCGGGTCCGCGCGACCTGCTGGTGCGGGTGAAGGCCATTTCGGTCAATCCGGTGGACACCAAGGTGCGCATGCGCCGCCAGGGCACCGCCGAGGCGCCAGTGATCCTCGGCTGGGATGCGGCCGGCGTGGTCGAGGCGGTGGGCACCGACGCCGGGGCGTTCTGCGTCGGGGATGAGGTCTATTATGCCGGCGCCATCACCCGGCCGGGCACCAATGCCGAGCTTCATCTGGTGGATGCCCGCATCGCGGCGCGCAAGCCCAGGACGCTGTCCTTCGCAGAGGCCGCGGCCCTGCCGCTCACGGCGCTTACGGCCTATGAGAGCCTGTTCGACCGCCTCCGCCTGCCGCGTGGCATCGCCGACGACAAGACGGTGCTGCTGATCGTCGGGGCGGCGGGCGGCGTCGGCTCCATGGCGGTGCAACTGGCGCATCGGCTCGCCTCCGCCACCATTGTCGGCACCGCCTCCCGGCCGGAGAGCATCGCCTGGGTGAAGGAACTGGGCGCCGACCATGTGATCGACCATACCAAGCCCCTCGCGGGTGAATTGAAGGCGCTCGGCCTTGGCGGCGCGCATCGCATCTTCAGCATCACCGGCACGCACCAGCATTGGCCGCAGCTGGTCGAGGCGCTGGTGCCGCAGGGCGCCATCTGCGTCATCGACGATCCCGCCGCGCTCGACGCCACCCTGCTGAAGCCCAAGAGCGGCGCACTGGCGTGGGAATCCATGTTCACCCGCTCCATGTTCGAGACCCCGGATATGGACGCCCAGCACCGCATCCTGTCTGAAGTCGCGGGACTGGTGGACGAAGGTCTCCTGCGCACCACCCTCGGCGCCCATTTCGGGCCCATCACCCCGGACAACCTCCGGCGCGCTCACCTCGCGCTGGAGAGCGGGCGGTCCATCGGCAAGATCGTGCTGGAAGGCTGGGAGTAGGGGATAGCCCCGGGGGGCATGGCGTGGCTGGGGCGCCTGGATCCCCAGCCGTCGCGCTCCCTTGTCGTTTCAGATCAATGATATCAGTTGGTTATGACCCGCCGATGTACTAGAACGATGTACTAGAACGAAGGGCTGTGGTGGTACGAAATGGCGCCAAGGGCGGGTTGGCTGAAGCGTAGGGTGAACGTCTGGTGGTTTCAGATCGCGGTCCCCGTGGCGGTGCAGCCCGCTGTCGGGAAGAAGATGGTTACCGAGAACCTGAAGACGGCCGACAGGCGTCTGGCTCAGCATCTGGCGCTTGAGAGGGCGGCTCATTGGAAGCGGCAGTTCGACCTGCTCCGGGCGTCGGAGGTGGAGACACAGCCTCCCCATGTCGTCTTCGAGGAGGTGGTCCAGCGCATCAACTGGCTGAAGCAGAAATTCCGCGATCCCGACGATCTGGACGAACAGCTCGACCTCCTATGGGATGGCTATGCCGATCCCGAGGCGCGCCGTCTCGGTGTGGGCGAACTGAGCGAGACCGATCCGGACGAGGTCCATCCCGAGGTGGCGGCTGCGCTGGAAGCGATCAAGGCTGCACGGGCAGGCAAGGTGGACACGCCTGACGAATTCCAAGCGCCGTTCTCGGCCCTGTCCGCCCGCTACATCGCCGACATACAGCGGGACTCGTCAAACCGACGCACCCTGCAAACCATCTCCCAGATGGAAGCCGTCTTTCGCCTGTTTCGGTACCACATAGACGACAAGCCCCTCGCCACCGTGAAGGGCAAGGTGGTCGCGGCCTTCTTCGACAAGGTGAAGCGACTCGACCCGAACTGGGGCCGGTCGCCGGATACGAAAGGGCGCACCCTCGATCAGTTGCTCGCCTTTTACGCGAAGGCCGGTGGCAAGGTGCTCAGCAGCCGGACCCTGAACCGCTACGTCTCTTCGTTGAACGGGTTGTGGGAGTGGGCGGACAGCAGGGGGGAGGTGTCGGGCAGGAACCCCTTCTCCGGCCACTGGACCAAGGTGAAAACGCGGAGAAACGCCCACGCCCCGTGGACAGACGAGGCGCTGAGGGTGGTGCTGAGCTTGCAGTCGAACCCTGGGAGCGAGGGGAAGCCAGACCCTCTGTATTGGCTCCCCCGCATCGCCCTGCTGTCAGGAATGCGCCTGAACGAGATTTGCTCGCTGGAATGGGCGGACGTGCAAACGGCGGAGGGCGTGACCTATTTCGACATTCCCGAGGGCAAGACGGAAAGCAGCGTTCGTGTCGTGCCAGTCCATAGCGCGTTGGCCCGCTTCCTCGACCTGTGCCCCCGGTCCGGCTTTCTGTTCCCCAACTTGGTGCCGGGCGGCCCCGATAAAAAGCGCGGTTGGAACATCGGCAAGAAGTTCGGGCGGGTCACGCTCGCTGCGGTCAAGGCCGGTTCACTGACGCCCGAGCAGCGCTCTACCTTCCACGGCTTCCGCAAGAACGTCGCCCAGGCATTCGAACGCCACCGCATCGCCGAGACGGAGGCGGCCCAGATCATCGGTCACAAGAAGCCCGGCATGACCTATGGGGTGTATTCGCCGAACGGGCTCAGGATCGAGCAGAAGCAGGGGTTGGTGGAGTTGCTGGGGTTGCCGGGGGTGGGTTGAACCGTCTCCTCAACCACAGGTGTTGTTTCAAACGGCGCAGCCAGCGGACCTGCGTTCTCACGCAATCATCGCTGTCGTTCGAGCGGCCACGAGACGAGCTTGGCTGATGTTCAGTGCCTGACCATTAGGTGCTCAACTCCCGATGGCGAAAGCCTCCTAATAAACTCTACACGCGACCGCGAACACCCGGTAAGCTGGGACGTGGCGGTCGAGATGGGTCGTGTCTAAGCGACTGATCCCCATCGCAGAACCGACTACCTTTCTCTGTTGGGGGACGAAATGGCTGGGGAGCCGATCGACGACATCGTAGAGTGGTCGAAGAAGCTTTCGTCTTGGAAGCAGGACGCTCTGAGACGTTTGGCAATCAGTAACGAACTTACCGAAGCCGACATCAGCGAACTGCTTGCTCAGGTTAAAGCCGCTGCCGGATTTCAGCTCCCAGCCGAGCCTCCCAAGCCCGTCCCGTTCACCAAGTCTCATTTTGGGGGTGGGTCACATGAACCCATCATTCTCAAGGCGATTGTCAACGTCAAAAACGTGAATCGGTTGGTATCCCAAGCGTCTCTAGGGTTCTGTCCAAAAGCACTAACCATTGTTTATGGCCGGAATGGAAGCGGTAAGAGCGGATTCGTTCGTATATTGCGGACAGCTTGTAGAACACGCGTCGAGAATCCGAGTAAATTAAAGGTTCTCGCGGACGTCTATGGAGGAACTACTGGCCCGCAGTCGGCTGACATCGTAATCGACGCAGGCAAGGGCGACACAGCTATCCCATGGACGCCCGGTACGATCGCGTCGCCGCAGCTCATGCAAGTTTCAGTCTTCGACACGGCATCCGCCCAGCTCTACGTTGATGGTGGAAACCAGATCCGGTTTCTTCCATTCGGCCTAGCCCTACCTCACCGCCTCAATGCCGTTTGCATCCGTTTGAAAGACATATTGGATGCTGAACGCGCGACGGCAGTCGGCAACAAGATCAGCCTCACGGAGATCGCATTCGCGCCTCAACGAGAAACGGCAGCGCAGCATTTCAATAAGGCTTTGAGCGGGTCGACGACCGATGCCCAGATCGAAGCGGCGACCGTGTTCGGCGTGGCAGACAAAGAGCGCCTCGACCACATTTCTACTTCCTTGTCTGCAGGTGTTGCGGCTGCGGCCGATGTCAATGTACTCTGCAAATGGATTGATTCCCTTGCTCTTGAATGCGAGAGCGTAACCTCGACGCTATCCGACGTCGCGTTAGAGCATCTCTTGATGCTTCGTGCTGCTTCGGTCGCAGCGCGCCAAGCAGCTACGATTGCTGCTGGAGAATTGTTCACGGACGAACCGCTGGCAGGTGTCGGCAGCGAGACGTGGCGGACGCTCTGGGCTGCTGCGCGCGACTACTCCATTGCGGAAGCCTACCCCGACCAGGTGTTTCCGGTGTTGGAGGCGGACGATGGTGCAGCTGCATGCGTGTTGTGCCAGCAGCCACTTCTGCCGGATGGCACCAGCCGCATGAAGCGTTTTCAGAGGTTCATGGACGACACGCTCGACGCGGCAGCGAGAACAGCAGAGCGGGCGGTGGCCGATGCATCTGCTGGGGTTTGCAAACTTGCACTCCTAGGGGCCGACGATTTCTCTGACCGACTCCAACAGGTGCGAAAGCGTGACGAGAACTTGGCTGACGCGCTCTTGGCTCTTCAAGTCTCTGCTGCGAGGCGGAGAGCAGCAGCGTTGGCGCGGTTGAGCGGCGATGGGATCGATCCGGTTCCCGCAATCATTGTGCCGAGCGCGGAGCTGAAGGCTTTCGCCCTCAAGCTGAAGGCAGAGAGGGATGGACTTGAGCAGGTGGGTCATTCCGAGGAGAGAGCCAGGCTGTCTGCGGAAAAGGCGGAGCTCGAAGACCGCAAGACGCTCGCCGCAAACAAATCGAAGCTTTTTACTCGTCGTGATTTGATCGTGACTGACGCAGCTTATTTGAAAGCGCTATCTGACGTTCAAACTACAGGTATCACGAGGCAGGCCAACGAGCTGTTAGATAAACATCTGACGACTGCGGTCGTCACGCGCTTTGATGTCGAGCGAGCTCACTTTGATATTATGCACCTCAATGTAGGCTTGGCACGCAAGAGCGGTCAGACCAAGGCGGAATTCGAGATCGATCCTAAGACGAAACTGACGAAAGTGACGTCAGAGATCCTGAGCGAGGGTGAACAGCGAGCCTTAGCTCTCGCCGGATTCTTAACCGAAGTCGCTCTGACCGAGGGTTCGGGACCAATCGTAATCGACGATCCTGTTTCCTCCCTCGACCGCGAACGAAGCGCCAAAGTGGCCGAACGGATCGCCGAGGAGGCGAAGAAGCGACAGGTCATCGTGTTCACCCACGACATCATCTTCTTCAATGAACTTTGCCGGACAGCCGACGCCGCTGGCATCGAGCCGGTCACTGTTGCCTTGTTCAGTGACAAAGCGGCTGCCGGCAAAATCGATGCCGCCGGGATGGTGTGGAAGGGGTTGACCGTCGCCAAGCGCATCGCGCGGATAAGGAACGATGCCGCGCCTTTGGCGAAGCTTCAGGCGACGAGCCCAGCCGATTATGAGTACGCCGTCAAAAACCTCTATGGGCGATTGCGGGACACCTACGAACGAGTCGTTGAGGAAGTGATATTCAAGGACGTCGTGCGGCGTGGAACCGACGTGATACAGACTCAGCTGTTACGCTATGTTCGTCTTTCGGATCCCCTTGCCATCCGCTTCCATGAGGGAATGACCCGCGCGAACACATATAGTCACGATAATCCGGCGGCTGATACCGTCGCTGTGCCTGCACCACACGAGTTCGCAGCACATATCTCCGAGCTAGAGTTGCTGATTTCCGACCTCAGGTCGGAGAGTGAAGCTGCAGAGGCTGCTCGTCCTCAGATGAAGCCGAAGAAATGAGAGGGGCTTTCGCCGTGTTGTTGCCGGGCATAATGATTTGCGCCGTAGGGCAGTAAGTCTTGCTAACAGGGGCTGGTGGCATTGAATGCCTGCGATGTTTCTACTGACTAGCGTGTTCGATTGAGGTTAAGATTGAAAATCTCATTCGGTTTTGCGGACGGATAGTCTTTCGCAGCAGATCCACCATGTCCCCCTTGGCCTCCCCCAATGCTAGCCAGATTATTAGGGCAGGAAACCTGCGGTACCGCGCAGCATGGCAAAGGCCGTGCTCCGTCCATTAGACCCTGCCCATGCGGACGCGTCCGGTGACGGTCGCGATTGCGTCCGATAGAGTGGGGTTGACATTTTGGACGGTTCTGACTCTCATCTCTAGACCTTTTAGACACTTGGGGTCGGGAGACAGGGCACATGGGGATGTTGGTCGGTTACGCGCGGACCTCCACCACCGAACAGGAGGCCGGGCTTGAGGCCCAGCGACGCGACCTCGATGCGGCGGGTTGCGGCAAGGTGTTTGCCGAGCATGTGTCTTCAGTCGGGGACCGGGAGAGGCTGAAGCAGGCGCTGGAGTTCGTGCGCGAGGGTGACACCCTCGTCATCACCAAGATCGACAGGCTTGCGCGCTCCACCATCCACCTGTGGGAGATCGTCCGCGACCTCGACGCGAAGGGGGTGGGTCTGCGGGTGCTGAACCTCGGTGGCGAGGTGGTGGACACCAAGAGCGCGACGGGGCGCCTGATCCTCACCATCTTTGCGGGCTTCGCGCAGTTCGAGCGTGAGATGATGCTGGAGCGGCAGAGGGAAGGCATCGCCAAGGCGAAGGCCGAGGGGAAGTATCTCGGTCGCAAGCCCACCGCGCGGGCGAAGTCGGAAGAGGTGCTGCGGCTCCACCGCGAAGGGAAGACGCCCACGGAGATCGCTGCGGCTGTCGGGATCGGCCGGGGGAGTGTCTACCGGATTGTTCAGGGACAGGGCGCCGCCATGGGTTGAGCGACGGCATGGGCGGGCTGCGCGGGCGGACGGGTTTTTTGCCTCCTACTGCCAGACGTGCGCATCGCGTGTGCTGCTGGCTGGGCACAATCGGAGATTTTGTCGACCCTACTGCCCAGCATCGCGCGCGATCGCTCGCGGCCCCCGTCAACCCAAACGGCGCACGTAGCGGATTTGCCAGCACATGGGCAGCCCGACACCGTGCGCAGGTGAACCCCCATGCTCGATAACCAAACTGCTCCAATCCCCATCAACGTCTCTTGCACTGCTCTCGTACCTTGGTGTCTGCCGTCCCCGCCGCCACCCTTGCACTTGGGAAAGATTGCCGGTCTGGAGGCAATCACGGCGGGCGCCCTTCTGCTCAAGTCGTTCCCGCCGCGTCGGTTCGTCGTCGACCCTTGGCTTCGGGAAGGAGAGACGGCCCTGATCTGGGCAGCTTCCGGTGTTGGGAAGACCATGTTGAGCCTGAGCATGGCGATGGCCATGGCGACGGGCGGCAGCGTCGGCGGATGGAGTGCCGAGAAGCCGAGCAAGGTGGTCTATATCGATGGGGAGATGCACCTTCAGGATGTCCGCGACCGAGTCGACATGCTGAAGACCACCGGCGCCGTGACGCTTGGTGCGCCGGACCTCTTGGACACCAACCTCGTCTTCTTCAGCCGTCAAGCCCAACTACGCGATGCGGTCTTCTTCGACCTCACAACCGAGGAGGGCCGCAACAGCATCCTTCGTGCTTGCGATACGCTTGGCGCCGAGGTGCTGATCCTCGACAACTTCACCACGCTCAGCGAGCAGTTGGAGGATGAGAACGCTGCGCACGCGTTCAAGAAAATCCAGCGGTTCCTGTTGCAGACGAAGCAGGCGGGGCTCACCACAATCCTCATCCACCACGCGCGGAAGGATGGGAACGCTCTGCGTGGTAGCGCCTCCATCGAAGTCACCTTCGAGGTCGTGCTGGAGTTGCGGAAGCCGAAGATCGAGCGGATGGGCGCTGCCTGCTTCTCCCCGCACTTCGGGAAGTTCAGGCAGAAGAAGGGTGAGCAGCTGCTTCCTCGTCTGTGGTCGCTGACGGAGGCCGGATGGGAGATCGACGAAGAGGTCGATCTGGATGCCGACAACGCGGCCCTGCACTGCGTGAGGTCGCTGCGGTTCGTCAGTCAGTCGGAGGTCGCCGTGCATCTCGGATTGGCGAAGGGCACCGTGAGCAAGCATCTCGCCACCGCCGTGGAGCGGAAGCTCATCAGCCGCGAGGATCTGAAGGACTGCTTTGCCAAGGCGCGGCGTCTCAGGGAGGAGGGCGTCGGGGACGATCTGGATACGATCGAGGAGGAGCAGGCCAGCACCGACGACTATTGAGGGGCCATTGGGGTGCTGAGGGAGAGCGTAGCTCCCTTCAGCAGGGGAATTTGGGGGGCGCGCCTCCGTTTCCCTGTTTCCTCGTCTAGGTGAAACGAAACTCGAAACCGGGGCGTGGACCCCTCGCGTGGCGCGTTTGCGCTGGGCGGGGCGATCCGCGCCCCTGTTTTTTGGTCCGATTGATAGTCGCGCGCACGATGGCTCCGACTCAATGGCAGACGCGCGTGTGCTCAGAGACGCAAGGCGCCCCACCTATTGCCCGTAAACCTGCGTGAATTGTACTAGAATGATGTACTAGAACGAGGGGCGCAGCCCTTTATAAGTCATTGAGATATAAAAGAAACTGGAAAGTGGCTGGGGCGCCTGGATTCGAACCAGGGAATGGGGGAATCAAAATCCCCTGCCTTACCACTTGGCTACGCCCCAACGCGGCGGCGGACCATATAGGCGTGGGGCGCGCATGTCCACGGATCGGCGTGTGAATGCCGGCCACGGGCGACGGGTCGGATCGCAGGATGGATCCGCCCGGCGCACGGGTCCGCCGAAAGCTGTGCGGAGCGCCTAAATTCCGTTGCGTCATCAATCGTTTGCGCCGCGATTTCGCCGTGGTCGCGTGGCGTGCTGACCATGCGTCCGGAACCGGACCGTGTGCCGCGCCGCTTCGCGCGGCCCCTTTGGAGGCCTGCACCATGCGTGCACGTACTGCCATCCTCGCCTTGACGTTCGTTGCCGCCTTCGCCGTGCCTGCCTTTGCGCAGAGCACCACGGCCCCCACCACGACCAAGCCCGCCGCGCCCGCGGCGACCACCACACCCGCCACGACGGCGCCCGCCACCGCACCTGCGACCACTGCGCCAGCGGCCGCAACGCCGGCCAAGCCGGCGGCGACCGCTCCCGCTGCGACAGGAGCGGGGACGGCAGCCAAGCCGGGCGCGCAGCCCTCGCCCGCGAAGACGGCGCAGCATCAGCGTCAGGAAGCCTGCGGCGCCGAATGGCGCGCGGCGAAGGCTGCGGGGAAGATTCCCGCCGGCCAGACCTGGCCGAAATACTGGAGCGCCTGCAATACGCGCCTCAAGGCCCAGGGAAAGTGACCCGACCGGCCTTCTGGGCGCGTCCCGCTTGAGCGGTTTAGGTCAGCGCCGCTCCATGTACCACACCGACCGGCTCTCGCGCGCCGGCCGGTGTGCTCGCTTGTTAGGTCAGCTGCCGCTGAACCGCGGCGCCCGCTTCTCGGCGAAGGCCAGGCGACCCTCGCGATAATCGGCGCTGGCGTTGGCGAGGGCGGTGGCGCGCTTCGCCTCGCCGGTCAGGGGCTGGCTGCCGCTCTCCGCCGCCCGGATGGCGAGCTTCGCGGCCTTGAGAGTCAGCGGCGCGTTCTCGGCAATGCGGTGGAGCGTGCGCTCGGCCAGCGCCTCCACCTCGGCCGGCGGAGCGATGAGGTCGACCGCGCCGATCCCGTACGCCCGCTCGGCGGGAAGGCGATCAGCGGTGAAGAACAATTGCCGCGCCCCCTGGCTGCCGAAGGCGCGCAGCACCCGTCCGAGGCCGCGCGGATCGTAGCCGAGGCCGAGGCGCGCGGCGGGAATGGCGAAGAAGGCATCATCGGCGGCGATGCGCATGTCGCAGCTCGCCGCCAGCGCCGCCCCTGCGCCCACGCAGGCCCCGCGGATGAGGGCGACGGACGGGAAGGCAAGGTTTTCGATGGCGGAGCAGGCCTGCTCAACCAGATCGTCGTAGCTCTGCGCGCCGGAGGCGTCCGAACGGGCGCTGTCGAAATCGGAGATGTCCGCACCACCGGAGAAGGCGAGATCGCCGGCCCCCTTGAGCACGGCGACGCGGATATCGGTGCGTCGGCCGGCCTCCTGGGCGAAGGCGGAGAGTGCACGCCACATGGTGCTGGAGATGGCGTTGCGGCGCTCCGGATTGGTCAGCGCGAGGCGTGCGATGCCGCCCTCGACGGTGATGGCGATGCTACCGGCCAAGGTCGTCTCCCTGCTCCCGCCGAGCTCCTTCCGGGGCGCGGCTCCTCACCGTCCGGCGATCGCCGGTGGATGAGACGTTCCTAGAGCACGGGTCGATCCGATTGCAACGTCGTCGGGCGGGGCGCGATCCGGGGGAGGGGACCGCCGCAGCGTTGGCGGGACGCGCTCAACGGTAAGGGGTTCCGGGGCGGCGCGCTGGGCGCCACCCCGTCCCCTACGGGCGCCGGTCAGGGCTTGGCACCCGAAGGAGGCCCTCCGGGCTGCGCTTAGGAACCGCAAATGCCCTTTGGAAGGTAATATATTAATTCAATCGACCGTTGCCCCTGTGTGGACGCGGATCAAAGCAGATTCAAGGAAAAAATGTCCGAATAGTCGTGATTTTTGACGTTGGTACTCGCATCCGTCTGTTGATCTTGATGCGGGTTGCATCCCGAAGCGCATCGGATGCCCTCTCTGCTCATCTCATTCCTTGCGGAACAATATGTTGGCGATGAAGCCGACAATCAGACTGCCTAGCGCAACGGCCAGTCCATATAGCAACGCATCGTTGAGGGCGAACTCTGCTACGCGTTGCTCGAAGCCGATCTTCCGCACGTCGAAGCTGGCCTGTTCCGTAGCGGTAATAAGCCCGTTGCGGACGAGCTTGACCTCGATCTGGTACTGCCCGATGGGCGCTGCGCCCGGAATGCGGACCTCGGCGCGGAACACGCGCGGGGCGAGGAAGGTGACGCCTGCGGGCTTCTCCTCATAAAGCCCCTGCGCCGATTGCAGCCGGAGGAAGGCGGCGCGGAACGGGTCGGTGGGCACCACGTCGGCAAAATCGCCGCCCACGCGCTGGACGAAGATGTTGCGGGCAAGGCCGATCTGTTCTCGCCGGAGGGTGGCGAGGCTCGCCATCTCATCGGTCGGCCGGTTGGACAGGACGGTGAGGAAGGCCGGCACGCCGATGAAGGTCCGGCTGTCCGTATTGATCCACAGGCCGAGCACCTGGGCCTTTCTCCAGGTGGTGAAATCCTCCCGCGGACCGCGCACGGTCACGACCACGTCCGGCGCGTCGTCGATCGGGGCGCCATCGGTGGCCTCGGCCACGCCGAACACCACAAGTTCGGCGCCGGTGAAGCTGGAGGAGATGCTCACCTCCTGCTGCGAGACCGACAACACCAGCCGGTCGGCGCGGGCCGGAGCGGCGGCGAGGCTCGCCAGCAGCGCAAGCGTGAGGAGGATAGGCCGAGAGAGCGGAGAAGGTCGCGCGCAGGCGCGGGGGCGGACGGTGCTCATCGCACCGTCTCCACCATGGTGACGGCGAATGTATCGCCCGGCGCCGTCACCAGCTCGGCACCGACGCGCAATGCCACCGACAGCACCAGCAGGCCGAGGAGGAGCCGCAGGTTTTCCGCCTTCAGCGTCTGCCCCGTCCGGGCGCCGAACTGGGCGCCGACGGTGCCGCCGATCATCATCACCAGCGCCAGCACGGCATCCACGGTGCCGTTGGCGACGGCGTGCAGCACGGTTGCGGCCGCCATGGTGACGAGGGTGAGCACAAGAGAGGTGCCGACCGAGGTCTGGGTCGGCACCCTGAGCAGATAGATCAGCGCCGGCACGAGGATGAAGCCGCCGCCGACGCCCAGCACCGCGCCGAGCAGGCCGATGACATAGCCGATGGCGATGACCGGCAGGGCCGAGATGTAGATGCGCGAGCGGCGGAAGCGCATCTTCAGCGGCAGCCGCATGAAGAGGGGCCGGGTGCCGGGACGGCGCACCGGGCGGGGGGCGCCGGAGCGTTCCCGCAGGATGGCACGCACGCTCTCCACCAGCATCAGGGAGCCGATGGCGCCGAGCAGAAGCATGTAGGAGAGGCGGATGGCGAGGTCCACCTGCCCGATTGAGCGCAGCCAGAGGAAGAGCAGAACGCCGGAGAGAGTGCCGACCAAGCCGCCGGAGAGCAGCACCCACGCGAGCGTCCCATCCACCATGCCCTTGCGCCAATAGGACAGGGCACCGGACAGGGACGAGGCCGCCATGTAGGGCGAGACGCTGGCCACGGCGACCGCCGGAGGGACGCCGGTGAAGATGAGCAGCGGCGTCATCAGGAAGCCGCCGCCCACGCCGAACATGCCGGAGATGAAGCCCACCGCAAGGCCCATCGCGAGGATCGTGAAGACGGCGACGGGCAGCTCGGCGATGGGCAGGTAGATCGTCACGGGCCGGCTTTCGGTACGTGGGGATGGGCGAGCCTATAGCGGTTCGTATCCAAAGGCGAAAGCTGTAGCTATCCCATCGACTTAGAGGCATCGGCCGGACGACGCGCGTCGGCGGCGAGGGCAAGGAGGATGTGAGACATGCCTTGCCCCATCCGCAGGCGCGAGACTCCTGCCGGCCGGCCATCGCGCCGCGGCAGGTGGACGAACAGCACTGGCCGCGGGCGTCCGCTCTGCCGCGTCGCCCAGACGAGGGCATGGAAATAGCTGGCATTGCACAGATATCGCCCGGCATCGCGGGAGGGCACGGCGGCGATGCCCGCCCGGCGCAGGGCGTGGGCCAGCGGACCGGCCGGGACGTGCGATCGCAGCAAAGACGGTCCGTCAGCCGCAAGCCGGCGTGCCGGGGGATGGCGCCGGGCGGCATCGGGGGCGGCGCGCGCGGCGTTGACGGCCAGCATCTCGATGGACACGCGGCGGCGGCGCGCCGCGACGCCGAAGAGCAGCACGGCGTCCGGATCGAACGCAGCGAGGCGGGCATCGAGCCGCGCCAGCGCATCCCATCGGGTGGGCAGGATGTCCAGCGCGATCTCGATGCCGCTGAGGGCCGGACGGCGCAGGCGCAGGAGATCCGCCGCGAGCTGTTGCGAGGGGTTCACCGGTACACCCGGAAACGGGCCGAAAGCGCAGATGAGGATGCGCAGCGGCCGGTCCATCGCCTAAAGCCCGATGAGCCCGGCGATCTCGGCCGCCGCGAGGGCGGGGGAGAGAGCGCCCTCGGCGACTTCCCGCTCCAGCGCCGGCAGCCGGGCCTTGACGCCGGGATCGTGGGCGACCTTCTCGGCGAGGCGCTCGTTCAGCAGCGTCCACATCCAGCGCACCTGCTGGGCGCGGCGGGTGGCGGCGAAGGTGCCGGCCGCCTCGCACTTCTGCCGGTGCAGGATGACCTGTTCCCACACGCCCGGAATGCCGTCGCCGGTCAGCGCGGAATAGGTGAGCACGGGCGGCGACCAGTGGGCCTCCCGTGCGCCGAGGAGGTGCAGCGCGGCCCGGTATTCACCGGCGGCCGCCCGGGCGCGGTTGATGTTGTCGCCGTCGGCCTTGTTCACGGCGACGATGTCGGCCAGTTCCAGGACGCCCTTCTTGATGCCTTGCAACTCGTCGCCCGCGCCGGGCAGCATGAGCACGAGGAAGGTGTCGGTGAGATCGGCCACCGCCGTCTCCGACTGGCCGACGCCCACCGTTTCCACCAGCACCACGTCGAAGCCGGCGGCCTCGCACAGAAGCATGGTTTCGCGCGTCTTGGCGGCGATGCCGCCCAGTGTGCCGCCGGACGGGGAGGGGCGGATGAAGGCGGCGGGATCCACCGACAGGCGGGCCATGCGCGTCTTGTCGCCGAGGATGGAACCGCCGGTGCGGGTGGAGGAGGGGTCCACCGCCAGCACCGCCACCTTGTGGCCGAGCCCCGTCAGGTAGGTGCCCAGCGCGTCGATGGTGGTGGACTTGCCCACCCCCGGCACGCCGGTGATGCCGATGCGATAGGCGTTGCCGGTTCTCGGCAGCAGCGACTGGAGCAGCGTCTGGGCGCGGCGGCGATGATCCGAGCGGCGGGATTCCACAAGGGTGATGGCCCGGGCCAGCGCTGCCCTCTCCCCCTTCGCGACGCCTGCGGCCAGCTTCTCGTCGTCATGTACCGCGGCCGTCATCAATCCTCCCCCGTTACGCAAAACTTAGCGGAACTCCCGCTCAAGCGTGAACGTTCTTGTCGCATCTTTCCACTCATACGGAGGACGAGCCGATGAATTGGGATCGCATCGAAGGCAACTGGAAGCAGTTCACGGGCAATCTGAAGGCCCAGTGGGGCAAGCTGACCGACGACGACCTCACCGAGATCAACGGGAACCGCGAGGTTCTCGAAGGCAAGCTGCAGGAACGCTACGGCTATGCGAAGGACGAGGTGAAGCGCCAGGTCGATACCTGGTCCACCAACATCCGGACCATGTGAGCCGAACGCTCCTGCAAGGACGGGCCTCGCGCCCCGGCCCCGCGTCTCACGGCGCGGGGCATTTTCATGCGTGGGGCACGTTTTCTGGGTGGCGGGTAATGCCGCTCTGGTCCAGCTTCGCCAGCGCCTCCGCTGCACGCACGCCGCCGACCACGATGTCGGGCGCGATCTCGGTGAGCGGCACGAGCGCGAAGGCGCGTTCCATGAGGCGGGGATGGGGGATTTCCAGATCCTCCTCCCGCACGGTCTCATCGCCGAACAGCAGAATGTCGATGTCGATGCGGCGCGGTCCGAAGCGGACCTCGTTGGGGCGGTCGCGCCCCAGCATGCGCTCCACCTCCAGCCCCAGCGCGAGCAGGCTTCTCGCCCCGATGGGGCTGTCCACCTCCACCACCTGGTTCAGATAAGGCCCCTGCGGCACCGGCCCCCAGGGCGGTGTCTCGTAATAGGAGGAACTGCGGCGCAGGGTGAGACCGGCGCGGCACAGGGTGGCGAGCGCCTGCGCCATGGTCTGTTCGCGATCACCGACATTGGAGCCGAGGCAGAGATAGGCAATCGTCATGATGCGTCCCGGATCGCCTCGGCGACGCGCGCGGCCTGCACGTGGGCCGCCACGTCGTGGACCCGGATGATCTCAACCCCATCCATGATGGCGATGACGTTGGAGGCGATGGTGCCCGGCACCCGCTCCTGCGGCGTCGTCTGGATCACCTTGCCGATCAGAGACTTGCGCGACGTGCCGAGGAGGATCGGCAGGCCGAGCACGCGCAGCTCCGGCAGGCGCCGGATCGCGGCGAGGTTCTGCGGGAAGCTCTTGCCGAAGCCGATGCCGGGATCGAGCACGAGCTTCTCGCGCTTCACGCCCGCGCGGTCGGCGATCTCCAGCACCCGCTCGAAGAAGCCCAGCATCTCCGAGACGATATCGAGGGTCTCATCCACCTCGTCGCGATTGTGCATCACCACCGCCGCGGCGTCGTGATCGGCCACCACCTTGGCCATGTCGGGATCGCGGGTGAAGCCCCACACGTCGTTGACGATGCTCGCCCCTGCCTCCAGGGCGCGGCGGGCCACCTCAGCCTTGTAGGTATCCACCGAGACCGGCACCCCCATCTCCGCCACGAGGGCGGGAATGACCGGGGCGATGCGGGCCCATTCGTCTTCTGCCGCCACCGGCGTATGGCCCGGGCGCGTCGATTCGCCGCCCACGTCGAGAATTTCGGCGCCTTCGGCGACGAGGCGCCGGGCATTTGAGAGCGCATCCTCCGGCGCGGCGCTGCGGCCGCCGTCCGAAAAGGAATCGGGCGTCACATTGAGGATGCCCATGATGAGGGTGCGCGGCCCCAGGTGGAGGGTGTGGTCGCGCGCGAGGAGGGTACGGGGCGGAGCAGCGGGCATGATGGGGACCAGATGAGAGGCGCCCACTCAAGCCCGCCGCGTGTCGATTTGGCAAGGCGGCGCATCAGCGCCGCCAATTTGTCGAAGGCCGGCGCATCAGCGCCGTCAAACGGGACGATGCCCGGCGCATCCGCGCCGCTTCGCGTTTGTCCTACTGCGCGGCGACGCCGGTGCCGATGGGACAGGAGACGCCAGTGCCGCCGAGGCCGCAATAGCCGTCGGGGTTCTTCGCGAGATACTGCTGGTGATAGCCCTCGGCGAAATAAAACGGCCCGAGTTCGGCGATCTCGGTGGTGATGGCGGGGAAGCCCCGCGCCTTCAGCGCCGGCCCATAGGCCGCCTTCGCCGCCTCCGCCTCCGCCCGCTGCTCGGGGCTCGTGACATAGATGCCGGAACGGTATTGCGTTCCCACATCATTGCCCTGCCGCATGCCCTGGGTCGGGTCGTGGCTCTCGAAGAACAGCTTGAGCAGGTCGCCATAGGAGACGACGGCCGGGTCGTACACCACCAGCACCCCTTCGGTGTGGCCGGTGCTGCCGGAGCACACCTCCTCATAGGTCGGGTTCGGCGTATGGCCGGCGACATAGCCGACCGCCGTCGCCCACACGCCGTCCTGCTGCCAGAACTTGCGCTCGGCGCCCCAGAAGCAGCCGAGAGCGAACACGGCGGTCTCGAAGCCCTCCGGATACGGGCCCTTCAAGGCATGGCCGTTGACGTAGTGAACTTCGGCGGTGGGAATGGTGGTGGCACGGCCGGGCAGGGCCTCGGCGGCGGTGGGCAGGTCGAGGGACTTCTTCAGCCAGAACATGGCAGGCTCCTCGTCTCGCGGCCGGAGGGCATCGGACCCTGGGGCCACGGCATGGTGTTGGGTGGGGCAGGGGAAAACCCGCTGGATCCCCAATATGGGGACGCGGCCGCGCTTGTGCGAGGGGGGCGGGCCAGGCCGCTCAGCCGATCTCGAAGCGCGAGCGCTCCCGCACCCGGCCAAGGCCCATCAGGATCAGCCCGACAAGCAGGAGCAGCGCGAAGGCCGGCATGGAGAGGAGGGGCAGCAGAACGGTGTTCCACACCGCCGGAATCCCGGTCTTGGCCGAAGTCTCTGCCCGCTCCAGGCTGCCCGGCGCCAAGGCGAACCAGGCATCCCCGGCCGAGGTGAAGGTGAGGCCGGAGGCCGCAATGGAGCGTGTGCCGTCCACGATGAGCGCGACGAAGCCGCCCGCGAGCAGCCAGAATCCGGTGAAGCGAAGCAGGAAGCGGATCATGGGGCGGCGCGCGGCTCCTTGGGGCGAAGGCTCAACGGCCCCCATTTAGGCAGGATCGCACGCAAATGCACGTCGGCACGTCGCGCATCAAGCATCGCGACCAAGAGCCCTTCGGTTCGCATTCGAGGCGCCACGACGCATGCGCACGCTGGAATTCACATCCGAAAATTGAGTTTGTCCATATATACAATAAAATCCGTTGACATTATCGAATAATGTACGCAACCTTAATGGGGAATAACGGAGTCCCCGATGAGCGCGTCCCAGTCATCTGCCACCCCTCCGGACCTGTTCTGGTTCATCCCCACCCATGGGGATGGCTCCTATCTCGGCTCGGAGACGCAGCAGCGGCCGCCGGAATTCGCCTATTTCCGCGAGGTCGCGCAGGCGGTGGACCGACTCGGCTTCAAGGGCGTGCTGCTTCCCACCGGGCAGAGTTGCGAGGACAGCTGGATCACCGCCGCGGGCCTCGCCACGGCCACCGAGCGCCTGAAATTCCTCGTGGCGCTACGGCCGGGCGTCACCTCGCCGGCTTTTGCCGCGCGGCAAGCGGCGGCCCTCGACCGCCTCAGCGACGGACGGCTGCTGCTCAACGTGGTGGTGGGCGGACATCCCGCCGAGCTGGGCGCCGACGGCATCTTCCTTGAGCATGACGAGCGCTACGCCCAGGCGCATGAGTTCCTGACCATCTGGCGCGATCTCGTCGCCGGAAGGACGGTGGATTTCGAGGGCAAGTACTATCGTGTCGCCCACGGCCGGCTCGATTTCCCGGTGGTGCAGAAGCCGCACCCGCCCTTGTGGTTCGGCGGCTCTTCCGAGGCCGGCCACGAGGTCGCGGCCGAGCATGTCACCACCTATCTCTCCTGGGGCGAGCCACCCCACATCCTGAAGGACAAGCTCGCCGACGTTCAGACCCGCGCCGCGAAGCGCGGCCGCAAGCTGAAGTTCGGCCTGCGCATCCACTTCATCGTGCGCGAGACCGAGGCGGAAGCCTGGGCCGCCGCCGACCGGCTGATCTCCCGCATCTCCGACGAGCAGATCGAGAACGCGCAGAAGCGCTTCAAGGTGGAGATGGATTCCGTCGGCCAGGCGCGCATGGCCGCGCTCCAGCCGGGCGATCGCAACAAGCTCGAGATCGCGCCGAACCTGTGGGCCGGCATCGGCCTCGTGCGCCGCGGCGCCGGCACCGCGCTGGTGGGCGACCCGAAGAGCGTCGCCGCGCGCATTCGCGAGTATCAGGAGATCGGCATCGAGACCTTCATCGGCTCGGGCTATCCGCACCTGGAAGAAGCCTACCGGGTGGCCGAGCTGCTGTTCCCCGAACTCGGCATCGACGGGCGCCGCCGCAAGGTGTCCGACAACATCGTCAACGAATTCGCCGTGGGCTCCCACAGCGCGGAGCGGCGCCTCGCCGCCGTTTCCTGAGCATTCGAGAGGTCTTCGAGATGAAAACCCGTCGCGCCGTCCTCGGCCTTGCCGCCGCTCTCGCCCTTGCGCCCGTTTTGGCCACCGCTCCCGCCCACGCGGAGGGCGTGCTGCGCATCGCCCAGCAGTTCGGCACGCTCTACACGCCCTTCCATGTGATGAAGGAGCAGGGGCTGGTCGAGAAGCACGGCAAGGCGCTCGGCATCGACATCAAGGTGGACTGGATCCAGCTCTCCGGCGGCTCGGCGGTGAACGATGCGCTGCTCGCCGGCAACATCGATATCGCCTCCGCCGGCATCGGGCCCTTCCTGACCCTGTGGGACAAGACCCGTGGCACCTCCAACGAGGTGAAGATCGTCGGCGCCTTCGGCGCGCAGCCTAACTACCTGCTCACCAACAATCCCAACGTGAAGTCCATCAAGGACTTCACCGAGAAGGACAAGATCGCCATGCCGGTGGCTGGCGTGTCGGTGCAGGCGCGCATCCTCCAACTCGCGGCCGAGCAGACCTTCGGGCCGGGCAATGCCAAGAAGCTCGACGCGCTGATGGTGACGCTGCCGCACCCGGACGCCACCGCGGCCCTTCTCTCCGGCTCCACCGAGATCACCGGCTATCTCTCCAACGCTCCCTTCCAGAATCACGCCCTGAAGGATCCGAAGATCCACAAGGTCTTCTCCTCCTACGAGATCTTCGGCGGCCCGGTGACGCCCACGGTGGCCTATGCCACCGTCAAGTTCCGGCAGGACAATCCGAAGACCTACAAGGCCTTCCTCGAAGCCTTCGAGGAAGCAACCAAATGGGTTGAGCAGCACAAGAAAGAGGCGGCGGACATCTATGTGAAGGTCGAGAAGTCGAAGCTCGATCCCGCCTTCGTCGCCGAGGTGCTGAGCGATCCGGACACGCAATATACGCTGGTGCCGCTGGGCACGCTGAAGTTCGCGGATTTCATGAACCGCATCGGCGCCATCAAGGCGAAGCCGACCAGCTTCAAGGACTTCACCTTCGAGGATCTGCATTCCGCGTCGGGCAGCTGAGGGGGATGCGATGACCATTCACGCCCTCGCTTCCGCTGCCATGGCGCCCCTCACCCACACCGCGCCGCCCGTGCTGGAGGCGCGTGGCCTGACGCTCGACTATGTCGGGCAGGCCGGTCGCCATCGGGCGGTGGAGGATGTGAGCTTCACCGTCCACGCGCGCGAGCGCCTCGTGCTGCTCGGCCCCTCCGGCTGTGGCAAGTCTTCGATCCTCAAGGCGCTGGCCGGCTTCCTGAAGCCCGCGGCCGGCACGGTGAGCCTGCGCGGCAATAAAGTGACCGGTCCCGGACCGGACCGCCTCGTGGTGTTCCAGGAATTCGACCAGTTGCTGCCGTGGAAGAGCATCACGGACAACGTGGCCTTCCCGCTGCGCGTCGCCCGCAAGGTGCCGCTGAAGGAAGCCCGCGAGCGGGCACGGGCGGCCCTTGCAAAGGTGGGCCTTGCGCGCGCCTTCGATGCCTATCCGCATACGCTCTCCGGCGGCATGAAGCAGCGCGCCGCCATCGCCCGCGCGCTCGCCGCCGAGCCGGACGTCTTGCTCATGGACGAGCCGTTCGCCGCCCTCGATGCCCTCACCCGCCGGACCCTTCAGGAGGACCTGCTGCGCCTCGCCGAGGAGCAGGGCTTCACGCTGGTCTTCGTCACCCACGCCATCGACGAAGCCGTGCTGATCGGCACGCGGCTGCATCTTCTGGCGGCCCATCCCGGCCGGACCATCGCCAGCTTCGACACCTCCGGCCTCGGGCTCGCCGAGCGCGGCTCCTCGGCCTTCGAGGGCGTGGTGCGGGAGGTGAGCGATCTTCTCTTCGCCGATGGAGCGCGCCATGACTGATGTTTCCTTGTCGGGCGCGCCGGGCTCCACCCTCCGCCAGACCTTCTCGCCTGCGGGGCTGTGGCGCTTCACCCTGGTGCGCCGGCTGGTGGTGCTCGCGGGCCTCGCGATCCTGTGGCAGGTGGCGGCGACGTGGCAGAACAGCCCGCTGCTCTTTCCCACCTTCACCGACACCATGTCGGCGCTGGTTGAGGCGCTGCGCCATGAAGACCTGTTCCCGGCCTCCGTTGCCTCGCTCACAGTGCTGGTGAAGGGCTATGTACTGGCGCTGGCGCTCGCCCTCGTCTTCGTCTCGGTGGCCATCGCGGTGCCTTTCGTGAAGGAGGTGCTGCTCACCCTCACGGCCATGTTCAATCCACTGCCGGCCATCGCCCTCCTGCCCCTCGCCATGCTGTGGCTGGGCCTCGGCGAGGCGAGCCTCCTGCTGGTGATGGTGCATGCGGTGCTCTGGCCCTTCGCGCTGGCGGCTCTGACGGGGTTCGAGCAGGTGCCGGAGACGCAGCGCCTCGTCGGTCGCAATTACGGGCTGAAGGGGCCGGCCTACGTGGCGCTCATCCTCATTCCCGCAGCACTCCCCTCGCTTTTGTCGGGCCTGAAGATCGCGTGGGCGTTTGCGTGGCGCACGCTGATCGCGGCCGAGCTGGTGTTCGGTGTTTCCTCCCGCTCGGGCGGCCTCGGCTGGTTCATCTATCGTAACCGCAATGAGCTGCTGACCGACCGGGTGTTCGCGGGCCTCGTCACGGTGATCCTGATTGGCCTTCTGGTGGAGGTGCTGTTCCGCCTCGTCGAGCAGCGCACGGTGCGGGCCTGGGGCCTCCAGCGCTGAAGCGATCGCCGACAACACAAAAGGGCGCCCGGCTCATCACCGGGCGCCCTTTTTGTTTGGGGGATCAGACCGCGGCGAGGATGCGCCGCTGGAGGTCGAGCGCCTCGGGTGAGGCGATGCCGCTGCGCGGGCGGGGCAGGTCCACCGGCACGTCAAGGGCGATCTCGCCCTGCCGCAGCACGACGACCCGATCCGCCAGCGCCACCGCCTCGGCCACATCATGGGTTATGAGCACTACGGTGAAGCCGTGCTCGGTCCAGATGCGCTCGGTGAGGCGGTGCATCTCAGTGCGGGTCAAGGCATCGAGGGCGCCGAACGGCTCGTCCAGCAAAAGCACGCCGGGGCGTGAGACAAGGGCGCGGGCCAGCGACACGCGCTGCTTCTGCCCGCCGGAGAGAACCGACGGCCAGTCGCGGCCGCGATCGGCGAGGCCCACATCGCGCAAGGCCGCATGGGCCTCCTCGCGCCAGTGGGGACCGCGCGCGATGCCCACGTTGGCAAGCACCCGCTGCCACGGGGCGAGGCGCGCATCCTGAAACAGCAGGCGCACCTGCGGCATCAGCCCGGTGACCGGGCTATCGCCCACCCGCACGGTGCCTGAGGTGGCGAGATCGAGCCCGCAGATGAGGCGCATCAAAGTGGTCTTGCCCCCGCCGGAGCGGCCGACCACGGCGAGGAACTGCCCGGCCGGAACGTCGAGATCCAGCCGGCGCAGCACAGGGCGGGCGCCGAAGCTCTTGGTGACGGCGGAGAGATGGATGGGCTCGCCCTTCCAGCGCGGGGTGCTCTGGCGCGGCTCGGGCGGCGTGAAGGTCGCGCGGATTTCTTCGGCGCGGACCTTCGCGGCGATGTCGGCGTCTGTCGCGGCGAAGATTTCCATCAGGCCGCTCCTTCCGCGCCGTGCTGATAGGCGGGATGCCAGGCCAGTGCCCGACGCTCGATGGCGCGGGTGAAGCTGTCGGCGAGCTTGCCGAGGAGCGCGTAGGCGAGCACGCCCAGCACCACCACGTCGGTCTGTAGGAATTCGCGGGCGTTCATGGTCATGTAGCCGATGCCCTCGGTGGAGGAGATGGTCTCGGCGACGATCAGCGTCAGCCACATGATGCCCAGCGCATAGCGCAGCCCCACCAGCACGGAAGGCAGCGCCCCCGGCAGCACGATGCGCCAGAACAAGGCGGTGCTGGAGAGGCCATACACCCGCGCCATCTCCACCAGCCCGCGATCCACCGTGCGGATGCCGTGGAAGGTGTTGAGGTAGATCGGGAAGGCGACGCCGATGGCGACGAGGAAGATCTTCGCCTCCTCATCGATGCCGAACCACAGGATCACCAGCGGGATGATGGCGAGATGCGGCACGTTGCGCAGCATCTGCATGGTGGAATCGAATGCCGTCTCGGCCGGCCGCACGATGCCGTTCAGCACCCCCAGCGCAAAGCCGATCGAGCCGCCGATGGCGAGGCCGATCAGCGCCCGGCGGGTCGAGACCGCCACATTGGCGAGGAGCGAGCCATCGCCGAGGGTCCGCCAGAAGGCGACCGCCACGTCGCTCGGCGCCGGCAGCACCCGCGAGGAGAGGAAGCCGAGGCTCGCCGCCGCCTGCCACAAAGCGAGGACGGTGAGGGGCAGTGCCCACGGCAGGAGAGCACGGCCGACCGCGGCTGCACGGACGCCGGCGAGGCGACGGACTTCCGCGGGCTCTGCGGCGACGGACGCGGCCGCCGCCGGAAGGACGGCGGCCTCACTCTGGGCGGGCGGGCTCATGTCAGGCTCCTTAGGTCCGCATCACGACTTCGGCGCGCGCAAGGCGTCGGCGATGCGGATGGGCTTGGGGATCAGGCCGAGGGCAAGAAAGGCATCCGCCACCTGCTGCTGCGCCGCCGCTACCTCGGGGGTGATCGGCTTCACGTCATACTGCTGGCGGGCGAGGGCGACCTCCAGGATGGGGGCGGGAATGCCGATGAGCGGCGAGAACTCGGCGGCGGCCGCCTTGGGGTTCGCCTTCACCCACGCGCCCACCTCGGCAACGCCCTTGAGCAGCGCGTCCACCACCTGCGGCGCCTGATCCACGAAGGATCGGGTCGAGAGATAGAACTGATAATTGGAGACGATGCCGGTGCCGTCGGCGAGCTGGCGGGCGTCGATGGTCTTTTCCGCCGCCGCCTGGAAGGGGTCCCAGATGGCCCAGGCATCCACCGACCCGCG
Source organism: Xanthobacter sp. DMC12 (assembly GCF_056314105.1). NCBI lineage: Bacteria > Pseudomonadati > Pseudomonadota > Alphaproteobacteria > Hyphomicrobiales > Xanthobacteraceae > Xanthobacter > Xanthobacter sp. DMC12. Next base: position 4,533 of record NZ_JBQUYZ010000005.1, on the reverse strand, counting down.
CTCGAAGGCGGCGCGGGCGTCGGCCGGGGTGAGATAGGCGGTCTTGATGTCGGAATAGGGCACGCCCGCCTTCTCCAGCGCCTTCACGAGGAGATAATGGACGTTGGAGCCCTTGTTCAGCGCCACCGTCTTGCCCTTGAGGTCGGCGACGGTCTTGAGCGGGCTGTCCTTGGGCACGAGGATGGCTTCGCCCTGGGGGGCGGCGGGCTCGTAGCCCACATAGACGAGGGGCGCGCCGGCCGCCTGCGCGAAGATGGGCGGGGCCTCGCCGGTGTTGCCGAAGTCCACTGCGCCGGCGTTGAGCGCTTCCAGCAGCTGCGGGCCGGCCGGGAACTCGGCCCATTTCACGCTGTAGCCCAGCGGCTTCAGCAGGGGCTCCAGCAGGCCCTTGTTCTTCAGCAGGATGAGGGTGCCGTATTTCTGGTAGCCGATGCGCACCACCTTCTCCTGCGCCCGGGCCGGAGCCGCCCCCAAGGCGATGGCGCCCGCAAGGCCGGAGGCAAGGGCAGCAAAATGGCGGCGCGTGATGCCGGTGCTCATGTCTTAAGTTCCTTGGAATTGGGGGATCAGAAGGACAGGCCGCGATAGCTGCCGGCCCAGTAGAGCAGCGGCTCGGCGCTCTCGGTGATGCGGGAGGCCACCACCCGGCCGATGACGATGAGGTGGGAGTGCCGCTCGATGGCGTCTTCCAGCTCGCAGTCGAACGCGGCGAGGGCATCGGCGAGCACCGGCGCGCCGGTGGAGAGGCGGGTCCAGTCGGCGCCGTCATAGCGGGCCGGGCCCTTGAGGCCGCCCTTGCCGGCGAAGCGGTCGGCCACCGGCTCGTGATGCGGCCGCAGCACATTGATGGCGAAGGCGCGCTCCTTCAGCAGAGGCGCGACGGACGAGGTGGCGCGATTGACGCATATGAGCAGCGTCGGCGGCTCGACCGAAAGGGAGGTGACGGACGTTGCGGTGAGGCCGGTGCGCTCGTCGCCCTGGCCCACAGTGAGCACGCTCACGGCGCCGGCCAGCTTGCGCATGGCGCTCCGGAAGGCGAGGGAGGCGGCCGAAATTTCGGGGGAAGGGGCGGGAGCCGGGGCGATCTGGGCCGGCTGGCCCGGTGCGGCGGAGACGTGCGCGTTCATCGATCTGCCTTTTTCGAACGTGCGGGCGAACAGGGTCGGGCCCGCGGGTTCTGCCCCTCGGGGCATCACGTTCCGTCCCCTCCGGATCAATCCGGATGGGGTGGATCGGAGAAAACAATAGACAGGCGGATCAAAGCGGGTCAATAAATTCTATCAAGTTTATTGAATTAAAGCCGGAGGGCGTGGGCCCGACGCTCCCGGCCCCATCCGGAGCCTGTCCATGACCCTCGCCGCGTCGTCCTCTGCCGCGATTCCTGCCGCCGACCCGAGCCTGCCCGCCGCGACTGAACCCAACGTCCTGTGGTTCCTGCCCACCCATGGGGACGGCCACTATCTCGGCACGTCGCACAAGGCGCGCGAGGTCAGCCTCGGCTATCTCCGGCAGATCGCCCAGGCGGCGGACCAGCTCGGCTATTTCGGCGTGCTCATCCCGACCGGCCGCAGCTGCGAGGACAGCTGGATTGTGGCCTCCGCCCTTGCCGGCCTCACGGAGCGCCTGCGCTTTCTGGTGGCGGTGCGCCCCGGCCTGCTCTCGCCGGCGGTGGCCGCGCGCATGACGGCGACGCTCGATCGCATCTCCGGCGGCCGCGCCCTCATCAATGTCGTCACCGGCGGCGACCCGGTGGAGAACAAGGGCGACGGCTTCTTCGCCGACCATGCAGAGCGCTACGAGATCACGGCCGAGTTCCTCGACATCTACACCCGCCTTCTCAAGGGCGAGGACGTGAATTTCGAGGGCAAGCACTTCAAGGTGGAGGGTGGCAAGCTGCTCTATCCGCCGGTGCAGCAGCCCCATCCGCCGCTGTTCTTCGGCGGCTCCTCCGCGCCCGCTCATGATGTGGCGGCCCGGCAGGTGCAGAAGTATCTCACCTGGGGCGAACCCCCCGCGCAGGTGGCGGAGAAGATCAGGGACATCCGAGCCCGCGCTGCCGCGCTGGGCCGCGAGGTGACATTCGGCGTGCGCCTCCATGTGATCGTCCGCGATACGGAGGCTCAGGCCTGGGCGGCGGCGGACGACCTGATCCGCTATGTCGACGACGCGACCATCGCCGAGGCGCAGAAGGTCTTCTCCCGCATGGATTCCGAAGGCCAGCGGCGGATGAGCGCGCTGCATGGCGGCCGGCGCGACAAGCTGGAAGTCGCGCCCAACCTCTGGGCGGGCGTCGGCCTTGTGCGCGGCGGTGCCGGTACCGCCCTCGTGGGGGATCCCGAAACCGTGGCCGAGCGGCTCAAGGAATACATGGCGGTGGGCGTCGATACCTTCGTGCTCTCGGGTTATCCTCACCTGGAGGAGGCCTATCGCTTCGGTGAAAGCGTGCTGCCGCTGCTGCCGCGTGCATCCGGAACCGGTGCGCCAGGCGTTGTCACCAATCATCGCGGCCCGTTCGGCGAGATCATCGGCAATGCCATTGTGCCCGAGGCGCGCCGCGTCTCTGCCTCCTGATCGGACCGCCTCGCGAGGAGCAACGCCGTGCTGAATGCCTGGGAAGCGCAAGGCGCAGAGCCGAGCCGAGATGCGCGTGGCACCGTGGTGGTCGTTGGCGGGGGCTTCAGCGGCACCCTGTTCGCGCTGGCCGCCGCTGCCGCCCGGCTCGACGTGGTGCTGGTGGAACGGGAGGCGAAGGCGGGCCCGGGCCTTGCCTACGGCGCGTGCGATCCGTTCCACCTGCTCAATGTCCCGGTGGCGCGCATGGAGGTGGGGCTCAAGCCGAGCTTTGCCCAGTGGCTGAAGGGGAGTGGCGCCGATCTTTCCGCCGCCATCGAGGAGGCCGGGGGCGATCTTGCCCGCGCCTTCGTGCCGCGCGCCTTGTTCGGCGCCTATCTCGCCGAACGGCTGGAAACGGCGCTGGCGGCCCGAAGCGGTCGTCTGCGCCGGGTTCGCGGCGAGGTGGTGCGCGTCTCCGATCGCCCGGTGCCCAGCGTCACCCTGGCCGACGGGCGACGCATCGACGGGACCCATGTGGTGCTCGCCACGGGAAACATGCCGCCCCGTCCGCCGCGGACCCGCGACGGTGGCGTCTATGACAGCCCGCTGTTCGTGCCGGACCCTTGGCGATGGCAGGACATCGACAGCCTCTCACCGGATGCACCCGTGCTTCTCATCGGCTCGGGCCTCACCATGGTGGACGTGGCGCTGATGCTTGCGGCGCGCGGTCATCGCGGGCCGATCTGGAGCGTGTCGCGTCATGGTCTGGTCCCCCATGTCCATGCGGACGTGCCCGGCAGGCTTGGCGGCGTGGAGCCGTTCCTCGATCCGGGTGAGGCAGGCGACCCGGTAAAGGCGCTCCGCCTGATCCGCACGGCTGTCCGGCAGGCGGCAACGCGCGGCGTGCCGTGGCAGCGGGTGATGGACGCCGCACGCCCGGCCTTGGCTGCGGTCTGGGCTGGCTGGTCGCTCAAGGCGCGGGAGCGCTTCCTGCGCCATGGGCGAACCTATTGGGACATCCACCGGCACCGCATGGCGCCGCGCATTGCCGAGGCCTTCGGCGGGCTGACGCAATCCGGCCAGCTCACGGTCGTTGCCGGCCGGATCGCCAGCCTCGACCTCGTGCCGGGCGGGGTCGCGGCGACCCTGCGCCGGCGCCATTCCGGCCGCGCGCTCTCGCTCGAGGTGGCACGGGTGGTGAATTGCACGGGCCCGCGCTCCGATTTCGCAGCCCTTGCCGTGCCGCCGTTCGACGGGCTGCGGGAGGCGGGACGTATCCGGCCCGATCCGCTCGGGCTGGGGCTGGAGACCCGCGGAACAGCGCTGCTCGACCGCTACGGGCATGCCTCGACCTGGCTGCACGCCCTCGGCCCCTTGTCGCGCCCAGCCTTCTGGGAGGTGACCGCGGTGCCGGAGATCGCTGTCCAGGTGCACCAGCTGGTGCAGGAACTGACGCGTCCTGCAGCCCGCCGCCAGCGCCCCGATGCCCGGCTGATCGCGGAATTTGTCGATCTCGGCGAAGGAATTTGAGGCGGACCTGGTGGCTTCAAAGCGGGGTCGCTGGTAGAACGACGGGGTGTCGGAACCCCTGTGGGCGGCCATAACAAGCTGATTTAATTCGATTTCTCCGTCGCTAGCGGCGTCGCGGCATCCGAGTTTTCCACAGCCGGCAACAGATCGTATCGGGCTCAAAAACAAGGGTGTTGACAGGTCTGAGGGGCCCCCTTATAAGCCACATCACTGACGGGGCGCCGCCGCATGGCGGGACGGCGCTTCCCCGGAGCTCTCCTCTCCACTGTCCGTAGTGGCAGCCGGTCAAAAGCCGGGCGGAAAGGTGTTCTCTGGACCCTCCCAAGGGTGTGAGGCTCTCGCTTCGGCGAGGCAGAATTTGCCCGACAGGGCGCGCTGTTTGACATGTATGACAGAAGAAAGAGAAACGTGGACGGCGGAGTCCTTGCGGGGTCTCTTCTGGCAGCGATG